>JBFWUB010000056.1:0-2523 GCA_050247515.1 Ramlibacter sp. | reverse complement strand
TTGTTGATTCATCAGCACAACTGAGCCAGTGATCACGTCGAAGCTTGAGCCACTGGGTTGATGGATTCTTTGTTTACTCGATTGTGGATAAGTCTATCGGGTCTGCTGTTTTTCGATCTCCTTTCTGAGCTTTGCTGCGTTGCTTTGGCGGTGCCGCGCCAGCGGCACTGGAATGCTTGAATCGCCAGCTCTCGTTGCCCGTCTCCACGATGTGGCAGTGGTGCGTGAGACGGTCGAGCAAGGCCGTGGTCATCTTGGCATCGCCAAAGACGCTGCTCCATTCCGAGAAGGTGAGGTTGGTGGTGATCACCACGCTCGTTCGCTCGTAGAGTTTGGAGAGCAGGTGGAACAGCATTGCGCCACCCGACTGCGTGAACGGCAAGTAGCCCAGTTCATCCAGGATCACCAGATCGACGTACATCAGGCGGTGTGCCAACTGCCCGGCCTTGTTCTGCGTCTTCTCAAGCTCCAGAGCATTGACCAGCTCTACTGTGGAGAAGAAACGCACCCGCTTGCCATGCATGCGGATCGCCTCGATCCCCAGACTCGTGGCCAGGTGGGTCTTCCCCGTGCCGGGGCCACCGACCAGCACCACGTTGTGGGCTGACTCCACGAAGCGAAGGGTGTGCAGCTGGCGCACCAGCGCTTCATCGAGTTGCGTGTGGGCGAAGTCAAAGCCGGCGAGATCGCGGTGCGATGGGAACCGCGCCACGCGCATCTGGTAGGCCATGGAGCGCACCTCGCGCTGAGCGGTCTCGGCCTTGATGAGCTGGTGCAACACGGCCTCATGATCAAGCGACTTCATGCGGGCGGTGCCTAGCACCTCAGGCCAGGCACTGGCCATGCCGTGAAGGCCCAGCGCCTTGAAGGCATCAATGACGTCATGCATGGTCGGACTCCGGTGACGCCTCATGAGGCTGGACGTTGCGCAGTGCGTCATAGCGTTGCAGGTTGGCCAGTGGAGGTGTATTGAGCGTCAACCGGGTGGCCGCTGGCGACTCGGGCAAGCGCTGTTCCTTCAGGCGCGAGAGCACATTGAGCACGTGCTCGGCACTCACCCGCCCAGACTGCAGGGCCAGCTCCACCGCCACCAGCACAGCCTCCAGCCCATGCAGGCTCACACCCATGAGCACCTGCGCCATCACCCTGTCGCCACCGCTGTGGCGCAGCAATTGGCGCTGCAGTTCCTGCAGGGGTTCGGGCATGGTCTTGAAGGGTGCGCCGTTGCGCAGCGCGCCGGGCTTGCGCTCGATGAGCGCGATGTAGTGCATCCAGTCGTAGAGCGTCTGATCACGCTCAAAGCTGCGCGCCAGACGCACCTGTCGCCCATCAGGGCCGACCACCAGCAGGCCATCCGCGTAGGCTCGAAGACTGACCACCGCATGAATCCATTCACACGGCACGCTGTAGCGGTTGCGCTGGAAGTGGATGAGTGCGGTCGCAGAGACTCGCACCGGCTGCTCCACGTAGCCATCAAACGCACGGGGGTTGGGCATGAGGCGAGCACGTTCGTCCTGCCAGACATCGGCCACCATGAGCTGTGTCCATTCGGGGTGACTCATCTCAGCCCAGACCTTCACACAGGCCTGCTCCAGCCAGTCGTTGAGCTCGCCAAGCGATCCCCAGCGCCGCTCGTTGGCCTCGCGCCAGATGTCCTTGCGCCGGTCCTGAACATTCTTCTCTACGACTCCCTTCTCCCAGCCGGCGGCACGGTTGCAGAACTCCGGCTCGAACAGGTAGTGTCCGGTCATCGCTTCGAAGCGCGCATTGACGCTGCGTTGCTTGCCTTGGCCGACCTTGTCCACTGCGGTCTTCATGTTGTCGTAGATGCCCCGCCGGGGCACACCACCGAAGAGGGCGAACGCCCGTGCGTGCGCGTCGAACAGCATCTCGTGCGCCTGGCTGTAGTACGCCACCAGGCAGAAGGCGCGGCTGGACGCCAGCTTGGTGTGTGCCACCTCCAGGCGGCGGCGCAACCCGCCGATGAAGAGGTACTCGCAGCTCCAGTCGAACTGGAACGCCTCGCCCAACTCGAAGCTCAGCGGCACGAACCCCGCACCACGCGCAGCGTTGCCTTGCTCTTGTTGCCAGCGCTGGGCAAAGGCGTAGACCGGCCCTCGGCTGCCGCTGTAGCCCTGCGCCCGCAGAGCTTCAAACATCGCCTTGATCCCGCGCCGATCGCGTTTGCTGCGATGGCTATCGGCCTTTAGCCATTGGCTCAACTGCTCCTTGTACGGATCCAGGATGCTGGGGCCCGACACCCGCTGCGGGTATCTGGGTTCGGCCATCTCCCCGTCCTTGAGCCACTTGGTGGCTGTGTTTCGAGAGATGCCCAGGCGCCTGCTGGCCTCGCGCACCGACATGTCCTGCCTCAGCACGAGGCGGCGTAACTTGCTCAATGTGCTCACGTTGATCACTCCTGCTCCCCCGTGCTGAAAAAATCAGCAGGATAGAGCGGCAACGTGGCTCAGATTTCAACGTGAATGCGTCCCGAAATGGCCCAGCTTTGGAAATAAATCAACA
>JBFWUB010000055.1:0-2842 GCA_050247515.1 Ramlibacter sp. | reverse complement strand
TGAATTGCAATCAATTTTGCAGCCCCAATTGGCAGCCACACCAGCGTCACCTCCACTTGAGGCGAAGGTCAAGAGACCTGATTCAAGGCTGAGTAATTGTTACAACTACTGAGAAGCCATGCTGACGATCAATGCGACGAATCATCCGGTCATGAATCAGTTTCACCGTCCGGAGGATGAGAAGCGAATGGTGGTGATCCTGCCTGAGGATCAATACGACGCGTGGCTGGAGGCCAAGCCAAGTGAGAGTATGGATTTCATGAGGGCTTATCCCCTGAGATGATGGAGCTACGTAATGGGCTCTTCCGAGTGATCGGCAGGTCCTCCGTCAAAAAAAGAGGTCGCCATTCAGCGACCTCAAAAAGCCGGGGGAGTCTTAATTCCCGGTATATTCCGACAGATTGAGCGGAGGTCAGCACCTTAGTCCGGCACACGCAATCCCCATCGAATCAGGCTGCAGGAGACGCAATAGCGCGAGCAGCACGGTAAACAACGACCAGCCGCCCAGAGTCCCATCATGGTGCGTGACTAACAAACGCGTCGCTGAAAAATCTTTCTTCGGGAAGCCCACAGTGCTCAACGCAAACACGCCTCAACGCGGCCACCATTGCAGGCGCTCCGCAGGCATAGACGTCGTGAGCGGACAGATCGGAATGGTCAGCCATCACAGCGTCGTGGACCAAACCACTGCGTCCGGACCAAGCGCCAGCTGCGGCATCGCTGACCACCGCTTCGTAGCGTAACCCGGGCAAGGCCTTCTGCCATTTCGCGACCACGTCCTGTGCGTACAGACCTTCGGGCAAGCGGGAGCCCCAGTACAGCGAGGTCGGGCGCTGGATCTTATTCCGCACCATGTGGTCAATGATCGACTTGATGGGAGCGAAGCCGGTGCCACCAGCCACCATGAGGAGCGGTCGCTCGTTGTCCTCGCGCAGCCAAAAATCACCATGAGGCAGTTCGAGCTGCAGCAGATCGCCAGCTTTGAGCGTCGGCAGAATGCCGGCACTGAAATGGCCACCCGGCACGTGGCGGATGTGCAGTTGGACGCCATCGTTTTCATGGGGCGCATTGGCCATAGAGAAGGCGCGGCGCTGGCCATCCTGCAGAAGCACCTCAAGGTATTGGCCTGCCCGGAATTTCACGCGTGTCCCGGCTGCAAAACGCAGCTGCAGCACGGTCACATCGCTGGCCGGCTGTGTGATACGAAAGATCTTGCCTGGCAAGGTCTTTCGAGCCGCAGGGTCGATACGTTGCCAGCTTCGCGGACGGATAAGCAGGTCACTGGCAGCTTGGGCGTGGCAAAACAGATGCTCGTCGGCACCATGGATACCAGCTTCGGCGCCGCCGCCAGCGGTGCCGGGGGCCAACTCGCCAGCGAGCACTTGGCCGCGACAGTTGCCGCACACGCCCTTGCGGCAGGAGTAAGGCAGTTCAATGCCGTTGCGAGCGGCAGCATCGAGCACGGTTTCTCCCGGCTCGCAGGGGAAGGTCACATCGGAACCTTCAATCTTGATCTGGTATGTCATGGGAATTCAGTGAGGCGCCGGCACAGCAGCAAGCCGCGCAACGGCTTCGATCATGGCGCGGGCGTCGGCCACCCCCTGGCCAGCGATGTCCATCGCGCTGCCGTGGCCGACGCTGGAAAGGATCACGTCAGCGCCGATAGACAGGGCACTGGCGCGTCTGGGACTTAGCAGCTTGACCGGGATGTGCCCCTGATCATGCAACATGGCTACGTACAGGTCGTGGCGACGCTCGGAGAGTAGCGCGTCGGCACCGGCAGGCCCTTCTACCGACAACCCCATTGCACGCAGTCGTTCGACGGCTGGACGGGTAATGCGCTCGTCCGCGTCGCCGAACAGGCCGTTTTCGCCCGCATGCGGATTGATGCCGAACAAGCCGATGCGCGGCGCGGCCATACCCAAGCGCTGCATAGCACGCACGCCAGCCTGCGTGGCTTGGACCACCAGCTCGGGCGTCAGGCGGTCCAGAGCATGCTGCACGCTTTCGTGCAATGTGGCGTGCACGATGTGCAATCCGCCACCTACCAGCAGCAGGAACACGCTGTCCTCGGACTGCCCGCACACGCGCGCCACCAGCGAGGGGTAGCCGGAGAACGGAATGCCGGCCAAGTGCACGGCCGTTTCATGGTGCGGCCCGGCCACCACAGCATCGAACTCGCCGCACCGCGCCGCCGTGATGGCTGTGCTCGCGGCGGCGATCATGGCGGCGCCAGCTTCGGCGCAGACCCGCCCGGGCGTGTAGCCGTCGCCAGCCACTGCCTCGGTCGCCACGACGGCCGCCGTCTGCAAGACCGCGGCCAGACCCAGCCGATCGGCGGTCTGCTGCAACACGGCCTCTGGTCCGAACAGCGTGAGCTGCACGTCGCGGCGGCCGGCGTAGGCTGCCGCCGCCCTGAGGGCGATCTCCGGCCCAATGCCGTTGGGGTCGCCCACCGGCAAGGCGATACGCGCAGTGACTGTCATTACAGCGGGACCGCCAAGAGGGTGTCGACGCGACTGCTGTCGCTCACGACAATACGGCTTTGCAGGCGCGGCGTGTAGCCCGCAATATCAAATACGTCGTGGTAGACACCGGTACAGAACAAGTCGGTGACTCCGTCGTGCATGATGCGTGCCACCATGAAAGGCGTCTCGGCGTTGACCGTCGTGTCCGTGCCGGTTGTCACGAAGGGCAATCCGACAAGGTGGCGGTAGCTGTGCCGTTCATAGATGTTGGCATGGCGCAAGGCGGAGACGCGGTCTTCCAGCATGGCGCGGCTGTTGGCCCAGATCAGGCCAGCCGGCAGGCCGTCACGATGGTTATCAGCCGTCGTTACGGT
>JBFWUB010000054.1:0-3286 GCA_050247515.1 Ramlibacter sp. | reverse complement strand
GCGGGCGGCATGCCCGCCAGCGTGGCGAAGGCCACGCCCTGGGGCAGCACCACGATGGCCCCGGTCAGGCCGGCCAGCAGGTCCGCCCGCAGCACGTCCTTCTGCCGCCACTGCGGCAGCCAGCGCAGGAAGGGCAGCGCCGGCGTCACGACACTGCCTGGTAGTAGATGTTCTGCGGGTGCCGTGCCTGTGCAAAGAAGAACCAGCGCTCCGCCAGCAGGCCTGCTGCCTGAGATCCCAGCGCCAGCAGCCACGCCAGCGCCGAGCCGCTCAGCAGCGCCCAGGCAAGCAGCAGGATCGGCAGTGCGAAGGCCAGCACCTGAAAGCCTGTCCGCGCCATGCGCATTGCGTGTGCCGAAGCCCCATGGAAGAACTCTCGCGTATTGAAGGAGCCGCCGGTCATGCCCATGGACTTCTGCACCACCCGCGCCGCCTGGATGCCGGTCGCCGTCTGGGTGGTGGACTTCGGCTTCAGCCGCGCATTGCGGCGCAGCGACAGCGTGCGGGTGAACCACGCCAGCGCCGTGGCCGCCAGCGCCCAGGGGGCGATGTCGGAGGCGAACCCGGGTTCCCCCGCCATTACCGCCAGCGCGCCGGCCGTGACAAAGCCGGAGGCCAGGCCGAGCGTCGTGTAGTTCACCACCGTGAGCGGATGCGCCCATTCCTGGATGAAGCGGATGCAGGCATAGATCATCGCGGTGCAGTACCACAGGAGCACGGCGCCGACGATCGCCATTCCGGCGAGCCAGTGCGGCGCCACCGCGTCGCGCTGCGCCAGTGTGGCCAGCAGCGCCCAGCCGCCTACCAGCGCGATGAACGCCGGCAGCACGATCACCTCGCGCGACATCCAGGAGGTGCGCCACATCAGCACCGTACGCCAGGCGCGCAGCGGATGCCCCAGATGGAAGAAGGAGGCGACCAGGGCCACCAGCAACATGCCGGTGGCCGCCCAAAGCAGGGGGGCGAGCGCCGTGGCGGGCGCCATTCCGGCCAGAGTGGCCAACGCCAGTGCCACCACCATCCCCTGGGCGGCGCCGGCGATCGTGGTGAAAAGGATGATCGAGAGGGCTGGCTTCATCGGGCGTCTTTTTCCAACGCACCGCTGCCTGGCTTGTGCTTGCCGGACGCCGGTTCGCCCTTCAGGAAATCGCCCAGCCGGAACTTCGGCTGCGCCTGCGGCGCCGTGCTCCGGGTGACCTGGCGCGGAAGGTAGTGGTTGGCCGGCTGGGTCTCCCACTCAGGCATCAGCTGGTAGCCGCCACGCTCGCGGATCGCCTGCGATACCTCGGAGTCCGGATCCTTGACGTCGCCGAACAGGCGGGCGCCAGTCGGACAGGCCTTCACGCAGGCCGGCTTGCGGTCCTGCGGCGGCAGCAGCTCGTCGTAGATGCGGTCCACGCACAGGGTGCACTTGGTCATCACCTTGCGTTCCTCGTCGAACTCACGGGCGCCGTAGGGGCAGGCCCAGCTGCAATATTTGCAGCCGATGCACTTGTCGTAGTCCACCAGCACGATGCCGTCGCTCTTGCGCTTGTAGCTGGCACCGGTAGGGCAGACAGGCACGCAGGGTGGGTCCTCGCAGTGCAGGCAGCTCTTGGGGAAGTGGATGGTCTGCGTGTCCGGGTAGCTATCGGCCTCGAAGGTCTGGACCCGGTTGAAGAAGGTGCCGGTGGGCCGCTCGCCGTAAGCATTCAGGTCTGTCAGCGGGCCGGCCGCGCCCGAGGTGTTCCACTCCTTGCACGAGGTGACGCAGGCATGGCAGCCGACGCAGACATTCAGGTCGATGACCAGAGCGAGCTGCTTGGCCAGTGTTTCGGGGGCTGGCTGGACTGGGTTCATGGCTTCCTGGGAACGAGGTAGGCAAGCACCTTGCGGGCGCCGCCGAGCACGCCTGGGGCGCTCGGCACGGTTGCAATCTGGGGGAAGGTTTCCGCTGGTTCTTCGGGGGCCGCCGGGCGCAGGTTCACCCGCACGTCGTACCAGCCGGCTTGGCCGGTAACCGGGTCGGAGTTGCTGATGTGTCCGCCGGCAAAGGGCAGCTCCTCCGTGATCAGGTGATTGAGCAGGAAGCCCTTGCGTGACTCGTCGGCGGCAGGCGCCAACTGCCAGGCGCCGGAACCCTTGCCGATCGCGTTCCAAGTCCAGACCGTGCCCGGCTCCACCGCATCGCTGTAGCGCAGCATGCAGCGCAGCTCGCCCCAGGCGCTGGTCACCCAGGCCCAGCCGCCGTCCTCGATGCCAGCTTCCTGCGCGGTGCGCGGGTTCACGTACAGGTAGTTGTGGCTGTGGATCTGGCGCAGCCAGGCGTTCTGCGAATCCCAGGAGTGGTACATCGCCATCGGCCGCTGGGTGATCGCCGCCAGGGGGTAGCGGTCGGCGTCGATGCAGGCGGTCTCCAGCGGCGCATACCAGAACGGCAGCGGATCGAAGTAGGTGGCGATGCGCTCGCGCAGGTGCTCCGGCGGCTGGCGGCCCTTGCTCTTGCCCTGCGCGGCCAGCCGGAAGGCCTGCAGCGTGTCCGAGTAGATGGCCAGCTGCACCGGGTCGTTGCGCTGCCGCCAGCCCTTGTCCTTGGCGAAGTCCAGGTAAGGCTGGTTCCAGTTGCGCATGTACTGCTGGTCTTCCGGCATGTGGTACTGGAAAACGCAGTTGTTCCTGGCGTACATCTCCCACTGCCGGGGGTTGGGATCGCCGCGCAGGTGCTCAGTGCCCTCTTTGCCGCGCCAGCCCATGAGAAAGCCCACGCCCGGCTGGGCCTGGAAGTTGACGACGAAATCGGGATAGTCCTTGAACTTGCGCGTGCCGTCCTCTTGGGTGAAGGCGGGGAACTTCAGGCGCGAGGCCAGCTCGATCAGCACCTCCTGGAACGGCTTGCAGTTCCCGGTGGGCTCCACCACGGGGACTCGCACGGAATCCACCGGACCGTCGTACTCTGAGATCGGCCGGTCCAGCATGCTCATGACGTCGTGCCGCTCGAGATATGTAGTGTCCGGCAGCACCAGGTCGGCGAAGGCGACCATCTCGCTCTGGAAGGCATCGCACACCACCAGGAACGGAATCTTGTAGTTGCCGTCCTCGCCGCGCGCGTTGAGCTTCTTGCGCACCTCCATGGTGTTCATGGTGGAGTTCCACGCCATGTTCGCCATGAAGATCAACAGGGTGTCGATCTCGTAGGGGTCACCGCGCACCGCGTTGGTGATGACGTTGTGCATCATCCCGTGGGCCGACAGCGGGTGCTCCCAGGAGAACGCGTGATCGATGCGCAGCGGCGTTCCGTCCTCGTGCA
>JBFWUB010000053.1:0-3289 GCA_050247515.1 Ramlibacter sp. | reverse complement strand
TGCACGAGGACGGAACGCCGCTGCGCATCGATCACGCGTTCTCCTGGGAGCACCCGCTGTCGGCCCACGGGATGATGCACAACGTCATCACCAACGCGGTGCGCGGTGACCCCTACGAGATCGACACACTGTTGATCTTCATGGCGAACATGGCGTGGAACTCCACCATGAACACCATGGAGGTGCGCAAGAAGCTCAACGCGCGCGGGGAGGACGGCAACTACAAGATTCCGTTCCTGGTGGTGTGCGATGCCTTCCAGAGCGAGATGGTCGCCTTCGCCGACCTGGTGCTGCCGGACACTACCTATCTCGAGCGGCACGACGTCATGAGCATGCTGGACCGGCCGATCTCGGAGTACGACGGTCCGGTGGATTCCGTGCGCGTCCCCGTGGTGGAGCCCACCGGGAACTGCAAGCCGTTCCAGGAGGTGCTGATCGAGCTGGCCTCGCGCCTGAAATTCCCCGCCTTCACCCGAGAGGACGGCACGCGCAAGTTCAAGGACTATCCCGACTTCGTCGTCAACTTCCAGGCCCAGCCGGGCGTGGGCTTTCTCATGGGCTGGCGCGGCAAGGACGGCACTGAGCACCTGCGTGGCGATCCCAACCCCCGGCAGTGGGAGATGTACGCCAGGAACAACTGCGTCTTCCAGTACCACATGCCGGAAGACCAGCAGTACATGCGCAACTGGAACCAGCCTTACCTGGACTTCGCCAAGGACAAGGGTTGGCGGCAGCGCAACGACCCGGTGCAGCTGGCCATCTACTCGGACACGCTGCAGGCCTTCCGGCTGGCCGCGCAGGGCAAGAGCAAGGGCCGCCAGCCGCCGGAGCACCTGCGCGAGCGCATCGCCACCTACTTCGATCCGCTGCCGTTCTGGTATGCGCCGCTGGAGACCGCCTGCATCGACGCCGACCGCTACCCCCTGGCGGCGATCACCCAGCGGCCGATGGCGATGTACCACTCCTGGGATTCGCAGAACGCCTGGCTGCGCCAGATCCACAGCCACAACTACCTGTACGTGAACCCGCGCACCGCGCAGGAAGCTGGCATCGAGGACGGCGGCTGGGCCTGGGTGACCAGCGCCTGGGGAGAGCTGCGCTGCATGCTGCGCTACAGCGATGCGGTGGAGCCGGGCACGGTCTGGACCTGGAACGCGATCGGCAAGGGTTCCGGCGCCTGGCAGTTGGCGCCTGCCGCCGACGAGTCGCGCAAGGGCTTCCTGCTCAATCACCTGATCACCGAGGAGCTGCCCTTTGCCGGTGGACACATCAGCAACTCCGACCCGGTCACCGGCCAAGCCGGCTGGTACGACGTGCGGGTGAACCTGCGCCCGGCGGCGCCCGAAGAACCAGCGGAAACCTTCCCCCAGATTGCAACCGTGCCGAGCGCCCCAGGCGTGCTCGGGGGCGCCCGCAAGGTGCTTGCCTACCTCGTTCCCAGGAAGCCATGAACAACCCAGTCCAGCCAGCCCCCGAAACACTGGCCAAGCAGCTTGCTCTGGTCATCGACCTGAATGTCTGCGTCGGCTGCCATGCCTGCGTCACCTCGTGCAAGGAGTGGAACACCTCGGGCGCGGCCGGCCCGCTGACGGACCTGAATGCTTACGGCGAGCGGCCCACCGGCACCTTCTTCAACCGGGTCCAGACCTTCGAGGCCGATAGCTACCCGGATACGCAGACCATCCACTTCCCCAAGAGCTGCCTGCACTGCGAGGACCCACCCTGCGTGCCTGTCTGCCCTACCGGTGCCAGCTACAAGCGCAAGAGCGACGGTATCGTGCTGGTGGACTACGACAAGTGCATCGGCTGCAAATATTGCAGCTGGGCCTGCCCCTACGGCGCCCGTGAGTTCGACGAGGAACGCAAGGTGATGACCAAGTGCACCCTGTGTGTGGACCGCATCTACGACGAGCTGCTGCCGCCGCAGGACCGCAAGCCGGCCTGCGTGAAGGCCTGTCCGACTGGCGCCCGCCTGTTCGGCGACGTCAAGGATCCGGACTCCGAGGTTTCGCAGGCGATCCGCGAGCGTGGCGGCTACCAGTTGATGCCTGAGTGGGAGACCCAGCCGGCCAACCACTACCTTCCGCGCCAGATCACCCTAAGCACGGTGCCGCAGGCGCAGCCGAATTTCCGGCTGGGCGATTTCCTGAACGGCGAGCCGGCGTCCGGCAAGCACAAGCCAGGCAGCGGTGCAATGGAAAAAGACGCCCGATGAAGCCAGCCCTCTCGATCATCCTTTTCACCACGATCGCCGGCGCCGCCCAGGGGATGGTGGTGGCACTGGCGTTGGCCACTCTGGCCGGGATCGCGCCGGCTACGGCGCTCGCCCCCATGCTTTGGGCGGCCACCGGCATGTTGCTGGTGGCCCTGGTCGCCTCCTTCTTCCATCTGGGGCATCCGCTGCGCGCCTGGCGTACGGTGCTGATGTGGCGCACCTCCTGGATGTCGCGCGAGGTGATCGTGCTGCCGGCGTTCATCGCGCTGGTAGGCGGCTGGGCCCTGCTGGCCACACTGGCGCAGCGCGACGCGGTGGCGCCGCACTGGCTCGCCGGAATGGCGATCGTGGGCGCCGTGCTCCTGTGGTACTGCACCGCGATGATCTATGCCTGCATCCGCTTCATCCAGGAATGGGCGCATCCGCTCACGGTGGTGAACTACACGACGCTCGGCCTCGCCTCCGGCTTTGTCACCGCCGGCGCGCTGGCGGTAATGGCCGGGGAACCCGGGTTCGCCTCCGACATCGCCCCCTGGGCGCTGGCGGCCACGGCGCTGGCGTGGTTCACCCGCGCGCTGTCGCTGCGCCGCAATGCGCGGCTGAAGCCGAAGTCCACCACCCAGACGGCGACCGGCATCCAGGCGGCGCGGGTGGTGCAGAAGTCCATGGGCATGACGGGAGGCTCCTTCAATACGCGCGAGTTCTTCCATGGGGCTTCGGCACACGGAATGCGCATGGCGCGGACAGGCTTTCAGGTGCTGGCCTTCGCACTGCCGATCCTGCTGCTTGCCTGGGCACTGCTGAGCGGCTCGGCGCTGGCGTGGCTGCTGGCGCTGGGATCTCAGGCGGCAGGCCTGCTGGCGGAACGCTGGTTCTTCTTTGCGCAGGCACGGCATCCGCAGAATATCTACTACCAGGCAGTGTCGTGACGCCGGCGCTGCCCTTCTTGCGCTGGCTGCCGCAGTGGCGGCAGAAGGACGTGCTGCGGGCGGACCTGCTGGCCGGCCTGACCGGGGCCATCGTGGTGCTGCCCCAGGGCGTGGCCTTCGCCACGCTGGCGGGCATGCCGCCCGC
>JBFWUB010000052.1:0-3950 GCA_050247515.1 Ramlibacter sp. | reverse complement strand
CGAGATTGAACGCGTAGAACAACGGCGCTTGACCTGCGCCTTGGCTTCCCATCATGGCCCACCCCCTCGAGTTGGTCGTGGCGCAAATCTAGGCGGTCAGGGGGAGTTTTTCAACACAATAGGTCGAGAGCGGTCATCGCCTTTGGTCTTGAATACGCATCTGCCCGTCTTTGGGCTAAGTTGCGTATGCGATCGCCATTGCTTGCGTCAACGCCTCTAGGTTGCGATTGTCTATGTCAGCCGCGCGCCGCACCAGTGCGATCTGCCGTGTCGGACCCTTTCTGCCGAGGCCGACTTCGCGCACACCATGTGCCTGCAGCAGTGCCTTGCGCGGCTGTGGCACGATGGACACGCCCAGGCCGGCGGACACCATGGCGACGATGGCATCGATGCCCCGCACGTCCATCGCGCAGCGCGCCTTTGGAAACACCTGACGCACATAGCCTGCGGCGATCCGCCCGCCGGTGAGCGAGGTGTCGTAGCGGATGAGGTCCAGCCGCTGCAACAGGTCCTGCGGGGAGTTGCCCTGCACGCCTGGCGGCACCAGCATGACGAAGGGCTGGCGCGCGAGGTTCTGCCAAGCCAACCGCGACGAGCCTCCCGACTGCGGGCGCACCAGCACGGCGGCGTCAATCCGCCCGGCCTTCAGCTCGGCAAGCAGGGCATCGGAGTCGTTGAGCGAGACGCTGACTTCCAGGCCGGGGTGCCTGTCACGTACCGTGCGCAGGGCATGCGGCAGGGTGCTGGCCTGCACAGTGGCGATCGCTCCCAGCCGCACTCGGCCCGACACGCCCAGTTGCGTGCGGGCGCGCAAGGACTCGAAACGGGCCGAGAAGTCGCGTGCCACCGCTGCCGCTTCCAGCGCGAACGGCGTGGGCTTGACCGTGCGCGCCGAGCGGTCGAACAGCGGCTGGCCGAAGTAGGCCTCCAGCTGCTTGACCTGCAGGCTCACCGCGCTGGGGGTGCAGCCCACCTCCTGCGCCGCTGAGGCAAAGCTTCCCCGGTCGAGCACGGCCACCAGGGTGGACAGTGTCGCGATATTCATAAGAAAACCTCACTTGTTGTCTGAGAACAAATCGCTTTTCTTGATTCTAGTCCGCGCCTAGCATCGGTCCATGCAAACACATGACTTCAGAAGCGACACGGTGACGCTACCGACACCGCAGATGATGGAGGCTATCGCGCGCGCACCGCTGGGCGACGCCGCACGGGGCGACGATCCCACGGTGAATGCGCTGGAACATCTGGCGCGAGAGATCACCGGCAAACAGGACGCGCTGCTCCTGCCCTCGGGCGCAATGGCCAACCTGGCCGCGGTGATTGCCCACGGCTGCCGCGGCGCAGAAGTGATCGTGGAGCAGGCTTCCCACATCTACAACTCCGAAGGCGGTGGGCTGTCCGTGGTCGCCGGTGCCGTGGCACGGCCCGTGCCAAGCGAGCGCGGGCTGCTAACTGCCGCTGCTGTGCAAGCCGCCATCCGGGGCGCTGCCGACCCGGCACTGGCCCCGACACGCCTGATCTGCCTGGAGAACACACACAACGCGGCCGGCGGCACCGTGATGCCCCTGGTGACGATGGCCGCCATCCATGGCGTTGCCCGGGCCGCCGGCGTCCCGGTCCACCTGGACGGCGCGCGGCTGTTCAATGCGGCCGCGTTCCTTGACGTGCCGATCGCGCAGCTGTGCGCGCATGCCGACTCGGTCTGGTTCGCGCTGTGCAAGGGGCTGGGCGGTCCGGTCGGCGCGATCCTGGCCGGCGACGGCGGATTCATGCGCGAGGCCAGGCGCGCCGCCAGGATGCTGGGCGGGGGCATGCGGCAAGCCGGCCTGATCGCCGCGCCAGCGATCGTGGCGCTCGAGGATCCCTACACCGTGCACAAGCGCGACAACGCGCTGGCGCAGCGTCTTGCGCACGGCATCGCCGCCATCGACGCCGCACTTGTCGATGCCCAGTCCGTGCAGACCAACATCGTCAACTGCTTTTCAGACAACGCTCCCGCCTTGCACCGCGCACTGGAGGAGCGCGGCGTGCTGACGATTAGCAGGGGAAGAAAAGTACGCTTCGTGACCCATTCGCAGATCGATGAAGCCTCTGTCGATGCCGCGCTTGCAGCGCTGGCCCACATTAAACACCTGGAGTGACCATGAAAAACGCAACTGCAAACAGGCGCCACGCCATCGCCGCCATCGCAGCGCTGTGCCTGGGGGCGCCGCCCTCGTATGCCCAGTCCTGGCCCGACAAGCCGATCCGCCTTGTCGTCCCCAGCCCGCCCGGCGGCGGTACCGACGCGCTCTCGCGCCTGATTTCCGCCAAGCTGACGGAACTGGTGAAATGGCAGTTCGTCGTCGACAACAAGGCGGGCGCTGGCGGCAACCTCGGCATGGACCTGGCCGCGAAGTCCGCACCCGACGGCTACACCATCGTGATGGGCGAATCGAGCAACCTCACCATCAATCCCTACCTCTACAGCAAGCTCCCGTTCGACCCCGTCAAGGACGTGACGCCTGTCGCGCTGGTGGGCGCCGTGCCGCTTGTGCTCGTGGTGGCTTCGCACCGGCCGTACAATTCACTGCCCTCACTGATCGTGGCATCACGCATCGCGTACTCGCAGGGCAAGCAGTTGGTGTTCGCCTCTTCGGGCAACGGCACCGTGGGCCACCTGGTCGGCGAAACCTGGCAGCGCACCACGGGCGCGCATTGGTTGCATGTGCCCTACAAAGGCGCGGGGCCGGTGATGACGGCACTGCTGGGCGATCAGGTGGACATGCACTTCGCCTCACTTCCAGCGGCCATGCCGCTGATCAAGGCCGGCAAGCTGCGCGTGCTGGCCGTGACCTCGGCCAAACGCCTGGCGTCCATGCCTGAGGTGCCGACCCTGGTGGAGTCGGGCGCCCCGGACATGGTGTTCCACGTGATGTACGGCCTGATGGCCCCAGCGGGTACA
Organism: Ramlibacter sp.; assembly: GCA_050247515.1. Classification (GTDB taxonomy): domain Bacteria; phylum Pseudomonadota; class Gammaproteobacteria; order Burkholderiales; family Burkholderiaceae_C; genus RAM1. Next base: position 1,006 of record JBFWUB010000052.1, on the reverse strand, counting down.
CCGAAGCCCATCGTGGCCACGCTCAACGTTGAGGTCAACCGCGCGCTACAAATGCCCGACCTCAAGGCCAGTCTGGCCGAGCGAGGTGTCGATCCGCGGCCCGGAACGCCCGAGCAATTCGGCGCGTTCCTGGCGGCGGAGCGCGCCAAGTGGTCGAAGGCAGTGAAGGCTTCGGGCGCGAAGGTCGACTGACTCGGAGGGGCTCAGGCGGCCAAGATCCTACTGCGGCGGTTGAGGCACGGTGAGCCCCTCTTCGAGGGCACTCACCATGCATAGATCCGCCTGGAACCGTGGAAGACTACTAGGCCAGAAGCCGCCTCTGAAGCCCAAGGAAATCTGGTCACTCCGAATCCGCCTTCAACTTGCGGGTAAGGCCCGTGACCTGGCCTTGCTCAACCTGGCTATCGATAGCAAGCTGCGCGGCTGCGACCTGGTTTCGTTGCGAGTTCGGGACGTCTACCAAGGCGCCGTGGTCTCCAACCGCGCGATCGTCATGCAGCGCAAGACGCAGCGGCCAGTGCAATTCGAGATCACCGAGGCAGCGCGCGAGTCGATCGCTGCCTGGGTGGCGCGTTGTGATCTTCGCTCCACTAGCTTCCTCTTCCCGGGCCGGGGCAAGGAGCATCACCTGTCGGTGCGTCAGTACAGTCGCATCGTGAAAGGTTGGGCTCGCTGCATCGGGTTAGACCAGAGCAGATACGGTACGCATTCGCTCCGGCGCACGAAAGCGACGTTGATTTGCAAGCGCACCAAGAACATCCGGGCGGTTCAACTTTTGCTCGGTCACACGAAGCTTGAAAGCACCGTGAGGTATCTTGGCATCGAGGTGGACGACGCACTCGAGATTTCAGAACAGACAGAGATTTAGGCTGCTTTCGGCCTATTGTGTTGAAAAACTCCCCCTGACCGCCTAGATTTGCGCCACGACCAACTCGAGGGGGTGGGCCATGATGGGAAGCCAAGGCGCAGGTCAAGCGCCGTTGTTCTACGCGTTCAATCTCGAAGA
>JBFWUB010000051.1:0-4976 GCA_050247515.1 Ramlibacter sp. | reverse complement strand
GCAGCTTGAAGGCCTCCAGTCGCTCTGCGATACTGCCCCAACTCGGCTGTCCGCTGTGGCTCGCTGAGTAACGTGTAGCTCAGCCTATCCGGGCTGTGGACTTACACCACGTCGCGGGACGCGACCGACGCAGCGCGAGGTGCCGGAGCACTTCGCTGTGTTGCCATACCTTCTCCAGTGAGGAGACCCATTGGGCGAAGGTCTGCCCCTGCGGGCAGACTACCCGCAGGGCCATGTTGAAGTTTGCAAAGGCTTTACGCCGTCGCACCTGAAGCAAGTCAGCGCGCTTTCACGCTGGGGCAAATCTTGAACCCCTATGACACCCGTTACAGGCGCCCATTCGCTTTTTGCTTCTTCCTCTGCCCGCTACACCATGGCCGTCGCTTGCGCTTCGGTTGCCACCCCGTACTGGCGGTGGCGATGAATCGGGTTTACCTCGTTTCCCAAGGTGCCCATCCGACCGGCAGGTCAGACGATGGGGTTAGGGACGTTCTCTCCGCCGTGTGTACTTCGGGAACGGACAAAGGTCGATGATCCTTTGCCCCAGACACAGTGCCTTTTGGCCGCAGCTCCACGGGTCACCCCGCGAAACAAGAGTTAGCTGCACTATGGTTACGACGGTTCAGACGAACGTTCACTTGTGTTTCCCGTACCCTTTACCTCGGCGTTCCTCCCACGTCTTGCTCGTGGGATTCGCTCGACTCACGCCGAACTTATGCGCTTGCGCGCGGGACGTTTATCCGTGGCTCCGCACAGCCCAATTACTCGGGATGCACGCACGGACGAGGTCACTTCGTTCCAGAAGTGGTTTCGGTGAAAGAAACAAGGCACCTTGAGCGGTGCCGCTGTATCCGCGCAGAGACGCGGACGACGACAGGCAAATATTTTGCGACTGTCGTGTTCAGGCAACAGAAATCCCTGCCATGAGGCCGAATTTTTGTTGCGAAAGCCATCCGGTGGACGACTTCCAGACGGGAAATTGCGTGGCAATTTCTGCGTCTTTCTGATGGATTTCCGGGGAGGAAACCGTTGCGTCTCCCGAGGGAAAACGCACTCTTGAAAAGGCTGTCACTTGAACAGCTAGGAAGCGACTCGAGTCGCACCATCGGCCCATAATAATCCAAGCCTGTTAACCCGATGTATTGCCTGCCGTACCGATGCCCGAGCTGCCCGAAGTTGAAGTCACGCGCCTGAGTTTTGCCGACCGCATTGCCGGCGCGCGCATCACGTCGGTGCGCATGGGCAAGCCGCTGCGCTGGCCGCTGGGGTGCGATCCTGCTTTGTTGGCGGGCCGTACCGTCCGGGCCGTTCGCCGCCGGGGCAAGTACCTGCTGCTGGATCTGGATGACGGGCTCATCCTGGTTCATCTGGGCATGTCGGGCAGCCTGGCATTTGCAGATCATTTGCCCGAGCCCGGGGTCCATGACCACTTTGACATGGTCACCAGCCGGGGTGTCCTGCGGCTGAACGACCCGCGCCGGTTTGGCGCCGTTGTGTTTGCCCCCGCGCAAGACGCGCCGCTGGCGGTCAAACTGCTGGGTGGCCTGGGTGTGGAGCCTCTGTCAGAGCAGTTTGAGTCCGCCGCTTTCCATGCGGCCCTCAAGCGCCGCAACATGCCCATCAAACAGGTGCTGCTGGCCGGCGATGTGGTGGTGGGCGTGGGCAACATCTATGCGTCAGAGGCGCTGTTCATCGCGGGCATCCGCCCCACTTTGCCGGCCTCGCGCATCAGCCGCCCAAGGGCCGCACGCCTGTGCGCGGCCGTGCGCGATGTGCTGGCGCGCGCGGTGCAAAAAGGTGGAAGCACGCTGCGCGACTTTTCCAATGCCCATGGGCAGGCGGGCTATTTCCAGCTCGAAGCCATGGTGTATGCCCGTGCTGGCGAGCCCTGCCGCCAATGCGCGGCGCCCATCCGCATGATCCGCCAGGGCCAGCGCGCAACGTACTACTGCGCCCATTGCCAGAAGCCCTGAGTTCCATTCAGGCTGGCGCGGTGTATATTTACAGGCTACCCGGAGACTAAGTGGGCACTTCCTTCAACGAGCAGTTTGACCAGCATGGCGCATGGCGGCGTGAGTTTGCCTTGCGCCTGAAGCTGCTGTCTGAATGGATGAAAGACCATGAGCTGCTGGACTCCGCCGTCGAGGAGCGCCTGCGCCGCCTGGAGCAGCAGATGCGCTCGGACAAGGTCATGGTGGCGTTTGTCGCGGAGTTTTCACGCGGCAAGTCAGAACTGATCAACGCGATCTTTTTTGCCGGCTACAAGCGCCGCATCATGCCCGCCAGTGCCGGGCGCACCACGATGTGCCCGACCGAGCTGGGTTACGACGCCGACGTGCCGCCCTGCCTGCGCCTGCTGCCGATTGAAACGCGGCTGCAGCCCCAGGCGCTGATGGAGTGGCGCGCGGTGCCCGACAAATGGACGCGTATCGACCTGGACGTGAACGACCCGGGCCAGCTGGCGCAGGCGCTGGAGAAGGTCGCGGAGGTCCGTCACGTGCCCAAGGAAGAGGCCCGTGCACTGGGGTTCTGGCATGACGAAGTGCCCGAAGACAACCCCATGGTGGATGCCGACGGCCTGGTCGAGGTGCCCAAATGGCGCCACGCGCTGATCAACATTGCCCATCCCCTGCTCAAGCAGGGCCTCGTGATCCTGGACACCCCGGGCCTGAATGCCATCGGTGCCGAGCCCGAGCTGACCGTCAACCTGATCCCGCAGGCTCATGCCGTGGTGTTCATCCTCGCGGCCGATACCGGCGTGACCAAGTCCGACCTGTCCATCTGGCGCGAGCACCTGATCAGCGAAACGGGCAGCACCGATTCACGCCTGGTGGTGCTCAACAAGATCGACACCATGTGGGACTCATTGAGCACCCCCACCCAGGTGCAGGCGCAGATTGACCGCCAGCGTGCCACGTCCGCCGAGATCCTGGGCCTGCCGCGCGAGCAGGTCATCCCTGTTTCCGCGCAAAAGGGCCTGGTGGCCAAGGTCAATGACGACGAGGCGCTGCTGCAGGCCAGCCAGCTGCCGGTGCTGGAGCGTGCCCTGGCCGATGGCGTGATGGGCCAGCGCCAGAAGATCCTGCGCGCGGCAGTGGCCGGTGGCATTGGCGATCTGCGCATGGAGGCGGCGCGCGCGCTGAACATCCGCCGGCGCGACCTGGCGGAGCAGATGCTGGAGCTCAAGGGCCTGCGCGGAAAGAACACTTCCGTCATCAAGCACATGCGAAGCCGCATCGAGCCGGAGCAGGGTGATTTTGACGTGAGCGGCGCCAAGATCCATGCCGTGCGCTCCGTCCACCTGAAGCTGCTGCGCGAGGTCTTCACCTTGCTGGGCACCGGCACGCTCAAGGCCGAAATGGGCGAACTGACGGCGGCATTGCGCCAGCCTGGCATCAAGCTGGGTGTCAAGAAGGCCTACAGCCAGACTTTTGACCGGCTGCGCGAAGGCCTGCGCAAGGCCCAGGCCACCAGCGTGGAAATCCAGAACATGCTGGGCGGCACCTTCCGCCAGCTCAATGCCGAGTACGGCTTTTCACTGCAGGCCCCGCAGGAGCCTGACCTGGCGCGCTACACCCGCGACCTGGATCTGGTGGAACGCAGCCACACCCAGTACCTGGGCGTGGGCAATGCGCTCAAGCTGGCGCAGCCCGAGTTCGCAGACCGGTTGGTGCGTGCCCTGGCCACACGGCTGCGCGTGGTGTACGAGTCCGCGTTGGGAGAAGTGGAGCTGTGGAACAAGTCCGCCGCGGCGCAGCTGGACGCGCAGTTGCGTGAGCGCCGCCGCAATTTCGGCCGCCGCATTGAAGCCATCGAACGTATCCAGCAGGCCGCGACCGGCCTGGACGACCGCATCGCCGAGATCGATGCTCAGGAAGGCGCGCTGAACCAGCTGGACGCCAAGCTGATCGAGCTGACGGCCCATCTGATCGCCACGCCTGCCCAAGGCGAAAGCGCCAACGAAGAACCCGCCCGCAAGACGGCATGACGGACTTTGCGAGCCGCGTCGTGCGCTGGCAGCGCACACATGGACGCAACAGCCTGCCCTGGCAAAACACCCGCGACCCGTACCGCGTCTGGCTGTCTGAAATCATGCTGCAGCAGACCCAGGTGGCCACCGTGCTGGATTACTACGCGCGGTTTGTGGCGCGCTTTCCCGACGTGGCCACATTGGCCGCTGCGTCAACCGACGACGTGCTGGCGCTGTGGAGCGGGCTGGGCTATTACAGCCGCGCGCGCAACCTGCACCGCTGCGCGCAGGACGTGGTGGCCCTGCACGGCGGGCAGTTTCCGCGCAGCGCCGCGCTGCTGCAGGCATTGCCGGGCATTGGCCGCTCCACGGCGGCGGCCATTGCGTCGTTCTGCTTTGGCGAGCGCGTGGCCATCCTGGACGGCAACGTCAAGCGCGTGCTGTCGCGTGCCCTGGGTTTTGGCGAGGACCTGGCCGTCGCGGCCCACGAACGCGCGCTGTGGGACCGCGCCACGCAACTGCTGCCCGCCGATGACCTGGCCGACACCATGCCGCGCTACACCCAGGGCCTGATGGACCTGGGCGCCACCATTTGCCTGGCGCGCAACCCTGCCTGCCTGGTGTGTCCCGTTCAGCCCCTGTGTGTGGCGCGGCGCGAGGGTACGCCCGAGCGCTACCCCGTCAAGACCCGCAAGCTCAAACGCACGGCGCAGTCGCTGTGGCTGCTGCAGGCGCGCACGGCTGATGGCGCGGTGTGGCTGCACAAGCGACCGACGCCCGGCGTGTGGGCCGGGCTGTTTTGCCTGCCGGCGTTTGACGATCATGCCCCGCTGGCAGCCAGCGTCCCGGCGCGCTGGCGTGGCCGGCTGCGTGACGGCCATGGGTCGCGTCCCGCGACGTGGTGTAAGTCCACAGCCCGGATAGGCTGAGCTACACGTTACTCAGCGAGCCACAGCGGACAGCCGAGTTGGGGCAGTATCGCAGAGCGACTGGAGGCCTTCAAGCT
>JBFWUB010000050.1:0-5187 GCA_050247515.1 Ramlibacter sp. | reverse complement strand
AAGTGCGCGGAAGGACCGCGCGCAGCATCAGAACCAGTTGATTCGATCGTTCGATCGCTGCCTTCTCGCTCCGCGCCGAATCGCTCGTGCCGCCCGAGCGAGTTCTTCAACACAATAGACCCAAAGCGGACGAACGTTACTTATTCTCCTCAGGCAGTTTGATCGCCTGCGCGGCGTCACGTGGTCATTGCAGACCTTGCCCAGCCAACTTGCTTGCCCCAAAAACCTACGAAAAATTTGATTCTTATAGCGATCGACGAAGCCCGATTGCGGAGCAACTCAATCATTGCGGAGCAGAGGATGCTCAGCAGCAATCACCTGCACTCGCAAGTGATTGATTTCAAACAACAAAATGGTAGGGCGTGCAGGACTTGAACCTGCGACCAAAGGATTATGAGTCCTCTGCTCTAACCAACTGAGCTAACGCCCCAACCGAACCGCCGATTGTAGGGGGCTACTTGTGGTGGCTCAGCGCGTTGGTCACCAGGCGGGATGTGATGTCCACGATCTGGATCATGCGGTCGTAGGGCATGCGCGTGGGGCCGATCACGCCCAGCGTGCCCACCACCTGGCCATCGACCTCATACGGCGCGCTGACGATGGACAGCTCTTCAAACGGCACGACCTGGCTTTCACCACCGATGTAGATGCGCACGCCCTCGGCGCGGCTGGAGACGTCCAGCAGGCGCATGAGCTGGGTCTTCTGTTCGAACAGCTCGAACGCACGGCGCAGGTGGCTCATGTCGCTGGAAAAATCGCTCACGGCCAGCAGGTTGCGCTCGCCGGAGATGACCACCTCCTCCTGCGCCTGGGTGATGGCCTCGGAGCTGACCTGCACCGCCGCCTGCATCAGCGTGGCGATTTCGCCTCGCAGTTTCTCGACCTCGCCCTTCAGGCGTTCGCGCACCTGCTCGATGGCCAGGCCCGAGTAGTTGGCGTTCAGGAAATTGGCCGCTTCCAGCAACTGAGGCTGGGTCAGGTCGGTCTCGGTAAAGATGACACGGTTTTGCACATCACCATCAGGTGACACGATGATGACCAGCACCCGCTTTTCGGACAGGCGCAGAAATTCGATGTGGTGAAACACGGACGTGCGCCGCGGCGCCATCACCACGCCCACGAACTGCGACAGGTTGGACAGCATCTGCGCGGCGTTGGCAATCACCTTTTGCGGCTGATCAGCGGCCAGGCTGGGCGTGGCCAGTTGCTCGCGCTGGGCGGTGAGCATGGTGTCAACGAACAACCGGTAACCACGCGCGGTGGGCACGCGCCCGGCCGAGGTGTGCGGGCTCACGATCAGGCCCAGCTCTTCCAGGTCGGACATCACGTTGCGGATGGTCGCGGGTGACAGCTCCAGCCCCGAGGCGCGGGACAGTGTGCGCGAGCCCACGGGTTGCCCGTCGGCGATGTAGCGTTCGACCAGCGCTTTGAGCAACAACTTGGCACGATCATCGAGCATCGAATCATTTTAATGATGTAATTTGCGGATGAACCCACGTTTTCACCACGTCGCGCTGATTGGCAAGTACCACGGTGCCAACGCCGGTTCATCGCGCGCCACGCTGGAGGAAATCGCCCATTTCCTGGCGGCGCAGGGTTGCGACGTGGCGCTGGAGCGCGACACGGCCCAGTCCAGCGGCATGGCGCACTATGCCGCGCTGGACGTGGACGCTATCGGGGCGCAGTGCGACCTGGCGCTGGTGGTGGGCGGCGACGGCACCATGCTGGGCTTTGGCCGCCAGCTGGCGCGCCACGGGGTGCCGTTGATCGGCATCAACCAGGGGCGCCTGGGCTTCATCACCGACATCGCTCTGGAGCAGTACCGCAGCGTGCTGCCGCCCATGCTGCGCGGCGACTACGAGGAAGACCACCGCAGCCTGATGCATGCCAAGGTCTGGCGCGACGGGCACTGCGTGTTTGACGCCCTGGCCATGAACGACGTGGTCGTCAACCGCGGCGCGACCTCCGGCATGGTGGAACTGCGCGTGGAGGTGGACGGCCATTTCGTGGCCAACCAGCGCGCCGACGGCCTGATCATTGCCACGCCCACGGGCTCCACGGCCTACGCGCTGTCGGCCGGCGGGCCGCTGTTGCACCCGTCCATCCCCGGCTGGGTGCTGGTGCCGATTGCACCGCACACACTGTCCAACCGGCCTATCGTGCTGGCCGACCCGGCCGAGATCGCGATCGAGATCGTTGCCGGGCGCGATGCCAGCGCCAACTTTGACATGCAGTCGCTTGCCTCGCTGCTGCACGGCGACCGCATCACGGTGCGCCGCTCGCAGCACCACGTGCGCTTTCTGCACCCGCGCGGCTGGAGCTACTTTGACACGCTTCGCCGCAAGCTCCACTGGAATGAAGGTGTGGCCTGACCCATGAGCCTCAAACGCATTGCCCTGCGCGATTTCGTCATCGTGCGCGAACTTGACCTGGACCTGTGCGCCGGCTTCAGCGTGCTGACCGGCGAGACCGGCGCCGGCAAATCCATCCTGATTGACGCATTGCAACTCGCGCTGGGCTCGCGGGCCGAGTCCGGCGTGGTGCGCGAAGGCGCCACGCGGGCGGACATCAGCGCCGAGTTCGACACCCCCGCCAGCCTGGCGCCCTGGCTCGAAAAAGCCGGCTTTGACGCGGCCGATACCCTGCTGCTGCGCCGCACGGTCGACAGCCAGGGCAAGAGCCGCGCCTGGGTCAACGGCAGCCCGGCCACTGCGGCCCAGCTGCGCGAGCTGGGCGAGCAGCTGGTGGACATCCACGGCCAGCACGCCTGGCAGAGCCTGACGCGGCCTGAATCCGTGCGCGACCTGCTGGACGGCTACGCCGGTGCCAGCACGGCGGCACTGGGGCAGCTCTGGCAGCTGTGGCGCCAGGCCCAGAAGGCGCTGGCAGACGCCCGCAACGCCCAGGACACTCTGCAGCGCGAGCGCGAGCGGCTGGCCTGGCAGATTGGCGAGGTGGACAAGCTGGCGCCCGGCGCCGACGAATGGGACGAGCTGAACACCAGCCACACCCGCCTGGCCAACGCACAGTCGCTGATTGAGGCGGCGCAGGGTGCGGTGGATTTGCTGGATGGGGAAGACGGCGGCGCGCTCAAGGGCCTGGCCCAGTCGCTGGCTTTGCTGCAGGCCCAGGAGCGCGTGGCGCCCGAATTTGCCGGCATGGCCGAGGTGCTGGCCTCCAGCCTGGCCCAGGCCGAGGACACCCTGCATTCGCTGCACGCCTGGCAGCGCAAGGCCGACCTGGACCCCCAGCGCCTGGCCGAGCTGGACGAGCGCATGTCGCTGTGGGTGTCACTGGCGCGGCGCTACAAGCGCACGCCGCCCGAACTTCCGGGCCTGCTGGCCGGCTGGAAAGAAGAGCTGGCCAAGCTGGACGCTGCTGCCGACCTGGGCGCGCTGGAAGCCGCCGAACAGAAAGCCGCAGCCGCCTACATGACCGAAGCGCGCGCCCTGTCGCGCCAGCGCACCAAGGCCGCACCGCTGCTGGCCAAGGCCATCACCCAGGCCATGCAGGGCCTGGGCATGCAGGGCGGGCGGTTTCAAGTGACGCTGGAGAAATCCGCGCAACCGACGCAAAGCGGGATGGAAGACGTGGCCTTTCTGGTCGCGGGCCACGCCGGCAGCACACCGCGGCCCGTGGGCAAGGTGGCATCAGGTGGCGAGCTGTCGCGCATCGCGTTGGCCATTGCCGTCACCACCAGCCAGCTGGGCACGGCGCAGACCCTGATTTTTGACGAGGTGGATTCCGGCGTGGGCGGCGCCGTGGCCGAAACCGTGGGCCGGCTGATGAAGCAGCTGGGCCGCGACCGCCAGGTCATGGCCGTAACGCACCTGCCCCAGGTGGCCGCCTGCGCTGACCACCATCTGGTGGTAGCCAAGCAAAGCGACGCCGCAGGCACCGCCAGCACCGTGGCCGCCGTGCAAGGCGAGCAGCGCGTGGCCGAGGTGGCGCGCATGCTGGGCGGTGAGCGGCTGTCGGGCACCACGTTGGCCCATGCCAAGGAAATGCTGGGTCTGTCATGACGCTGGAAGTCGTGCTGATCACCGGCATGTCCGGCTCCGGCAAGTCGGTGGCGCTGCACGCACTGGAAGACGCGGGCTACTACTGCGTGGACAACCTGCCGCCCGAGCTGCTGCTGCCCTTTGTGGCGCTGGAGCAGGAGCACAAGGCCACGCGCGTGGCCATTGCGATGGACGTGCGCAGCGCCTCCTCATTGCCGCTGGTGCCGCGCCAGCTGGCGGACCTGCGCCGCCAGGGCATCACTCTGCAACCCATCTTTCTGGATGCGACCACGGCCACGCTGGTACAGCGGTTTTCCGAGACACGCCGGCGCCACCCCCTGTCGCGCAAGGAGGTGAGCCTGGGCGAAGCCGAGCACCAGCATGCGCTGGTGGACGCCATCGAGCTGGAGCGCGAGCTGCTGGCCGACCTGCGCGAACAGGCCCATGTGATTGACACCAGCATCATCCGCTCGGCGCAACTGCAGGGCTACGTCAAATCGCTGATTTCCGCGGGCGCGAGCCAGCTCACGCTGGTGTTCGAATCATTCGCCTTCAAGCGCGGCATTCCCATGGACGCCGACTATGTATTTGATGTGCGCATGCTGCCCAACCCGCACTACGAGCCCGAGCTGAGGCCGCTGACGGGCCGCGACGCGCCGGTGGCGGCCTTTCTGGCCCAGAACGCTGACGTGACGCAGATGTTCGATCACATCGAGCAGTTCCTGGGCCACTGGCTGGATGCGCTGGCACGCGACCACCGCAGCTACGTGACAGTGGCCATTGGCTGCACCGGCGGGCAGCACCGGTCCGTGTACCTGGTGGAAAAGCTGGCCGCTGTTTTCAGCAGCCGCTGGGTCACGCTCAAACGCCACCGCGAGCTGGACGCGCGCTAAACCTCTGCCAGCAGTTTGCGTATGGGTGCGGGCAAGCCCAGCCGCGGCCATTGCGCCGCGTCAAACCAGGCGCCATCGCCTGACAACACGTGCTGCTCGGGCAGGTCCAGCCGCACCGGGTGCAGGTGCAGATCCTTGTGCGTAAGCACATGCACGAACGCATGGCCGGGTAATGTCCCCGGGCGTGGTGTAAGTCTTTGGTGCGGTGAGCTGCGAAGGGCGTAGCCCGGAGCAGCTCACCGCGCGCCGGTCGTCCCTGGAGATGGGGTTGGCCATCGTGAAGTCCGGATAAG
>JBFWUB010000049.1:0-9230 GCA_050247515.1 Ramlibacter sp. | reverse complement strand
TTGGCTTCCGGGCAATGGTCGCCACTGCCAATGAAACGCAACAGCCCTACTCTGTTAATCGCAACACCAGTCAACGACTTCCTTCTCAAAGGAAACGCAACAGTAGCCTGGTGCACTTAAGTCAATGAAGCACCCCTGGGCGCAGGCTCAGACCCGTTCGAGGATGACCGCAATGCCCTGGCCCACGCCGATGCACATGGTGCACAGCGCGTAGCGCCCGCCGGTCTTGTGCAGCTGGTTCACCGCCGTGGTGGCCAGGCGCGCGCCGCTGGCGCCCAGCGGGTGGCCCAGCGCGATGGCGCCGCCCCAAGGGTTCACGCGCGGGTCGTCGTCGCGCAGGCCCAGCTGGCGCAGCACGGCCAGGCCCTGGGCGGCGAAGGCTTCGTTCAGCTCGATCACGTCCAGCTGCTCCAGCGTGAGGCCGGTCAGCGCCAGCACCTTGAGCGTGGCCGGCGCCGGGCCGATGCCCATGATGCGCGGCGCCACGCCGGCCGTGGCCATGCCTACCACGCGGGCCTTGGGCGTCAGGCCGTTTCTGGCGGCCGTGGCCTCGTCGGCCAGCAGCAGCGCGCAGGACCCGTCGTTCACGCCGCTGGCGTTGCCCGCCGTCACCGTGCCGTCCGGGCGCACCACGCCCTTGAGTTTGGCCAGGGCCTCCACCGAGGTTTCACGCGGGTGCTCGTCACGGCTCACGACGATGGGGTCGCCTTTTTTCTGGGCGATGGTGACGGGCGTGATTTCGCTGTCAAAGTGCCCGGCTTTCTGCGCGGCCACGGCCTTCATCTGGCTGGCCAGCGCCATGCGGTCCTGCGCCTCGCGCTCGATCCTGAAATCAGTGGCCACGTTTTCCGCGGTCTCGGGCATGGCGTCCACGCCGTACTTGTCTTTCATCAGCTTGTTGATGAAGCGCCAGCCGATGGTGGTGTCATACACCGCGTTGGCACGGCTGAAGGCGCTCTCGGCCTTTGGCATCACAAAGGGTGCGCGGCTCATGCTTTCCACACCTCCGGCAATCATCAGCGTGGCTTCACCGGCCTTGATGGCGCGCGCGGCCGTGCCCACGGCGTCCAGGCCCGAGCCGCACAGGCGGTTGATGGTGGCACCGGGCACGTCAATCGGCAGGCCCGCGAGCAGACTTGCCATGTGGGCCACGTTGCGGTTGTCTTCACCGGCCTGGTTGGCGCAGCCGTAGATCACGTCGGTCACGGCCGCCCAGTCCACGTTCGGGTTGCGCGCCATCAGCGCCTTGAGCGGGATCGCACCCAGGTCGTCGGTGCGCACGCTGCTCAGGGCGCCGCCGTAGCGGCCAAAGGGGGTGCGGATGGCGTCGCAGATGAAAGCCTGGGTCATGAATGTGTCTCCTGGGTCAAAGTGGGGAAGTGGGTCAGACCTGCAGCGGCAGGCCCACGAGCTGTTCGAGTTCGGCGTGGCTCAGGCCGTCCACACGGTCCATACAGCGCAGGCCCCGGGGCGTTACGTCCAGCGTGGCCAGGTCGGTGTAGATGCGTTTGACACAGGCCAGGCCGGTGAGCGGATAGGTGCATTGGCGCACGATCTTGCTGGCACCCTGTTTGGTCAGCAGGTCCATCATCACCCAGGTCTGTCTGGCGCCCACCGCCAGGTCCATGGCGCCGCCCACGGCGGGGATGGCACCGGGCTCGCCCGTGTGCCAGTTGGCCAGGTCGCCCCGTTCGCTGACCTGGAAGGCACCCAGCACGCAGATGTCCAGGTGGCCGCCGCGCATCATGGCAAAGCTGTCGGTGTGGTGAAAGTACGAGCCGCCGGGCAACAGCGTCACGGGCTGCTTGCCGGCGTTGATGAGGTCGTAGTCCTCTTGCCCGACCGCGGGCGCAGGGCCCATGCCGAGCAGGCCGTTTTCGCTGTGCAGCAAAACCTCGCGGCTGGCCGGGATGTGGTTGGCCACCAGCGTAGGCTGGCCAATGCCCAGATTCACCGTGGCGCCCTCGGGGATGTCCTGGGCCACGCGGGCGGCGAGCTGGTCTTTGGTGCGTTTGCTCCAGGTCATGCTCAGGCCGCTTTCTTCAGGCCGCCGGCCTGCGTGGCCTGGCGTTCCACCTGCACGATGTGGCTCACAAAAATGGCGGGCGTGACGATGGCCTCGGGGTCCAGCGCGCCCAGTTCAACCACCTCATGCACACTGGCCACGGTGCGCTTGCAGGCCATGGCCATGCTGGGGCCGAAGTTGCGCGCGGTCTTGCGGTAGGTGAGGTTGCCCCAGCGGTCGCCGCGCTCGGCCTTGATCAGCGCCACGTCGCCGTGGATGGGGTATTCCAGTACGTACTGGCGTCCGTTGATTTCGCGCGTCTCCTTGCCCCGGGCCAGCTCGGTGCCAAAGCCCGTGGGCGTGAAGAACGCGCCAATGCCCGCGCCCGCGGCGCGGATGCGCTCGGACAGGTTGCCTTGGGGCACCAGTTCCAGCTCCAGCTTGCCGCCGCGGTACAGCGCATCGAACACATGGCTGTCGGCCTGGCGTGGAAAGCTGCAGATGATCTTGCGCACGCGGCCGGTGGCCAGCAGCGCGGCCAGGCCGGCGTCACCGTTGCCGGCGTTGTTGTTGACCACGGTCAGGTCCGTGGCGCCCTGTGCGATCAGCCCGTCAATCAGCTCGTTGGGAATGCCGGCGGTGCCGAAGCCGCCGATCATGATGGTGGCGCCGTCCGGGATGCCAGCCAGCGCCTGCGCGACGGAGGATGCGATTTTATTGATCATGTTCGTATATAGAACATCTGTTCGTATAATGAATTCTAAAGGACAGCCCCGACCATGGCAAACGCAGCCCCGCGCGCCAAAGGCGCACCCCAGCCCGGCGACAGCTACGTGCAGTCGTTCGCCCGCGGGCTGGAAGTCATCCGCACGTTCAACGCGCAGGCGCCGCAGCAGACGCTCAGTGAAGTGGCGCAGCGCAGCGGCCTGACGCGCGCAGGGGCCCGCCGCATCCTGCTGACGCTGCAGGCGCTGGGCTATGTGCATACCGACGGCAAGCTGTACCGACTGACGCCGCGCATCCTGGACCTGGGCTTTGCGTACCTGTCGTCCATGCCCATCTGGAACCTGGCGGAGCCGGTCATGGAGGCGCTGGTGGCGCAGGTCAAGGAATCGTGCTCGGCGGCCGTGCTGGACGCCACAGACATTGTTTATGTGCTGCGTGTGCCCACCCACAAGATCATGAGCATCACGCTGGGCGTAGGCTCGCGGCTGCCGGCGTATTGCACGTCCATGGGCCGGGTGCTCCTGGCCGACCTGCCGGACGAGGAGTTGCTGGCGCGGCTGAAGGCGTCAAGCCGGCAGGCCCACACCCGACATACGGTGACGGACATCGACACGCTGGCGGCCCGGGTGGCGCAGGCACGCCGCCAGGGCTGGTGCATCGTGAACCAGGAGCTGGAAGAAGGCCTGATATCCATGGCCGCACCCATCATGACCGCGGGCGGCCGCGCGGTGGCGGCGCTGAACATCAGCGGCCAGGCCAACCGCACCAGCGCGCGCGCCATGCAGGACGACCTGCTGCCCGCGCTGTTGGAGGCGGCCCGCACCGTGTCCCGGCTGCTGGGGCAACGCCCCTGAAGATCGACGCTTACCGCCTGCCGCGAAAACCCATCACCAGCACCACGCCGCCCAGCACCATGGCCCCGATGCTGAGCCATTGCGGCACGTTGACGGACTCCTTTTCCTGCACCTTGAGCTGCAGCGGTCCGATTTCGGCCTTGGTCGTTTCCTTGGTGAAGCTGAAGCCGCCGGTCATGAAGCCCGCCAGGCCCAGGACGATGAGGACAATGCCGGTGATTCTTGCTGCGTTCATGGAAATCTCCTTTGAGTTCTGGTGAACGCCATGGTGGGGGCGGCGGGCCGGCGGGCGCGTAGGACCGCGCCCCGAGGCCGCGTAGCCCCCTGCCCCTTCAGGCGCTCGTGCTACGCTGTGCGCCCATGTTTGCCCCCAGCCAAGCCGACGTCCGCCGCTTTTTCTGCGCTGCCCATGCCAAGACCCGCGCGGGCGAACCGCTGGAGGCCCTGGAAACCCTGGCCGGCCAATGGATTGCCGAGCACCCCGAATACCACGCCGACCTGGCAGACGTGGACGCCGCCCTGGCGCGCGAATACACCGGCGAGGGTGGCCAGACCAACCCGTTTTTGCACCTGTCCATGCACCTGTCGATCAGCGAGCAGTGCTCGATCGACCAGCCGCGCGGCATCCGTCAGGCGGTGGAACTGCTGGCCGCGCGCCGTGGCTCCCTGCACGACGCCCACCACGAAGCCATGGAATGCCTGGGCCAGATGCTCTGGGAAAGCCAGCGGTCAGGCCGGCCGCCGGACGGCCAGGCCTATATTGACGCCGTGCAGCGCCGGGCGACGAAGGACTGACTGTCCAAATCCACAAGCACAAAGCCCCGCAGAGCGGGGCTTTGTTTTGACTCGGCAGCGCAACGGATCAACGGAAACGCTTCTCCGGCACCGTCTTCAGCTCGCCGTCCAGGGAGCTCACGTAACCTGCCAGCGCCTTGAGCTCGGCATTGGTGAACTGCTTGGCAATGCCGGCCATCACGCCATTGGAACGCCCGATGGTGCCGGCGCCTTCGGTCTTGTAGGCCTTGAGTGCAACGAACATGTAGTCGGCGTGCTGGCCGGCGATCTTGGGGTAGGCCGGGTCAATCGGCTTGGAGAAGTTGTCGCCATGGCAGGAAACGCAGGCACCCTTCTTGAGCAGGGCATCGACCTGGGCGCTGGGCTGGCGGGCCGGCTTGGCCGCCACGGGCTTGGCGCCGCCGTGGGCTTCGTAGTAGACGGCAATGTCGGCCATGTCCTGGTCGCTCAGGGATTCGGCGATGCCGCGCATGGTGGGGTGCTTGCGGTCGCCGGCCTTGTAGGCGTTCAGCGCCGCCACGATGTACTTGGCGCCCTGACCGGAGATCATCGGCACCTTGTGCACCTCGGGAAAGCTGGCCTGGTAGCCCTGGATGCCATGGCAGCCGATGCACATGGCGATTTTCTTTTCGCCAGCGGCGGCATTGCCCTTGACTTCCTGGGCATGGGAAACCGCGGTCACGCAAGCGACAGCGAGGGCAAACATCGTGGTCAACAACTTGTTCATTTTGCGCGCACAATCCGGTGAGAAGTTCACACTTGTAATCAACCTTTGATTATATCCGGCACAACCCTTACTCCCAATCACACCCGCATCCATGAAGTTCCAAGGCTCCCAGAACTACGTCGCCACGCAGGATTTGATGCTTGCCGTGAATGCCGCCATCACACTCAAGCGGCCCCTTCTGGTCAAGGGCGAGCCGGGCACCGGCAAGACCATGCTGGCCGAGGAAGTGGCCCAGGCGCTGGACATGCCGCTGCTGCAGTGGCACATCAAGTCCACCACCAAGGCCCAGCAGGGCCTGTACGAATACGACGCAGTGAGCCGCCTGCGCGACAGCCAGCTGGGCGACGAAAAGGTCAAGGACATCCAGAACTACATCGTCAAGGGCGTGCTGTGGCAGGCCTTCACGGCCGAGCAGCCGGTGGCGCTGCTGATCGACGAGATCGACAAGGCCGACATCGAATTCCCCAACGACCTGCTGCGCGAAATCGACCGCATGGAGTTCTACTGCTACGAAACGCGTGAACTCATCCGCGCCAAGCACCGCCCGCTGGTGTTCATCACCTCCAACAACGAAAAGGAACTGCCCGACGCCTTCCTGCGCCGCTGCTTTTTCCACTACATCAAGTTCCCCGACGCCGACACCATGCGCCAGATCGTGGACGTGCACTTCCCCGGCCTGAAAAAGGAGCTGCTCACGGCCGCCATGAAAACGTTCTACGACGTGCGCAACCTGCCCGGCCTGAAGAAAAAGCCCAGCACCAGCGAGCTGCTGGACTGGCTCAAGCTGCTGGTGGCCGAAGACATCCCGCTGGAGGCCCTGCAAAGCAAGGAAGACAAGGTCGCCGTGCCACCGCTGGTGGGCGCGCTGCTCAAGAACGAGCAGGACGTGACCCTGTTTGAAAAGCTGGTCTTCATGCAACGGCATAACCGATGAACAGGGCGCTGCTCGAAGGCCTGTCCGACGCCGTCGGCTTCGTCGGCGGCGCCTTGCTGGGCTTCTGGCTGGGCCGCGTGCTGGGCTTTGACGTCTTCGCAGCCGGCTACACCAACGCCAGCATCGCCGGCATCGTGCTGGTCGGGCTGGGCGGCGGGCTGGGCCTGCAGGCGGCGCGCCGCTGGCGGCGCAGCCGGGCGGAACAACCCAAGGAATAGACACCGGCCATGGCCTTTGTAGAACCCGTACGCCTGTCTGATCGCGGCATTGCGCTGGTGCCACTGGATCTGTCCCACGAAGCCGGCCTGGTCGCTGCCGCCGCCGACGGCGAGCTGTGGACGCTGCGCATCACCTCGGTGCCCGAGCCGGGCCAGACCCGCAAGTACATTGAAGACGCGCTCAGGATGCGCGAGGACGGCAACCGCTTTGCCTTTGCCGTGACGGATGAAGCCACCGGGACCGTGCTGGGCACCACCAGCTACCACGACATCCTGCCCGCGGTGAGGCGCGTGGAGATTGGCTACACCTGGTACGCCAAACGCTGCCAGCGCACCCACGTCAACACCACGGCCAAGCTGCTGATGATGGGCCACGCGTTCGACACGCTGGGCTGCCATGTGGTGGGCTGGCGCACCGACAACTTCAACTTCGCGTCGCAGGCCGCCATCGAGCGGCTGGGCGCAAAAAAAGACGGCGTGATCCGCGGCCACGCGCTGCGCCGCGATGGCACCATCCGCGACACCGTGATGTACAGCATGCGCTCGGGCGAATGGCCCGAGGCCAAAGCCCAGCTGCTGTACCTGCGCGACAGGCCACGCGCCTGAACCCTCTTGAGGAGACCGCGATGCTGATCGATTTCTTCTACACCCTGCGCAGCGCCAAGCTGCCCGTGTCGGTCAAGGAATACCTCACGCTGCTGGACGCGATCAAGGCCGGCGTAGTGGGGCCGACCAGCGACGACGGCTACAAGATCGACGACTTCTACTACCTGAGCCGTACCGCGCTGGTGAAGGACGAGAAGCACTACGACAAGTTCGACCGCGCCTTTGCCGCCTACTTCAAGGGCGTGGAGATAATCGCGGACTTCACCAAGGACGTGCCGCTGGAATGGCTGCGCAAGAACCTGGAGCTGGAGCTGTCGCCCGAGGAAAAGGCCAAGATTGAGAAGATGGGCTGGGACGAGCTCATGGAGACGCTCAAGAAGCGCTTTGAAGAGCAGATGGAGCGCCACGAAGGCGGCAACCGCATGATCGGCACCGGCGGCACCAGCCCGTTTGGCGCCTATGGCTTCAACCCGCAGGGCATCCGCATCGGGCAGGACAAGGGCCGCAACAAGAGCGCGGTGAAGGTCTGGGACCAGCGGGCCTACAAGGACTACGACGACCAGCAGGAGCTGGGCACGCGCAACATCAAGGTCGCGCTGCGCCGCCTGCGCAAGTTCGCGCGCGAGGGCCACGAGGACGAGCTGGACCTGGACGACACCATCCGCAGCACCGCCGCCAACGCGGGCTGGCTGGACATCAAGATGCGGCCCGAGCGGCACAACAACGTGAAGGTGCTGCTGCTGATGGACGTGGGCGGCACCATGGACGAGCACATCGCGCGGGTGGAAGAAATGTTCTCGGCCGCCAAGGCCGAGTTCAAGCACATGGAGTTCTATTACTTCCACAACTGCGTGTACGACTTCATGTGGAAGAACAATCGCCGCCGCTTCAGCGAAAAATTCGCCACCTGGGACATCATCCGCAAGTACAACAAGGACTACAAGCTCATCTTCGTCGGCGACGCCACGATGAGCCCCTACGAGATCCTGCAGCCCGGCGGCAGCGTGGAATACAACAACGAGGAAGCCGGCGCCGAATGGCTGCAGCGCCTGACCAACGCCTTCCCCAAATTCGCCTGGATCAACCCCGAGCCGCAGGGCGTGTGGCAGTACCGCCAGAGCATCAGCGTCATTCAGCAACTGGTGAACAACCGCATGTACCCGCTGACCCTCAAGGGCCTGGAAGAGGCCATGCGGCTGCTGAGCAAATAGAATACGGGGCTTCGCCGCCGTAGTTCAATGGATAGAACGAGCGCCTCCTAAGCGCTAGATATGGGTTCGATTCCCGTCGGGGGCGCCAATTTTGGGCGAATTGCGTCGAAATGGTTGGGCGCTTAGGTTTTCAAGCTTAAGTGCTTTCCTTGGAGCAAAGTCAGCGGCCCTTAGTGACGAATTGCCAATGTGCGCGCAGCAACTGGTACTGAGGCCATGTTTGTCGGAGAGGGATAGGTATGTACGGACACTATTGGGGCGAGGCCTTCGCTTCGAACGGCCAGAAGCTAGGAACGGTCCAAACCTTTCTTGACCCAGACCGCTCCACCGGATACTTGACATTCGTTCAGCACGCTACTGGCGCATCTGCAGTCGCTCAGTTCGCCGCTCGTCAAGTAGATTCAAATTTCGAACTGGCAATCGTCAAGAACACCATCCTCGAAGACTATTTTCTCGTCGCAACTGAACACCGGGCCGCAGATGATCTGAACGTTGCAGCAACATTTCGAGTTGAAAGCAACGGAAGCCTCGTCGGAACCTTCAAGCGACAAGATGGAGCAAACTCGATAGGTGGACGTGTGGAACTCCTGCCAGTCAGGCCACTCTCGTCCGAAGCCGACACGGTTTTCACAAGTTGGACCAATTTCAAAGCTTGGTTAGCGTCTCATCCCGCCCAAGATTCATGCCTCTATCGAGGTCAGTCATCTCCCCATCCCCTCTCGAGCACATTTCATCGAACCGGTCGTGTTGATCTTGTCCGATTTATTACAGACGATTTGCCTGTATTTGGTGACTATCTCGACACGACAGGAGGTCGCCAATACGACGTCAAGAATCCGACTGATCGAGGTGCTTTGATTGGAATAGCGCAGCACTACGGCTTTCCATCGCCATTGTTGGACTGGACTCGATCTCCATACGTAGCTGCTTTTTTTGCCCTCAGCCCACTGCTCGGCGCCCCATCGGCTCAAGTCCCTGCACGAATATTTCGGCTGACTGAGCATTTCTGCAAACTATTTCCAGTCACACTGAACCGCCCCGGCTTTCATGGAGGCCAGTTGGTTTAAGTCAGACCTCCACCGTGGGGGTTTGACTGGCGAGTTGCCGGTAGTAGTTTGCCTCAGCTTCTACGGGCGGGATGTACCCGATGGGTT
>JBFWUB010000048.1:0-10336 GCA_050247515.1 Ramlibacter sp. | reverse complement strand
GTGTTCCCACTTTGATCACTCCTTGATCCCCCTGCTCAAAAGTTAAGCAGGGGACTTTATTCAAGGGGTCAAATTTCGATGAAAAAACTCAGCTCAAAGGGGTCAGATTTGCTCGGAAATCAACACCCGTACATCGCCCAGGCAAAGCCGACGACGAAAACGGCAGTGTTGAAGATCACGAAGATGTTGCCCATGAGGGTGTTCGGTCCGCCCGGAGCAAAGGGGTTGTCGGCGAAACTGCCGAACAGGTACCGCCACAGCTTGATCGACCAGTCGCCCGCCGGCGTGGCATTGGTCAGGCCACTCAGATCGCCAGGGGGCAACTGAGCGAAGGCCCCCAGCGAAGCGAGGCCCAGCGCCATCAGCGAGATCCCCTGAATGAGGCGTGCGGTCATTTTCATTGCGTTGGTCCCTGCGCATGTGATGCGCCGTTGATAGGAATCCACTTTGCGCGGATATATCTGTGCGCAATGATACTAGGGTGATACTGAGATTGCGAGTTGGCTAAATAATCAAAGGTGCGCCCGCAATACAAAGGTGCTTGTGGCGGCCAGGACGCTCGACGACACGAACCCGGCCCAAATCGCTGCCCCGCTGAGCCGGGGGGCCGTCACCAGCCAAGTTCGGCCACGGCCAGGCGCGGCAATAGGACATTGCGAAAGCAGGTCGCCAGCAATTCAATCCGGGAAGGCCGCGTCGTCGACCCAGCAGCCTTTCGGAGTTCGGGCTCACCGCCGGCGTCGAGCCCTAAACGGTTGGTGGCAGAGCCTTGGCAGCGGCTGCGAGCAGCGTGTTTGTCCGCACGCCATCACCGCTTGCCTCCTTGATCAGCGCCTCCCAGCTGTCTGGCGGGCGACCCTCGTCCAACATCGCGGCGAACACACGGTAAGCGTCGGACTTGCTTTCGTAGGCGCGCAACGTGGCGTCATCGTTAACCCAGGCCAGCACAACAACCTTGGCGCTTTTATGGAATCGAAAGAACAGTCGGTACTGCTGGAAGAACTTCGCCCGGAACCAGTGCTTGTACTCGTCGCCGAGCGTGTCGCCCTGGCGGTACATCTCACGCGTGGGGTCGTCCTGGATCTCGCCCATGAGGTCAAGGACCATCTTCAGGCGTTTGGTCGCGTTCTTGCTGGTGTAGCCCTTCGGGTCTTTTGCCTGCAGGGCCTCCACTTTGGTGACCAGGTCCTGCAGTTGATCCAGGAACAAGGGGTGCGCCAAGAGAGTCCATCCCCCGGACGCAGTGCGCTCGTTCATTCGTCGTTGGGGTCGAGCGCCGCACCGCGGTCGACGACGACGCCTGCGGTGAGTTCGCGAGCTCGCGCAATCAAGGCCGGATCGATGCCCCGCAGGCGGCCAGGATGCTGCGCCACGTCGCGAGCGATGAAGGCGAGGAATGGCTCTAGCGCCGGGTCGTCACCGGTGGCCGGCGCAGCCTTTTGCAGGAGCACTCCGTCCTCGAGAATTCGGTACCGGATCCGGTCACCTTTGCCCAGCAACAAACTGCGGCGCACGGCCGTAGGAATGGTCGTCTGATAGCGGTCGGTAAGGGCCGAAGAGGCATCCTCGACCTGGTGTTGCCTCGCTGTGGCGCTGGCAGCCATGGGTTACTCCTTCGGTGATTGTCCCATGGTAATGCATGAGCCTTACCTACGCAAGCTCTGGAATGGGCCGTGCGCCCTGGAGCGCCAGGCAACCTCACGAGAAGTCGTACGGTACGGAAAGTCGTATGGTCACAACTCAGCCGCGAGGAAGCCCCAATGAGGCGCGTAGGTACGCGGAACAATTAAGTTTGGTCGGCTTAATCCGACTTTGGAGGCCGGTGGAGCGTTCGTAAGTTGTTGATTTCATTGGAGTCGAAAATCAAACTTAATTATTCCTCGCAGCTGAGGGGTCCGCTCGCGAATAATACCTTCGCATATTAGCGGAGCAACACGATCGCTTCCTCTCGGCGCCGCTCAGTTCAACCCCAAGGACTGCTGTACACGGTCCAAAATTGGCTTCAGCGCTGTTCGGTCGCCGGCGGCGACAGCGAGCATCTCCCGCATGCCAAATTGCCCGCGGGCCTGTGCGTCACGCATCGCGCCGTTGAAGGCACGCAGGACCATGGCCTTGGCCGGAGGCATGGTTGCAATCAACGCATCCATTTCCAGTTGCAGAAGTTCATCTTCTCGCTTGGCGTCTTCTTTGCGTCGCTGATTCTGGGCAAAACGTTGCTGAACGTACCGTTGGAACTTTTTTCGGTTGATCCTGTGAACCTCCAATGAGCTTTTGCGGTACCACGCGAGCGACGCTGGCTCAGTCGGCCATGGCACGCGGCCCGGGGTATCGCGGCGAAGCAATCCAAGGCTTGCCCTGGCCAGGCCCTCTTTTTCTTGGACCAATAATTCCGCCTGCTCCATTTCATGAAAGTAGGCTGGCAGCCTCCGCTGTTTGTGCTCGAGCA
The DNA here is from genome assembly GCA_050247515.1 of Ramlibacter sp. Taxonomy (GTDB): domain Bacteria; phylum Pseudomonadota; class Gammaproteobacteria; order Burkholderiales; family Burkholderiaceae_C; genus RAM1. Next base: position 7,890 of record JBFWUB010000048.1, on the reverse strand, counting down.
GTTCCCTCGTGCGCCGGACGTTGGTCTGCACCGGATACGACGCCACGCCATCGCGGACACTCGGGTAGTACAGCTGAGCAAACAGCTCGGGGTCGGCGTCGAACACCTGCAAATGCATCATCGCGTCAATGATCTGAGCCTCGGCATGCGCGACGTAGGCGCGTGCAGCGCTCAACTGCGCATAGGCGGCACGCAGCGTGGCCGCCAGGCGTTTCGGGACCATTGGCCGTTGACCGGTCACCTCTCCGATTTGCACGCGTAAAACCTCATCGAAGCCACCTACACTGCTTTGTCTATGAGCCATCCAGTCAGGCCGCCGCGTACGACCTGCGCCGCCAGTTGCCGCCCGTCCCAGAGAACGAAACTCTGGTCCACGGCGGCGGCCGCCTCATCGGTGAGCGCCGCGCTGGCTGTGTGGGTGACAAAGTAGAAGCGCGAAAACCCCCGCATGTCAGAGTATTTGGCACGGTAGGCCCGCCAGACAGCTGGGGTGGCCGCAGATTTGACCTGTACCGCGATGCGCTCCTGTGTGACTGGCGAGATGAGGTCCAGATCAATGTCCTTTTCGACGCCACCAGCAACGCCAACGCGCTGCCAGCCTGACTGCCTGAACACCAGGTCAACCAGAACCTCCAGGTCTTTGGGGTGTAGCTTCTGGATGATGGGTAAGAGCGCGGCCTGAAGCGTTTCGTAAGCAGCCTGCGCCGCGGCCACATGGGGCTCGACGCTGGCGTTGATCTTGTGAAGCAGATACCCCAGGTCGTTGACGCTGCAGATGGTGCCCTGGAACATCTGCAACGCGAGGAGTTTGCCGCTCAACCGCGACTTGAGCAGCTTGTCACCGGAGAGGTCAGTGTCGCGCCATCCGCCGAGCGCGGGGCGTGTTTTGGTCGCGTCATCGTGCAAGGTGAGGATCGGGGGAGATCTGGTCCACCAAAGGCGATCCGAAAAAAAAGTTATCCAAAGGACGTTGGCGTCTGCTTCGTAGAACTCTTTGACTTGGTTCAGATGCCGCGTGATCGCGCCCGGGTCTGTGCTGTATTCCTGAAGCGCTTCGGTTACGTCTTTCCACTTGCCGTCAAGAGCCGCTTGGTGCGGGATCGCGTGGTACCCGAAACGCAGATCTCCCTCGTCAATGCAGCGCGATTCCCACGAGCCGCCTTGCCCGAGTTTGATGTAGAGGGCGCGCTGTGCATGGATTGGTTTGGGCGATGGAGCGTTCATCTTGGCTTGGCAGTTCGGGCCAGACAGTAGCACAGCCCGAGCGCCGGGGTTTTCACCCGCAGCACGATCTTCCAGGTCCATTCTTGCGTGCCGTTATGGCCACACTCGACAACGCGAGTGCGGCATACCGTTAGTCAAGGTGCTTGGTACGCCCAAAGCATGCGCGATGAGCTTGGCCGGTTCGACCCCAATACTCTGTTGGACCTCGTTCGCGAAGTAGTGGAGACCCAGAGCGATCTGCGCCATGCGGTGAGCCCAAAGACGCGCTTTGATGAGCGATTCGGCGATCTGCAGCGTTGCCTCGCACTGGACGGCTATGCGGTACGAGAGAATTCGCTTTGGCGCCTGGATCCCAGTCTTCAAGGTGCGCCTCCCGTAGAGGACGACTTGCTTGAAGCGCTGCGCAATAGCACCCTGTCGCACAGGGAGGACATCCGGCGGCTCATCACGAACTCGGCCGGAGACTTCTGCAAGAGTCCTCCCGATCTCAACGGCGCACTGACCAACGCAAGGGTGGCGCTGGAGACAATTGCCCGCGATATCGCGTTTGAGCTCGGCGCCCCCGTCGAAGGCCCAGATATGGACGCCGTGAAGTGGGGTCGACTTTTGGTCGAACTGCGAGACCGCGGTGAGTTCGATGGAGATGCGGAAAAAGGCCTGGCAGGCGTCTACAGGTTCCTGAGCCCTGGCGCGCACCGTCCCCTACAGCTTGGCGATGACCAGATCGCAAGACTGGGTCGGACACTCGCCCTAAACATGTGCTGGTTTCTGGTTCAATTGCACCTGCAGGCGCGGCCGTGACCACTGCAGGTTTCTATGCAACGAGCCCGAACGCAGCCCAGCCATTGAGGGAAATGCACATGAACTGGACTGCAACGCTGATCGGATGGCGCGGCAGCGCAGCGGATATCACGGCCGCTGAGCGGCGCTTCAAGGCCTACATGGAAGCGGAGCTTGGATCCAAGTTGACCGACACCTATCGAGCGTGGCTCAACGCCAGCAGCCAAACTCACGACACGCCCCGCGAAATGTGGCCAGCGGAGGCCCGCATAGCCGTTGAACTGTGGGAACGGCCATTCGCGAAGGCTTGCGCCCAGGCGCTGGATTCGCTCCCAGGCAAAGGCTCAGAAGCCTGGTTTGACGTCCAACTGGACGGGTGGCCGTGACTACCTAACCGACGATCTCTGCCGGACCCCCGCATTGGCTGGACAGCTCGGCAATCAATGGCGCGGCAAATGGGCGATACCATCACGCCGGTATGGCAAAACCCCCTTCACTGTCACCCGCAGACCCCGCCGACGCGTTCATTGCGCGCTGGACCGGCGTCGCGGCGAGCGAACTGTCCACGGCGCAGAGTTTTGTCCGCGAACTGTGCGAGTTACTGGCGGTGCCGATGCCCCACCCTACGCCCGAGCTGGACTACATGTTCGAGCGCCCCGTGACATTTGTGCACGGGGATGGATCCACAAGCGCGGGCCGCATTGACTGCTACCGCCGCGGTGCGTTTGTGTTGGAGGCCAAGAAGCTCAAACCTGGCGCCAGTTCGAAGGGCTTCGACGACGCGCTGTTGCGCGCCCGCGCCCAGGCAGAAGGATACGCGCGCGCTCTACCCGCGTCGGACGGCAGGCCGCCCTTTTTACTGGTGGTCGACGTGGGCAACGTGATCGAGGTGTATGCCGAATTCAGTCGCAGCGGCGCGACTTACACCCCCTTCCCGGACCCGCGAAACCACCGGATCGGGTTGGCCGATCTGGCCAAGTCGGAGGTGCGGGATACGCTGCGCTCGATATGGACTGAGCCTGACAACCTCAATCCGGCGCTGGCTAGCGCCCGGGTGACGCGGGACGTGTCCGCGCGCCTGGCGGAACTAGCGCGCTCACTGGAAGATTCCGGACACCGGGCTGACCATGTTGGCGCGTTCCTTACGCGCTGTCTGTTCAGCATGTTCGCCGAGGACGTGGAACTCCTGCCAAAAGGGAGTTTTCTGGCTCTCTTGCAGCAGAACGCCAAGGATCCCAAAGCCCTGCAGCACATGCTTCGCGCGCTTTGGTCCGACATGGATAACGGCGGCTTCAGCACGGCGCTGGTGCACCAGGTGCTGCGGTTCAACGGAAAGCTGTTCAAGGACCCCTCAGCCGACGGCTATGCCCTGCTTTTGGACCCCGATCAGATCGCGCTGCTGGTAGACGCTGCGCGCAGCAACTGGCGCGAGGTCGAGCCAGCGATCTTTGGCACCTTGTTGGAGCGCGCGCTCAGCCCGAACGAGCGGCACGCCCTGGGTGCCCACTACACACCGCGCGCCTATGTGGAGCGGCTGGTGCTGCCCACCATCATCGAGCCGCTGCGAGCCGACTGGGCCGACGCCCAGGCCGCCGCGGTGGTGCTGGCCAATGACGGAAAGCTGGAAGAAGCCCGCACAGAGGTGCGCCGCTTTCACCATGCGCTGTGCACTGTCCGCGTGCTCGACCCGGCTTGCGGCAGCGGCAACTTTTTGTACGTGACACTGGAGCATTTGAAGCGGCTTGAGGGCGAGGTGCTCAATCAGCTCGACGCCCTGGGCACCGACACAGACGCCACCCGGCAAGACAAGCTGGGCCTGGAGGGCGAAACCGTCACGCTGCAGCAGCTGCGTGGCATCGAGATCAACGCCCGCGCCGCAGCTTTGGCCGAACTGGTGCTATGGATCGGGTATTTGCAGTGGCACATCCGCACCCGCGGCAACAAGGCCGTGGCCGAGCCGGTGGTACACGACTACGGCAACATCGAATGCCGTGACGCCGTCCTGGCCTGGGACGATCTGGAACCGGCGTATGACGCAGACCACCAACTGCTAACGCGTTGGGACGGCAAATCCTTCAAGACCCACCCCACCACCGGCCGGCTGGTGCCCGACGACAACGCCCAGGTGCCGCAATGGCGCTATATCCGCCCGTGCAAAGCCACGTGGCCGCAGGCCGATTATGTGGTGGGCAACCCGCCCTTCATTGGAGCCGGACCCATGCGCGAGGCGCTGGGTGATGGATACGTGGAGTCGCTGCGCGCAGTGTGGAAAGACGTCCCTGAAAGTGCCGACTTTGTGATGTACTGGTGGCGTCAGGCGGCCGCACTGGTCACGGCCGGCAGCGCCCGGCGTATGGGTCTGATTACGACCAACAGCCTGCGCCAGACCTTCAACCGTCGCGTGGTGCAGGCAGCCATGGACAAAGGACTGGGCCTGACCTTCGCCATCCCCGACCACCCGTGGGTGGACAACGCCGACGGCGCCGCCGTACGCATTGCCATGACTGTGGCGCAGCAGGGTGCGCTGGCGGGCCAACTGCTGACGGTGACGCACGAGTCTCCCGGAGAGCATGGTGAGGTAGCGATCGCGCTGGCAGAGCAGTCAGGGCTGATTCATGCGGACCTGAGTGTGGGGGCCAATGTGTCAGCGGCCGGCCCGCTGCGGGCCAACGCGGGCATCTCCTCGCCGGGCGTCAAACTGCACGGCGCGGGTTTCATCGTGACGCCGGACGAAGCAGCGCTACTCGGATTGGGCAGCGTGCCAGGCCTCGAACGGCATGTGCGCGACTACCGCAATGGCCGCGACTTGACAGATTCGCCCCGCGGCGTTCGGGTCATCGACCTGTTTGGGCTGACGGCCGAGGAGGTGCGTTCGCGGTTTCCGCAGCTCTACCAGTGGGTGCAGGAGCGCGTAAAACCGGAGCGCGATTCGAAGGCTCAAAGCAAGGACGGCGCCGGTTATGCCGCACTCTGGTGGCTTTTTGGGAAACCGCGCCAAGAAATGCGCAAGCAACTCTCCGGCCTTCCCCGCTACATCGCCACAGTCGAAACCGCCAAACACCGCATCTTCCAGTTTCTGGACGCGAGCATCTTGCCGGACAACAAACTCATCACTATCGCGCTGGACGACGCGTTCTATCTGGGCCTGTTGTCTAGCCAACTGCACGGGACCTGGGCGCAGGCGGCAGGAAGCACGCTCGAGGACCGGCCCGTCTACGTCAAGACGACCTGTTTCGAAACGTTCCCCTTCCCCGACGACGACACCGGCCTAAACCCTTCGCTGCGCCAGTCCATCGGCAGCCTGGCCGAGCAAATCGATACTCATCGCAAGCGCCAGCAGACTGCGCACCCAGGCCTCACGCTCACCGGCATGTACAACGTGCTCGAAGCGCTGCGCGTAGGGCGAGAACTGATGCCCAAGGAAAAAAACATCCATGCGCAGGGCCTGGTGGGGGTACTCAAAGAATTACACGACGAGTTGGACGCCGCTGTGCTGGCCGCGTACGGCCTGGCCGACATACCGAAGGCCGACTGGCTGAACCACTTGGTAGATCTGAATGCCCGGCGCGCAGCGGAAGAGCGGAACGGCCAGGTGCGCTGGCTTCGCCCGTTGTTTCAGAACCCGGCGAAAGTCTTCCCTGGTTCAACTGTCGACCGACCAGCGCTCAGTTTGGGTAGGCAGACCGAGATGGCTTTGGACACAGCGAAAAAACCCCATGCTGAAACTGGCCCTTCCCAGCCGTGGCCTGCTCGTTTGCCCGAGCAGGTACGCGCGGTGGCCAGCGCGCTGACCGCGCAGCCCGGCGCCCTGTCACTGTCCGAGATCGAGGCCTGCTTCAAGGGTCGTGGTCCATGGAAGCGCAGTTTGCCCCGAATTCTCGACACGTTGGCGGCTTTGGGACGGGCGCGTTACGAGGGCGGCGGCTGGCGTGCATAGTCTTGTCGGTCGGGGTGTAGCTGGCAGTGACACCCTGAGCTCCGTCCTGCGGGCATAACCCGCCCGTTTGCTCAAAAATCCCCACCGTCTTATACTGGATGAACATACAGTATCAGCGAGGGTGTGCCATGCACCATTTTTTTGTCGATGTCTTCGGCATCGAGTTGCCGGCTGCGCAGCGCGAAGCTGTGGCCGAGGCCTACTACGACGCCCTGTGCGGCGCTCTGGGCGGCCCGCTGCAGGTGATCACGGCCTACGGCGAGTACATGGCCTACTACGAGGCCTGGACTCCGGGAGGTAAGGGCAACGCTGCGACGCGTGCCAAGTCCGAGGCCGTCCAAGTCTGGCCAGCCGCCCAGCGTGAAGCCCGAGCCGTCGCGCTCGGGCCGGACTTGACCCAAGGCCCAGCCGCCATCTGGTGCAGCTGCTTCGGTGATCACTTCTCCATGCCCGGCCTCCCCAGCCGTACCTACCTGCTCCAGCTGGAGGGCGCCGATGAATTGCCACAGGCGCGGCAATCCACGGTCCTGGCGCGCTTTGCGCGTGGACTGGACACGGTGGCTACCGGCGACGATCTGGAGGCCCTGTGGTGGGCCAGCGAGCGCGCGCTGATGGCCTGGCGCAGCGAGCCCGGGCGCGCGCCAGCTGACACGCCGCCAGCGACGCCTTGGAGCGCCGCGCTGAGCGCCGCCGGCGCCACTGCTTGGCGCGACATAGAGCTGCCGGCCGGCGCCGCGATTACCGTACGGTTCACGGCGGGCAGCCTGGACCTGGTGCCGTACTACGTCGACTTGGTCGACGCGCAGGACTTACCGGCGCCACAACGCGCAGCCTTGGAACGTGATTACCGCATCGCCCTGGATGCGGCCAGCGGTGGATCCGAGCAAGCGGCGCGGGTCGTGAACCGCCGCTGGTACAAGCGTGCCAGCGAGGAGGCGCAGATCCTGGAACAACGCTTGCGGGATAGCTTCGCCGACCGCCTGCCGGCGGCCGCGCAGTTTCGTTGTACTCCCAACTTCGCGTTCCTGCAGCGCCCGGTGGCGCAATAGCCATGGACCCCCTGCGGGAGCTGTTAGCCCGCGTCTCCTGCAAACCGCTGGCGGTGCCCCCGGATCTGGCGCCCCAGCTGCTGCTCTACGCCAGCAGTTCAGCACCGATGGGATTTCCGTCGCCGGCGGAAGATTTCGCGACCGAGCCGGTGGACGTGATGAAAAAACTCATGCCCTACCCGCAATCCATGTTTTTGTTGCGAGTGAAAGGGGATTCGATGCACGACGCCGGCGTGCACGATGGCGACGTGCTCGTGGTCAGCAAGGCAATAAAGGCGCTGCACGGCCATCTTGTCATCGCTCTCATAAACGATGAATTTACCGTCAAGCACCTAAGCACGCGCGCTGGCCGCGTGCGACTCAAGGCCGCGAACCCAACCTACCCTGACATCGTGCCGCGCGAAGGGGAAACGCTGGAAATCTGGGCGGTGGCCACCGGACTTATCCGGATCCTCATCAAGGTGTGAGCGCCCATGTTCGCGTTGATCGATGGCAACAACTTCTACTGCTCCTGCGAGCGCATCTTCCGGCCGTCGCTGCGCGGCCGCGCCGTAGTCGTCCTCTCAAACAACGATGGTTGCGCGATCTCACGCAGCGACGAAGCCAAGGCCCTGGGCATCAAAATGGGCATGCCGTATTTTGAAATTCGAGAGAAATTCCCCCCTGGAACAGTCACCGCACTGTCAGCCAATTTCGCGCTGTACGGCGACATGAGCGCACGCATGATGAGTCTGGCTGCGGGCCTGGGGCCGCAGCAAGAGATTTACTCGATCGACTTAAGTGCACCAGGCTACTGTTGCGTTTCCTTTGAGAAGGAAGTCGTTGACTGGTGTTGCGATTAACAGAGTAGGGCTGTTGCGTTTCATTGGCAGTGGCGACCATTGCCCGGAAGCCAAGTGG
>JBFWUB010000047.1:0-11977 GCA_050247515.1 Ramlibacter sp. | reverse complement strand
TGAGTTTCTTCTTGCTGGTTTGCTCGGCTTCTGCAAAGCTGATTTGGCTCATCGGCTGAATTCCTTTGCCCGTATCAACGCACCGCCGCCCAATTCGGTGGACTTGTTCAGACCTTCCCTAGAGCTGCAGCGCAAAACTGCGAGTGTCAATAGGAGGAATCATGCAAATATCCTTTTTTTTGCTGCCCGTGATGTTGATCATTTTTCTGGTTTGGTGGGCAACCAGGAAAAGCCAAGCTGAAAACGACGAGTTGTCAGGAAGACTTGAGATGATCAATGCAATATCAATGGACGAGGCTAGAAAGCAAGCTTTGGGCTATTTGCAAAATTCAAGCCTATTTTCTGTGCAAACCAATGTGTCGGAAACCGATGGGCTATCTGAAAATTTACCGCAGACAGTCATCGATCTTGCGAAACACTACAGCGCAATTCAGCTACTGGCACCGCCATTTGTGGATCTAAATTTTCGCAAGATAGAAAATTCGAAATCGCGGATTGATTTCAGTTGCATAGGGATCGGGATGGAGTCGTCGGATGTGCGATATGAGCTTTGCGTCGTGAAGGACGAAGAGTTTGTGTATGAAATTTTCCCCTCCGGCGAGATCGATGAAAAGTTTGGGCGATACGCAAGCATTTACCACTTGATAGTTGCCCTAGCTCAAGAGGCGAGCTCCCCGCAAAGCCCGTCCAAGAAGGCGCTATGAATCAACTGAGCGAACAGCGTATTGTTGGGTTCAGTTTTTCTTGCCATTCGGACTGTTGCAGCTCCCCCTTGATGCGGTTGACGGTACTTTCAAGAGTGTCGGTTGGCTAGCGATGGGAATTGGCGGATGGGCACTGGTGGCGAAACGGGCGAATGCAGCACAGCTATGGGCGTTGGCTTTTCTTCTTGCAGGGACATACAGTGGCATCAACCTGTTGCGTTTCGGAGTCGAATGCGTTCTGCTTGCAAGTTCCCGTTGCGAAACACTTCCACCATCCACGCTGCGCATCTCAATCATTGGGTTCGCTAGCGCCGCATATCTCATCCTGGGATTGACTCTCTTTCTCCTCGCGAAAAAGAGGCGAGTGAAGTGACCTGCCTATTTTTGAAGCGCTGAAGCAGCAGTGATTGATGCTGAAAATGCACATTTCTGACCCGCTGTTCTGGGTGGCGGCTTTGCAATGGACAGTGGCCTTCCCACTTGGTCGGCGGGCGACGGATGCGGTGTCGCGCGTTTTCGCACCGCCTTTGCAAATGCTGCTTGTCAGCATGGTGATGCTCGCAGTCGCCTGTGCCGTTTTCCTGTTCCCTTTGCTTCTGACCGGAAACTTGCCGCTTCCATGTTGTGAACGGTTCGACTCGTACAAGTACGGAACTGGAGTTGGGATCGGATTGTTGGTTGCAGCACGGCTCTACTTGAGCTTTAGAGCCTGATCGTGGCCGCAACTGATCCAGAAAGCCACTTGCAGAGAGCAGCGCTGCTGGCACGGGCGGGCCAAACAGCGGAGATGAGAGAACACCTGTGGTTCGTGGTCACTCATCCTGAGGCTGCAAGCGGAGACCTTAGTGATGCGATAGCTATTGCCGCAGGAAGCGATCAACCCGAGATTGCCATAGAAATTCTGGACTATCTGGAAAATCATTTGAGACTGAAGAATCCAAGTGATTTCTCAAGAGAAGAGATATCTGCTCGATTGAAGACTGGTGTGAAAAGTGAAATGACATTTGAGGGGACTGGTATGTTTGGACGGGGGAGGCCGTTCTGGCCGCTGCACGTTATTAAGAGAATTGAGATTAGCCCGAGCGAGTTCTTGGTACAACGAAATCTGTACTTCATGATTCCCCAAACAATAAAGCTAGGGTGGAACGAAATTGACCGAGTGGTTGTTTCCAGCCAACTTGGTTGGCGGTATCGACAACGAGTAAAAATTCGCACGTGCAGTTTTTTCTCAAAAGAAAAGCCTCTTCTGATTGATGTGTCGAATGATTTTCCGGATATTGAGAAGCCGCTAGATTTTTTAGATGCGATAGAAATGCAATGTAAGGTGATCTATGAAAACACCTGATAGGAGTCGCAAAGTATTCTTTGGAATGCCGGTTTGACCTGCCCCCAATGCCCTTACCAATCCACATTCCAGAGGTCCGTCAACAAAAAAGCCGCCCGAAGGCGGCTTGGTACGCATGCGCCGTGCAGCTTACTTCACGTAATCCGACACCACCTTCCACTTGCCGTCGGTGATCTGCGACATGCGCGAGGTTTCATTGCCCAGGCGCTTCTTGGGGCCGAAGGTGGCCTCGGGGCTGCCGAAGATGTCCTTGGGGATCACCATGGTGTCCATGGCCTTGATGAAGCCTTCGGTGTTCAGGTTGGGGCCGGCCTTGCGGGCGGCGGCGGCGAAGGCATCAATTGCGTTGTAGCCATAGACCGAGAACACCGTCGGGTCTTCGTTGAACTTGGTCTTGTACTTGTTGGCCCAGAAGCGGATGGGCTGGTCGGCCTCGTCCAGGTAGGGGTGCTGCGAGGTGTGCGTGGCATACAGGCCGTTCATGGCCGGGCCGCCCAGCTTGTGGATCAGGTCGGTGTAGGCGGCGCTGGAGCCCAGGAAGGTCGGGCTGTAGCCCAGCTTGCGGGCCGTGCCGATGGCGCCGATCGTCTCGCGGATGATGGTGCCCAGCACGACGAAGTCGCAACCCGAGGCCTGCATCTTCTGGATCTGCGAGCTGAAGTCGGTGGCGCCGCGCTTGTAGCTGGTCTTCTCGGCCAGCGTCATGCCGGCGGCCTTCAGGCCGTCTTCGGCGCCGCGCATCACTTCCAGGCCGAATTCATCGTCCTGGTACATGGTGCAGACTTTCTTGGCGCCCTTTTCCTTGACCAGCCTGGGTGCCACGGTGCGCATCTGGTCATAGTAGGTCGCGGCAAACGAGTACTTCAGCCGGTGAAAGGGCTCGTACATTTCACGTGCGGCCGTCACGGGGAAGAAGTTGATCACGTTCTTCTCAAACTGCACGGGCATGGCTGCCAGGTTCTGCGCGGTGCCGATGTGGCCGATCATCGCGAAGATCTTGTCCTGGTTGACCAGCTTCTGCGCGGCCAGCACGGCCTTCTTGGGGTCGTAGGCGGAATCTTCCACGTACAGCTTGAGCTTGCGGCCGTTGATGCCGCCTTGCTCGTTGATCTCGTCCACGCGCAGCAGCATCCCCAGGCGCACCTGCTTGCCGAAGCCGGCGATCGGGCCCGACAGGTCCTGGATGGAGCCGATGGTGATTTCGGTCTTGCTCACGCCCTGGTTCGAGTTCTGGGCCAGGGCCATGCCGGTGGCGCCAGCCAGCGCGGCGATTGCCGCAATGGTCTTCAGTTTCATTCTGTGTCTCCTTGGGTTGCGGGGTCGGCCCAGGCGGCCGGGCAAGCGCCATTCTTGCCCGTTGGCCTTGGGTGTCAAGCTGGCGTATTCACTTAGTCCTGGAAGAATTCCGACTCAATGACGAACTTGCCGTCCTTCTTCAGAACGGCCTTCAGGCCCGAAAAGGCCACGTAGTCGGATACCACCTTCCAGCGCCCGTCCTGGATCTGCGACAGCCGCGAGAACTGGTTGCCCAGCCGCTTGGTGGGTGAGAAGGTCAGCTCCGCCGTGCCAAACATGTCGCGCGGGAAGGTCATGGCGTCCATGGTCCTGATGAAGCTGTCGGTGGTCAGCGCGGGGCCGGTCTTGAATGCGACCTTCATGAAGTTCTCCATGGCGCCATAGCCATAGACCGAGAACACGCTGGGGTCTTCGTTGAACCTGGTCTTGTATTTGTTGGCCCAGTGGCGCACCTGCTGGGTCGCGTCGTCCAGGTAGGGGTGCTGGGATGTCATGGTGGCAAACAGGCCATCGGTCAGCTTGCCGCCCAGCTTGGGGATCAGGTCGGTGTACACGGCGCTGGAGCCGACAAAAACAGGCGTGTAGCCGGTTTTGCGCGCTTCGGCCATGGCCCCCACCGTCTCGCGGATGATGGTGCCCAGCACCACCATCTCGCAGCCCGCGGCCTTCATGCGCGCCACCTGCGACGAAAAATCGGTGGCGCCGCGCTTGTAGCTGGTCTTCTCGGCAAACGGCACGCCGATCACCTTCAGCCCGGCCTCCGCGCCGCGCAGCACTTCCAGGCCAAAGTCGTCGTCCTGGTAAAGGATGCAGGGCTTCTTGATGCCGCGCTCCCTGGCCAGCCGGGGCGCTGCGATGCGCATCTGGTCGTAGTAGGTGGCCGCGCTCGAATACTTCAGGCGGTGCGGCGGCTCGTACATCTCGCGCGCGGCGGTGATGGGCAGGAAGTTGATCACACCCTTTTCAAACTGCACCGGCATGGCCGCCATGTTGTGGGCCGTGCCCAGGTGGCCCACCACGGCAAAGATGCCGTTGTCCTGCGTCACCATCTTCTGGGCGCCCAGCACGGCCTTGCGCGGGTCGTAGCCATGGTCTTCCACCAGCAGGCGGATCCGGCGGCCGTGCACGCCGCCCAGCTCGTTGGCTTCATCCACGCGCATCTGCATGCCGTTGCGGATCTGCTTGCCGTACCCGGCCAGCGGGCCCGACAGGTCCTGCAGGGTGCCCAGGGTGATTTCGGTCTTGCTGACGCCGATGTTGGCCTGCGCCAGCACGGGGCCCGCGCCCAGGGCCAGCAGCGCAAGCAGTGCGAGTCTGATGTTCATGTGATGTCTCCGTGCTTGTAGTGAAAGGGGTTCACCCCGCACGGATTCTTGGCGTCATGCAGACCCGGCGCTTTCACGTAGGCGACTCGCGCATGTAAAGAAGCCGCCCGAAGGCGGCTTGCTTGTCGCTTGGGCGACGCGGCGCGCCGCGCTGTTCTGCCTAGCGGTACATCGCCTCGATCTGTGGCGCGTATTTCTTCTCAACCAGCTTGCGCTTGAGCTTCATGGTGGGCGTGAGTTCTTCGTCTTCGGCGCTCAGCTGTGTCTCCAGCAGGAAGAACTTCTTGATCTGCTCCACGCGCGCAAACTTCTTGTTCACGCGGTCGATCTCGCCCTGGATCAATTCCTGCACCTCGGGCGCGCGCGTGAGGCTCGCGTAGTTGCTGAACGGCACGTCGTGATCCTGCGCGTACTTCTCGACGTTCTCCTGGTCGATCATGATGATGACCGTGAGGTAGGGCAGCTTGTCGCCGATCACCACGGCGTCGGTGATGTAGGGGCTGAACTTCAGCTCGTTTTCCAGCTCGCTGGGCGTGATGTTCTTGCCGCCGGCCGTGATGATGATGTCCTTCATGCGGTCGGTGATGCGAAAAAAGCCGTCTTCGTCCACCAGCCCCACGTCGCCCGTGTGCAGCCAGCCATCGGCGTCGATCGTCTCCGCCGTTTTCTCGGGCTGGTTCAGGTAGCCCATGAACACGTTGGGCCCGCGCACGCGGATCTCGCCGGTGTCGGCATCCACGCGGACTTCGTTGTAGCCGGCGGCCGGCCCGATGGAGCCGGGCTTCATGCGGTCGGCCGGGATGCCGGTGGCCGCGCCGCAGGTCTCGGTCATGCCCCAGACTTCCAGCATGGGCACGCCCAGGGCCAGGTACCAGCGCACCAGCTCGGGCGAGATCGGTGCCGCGCCCGTCACGCAAAAGCGCGCGCGGTGGATGCCGATCAGCTTGCGCGTGTTGTTCAGCGCCAGCCAGCGCGCGATGGTGAACTTGAACTTCAGCAGGCCGTCCACCGGCTCCCGGGCCAGCACCTTGTCGGCAATCTGCGTGCCCACGCCAATGCTCCAGGCATAGGCGGCCTGCTGCAGCGGGCCCGCTTCCTTCAGCGCGATCATCACGCCGGAATAAAACTTCTCCCACACGCGCGGCACGGCGGTGAACACCGTGGGCGCGATCTCGCGCACGTTCTCGGGCACGGTTTCGGGGTTTTCCACGAAATTGAGCCTGGCGCCGGTGTACATCGCAAAATATTCACCGCCCAGGCGCTCGGCCACGTGGCACAGCGGCAAAAAGCACATGCGCTCGTCGCTCTCGTCCTGGGCGATCAGCGTGTTGTAGCCGCGCACGGTGTACACCAGCCCGGCGTGGCTGTGCATGGCGCCCTTGGGTTTGCCGGTGGTGCCCGATGTATAGATCAGGATGGCCAGGTCGCCCGGCTTGCACTGCTTCACGCGGTGCATCATTTCGTCGGGCTGGCGGGTGTTGTAGGCGCGCCCCAGCGCGCGCAGCGCGTCCAGGCTGATCACGCCCGGGTCGTTCAGCTCGCGCAGGCCTTCCATGTCAAACACCACGATCTTGCTCAGGCCCGGCAGCTGGGCGCGCACCTCCAGCGCCTTGTCCAGCTGCTCGTCGTCTTCCACGAACAGGACGCTGGTGCGCGAGTCCTCGCACAGGTAATGCACCTGGCTGGCGGCGTCGGTGGGGTAGATGCCGTTGGCCACACCGCCCGCGCTCAGCACGGCCAGGTCGGCCAGCACCCATTCAATGACCGTGTTGGACAGGATGGACGCCGTGTCGCCGGGCTTGAAGCCCAGGCTCATCAGGCCGCCGGCGATCTCGCGCACGGCGTCGCCGGTCTGGCGCCACGTCCAGCTGCGCCAGATGCCCAGCTCTTTCTGGCGCATCCAGACCTTGTCGGCGCGCTGCTGCACGCCGTTCCAGAACATGGCGGGAATGGTGTCGCCCTCGAGCACGACGCGCGTCTCGGGCTGGATGTGTGAAAGGTCCCAAAGGTTGCTCATGTGTCTTGCCCTTCAACGCCAATTTTTTTTCTTTTTCCAGCGCCGCTCGCCCCGCACGCCTTCTTCCTTCATGCCCAGGTAGAACTCCTTGATGTCTTCCTTCTCGCGCAGGCGGGCACAGGTGTCTTCCATCACGATGCGGCCGTTTTCCAGCACATAGCCGTAGTCGGACGCATTGAGCGCCATGTTGGCGTTCTGCTCCACCAGCAGGATGGTGGTGCCGCGTTCGCGGTTGATGCGCACGACGATCTCGAAGATTTCCTTGGTGAGCTTCGGGCTCAGGCCCAGGCTGGGCTCGTCCAGCAGGATCAGGTCGGGCGACGCCATCAGCGCGCGGCTGATGGCCAGCATCTGCTGCTGCCCGCCCGACAGCAGGCCGGCGTCCTGCGCGGCGCGCTCCTTCAGGATCGGGAAATAGCCAAACACCGCCTCCATGTCGCGCGCCACGCCGTCGCGGTCCCGGCGGGTGTAGGCGCCCATGAGCAGGTTGTCGCGCACCGACAGCAGCGGGAACACCTCGCGCCCCTCGGGCACATGGCTCAGGCCCTGCTGCACGATCAGCGCAGGGTCGCGCGCGGTGATGTCATTGCCCTTGAATTCAATGCTGCCCTTGCGCGGGTCGATGATGCCGCTGATTGTCTTGAGGATGGTTGTCTTGCCCGCGCCGTTGCTGCCCAGCACGGTGGCGATTTCGCCGCGACGCACCTGCAGGCTCACGCCGCGGATGGCCTTGATGGGGCCATACGCCGACTCCACATTCAGCAGTTTCAAAACGGGCAGGTCGCTCACTGCCGGA
This sequence comes from Ramlibacter sp., assembly GCA_050247515.1. GTDB lineage: Bacteria > Pseudomonadota > Gammaproteobacteria > Burkholderiales > Burkholderiaceae_C > RAM1. Next base: position 4,494 of record JBFWUB010000047.1, on the reverse strand, counting down.
GGCACTTCACTCATGCTGTGGCCCCCCTGCGAAGGGATGAAACGTCGTCCACCGAGCCCAGGTAGGCCTCGATCACGCCCGGATCGCTTTGCACTTCGCGCGGTGTGCCCATGGCCAGCACCTCGCCCTGGTTCATGGCCAGCACGCGGTCGGACACCTTGGAGACGAGCGACATGTCGTGTTCCACCATCAGCACCGTGATGCCCAGCTCATGCTTGATGTCCTGGATCCAGAAGGCCATGTCGTCGGTTTCTTCCACGTTCAGGCCGGACGAGGGTTCGTCCAGCAGCAGCAGCCTGGGCTCGGTGCACAGCGCCCGGGCCAGCTCCACCACCTTGCGCACGCCATAGGGCAGGCCGGCCACCATGGCGTCGCGGTGGTGCTGCAGGTCCAGGAACTCAATGACCTTTTCGGCCTTTTCGCGCGCTTCAATTTCCGCCTTGCGCACCTTGGGCGTGAAGAACATCTCGCTGAACAGGCCGTTGGTGGCGTGGGTGTGGCGCCCGATCAGCAGGTTGTGCAGCACGGTGGCGTGCTCGAACAGCTCGATGTTCTGGAAAGTGCGCGCAATGCCCAGCGACGCGATCTTGTGCGGCGGCTGGTCCGTCAGCGGTACACCCAGGTAGTCAATGGTGCCGGTGGTGGGCGTGTAGATGCGGCTGATCAGGTTGAACACCGTGGTCTTGCCCGCGCCGTTGGGGCCGATCAGGGTGAACACCTCGCCGGGCTTCACGTCAAAGCTCACGTTGTTGACGGCCAGCACGCCGCCAAAGCGCACGCTGAGGTTTTTGGCAGAGAGAAGGATTTCGCTCATTTACTTCAGCCTGTCTGACTTTTGGAACGACTTCTGCCGCTTGAACAGGCCCTTGCGGTAGAACGGGAAAAGCTGGAACCAGGTGCGGATCTTCAGCCAGCGCCCGTACAGACCCAGCGGCTCAAACAGCACAAACCCGATCAGCACCGCGCCGTAGATCACCGCCTTCAGGCCCGGCGCCTGGCCGATGGCGTCGGGCAGGAAGTCCTTGACCGCGCTGATGGCCTGCGGCAGGCCGATCAGGAAGATCGCGCCCAGGAATGCGCCGTGGATGGAGCCCAGCCCGCCGATCACCACCATCAGCAGCAGGTCAATCGACTGGATGATGTTGAACTGGTCCGGCGACAGGAAGCGGATCTGGTGCGCGTACAGCGCACCGCCAATGCCTGCGAGCGCGGCCGAGATCGCAAAGCTCATGGTCTTGTAATAGGCCAGGTGGATGCCCATGCTCTGCGCGGAAATTTCCGAATCGCGGATCGCGACGAAGGCGCGGCCTGTGTGCGAGCGCAGCAGGTTCACCACGGCCAGCGTGGCAATGACGGTGATGACCAGGCACACGAAGTAGAACGACGCGCCGGTGTCGGCCGTCCAGCCGAACATCTTGATCTGGCCCACGGTCTTGCCGGCGTTGCCGCCCGTCACGCTCTCCCACCGTGCAAAGACTTCTTCCACGATGAAGCCGAACGACAGTGTGGCGATGCCCAGGTAGATGCCCTTGACGCGCAGCGCGGGCAGGCCCACCACCACGCCCACCGCGGCCGACAGCGCCGCGCCGGCAGCCAGCGCCAGCGGGAACGGCCAGCCCATGCCGGTCAGCACCGCCTGCGTGTAGGCACCTACGCCAAAGAACGCCGCATGGCCGATGGAGAACTGCCCGGTAAAGCCCGCCAGCAGCATCAGGCCCACGCCCACGATGCCGTAGATCAGGATGAAGGTCAGCTGCGCCAGCAAATACTCGCTGACCAGCCAGGGCGCCAGCACCAGCGCGGCGCACAGCACGCTGTACCAGAACACATGCCCGCCATGCTTGGCCAGCTTGATGTCCTGGCCGTAGTCCGTTTTAAAAATGAAGCGCATGGCCTGGTTAAACCTTCTTGCGGAGTTTTTCGCCGAACAGACCGTTGGGTTTGACCATCAGCATGACCAGCACCACGATGTACGCCGCGGTGTCCTTGAAGCCATCCGGCAGGTAAAAGCCCGACAGCGATTCCACGATGCCGATGATCAGCCCGCCCACGATGGCGCCCGGCAGGCTGCCAAAGCCGCCGACCACCGCCGCCGGGAAGGCCTTGAGGCCGATGAAGCCCATGTTGGCGTGCACGAAAGTGATGGGCGCCAGCAGCAGCCCGGCAATGGCGGCCACCGCGGCCGCCAGGCCCCAGACCAGGCCGTTGAGGCTCTTGACCGGAATGCCCATGTAGTAGGCGGCCAGCTGGTTCTGTGACGACGCCTGCATGGCGATGCCCAGCTTGCTGTAGCGGAACATGGCGAACAGCAGCACGCACAGCACGGCGGTGGAGGCAATGACCACCACCTGCTCGATGTTGATGACCAGCGCGCCAATGCCGTTGGCGTCGCCGCCCAGTTTCCAGATCATGTCCTTGTAGGGCACGGGCAGGGTGTGGGTTTCGGTGCCGATGTTGGGGATCATGGTGATCAGCCCGCGCGCCACGTAGCCGATGCCGATGGTCAGCATCACGATGGAAAACGCCGGCTGGCCCAGGATGGGGCGGATGACCACGCGCTCGAGCAGCACGCCGAACACCGCCATGGCGGCGATCGCGCTGAGCACCGCGAGCCAGAACGGAAAGCCCAGGAACGTCATGCAGGCCAGCCCGCCAAACGCGCCCAGCATCATCAGTTCGCCCTGGGCAAAGCTCACCGTCTCGGTGGCCTTGTAGATCAGTACAAAGCCCAAAGCGATCAGCCCGTAGATGCAGCCTTGTGATATGCCGCTGATCAGCAGTTGAAAAACTTGCACCGTGTCTCCTGAGGGGTATGCCGGTTGTCTTGTGAGGCTCGGTTATATCTGCCCGTACTGCTATCGGTTACAGGGTTGTTCCGCATACGGTGTCGCTTGGGCATCACCGCTAATGGGGGCATGACTGAAGCAGTACGTGTTGAGAAACTGGATGGCGTCACGGTCGTGACACTGGACCGGCTCGAAGTGCGCAACGCCGTGGACGCGGCCACCGCGCGCAGCCTGTACGACGCCTTTGTGGCCTTTGAGGAAGACGCGCAGGCGCGCGTGGCGGTGTTTCACGGCGCGCATGGCCATTTCTGCGCGGGCTGGGACCTGCAGGCCGGCGCGCGCATGGCGCGCAATGAGGGCGGGCCGGGTGTGCTGACCGACCTGGACTTTGCCCCCGAAGACACCCAGCCCCAGGGCCCCATGGGCCCGTCACGCCTGCTGCTGTCCAAGCCGGTGATCGCCGCCGTCAGTGGCGCGGCCGTGGCCGGCGGCATGGAGCTGGCCCTGTGGTGCGACATGCGCGTGATGGAAGACGACGCCTATTTCGGCGTGTACTGCCGCCGCTTTGGCGTGCCGCTAATCGACGGCGGCACGGTGCGCCTGCCGCGGCTGGTGGGCATGGGCCATGCCATGGACCTGATCTTGACCGGGCGCAAGGTGGAGGCGCCAGAGGCATTGGCCATGGGCCTGGCCAACCGGGTGGTGCCCAAGGGCCAGGCGCGTGAGGCAGCCCTTGCGCTGGCCCGTGACCTGGCGAAGTTTCCGCAGGCCACCATGAACGCCGACCGCCTGAGCGCCTATGCGCAGTGGGACTTGCCACTGGCCCGGGCGCTGCACCAGGAATGGGAGCGCGGCAAGCACCGCATTGGCGACGGGCTGGAGGGCGCGGGGCGCTTTGCGTCAGGCGAAGGCCGGCACGGCAAGTTCGACTGAGAAATTGGATGTCATGGCAATGGCTGCTGCCTTTGCCGGTACCAGCGCTGAATACGGATTTCACCTTTCACAACCCGATAGTCAAAGCTGTGCCCCGTTCTGGGGACCGGGTAGTTGCGAACACCCGCCACCGGTGCCGGGCGGCCCGCTTCAGGAAAGTCAGCCAAGGCGCGCAGTGATTTCTCTACCCGTTTGAAAACCAGCTCAGCCGCCAAGGGGTCCTCTTTGGCAATGTGGGAAAGGCTGGCCAGGAACTGGCGGCGCGCCTGCGCCGACCAGACGATGGTCAGTGTCATGCAGGGGCGCGTGCGTTGCGTTTGCCCTGCCGTATCCGTAATTGTGCTTCGGCCAATACGTCCGAGTGGGGCGCAGTGGCACCCGCGGCAAACTCGGCGTCGGCATTGGCATTCTCTTGAATGCTGCGTTCTACCGCATCAAACCCATCGCGCAGCACAAAGCGCAGTGTCGCTGCCGGGCTGCGCCCGGCAGCTTGTGCCAGGCGGGCAATGCGGGTTTGGGTGACTTTGGGTAGTTGAATGTCGGTTGTCATGGGGGTGCTTCCCTGAAGAATCTATCAACGCTACTTGCAACGCGGTCATTTTCCGATGGGTGCGATGACATTGTCCAGCGTGTGCAGATGTGCGCGTGCTAAGGAAGGTCTGATTAAGTCGTGAATTCATCGCACGACACTCGACGAGTGAAACGAACGCGACGCGCGCAGCCAGATCGCGCTGGGTTTAGCGCGCCTTGCAGCGCAAACCGCACCGCTTTTGTC
>JBFWUB010000046.1:0-12784 GCA_050247515.1 Ramlibacter sp. | reverse complement strand
AAGCCACACAAGTGACGCGATTTGCGTCACAAGGCGCCCCGCGCGCGGCTCGATCCGATGTCGAATGCCGCATTGATTTGGTTCGCCGTGTGCCGGACGATGAAATCACGGCTTGATCAGACCTTCCTTAACCCCCCGAAGCGGCCTTTGGCCGCCTCCTCCCAAGGGGGGCGCCCGCGACGACCCGGCAAAGCCGGTTCCGTGGCGGCACTGGAAAGCGATCGCGTACACGGAGCTTGGTTTGCTGGCTAAAAGAATCATCCCCTGTTTGGACGTCACTGGCGGCCGGGTTGTCAAGGGTGTCAATTTCGTGGAACTGCGCGACGCCGGTGACCCGGTGGAAATTGCCGCGCGCTACAACGAGCAGGGCGCCGACGAACTGACTTTCCTGGATATCACCGCCACCAGCGACGGGCGTGACCTGATCCTGCACATCATCGAGGCGGTGGCGTCGCAGGTGTTCATCCCCCTCACGGTCGGTGGCGGCGTGCGTACCGTGGCGGATGTGCGCCGGCTGCTCAATGCCGGAGCCGACAAAACCAGCTTCAACTCCGCCGCGATTGCCGACCCTGACGTGATCGTGGCAGCGTCGGCCAAGTACGGCGCCCAGTGCATCGTGGTGGCGATTGATGCCAAGCGCCGATCGGATGAAGATGCGGCAACCCGCGGCCCCGGCTGGGACGTATACAGCCACGGTGGGCGCAAAAACACCGGTCTGGACGCGGTGGCCTGGGCTCGCGACATGGCCGCGCGTGGCGCGGGTGAAATTCTGCTGACCAGCATGGACCGTGACGGTACCAAGGCCGGCTTTGACCTGGAACTCACCCGGGCGGTCAGTGACGCCCTGGACATCCCCGTGATTGCCTCCGGCGGCGTGGGTAACCTGGACCACCTGGCCGACGGTATCCAGCAAGGCGGGGCGGACGCAGTGCTGGCGGCCAGCATCTTCCACTACGGCGAATACACGGTGGGCCAGGCCAAGGACCGCATGGCGCAGCGCGGCATCCCGGTGCGGCGCACCAGGGCCGCCTGATCGCTCACAATACGGGCCATGGACTGGCTCAATCAAGTGAAATGGGACGCGCAGGGCTTGATCCCGGTGATCGCCCAGGAGCGCGGCAGCAATGACGTGCTGATGTTCGCCTGGATGGACCGCGATGCCCTGCAAAAGACCGCTGAACTCGGCCGTGCCGTGTACTTCAGCCGTTCGCGCGGCAAGCTGTGGTTCAAGGGCGAGGAATCGGGCCATGTGCAGCGCGTGCATGAAATCCGCCTGGATTGCGACAACGATGTGCTGCTGCTCAAGGTCACGCAAGAGGGGCACGATCCGTCCATCGCCTGCCATACGGGCCGCCACAGCTGTTTCTTCCAGCTTTACAGGGATGGTGCCTGGCACACGGTCGAGCAGGTCTTGAAAGACCCCGAATCCATCTACAAGTAAATCAGATGAGCGCCAACGACTCCCTCGCCCGGCTTGCAGCCGTGATTGAAAGCCGCAAACCCGTCAATGGCGGGGATGCCGGCGCCAGCTATGTCGCGCGGCTGCTGGACAAGGGCCCCGACGCTTTCCTGAAGAAGATCGGCGAGGAAGCCACCGAAGTGGTCATGGCCGCCAAGGACCTGGACCATGGCGGCGACCCGAAAAAGCTGGTCGGTGAAGTGGCTGACCTGTGGTTCCATTCGATGATTGCGCTGGCCCACTATGGCCTGGCGCCGGCGGATGTGATTGCCGAGCTCGAGCGCCGCGAAGGCACCAGCGGCATCGAGGAAAAGGCCCTGCGCAAGGCCGTCTTGCGTGAGCAAACCGGAGGTTGAACATGTCTGAAACCGACTTCGCTGCATTCGAGGGCAAGACCCAGGGCGACCGCACCGTCATGCACGTGCTGTACGGCCTGCACACGCTGGCGCCGTTTACCATGCTGACCCTGTCGGTGGTGGCGCTGATCGTCAACTACCTGCGCCGCGGCGACGAAAATGACGCCTTGTACCTGGCGCACCATGCCTACATGATCCGCACCTTCTGGTGGGCGGTTCTGTGGCTGGTGGTGCTGTCCCCGCTGTGGCTGTTTTTTGTGTTGCCGGGCATGGTGGCTTACAGCGTCGTGGGCCTCTGGTACCTTTACCGTTACATTCGCGGCTGGCTGCGCTTTGTGGACGGCAAGCCCGTCTGACCCTCATCTCCTACCGACATGACTGCCGATCCCAACTGCATTTTCTGCAAGATCGTCGAAGGCAAGATCCCTTCGCGCAAGGTTCACGAGGACGATGAAATCCTGGTGTTCCACGACATCCAGCCCTGGGCGCCGGTGCATTTCCTCATGATCCCCAAGGCCCACATCCCGTCCATGGCGCACATCGGGCCCGAGCATGAGGGCCTCATGGGGCGCATGCTGGCCCTGGCGCCGCGGCTCGCGCTGCAGGAAGGCTGCCGGCCTTATCCTGAAGGCGGTCACCGCGTCGTGATCAATACCGGTGCCGAGGGCGGCCAGGAAGTCCATCACTTGCATGTGCATGTGATGGGTGGGCCGCGGCCCTGGCTGAGGGGGTAATTGAAGGCCCAAAAGGGGTTAATCCCGTGTCGCATCCCCCGCGCACTAAAATCGTTCCAATTCTTCAGGAGTAATCCATGGGTTCATTTTCCATCTGGCACTGGCTGATCGTGCTGCTGATCGTCGTCATGGTGTTCGGCACCAAGAAGCTCAAGAACATCGGCGGCGACCTGGGCGGTGCCGTCAAGGGCTTCAAGGACGGCATGAAAGACGGCGGAACCGCCGCCGACGACAAGGCGGCGGCCCCCGCCGGCCAGGTCGCCAACGCGCAGGCCACGCAGGCTGACAAGACCACGATCGACGTCGAAGCCAAGACAAAGTCGTAACCGGTGATCGACCTCGGCATATCCAAGATGGCCTTGATCGGCGCGGTGGCGCTGATCGTCATCGGGCCTGAAAAGCTGCCGCGGGTGGCCCGCACGGTGGGCACGCTGCTGGGCAAGGCGCAGCGTTATGTGTCCGACGTGAAGGCCGAGGTCAACCGCTCCATGGAGCTGGACGAGCTCAAGAAAATGAAAGACACGGTGGAGGGCGCGGCGCGTGACGTCGAAAACTCCATCCAGACCAGTGCCAGTGACTTCGAAAAGCAATGGTCTGAAACCACCGGTGAAGCCCAGGCCGCGCTGTCGGGCGAACTGCCCACGACGTATCCCGAATACCGGCACCCCAAAAAGAAGTGGCGCGTGAAGCAAGGCGCGACGCCCAACTGGTACAAGGCCCGAGCCGGCATCCGCACCAAGGCGCTGTCCGGGGCAGCGCGCGTGGCGCGTTACCGGCCGCAAAAGCTCAGTTGACCGGCGCGACCGGCGTGTGCCCGCGCAGTGCGCGCCAAATGTGGGCTTGACCCGAAACACCTCTTCCCACCATGTCCGACCCGCAAAAAAAAGAAGACGAACTCGCAGGCACCGAGCAGCCTTTCGTGCAGCACCTGATGGAGCTGCGCGACCGGCTGCTGTATTGCGTTTATGGCATTGCAGCGGCGGTGATCCTGCTGGCGATCTGGCCCGGCCCCAATGGCTTGATTGACTTCATTGCGCAACCCATCCGTGCCCACATGCCGCCCGATGCCAAGCTGATCGCCGTGGGTGTGTTTTCGCCTTTCTTTGTGCCGCTCAAGGTACTGATGATGGTGGCGGTGCTGGTGGCCTTGCCCTGGCTGATGTACCAGATCTGGGCCTTTGTGGCACCAGGCCTGTACAGTCACGAGAAGAGGTTCGCGCTGCCATTGATCTTCTTCGGTAGCCTGCTGGCCTATGTCGGCATTGCCTTTGTGCAGTTTTTTGTGCTGGACAAGATGTTCGGCTTCATCCAGGGCTTCACGCCCGACAGCGTGGCGGCGACGCCCGACATCTCGTCCTATGTGGAAGCCATACTGTCCCTGTACATAGCGTTCGGCCTGGCTTTTCAGGTGCCCATCGTGGTGATGCTGCTGGTGCGTTTCAACATCGTTTCCATCGAAAAGCTCAAGGACTTTCGCGGCTACTTCATCGTCGTGGCATTTGTCATCGCGGCGGTAGTCACGCCGCCGGACGTGATCTCGCAATTGGCGCTGGCCATTCCGATGTGCGTTCTCTACGAAGTTGGTATCGTGGCGGCGCGCTGGTTCGTCAAGGTGTCCAAGGCACCGGACGACGCCGAGGACGGCGAAGCCGCCAAGACACCTTAGCGTTGCACCTGGCGCGGCCTTGGCCTTACGCCTGGCGTCACCTCCAGCGCCAGCGTTTCCGAGCCCCGGCGCACGTCAAACCTTGATGGCGTGCCAGGCTTGAGCGACGCCACGGCGGTCAGCAATTCAGACACATTGGTCACACGCTTGCCGCCGACCTCGGCAATCACATCTCCGGGACGGATTCCGGCTTGCGCCGCCGGGCCGTTTTGCAGCACGCCGGTGATGATCACGCCTTCCTTGGCCTTCACGCCGAAAGTCTCGGCCAACTCCGGCGACAGCTCGCCGGGCTCCACGCCGATCCAGCCCCGGGTCACGATACCGTCCTTGACAATGCCCTCCATGACCAGCTTGGCCGTGGACACCGGGATCGCGAAGCCGATGCCCATGCTTCCGCCTGAGCGCGAGTAGATGGCTGTGTTGATGCCCATCAGGTGGCCGTTGGCGTCCACCAGTGCGCCACCCGAATTGCCTGGATTGATGGCGGCGTCGGTCTGGATGAAGTTCTCGAAGGTGTTGATGCCCAGCTGGTTGCGCCCCAACGCACTGACGATGCCGCCAGTGACGGTCTGCCCCACGCCAAACGGGTTGCCGATAGCCAGTACCTGGTCGCCCACCTGCAGCGCATCCGAGTTGCCCAGCGTGATCAGCGGCAGACGGTCCAGGCTGATTTTCAGGATGGCCAGGTCGGTGTCCGGGTCGGTCCCGATAATCTTGGCTTTGGTGCGCCTCGCATCGTTGAGGATGACCTCAATCTCGTCTGCGCCCTCCACCACGTGGTTGTTCGTCAGGATGTAGCCATCGGCACTCACAATGACGCCGCTGCCCAGGCCAGCCTGCGGCTGGTTGCCGCGCTCGCCAAAGAAGAACCTGAACCACGGATCGCCTTCATGCGGGCCGCGTTGCGCGGCCTTGCTGGTGTTGATGCTGACCACGGCGGCCGATGCCTTCTGGGCAGCGGCGCGAAAGCTGCCTGCGGGAATGCTGCCGGGGCTGGCTGGTGGTGCCTCCACCAGCGCGACCACGCCGCCGGTGGCCGGGCGGCGGTTCAGCCAGTCGGGCTTGAGGGTGGCCACGACAAACCACGCGGCCAGCAGCACGGTGACGGCCTGCGAAAAGATCAACCAGTATCGGCGCATGATGGGCGGAAACAGAACTGTTGTGGTGCAAACCGCAGTGTAGACGCGCCGCATGGCGCGTGGGTTTCAGCCGCGCAGCACGGGGCGGCCCGCCGGCCTGGCTGGCGTGGCGTGCGGAACCAGCCCTGGATGCCCGTGCCGGCGTGGTCCCAGATTGGCGTGCTCCACGGGCACCAGTTCACCGGTTTGCGGGTCCAGCATGGCCGCGCGCGAGCGCATGCCGCGCGCGGCCTCGGCCATGCGCTGGGCGTCGTGCAGGATGTCTTCGACGTCGGCGGGCTCGCTGGTCAGGTGCACCACGCCCACGCCGATGTCCGCGCGCAGCTCGATGCGCTGGCCGTCATGCCCGTTCACCTCCACCGGCCTGCGCAGGCTGCTGGCCACGCGCAGACCCAGGGTGCGCAGCCAGGCGGGCGAATGGATGGTCTCCACCAGGGTAATGAAGCAGCGGTCGTAGTACCGGCCCACCGGGTTGACCACGCCCACCTGGCGCTGGATGCGCGTGGCCAGGTGGATGAACAATTCATTGAGGCCGCTGGTGCCGGCCTGGGCCAGCACGCGCTCGGTATCAAACACCATGATGGCCAGCACGGCGCCATCGCGCCGGGTGCGCCGGCGCCGACGCTGCGCCTTGATGAGTTTCTTGACCAGGCTGATGCCGCTGTACAGCTTGGTCACGGGGTCGAACTGCGAGGGCGTGGTTTCCTCGGGCCGTACCCTTCGCTCATGGCGGTTGCGCTGCCACAGCATCATGCCGATGACGGCTACGCACAGCGCGGCGCACAGTGCAAAAAGCGCCTGCAGCCCGGGACCGATGCCGGGCAGGCCGATGGCCAAGGCGTACAGGCCGCCGATGGCCGGCATCATCAGCAGGCAGCCCATGGCGATGCCCAGCGCCAGCCGGTCCCCGAGCAGATAGCCCCGAAGCCCCAGCCAGAACACCAGGACCGTGTTCAGCAGGCACAAGGCCGCGGCCGCGGGCAACTGCTGCTCGACCGGCAACGTCAGACAGGCCAGGCCCAAAGCCGGGGTGACCAGGGCGGAAATTTTCAGGCTGACCGACATGAAGCGGTCGCGCTGGTGCGCCGAGAGCCAGCCGCGGATCCAGTAGTTGCCCATGGCACTGCACAGCGGACCGATCAGCACCTGCACCACCCGCAGGGCCGGCCGGTCCAGCGCGGGATCAATGGCCAGCGGTATGCCGCTGAGCACCAGCACGAACACCAGCGTTCCGAGGTGATAGGCCAGGCCCTGCGCCGCGCCAACGCTGCGCACCATGACCACATCGGCCAGGCCGACCGCGACCACGGCACCAATGGCTCCCACGGCCATGCTCCAGATCACCAGCTCAAGCGCACTCATCAGGCCCTTTCATTTGGCCAAATCATTATGGGTGCCCCGCGCCGCGCGTCGCCATGAGGGCTGACCCGCAGTTGTGTTGACCGACAATGCAGGTTTTCGCCGCCTATCTGTTGTCTCCATGGCCAGCCAGATCCAGATCCTGAACGCGTTTGACACCCTGCTCGAGCCGCAGCGCTTTCGCGACTACGGCCCCAATGGACTCCAGGTGGAAGGCAAGCAGGAAGTGCGCCGGATCATCTCTGGCGTTACTGCCAGCCGGTCACTGATTGAGGCGGCCATTGCGGCACAGGCCGACGCCATTTTGGTCCACCACGGGTTGTTCTGGCGTGGCCACGACGGACGGGTGACAGGCTGGATGAAGCAGCGGCTGGCGCTGCTGCTGGCGAACGACATCAATCTTTACGCCTACCACCTGCCGCTGGATGCGCATGCCGAGCTGGGCAACAACGCGCAGCTCGGGCGCGTGCTGGGGCTGCGCTCTGACAGCCGTTTTGGCGAGCAGGATCTGGGGTTTGCCGGCGCAAGCGACACCGGCGATGGCTTCGCCAACCCGCAGGCCCTGGCGCGGCATGTGGAAAGTGCGTTGGGGCGCGCGGTCACACTGGTGGCTGCGCACGCGCGGCCGGTGCGCCGGCTGGGGTGGTGTACCGGCGGTGCGCAAGGCTACTTCGAGGCGGCCATTGCGGCGGGTGTGGATGCGTTCATCACGGGCGAAATCTCCGAACCCCAGGCGCACTACGCGCGCGAATGCGGTGTAGCCTTCCTGGCCTGCGGTCACCATGCGAGCGAGCGTTATGGCGCACCCGCGGTGGCCGCGCATGTGGCGGCCCAGCTCGGGCTGGCGCACGAGTTCATCGACATCGACAACCCGGCATGAAGCCCATCGCCATCACCCAGGGAGATGGGGCCGGCATTGGCCCGGAAATCATCGCCAAGGCATTTCGCGATGCACCGGACGCAACCTCCGGCTGTTTCGTGGTGGGCGATGTGGGCATCATGCGGCGCGCGGTCAGCGCCATTGCGGCGCCGGGGCGTGCCGTGGTGCCGGTGGCAGCGGTGAGCGACGCGGCCCAGGCGCTGGCGCTGCCGCCGCGTTGCATTGGCGTGCTGCAGCCGGGTAATGCGGCAACGCTGCCGGCCTGGGGCCAGGTCAATGCCGGGGCCGGTCGGCTGGCCGCCGGCTGTGTGGTTTGGGCTGCGCAAGCCGCCCTGCGCGGCGATGTGGCGGCGGTGGTGACGGCACCCGTGCACAAGGAAGCCCTGGCCGCCGCCGGCGTGGCGTTTCCCGGGCACACGGAACTGCTGCAGGCCGAGGCCGCAGCCCATCTGCGCCTGCCGTTGGGCCAGGTGCCGGTGCGCATGATGCTGGCCAATGAGGAACTGCGCACCGTGCTGGTGAGCATCCATGTGTCGCTGCGCAAGGCCATCGACGCTGTGACGTTTGACAACGTGCTGCAGACCTTGCAGATCGCCGACCGGGCGCTGCGGCGGGTGTTGGGGCGCGCACCGCGCATGGCCGTCGCGGGCCTGAACCCGCACGCAGGCGAGGGCGGCCTGTTCGGCCGCGAGGAACTGGAGGTCATCATTCCGGCGGTGGATGCCGCGCGGGCCAGCGGCCTGGACGCGACAGGCCCTTTCGCACCCGACACGGTTTTCATGCGGGCCCGTCAGGGCGAGTTCGACGTGGTCGTGGCCATGTACCACGACCAGGGCCTGATTCCGGTCAAATACCTGGGGGTGGAGCAGGGCGTCAATGTCACGCTGGGCCTGCCGCTGGTGCGCACCAGCCCGGACCACGGCACGGCATTTGATATTGCCGGCACCGGGCGGGCGGACGCCGCCAGCCTGGTGCAGGCCGTGCGCATGGCGCGTACGCTTATTTCCTGAGCGCGTCGCGGATCTCGCGCAGCAGCTGGACGTCCTCAGGCACCACGGCGGACGCGGGCGCCGGCGCCGGTTCCTCGCGCTTCAGTCGGTTGATCTGCTTGACCATCAGGAAGATGATGAATGCCAGGATGGCGAAATTCACCGCCACGGTAATGAAATTGCCGTAGGCCAGCACGGGCACGCTGGCCTTCTTCAGCGCATCCAGCGTCATGGCGGTCCCCGGTGGCACGGTGCCCAGCACCACGAACAGGCTGGAGAAATCAAGCTTGCCCACCACGGCGCCAATGACCGGCATGATGAGGTCGCCCACCACGGAGTCGACGATCTTGCCGAAGGCCGCGCCGATGATCACGCCAACCGCCAGATCGACCACATTGCCCTTGACCGCGAACTCCCGGAATTCCTTCATCATTCCCATGCCGAATACTCCTTGTTGTGAGGGCTTTGGAGTATTCCCGGTTCGGCCGGGCTGTCAAGGCATCCCGTCGCATTGAATTCACCCGTTTCGCTCAGCTACAATCGCGGGTTGACCCTAATACCGCGACCAGCATCGAGGATCCCCCATGAGTGATACCCCAGTCGACACCAGCAAAAGGACGTGGTTGATCGCGTCTACCTGTGCCGGTGCTGTGGGCGGCGTGGCAACCGCCGTTCCTTTTGTCAGCACTTTCCAGCCCTCCGAGAAAGCCAAGGCGGCCGGTGCGGCGGTGGAAGTAGACATCTCGGCGCTCAAGCCGGGTGAGAAGCTCACTGTCGAGTGGCGTGGCAAGCCCGTATGGATCATGAAGCGCACGCCCGAGCAACTGGCGTCGCTCAAGAAGCTGGACAGCCAGGTCGCCGATCCCAAGTCGGATCGCAAGGCCTACCCGACGCCGGAATACGCCCGCAACGAAACCCGGTCGATCAAGCCCGAGGTCTTTGTGGCCGTGGGTATATGCACCCACCTGGGGTGCTCGCCAGGTGACAAGTTCACGCCCGGGCCGCAGCCTTCGCTGCCCGATGACTGGCAGGGTGGCTTCCTGTGTGCCTGCCACGGTTCCACGTTCGACATGGCCGGCCGCGTGTTCAAGAACAAGCCCGCGCCGGACAACCTTGAGGTTCCACCTCACATGTACCTGTCAGAGAGCAAGCTCCTGATCGGCGAAGACAAGAAGGCCTGAGGAAGACACAACCATGGCTGAATTCAAGGAAATTTCCCCCAACGCCAGCGCCGGCGAAAAGCTGCTCAACTGGGTGGACAACCGCTTCCCCGCGAGCAAGCTGTACAAGGAGCACCTGTCCGAGTACTACGCGCCCAAGAACTTCAACTTCTGGTATTTCTTTGGCTCGCTGGCCCTTTTGGTGCTGGTGATCCAGATCGTGACCGGCATTTTCCTGGTCATGCACTACAAGCCGGACGCCGCGCTGGCGTTCGCGTCGGTCGAATACATCATGCGTGACGTGCCATGGGGCTGGCTGATCCGCTACATGCACTCGACCGGTGCCTCGGCGTTCTTCGTGGTGGTGTACCTGCACATGTTCCGTGGCCTGCTCTACGGCAGCTACCGCAAGCCGCGCGAGCTGGTATGGATCTTCGGCTGCGCAATATTCCTGTGCCTGATGGCTGAAGCCTTCATGGGCTACCTGCTGCCCTGGGGCCAGATGTCCTACTGGGGCGCTCAGGTGATCGTGAACCTGTTCTCCGCCATCCCGTTTATCGGTCCCGACCTGGCGCTGCTGATCCGGGGCGACTACGTGGTGTCGGACGCCACGCTGAACCGCTTCTTCAGCTTCCACGTCATTGCCGTGCCGCTGGTGCTGCTGGGCCTGGTGGCGGCGCACATCATTGCGTTGCACGAAGTGGGCTCCAACAACCCTGATGGCGTGGAAATCAAGGGCGCCAAGGCCCTGAAAGACGAAAAGGGCCACCCGGTGGACGGCATCCCGTTCCATCCGTACTACACGGTGCACGACATCCTTGGCGTCAGCGTGTTCCTGATGGCTTTCACCGCAGTCATCTTCTTCGCGCCCGAGTTCGGCGGCTACTTCCTGGAATACAACAACTTCATTCCGGCCGACCCGCTGAAGACGCCCCTGCACATCGCGCCTGTCTGGTACTTCACGCCCTACTACTCCATGCTGCGTGCCATCACTACCGAGATGATGTATGTGCTGGTGCTCTGTGTGGTGGGTGCCGCTGCCCTTTCCGTCACGCGCTTCAAGATGCCGTCCCTGTTCAAGGGCGCCATCATCGGTGCGGCCGTGGTTGCCGTGGCCGTCATGCTGGCCATCGACGCCAAGTTCTGGGGTGTGGTCGTGATGGGCGGTGCCGTCATCATCCTGTTCTTCCTGCCCTGGCTGGATTTCAGCCCGGTCAAGTCGATCCGCTACCGCCCCGACTGGCACAAGTACCTGTACGGCATCTTTGTCGTCAACTTCCTTGTGCTGGGCTACCTGGGCGTGCAGCCGCCGTCCCCGGTGGGTGAGCGTATTTCGCAGATCGGTACGCTGTTCTATTTCGGCTTCTTCCTCCTGATGCCGTGGTGGAGCCGCCTGGGCGCCTTCAAGCCGGTGCCGGACCGCATCACCTTTGCCGCGCACTAAGCTGGAGACAACAACAATGAAGAAGCTCATCCTCACGTTGATTGCTGCGCTTGGCATCCTCAACGGCGCCCATGCAGCCGGTGGCGACTCGATCGCCTGGGACAAGGCACCCAAGAACACCAACGATCTGGCGGCGCTGCAAAACGGCGCCAAGCTGTTCGTCAACTACTGCCTGAACTGCCATTCGGCGGCATTCATGCGCTACAACCGCCTGACCGACATCGGGCTGTCCGAACAACAGATCAAGGACAATCTCCTGTTCGGCTCCGCGAAGGTCGGCGACACCATGAAGGCAGCCATTGACCCCAAGCAGGCGGCTGAATGGTTTGGCGCCAACCCGCCCGACCTGACCCTTGTGGCACGTTCGCGCTCGGGCCACGGTGGCACGGGTGCTGATTACCTGTACACCTACCTGCGGACCTATTACCGGGACCCGAGCAAGGCGACGGGCTGGAACAACCTGGCCTTCCCCAACGTCGGCATGCCGCACGTGCTGTGGGAGCTTCAAGGCGAGCGCGAGCCCCAGTACGAAACCCGCAAGGTGCACGGTCACGACACCCAGGTCTTCACCGGCTGGAAGCAGATTACCCCTGGCACGATGACACCCCTCCAGTATGACCAGGCCATGGGTGATCTGGTGGGCTATCTGCAGTGGATGGCCGAACCGGCCCAAAACACGCGCGTGCGCGTGGGCGTGTGGGTGCTGCTGTTCCTCGGTCTGTTTACCGTGATTGCCTGGCGACTCAACGCGTCGTTCTGGAAAGACATCAAGTAACCGACATTGCGTGCCCCGGCTCCGCCGGCGGCGCGTCCCTGTAGAGTGGGCTGCTTTCGCACCCACTCTTTTTTGATTTAAGGAGCCTTCATCATGATGGTGCTGTATTCGGGAACCACCTGCCCTTTCTCCCACCGTTGCCGCTTCGTGCTGTTTGAAAAAGGCATGGATTTCGAGATCCGCGACGTTGACCTGTACAACAAGCCCGAAGACATCAACGTGATGAACCCGTACGGTCAGGTGCCCATCCTGGTCGAGCGTGATCTGATCCTGTACGAATCAAACATCATCAACGAGTACATCGACGAGCGGTTTCCCCATCCGCAACTCATGCCCGGCGACCCGGTGGACCGCGCCCGCGTGCGCCTGTTCCTGCTGAACTTCGAGAAAGAGCTTTTCGTGCATGTCAGCACGCTGGAGTCGCGTGCTGCCAAGAGCAATGAAAAGGTGCTGGAAAAGGCCCGATCGCACATTCGGGACCGCCTGACGCAGCTGGCACCAGTGTTCCTCAAGAACAAGTACATGCTGGGTGAAAACTTTTCGATGCTGGACGTCGCCATTGCGCCGCTGCTGTGGCGCCTGGACTATTACGGGATTGACCTTAGCAAGAATGCGGCACCGCTGCTGAAGTACGCCGAGCGAATCTTCTCGCGGCCGGCCTATATCGAAGCGCTGACGCCGTCCGAAAAGGTCATGCGCTGTTGATTTCCATGCAAAGCTGACCCACCATTTCCATCGAATCTTGACCCACCCTGATTCGTGAACTTCACGCTCACGTTGTGGATAAGTTCTTGGTCGCCTTCTCCTTCTTGGTGGTCTGTGG
>JBFWUB010000045.1:0-12925 GCA_050247515.1 Ramlibacter sp. | reverse complement strand
AAGGGACAAAAGCGGTGCGGTTTGCGCTGCAAGGCGCGCTAAACCCAGCGCGATCTGGCTGCGCGCGTCGCGTTCGTTTCACTCGTCGAGTGTCGTGCGATGAATTCACGACTTAATCAGACCTTCCTTAGGTTTCCACGTATTGGACACTGATGACGTCGTAGCCGGCGAACACAATAAGGTATCGATGACAAGGGAAGATTTTTTAGCGCAATACGAAAGCAAAATCCCCAGGCCCGTACTACGACTTGCGGAAAGCGGCGACTCGGAAACTCTCGCCTTGCTTCAGAAGAGTTTCAATGTGGCCATTACCGACTTGGCTACTGGCAGCTTTCTTCTGCCGATCACGCGAGGGTATAGCGTGACGCCAATCAAGATGAGTCACGACACCTTCATGCAGACTTACTTTGAGAAAATTGCCCCCGATCATTTAGGCCCGGCTTTGGAGAAGAACAAGGACGTCCTGCGGGCGCTTGAAAAGCAGTTCGGCGTGGTGATTACGGATTGAGCGTGGTGGCGGCTCCTCAGATCTTTAGTCACTTTCTCAGGCAAGCTCCGCACTGACGACGTAAGCGTGTGGCACGCTGAGCTGGTCAATGCGGGCCGTATCGCAACCAGCACGCACAGCTTGCCTATTGCGTCGGCAATGGCAAACCATCGGAAATTCCGCGGGGGGGGCTGATGTGCTCCAGCGTGCGCCCATCGCCCCCACCCAGCGCCTGCACAAGCGCCACGGCGGCCGTCTGCCGGTCTGCCTGCAGCTGCACCATCGCACGGCGGGCGCTCTGGGCGGCGGCCTGGGCGCTGATCACTTCGCTGAAGCTTACCTGCCCGGCCTTGTAGCGGTTCAGCATCTGCTGCCCGGCCAGGTCGGCGGCGCGGGCGGCTTCCTCGCGCAGGGCCTGTTGCTGCTGTAGCACGCGGGCGGCCACCAGCTGGTCTTCAACGTCCTGGAAGGCGGCGAGCACCGTCTGGCGGTACTGGGCCGCCGCTGCCTCCAGGGCGGCGCGGGCCGAATCGACCTGCGCGCCGCGCGCACCGGCGCTGAACAGCGTCTGCGCCAGCGACGCCCCCACGGCCCACACCAGGGTGGACGCGCTGAACAGGTCGCTGATGCTGGGGCCGCCGGTGCCGATGGACGCGTTCAGTCCGATGCTCGGGTAGTACGCCGTCTGCGCAACACCGATCTGCGCGTTGGCCTGCGCCACGCGGCGCTCGCGTGCCGCGATGTCGGGGCGGCGCTGCAGCAGCGTGGACGGCACGCTCAGCGGCACTGCGGGCACCACGGCCTGCCACTGCGGCTGCGCGGCCAGGCTGAAGCTGGCCGGCGCCTTGCCCACCAGCACGGCAATCGCATGCTCGGCCTGCGCACGCTGGCGCTCCAGAGTCAGCAGGTCGGCGCGGGTGTTGGCCAGCTGCGTCTGCGCCTGCAGCACGTCGGTGCGCGGCGCGATGCCGGCGTCATAGCGGTTCTGCGCGATCTGCTGCGAGCGTTCATAGCCCTGCACGGTCTGCGCCAGCAGCGCGCGCTGTGCGTCGTACTGCCGCACAGCGACATACGCCACCGCCAGCTCCCCCTGGGACGCGAGACGTGCCGACGCCAGGTCAGCCGCGCTGGCCTGCGCGGCGGCGCCCGCGCTGCCCGCAGCCAGCGACAGCCGCCCGAACAGATCGGGCTCCCAGCTCGCGCCGATGCCCAGCTGGTAGCTGCTGCGCGTGCCGGCCGTGCTGCCCCGCCCGCCGCTGCGGTCGGCTCCGAGGTTCAGGCCCACGTTCGGGAACATCTGCGCGCGTTGCACGGCCACCAGCGCGCGCGCCTGGTTGTACGCAGCCACCGCCGCGGCAATGTTCTGGTTGGACACATTGACCTGCTGCGCCAGGTCGTTGAGCACCGGGTCATTGAACAACTTCCACCAGTCGCCGCGCGGCTGCGCATCGGCGGGCGTGGCAGGCACCCAGACCTGCGGGAAACTGCCCTGCGCCTCCTTGAACGCCGCAGGCACGTCGATGCCGGGCGACTGGTAGGCCGGGCCGACGGCGCAGCCGGCCAGGACCAGTGCCAGCGCCAGAACGGTGAGTCGGGATGCGGGTTGAAGCGTATTCATGGCGTTCCTCAGGCGGACTGCGGCGCGGCCGGCGGCTGGATGTGGTGCGCCAGCTCGCGCTCGTGCGGGCTGCGCCTGCGCAGTTTGTCCATCAGCAGGTAAATGACGGGCGTGGTGATGAGCGTGAGCACCTGGCTGGCCACCAGCCCGCCGATGATGGCCACGCCCAGGGGTTTGCGCAGCTCGGCGCCTTCGCCAAAGCCGATGGCCAGCGGCAGTGCACCCAGAATGGCCGCCATCGTGGTCATCAGGATGGGGCGAAAGCGCAGCAGGCAGGCCTCGCGCACGGCCTGCACGGGGGTGAGGCCGCGCGAGCGTTCGGCATCCAGCGCGAAGTCGATGATCAGGATGGCGTTTTTCTTCACGATGCCGATCAAAAGGAACAGCCCGATCATGGCGATCAGCGACAGCTCCATGCGCAGCATGAGCAGCGCCAGCACCGCGCCCACACCGGCCGACGGCAGCGTGGACAGCACGGTGATGGGGTGCACCAGGCTCTCGTACAGCACGCCCAGCACGATGTAGATCACCACGATGGCCGCCAGGATCAGCAGCGGCTGCTGGCCCTGCGACTGCTGCGCCGCGCGCGCCGTGCCCTGGAAGCTGCCGCGCACGTTACTGGGCAGCGCGATGGACGCTTCGGCCGCCCGCACGGCCTCCTGCCCCTGCTGCAGGTTGTAGCCCTCGGCCAGGTTGTAGCTGATGGTGGTGGCCAGCTCCGCGTCCTGGTGCTCCACCGAGCCGGCCACGGGCCGCTCGGAAAACCGCGCAATGCCCGCCAGCGGCACCATGTTCATGGCCGCGCCGCTCAGGGCGCTGCCCGTGGCCTGGTCGCGCAGCGCGGGGTTGATGGCGCTGCTGGCCGTGCCCGCCGAGCTGGTGGTGTTGCTGCCCGAGCTCAGGCCGCGCGCGGGCACATGGATGTCCTTCAGCGATTCAGGGCTGCGGATGTACTGCGGCGCCACGCCCATGATCACGCGGTACTGGTTGAGTTCGCTGTACAGGGTGGCCACCTGGCGCTGGCCAAAGCCGTTGTACAGCGCGTTGTTCACGTCGCGCGACGTGATGCCCAGCCGCGCGGCGGTTTCCTTGTCCACCTCCACATAGCTTTCCACGCCGTTGTCACGCTGGTTGGTGTCCACGTCCACCAGAGCGTCCTGCTCCTTCATGGCGTCAGCCAGGCGCAGCGCCCATTTCTTCAGGTCGGCCACGTTGTCGGCCTTCAGCGTGTACTGGTAGGTGCTGTTGCTGGACCGCCCGCCCATGCGCAGGTCCTGCGTGGTGTTGAGGAACACGCTCAGGCCGGTGACCTGTGCCAGCTGCGGGCGCAGGCGCGCTATCACGGCCTGGCCGCCTTCCTTGCGCTCCCTGAGCGGCTTGAGGTTGATGAACATGAAACCACCCCCCGCGCGCGACCCACCCGTGAAGCCCACCACCGTGTCCACGGCCGGATCGCGGCGGATGATGTCCACGATGGTGCGCATTTTTTCCTGCATGGCAGAAAACGAAATGCTCTGGTCCGCGCGCAGGCCGCCGGCAATCTGCCCGCTGTCCTGCTGCGGGAAAAATCCCTTCGGTGCCGCAACGAACAGCCATATGTTCATGCCCACCACCGCCACGAAGATCGCCAGCACCAGCCAGCGCGCCTGCAGCGCCCAGTCCAGGCTGTATTCATAGCCGCGGTGCACGCGGGCAAAGCCGGCCTCGGCCCAGCGTGCCAGCCTGCCCGGCGGCTTGGCCGTGTGGCCGGGCTTGAGCAGCCAGGCGCACATCATGGGCGTGGTGGTCAGCGAAATGACCAGCGAGATCATCACCGCCACTGACAGCGTGACCGCAAACTCGCGGAACAGCCGCCCGACCTGACCGCCCATGAACAGCAACGGTATGAACACCGCCACCAGCGACAGGCTGATGGACAGCACGGTGAAGCCCACTTCCTTCGCGCCCAGCAGCGCGGCCTTGAAGCGGTCCATGCCGGCTTCGATGTGGCGGCTGGTGTTCTCCAGCACCACAATGGCGTCGTCCACCACGAAGCCGGTGGCCACGGTGAGGGCCATCAGGCTCAGGTTGTTCAGCGAGAACCCCATGAGGTACATGGCGCCAAAGGTGCCCAGCAGCGACACCACGGTGGCCACCGCCGGGATGAAGGTGGCGCGCAGGCTGCGCAGGAATGCGCTGACCACCAGCACCACCAGCACGACCGAGATGATGAGCGTGAGCTCCACCTCGTGCAGCGACGAGCGGATGGAATTGGTGCGGTCCGACGCCACCTGCAGCCGTATCTGCGGCGGCAGCTGGTCCTGCAGCTCGGGGATCAGCGCGCGCACGCTGTCCACCGTCTCGATGATGTTGGCGCCCGGCTGGCGCGTGACCAGCACGATCACGGCCGGCTCGCCGTTGAACAGGCCCAGCGTGTTGACGTTTTCCACGCTGTCGGTGACCTCGGCCACGTCCCCCAGCCGGATGGCCGCACCGTTTCGCCAGGCCACGACCAGGCCGCGGTAGTCCGCGGCCATGGCGCGCGACTGCGTTGCGCTGATGGATGGGTCCCCCCTGGCGCCGCTGCCCGTATAGATCTGCAGGCGCCGGCCGCTGCCTTCGATGGTGCCCTTGGGCCGGTTGGCGCTGGAGGCCTGGATGGCGGCCCGCACGTCTTCGCTGCTCACGCCGTAACGGTTGAGCGCGAACGGCAAAAGATCCACCCGCACGGCGGGCAGCGAGCCGCCGCCGATTTCCACGTCGCCCACGCCCTTCACCTGCGCGAGCTTTTGCTGGACGATGTTGGACACCGCGTCGTAGATCTGGCCTGGCGTCTTGGTGTTGGACGTGAGCGCCAGGATGATCACCGGTGCGTCCGACGGATTGGCCTTGCGGTAGGTCGGGTTGCTGCGCAGCGTGGACGGCAGGTCCGCGCGCGACGCATTGATGGCGGCCTGCACCTCGCGCGCGGCGGCGTCGATGTTGCGGTTGAGCTCGAACTGCAGCGTCACGCGGCTGGAGCCGACACCGCTGTTGGAGGTCATTTCATTCACGCCGGCAATCGTGCCCAGGCGGCGCTCCAGCGGCGTGGCCACGCTGGTGGCCATGGTCTCGGGGCTGGCACCGGGCAGGCTGGCGCTGACCGAGATGACCGGAAAGTCCACCTGCGGCAGCGGCGACACCGGCAGCACCATGAAGCCGGCGATGCCCGACAGCGCCAGGCCGATGGTCAGCAGCACAGTGGCGACCGGGCGGCGGATGAACGGCTCGGACAGGTTCATGCGGGGCTCCCTCCCCCGCTGGGGGAGGGCTGGGGTGGGGGCTGCTTGCGCCAGCGCCGGCCCAGCCGGTCAAACGCCAGGTAAATCACCGGCGTGGTGAACAGCGTCAGCAGCTGGCTCAGGATCAGCCCGCCAAAAATCGCCAGCCCCAGCGGGCGGCGCAGTTCGGCGCCCTCACCCCAGCCCAGCATCAGCGGCACGGCGGCAAACAGCGCGGCCAGCGTGGTCATGAGGATGGGGCGAAAGCGCAGCAGCGCCGCCTGGCGGATGGCCTCGTGCGGGCTCTTGCCCTCGGTGCGTTCGGCATCGATCGCAAAGTCGATCATCATGATCGCGTTCTTCTTGACGATGCCGATCAGCAAAATGATGCCGATGATGCCGATCACGCCCAGGTCGTTGCCGGTCACCATCAACATCAACAGCGCCCCCACGCCGGCCGAGGGCAGCGTGGACAGGATGGTCAGCGGGTGGATGTAGCTCTCATACAGCACGCCCAGCACGATGTAGACGCAGACAATGGCCGCCAGGATCAGCCACAGCTGGTTGGACAAGGAGGCCTCGTACGCGCCGGACGCGCCCAGGAAGCTCAGCGTCACGCCGGCCGGCAGGCCGATGTCTTTGGCCGCGGCGCGGATGCTGTCCACCGCCTTGCCCAGCGACACGCCCGGCGCCGTGTCAAAGCCCAACGTGGTCGCAGGGTATTGCGCCACGTGGGTGATCTGCAGCGGCGCGCGCCGTTCCTGGATGCTGGCGACGGCTGACAGCGGCGTGGGCGCGCCGCCGCTGGTGCGCAGCTGCACCATGCCCAGCGACGCGGGCGTGGCGTTGGTGTCGGGCTGGGACTCCAGGATCACGCGGTACTGGTTGGTCTCGGTGAAGATCGTGGACACGATGCGCTGCCCAAACGAGCTGTACAGCGCCTCGTCCACCGCCGACGCGGTGATGCCCAGGCGCGACGCGGTGTCGCGGTCCACGTCCACATAGACGGCCGCCCCGGTGGCGTCGGCGTCCGTCACCACGTTGCGCAGCGTGGGCTGCTGCTGCATGCGCGCGGCCAGCTTGCCGGCCCACTGCTGCACGGTGGCCGTGTCAGCCGCCTCCAGCGACACGCGGTACTGCGTGGGGCCGGTCTCGGCGTCGATGGTCAGGTCCTGCGTGGGCTGCAGGTACAGCGTCACGCCCGCAATGCTTCTGGCGCGTTCGCGCAGCCGGTCCATCAGCGCCTGCTGGTCGCCGTGGTTGCCGTCCAGGTTGATCAGCATGCGGCCGGTGTGCAGCATGGTGTTGTTGGCCGCGTCCACGCCGATGAAGGCACTGACGCCCTGCACGCCGGGCTCCTCCATCACGGCGCGCGCCACCTGTTGCTGGATTTCGGCCATGCGCGCGTAGGACACCGACTGGCCGGTTTCCACCCGCGCCTGCAGCTGACCGGTGTCCTGCGTGGGGAACAGGCCCTTGGGAATCCACATCCACAGCAACGCCGTGAGCACCAGCGTGCCCAGCGCCACCAGCAGCGTGATGCCCTGGCGGGCCAGCACCCAGTCGAGCCAGACGCCGTAGCGGGCAATCACCCGGTCAAAGCCCCGCTGGATGCGGGCACCCAAGCCCTGGCCGTGCCCTGCGTCACCGGGCTTGGGTTCGGGCTTGAGCCAGCGCGCCGACATCATCGGCACCAGCGTCAGCGACACCACGGCAGAAATCAGGATGGTGATGGCCAGCGTGACCGCGAATTCACGGAACAGCCGGCCCACCACGTCGCCCATGAACAGCAGTGGAATCAGCACCGCGATCAGCGACACCGTGAGCGAGATGATGGTGAAGCCGATCTGCGTGGCGCCCTTGATCGCGGCCTGCAATGGAGGCTCGCCCTCTTCGATGTAGCGGGCAATGTTCTCGATCATCACGATCGCGTCGTCCACCACGAAGCCGGTGGCGATGGTCAGCGCCATCAGGCTCAGGTTGTTCAGGCTGTAGCCCAGCAGGTACATGGCGCCCAACGTGCCGATCAGTGAAATGGGTACCGCCAGACTGGCAATGACGGTGGCGCGCAGGCTGTGCAGGAAGGCAAAGATCACCAGCACCACCAGCACCACGGCCAGCGCCAGCTCGATCTGCACGTGCTTGACCGACGCACGGATGCCGGTCGTGCGGTCGCTCAGCACCTGAACCTTGACCGTGGCGGGCAGGCCCTGGGTCAGCTCGGGCAGGCGCTGCTTGATTGCGTCCACGGTCGCGATCACATTCGCGCCGGGCTGGCGCTGTACGTTGACGATGATCGCGGGCTTGAGCTCCCCGTTGACACCGGCCCAGGCGCCCAGCCGGGTGTTTTCGGCGCTTTCTACGGCGCGCGCCACATCGCGCACGCGCACCGGCGCGCCGTTGCGCCAGGCAATGATGAGGTTCTCGTAATCCTTGGCCGTCAGCAGCTGGTCGTTGGCGTTGATCGTGTAGGCACGCGTCGGCCCGTCGATGCTGCCCTTGGCGCTGTTGGCGTTGCCGGCCGTGATGGCCGTGCGGATGCCGTCCAGCGTAAGCCCGTAGGACGCCAGCGCCCGGGTGTCGGCCTGGATGCGTACGGCCGGCCGCTGGCCGCCCGACAGCGACACCAGGCCCACGCCCGAGACCTGGCTGATCTTGAGCGCCAGGCGGGTGTTGACCAGGTTCTGCACTTCGGTCAGCGGCAGCGTGTCGGACGTGACGGCCAGCGTCAGCACCGGTGCGTCGGCCGGGTTCACCTTGGCATAGACCGGTGGCGCCGGCAGGTCGGCCGGCAGCAGCGAGCCACCCGCGTTGATGGCGGCCTGCACCTGCTGTTCGGCCACGTCCAGCGCCAGGCCCAGGCCAAACTGCAGCGTGACGATGGACACGCCCGCCGCGCTGGTGGAGCTCATGCGCGACAGGCCCGGCATCTGGCCGAACTGGCGCTCCAGCGGCGCGGTCACGGTCTGGGCCATCACCTCGGGGCTGGCGCCGGGGTACAGCGTCTGCACCTGGATGGTGGGGTAATCGACCTGCGGCAGCGCCGACAGCGGCAGGAAGCGCCAGCCCACCAGCCCCGCCAGCACAATGGCCAGCATGAGCAGCGAGGTCGCGACCGGCCGCAGGATAAAGGGACGCGACGGGCTCATTTATTGCCCCTGGCCGCCGCCGCCCGCCCCTCGTTGCCGCAAGCGCTCCAGGATCTGTTGCCAGCGCGCCAGCGCCTCGGGGTCGCCCTGGTCGATGCGGGCCAGCAGCGCCTGGCGGCGGGCGCGCGCCTCGTCATCGGGCGCCGACGCGAGGAAGCGCTCGCGCTGCTCGGCCGTGGGCTTGGCTGCCGCCGTGGCGGGCGGCGCTGCGGGCGGCGCAGCCGCTGGCACGGGTGCGGGGCGCGTAGCTGCGGCCGGCCCCTGTGCTGCCCCTGGTGCCACGCCGGGCGGTGCAGCAGGCGGTGCAGTCGCGGCCGCCGGTGCGGACCCAGCCCGTGCCGGCGCAGGCGCCGGCGCACCCTGGCTGCGGTTCATCTGCCGTTGCGAACGCGGCGCGTCGCCTGGCAGCACCACGAACGACCCGTCCTTGAGCCGGTCCGCCCCTTCGGTGATGACGCGTTCGCCCGCCTGCAGGCCTGCGGTGATCTGCACCTTGTCCACCGTGGCCGCGCCGCGCGTGACGGGGCGGATCTTCACGGTGCGGTCTTGCTGCAGCACGAACACAAAGGTGCCCGTGCCGCCCTGGCGCAGGGCCGCGACCGGCACCATGATCGCGTCCCTGATCGTCTGCACCTGCAGCCGCAGGTTCACGAACTGGCTGGGAAACAGGTTCTGCTGCGCGTTGTCAAACCGGGCCTTGGCCTTGACGGTGCCGGTGGTGGTGTCGATCTGGTTGTCCAGCGAGGCGAACACGCCCTTGTCCAGCACGGTGGCACGCGTGCGGTCCAGCGCGGTGGCGGCCATGTTGTTGCCCCGCAGCAGGTTGCCGGCCTGGTCCTGCGGCACCGCGAACAGCACGTCTATCGGCGACACCTGTGTGATCACCGCGACGCCGTTCGTGTCGCCGCTGTTGACCAGGTTGCCCACGTCCACCGTGCGCAGGCCCACCCGGCCGCTGATCGGCGCCACGATGCGCGTATAGCCCAGGTTCAGGCGCGCCGTGCCCTCGTTGGCGCGGTCAATCACCACGGCGCCCTCCAGCTGCTTGACCAGCGCGGCCTGGCTGTCCACCTCCTGGCGGGCGATGGAGTCCTGCGACAGCAGCGTGCGGTAGCGCTCCAGCGTCAGCCTGGCGGCCTCCAGCTGCGCCTCGTCGCGCTGGCGCTGGCCCATGGCCTGCTGCAGCGCCATTTCGTACTGGCGCGGATCAATCTCGGCCAGCAGGTCGCCGCGGCGCACCAGCTGGCCTTCCTTGAACGCCACGCGGGTCAGGATGCCCGAGACCTGCGCACGCACGCGCACGGTGGCCTGCGGTGTGACGGTGCCCAGGGCCTCCAGCGTCACGGGCAGGTCGGCCTTTTCAGCGACCGCCACGCCCACGGTGGTGGCCAGCCGGCCGGCGCCGAAACCACCGGGGCCGCCCGCGCCCATCGCACCGCCGGGCCCGCCTGCGGCGCCTGGGCGCGTGTACGTCCAGCCCAGCCAGCCCAGGCCCGCCAGGACCAGCAGCGCCACGAGCGCGCCGAGCCAGACGGTGCGGCGGCGCAACCGCCGGGGATTGCTTGCTGGGGTGGGCGCGTCGCTCATGTTCTTGTACCTGTTCCTGGTGCTTTTTCTGGCCGCAAGCATGGGGCAACGATGTGTCGCCCGCGTAAACCGCGTGTGGCTGGGGCGAAAATCCCGAGCCGGGCGAAATCGTACCCGCCCGGCAATCAATACGCAGGGACAGGACAAAGAATCAAGAGAAGCGGCCGCAGGCCGCAAGAAGCGCGAGTGCGCCTCAGGCGATCACAACTGTCAAGGCTTGGCCAACCAGAAGAACCTCTGTCGCGTCTGCGGTATTGGCGAAAGTGTTGTACACGTCACCCTCAAAAACCTGCGTTCCTGTCTTGCTCCACACGCCGCTAAAGCTGCCTGCGGCCTTGGCGAGATGCACTCTGTCTCCTGTATCGCCCATGATGATGAGCCGCCCTCCATCGTCATGTACGGCCATGAGATCCCGAATGTTCAGACGAACGGCGTTGTTGCCGCCGCCTGTCAGATCAATCATCTCGATACTGGTCAGCCGCGTGTTGTCCAGCGCCGCCAGGTTGAGGGTGTGGTCCGCCACATCGCCAGCGAGCGCCAGCGTGTCCCGGCCAGCCCCGCCATCCACCTGCATCTGGCCAAGTTGGGCCAAATTGTCCGCATTGAGCACCAGCCGGTCTGCCCCCGCCCCACCCAACAAGGTGTCCGCACCCCCGCCCGCCACCAGCGTATCGTTGCCACGGCCACCGGTTAGGACATTGGCAGCGCCGTTGCCAATGATTACGTTAGCCAGGCCATTGCCCGTTCCATCGATCGCCTTGCTGCCTGCAAGCGTGAGGTTTTCGACGTGCGCCGTCAGCGTGTAGCTAACCAAGGATCGGACGGTATCGACGCCATTTTTTTCCAGTTCCACCACCACATCGCCAACATGGTTGACTGCATAGAAGTCATCCCCCGCGCCTCCCTCCATACGGTCTGCGCCGCCATTGCCCTCCAAGCGGTCGTTGCCGGAACCGCCGCGCAGAATGTCTGCTCCACCTCCGCCCAGGATCCTGTCGTCGCCCGCACCGCCGCTCAGCACATCATTGCCCGCGCCACCACTCACCACGAGGTCATCCGGTTCAGGCGCTGGCTGCGTCATCTGGACCAGTTGAGCCCAACTGAAGGTGTCCGCACCGAAGGTAAACCGCTCCACCGCGACACCGGCCAACTGATCCTTGATACGAACCGATCCCCGCCCCTGAAAGCTCAGCACCGCGTCATCACCATCAAACGACAGCTTGAGTCCAGCGCTCGCAGCCGCCTGGCCGGTGATCACCAACGTGTCGATATCTGCTCCGGCTTCGTATATTGTGTCATGCGCACCCAGACCACCATACTGATACCAGTCGGTGCCCCCACCCCCCGCCAGCACGTTGCGCCCCCCAAGGCCGCCCAGCGTGTTGGCGGCGTCATTTCCCACGATCACGTTGTCCAGCCCGTTGCCCCAGCCACCAATCTGGGCACTGCCGGTCAGCGTAAGGTTCTCAACGCCATCGGACAGCGCAAAGCTGACCGACGCTTGCACAGTGTCCACTCCACCTGCCGTATCCACGACGGTGTCACCCAAGTTGTCAACGATGTAAGTGTCGTCACCCAAGCCACCATTCATGTAATCAGCGCCGCGACCTCCGTCCAGAATCTGCGCGCTGACGTTCGTGATGTCTGCAGCACTCAAATAATCATTACCATCGCCGCCTTCCATCAGCGCCTGTCCCCTGCGCTGGGTCAGCGTGTCGTTACCGTTGCCGCCGCGCAGCACGTCAAACCCGCCAGTAGGGTTGTTTGAGACAAGGGTGTCATGCCCATCGCCGCCCTCCAGAAGATTGGCATACGCCTTGTCCAGAAACACCGTCTCGTCGTTGAGCAGCGTGTCGTTGCCGCCGGCCC
The DNA here is from genome assembly GCA_050247515.1 of Ramlibacter sp. Taxonomy (GTDB): domain Bacteria; phylum Pseudomonadota; class Gammaproteobacteria; order Burkholderiales; family Burkholderiaceae_C; genus RAM1. Next base: position 976 of record JBFWUB010000045.1, on the reverse strand, counting down.
CCACCAGCATGTCAGACCCAGCCAGATCATCGGTTATCTGGTCGTCACCGTCGCCGCCATCGGCGTAGTCGTCACCCGGCTTACCCAACAATGCTTCCAGCGCCACAAGCTGCCCGCCCAGGCCGGTGTGCGTCAAGCGCGGCAACTCGTCCGTGAAAATGATGTCGTTGCCGCCACCGCCCATGACGATGTCGCAGCCCTGCTGGCCATAGAGTTTGTCACCGGCTTCGCCACCTACGATGTAGTCGTCATAGTCATTGAACAGCGTAGCGCCGTTGCTGGCACCCACCAACGCGCGCAATGCAACTATTGGATCGTCTACGTATTGCTTCAGAGGGACAATGGGACTTTCCTTGGAAGATTGGTCCGCGCTAAACGTATAGCGCGCGCCGATCTGCTGTTCGTTGGTGGTGCTGGCCACCCGCTTCTCCAGATACCCACCCCCCGCGTAGCCATAAACAAGCATGCCTCTCACAGCTGGCTCGGGCTGTGAAACTATCGGTTCATAAGGCCCCTCCCACTCAACCACCCGATCCGCACTGGCAGACAAGGTCTCGCCCGAAATACGAGCGGCATTGAACTGCGCTGTGAGGTGCGCATTGAGGGGATCAACGTCATAGTCATAGTCAATCGTGTGTCTTGACGTCAGGTTCTGAATCAAAGGATCCGAGGTGCCAGACAGGGCGTCGTTTTTGCGCACAAGGAACGGTGAAACAGAGGCATGAACCCACGCCGCCGCGCCGACTTTGAAGCTCGCAGAGCTCGGACCAAAAAAAAGATGAACCGGGTTGCCAACAGGCGGACCGAAATCTCCATAAATCACCTGAGCCGTTTGGGTGTCCGCTGCCGTTAGGGAAGGTCTGATTAAGTCGTGAATTCATCGCACGACACTCGACGAGTGAAACGAACGCGACGCGCGCAGCCAGATCGCGCTGGGTTTAGCGCGCCTTGCAGCGCAAACCGCACCGCTTTTGTC
>JBFWUB010000044.1:0-16282 GCA_050247515.1 Ramlibacter sp. | reverse complement strand
CGCGTGAGTTTCTTCTTGCTGGTTTGCTCGGCTTCTGCAAAGCTGATTTGGCTCATCGGCTGAATTCCTTTGCCCGTATCAACGCACCGCCGCCCAATTCGGTGGACTTGTTCAGACCTTCCCTAAGCCTCTGCCTATCGAATTTCTCGTCGACGCATCCCCGTTCAGAACAATCTCTTTCAGGTAGTGGTGCTCGGCAGGAACGTTCTCAAACAACTTGTCAATATTTGTCAGCGCGAGGGAATAGAACTCAGATGACGAATACACGCCGCCGATGACAATACCGGGGCTGCTACTACTACTGCTACTACTGCTACTACTGCTGCTACTGCTGCTACTGCTGCTACTGCTGCTACTGCTGCTACTGCTGCTGCTGCTGCTGCTGCTGCTGCTGCTGCTGCGGCTAACCGAACCGCCGTCTGTCAGTTGGACACCAAAACTTTCAGCCATGCGTATTTTGTGGCTTTGGGGAATATGCCCCGATCGAACGACTGCAAGTTCTTCATTGTCCAGTTTGTCGGCGTTGTCGCGAAGGAATTCAGCAAATGTTTGCCGAATCAGCTTCTGCCTGTGCTGAGGCGCCTTGCTCTCGATGGCTTGCGGCATCTCAGAGGCTGTTGGTGGAACTTTCTCAGAAGGGGCTGGGTCTTCCTCTACGGAGTCACTTCCAGAAGCCAAGCTCATGGCGATGGCTTGGCTCAAAGCGAGCTCATCATCATCACTCACGTTACTGGACTCCGATTCCCTTCTGGATTGCGCTGGACCGGAGCCACTAACCGATAAAGCTTGCGTGCCTGTCTGACTTGGAAGGACTCGGGGTCCTTCCGATTTATCGACAACGGTGATCGTCTCGTGACCGGATGGGTTATCAGAAGGGACTGGCGTAACAGGTGTGGACCTGGGCGGCGAATTGTTGGGCCGGTTGGTAGGATTCATCCTGTGACTATGCGCTCGCCCATTTTCGGGATCTATTAGACCGGAGTATAGGTACGAGACCACGCTGTTCAAGGCGCAGACGTCTTGGGCTTGAAGTCGCAATACGCCGCCACCGCACACCTGTAGCAAAGCGGCGTGCGCGCCATGCACACATAGCGGCCGTGCAATATCAGCCAGTGGTGCGCGTCCACCAGGTACTCGCCCGGGATGCGCTTCATCAGCCCCATCTCTACCTCATACGGGTTCTTGCCCGGCGCCAGACCCGTGCGGTTGCCCACGCGAAAGATGTGCGTGTCCACCGCCATGGTGGGCTCGCCAAAGGCCACGTTCAGCACCACGTTGGCCGTTTTGCGGCCCACGCCGGGCAGGGCTTCCAGGGCCTCGCGGGTGCGGGGAACTTCGCCGCCGTGCAGGTCCACCAGCATGCGGCAGGCCTCCATCAGGTGCCTGGCCTTGCTGCGGTACAGGCCGATGGTCTTGATGTAACCCTCCAGGCCCTCCAGACCCAGGTCCAGGATGGCCTGCGGTGTGTTGGCCACCGGGAACAGCTTGCGCGTGGCCTTGTTCACGCCCACGTCGGTGGCCTGGGCGCTGAGCAGCACGGCGGCCAGCAGCTCGAACACGCTGGTGTATTCCAGCTCGGTGTTGGGCATCGGGTTGGCGGCCTTCAGCGTGGCAAAGAAAGGGGCGATGGACTCTTTTTTCATGCGGCGCAGTGTACGGGCAAGGCCGGGCGACAATGCCGCCATGAACCGACCGCTGGATGGCATCACCGTGGTGTCGCTGGAGCACGCCATTGCCGCGCCGCTGTGCACGCGCCACCTGGCCGACCAGGGCGCGCGCGTGATCAAGGTGGAAAGACCGGGGCAGGGCGACTTTGCCCGCGCCTATGACAGCCGCGTGAAGGGCCAGGCCTCGCACTTTGTCTGGGTCAACCGGTCCAAGGAAAGCCTCACGCTGGACCTGAAGCAGCCACCCGCGCAGGCTGTACTGGCGGACCTGCTGGCGCGCGCCGACGTGCTGGTGCAGAACCTGGCGCCGGGTGCGGCGCAGCGCATGGGCCTGGGGTTTGATGTGCTGCATGCCAAACACCCCCGGCTGGTGGTGTGCGACATCTCCGGCTACGGCAACAACGGCCCGTACCGCGACAGGAAGGCCTACGATCTGCTGATCCAGAGCGAGGCGGGCCTGCTGTCCATCACCGGCACACCTGACGCGCCGGCCAAGGCCGGCGTGCCCGTGGCCGACATCGCCGCGGGCATGTACGCCTACAGCAGCGTGCTGGCGGCGCTGCTGCAGCGCGCTCGCACCGGGCTGGGCTCGCACATCGACGTGGCCATGCTCGAGTCCCTGGCCGAATGGATGGGCTACCCGCTGTACTACGCGTTTGACGGTGCGCCGCCGCCCCCGCGCAGCGGCGCGGCCCATGCCACCATCGCGCCCTATGGCCCCTATGCCACGGCCGACGGCACGGTGATGCTGGGCGTGCAGAACGAGCGCGAATGGCAGGCGTTTTGTGCCGTGGTGCTGGCCCGGCCCGCGCTGGCGACCGATCCGCGCTTTGACAGCGGCGCGCAGCGCAACACCCACCGCGCCGAACTGCAGCAGGTGATTGAGACGGTGCTGAAAGCGCTGCCGTCTGCCCAGGTGCTGGCGCGGCTGGACGCCGCGCAGATAGCCAACGCCAGCGTCAACGACATGGCCGGCCTGTGGGCGCACCCGCAACTGGCCGCGCGCGACCGGTGGCGCCAGGTGGCCACGCCGGGCGGCGCCATTCCCGCGCTGCTGCCCCCGGGCGTGCACAGCAGCTTTGAGCCCCGCATGGACGCCGTGCCCGCGGTGGGCCAGCACACCGAAGCCATCCTGCGCGAGCTGGGCCGCAGTGACGCCGATGTGGCCGCGCTGCGTACCAGCGCCGCCATCTGAGGGCTACAGGAAAACTTCGGTTGTATATCCGCGCCCGTGCCCCTATGCTAGGCGCGTCGTCAACTCGTTGGGGAGAAACGTATGTACAAGCGGATCCTGCTGGCCTATGACGGATCAGACGCCGGACAAAAGGCGCTGCTCGATTGCCAGGACCTGGCGCACTGGAGCCAGTCCACCCTGTTCCTGGTGGCCGTGATGCCGCTGGGCCTGGCCTATGTGGGCCTGGAAGGCGGCGTGTACGACGCCGAGCTGGAAGCACGCGAGCGCCAGCGCTACCAGGCCGTGCTCAATGACGGGCTGCAGCGCCTGGCCGCCGCCGGCTACAGCGCCACCGGCGAGGTGGTGGCCGGCGATGCGGTGGACCAGATCACCAAGCAGGCGCGCACCGTCAACGCCGACCTGATCGTGGTGGGCCACAAGCACCTGGAAAGCTGGACGGCGCGCTGGTGGAGCGGCTCCATTTCAGGCGCGCTGATCGAGCGGTCTTCGTGCAGCGTGCTCGTGGTCATCACCCACTGATTGGGGGCTGCCGTGTCACCGGTCGCAGCGGGGCCCGCGGCCGCGCTCGCGCAGTACCGCTTGCGGGCGGGTCAGTACGACGCTGAGCTTGCGGCTTTCGAGCCCGTGCGCCAGCGCGCCATCGAATCGCTGGCGCTGGCCGATGGCGACACCGTGCTGGACGTGGGTTGTGGCACCGGCCTGAGCTTCGCGCAGTTGCGCCAGGGGGTGGGCTTGCGCGGGCATGTGGTGGGCCTGGAGCAGTGCCCCGAGATGCTGGAGCAGGCGCGCGGCCGCGTGCGCCAGGCGCAGTGGCGCAACGTGGCGCTGGTCTGCGCGCCTGCTGCCCGCGCGCGCATCCGCGGCAGGGCTGATGCCGCGCTGTTCTGCTTTACGCATGACATCGTGCGCGACGAGGCCTGCGTGGCTCATGTGCTGGCGCACCTGCGCCCGGGCGCCCGGGTGGTGGCGGTGGGTCTGCAGTGGGCGCCGCCGTGGTTGTGGCCCAGCAACCTGTTCGTGCTGATGGCGGCGTTGTATTCCGTCACGTCGCTGGAGGGTTTGAGCCGGCCCTGGGACCGCCTGATGCAAGGGCTGGCCGATGTGCGCGTCGAGTCAGCGCTGTGGGGCAGCGTCTACATCGCCAGCGGTGTGGTCCAGCCCCGTGGCCGCGCGCGCGCCTGAACGCGCCGGCGCCATGAATTCACGCGCCAGCGCGGCCACTACGGCGGCGTTGGGCGCGTCGCGCCGCTGCGCCAGTGCAATGCGGCGCGCCTCGGCACCGGGCAGCTCCAGCACGCGCAGCCGCGCATCGGCGGCCCAGCGGCCGTCGCGCAGGCGCGGCAGCACCGCCACGCCCAGGCCCGAGCGCACCAGCTCCACAATGCTTTCAATCGCGTTGAGCTCCAGAAATTCCTGAGGCCGGGCGCGCAACTGGCGCAGCGTGCGCTCCACCATGCGCCCGGTGTGCTGCGTGCGGTCAAAGCGGATGAACGGGTGCTGCTGCACGAGCGTGCGCGCGGGCAGGTCGCCCACGGCATTCAAGGCACGGGGCACCAGCAGCACCATGGGCTCGGCGTAAAGCGGCGTCCAGGCCAGGCCCGCCTGCGCGGGGCCGGGTTCGCGCACGACGATGGCGGCGTCCAGCTCGGCCGCGCGCACACGCGCCAGCAGCTCGATGGACTTGGCCGCCGACACATGCAGCTCCAGTGCCGGGTGGCGGCTTTTGAGCGCCAGCGTGGCCTGCAGCAGCGGCCGCACGGCCGACACCACCGCGCCCAGGTTCAGCGTGCCGGCCATGGGCTCGCTGGCGGGGGCGGTGGCCAGCATCTGGTCATAGAGCGCGACCAGGCGGCGCACCTGGGGCAGCAGCTCGCGCCCGGCGTCGCTCAGCACCACGGCCTTGCCCTGGCGGGTGAACAGTTCGCGGCGCAGCTCGGATTCCAGCGCGCGCATCTGCTGGCCCACGGCCGCCTGCGTAAGCGCCACGCGCGGCGCGGCGGCGGCAAAGGAACCCTCGGCCGCCACGGCCATGAAGGTACGCAAAAGACGAATGCTGCCCATGGCCTGCAATGCTAAAACAATGCTTTAGTGAAGGTAAAGCATTATTCGCTTTTGCTTTGGTGTGCAGGGGCGGACAATGAAGCCCATGAAAAAGCGCAACTTCACCCTTTCCGCCCTTGCCGTACTGGCCACGATCGCAGCGCCCGCCGCAATGGCCCAGGCCTACCCCACCAAGCCCATCCGCCTGGTCGTGCCGTTCCCGGCCGGCGGCGCGACCGACATCTTTGCGCGGGCCGTGTCGCAAAAGCTCGGCGAAAAGCTGGGCACCACCATCGTGGTGGACAACAAGCCCGGTGCGGGCGGCACCATTGGCTCTGACCTGGCGGCCAAGGCGCCGGCCGACGGCTACACCCTGCTTTTGGCCACCAGCAGCACCCACAGCATTGGCCCGAGCTTTGGCAAGGTGCCCTACGACGCGGTGGCCGACTTCACGCCCATATCGCACGTGGGCAATGCGCCCAGCATCATGCTGGTGCCCAACACATCGCCCGCCAAAACCGTGAAGGAGTGGGTGGACTACGCCAAAAAGAACCCGGGCAAGCTCAACTACGCCAGCAGCGGCAACGGCACGGTGGTTCACCTGGGCACCGAATACTTCAAGGCGCAGGCCAACCTGTTCCTGGTGCACATACCCTACCGCGGCACGGCGCTGGCCATACCCGACCTGGTCAGCGGCAAGGTGGACGTGCTGTTTGACTCACTGCCCAGCGGCTTGCCTCATGTGAAAGAAGGGCGCCTGCGTGCCCTGGGCATCACCAGCGCCAGGCGCTCGGCGCTGCTGCCGGATTTGCCCGCCATTTCTGAAAGCGTGCCGGGCTATGAGACGGTGACCTGGTTCGGCCTGTACGGCCCCAAGGGCCTGCCGGCCGAGCTGGCCACGCGCCTGAGCACCGGCATCAACCAGGCCCTGCAGGAGCCCGACGTCAAGGAGCGCCTGGCGCGCCTGGGCATCGACCCGGTGGGCGGCACGCCCGCGCAGTTTGCCGCCATGGCCAACGCTGATCGCGCCAAATGGAAAAAGATCATCACGGACCGCAAGATCACCGCCGAGTAAACCGCCCGCAAGCTCCCATGTCCTTCAACTACACCAACCCCTACACCTCCACCCGCCTGCCGGTCTTTGCGCGCAACGTGGTGTCCACCTCGCACCCCCTGGCGGCGCAAGCCGGCCTGCGCATGATGCTCAAGGGCGGCAATGCGGTGGACGCCGCCATTGCCGCTGCGGCCGCCATCACCATCACCGAGCCGGTGAGCAACGGCCTGGGCAGCGATGCCTTTGCCATCCTGTGGGACGGCAAGGAACTGCATGGCCTGAATGCATCGGGCCGCGCGCCGCAGACCTGGACGCCGGATTACTTCAAGCGCAAGTACGGCGCCGACGCCACAACCCCGCCCAAGCGCGGCATGGATTCCGTGACGGTGCCCGGCGCCGTGGCCAGCTGGGTGGCCCTGAGCGAGCGCTTTGGCAAGCTGCCGTTTGCCGACCTGATGGAGCCGGCCATCGAGATTGCCGAGCGCGGCTACCTGCTACCCGTGGTGGTGCAGCAGAAATGGGCCGCCGCCACGCCCGAGCTGCAGGGCCTGCCCGGCTTTGCGCAGGGCTTTCTGCCCTGGGGCCGCGCGCCGGATGTGGGTGAGCTGTTCCAGTTCAAGGCCGCGGCGCGCGGCCTGCGCGCCATCGCCGAGAGCAAGGGCCAGGCCTATTACAGCGGCGAGATTGCCCACGCGATTGAAAAGTTTGCCGCGGCCAACGGCGGCAGCATCACGGCCAAAGACTTTGCGGCTTACAAGCCCGAATGGGTCAAGCCCATCGGCAAAAACTACCGTGGCTACACGCTGCACGAGATCCCGCCCAACGGGCAGGGCATTGCGGCGCTGATCGCGCTGGGCATCCTGGACAAGTTCGACGTGGCCGGCCTGCCTGTGGACGGCGTGGACAGTCAGCACCTGCAGATCGAGGCGATGAAGCTCGCCTTTGCCGACGTGTACCGCTACGTGGCCGAGCCCGCCAACATGGAAGTGACGGCCGATCAGATGCTGGACGATGCGTACCTGGCCAGCCGCGCGAAGCTGATCGACATGAAAAAGGCGCAGGACTTCGGCGCCGGCAACCCCGTGAAGGGCGGCACCATCTACCTGACGGCGGCTGATGAAAGCGGCATGATGGTCAGCTTCATCCAGAGCAACTACATGGGCTTTGGCTCGGGCTGCGTGGAGCCCACCTTTGGTATCAGCCTGCAAAACCGCGGCCACGCGTTCAGCCTGGACGCCCACGGCCACAACCCTGCCAACCTGGTGGCGCCGGGCAAGCGACCATTCCACACCATCATCCCCGCCTTCCTCACCAAGGACGGCCAGCCGGTGATGAGCTACGGCGTGATGGGCGCCAACATGCAGCCGCAGGGCCACATGCAGACGCTGGTGCGCATGCTGGACTACGGCCAGAACCCGCAGGCCGCGTGCGACGCGCCGCGCTGGCGCTACAACGCGGGGCTGGAGATCAACGTGGAGCAGCAGATGGACAAGGCCACGGTACAGGGCCTGGCCGACCGCGGCCACGTGATGGAAGTGATCAACGACAACTACCAGGACTTCGGCGCGGGCCAGTTCATCTGGCGCGCGGGCGACCCGAAAGTGCAGGGCTACGTGGCCGCCAGCGACGCGCGGCGCGACGGCCTGGCTGCGGGGTTCTGACGCGGGGTTCTGGTTCAGTCGCTCAGAAACGGCTCGGGCACGGCCCACACCGAGCTGGGCGGTGCGCCCGCCCGGGCCAGGTGCAGGCGCAGCACCTGCCACACAGCGGGGCTTTCGGCCGGCGACATCACGCCCAGGCTTTCATAGCGCAGGTCTGCCGCCTGCGCCATGGCCGCCATGCGGTCGTGCGTGGCCTCATCGGGTGCCACGCCCAGCAGCGTGGGCGTGAAAGGCAGGGTGGCAAAAGCATCGCGGATGCGGTCCATGAGCGCGCCGTCGCGCCGGCTGTCGCCCACAAACAGCAGCAGCATCCAGGGCCAGTCGGGCAAAAAGGCGCGGCGCATGCCGTGCTGCAGGCTGGGCCGCGAAATGGCGATCATGCGGCAGGGTTCGCCGGCTTCCATGAAATCCACATAGTCGGTGGCGCTGTCCATGTCGGTCTCACCGGCATAGCGGCGTGCATGCACCACGGTGTCATGGCGCTGGGCCAGCCAGCGCACCAGGTCAAACGCCTCGTTGGCGCCGGCCGAGCACACGCCCACGCGGTGGTAGGCCTCGGGGTCGTCGCGGTCCTGCGCCATGGCCAACTGCATGGGCGCCGTCAGGCGGCGAATGACGGAGGTCGGGGCAAACTGGCGGCCCTGCTCCATCATGTAGCGCAGGTCCAGCACGCGGGCGCCAAAATCCGCCGCCGGCTCGGTGGACGGCGACAGCACCATGGACCAGGCCGTGGGCACAAAGCGCATGCCGCGGCTGTGATGCAGCACACGCTGCGAATGGTGGCGTGAATCTTTGCGCACGCGCGCCAGCAGCTTGCCCACCGCGTCTCCGGGGCCTTCAACCCAGTGAATGAACCAGCCGCTCTGGCTGATGAGCACGGCATGCACGCCCAGCGCTGCGTTGTGGCGTAAAGACGACTGCCGGATGGCCTCCATCTGGGCGAACAGGCCGTTGGCGCTGCTGGCCATGCTGGCGCAAATAACACGTTCGACTTCTTCGTCGTCCGCATGTGCGCCATAAGGGGTAGGGGGATGCACCATTACAGTACATGGTGTGCATTTGCACTGCCGTGGTCAACCCGGATGTGCCGCAGCCCCACGGGAACGCAGGTTTCAGATTGTTTCGCGCGGGTGCAGCGTGAAATGAATCACGCTGGCGTTTCAGCCGGTCTTGCGGATCGTGCCCTGGGCGGCGGCGCAGAGCTTGCGGTCGTCACCGTTTTGCAAGTAGACGTCACAGCGGCACACGGCCTGCGTCTTGCCGCTGCCCACCACGGTGGCCACGGCCACCAGGCGCTCTGCCTGCGTGGCCGGGCGCAGGTAATTGATCTTGAACTCCGACGTGAGTACGCCGCCCAGCACCGAGCCGCCCGCATAGGTGAGCGCGTTGTCGGCCAGGTAGGCCAGCACGCCGCCGTGCACAAAGCCGTTTTGCTGCAGCAGCTGCGGTGCCACGGGCAGCGACAGCTGGGCCAGCCCGGGCTCAAACGCGTCCAGCTGCGCGCCCAGCAACTGGCTGAACGCCTGGTTCTTCAGCGTTTCGCGGCCCAGGGCCATAAGGTCAGCGGGCATGGTGCGTCCTGTTGGTGGAGGTATGGGGTCTGGCGTTGCGTGGGGCCAGCAGCCAGCGAAGAAAGCGTACATAGGCCGACCACGGCGGCACATGCGGCACCAGGCCCAGCGAGCGCTGGGCATTGGCCAGGGCGTCTTCAACCAGTGCATCGTGCAGCGGGCGAAACACCAGCGGCCAGGTCAGCCGCGCCATGCCGGTAATGTTCATTTCAATGCGATGCTCCAGCACGCAATGCACGCTGGTGGCGTCCAGAACCTCCAGCGCGTGCCAGCCATCAAAGCCGCGCGGCGCCGTGAAGCGAAAGCGAACGCGCTGGCCGGGCTCGAACGCGTCCACCACATAGCGGATGGGGCCATGCCCGCCCGCAGCGCCCACGCCCAGCGGGGCGTCCAGCACCATGCGCGGCCAGTGCATGCGGGGCCACAGCTTGTCCTGCGGTGACGCCAGGGTGGTGATGAGTGCGCCCGCGCGCTCGGGCGATGCCTGCAACAGGCGTTGGTGGACGTTCACGACTCTCATGAAAGGCTCCGGTTGATTCAGGGGGCTACGGCCATCCAGGCCGCGTGTTCGAGTGCGGCGCGCACCTTGGGCGGCACCACCGGGGCGGGGTCTGCCACCCATTGGCGCGTGAGCGCCATCACCGGGGCAAACACCAGCGCCATCCACACGCCAAAGGGCAGGTCGCGCATCTGGCCGGCCTGCACCTGGGTGGCGATCCATTGGGCCAGCCGGCCGAAGCCTTCGGCGTTGGCGCCGGCCCATTCGCCACCCGTTGTCAGCGCACCGCCCGCGCGCAGCGCATGCAGCAGGCGCGCCGGGCCAGGGTTGGTCAGCACCCATTGCACATAAATGCGGATCAGGCCCTTGACGCCGTTCTGCGCGGACGTGCGCGGGCCGATGGCGTCAAACATCTGCGCATGAAAGCCGCGCAGTGTGTGCGCGTACAGCGCATCGGCCAGCGCGGCCTTGGTGGGGAAGTGGTAGTACAGGCTGCCGTTGCTCACGCCCGCGGCCTGGCGGATCTGGTCCATGGACGCGGCGGCAAAGCCCTGCGCCAGGAACACGCCCGACGCTGCTTCAAGGATTGTTTCTTTGGTCGCCATGCTCTGGAGTATCACTCCAGAGTAATGCTCTAGTCAAGCCCGTCCATAAAGCGCTCTGCCTGGGCCCGCATGCCGCGGCTGATGGCGTCAAACACCGGCATGGGAAAGCCCGCGGGCAGCAGGGCGCGGGCTTCGTCCAGCGCCTGTGGCACCAGCAGCACCAGCGCGACCATGCGGTCAAACGCGCCGGGCACGCCGCTTTGCAGGGCCAGGGCCTGCCAGTGTCGGGTGTGGATCTCATGCAGGTGGTAGTGCGCGTTCTTGCCGCGCAGGGCCATCGCCAGCTTCGCCCGTCTGGGGCTCACCATGTTGGGTCCGTTGCCAATGATGGGCCAGGCCGACAGCACGTCGTACAGCGGCGTCATGCGGTAACCGCCGCCGCGCTCCAGGAAGATGGAGAAGTTTTTGGCGTGGCCGTCGATGGCCGCCATGAGCCAGAACGCCAGCAGCGTCAGCACAAAGCGCAGGCTGTCGGCGCCGGCGTTGTTGCTGCCTGCCAGCAGGGCCAGCACGGCACGCACGCCGGGGCCGCCATCGCTTTCGTATTTCAGGTCGGCGGGCGTGGCGGTGGCCTGGCACAGGTCTTCTTGCGGCAGCCGGGCGATCCATTGCCCGCCATCGACCCAGCGCCTGTCAAAGCGCTCCACAACCAATGCCTTTTGCCTGCCGAAGGTGGCCATCTGCGTGTCTGCCACGTCCAGCCCCAGCGCCCCCAGCAGCTTGTGGCTGAGCCATTCGTTCTCGACCGAGGTGCTCAGGTCGGCCCGCATGTTGCCCACCAGGCCAATGGGCAGCTTGAGGATGTGGGTGGTGGGCGTGGCGCCTTGGGGCAGGTGCCATTGGTTGCCTGTGCGCAGCAGCGCGGTCTTTTCCTGTGCGCCGGCAATGGAGATGCGAAAGTCTGCCCAGGGCAACGCGGCGTCGGGGGAATCGTCGGTCACGTCCACCAGCAATGACTCGATCTGTGCATCTGTCAGCCGCTGGCTTTCTACGCGGTCGTACGCGGGGGGCTCTGTGCCATCGGGCACCAGCTGAACCGCGCCCACGCAGTCGCGCCCCACGGCAGCCAGAAGGTCGGCCGCGCGGGTGGACGGCGCGCCAAAGCGGCGGCGCAGACGGTCGCGAATGCGGGTGGCGTCGGGCAGCAGGTTGTCAAAGTAATGCTCCACCGCGGGGCCCATCACGTCGCCACCGGCGGCCGGTATGGGCAGCGACACCGACAACGCCCGCGCGTTGGGCGACTGGCGCCAGGCGTCGTCGTACCGGAAGCCTGGCGTGCCGGTGCGCGACCAGAACCACACGCCCACGCGCTGGCCGTTCATCCACACCGCAAGATCGGCGAATGCCATGGCGCTGCCCCCCCCCTTTACCAGTCAGCCGCCGGGCTTTCGGCGCGCGGTGGGGGCGCGGGCGTGGCGGTGCCATAGGTGGCGGTATCCACCAGCTGCAGCCGCGCGTCCAGCGCGTGCAGCACCTGCAACAGCTGGTCAAGGCTGACGGCGCCGGGGTTCTTTTCAATATCGGCCAGCCGGGCCTGCTTGACGCCAATGCGCTGGCCCAGCGCTGCCTGGGTCAGCCCGCGTGCCTTGCGCAGCGAGCGGATATGCACCGACAGCTGGGCCGGCATGAAGACAGGAAAGGTCTGCAGTGTGCTCATGACAAATACCGCCTTGGAGTGGTATTTGCACTTTACTGTATTTAAGCGATAAATACAAAATATCGCAAATAAACGATTAACTGAGCGACCGCCCAAACAGGCTGAACAGCCTTTCCCAATGCCGCTCGGCCCCCGCCTGGTGGTAAATGCCCGTGCGGTGGGGGAACACAAAGCCGTGCTCGGTGCCCGGGTACCACTCCACGCGGTGGGGCGTGCCGGCGGCCTGCAAGGCTGATTGCAGCGTGGCGATGTCTTCGGGCGATGCCCACTTGTCGGTCTGGGCGCAGCCGATATAGGTGTCGCACACAATGCGCGGCGCCATCAGGTGGGGTGAATCGGGCTTGTCAGTCACCATCAGCGCGGGGTGAAACGCCGCAATGGCGCTGATGCGCCCGGGGTAGGTGGCCGCGGCCGCCATCACAAACGGCCCGCTCATGCAGTAGCCCACGGCGCCGATGCGGCTGGCGTTGGCAGCGGGCAGGGCGTCCACAAAATCAATCATCGCCTGGGTGTCTTGCGCCACCAGCGCGTTGGTCAATGAATACATGTGGCCCATCATCTCGGTCATGGCGGGCTCCACCCGTTCACGCAGCCAGAAGTCGCGCGTGCGGCGGTAATACAGGTTGGGCAGCACCACGCAGTAGCCCACGGCGGCCAGGCGCCGCGCCATGTCGTGCAGCTCTTCGCGCTTGCCCAGGGCGTCCATGTAAAACAGCACCACAGGGTGCGGGCCACCCTCTTCAGGGTGCACCACAAAACTGTTCATGGCGCCGTCGGCGGTGGGGATGTCTGTGTGCAGCTCGATCATGCGCGGCAGCGTAGCACGAGGGTGGGCCGCGATAAAGTGCGGGCATGACCCCCCTGACCTACACCATCGCCCCCGACATCTTCACCCAGCACCCCGGCTACTGCCGCGGTGTGGTGGTGGCCCGGGGCTTTACCAATGGCCGCAGCGCCCCGGCCGTGACGGCGCTGCTGCGCGAGGCAGAAGCCGCCCTGCGCCAGCGTATTACCGGCAACGTGGCCGAGGTGCCCGAGATTGCCGCCTGGCGCGAGGCCTACCGCCGCTTTGGCGCCAAGCCGTCAGAACACCGCAGCGCCATCGAGGCGCTGGCGCGCCGCGTGCTCAAACCCGACAACCTGCCCGCCATCAACACGCTGGTGGACATCGGCAACCTCATCTCCATCAAATACCTGCTGCCCGCCGGCGTGCACCCCACCGATGCGCTGCAGCACGGCGTGACCCTGCGCCTGGCCCAGGCCGGTGACAGCTTTGCCCCACCCGACGGCAGCCCGGTGGAGGCGCCGCCGGTGGGCGAGGTGGTGCTGGCCGACGGCGCCAGCGTGCTGACCCGCCGCTGGACGTGGCGCCAGGCCGCCAACACCCAGACGCTGCCAGACACCAAAGGCGTGTTCTTCAACATAGACGGCCTGCCGCCCACCCACCGCGACGACGTGCAAGCCGCCACCGCCGAAGTGGCCGCGCTGGTGCAGGCCCACTGCGGCGGCGAGGTGCTGGCGGTGCTGCTGGATGCGCGCAACCGGTCGTTTGCTTTGCGGGATGATTGATATACACTTGGTATCTACCATTTAAATCTGGAGCCCGTTATGAGCATGTCCAACGACCATGTTGCCCGCGCCAAGCTCTTCATGCACGGGCGCAGCCAGGCTGTGCGCTTGCCTAAAGAGTTTCGATTTGAGGGAACAGAAGTCTTCGTGCGACGGGTCGGCGATGACGTCGTGTTGAGCAGCCAGCAAAAGCCGTCCATGCAGGCGCTGATTGACGCAGTGAATGCCTTCGAACCCGGCTTTGTCATGGAGCGCGATCAACCCGAACAGCCGGATCAGCGGGAGCCCTTGTTCAGCAGAAAGAAGCGCTGAACATGCTGGGTACTACGACTGTCCGCTATCTGTTGGACACCAATATCTGCATCTACGTCATCAACGCCCGGCCACCTGCGGTGCTGGACCGCTTTTTGGCCCATCAAGCCGAGGGGTTGGGCATTTCTGCCATTACCGCGAGCGAGCTTTACTGGGGTGCCAGCAAAAGCGGCTCTGCCCGCAATCTGGCCTTGCTTGAGCAGTTCATCAGCCCGTTGACAGTCTTTGACTACGACTTGGCCGCTGCAAGGCGATATGGCGAAGTCCGCGCCCAACTGGAAAAGCGGGGCAAACCCATTGGTCCCCTGGATCAGCAGATTGCCGCGCACGCATTGGCACTTGGCGTCACGCTGGTTACCAACAACCTGCGCGAGTTTGAGCGAGTCCCGGGCCTGCAGCTTGAGAACTGGGCGTAAGCCCCCTTGCGCGAGAATGCCAACCATCGCCCGTAACCCCAGACACCCCAGACCATGCCCATCCCCTTCGCCGACCGCCTGAACAACGTAGAAACATCCGCCATCCGTGAGCTGTTCAAGCTGCTGGGCAAGCCCGGCATCATCAGCTTTGCGGGCGGGTTCCCCGACAGCGCCATGTTTGACGTGGCCGGCATCAAGGAGGCCGCCCACCAGGCCCTGACCGACGAGCCCGGCGCTGCGCTGCAATACGGTGCCACAGAGGGCTACAACCCCCTGCGTGAACAGCTGGCCGCCTTCATGGCCACCAAGGGCGTGAAGGGGCTGAACCCCGACGGCCTGATCGTCACCACCGGCAGCCAGCAGGCGCTGGACTTGCTGGGCAAAACCCTGATCAACCCCGGCGACAAGGTCATTGTGGAAGGCCCCACCTTCCTGGCCACCATCCAGTGCTTTCGCCTGTATGGGGCAGACATCATTACCGCGCCCATCGACGGGCAGGGCGTGCAGACCGACACGCTGGAGGCACTGATCGCAGAGCACAAGCCGAAGTTTGTGTATTTGATCCCCACCTTTGGCAACCCCAGCGGCGCGCTGCTGAGCCTGGAGCGGCGCAAACGCGTGCTGGAGCTGGCCGTGAAATACCAGACCCTGGTGGTGGAAGACGACCCGTATGGCGACCTGTACTTTGGTGATGCCCCGCCGCCCAGCATCTATGCGCTGAGCGACAGCGTGCCCGGCAGCCGCGAGCTTTTAGCTCACTGTGGGTCCATGTCCAAAGTGCTGAGCCCCGGCCTGCGCGTGGGCTGGATGATTGCCCCGCCCGAGCTGCTGGCCCGCGCCACGATGTGCAAACAGTTCAGCGACGCCCACACCAGCACATTTGCCCAGGCCACCGCCGCCCAGTACCTGAAAGCCGGCCGCATGCCCGCCACCCTGGCCCACGTGCGCCAGGTGTACGGCGAGCGCGCCCGCGTAATGGGCGACGCCCTGCGCCGCGAGCTGGGCGACGCCATCGAATTTGTGAAGCCCCAGGGCGGCCTGTTTGTGTGGGCGCGCCTGACGGGAGCGGGCGGCAAGGTGAGCAACGGCAACGAGCTGGCCAAGCGCGCGATAGAGCAGGGCGTGGCCTTTGTGCCGGGGGCGCCGTTTTATGCGTCTAACCCCGACCTGGCTACGCTGCGACTCAGCTTTGCGACTGCGGATGTGGGGAAGATTGAGGAGGGGGTGGGGAGGTTGGGTCGTGCCGTCAATTGATGTGATTGTGCAAATGCGCTGAAATTGGGCAAAGGCTTCTTATGGCAATTCCTGACTTTCAATCCTTGATGCTCCCCGTTCTGAAGGCCTCAGCAGACGGCGAAGTAAAGATTGCTGATGTGGTCCACAAGCTGGGAAATTCCCTGGGTCTTTCGGACGAGGAATTGTCGGAGCTACTCCCATCGGGTAAGCAGACAACGTTTGCGAATCGCGTGAACTGGGCAAAGAGCTACCTCGGCAAAGCCGGATTGGTTACGCTCACAAGACGCGGGTACTTTCAGATTAGCGAGAAAGGAAGAGCTGTTTTGCAGTCGCCTCCATCGGCGATGAACACCAAATATCTTGAGAGCGTCGCTGGATTCAAGATGTATCAGCCTGCGACAGAGGCGTTGAAAGATATAGGGGATGTGTCAACGATAGCTGATGAGTTGACCCCAGATGAGCGAATCCGATCAGCGCGTGATGAACTCGAATCTACTTTGGCGGCAGAATTGCTGGAGAAAATTCTCGCAGCACCGCCGTCCTTCTTCGAGCGTCTTGTTGTTCAACTTTTGGTCGCTATGGGCTATGGCGGTTCCGCCTCGCATGCGGGCCGTGCGCTTGGAAAAACTGGAGATGGTGGAGTTGACGGTGTGATTGATCAGGATGCTCTTGGCCTAGGGAAGGTCTGAACAAGTCCACCGAATTGGGCGGCGGTGCGTTGATACGGGCAAAGGAATTCAGCCGATGAGCCAAATCAGCTTTGCAGAAGCCGAGCAAACCAGCAAGAAGAAACTCACGCG
>JBFWUB010000043.1:0-16809 GCA_050247515.1 Ramlibacter sp. | reverse complement strand
TACTCGCCTCGGTGCTCGCGCACCATGCGGACAGCGCGTTCGCGGACTTCAGGGGGAAACTTGGGTGACTTCTTCATGGCTCAATCCTCTCAGAGAAAAGAGCCTCCTCAAATTCCGGGGCGGTTCAAAGAGATGTGTGGATTACGGGCTAAGTGCAAAAGTGAGTGGGCTACTCGAACGCTGGGTTAGGCGTCTTTGCGGTCAAAGGTGCGACTTGTAGGCGACCAGAGATAGCACGTGCTCTATGAGCGACCACTTCTTGGCTCGCACGTACTTGTTGTGAATGAATGCGACTTGGATGCCGACGACCTTGAGCACCGCTGTGGGTGACCAGACACCAGTTGGCCGTGGGCCGAGGGTGAAAACAAGTGCACCACTGGCGCCGCCGAGGTGCGGCGTGCTCTTCTGAAAGCCGTACGCGTTACCTGCTGCCTCACCATAGCGAAAGAAAAGATCGAAGTCGCCTCGGGTACCGACAACTTCCCCTTCGTAGGGGCCTGTGTAGAGCTGCATCAATGCAGACGGCGTAAGTACAGAGTTCTCGTACTTGACCGTCGCGTCAGGGTAGCCCGCTATCAGATAGTTGTGGGTGCTCGATTCAGGAGTCACGAGGTCGGCTTCGCCAAGGATTGTCCAGCCCCGACGAACGCGCTGCACGAAGTCTGGATCGAGTAGTTCGATGATGGCAACGTCATGTTCGTCCGTATCTTTGGGGTGATGAACGGTCGCGTGCCCGAAGTACCATACGTGAACGTCTTTGCCAGCGCGCTCGGGTATCCCCATGCGGTTTGGGTCTGCGTTCTTGAACAGATGACCTGCGGTGACGAAGAAGACGCGCTCCTTGAACGAGACGAACCCGCCGGTACCGAGAATTCCAGTCCGCTCATCACTCTGGTAGACGAGGGGAACCGTGCAGCCGACTAAAAAGTGCTCAATCGAGGCCAACTCTGGCAGCGACAGGCCCGTGATTTCGGTGAGCGGACGCGAGTGCATAGTCGGGTGCAAGACGCCTACCGCCGGAGCAAAGAGGCGCCGAAAGCGTCCGACTTGGGCGCCCTGTTAGGCCCGTGCAGCTTCATCATCAACATATCCACGATGAAGATACAAGTACAAGCCGGAAGTGGCAAGCCCGTAAACCAGTGAAATCGGCAACGTCCAACCAGAAACGGGCCGCAGAGTGCCCGAGTACAAAAAACCCACACCAAGCATGCCGCCAGCTAAGCCAATAAGTGAGCCACTGCACAAGAACAAGATTCGCGATAGGTAAGAATCAATTTGCCTGAAAAGAGGCGACAACGGAAGGAAAAGTAAGCCAGAAACCACGGCTGCCCCTAAACACAAAACTCCGAAAACCACAGCAGCAAGGGTAGGACCTAGAAACATCGCAAGCACCCCGCCGACAAGAAAGAGTATTTCTCCGTTAAGTCCGCGCCACAGCGACCAAAGCGCGAAGCATAGGCCTGCTATCGCTCCTGGAAGAATACAAACGCCAAGGTAGAGCGCTGCAAACAGCAAGGAGGCGCGAAAGTCGCGGCGCGTGTACATGAGGGTTTAACTTTGATATGTCCCGAAAAACTGCGGGATAACATGGCGACGTGCGGAATAAGGTGGCTCGCAAAAATCCGAAAAGCCGTTACACATCAACGACTTGCAGAAGCCCACTGCGTCGAAGCACAGGTATGAAAATTCCAGCAAAACCGCCGCCATCCCGCCCCCTTGAATCTGCCCCTGCGCGCCACTATAGCCAGCCTGCCTCACACGGTCGATAGCCGGCATCCCCCAATCTGAGGGTACGGAACTTGCCTCAGGCAAAAACTAGTCCAGCCCCCTCTGGCCCAGCACAACCATTGCCGGCGACAGCTGGTGGCGCACCAACCCTGCCGGCTGCAAGGCTGTGGGTGGGGCCGTCGGTGCGCCTCTTTGGCGCCGAGCATCGCAGCGCAGCGGGGGGAGTCCGCCGCAGGCGGACCGGCGAGGACGATTTATGGAATGGCGCGTATCAGCGCCATTGCGAAGCGACCGCAGCCGCCCCGCGGAGCGAGAAGCGCAGGGCACCCCGTAGCGCAGCGAAGGGGCGCCAAAGTGAAGCGCCGACGGGCCCACCCACGGCCTTGCGCGCGGTGTCGGCACTGATTCAGAACCTTATCGAATTGGATGAACTTTCAGCCCACAAAGAATGCGACGCCCACCAGCGCGATGGCGATCAACAACACGAATACTTTCTCCGCATCGTCCAGGGAGAGCCGTTCTTGCCGTCTTCGGAGAAGTAGGTTGATGCTGTACCAGACCAGCATCACCAGACCCGCGCCGAGCAGGTAAACAAAGAATGAACTGCTTTTCATCGGCTCCGCCTGGCAACCCTAGAGTGATCGATAGAACACGGTCGCTGAGACATCTTGCACCGTGTCCTTGTCCAGGGTGATATGGACGACGAGCTCATGCAGGCCAGAGAACAGGGTGGATTCAGACAGCCTTTTGCTGCACCGCAGTGCATCTGGCTGCTGCGATGGTCCGGGCTTCATCTCTTTTGGAGTCATTCCCATCTGCTCGCACAGCGTCTTGGCGGCTTGAGCGCTGGAGCCACGAGGCAGGTGGGCGAGCAGCAGATCGTCAACAGGAATACGGTTCTTCTGGCCGGACGGTAGCTGCTCGTCATACGCATTTCCGCGGACTGCTCCGTCAATGAGCGCCCAGCGCCAGTGCCCCACTATGCCGCGCCGCATGCTTGAGCCAAGCCGCGTCTCGCGCCAACGCCAACGCCGCCTCCACCGTGTGCGAATGCCGCGCCGCGCGCACCAGCATGAACCCCACCGGCGTTTGCAGCTCGGGCGCCACCAGCGCCAGCGCCTGCAGCTCGCGCCAGGCCATCACCGCCCCCAGCACCGCACCGGGCACCACGCTGCACACCTGGCCTTCCAGCACGGCCAGGGCGAGTGTGAGGATGGAATTGGTCTCCATGGCCGGGGTCACCGCAACGCCCGCGGCGGCAAAGGCGCCGTCCACGATGGTGCGGTTGTGCATCTCGGGCGTCAGCAGGCACAGCGGCTGTTTGGCTGCGTCGGCCCAGCTGATGGTGCCGCCCAATGCCAGCCCCGCGGCTGCAGCCGCAGTGGTGGGTTGGGGCGCACGCCGCACCAGCCAGTAGCGTTCGTCATATTGCGGCACTTGATCCAGCTTGGCGCCGCCCGTGCCCATGCGGTCGGTGTACCCCAGGCCCAGGTCCAGCGTCAGCTCCTCCAGCCCCGCCTCAATCTCGGGCGAGCTCATGGACCGCACCGTGGGCGTGATGCCCGGGTGCAGCGCCTGCAGCTGCGCCGCAAAGCGCGCCGCCACCGGCACGGCGGCAGGCACCACGCCGATCACCAGCCGCCCCTGCGGCCGGCCAGCCACGCTGGCCAGGTCCTGCTGCAGCAGCTCGCGCTCGTGCAGCATCAGGCGGGCGGACTGCAGCACGCGTTCGCCCTCGGGCGTAAAGCCGGCAAAGGTGCGCCCGCGCTTGACGATCACCGCGCCAAATTCAGCCTCCAGCGCGCGCAGCGCGTTGGACAGCGCGGGCTGCGTGATGTGGCAGGCCTGCGCCGCGCGGCCAAAATGGCGGTGCTCCTGCAGGGCCACCAGGTATCGCAGCGACGCCAGCAGGTTCATGGCGGCCTTCTACTATTCAGGTGTTCTTGGAAATCGTGATGGTCGGGAACCTGGACGAAAAGTCCTTCGCCTTTTGCGCGACCTTGATGGCCAGCTTGCGCGCGATGTCGCCATACAGGCGGGCCGCGTCGCTGTCGGGCTCGGCCACCACGGTGGGTTTGCCGCTGTCGGCCTGCAGGCGGATGGCCATGGACAAGGGCAGCGCGCCCAGATAATCCATCTTGTATTCGGCCGCCATCTTCTGCCCGCCGTCCACGCCAAAGATGTGCTCCATATGGCCGCAGGCGCTGCACACGTGCACGGCCATGTTTTCCACAATGCCCAAGATAGGCACGCCCACCTTCTCAAACATCTTGATGCCCTTGCGCGCGTCGATCAGCGCAATGTCCTGCGGCGTGGTGACGATCACCGCGCCGGTCAGCGGCACCTTCTGGCACAGCGTGAGCTGGATGTCGCCCGTGCCCGGGGGCATGTCCACGATCAGGTAGTCCAGGTCTTTCCAGTTGGTCTGGGTGATCAGTTGCTCCAGCGCCTGGCTGGCCATGGGGCCGCGCCAGACCATGGCCTGGTCTTCGCTGACCAGAAAGCCGATGGAGTTGACCTGGATGCCGTGGCCGATCTTGGGCTCCATGGTCTTGCCGTCCAGCGTTTCGGGCTTGCCGCTGGTGCCGGTCATCATGGGCTGGCTGGGGCCGTAGATGTCGGCGTCCAGCAGGCCCACGGACGCGCCCTCGGCCGCCAGCGCCAGCGCGATGTTCACCGCCGTGGTGCTCTTGCCCACGCCGCCCTTGCCGGATGCAACCGCAATCACGTTCTTCACGCCGGGCATCAGGTTCACGCCGCGCTGGGCGGCATGGGCCACCACCTTGCTGCTCAGGGTGGCGGATACGTTGTCCACCCCGGGCACGGTCTTGGCGGCGGCCACCAGGGCCGAGCGCAGCGCGGGGAACTGGCTTTTGGCGGGGTAGCCCAGCTCCACGTCAAACGACACCTCGCCGCCGTGCACCTGCAGGTTTTTCAGGGCCTTGGTCGAGACGAAGTCTTTGCCCGTGTGGGGGTCGATGACGGTTTGCAGGGCTTGCAGGAGCTGGTCGGGGGTGGGCATGGTGTGACTTATGGGGGGCAGGGGCTTGAAGCCAGGATCTGAGAGGACAGAGGCAGTTTAGCGATAACTCCTAAAATCAGTGGTTTCCCCAAGAAGAAGCCCCTTCCATGTCTGCCCAGCGCAAGCTATTCGTCACCACCGCCCTGCCCTACGCCAACGGCAAGTTCCACATCGGCCACATCATGGAATACATCCAGGCCGACATCTGGGTGCGCCACCAGCGCATGCAGGGCAGCCAGGTGCATTTTGTGTGTGCGGACGACGCCCACGGCGCGCCGATCATGATCGCGGCCGAAAAGGCCGGCGTGACGCCGCAGGCCTTTGTGGCCGGCATTGCCGCGGGCCGCAAGGAATACCTGGACGGCTTTCACATCGCGTTTGACAACTGGCACAGCACCGACGCGCCGGAGAACCATGAATTGGCCCAGCAGATCTATCGCGACCTGAAGGCCAACGGGCTCATTTCCAGCAAGACGATCGAGCAGTTCTTTGACCCTGAAAAGAACATGTTCCTGCCCGACCGGTTCATCAAGGGCGAATGCCCCAACTGCCACGCCAGGGACCAGTACGGCGACAACTGCGAGGTCTGCTCCAAGGTCTACAGCCCCACGGATTTGATCAACCCCTACTCGGCCCTGTCAGGCGCCACGCCGGTGCTGAAAACGTCCGAGCATTTCTTCTTCAAGCTGTCGGACCCGCGCTGCCTGAGCTTTCTGAAAGAGTGGACGAACAGCGGCGCGGTGCAGACCGAGGTGCTGAACAAGATCAGCGAATGGCTGGTGCCCGATGAAACCGGCAAGACGGCCCTGGGCGACTGGGACATCAGCCGCGACGCGCCGTACTTTGGCATCGAGATCCCGGACGCACCCGGCAAATACTTCTACGTGTGGCTGGACGCGCCGGTGGGCTACCTGGCCTCGCTCAAGAACTACCTGGGCAAGATCGGTGTGGACTATGACGCCTTCATTGCCGACCCGTCCGTGGAGCAGTACCACTTCATCGGCAAGGACATCATCACCTTCCACACGCTGTTCTGGCCGGCCATGCTGCATTTCAGCGGCCGCAAGGTGCCCAACCAGGTGTTTGTGCACGGCTTTCTGACGGTGAACAACGGCGAGAAGATGAGCAAGAGCCGCGGCACCGGCCTGGACCCATTGAAGTACCTGAGCCTGGGCATGAACCCCGAATGGCTGCGCTATTACCTGGCCGCCAAGCTCAACGGCCGCAACGAAGACATCGACTTCAACCCCGACGACTTCATGGCCCGCGTGAACAGTGATTTGATCGGCAAGTACGTGAACATTGCGAGCCGCGCGGTCAAGTTTGTGCCGGGCGGCACGCTGGTGGCGGCGCCGTCGCTGGCCGAGGTCGACGCCGCGGCGCTGGCCGAAAGCGTACGCGCGCTGTACGAGTCGCGCGACTACGCCCGCGCGCTGCGCGAGATCATGGCCGTGGCCGATGTGGTGAACACCGCGTTTGACGCCGCCGCGCCCTGGAAGCTGGCCAAGGAAGGCAAGGCCGCTGAAGCCGCCGCCGTGGGCAGCTGGTGCCTGGAGATGTTCAAGCTGCTGACGGCGTGCCTCAAGCCCGTGCTGCCCGCACTGGCCGCGCAGGCCGAAGGCTTTTTGCAGTGCGCGCCGCTGGGCTGGGGCAACGCCGCCACGCCGCTGGGCGCGGGGCACACCGTGGGCAAGTACGAGCATTTGATGCAGCGCGTGGATGTGAAGCAGCTGGATGCGCTGTTTGAAGCGCCGGCCGAGGTGGTGCCCCCACCCCTGCCCTCCCCCAGCGGGGGAGGGGGTGAGCTGCCTGGGGGCGAGGCGCTGGCGCCCACCATCACGATTGACGACTTCACCAAAGTCGACTTGCGCATCGCGAAGATCGTGAATTGCGAAGCGGTGGAAGGCTCCACCAAGCTGCTGCGCCTGACGCTGGATGTGGGCGAGGGCCGCATGCGCAATGTGTTCAGCGGCATCGCCAGCGCCTACAAACCCGAGCAGCTCATCGGCAAGCTCACCGTGATGGTCGCCAACCTGGCGCCGCGCAAGATGAAGTTCGGCGTGAGCGAGGGCAT
The DNA here is from genome assembly GCA_050247515.1 of Ramlibacter sp. Lineage (GTDB taxonomy): Bacteria > Pseudomonadota > Gammaproteobacteria > Burkholderiales > Burkholderiaceae_C > RAM1. The sequence continues at coordinate 9,985 of JBFWUB010000043.1, read as the reverse complement.
GGTGCTGGCCGCCAGCCATGGGGATGAGAAGGCCCACCCCGGCATCCATGTGCTGGAGCCCACGGCCGGGGCGCAGCCGGGCATGCGGGTGCGCTGAGGCAAGACTTTCAGCTGGTGAGCCATTCATCTAGTTATCAAACGTAACAACCACGGTCAACATCAAGGCAGGTCAAAACCACATCCACAGAACAGGGAGTCCCCGGTCGATCCCCAAGCCACACGAGGCTGACCATGGACATTCCCTTCAGTTCATCCCGCTCCATCAGCTGGCCGCCCGGCCCCCGATCGGCCACGCCGGAATCCAAGGCGGACCTCTTTGAAGACGCATTTGACTCGGACGACGAAGACCCCCAGGGTGATGTAACCCACAGGTGTCTGGACGCCTATGCCGCCGCAGCGGGGCTGCCACCGGGGGAGCCGCTTTCAGGGCAGGCCAAGGCCCGCGCCATGGCCACCCTCCATTGCCTGCTTGAAGCTGTGATGGGCGGCTGCCTGAACCTGGAGCACGCCCTGGAGGCGAGCGACAGCGACGACGAAGGGCACACCGCCACCAAAGGCCCGGACCCTGTGACCCTGGAAGACATCGCGGCCTTTCCAAAGGCGGCATGGAAGGCGCTCAGCGGCCATATGGGCGGCATCACCACGCTGGTTGTGCCCGCCATGGCCGACCCGAGTCCCATCATCCAGGGGGTGGCAGGCCTGCAAGCGCTCAACCACCTCGTCATCACACTGCCCGATGGCTGCGAGCAGATTGATTTGGGCGGGCTGCAGCCGGATGACCCTGAAAAGCTGCGGATCGTGCTGCACGGCAGCGTGTCAGACCTGACGGTGCTGGCGCCGGCAGGCGCCCATGTGCAGGCCATGACCACCGGTGTGGCGCTGCACAAGTCCAGGGTCTTTTACATGGACAGATCCGGTCAGCAACAGGGCACGCCCAGAACGCTCGCTGGGTCCATCTACCAGCACACCAACGAAGGGATCAGCCAGGAACTGGCCGCAAAGGTGACATTGAACGGCGTCGGCACGCTGGGCGATATTGCACCCACGCCGCTGGAAAGCCCGAACGGCCCCATCGTGTGCCGCACGCTCAGCATGCTGTGGCTGATGGAACGCCACAATCACCATGCCAGGAAGGACGCGAAGGGCCCGGGCGCCGATGGCAAGGCGGATCACGCCTTTTCATATGCACCCCTGCAGAGCAAACAGGCCATCGAGCAAAGTGTCACAAGCGACACGCTGCGCGAAGTAGAAGGCGTGATGATCGGCTGCCAGGCCACCGCCCTGTATGACACCGACAACTTCGGCGCCATGCTCGGCGAGCAGTTCAAACGCATGGCGCCGGGCGACACCCACTACTTCATGGCCAGCACTCCCTATCACATGCTGGGCATTGAAATGCGCGTCAAGGATGTCCCGCACGCCGGCACGATGCGCCGGGAATACGTCGTCAACCTGTACGACCCCAACCAGACGATCACGCACAGCCGCGTGATGGCGCACGACCCTGGATGGTTCGACGCCCATGGGCTGGAACACTGGATGGACCAGGACCGCGTGCGCGAGTATTTCCCAGGCGAGCCCAAAATCGGCACGCTGGTGCAATGGGTGCCGCCGGAGCATCGCGCCGGCAGCCACGGCACCGGCGAGCGCCTGGAAACCGCAGTGCATGTTGAACCGCAAAGCAGACAGTCAGCAAGGTACATGGCGGCTGCCGTCAGCCGTGGCGGCCCGGCGACCGTCACCGACGCCTGCCAGCGCACCCTGGCGTCGGACCAGACGACCGACGCCATGTGGCGCACCCTCAGGGGTGACAACGTCAAGGGACGATCGGCGCTTGAAATGGCTTTCGACCGCAACCAGCCTGCCAACATGGCCGCCTGGATGCGCGCCGTGCTGGCGGCGGACGAGGGCGTGCTGCCGCTGGACTACAAGCTCAACCTCCTGCGCGGCCAACGCGACAGCATGAGCGCCCTGGCATTTGCCGCGAAACAGGACGCAGGCCGGGACATGCAGGACGTCATCTACGCCTACGTGCGCGAGATCGCTGCCAGCGGCCTTGCGCTGGCTGACAAGCAGGCACTGCTGAACATCGGCAGTGAAGTGGCCCGGCGCGAGCTGAAAACCGACCCCGCGCGGCTGGCCGCCAAAATGTGCGCCATCTACGACGCTGATCTGCCCGCAGCGCAGACGAAGGCGTTGCTGTCAGCGCTGCGGGTCACGGGGGATGATCTGCTCAAAGCCCTGATGACCGAGGACGACCCCTTGCCCGGCGCCGGGCCTGCGGCCAGGGCCCTGACCAATGAACTGCAGGCGCGTCAGAACACATGGATGCGCCGGCTGGGTAGCGCAAGCCACGAAAGCCCGCCACCGGACGGCAAGCTGGAACTGCAGGTCACCAGTTCCTGAGGCCCTCTTGCACCCGGGCCTAAAATCAAGGCAACACCGGGGGCCTCGCATGATCCAACGCATACTTCTGGCAGCCACACTGGCCATCACGCTGCCGCTTTCCGGCTGCGCCGTCGTCGCGGTCGCTGACGTCGCCGCCACGGTGGCTGTCAAGGGCGTGGGCCTGGCGGCAGACGCCGCCATCGGCACCGCGCGGCTGGCCGGCCGGGCTGCAGGCGCCGCGGCCGACGTGGTCATCCCCGACGGAGACTGACGCCTTGAACGCCCCCCGCCTGCACCTGGCGGGCTTTCACCCCCGGTTGATCGATTCGCTGCGCGGCTACAGCCGCGCGCGCTTCATGGCCGATGCGGGCGCGGGCATGACGGTGGGCATCGTGGCGCTGCCGCTGGCCATGGCGTTTGCCATTGCGTCGGGCCTGTCGCCGCAGGCCGGGTTGTGGACGGCCATCATCGCGGGCTTTCTCATCTCGGCCCTGGGCGGCTCCAGCGTGCAGATCGGCGGGCCGGCGGGCGCGTTCATCGTCATCGTCTACGGCATCGTCGAGCGCTACGGCCTGGCCAACCTGCTGATCTCCACCGCCTGCGCGGGCGTGCTGCTGTTTGTGCTGGGCCTGCTCAGGCTGGGCACGCTGGTGCGCTATGTGCCGGTCAGCATCGTGATCGGCTTTACCAACGGCATTGCGGTGCTGATCGCCGCGTCGCAGCTGCGCGACTGGCTGGGCCTGACGGTGCCCAAGATGCCGGCGGATTTTTTCACCCAGCTCACGGTCATGGGCCAGCACCTGGACACCTTCAACCCCCATGCCTTCGGCCTGGGGCTGGCCTGCGTGCTGGGGCTGGCGCTGTGGCCACGCTTGTGGAACGAAAAATCCGCCATGCGCCAGGCGCTGCATCACGCGCGGGAGCTGCCCGGCATGGGGCGCGCGCTGCAGGTGACATCGCGCATGCCGGGGCCCATCGTGGCCCTGGTCACGCTGACGGTGTTTGCGTGGTTCCTCAAGCTGCCGGTGGAAACCATTGGCACGCGCTTTGGCGGCATACCCCAGGGCCTGCCCTCGTTTGCGCTGCCTGATTTTTCGTGGGAGACGGTCAAGCTGCTGGTCACGCCCACGCTGACCATTGCGCTTTTGGGCGCGATTGAATCGCTGCTGTGCGCGCGCGTGGCGGACCAGTTGGGCACCCAGCCGCGGCACGACCCCAACCAGGAGCTGATGGCCCAGGGCGTGGCCAATTTCGTCACCCCGTTTTTTGGCGGCATGCCGGCCACCGGCACCATTGCGCGCACCGTGACCAATGTGCGCTCGGGCGCCACATCGCCCGTGGCCGGCATGGTGCACGCGCTGACGCTGCTGGCCGTGGTGCTGCTGGCCGCGCCGCTGGCGATGCATGTGCCGCTGGCCGTGCTGGCCGGCATCCTGCTGTTTGTGGCCTGGAACATGGGCGAATGGCATGCCTTTGCCCGCATGCGCCAGTACAGCAGCCATTACCGCGTGCTGATGCTGGGCACGTTCTTCCTCACGGTGGTGTTCGACCTGACGGTGGCGGTGCAGGTGGGCCTGGTGCTGGCCTGCGCGCTGTTCATCCGGCGCATGAGCTCGCTGTTCCGGGTGGAGCTGATGGGCAGCACCGACAGCGGCAACGGCAACCAGCTCACCTACAAGCTGTACGGCGCGCTGTTTTTCGGCGCGGTGGCCAAGATTGATGTGGCGGTGCAGGCCGTGGAGGCCGGCCCGCCCGCGCCCCAGGTGGTGCTGGACGCACTGCAGCTGGTGTCGCTGGACGCGTCCGGCCTGGACGCGCTGCGCCAGCTGCACAAGGCCGTGCTGGCGCGCGGCGGCACGCTGCGCGTGGATTCGCTGCAGGCGCAGCCGCGCGCGCTGTTTGAGAGTTCGGGGTTTGCGGCGGAGCTGGCGGCTACCCCCGCACAGCCGGCCAGGTAATCACCTCGGCCAGCGCGCCATCCGGCGGCGCCAGCTGGTGGATGGGCCGGCCGGCGAACTGCTGGCGCAGTTCCTTGAGCACTTCCTGCGCCCCGCCAAACGGCGTGAACAGGTCCACCAGCCAGACCTGGTCGCCGCTTTTCCAGTCGGCGGCGGCCAGGCGGTGTGGCGCGGCGCGATAGCGCAGCGCAACTTCTTCGGACAGCAGCGCCCACGACACAAAGGCCAGCGGAGCTTCGTCGCGCATGTGCAGCCGGGCCTGCTTGAGCAGCAGCGGCGGCAGCACGCGCCATTCCAGGTCGGCCAGCAGGGTGTTGCGCGTGGCGCTTTGCTGCAGCATGAGCCAGCTGACGTGGCCCAGCACCGGCAACAGGGCCAGCGCCTGGCGCGCGTTGTCGCGCGCGGCCTGGGCCACCTGGGCCAGCTCGGGGGGTATCTGCGGCGCGGCGGTCTGGGGTGATGTCGGCTCGGTAGGGGGCGTGGCAGGTGTCATGGTGCGTGGCCTGAAGTTGTGGAATTGTTGCCGGTGCCGGCCGCGGATGCCACCAGCAGCTGGTTCACGGCCTGCAGGTCGCCCGCGTGCAGCTCGCCAATGGCGGCTTTCAGGCGCAGGCTGTGCAGCAGGGTGTCGGCGCGCGCCTTGAACAGGTCGCGCTGCGCCGCGTGCAGCTGCTGCTGGGCGTTGAGCACGTCGATGTTGATGCGCGTGCCGATGCGGTAGCCGATCTGGCTGGCCTCCACCTGGCTGCGGCTGGCGGCCACGGCGGCGGCCAGTGCCTCGGCCTGGGCGCCGCCCTGCAGCCAGGCGGCATGCGACTGGCTGGCCTGGGCTGCGGCCTTGCGCTGCGCGGCCAGCAGTTCGGCCTGGGCCTTGTCCTGCGCGGCCAGGGCTTCACGTACCCGGGCGGCCACGGCGCCACCCGCGTACAGCGGCACCGTGAGCTGCACGCCCACCTGGCTGGCCAGGCTGCGCACGCGCGTGTCGGCGGGCGTGGCCAGGCTGCCGGAGTTGAAGCTGGCGTTGCGGCTGGCGGTCAGTTCCAGGCTGGGCGCATGGCCGGCGCGCTGCCGGGCCAGCTCCAGCTGCGCCGCCTCGGCGGCGGCCTGCTGCAGCAGTACCTCGGGGTGCTGTTGCTGTGCCAGGCGTATCCAGTGCTGCGCATCGTCGGTGGCCGGCGCCGGCAGCGCCGCGTCGGCACGCAGGCTGGCGGGCTGCGGCAGGGCCTGGCCCAGGATTTTTTCCAGCTCGGCCTGCTTTTGCGCCAGCTCGCTGCGCGCCACCACCTGTTGCGCGCGCGCCAGCTGGAAGCGTGACTGCGCCTCGTGGATGTCCGTCACCGTGGTCATGCCGACTTCAAAGTTGCGCTGGGCGAGCTTGAGCTGCTGGCCCATCGCCGCGCCCTGGGCATGGGCCACGGCGGCGCTTTCCTGGGCCACCAGCACGTCAAAGTAGGCCTGGGCCAGCCGCACGATGGCGTCCTGCTCGGCCAGCCGGTACTGGTGGCCGGCCTGGCGCAGCTGGGCTTCGGCCTGCTGCAGCGCGGCCCAGTGCGCGGGCTTGTACAGGGGCTGTGCCAGCTGCACCGACCAGTTGCGCGAGCGCGGCTCGCGCTGCACGTCGGGTGCGCCGTCAAAGCTGGCGGCGCCCGATTGCCGGCTCGCGCCCGCGTTGAAGTTGATCGTGGGCAGCAGCCCGGCGCGCGCCTGCGGCACCTTTTCACCGGCCATCCGCAGGCTGTGGCGCGCGGCGGCCAGCACCGGGTCGGCCGTCTGGGCGATCTGCCAGGCCTGCAGCAGGTCGGTGGCCCCGGCGGCGCCAGCCATCATCAGCGCCGCGGCGGCGGCGCAATACCTCTTAGCGCTCACGCAGGGCCTCCTGCCGGTAGCGCAGCATGGGCGCCAGGAAGTAATCAATCAGCCGCCGTGAATCGGTGCGCACGTCGGCCACCACCGCCATGCCCGGCGCCACAATGCCGCGCGCACCGGCCGTGGCATGCGGCGTCTGCGCCGCGTTCAGCTTGATGCGCACCGGGTACACCGCGCCCAGCTTGGCGTCCTGTACGGCGTCGGTGCCCACCCACTGCACTTCGCCTTCGATGTAGCCAAAACGGGTGAAGTCAAAGGTCTCGATCTTGTTGATCACGCGCTGGCCCGCGCGCAGGTAGCCGATGTCGCGGTTCATCACCTGGGCCTCCACCTCCAGCGGGGCGTTCTCCGGGACGATGGTCAACAGCGGCTGCGCGGCGGTGACCACGCCGCCCACGGTGCTCACGGCCAGTTGCTGCACGATGCCGTCAATCGGCGCGCGCAGCACCTGCAGGTCACGCCTTTGCTGCGCCTTCACCAGCTCCTGCTGCAGGCTGCCGTGCTTGCGCATGGCCTCGGCCAGCTCGCCGCCGGCGCGCGCCTGGAATTCCGCCACCGCCTGGCTGCGCTGGCTGGCCACGCCGCGGATGCCGGCGTCGGCCTCCTTGAGCCGGTTGCCCTGCACCGCGATTTCCTTTTCCAGGTTGATCAGCTCCAGGCGGGTTTCGATCAGACCGGCCTCGGCGATGTGGCCGGTGCGGGCGAGCTCCTCGCGCATCTCGTGCTTTTTCTGCACCAGCGGCAGGCTCTGGCGCATGCGCTCCAGCGCGGCGGCGATCGCGTCGCGGTCGGCCTGGCGGCGCGCCTGGTCCGCGTCCAGCGACGCCAGGCGCGCCTGCTGCTCGGCCTGGCGGCTGGCCAGCAGGGCGCGCTGGCGCGCCACGATCTGCGCCGGGGTGTCGGCTGGCGCAGCCATGGCGCCGTGGCCCGTCAGCGCCTGCAGCCGCGCGGCGTCCGAGCCGGATTCCCACAGCTCGTGCTGCAGGCGGTCATGGTCGGCGGCGGTGTTGGTCGGGTCCAGCTCCAGCAGCACGTCGCCGGCCTTCACGCGCTGGCCATCGCGCACCGCAATGCGCTGCACCACGCCGGCCTCCAGCGGCTGCACCGTCTTGCTGCGCCCGGACGGAATCACCTTGCCCTGGGCCGTGACGACGACATCGAGCCGGGCAAAGCAGGCATAGACGATGGCCACCGCCGCCATGGCGCACACGCCCAGCGAGACCATGCGGGCCGTGAGCGCGGGCGGGTGCTGCGGCAGCGCCGCGGCGGCGGCGAACGGGTGCTCGCCGGCTGTCTGTTCGGTGGTGTTGTTGCGTTCAGGCATGGGCCACCTCCGTCAGGCTGGGTACCGGGCGCAGCGGCGCCACCGGCGAATCCATCACCTGGTGGGCGCGGTACAGCGACGCATAGCGCCCCTGCCCCGCCATCAGCTGCGTGTGCGTGCCGGTTTCCACCAGGCGCCCCTGGTCCAGCACCAGGATGCGGCTGGCCAGGCGCAGCGTGGGCAGCCGGTGCGCCACGATGAACACCGTGCGCCCCGCGCAGATCTGCGCCATGCGGTCGTGGATGGCGCGTTCGCTCTCGTAGTCCAGCTGGGCGGTGGCTTCGTCCAGCAGCAGCAGGCGCGGCTGGGTGGCCAGCGCCCGTGCAATCGCCAGCCGTGCGCGCTGCCCGCCCGACAGGCGCCCGCCGCGCTCGCCAATCAGCGTGTCGTAGCCTTCGGGCAGGTCCAGGATGAAGTCATGCGCGCCGGCCAGCTGCGCGGCCTGCACGATCTGCTCCATGGCCATGTGCGGGTTGCCCAGGGCAATGTTTTCGCGCACCGTGCGGTTGAACAGCAGCGCGTCCTGCCCCACCACGCCGATCTGGCGGCGCAGCCAGGCTGTGTCCATCAAGCCCAGGTCCACGCCGTCGATCAGGATACGCCCGCGCTGGGGCACGTACAGGCGCTGCATCAGCCGCATCAGGCTGGTCTTGCCGGCGCCGGACACGCCCACGATGCCGATGACCTCGCCGGGCTGCACCTGAAAGCTCAGGTTCTCCAGCACGTCGCTGCGCTCGGGCGCGTAGCGAAAGCTCACGTTCTCAAACGCCACGCCGCCCTGCAGCGGCGCCATGGCGCTGCGCCCCGGGCGAAACGGCGGCTCGGCCGGCGCGTCCATGATGTCGGCCAGGCGGCTGACGCTGACCTTGGCCTGGGTGTAGTCCTGCCACAGGGACGCGAGCTTCAGGATGGGCGCGTTGACGCGCCCGGCCAGCATGTTGAAGGCGATCAGCCCGCCCACGCTCAACTGGCCGTCAATCACCAGGCGCGCGCCGAAATACAGCAGCGCCACCGTCAGCAGCTTGCTGGCCAGGCCCACGAACTGGTTGCTGGCATTGGCCACGCGCCCGGAGTGGAACGCGCTGTGCGCGTGCTCGCCCAGGCGGCGCTCCCATTCGCGCTGCCACTGCGGCTCCACCGCCTGGCTTTTCAGCGTCTCCATCGCGCCCACGGTCTCGGCCAGAAAGGCCTGGTTGTTGGCCGCCAGCGAGAACTTGTCCTCCAGCTTGCGACGCAGCAGCGGCGCGGTGATCCACGACGCAGCGAACAGCACCGGCAGGGCCGCCAGCACCATGAAGGTCAGCGTGGGGCTGTAGCTGAACATGACGGCCAGGAACACCACGGCAAACAGCAGGTCCAGCCCGCTGGACAGGGCCTGGCCGGTCATGAAGTTGCGTGCGTTTTCAAGCTCCTGCACGCGCGCCACCGTCTCACCGGTGCGCCGGGCCTCGAAGTACGACAGCGGCAGGCGCAGCAGGTGCGAGAACAGCCGCCCGCCCAGTTGCGCGTCCACCTGGTGCGTGGTGTGCGACAGCAGGTACTGGCGCATGCCTGCCAGCACGACCTCGAACAACGTCACGCCCAGCAGCGCCACCACCATCACGTCCAGCGTGCCCAGGGTGCGGTGCGTCAGCACCTTGTCGATCACCACCTGGAAGATCAGCGGCGTGACCAGCGCAAACACCTGCACAAAGAGCGACGCCAGCAGCACCTCGCCCAGCAGCAGCTTGTAGCGGCCCAATGACAGCCAGAACCAGCTCATGCCGAACTTGCGCGCGGGCTCGCTGCCGGCCTGGCCTTGCGTGCCGGCGCGCGGCGCGGCGATCCACACGCCGGACCAGGCCGCTTCAAACTCCTTGCGCGCCATGGCCACCGGCTGTGCCTGGCCGGCCAGTTGCACCACCGCCTCGTCGCCCTGGATCTGGCCGACCAGCATCCACTGGCCGTCGCGCCGTCGCGCCAGCACCGGCAGCACCGCCTGGCCCAGATGGGCCCAGCGGCCCGTTCGCGTGTCTGGCGAAAGGCCCACGGCATGCAGCAGGCCAGTCACGGCCACGGCAGAGCGTGGATCGGGCTCGCCCGCCATGGCATGGGCCAGTTGCTGGGTGTCCAGCGGCAGGCCCTGAAGCTGCACAAAAAGCCGCAACAACGCCAGGTGGTCGCGGTCAGTGTCGATATCGGTATCCAAAAGACAACTCCCTGAGAAAAAATGAAAAAAGCGTTGGCGCCCGCGGCCGCCTCACCCCGTGGCCGTCAAACCCAGCGAGCCGGCGTTGGCGGCCTCGATCAGCGGGGCGATGACGGCGGCGGTGTCTGGCGGTGTTGCCAGAGACAGCTCGGCCAGCGGGGCGGCGGCGGTGACCGCCTCACCGGCCACGGGCGCGGCCGCCACGGCGGCGCACAGCTGGTTGAAGCTTTGCGCCAGGTTGTTGAAGTAGGCGGTTTCGTC
>JBFWUB010000042.1:0-17569 GCA_050247515.1 Ramlibacter sp. | reverse complement strand
GTGTTCCCACTTTGATCACTCCTTGATCCCCCTGCTCAAAAGTTAAGCAGGGGACTTTATTCAAGGGGTCAAATTTCGATGAAAAAACTCAGCTCAAAGGGGTCAGATTTGCTCGGAAATCAACAGGCACGCTCAGCTCCAACGGCAAGCTGGTGCTGGTCAACCCCGCAGGCATTGCCGTGGGCGCCGGCGCGGTGGTGGACACCGCGGGCTTTACCGCGTCCACCCTGCGCATGACGGACGCCGATGCGCTGGCCGGGCGGCTGGTGTTTGGCGACGGCGGGATCGCAGGCGGCCTGAGTGTCAACGGCCACATCGTGGCGCGCGGCGGCGACGTCGTGCTGATCGCGCCCGACGTGCAGACCGGCGCGGGCGCGGTCATCGAGGCGCCCAACGGCGCCACCCTGCTGGCAGCCGGGCGCAAGGTCGAGGTGACCGGGCGCGGGCTGGAAGGCATCCGCCTGGCCGTGCAGGCGCCCGAGGACAAGGCCGTCAACCTGGGCCAGCTCAAGGGCGACGCCGTGGGCATTTTTGCCGGCACCCTGAAGCACAGCGGGCTGGTCAATGCCACGGCTGTGACGGTCGAAGGCGGCAAGGTGCTGCTCAAGGGCCGCGAGTCGGCGGACATTGAGGGCACGGTCAGCGCGCAAAAGGGCAGCCTGGGCGGGCAGATCCATGCCACGGCCAACAAGGTCAAGCTCAAAAGCGGCGCGGTCATCGACGCCAGCGGCGCGGCCGGCGGTGGCGAGGTGCTGCTGGGCGGCGGCTGGCAGGGCAAGGACGCGCGCCTTGCCAACGCGCAAGAGACCACGGCTGAATCAGGCTCGACCATCCGCGCCGACGCCACGGACAACGGCAACGGCGGTACGGTGGTGCTGTGGAGCGACGGCGACACACGCTCGGCCGCCCACCTGAGCGCGCGTGGCGGCGCGCACGGCGGCAACGGCGGCCGCATTGAAACGTCGGGCAAGCTCAACCTGTGGTCGCAGGGCACGCGCGTGGACGCGCTGGCGCCGCACGGAAACGCCGGCGTCTGGCTGCTGGACCCGACCGCCGTCGTCATCACCGGCGGCGGTGGCGCCGCGGCGCCCAACGTCGTGTACGAGAACGACATCGAAGCCGCTGGCGCCAACGTGGACATCGTGGCCGACTACGACATCACCACCAGCGGCACCTTCACCGGCGCGGACGTTGTCGTCCCGGCCGGGCTGAACCTCACCATCCGCACCACGGGCTCCAGCGGCGGCACGGGCGTGGACCTGACAGGCGCCGGGCCGCTGACGTTCAAGACCTCGGCGGGCGGCAACATCAGCCTGACCACGGCCGACGTCAACCAGTCCATCAAGCCCAGCAACCTCAGTGTTACCGGGGCGGGGACGATCAACATCAATTCTTCAGGCCCGGTCGATCTCAGCGGCGTCATGCTGCAGACCGGTGGCGGTGCCATCGGCATCGCCGGCATTGGCATCCCGGCCACCGGGCAGGACGCGGTGCTGGCCACGCAGGCGACCATCACGTCCGCAGGCGGTGCCGTCACCCTCAACGGCACCCATGCCAACGTGAACCGGCGCGGCGTGTTCCTGGACCGCACGTCCATCAACAGCGGCGCGGGCGCCATCACCATCGGCAGCACCACGTCCAACATCAAGCTGATGGGCTCCAGCGTCACGTCCACGGGTGGCAACATCGTCATCTCGAGCGTGGGGGCGCACAACTACAGCGCCCTGGAAATCGTGGACTACACCGGCACGCCCGCGGTGCCGTCACGGGTCAGCACCACCGGCAGCGGCACCATCGACCTGACGGGCGAGCAAACCGGTTTTGGCAGCAGCGCGGGCAGCTATGCCGGCGGCGTGGTCATCAACAACTCCACCGTCTCGTCCTTCAACGGCTCGATCACCCTGGTGGGCAAGGTGGGTGTGCCCAGCGGTGTGGCCCAGGTGTCGCGCGGCTTCAGCCTGGAAAGCGGCGCCCGGATTTCCGCCAATGGCGTGGTCACGCTCACAGGCCAGGTCGGCGCCAGCGCATCGGCCAACAGCTACGGCGGCGTTGTCGCCAGCGGCGCCACGGTGGCCAGCACCGGCGGCAACGTGACGCTGTCGGGCACGCTGAACAATGCGTCCATCAGCGCGGGCACCGGCCTTGCCATTGGCGGGCGGGTAGAGTCCGTGAGCCAGGTGTCGCTCACGGGCAGCGCCACCGTCGGCAACATGTCGGGCACGGGCCTGGACATCCAGGCCGGCGCGGTGATTTCCAGCACGTCACTGGGTGTCACGGCCACCGGCTCGGTATCGTCGTCCACCACGGCCACCAACATCGTGGCGGCGTCGATCTCCGGCACCATCTCCACCACCAGCGCCATCAATGTGACCGGCGCGGTATCTGCGCCCAGCGCGGTGAATGCGTCGGGCGTGGTGATCAACGGGGTCATCACCGGCACCGATTCCGGCAACCAGCTGAACATCACCGGCTCGGGCGTGCCGGCACCGGCACCGGCCGGTAACCGCGACCTCTACATCGCGGGCGGCACGGTCAGCAGCACCGGCGGGCAGATCAAGCTGGCCGGCGACCGCATGGAGCTGGCCGGCGTGGTCAACTCCAGCACCGGACGCACGATGATCGTGCCGACCAGCACCAACCGCGAGATTGTTCTGGCCGGCAGCAACGAAACCAACGCGCTGAACCTCACCAGCTCCGAGATCAACAGCATCACCGCGTCGGCCCTGGTCATCGGTGGCAGCACCTACAGCGGCGGCATCGCCATCTCGGGCAATATCGCCCCCGCCAACACCAACACGCTGAGCCTGATCAACGAGCCCACCGGCGCCAGTGGCATCTCGCAGTCCGGCTCCACGTCCATCACCGTCAACAACCTGAACGCGGACGCGCGGTACGTGTCGCTAACAGAGTCCGGCAACAGCATCGGCACGGTGTCGGGCCGCAACTACACCGGCACGTTCGACGTGCGCACCTCAGGGGCCCTGACCATCGGCACCGTGGATGGCGTCGCCGGGCTGATCGCCAGCACCACCGGCGGCATCACGGCACAGGCCGGCGGCGTGATTACCATCAACGGCAACATCTTGGCCACCAGTTCGGCCGTATCGCTGACCGGCGGGGGCATCACGCTGAACAGCACCCGCTCGATCAACGGCGGCAGCATCCTGCTCAATGCCGGCGGCGCGACGATGTCCCTGGGCGCTGGCAGCCTCAGTTCCACGGGCACCATCCAGCTGACCAATGCAGCCGCCACCACGCTGGGCACGGTTTCGTCCCTGGGCGGCGGGCTGAACCTGTCCAGCATCACCGGCAATATCTCCCAGCAGGTGGGCACCAGCGTGGTCGCCGGCACCCTGAGCGGCAGCGGCAACTCGGGCATCATCAACCTGGCCAACACCGGCAACAACTTCATCAGCATCGGCACGCTGTCCACCAGCGGCGGTGGCCTGACGGTGGTGGACGGCAGCGCCAACCTGAACATCTCGGGCGTGGTGAGCGCCCCCAGCGGCACCATCAACATCCGCACGCCGGGCAGCATCAGCCAGTCGCAGCAGGTCACCTCCGGCGCGGCGGGCAATTCCATCGTGCTGTCGGCGGGCGCGAACTACTTCAACACAGCGGGTGCCACCGGCCTGTCGGCCACCCACGGCAGCGGCCGCTGGCTGGTCTATCTGTCCGCGCCCTCGGGCAACAACTTCGGCGGCCTGAATTCCGTCAATTCGGCGGTCTGGAACAGCACCTACGCGCTGAACCCGCCGGGCACCATTGATACCGGCAACCGCTACGTGTTTGCGCTGGCCCCCACGGTCAACGTCACGGCCAATGCCCAGACCCGCGAATACGACGGCGCCACCATGTTCGCGCCGGTCACGCACACCACCAGCGGCCTGATCGACGCGAGCACCTATGGCAACGTGTTCAGCCAGGACATCCTCACGGGCTCGCTGGCCGTCACCGCGCCGGGCCGGAATGTGGGCACTTACGCGATCGGCATCGGCACGCTGACGGCGCCCGCGGGCTACACGGTGAACTTCACCCCCGCCAACGCCACCGTGACGCCCAAGGCCCTCACGATCAACGCGGTGACCGACAGCCGCGTGTACAACGGCACGACCAGCTCTGCGGGTGGCCCGACCCATGTGGGCCTGGTGGGCGGCGACACGATCACAGGGTTGACCCAGGCATACACCAGCAAGAACGTGCTGGGCGCCAACGGCAGCACCCTGCAGGTGACCGGCTACACCATCAGCGACGGCAACCTCGGCAGCAACTATGCCGTCACCGTGAACAACGCCACGGGCACCATCACCCCGGCCCCGCTGACCGTCAGCACCAGCAGCATCACCCGGCAATACGACAGCACCACCACCGCGCTGGGCACGCCCATTGCCACCGCGGGCACGCTGTTTGGAGGCGACACGCTCAGCGGCGGCACCTATGCGTTTGTCAGCAAGAACGTGGGCACCAACGTGACGGTCAACGTGAGCGGCGTGACCGTCAACGACACCAACGGCGGCGCCAACTACACCGTCACCCACGCGCCCAACAACACCAGCAACATCACGGCCGCGCCGCTGACCGTGACCGGCGTGAGCGCCAACAGCCGCGTGTATGACGGCCTGACGGGCACCACGCTGTCCGGCACGGCCAGCGTGACGGGCCTGGGCGGCGACGTGGTGAGCGTGACCGGCACGGGCGCCGGCAACTTCGCGGACAAGCATGTGGGCACGGCCAAGGCCGTCACCGTCACCGGCTTTGGCCTGACGGGCACCGATGCCGGCAACTACACCATCGTGCAGCCCACGGGCCTGACGGCCGACATCACGCAGCGCGCCGTGAGCATCCGGCCCAACGACCTCACGCGCGTCTATGACGGCACCACCAATGCCGCGCCGACGCTGCTGGTCACCGCGGGCAGCCTGGCCGGTGGCGATACGCCGCTGGGCGGCACCTTCAGCTTCACCGACCGCCATGTGGGCAGCGGCAAGACCGTCAACCTGAGCGGCCTGACCATCAATGACGGCAACGGCGGCAACAACTACGCGCTGACGCTGCAGCCCAACACCAACAGCAGCATCACGCCGGCCAACCTCGCCGTCACCGGCGTCACGGCCAGCAACCGGGACTACGACGGCACCACCGTGGCGTCGCTGGGCGGCTCGGCCACCGTGGCCGCGCTGGGGGGCGACAGCATCAGCGTGACCGGCACGGGCACCGGCAGCTTTGCCAACCGCCACGCGGGCAACGGCAAGGCGGTGACCGTCACCGGCTATTCACTGACAGGCCCCAACGCCGGCAACTACGTGCTGCTGCAGCCCACGGGCGTGACGGCCAACATCACGCCGGCGGCGCTCACGGTCAGCACCAGCAGCGTCAACAAGGTGTATGACGCCACCACCAACGCGGCGGGCACCGCCATCGTGACCGGCGGCACCCTGTTTGGCGGCGACACGATCAGCGGCGGCACGTTCCAGTTCGTCAGCAAGAACGCCGGCAGCAACGTCACGGTCAACGTGAGCGGCGTGAGCGTGAGCGACGGCAACGCCGGCGGCAATTACGCCGTGAACTACGCGCCCAACAACACCAGCAACATCTCGCAGGCACCGCTGGCCGTGACGGGCGTCACGGCCACCAGCCGCGTCTATGACGGCACCGCCGTGGCCAGCCTGGGCGGCACGGCCAGCGTGACGGGGCTGGGCGCCGACGTGGTCAGCGTGCTGGGCGCGGGCTCGGCCACCTTTGCCGACCGCCACGTAGGCAACAGCAAGGCCGTGACAGTCACCGGCTTTGGCCTGACGGGCACCGACGCAGGCAACTATGCCGTGGTGCAGCCCACCGGCCTGACGGCCGACATCACCCCCGCCAACCTGGCGGTCACCGGCGTCACCGCCATCAACAAGGTGTACGACGCCACCACCGTGGCCACGCTGGGCGGCTCCGCCACGGTAGCGGGCCTGGGCGGCGACGTGGTCAGCGTCACCGGCACGGGCAGCGGCGCCTTCGCGACCAAGGGCGTGGGCAGCGCCAAGCCGGTCACCGTCACCGGCTATTCGCTGACCGGCGCCAACGCCGGCAACTATGTGATCGTGCAGCCCGCGGGCGTCACGGCCAACATCACGCCCGCGTCGCTCACCGTCAGCGGCCTGTCGGGCGTGAACCGCGTGTATGACGCCACGACCAACGTGGCGCTGGCCGGCACCGCCGCGCTGGGCGGCGTGCTCGGCGCCGACGTGGTGAGCGCCACCAACACCGCCAGCGGCACGTTTGCCAACAAGACCGTGGGCAACGCCAAGACCATCAGCACCAGCATCGGCCTGAGCGGCGCAGACGCAGCCAACTACGTGCTGGTCCAGCCCGGCGGGCTGACCGCCGACGTGACGCCGGCCCCGCTGGCCGTCACCGGCCTCACGGCCAACAACCGCGTGTACGACGCCGGCACGACGGCAACCCTCAGCGGCACCGCCGGCATTGCGCCGCTGGGCGCGGACGGCGTCACGCTGATCGGCGGCCCCACAGCCAGCTTTGCCGACCGCCATGTGGGCACGGCCAAGCCGGTCACCGTCACGGGCTACGCCATCATCGGCGTCGACGCGACCAACTACACCCTGGCGCAGCCCACGGGGCTGACCGCCAACATCACGCCGGCCTCGCTGACGCTCAACCCCATCAACGACGGCCGCATCTACGACGGCGGCACCACCTCGGCAGGCACGGTGGGCGTGGTGGGCCTGCTGGGCGGCGACACCGTCACCGGGCTGAGCCAGTCATTCGCCAGCAAGAACGTGCTGGGCACCAACGGCAGCACGCTGGTGGTTACCCCCGGCTACACGGTCAATGACGGCAACGCGGGCGGCAACTACACCGTCACCGCCAACACCGCCTCGGGCACCATCACGCCGGCCGCACTGACCGTGGGCATTGGCGCCGTATCGCGCGTGTACAACGGCACCACCGATGCCAGTGCCACGCCCACCGTGCTGGCCGGCGCGCTGATGGGTGGCGACATCCTCACCGGCGGCACATTCACCTTTGCCGACCGCCACGTGGGCACGGGCAAGACGGTGAACGTCAGCGGCGTGGTGGTGAACGACGGCAATGGGGGCAACAACTACACCCTGACCCACCAGGACAACACCGCCAGCACCATCACCGTGCGGCCCAATTCCACCTGGACGGGCGCCGCCATGGACGGGCTGTGGAGCAACCCGGGCAACTGGGACGCGCTGCCCGATGCATCGAACGTGCTGGCCGTGACCATTCCCGCCGCAGCGTCGCTCAACTACGACCTGGCAGGCACCACGAACCTGCAGTCCATCACCAGCACCGGCAACCTGGGCGTGTCCAACGGCACGCTGAACATCGGCAACACCCTGAGCACCGCCGGCTACAGCCAGACCGGCGGCACGCTGACCGGCGCAGGCTCGCTGGTGGTGAGCAACAGCTTTGCGCGCACCGCGGGCAGCATCAGCATGGGGGGTGACGTGAGCCTGACGCAGGCCGCCGGCAATCTGGTGGTAGGCAATATCACGGCGGCCAACATCAACCTGACGGCCAACGCGGGCAACATCAGCCAGAACGACTCGCTGAGCGCTTCAGGCCTGCTGCGCGCAGACGCGCAGTCGGGCATCGACCTCACCAACGGCGCCAACCAGGTGCATGCCTTCCGCGGCAACCTGAGCGGCGCAGGCCACATCGACCTGACCAACACGCTGGGCGTGCCGCTGGATGTACAGACCACGTCCACCACCAACGGCGGCATCACGATCGTCAGCACGGGCGGCATCAGCACATCCGGCCTGGTGGCGGCCAATGGCGGCCAGCTATCCCTGACCAGCAACAGCCCGCTGACCATCGGCGCCAGCGGCGCGTCCGCCAACGGCAATATCTCGCTGGCCGCCAACAACGCCGGCGGCAACATGGTCCTGAACGGCAACGTGTCGTCCAGCACCGGCTCGGTGAGCATGAATGCCAGCGGCACGCTGACGCAGAACGGCGCCGTCAACGGCCCCACCGGCATCACCTCCACCTCGGGCGGGGCCACCACCTTTGGCGGGTCGGCCAGCGTGTCGGGCTCGCCGGTGAGCTACACCGCAGCGGGCAACCCCGTCACGCCACCCGCGCCGCCGGCACCAGCACCCGGCCCGGCCCCGGCGCCCACGCCCGCCCCTGTGCCGGCACCGGCCCCCGTGCCCGCGCCGGCACCCACGCCGGCCCCCGCCCCGGCGCCCACGCCCGCCCCGGCGCCTGCACCCACACCCGCACCGGCACCTGCCCCCACGCCGGCCCCCGCGCCCGCACCGGCGGCGGCACCGGTGGTGGACTCCATCGTGGCCATCCTCAACAACGACACACTCACGCGTGACGTCTCTCGCGCCGAGATCCAGGAAGTGATCCAGCAGGTGGACAACACCGTGACGCAGTTCGTCGCGCTGCTGATCAAGGAAGAGGCCAAGCAGGAAGCCCAGGCCGAAGACAAAAAGAAAAAGGAAGAGGCCAAGGACAAGGAAGCCGCGGCCGTGACCGACACCCAGTGCAAGCCGGGCGCCTGAGCCCTGGTCTGTCAGGGTCAGGCCAAAAGGCTGCGGTGGGCCAGCACCGCGTCACGCACGATGGGCTTGAGCGCGGCGGCCTGCGCACCCGCATCCACCAGCGCCACAAATTCGCGGCGCATGCGCGGGTCCCAGAATTTCTTCAGGTGGGTGGCGATGCCCTCCAGCGCCTCGGCGCGCTCGGGCATCGCCTCATAAAAATCGCCGATGCGGTTGGCCATGCGCACCAGGTTGCCGGCGTCCATCGTCAGCTTCCCCCGGGCCAGACCAGCCGTTCTTCATGGGCGTACAGCGTCAGGTCCTGACCGCGCGCAAAGCCGGCCAGCGCCACCCCGGCCGACTGCGCCACGTCAATGGCCAGCCCGGTGACGCCTGACACGGCAGCCAGCAGCGCCACCCCGGCCTGCGCCGTCTTGCCCACCATCTCGTAGCTGGCGCGGCTGGTCACCACAAAAAACCCCTGGGGCCCCGCCAGCCGCTCACGTGCAATGGCGCCCACCAGCTTGTCCAGCGCGTTGTGGCGGCCCACGTCTTCACGCACCAGGGCCAGCGTGCCGTCGGCATGGGCCCAGCCCGCCGCATGCGTTGCTCCGGTCACCTCGTGCAGCACCTGGCGGCCGCGCAGGGCCTGCAGCGCAGCCGTGACGGCAGCCGCGGCAAAGCGCGCATCGCTGGCCAGGGCCGTCACGGGCCGCACGGCCTGGCCCAGGCTTTCGGTGCCGCACAGGCCGCAGCCGGTGCGCCCGGCCAGGCTGCGGCGGCGGTCCTTCAGCGCCACGAAGCGCGACGAGGCGATCTCCAGCTGCACCGTCATGCCGTCGCACGAGGGCACCACGTCCATGCCATAGACCTCGGCGGCCGAGGTGACGATGCCCTCGGTCAATGAAAAGCCCAGCGCAAAGTCTTCCAGGTCGGCCGGCGTGGCCAGCATGACGGCATGCGACACGCCGTTGTATTCCAGCGCCACGGGCACTTCTTCGGCCACGCAGTCGCGCGCCTCAAAGCGCTGGCCACGGCGCAGGCCGCTGGCGGCCACGCTGCGCGTGCCGGGCGGGGTGGTCAGGGGGGCGTCATCTGGCTTCATGGCGGTCATTTTGCCGCGATGGTGGCATCTTCACCAACAGCGCGCGCCGCCTCCAGCAAGCCAAGCTGTTCACGGTTGAATCGCGAATACGCGCGCTGCCATTCAGACGGCTGCGCCACCGGCATCACCTGCACCGCCGTGACCTTGTATTCCGGGCAGTTGGTCGCCCAGTCGGAGCTGTCGGTGGTGATCACGTTCGCGCCCGATTCAGGGAAGTGGAAGGTGGTGTACACCACACCGGGCTGGATGCGTTCGGTCACGTCCGCGCGCAGCACGGTCTGGCCCGCGCGGCTTTCGATGCCGACCCAGTCGCCGTCCTTGATGCCGCGCTCCTGCGCGTCGTGGGGGTGGATCTCCAAACGATCTTCGCTGTGCCACTGGCTGTTGGGTGTGCGCCGCGTCTGCGCGCCCACGTTGTACTGGCTCAGGATGCGGCCCGTGGTCAGCAGCAGCGGGAACTTGCGCGTGACCTTTTCATCACTGGCCACGTACTGCGTGATGATGAAGCGGCCCTTGCCGCGCACAAAATTCCCGACGTGCATGATGGACGTACCCGCCTCCGCCGTGGCGTCGTTGCACGGCCACTGCACGCTGCCCAGGCGGTCGATCTTTTCATACGTGACCCCCGCAAAGCTGGGCGTGAGCGCCGCGATCTCGGCCATCACCTCCTGCGGGTGGCTGTAGTGCATGGGGTAGCCCAAAGCGTTGGACAGCATCTGCGTCACCTGCCAGTCGGCATACCCGGCCAGCGGCGGCATCACGCGGCGCACGCGCGAGATGCGCCGTTCGGCGTTGGTGAAGGTGCCGTCTTTTTCCAGGAACGACGAGCCCGGCAGAAACACATGGGCGTACTTCGCCGTTTCGTTCAAAAAGATGTCCTGCACCACCACGCATTCCATGGCCATCATGGCCGCGGCCACATGCTGCGTGTTGGGGTCCGACTGCACGATGTCCTCGCCCTGGCAGTACAGGCCCTTGAAGCTGCCCGACAGCGCGGCGTCAAACATGTTGGGGATGCGCAGGCCGGGCTCGGGGTTGAGCGTGACGCCCCAGGCGCCTTCAAACTGGCTGCGCACCGTGGTGTCTGAAATGTGGCGGTAGCCGGGCAGCTCGTGCGGAAAGCTGCCCATGTCGCAGCTGCCCTGCACGTTGTTTTGCCCGCGCAGCGGGTTCACGCCCACGCCTTCGCGGCCCACGTTGCCGGTGGCCATGGCCAGGTTGGCAATGCCCATGACCATGGTGGAGCCCTGCGCATGCTCGGTCACGCCCAGGCCGTAGTAGATGGCGGAGTTGCCCGGCTGGGCATACAGGCGCGCGGCGCCGCGCAGCTGGTCGGCCGGAACGCCGCACACGGCGGCCATGGCCTCGGGCGAATTTTCGGGCCGCGCCACAAACTCTTTCCACTGCTGGAATGATTTGTCGTCGCAACGCTCGGCGATGTAGCTGTCGGCCAGCAGCCCCTCCGTCACCACCACATGGGCCAGCGCGGTGATGACGGCCACGTTGGTGCCGGGCTTGAGCTGCAGATGAAAGTCCGCCTTTACATGCGGGCCGCTGACCAGGTCAATCTGGCGCGGGTCCACCACGATCAGCTTCGCACCCTGGCGCAGGCGGCGCTTCATGCGCGAGGCAAACACGGGGTGCGCCTCCGTCGGGTTGGCGCCGATCACCATGATGACGTCGGCCTTTTCCACGCTCTTGAAGGTCTGCGTGCCGGCTGAGGTGCCATAGGTCTGGCCCAGGCCGTAGCCGGTGGGCGAATGGCACACGCGCGCGCAGGTGTCCACGTTGTTGTTGCCAAAGGCGGCGCGGATCAGCTTTTGCACGAGGTAGGTTTCCTCGTTGGTGCAGCGGCTGGAGGTGATGCCGCCGATCGAATCCGTGCCGTGGTCTGCCTGGATGCGGCGGAATTCCTTGGCCGCATAACCAATCGCCTCTTCCCAGCTCACTTCGCGCCAGGGGTCGGTGATCTTCGCGCGGATCATGGGCGTGGTGATGCGGTCCTTGTGCGTGGCATAGCCCCAGGCAAAGCGGCCTTTCACGCAGGAATGGCCTTCGTTGGCCTTGCCGTCTTTCCACGGCACCATGCGCACCACCTCGTTGCCCTTCATCTCGGCCTTGAAGCCGCAACCCACGCCGCAGTAGGCGCAGGTGGTGATGGTGCTGTGCTCGGGCTGGCCCAGCCAGATCACGCTCTTTTCCTGCAGCGTGGCGGTGGGGCAGGCCTGCACACAGGCGCCGCAGCTCACGCACTCGCTGTCCATGAAGGGCTGGTCTTGCCCTGCCGACACGCGCGATTCAAAACCGCGCCCGCTGATGGTGAGCGCAAACGTGCCCTGCGTTTCCTCGCACGCGCGCACGCAGCGGTTGCACACGATGCACTTGGACGGGTCGTAGCTGAAGTAGGGGTTGGACTCGTCCTTTTTGTCCTTCAGGTGGTTGGCGCCGTCAAAACCGTAGCGCACGTTGCGCAGGCCGGTGACGCCAGCCATGTCCTGCAGCTCGCAGTCGCCGTTGGCGCTGCAGGTCAGGCAGTCCAGCGGGTGGTCGCTGATGTACAGCTCCATCACGCCCTTGCGCAGCTCCTGCAACCTGGGGCTCTGCGTGCGCACCTTCATGCCGGGCTCGGCCGGCGTGGTGCACGACGCGGGGAAGCCCTTGCGGCCCTCGACCTCCACCAGGCACAGGCGGCAGGAGCCAAAGGGCTCCAGGCTGTCGGTGGCGCAGAGCTTGGGGATCTGGGTGCCGCCCTCCATGGCGGCGCGCATGATGGACGTGCCCTGGGGCACGGTGACCTGCTGGCCGTCGATCTCCAGCGTGACGGTCTCAGCCGATTCACGCGCGGGCGTGCCGTAGTCGGGGGTTTCAAGCATGAGAATAGCTCCCCCCCGAAGCGCCTTCGGCGCCTCCCCCTCCAGGGGGCGCACCCAGCGGCCCGGCAAAGCCGGTTCCGCGGGTGCCCTTGAAGGGATCGACACCGAAGTCTTCGGGATAGTGATTGAGTGCGGACAGCACCGGGTACGGCGTCATGCCCCCCATGGCGCACAGCGAGCCATGGACCATGGTGTCGCACAGGTCGCGCAGCAGCGTCACCTGCTGCTCGCGTTGCTGGCCGGCGGTGATGCGGTCAATCACCTCCACACCGCGCGTGGAGCCGATGCGGCACGGTGTGCATTTGCCACACGATTCAATGGCGCAGAACTGCATGGCATAGCGCGCCAGCTGCGCCATGTCGGCCGTGTCGTCATGCACCACGATGCCGCCGTGGCCCACCACGGCGCCCACGGCGGCGTAGGCTTCATAGTCCAGCGGCAGGTCCCATTGCGATTCAGGCACATAGGCGCCCAGCGGGCCGCCCACCTGGATGGCCTTGACCGGCCGGCCCGACGCCGTGCCGCCGCCAAAGCCAAACACCAGCTCGCGCAGCGTGACGCCAAAGGCCTTTTCCACCAGACCGCCGTGCTTGATGTTGCCCGCCAGCTGAATGGGCAGCGTGCCGGTGGAGCGGCCCACGCCATAGTTGCGGTAGTACGCCGCGCCCCGGGCCAGGATCAGCGGCACAGACGCAAAGGTGATCACGTTGTTGATGACCGTGGGCGCGCCAAACAGGCCCTGCACGGCGGGCAGCGGCGGCTTGGCCCGCACGATGCCGCGCTTGCCCTCGATGCTCTCCAGCATGGCCGTTTCTTCGCCGCACACATAGGAGCCCGCGCCCTTGCGCACCTCCAGCCGCAGCGCATCGCCCAGCCAGCCGGCGGCCGTGGCGCGCGCAATGGCCTCGGTCATGGTGGCGATGGCATGCGGGTATTCACTGCGGATGTAGATGTAGCCCTGCGTGGCGCCCACGGCCAGCGCGGCAATCGCCATGCCCTCGATCAGCATGAAGGGGTCGCCCTCCATCGTCATGCGGTCGGAATAGGTGCCCGAATCGCCCTCGTCGGCGTTGCACACCACGTATTTCTGCGGGCCGCCGGCAGCGCGCACGGTTTTCCATTTGATGCCCGCCGGAAAGGCCGCGCCCCCGCGCCCGCGCAGGCCCGACTGCAGCACCTCGTCCACCACCGCCGCACCGTCCATAGCATGCGCCCGGCGCAGGCCGGCCCAGCCGCCATGGGCTTCATAGTCGGCCAGCGACAGCGGATCGGTCACGCCCATGCGGACAAAGGTAAGGCGCTCCTGCCGCGCCAGATAGGGGATGGCATCAGTGGGGCCGTGGCACAGCGCATGCGCGCCGCCGTGCAGCAGGCCGGCGTCCAGCAGGCCCGGCACGTCGGCCACGGCCACCGGGCCGTAGGCGATGCGGCCCTGCGGCGTGGCCACCTCCACCAGCGGCTCCAGCCAGAACAGGCCGCGCGAGCCGTTGCGAATGATGTCCACCGCCAGGCCGCGTTCAGCACAGGCCGACGCCAGGGCCGCAGCCACCTCATCGGCACCGCAGGCCAGCGCGGCGGCGTCGCGGGGCACGTACACGCGGGTCATGGAGCCACCCCCAGCCCCGCCGCGATCTCAGTCAGCCGCTGCGGCGTGACCCGCGCATGCAGCCTGTCGCCCACCATGATGGCCGGCGACGACGCGCACAGCCCCAGGCAGTACACCGGCTCCAGCGTCACCGCGCCGTCGGCCCGTGTGACATGTACGCCGCAGCCCAGCACCTGCGCCGCATGCGCCATCAGCGCATCCGCCCCCATGGCCTTGCACGATTCGGCCTGGCACACCTGCACCAGCTGCCGCCCGGCGGGCTGCTGGCGAAAGTGCGGGTAATAGCTGATGACGCCATGCACCTCGGCCCGCGACAGGTTCAGGCCCTGGGCAATGTCGCCCACCACCTCGGGCGGTATGCAGCCCAGCGCGTCCTGCACGGCGTGCAGGATGGGCAGCAGAGCGCCTGGGGTGGCAGCGTGAGCGGCCACGATGGCCTGCACTGTGGCTTGTGCCGTGGCCGTGGGGTCATGGGCCGGGTGGCTGGATGCTGGCGTAGTCAGGGCTGGCTCCGGTAGAACAGCCGCCAGTGTCCTGCCGTCAGAAGGGCAGGTCAAATGGGTTTGCTACATGGGGCGATTCAGGTTCTGAATCATGACCCGCTACGCCGCCAGGAGCGAACACCTTTGGATGGTGGCCAGTTCCTTTTGGAGCGATTCTCTGGCAACGGCTGTGTCATACGCGGCCTGCCCACGCAACCACCAACCGTCGCTGAGGCCGAAATAGCGGCAAAGCCGAAGATCAGTGTCTGCCGTGACCGAGCGCTTGCCAGATACGATTTCGCCGATCCGCTGTGCGGGTACGCCGATGTCTTTTGCGAGGCGGTACTTCGTCAGGCCAAGTGGCTTGAGGAATTCTTCTTCAAGCATCTCGCCGGGCGAGACAGGTTGAACAATGCGCATGGCTTCTTCCTTCAGTGAAAGTCGACGATCTCTACGTTCGCGAACAATCGCTGAGAAGCTTCCGAACGTTAGAGACATGACACGAAATTTCTTCAGCGAGACTCATTTGGACTTTCACTGCCCAGTGATATCCACCGGTGGAGATGCTTTGCACCCAACAAATGCCGCGTCGCGGCCTTCTGCTGTTGCGCGTGCATTCCGAGCGACCTGTCAATGCGCATCGGGAGAAACCTTCCGAGCCTCTGCGCGTCGCGAAGCGATTCGTTTGCGAGCCAACCAGCCCGCCCAAATAAGGACGTTAACACCGACCATTGACGCTATGGCCGTGGCGGAAAGGCTGATCTCAGGGATAGGAACTCCAAGTGCGGTCAATATCCAAATGAAGCCGAGCCACGGCTGGCAAACAAAGACGGCTAGTAATCCAGAGAAGCCTGCATGCTGTCCTCTTTCCGCAAATGCCAACCACACCGTAAGCAATGCGACGATCAAATAAGTAAGAAACTTTGTCATTCACTCTAGCGATGAAGCCAAGCGGGGCCACAGGCGTCCGCCTTGGGTAACCAGTTAAACAGCAACATCACTCTCCTCCTCTTTTCGCCAGAAGCTCGTAACTTCTGTGATGAAAAAGGCCCAAGGCACGCAAACCATCGGGATCATCATCAGATGAACCGGCGAAACAGGCAAGCCCACCGTGTAGGCAATGGGAATAGCCAAAGCGCTCAACAAAAAGGATGCGAATCCACCATACCCAAGTGCTTTCTGAAATCCGACAAATGACGAAGGAGTTCTTTGCTTCTTTGCAACAAACAGCCAGCACCTTCGCAAGACGAGAAACATCATTGCGTATCCGAGAATCATGGCAACTGATCGTGGTACAAGACCAACAAAAATTAACGGCACCAATGACCCAAACGAGAACATTAGTGAAAGAAGCGTGAAGTGAGGAACTTGAACTTTCAGCAACGAAAGTCCTGCGATCACAAGTCCGTACAGTGTTGGGAGCGCGACCAATATCGCGCACGAAAAATAAGCAATGGTTCGCATGGGTAGTGGGTGCTTAATGGAAAAATGACGGGGCCGCCAACACTAGTGAAGAAGCTGCCTCGTGCTGCTGTGGTTCCGTGTCGACCGCCGGGTTATGACTCGCCGCCCAGTGATGCGCGCGCGACACCGGCGCGAGTGAGCAATACCGCGAAAGTGAGCAACGCGGACACGATGCCCCAAAAAATAGAGGCCGGTCCTAACGAACCTTGCTCTGGCAAACCCAGGATACGCCTCGCCAATTCGATCATGGCCGCGTATATGTCTACCACCGCCGGAGCTGTGCCCATAGCACCACCCAACATACCTGCAATCAAGAAGAACCCAACAAAGAAAAGCAGCGTAACCGCGCAACCGACTGCCAATGCCACAAGGAACGCTCGCAAGAACGGGTCAGGACTCCCGCTCACAATCGGGGGCTCGGTACTTTCGGTGGCGCGCCGACCGCCGGGAATAGTCAGGTTCGTCAGACACGACCCGCACGCTTTAGCTCCAGGTAGTACTGGGTTTGAGCATGCCGGGCAATACAGCTCCCGCTGGGCCGCGATTACATCAATTTGAGGCATAACGTCGAAGGCAACCAGCCCCACACATTTGCGGCGACGCCGCTGCTTGCAGCAGTGGGCCATGTTGATCGAATACTTAGCCGGAAAACGTCGTTGTCGCACCAACCGCGCTTTTGCGGGATAACCGGAACACACCATTGGGGGGCGAGTCCATTCATGAAGCGACAGGCCCGCTCATTCGACGATAAGGGTGTAGGTGACGGCTTGGAGCATGCTCGGCAAGGCGCCGCCAAAGTTCAGCGTGTACGTTCCCGCAGGCAACGGCCTGAGCATGGCGTAGTAGCCGTTGGCAGCTGCTGGAAAAATGCGAGCCTTTGGCTCTGCCAAGACGCCAAGGTCGAAGCAGCCGCGCGTTGGCTGACGATGTTTGACGAGGTCGGCGTAGCGAACACCATCAATCGCCAGCAACAAGCTGGAGACTTGTTCTGTCATACGAGCCGCTGTGCTCATAACGGACATGCAGTTGGTCGAACCGTCCGCCGTAGGCGCGACGACGTAGTTGATCAGGGGGAAGAACAAGTACTTCCCTCGCGGCACCGTACAAGTGCGCACGGTTCGCCTGGTTCCGTATGTACCGGCAAGAAACCAGACATCTCCGTTCTGCTTGCTGGCGCAGAACTCTCCTGTGCGATCGGCGATCGGGCTTTCGGACCGATCGAAGGAACCAGCCCACTGCCACCAAACGCGCGACCACTCGGACTGACTCATACCTGCGACGGGTTGATCTGGCGGAACCAGCAAAGGCTCAGCGGCGTTCGTACGAACGCAATGAAGGAGCAGGAAGGCAAGAGTCAGGCAAAGGCGCATGTTCGGAAGGGGAAGTGAACCGCCCCGGCTTTCATGGAGGCCAGTTGGTTTAAGTCAGACCTCCACCGTGGGGGTTTGACTGGCGAGTTGCCGGTAGTAGTTTGCCTCAGCTTCTACGGGCGGGATGTACCCGATGGGTTC
>JBFWUB010000041.1:0-22383 GCA_050247515.1 Ramlibacter sp. | reverse complement strand
TACTCGCCTCGGTGCTCGCGCACCATGCGGACAGCGCGTTCGCGGACTTCAGGGGGAAACTTGGGTGACTTCTTCATGGCTCAATCCTCTCAGAGAAAAGAGCCTCCTCAAATTCCGGGGCGGTTCATCTTGCCAGCCTGCACTTCACACCAAAACCTATAAGCCATCATCCCCTTCGCCTCATCCTTCGCCGCGTCTGAGCAAGACTTGTTGAGTACTAACTGGGGCTGCTTCAACACAAGTGCACAGAAGTCGCCAGCTTCAAAAAGATCTTCGATGCCATCGCATTTTTTTATGCGCAAAAGTCTCGCGGCCACAACACTTTCGTCTCCAAAGAATAAGTTTTTGGCAAGTGTTTTTGCCGTCTCTCGTCCTTTGTTGTCGTCGTCTAAAAGGATAAGGAACTCGATCCCCCAGCCAGTGAGCAAACTAGCGATCATCGGTACGTTCGTCACGCCAGTCGCAGGAAGAAAGTTGGGTTGATTTTCCACTCCAAGCAGCGTGCAAAAAGCTTTCAGATAGTACAGAGCACTTATCTCTTCCAGTAAGACGTTATTTGATCTCTGAATAATCTGTTGTCGAGAGAAATCTACTCCCATGGCTCGATACACTGCTGACATCGTATCTACGGATGCGCTCGATAGTTTGTGAGCTGCGATAACGGTAGTTGGGCTTGAACTGTTCTCGGCGTCGTCGCGCTGAACTGCCAGAACTCGGCCTAACTTGTCAGCCCGTATTAGGTCAGGACTATGCGTGGAGTACAAAACTTGATTTGCAACGCTCGATCCTTCGATTACCCGGAGGACGTCCTGCTGCGCTTTGGAATGAAGATTTGCGCCTGGCTCATCTAAAAGAAAGACAACTGATTTTTTTGACGATGCAGAAGCCCAAATTTGCAAGAAAAACGACAAAAACCAACGAACCCCTTTGCTTCGTTGGCTTGGGTATAGTTTATCGTTGGCTTCGGAAATATAGAAAACGAGATACGGCTGCGCTCGTTTAGATTCCGGCGATGTAGCACTGTAAAACTTCAAATCACACTCGATGACCACCTTCTGCGTTCTTCCAACTTCTTGCGTCCAAAAGTTTCGAAAACTATTGCTAACAAGTTTGTTTGCGGTCGAAAGCATAGTAGAACGATGCCGTTCACTGGCGTGCAAAAGAACCTTGAGATCGAGCTCCGCAACTGTTAAAAAGTTTTTTGTCCCGGCCTTGCCGGCAACGTTTTCTAGATCGTCGGCTACCACATCGATAGTCGAAGGAAGCAAACAACTCTCGTCATTAAAAAGAACGAAGTTTGGCAAACGGGGAAAGAGGGATTCAATCAGTTCGTCATCAATCTTCTTTTCATATGCCTCCTTAGTAGATTGAATGATCTTCAATCGTCGTTCGCCCACTTCGGAAGATGTAGGATCTGTCAAAACTGCCGCCTCAGCAATGATCACTTCATGATCTTGCGCGACCAACGGAGAAACCAGAAGTTCAACTAGTTTCTCCCGTTCTGGGAATTCGAAGTACTGAATCAGATCAGTGGAGTCTTGAGACTGCCAGTCAGCAATAGCAAGCACTCTTACTGGTGTCCATTCAAATTGCTGTATCGATGGAGCATCTTTAACGCTAGCGTTAGATGTAATCCACTTCTTGAACTCATCCTCCGATAACTCGTATTCGCACTCTACCCGAGGTAACGTGCCGTCACTGCGGAAGTCATTTGCATTGGCTTCGCAATTTTGGAATGCCATTAGGGCTTCTAGGAGAGATGATTTCCCTGCCTCATTTTGTCCAACTAGTACTGCTACATCCTCCCCGCTAACTTCGCATCTGCCGGAGTCTTGAACCGATCTAAAGTTTTGAATGCGGAAGGCAGATAACCTCATGAGGAACTTTCCTGTCGTTGTGTGTGGTGTCGGCTCTTGGAGAGTGGCCAGTTCGTGCTTACTTCCCCCAACTATCCTTCATCCCCGCCACCCGGTTGAATACAGGCTTACCCTCTCCTCCATTCAGAGGAGCCAGATGGTCCTTCAGGTCCGCCACAAAGTACCCATGGCGCTCAAACTGAAACTTCTCGTCCGGTTTCGCGCTGGCCAATGACGGCTCCACGTATGCCGTCACGGTCTTGAGCGAATCGGGGTTCAGCTCTTCCAGAAAATCCTTGTCGCCCGTGTCGGGCTGCGGCACGGCAAACAGGCGGTCGTACAGGCGCACTTCGGCTGGCACGGCGTCTGCTGCGCCCACCCAGGTGATCACGCCCTTGACCTTGATGGCGTCGCTGCCCGGCGTGCCGCTCTTGGTGTCGGGCACCAGGGTGGCGTGCACTTCTATCAAATTGCCTGTGTCATCACGCTTGGCGCCCGTGCATTCAATGACGTGGCCGTATTTCAGGCGGACCTTATTGCCCGGGTACAAACGGTTGTAGCCCTTGGGCGGCACGTCTTCGTAGTCTGTCTTTTCTATCCACAGCTCGCGGCCGAATGTGAAGCTGCGGCGTCCGCGCTCTGCGTCGTGGGGGTGTACGGGCGCCGAGCATTCATCCAGCTTGCCGGAGCCATGTAGCTCATCCCAGTTCGTAATCACCAGCTTCACCGGGTCCAGCACGGCCATGGCGCGTGCGGCTTTCGGGTCCAGGTCGTCGCGCAGGCAGCCTTCCAGCGTGCTGTAGTCAATCCAGCTGTCGCTCTTGGTCACGCCGATGCGTTCTGCAAACAGCTGGATGCTCTGGGGCGTGTAGCCGCGGCGGCGCAGGCCCACGATGGTGGGCATGCGCGGGTCGTCCCAGCCGCTCACGTGGCCTTCGTCCACCAGCTGCTTCAGCTTGCGCTTGCTGGTGATCACATACGTCAGGTTCAGCCGCGCAAATTCGTATTGGCGCGGGTGGGGTTGGGCCAGCAGGCCGCCTTCGCACAGTCTGTCCAGCAGCCAGTCGTAAAACGGGCGCTGGTCTTCAAATTCCAGCGTGCAGATGCTGTGGGTGATGTTCTCCAGCGCGTCCTCAATCGGGTGCGCGTAGGTGTACATGGGGTAGATGCACCATTTGTCGCCCGTGTTGTGGTGCGTGGCGCGGCGTATGCGGTACAGGGCCGGGTCCCGCATGTTGATGTTGGGGTGCCCCATGTCAATCTTCGCGCGCAGCACGGCGGCGCCGTCGGGCAGCTTGCCGCCCTGCATGTCGCGCAGGCGTTGCAGGTTCTCTGCCACGCTGCGGCTGCGGTAGGGGCTGTCGGTGCCGGGCTTGCTGAAGTCGCCGCGGTTGTTGCGCATGTCTTCGGCGCTTTGCTCGTCCACGTAGGCGTGGCCGGCCTCCACCAGGTATTCCGCCGCGCGGTACATGAAGTCGAAGTAGTCGCTGGCCTGGTACGGCTGGTCGTTGCCTGGCTGGGCCCAGTCAAACCCCAGCCATTTCACCGAGTCAATGATGCTGTTGACGTATTCGGTGTCTTCCTTTTCGGGGTTGGTGTCGTCAAAGCGCAGGTGGCACACCCCGCCGTAGTCGGCCGCCAGGCCAAAGTTCAGGCAGATGCTTTTGGCGTGGCCCACGTGCAGGTAGCCGTTGGGCTCGGGCGGGAAGCGGGTGCGGATCCTGGCCGGGTCGGGTTGCCCCTGCTGGTGGTGGGCGGCGTCGCCGGGGCTGCCGCCCCAGCGGCGTGGGCCGTAGGTGTTTTGTTCCAGGTCGCGCTCAATCACCTGGCGCAGGAAATTGCTGGGTTTTAGGGGTTCTTTATCGGCGGGGGCGTTCATATAGGCTCATTTTAGGGGTGGCGTTCCTTGGGGGCCCTGTGAGCGGTTACTTCCCGCAACGGGTTTGACACGCCGGACGCCCTGGCGCTTACACCTGCCTGCGTTCAATCAGTGCAAGGGGTGCTGTTTGCCCCGTCACCAAAGGAGTTCCCACCATGAAGCTCAACCGTTTTGTTTTTGCCGGTGCTGCCGCCATCGCGGCCCTGGCGGCGCTGGCCTCGGCGCCGGCCCGGGCGAGCGATGTGACCTGGTCCGTGGGCGTGCATGCGGCGCCCGGTGTGCATATTGGCGCCACCAACGCCCAGCCCTATTACGTGCAGCCGGCGCCGGTGTATGTGGCGCCCCAGCCGGTGTATGTGCAGCCGCCGGGCTATTACGTGCGCACTGCACCCATCTATGTGCGCCCGGCGCCGGTGTACCAAGCGGGCTATTACTACGGCCCAGCGCCGCGCACGCACGGCCACTGGAAGCATCGCCACCACAAGCAGGGGCGCGGGCACCGGCATTGAGCCGGGTTGGCAAAGCGTACGCAGCTCTTGCGCGGCAACGTCAATTGCCTGGACCCCACTGGTTGACCATCACGCCCAGCACCGTACCAACCACCACCGTGGCCGCGATCTCCCATTTGTTCTGTTTGCAGAAATGGGACAGTTGCTGCAAACACGTTGGCTCAGCAACCAGGGGCATGAGGTCTCGGGTGTCAATCAAGAACTGGTCCAGCATCGCCTCCATTCTTTGGGTCATTTCAGCCTTCTTTGCGCTGGCCACGGCTGTAGCGTAGTCGGCTGTCGGCGCGGTCTTGCCGTCGCGTCCGGGTTCCGGGTGGATGACGACCGAATGGACTGAGTCGGTCAGGCCTTCGTCAACGGACGGGCGACGTTGGCTGTTGCTGCTCAGCGAGCGAACGCTGGACTGCGGGCTGCCGTCTGACTTGTCATCTTTGTTGAAGTAGTCAACAAGAGATCTGATGGAGTTGACTGATTCGCTTCGGTGCATGTTGATTTCCTTGTTGCTCAAGCAAATGCGGCTGATTTGACCGCCGCTGCATCAAGGTGAGGCGTCTGGCCCGCTACACCGATCTGGATCTCGCCCCTGCGCCACTTGCTGGCCAGCTTTGCAAGAGGCTCACAGTTCTGGTGCAGTGCCGCTCCCGTGGTGGTGTTCATCGGCATTTGAAACTGCAACATGACACGGCCTGTCTGGGGGTTGCGGCTGAAACTCAGCCCGCAGCGGCTCACCATGGCGAAGTTGGCATCCAGCAACGCCTGCCAGGTTCTGGATTCATCGGGCCTGGCGGGCAACCCGAACTCCATCAGCACGTGGATGTGCTCAGCGCCAGCGTCGGTGACGGCCAGCACCGTCATGGGTGTGCCATCCAGCGTGGCTTCAAAGCCTTCCTGACCCGAGGGATCGGGCGGCATATCGGGTGTGGTGAGGTGTGCGGCAGCGCAGAAGTCGGCGCACAGCACTTCGAACGGTGTATTGGATGGCATGTGATCTCCCTGAAAACAAAGGGGGTGATCGTAGAAGCCGCTGATGCCGGCCGGTATCCACTATTGGTATAGGGTCGCCGCAAAAAAAGAGACCCGCAGGCCGTGAAGCCTGCGGGCCAACATGTCAGCCACGGGACGGAGGGCCGGACTGACTCACCCCGAAGGAGGGAGGGGACTCAGAGGAGTCGGGGTGATGCTGAGTGTTGTCCCCGGTGCTTCGCCGGTGCCCGTGAAGGCCGCCATGAGCGTGGCAGTACCGGTGACCATCGCCACCGTGTACATCGCCGCATAGCCCAGCGTGCGCAAGAGTTGAAGCTTGGGGGACAACATGGGTTCAAGTAGAACCCCGCGGCCGCCCCGCCCCTGTAGGACTGCGCCTTTACCAGGCGTCGGAACGTACCTGTGATTCCCACTGCCCGCCGCGCGTGGCATACACGCTGATCACGCCGTAGCGCTGCTCGCCCCTGGCGTCGAATTTCATTGAGCCCGTGACGGGCGCATAGGCGTCAATGGTGCGCAGCGCTTCCACAATGGCCTGGGGCTTGGCCGATTCAGCGCGCTTGATGGCCGCGGCCAGCACGTGCATGGCGTCGTAGCTGTAATGGCCGCCGTAGGCCGGGTCCACCTTGAAGGCGGCGCGGTAGCTGTCCAGGAATTTGGCGCCGGCCGGGAACTCGCGCGGCTCCAGGATGGGCGACGTGGCAAACAGCCCGCCTTGCATGATGCCGGCGCCCTTGAGCATGGCCGTGGTCTTGATCGTGTCGCCGCCCAGGATGGCGGGCTTGGTGTAGTCAATCTTTTTCAGCGCTTCCATCAGCGCCAGCACCTGGAAGTCGTTCAGCGTGGTCACCACGGCTTCCACGCCGGCTTCCTTGATCTTGCCGGCCACCTCGTCAAAGGCGGTGGTCTTGTCGTCAAAGCCCTGGCGGATGGCGATCTCCTTCTTGGCCTTGGTCAGCTCGGCGGCGGCGCCGTCGGCCAGGCCCTTGCCGTAGGGCGTGCCGTCGTCCAGCACGGCAAATTTGGTGGAGTTGAGCTGGCCTGCCGCAAACGAGCCGATGGCCTTGGCCTGCAGCGTGTCGTTGGCCACCAGGCGGAAGGTGGTGGGCAGGCCCAGCTGGGTGTATTTGGGGTTGGTCGATATGGCCAGCTGCGGGATGTTTTTGGCGGCGTACAGCGGCGCGGTGTCAATGCTCACGCCCGAATTCAAATGGCCGATCACGGCCACGATGCCGGCGTCAATCAGCTGCTGGGCCACCTCCTTGCCGGTGGCGGCGTTGGCGCGGTCGTCCACGGCCACCACTTCTATCGTCACGGGCTTGCCCTTGATCTTGAAGCCGTCCTTGTTCAGCTCGGCCACGGCCAGCTTCACGCCGTTGTGCATGTCCTGCCCCAGCGCGGCCAGGTTGCCCGACATGGGCTGGGCCACGCCGATCTTGATGACGGATGGCGCGTTGTTGCAGCCGGCCAGCAGGGCGGCGGCGGCAACGGCACCGAGGGCCAGCGCGCTTGTGACGGCCTGGCGGCGGGTGGGGGTGTGCATGGTGTGCTCCGGGGGGTGTTGAGGTGTAACGCAATGTATTCAGCCCACCCGGGCGCCGCCACAGGGTTTCAATGGATGTGATTAACCTTCACTACTTATTAGCCGAACTGATGCTCCATACTGGTGCAAAAAAAAGACCCGCAGGCCCATTGCGGGGCATGCGGGTCCTGGAATGCCGGCCTTCGCGGCCGGACTTCACCCTGGAGGAGTCAGTGTGAAACTGTTGTGTGTCATCTGGGGGCGCGCGCTTCTTACGCGGCGCGCCAGAAGATGTAGTCAGCCTGGTACTTCACGATCTGCCTGGCGCCCACATTGCCGGCGGCGCAGGCCGCTGCCGGTGCCACGCCGCCCATGGTGGCCACGCGCTGGATGTAGGTGGTGCCGGTCACCGAGCCCGTGCCCGAGGCCGGGTTGGCCTTGACCAGCTGCAGCGGGATGTTGCCCGCGCCGCCGGGGGCCACGGCCACCTGCGTGGCGGTCAGCTTCACGCCGTCCATGCCTTCCCAGGTGGCGGGCGGGCCGTAATACTTGCCCACCTGCTTGCCGCTGCGGTCATTCAGCTTGGCGTCGGGGCCCACAAAGACCCATTCAAACTGGCCCGCGGCGCCGGCTTTGGCGCGGCATTCGTAGGTGATCTCGCCCACGCCCACGGTTTCCCAGTACACCTTGTTGCCCGCGGGCACCTGCACGGCGGCCGGCAGGCCGGCCTGGTCAAAGGGTTTCATCATGGGGCTGCTGGCGCAGGCGGAGATGAGGGCAACGGCGGATGCGGCCAGGGCGGTACGGATCAACATGGTTCTGACTCCTTGATTCATTGGTTGGGTGAAGGGGTTGACGCTCTTGTTGTGTGGCGTCACGTCCCTTACGCAACCAAAGTCTTGGGCAGATTCAAAAAAAGCTACATGGCCTTGAAAAGATGCGCGTACAGCCGGCTGACCGGTAATTTTTCACGGCGGCCGCGCAGCGCCAGGTGCAGCTTGCCGGCTTCGTCGCGCGTGACGCTGTCGATCGCCGCCGCGCGCACCACCGTGCCGCGGTGCACCTGCCAGAAGGCCTGCGCGTCCAGCTGGGGCAACAGCTCTTTCAGCGGCGTGCGGATCAGGTATTCATGGTCGGCGGTCAGCACGCGCACGTATTTGTCGGCGGCTTCAAAGTAGCTCACCTCGTCCACCGGCACCATGCGGATGGCCGTGCCCACGCTGGCCTGGATCACTTTCAGCAGCGGCTGCGCGGCCGGGGCCGTGCCGGCCAGCAGGTGGCGCAGCTGGCTCAGCGTGGCCTCCAGCGGCTGGCCGGCGGGGCTTGACTGGCTGCGT
Organism: Ramlibacter sp.; assembly: GCA_050247515.1. GTDB lineage: Bacteria > Pseudomonadota > Gammaproteobacteria > Burkholderiales > Burkholderiaceae_C > RAM1. The sequence goes on along the minus strand of JBFWUB010000041.1, from coordinate 14,296 downwards.
TGCGCCAGCGCCTGCTGCAGCTTGGCCACGGTTTTCTGCAGCCGCGCGGCCTGCACGGGCTTGAGCACGTAGTCCACCGCCTGCGCTTCAAAAGCCTGCACGGCGTACTGGTCGTAGGCCGTCACGAACACCAGCGCGGGGAAGGCCGCGCCCTGCGGCCATTCGTCTGCCAGCTCGGCCGCCGCCTCCAGCCCGGTCTGGCCCGGCATGCGGATGTCAAAGAACAGCACGTCGGGCTTCAGCGCCAGCGCCTGCGCCACGGCGCTCGCGCCGTCGCCCACGGTGGCCAGCACGCGCAGGCCCGGCCAGGCGCGCGCCAGCTCGGCGGCCAGCGCCTGGGCCAGCAGGGGTTCGTCTTCGGCGATCAGCGCGGTGGCGTCCATGGCGGCGGGTTCAAGGCAGCGGTTTCAAGGCAGCGGTTTCAAGGCAGCGGATTTACAGGGCGGTGGGCATGCGGATCAGCGTGCGGGTGCCCGTGCCCTGCGCGGCGGTGCCAAAATCCATCGTGGCCTGCGTGCCATACACCGTGGCCAGCCGTTCGCGCACCTGGGCCAGGCCAAAGCCGGTGGGCGGGCTGCCGGTGTCGGCCAGGCCCACGCCGGTGTCGGCCACCTCCAGCACCAGCTGCGCGCCGTCCATGCGCGCGCTGACCGTGATGCTGCCGCCGTCCACCTTGGGCTCCAGCCCGTGCTTGATGCTGTTTTCCACCAGCGGCTGCAGCAGCAGCGTGGGCACGCGCTGCGTGGCCAGGGCGTCGGGCAGGTCCAGCGTGTAGCGCAGGCGCGGGCCCATGCGGATGCTCATGAGCTCCAGGTAATCGCGCAGGCGGTCAAATTCGGCCTGCAGCGGGTGGGCGCTGGCGCGCGACGCATTGAGCGTGGCGCGCAGGTAGGCAATCATGTGGTCCAGCATGGTCTGGGCGCGCTGCGCGTCGGTGCCGATCAGCACGCGCAGGTTGGCCAGGGTGTTGAACAGCATGTGCGGCTCCAGCTGCGTTTCCAGCAGCTTCAGGCGCGCTTCGCTCGCGTGGTGGCGCGCCTCGACCATCTTGCGTTCCAGGTAGGCGCTTTTGTTGATGGCATAAAAGTAAAAGCTGCCCGCAATGCCGGCCAGCGCCGTGATCAGGATGGACTGGCGCAGGTTGGCCACCCGGTCCACCGGTGGGCCGCCGGCATACCAGCCAAACTGGCGGCAGGCCAGGTCGGCCAGGCCCGTGCCCAGAAAGTAGCCCGCGATGATGCTGCCGGCCACCAGCGCCACGCCCGCCAGCCCCTGGGGCCAGCCCGTTTCAGCCGACGAGGGGAACAGGTGGCGCCCCAGGTCAATGAACGCCCACGTGAAAAAGCCGATCAGGACCGAATACACCACCGGCGGCGCATACGGCCGCTCGGGCTGGAAGGCGTACTGGATGGTGGCAATGGCCAGGCAGAATGCCATGGTCTGCAGCAGGTGCTGCAGCTTGGACAGCCCGTCAAGTGCCCTCATGGCGGGTTGCCCGGCCCCTGCTGCTGGCGCTGGATGCGTTCGCGCTCGCGCTGCACCAGCCGCTCGCGCAGGCCGCTGCCCGCGCCCAGCACAAACACCGACACACCGTGCAGCACCAGGCCCAGGCCCCAGCCCAGCAGCGGGAACACCGACCACGGCCGCGTGCCGAAGGCGTACTTCGACATGGCAAAGATCACCAGGTTGACCAGCACGTACACCGTGGCATGGGCGTACCAGCCCAGCTTGGCACCGGCACGCTTGCGTGCCAGCGCGTCAATTTCTTCGGGGGTCAGGGGCTGGGTCATCAAATTCATTCTACGCAGGCGCGGGCCACGGCCTGCACGGCGGCGGCGTCCAGCGTCAGGCCCATGTGGCCGGTGTTGTCCACCAGGGTTACGGGCACGGGGCGGCCCGCGGCCTCGAACACGGCGGCGTATTTCGTGGCGTCAAACAGCTCGTCGCTGCGCCCGGCCACGATGCGCATCGGGCGTCTGGCGTTGCGCATGTCGGCCTGCCAGTCGTCGCGCGGCCTGAAGCTGGCCATCAGGTTGAAGTCGTAGCTGTCGGTGAGCATGGGCCGCGCCACCTCGTTCAGGCCAAAGCGCAGCACGGGCAGGTCGTTCCACGCGGTGACGCGCGCCGCATTCAGCAGGCTCAGGCCCACGATGCGCGGCAACCCCACCGACACCCAGCCGCCATCGTTGGGCCGGTTGGTGGGGGCGGTGTGGTGCAAGAACGGCGCGAGCAGCACATAGCGGTCAAACAGGTCCTGCCGGTTGCCGCCGGCAAAGCGCAGTGCAAACCCGCCACCGGATGAGAAGCCCGCCAGCGTGCTGGGCCCGGCGTGGGGCACGGCGCGCATGAAGTCCTCGATGTCGTCGTCCAGCTGGCCGATGTAGGCCGCGTGGCCACGTGGGCCGGAATCGCCATGGCCGCGCATGTCCAGCGCGGCCACATGCAGGCCGGCGGCGGCCAGTGCCTGGGCCAGCACATGCATGCTCTGGCCGCGCGCGGAAGATCCATGCACCAGCACCACGCGGCGCGCGTTGGGCGCGCCGCCGGCGGCGGGGTATTCCAGCCAGGCCAGCGGCGTGCCGTCGCGTGCGGTGAATTTGCGCGCGGGTGGCACGCGGGAAAAATCCACGCCGGCAAACGGTTTGTTGATGCTGTCCAGCGGCGCGATCGGCCCCGGCCCGCCGAACGCCACGGCGGCGGCCAGCGCGGCAATCAGGAGCACGAGCAGGGTGAGTACGGTCATGGTGGCCTGGCGCAGGCGGTGTGATGTGGAGCGGGTCATTTGGCGGCGGGGATGTGTTGCAGGAAGAAGGCGGTGATGCGCGCGTTCATGGCGGGTACGGCCGTGGCACGGTCAAAGCCGGGCGGGTCGCCGTTGAGCTCCTGGGCAATCCCGGTCATCACATGGGGCGGGGGCAGCGGCGACAGCATCACGCCGTGGCTGGCGTCTGGCAGGTCGGCCAGCGTTTCGCAGGGCGCGCAGGCCGCGCGCACCGCGCCCACATGAAAGCGCGGCACCTGGTTGATGTCCCGCCCCGCGATCACCAGGCCCAGCGGGATGCGCGGCTGCGCCAGCGAGGCCATGTCAAAGTCCGCCGCGAACGGCACGGCGGCCACGGCGGCGGCGATGCGCGCGTCATGGTGGGTGTACCAGGTGTCGTCGTCAAAGCGCTGGCGGTGCACGCCCAGCACGATCTGCTTCTTGATGCCGTCCAGCAGGTTGCCACGCAGCCGCGTGGTGTAGCCCGCGCAGGAGGAAAAGTCGTCCTCGATGTGCGCCGTGCAGTGCGCGCGGAACGCGGCGGGCGACCAGCGCCCACCGGCCAGGCTCAGCGCCGTGTGCCCCCCGGCCGAGCCGCCAAACACACCCACGCGGTCCAGCGCCAGCAGCGGCGCGAACTGCGCGCTGTGCGCCAGCGCGTCAATGGCGCGCGACACCTCGGCGGGCCGGCGCTTCCAGCTCTCAGGGCCGGCGTCGGCCATGTCCTGGTTGTTGTCGGCGCGGTGGCGGGGCAGGGCCACCACATAGCCCGCGTTGACCAGCCAGCGGGTCAGGTCCACATGCACCCAGGGTGCGCCACCTGAGCCGTGCGAGATGACGACCAGCCGGCCATTGCCGCGCACCGGCGCGGCCTGCCAGGCCAGATCGAACGTGAACGCGCCGCGCTGGATGGGTTGCGCCGTGGCGGCCGTGGGGTAGAACACCGTGACCGGCCCGTCGCCGGCCTGGCCGGGCAGCTCGGTCAGGCCCATGCTGTGCGGGGCGGCCACCGCGACCTGGGCGGCCAGGGCCAGCACAGCGGCCAGCAGGCAGGTGGCCAGCCAGAGGATGAAGTGGCGCGTCATGCTGTGCCCCCGCATCAGGCGTTGAAGGCCGGCACGCCCAGGGCACGCGGGGCCGCGGGGCGCCGTGCCAGGCGCAGCAGGCGCAACGTGCGGCCGGCAAAGATGCCGCTGAACAGGCCCGAGGCGGCGGCCACGGCCAGCGCAAAGGCCGCATCGGCGCGCAGGGCCGGCTGCATGGCCAGGGCAACGCCGGTCGCGTACTTGATGCTGAAGATGCCCAGGATCAGCACCAGCGGCACCCAGCTGCCGGGCAACGCAAAGCTGCGGCTTGCTGCGTCGTAGCGCACGCCGGCGGGCAGCGGGCGCACCAGCACGGCGGCCAGCGCCACGGCGGCTGCCACGAGCCAGGTGCCCAGCACGGTGGGCGAAGCACCCAACCCGGTGACCAGGCCCGACAGCGAGAACACGCCCATGCCCAGCGGCAACACCATGGTGCGGGTCAGCCCGACGCTGCGGTCGCGGGCCTGGGACAGCCCCAGCACCACCAGCGCGGCCAGCAGGCCCCAGACCCACACGGGGGTGTTGATGGCAATCTGCACCAGCATGGGTTTGCCCTGCGGCGGCGAGTAGCCGGGCGCGATCAGCCCCAGCCACTGGCCCCAGACCAGGTTGCCCAGAAAGCGGCCCGGCAGCAGGGTAAACGCCCCGGCCACGACGCAGGCGCCCAGGTACAGGTTCTGCATGGTCTTGCGGTGGCCGGCGATGTTGCCTTTGGCCAGGTACCAGAACGACAGCGCCAGCATGCCCAGCGTGACGAATGACAGCGCATGGATGGGGCCCATGCCGGCGAACAGCGGCGCGACGACCGCCGGGATGAACAGCGCCGAAACGGCCGCGACGACCATGAGCGTGACCCAGGCGTAGCCAAAGGCGCGGTGCAGCCGCGGGCGCTGCGTGGCGCCCTTGCGCGCCCACAGGGCCACCGGGCCGGTGGCCACGGCGCCCAGGGCGGCGGTGAGGTGGATGGCGATGAGGGGGGTGATCTGTGACATGGCTTGCTCCGGTTCGTCGATGGGCGAACTGTGCCGGGGCAGCCACGGCGGCGCGAGGCGCTTGCGACGAAATGCGCCAGACGGGGAGTGAAATGCAGCCGGGGCGGCGTGGATGCCAGCGGGCGTTCAGGCCGACGTCGCACGCCCCAGGCGCGAAGTTACCGCTGGATTCATATGTCTTGTATTTATTTGGTATTGCCATGCGCCGGCTTGTCGCTGAATAAGTAGTCTTTAAGTTCTGATATCCTGCGTCGGGTTTTTGAACAAGTAACAAGCCTGAATCTGCCTGGCAAAGGGGGGGGTATGAAAAACAATCTGCTCAGGGCGTGGAGTCGTGCACTGTGGTGTCTGGCTGCGGTGTCCGCGCTGGCCGTGGGCTCCAGCCAGGCCATGGCAACGCCGGCGGAGCTGGCCCGGGGCCTGGCGTGGCTGGAGGGTCAGGTCCAGGCTGGTGGTGGTTTCGCCCAGGAATCCCGCCGGGCAGGGCTCGTGCAGCTGCAATGTGAAACTGCGATCACGCTGCGCCAGGTCGGCGGCAATCCCGCGCTGGCCGCCACGCTCTCGGGCGCTGTGGCAGATGCGGGCGCCGACGCGCCCACTGAAACCCTGGGCTGCAGTGCCTACCTGAGCCAGCAAGTGGGGCAAGCCGTGCCTCAACAACCGCTGCTTGACCGGTACCTTGCGCAGCAGGGGTACGCGGCGTATGACGGCTTGGCCGTTCCCAGTACCGCTGACCTGGGCTGGGCGTTGGCGGCGCAACTGGGCGCTGCCGGCGCCGCTGAAAAAGCGCAACTGCTGGCATGGGTTCAGGCGCTGCAGCGCGCAGACGGCAGTTTTGACGCCGGCAGCGCAAGCCATGTCTGGGCTACCGCGCAGGTGCTGCGCGCCCTGAACGGCCATTTTGCGGGCAATCCGACAGTGGCTGGCATGGCCGCCAAGGCCTTTCAGTTCCTGCTGTCGCAGCGCGACACCCAGGGAACCTGGCTGAACGACACGGCTGTGACTGCCGCTGTGTTCGAGGCGGTGCATCCGTACAGCGATACACAAACCCGGGCCGCCGTTCAAACCTACTTGCTGTCTGCGCAGCAAGCCGATGGGTCCTGGGCATCCGACCCGTACGTCAGTGCCCTGGCCTTGCGCGCCTTGTTTCTTTCGGGCCAGCCGCCATCAGCGGGCAATCAGGGTGGCGTGCGCATGCGCATCGTGCAGGCCATGACGGGTGCAGCGGTGTCTGCCGCGCAAGTGGAGCTGCTGGCAGCCGATGGCGGCAGGCTGGCCCTGGGCCAGAGCGGGGACGACGGCGCAGTGCAGTTCATGGAAATCGCGGCACAGGCGGCCGTTGTGCGTGTGACCCGACCCGGCTTCAGCGTGCTTGTGGCAAACGCGGCCATCCAGGCGGGGCTGGTGAGGGACCTGGGTGACCTGGGGCTGTTTGTGTCTGACGCCGCGACGGGCGCCCGGGTGACGGGCCAGGTGCGCGATGCCGGATCGGGCGCGCCCTTGGCCGGTGTCCAGATCGCGCTGGAGCCCGGCGCGCGGCGCGCGCTGACCGGTGCCAACGGGCGCTTTGAACTGACCGCGGTGCCTGAGGGGCCCGTGACGCTGGCCGCAACCAAGGCAGGTTACAACGGGGCTGCAGGATCGGGACAGGCCGTCGATGGGCAGACGCTTGAATTTTCCCCGGTGTTGGCCCAAGTCAGTCAAACGGTGACCGAGCCCGCCTTCGTGCGCGGGCGTGTTCTGGCCGACGTCACGGCGGCCCCGTTGGCCGACGCGCAGGTGGTGCTGTATGTGCGTGAAGGCGGCAGTTTCTTCACACAGACGGGTGCTGACGGCTCTTTCAGCTTCCCCGCTGTGGTGCGCGACATCGCGGTCGTGCAGGCGCAGCGGCCTGGCTACAAACCCGGTGCGCAGTTGCTGTACCTGGCACAGGATGCCAGCCCCGATGTGCAACTGCGCCTGAAAGCGGGCCCGGACCCCACGCCGCGGGCAGATTTGCGGATCCTGGAGGTGGACAAGCGCCAGATGCTCAGTGACCCGGTAACGCTGCAGGCATCGGGCGTGGTCCGGGTGACCGTTCTGAACCTGGGGCGGCTGGACGCTGAAGCGGGAACAGAGTTGACAGCCTTTGAAGACCGCAACGCCAACCGCATGCTGGACGAAGGCACTGACCTGGTGCTGGGCGCAGCGCAATTGCCGGCCGCGCTGGCCCCCAGCGAGCGGGTGGTGCTGGACATACCGGTGTCGGGGGAACAACTGTTTCGCGACAACGCCGTGTATGTGTGGTCTGACAGCGCCCAGACGGTGGACGAGTCCGATGAGCAGAACAATATCGAGCGCTGCAACTGTACGAGCGGGCTGCCTTTCATTGAAGATTTCAACGATGGCAGCGCCAACGGCGCAGTCGAGTTTGCCAACCAGGGCGGGTCGGTGGCGAGCTGGGTGGTGCGTGACGGCTACTACGAGGCCAGCACCGGCGGCGGCGCTGCATTCGGCGATGCCCACTGGGTGGACTACGACGCCGAAGTCAAGGTCTATTTCCCGGAAGGCACCTTGAACGACGCCGCGCTGGCTTTCCGCGTGATGGACGAGGGTAACTGGTACCGGTTGAGCATCAATGCGGGGCAGGCGCGAATCATCTCCCGCATCAATGGCGTGGTGACCACCCAGGCCGAAGTTGCGGTTGCTGTGCTGGGTGAGCACTGGCACAAGATGCGGGTGGAAGTGCGCGGCAAACGGGTGCGCGCTTACCTGGACGACAACCTGATCATGGGCCTGGATGACCTGGCGCTGCCGCGCGGCAAGCTGGCGCTGATGCAGGACGGCGTGCGCGTGCGCTATGACGACCTGCGCGTCTTCGAGGCACCGATATTCGAGGAAGACTTCAGCGCAGCCACCCATGCGTTCCAGCCTGCCAGCTTCAACCCCAATGGCGACGCGGCTGCGAGCGTGGTGAACGGCAGGCTGGTGCGCAACTCATATGGGTCATCCTGGGCCGGCGACAGGGAATGGTCTGACTACACGGCGCAGGCAGACATCCGTTTTCCGAACGGCAGGGGCAACGACGCGGGCTTTGTGGTGCTGGCCGATGCCGCGCCCGGGGGCCGCGTCGTCCAGGTGTCGCTGAATGGCAACCTGGTGCGCCTGATCGTCACCGGCCGGGGCGTGGTCCGGGCCAAAACCATCACGGTCAGCGCGGACCCCGAATTTGTCTACCGGTTCCGCTACGAAATCAATGGCGCAGTGCTGCGGTTTTTCATCAATGACGAATTCCTTTTTGACTATGACGAACTGACCTGGACCCAGGGCGCCATTGGCATCACGCAGGACGGCGTGGTGGCAAGCTACGACAACTTCAAGGTCTGGCGTTCTGGCGCGCAGCGGCCTGACCTGACGGCGTCGCGCGTGACGGGCGGGGCGTCGCCCACCGCGGGGCAGACCCGGCTGACCGTGCGTGTGGGCAACGGTGGGTCCGCCGCCGTGGCCAGGGGGGTGCCCCTGCGGCTGACCCTGACCGAGCCGGGCGGTGCGTTGCGCAGCTTGCCTGCCGTGTCGACAAGCCGGGCACTTTCACCCGGCGCCTACGAAGACGTTGCGCTGGATGCCGACACCAGCTTGCTGGCAACGGGCGGCACGCTGACCGTCATGGTGGACCAGAATGCCGAGGGCCTGGGCACGGTGCTGGAGTGCAACGAAGTCAACAACTCGGTGTCGACCGATGTTCTGCAGCTGCCCCGTACCGCGCTGGCGCTGTCTGTGGCCGTGGTGGCGAGCCAGCCGGCCTACACCAGCACGGAACAGGCCGTGTTTACCGCGCGTGTGGTCAACCCCCTGAATGTGCCGGGCGAAGCCATGGTGCGGTTCAGCGTGCTGGATGCCGCCGGGCAGACGGTGGATGTGCTGCCGATGGGCCCGGCGGTCAGCATCAGCCCCGCCGGCAGTGCAACGGTGCAGGCGCCCTGGCCGGTGGGCTCAACGCTGGCCGGCGGCTATACCGTGAAGGCCGAACTGGTCAATGACCTGGGGGGCGTTTACAGCAGTGCTTCGGCAGACTTCACGGTCGTCGCTGGGGCGCCCACGGCGGTCAACAGTGCGCGGGCCGCCGCAGACCGCTACACCTATCACCCGGCCCAGACCATCCAGCTGACGGCACGCGTTGCCAATCTGACGCCCAACGTGCTGCAGGAATTTGTGGCCGTCGAGCTGGTGGTACGCACCGCGGCCGGTCAGACGGTTTTGACCCGCACGGGGTTTGCCGGCCAGCTGGCGCCCGGCGCCCGGCGAACGCAGGTTTTCCCGCTGCCTGGCGGGACGCTGCCGCAGGGCGCCTATGGGGTAGAGGTACGCCTGCATGACGGCCAAAGCGCGTTGGCCACGGGAACCACCACGTTCACCGTGCAGGGCAGCGCCCAGACCGGCCAGGGACTGCAGGGCCAGCTGAGCGCGACCCCCGCCACGGTGCAGCCGGGGCAGGCCGTGGCGGTGACCCTGGACGCCACCTACAACGGCAACGAAGCCCTGGCCAACGTGCCGGTGACGCTGCGGCTGCTGGAGCCCGTGGGCGGCACTGTGCTGGCCAGCTACACCCAGGTGGTGACCCACTGGCCGGTCAACAGCGCACAAACCATGTCGTGGCCCTGGAGCGCGACCGCCATCGGCGGTGGCGTGGTGGTGGCTGCCGCCAGCGCGCAGGTCAACGGCATCGACATCCCGCTGGGCCAGGCCAACATCCAGGTGGTGGGCAGCCCGCAGCTCACGGCAGGCGCCGCACAGCTGGTCTACCCGCCGCTGTACCCCGGCCAGAACGCCGCGCGCAGCACCGTGCTTCGCTCGGTTGGCGGCGTGCCGGCCACCTCTGTCACCTACACGCTGCAGGGCGCCAATCCGGGCCAGTTCGTCATCCATGGCGGCGGTTGCGCGCAAAGTGCCAGCCTGGCGGTGGGTGCCAGTTGCACCCTCAGCGTGAGCTACCGGCCCAGCGAGGCCGGGACGCACAGCGCTACGCTGCGCATTGCGTATGCCGGCGGCACGCCGCTGCAGATCGCCCTGAGCGGGCAGGCGCAGGCCATCGTGCCTGGCGGCGTATTGCAGGCCACGCCGGCCGAAGTGCCCGCGGGCAACAACATCGACCTGACCTACAGCATCAGCAACCCGGCGCCCATCAACACCACGGGGCAGTTCAGGCTGCGCCTGCTGGACGCCCAGGCGCAGGAGCTGGCCCGCTGGGATTTTGGCGCCACGCTGCCAGCCAACGGCAGCTACGCGGGCAACCAGAGCGTGCCGGCGCCCGACACACCGCAGACGCTCAAGGCCGTGTTGCGCCAGCTGCATGGCGCGACCAGCACCTTGCTGGCCACGGCCAGCGTGCAGGTCACGCCGGCCCTGCCGCAATACCAGGTGCAGCTGGATTCGCGCATCCGGCGCGACACCCGCATCCTGATGCTGGCGTCATGCCCCGTGGGCGGTGGGCGTGAAACCGACGATGACGACGACGACCACCGTCGTGAACGCGGCGAGCAGTGCCGGCCAGAGCCTGACCGCCCCGAATGCCTGCAAGAGCGTGTGCAGACCCTGGGCACCTACCTGCGTGGCATGGGTATCGAACACAAGATCGTCACCAGCGAAGCCGCCTTCAAGCACGAAATGCGATGCGGCGGCTACAACACCTACTGGCTCACCGGCGGCTCCGCCAAGCTGGACCACTGGCTGGTGAAGGAGGTGCGCGAAGCCGTCTGGCGCGGCGACAGCCTGATCCTGGACGGCGAGCACGACGACCGCAACCAGCTGCTGCACCCCATTGCGGGCGTGCGCTACCGCGGCAAGCTCAGCGGCGACAACCACACCGTCACCATTCCGCAGGGCTCGCTGTTTGCGCCCGGCACGCTGCCCACGCGCGGCAGGGGCGTCAAATTTGACCTGGCCGGCGGGCAAAGCCAGGCGCAGTTTGCCGGCGGCCACAGCGGCGGCCATCACCATTACCACCATCACCAGCATGGGGGCGGCGGCAGCGCCATCGTCTCGCACCGCTACGGCGCGGGCGCCAGCCTGGTGTTTGGCTTTGACCTGGCCGCCATGCTGGGTGCAGACCCGGCGCAGGCCGACGCGCTGCTGAAGGCCGTGGTGCGTACCACGGCGGGCCATCTGGGCAGCGCGGGTACCGCGACCCTGAGCGTGGGCGACGTGGTGGCGCTGAACCTGAGCGTGGGCAACCAGGGCACGCGCGCCGTGACGCTGGAACTCAACGCCAGCCTGCCGCCCGGCCTGAGCCACCACAGCGCCAGCGTGGTGCCCGAGCAGGTCAGCGCGCCCGAGGCCACAGGCCAGCCGGGCACCGTCAGCTGGACGCTGGCGCTGGCGCCCCAGAGCCAGCAGCAGATCATCTGGCGCGTGCGGGTGGACCAGGCCGGCAACCACAGCCTGCCTGTCACCCTGCTCAGCGTGCCGGATGCAGGCGGCCAGGTGCCCCAGCAGCTGGCCAGCAGCGGCGAAACCCTGAACGTGCTGGCAGGCGACGCACTGCGCCAGCAGGCGCAGCCCGCCATCCAGGCCCTGCAGCCGCCCAAGGCAGGAGGCCGCAGCTACAAGGCACAGGCCTTGCAGCACGTGGCCAATGCGCAGGCGCTGCATGCCCAGGGCCGCTACCCTGACGCGCTGGTGCAATGGATGAGCGCTGCCAACAGCCTGATCGGCATCACCGGCGTGGACGCAGGCGACGCACGCGATGCGGTGGCCCTGGCGCTGGAAGCCAGCACCGACGCCCTGTGCCAAAGCCTGATGTGCGTTGCCGGCGAGCTGGAGCTGAGCGACACCCAGCCCCGCCTGGGCAGCAGCCTGGGCCTGGGCCGCAACGTGACCAACATCTGCAACGCGCCGCTGCGCGACGTGAGCCTGGTCACAGCGCTGACCAGCCGGCGCACCGGCCAGGGCTTGCTGGAAGCGCGCGATGCCAACCTCAACCTGGCGGCGGGTCAAACCCTGGAACGCGATGGCCGCTGGAGCGTGAGCGGACGCGCCGGTGACGAGGTAGACGCCGTGCTGAGCGCCCACACCCAAGGCCACCAGATCGAGCTGGACCGCCAGACGGTCACGCTGGCCCCGGCCCAAAGCGCATGCAACGCCGGCCAGCCGCTGGCCCTGAACAGGTTCCAGGCCCATGGGGCCGGCCACGGCCTGTTTGCGCAGGGCGGCAAGCCGGGCGAGAAAGCAGGCGACAAGCAATGGGAATGGGCCCTGGGCGCCAGCATCAACCACCACGGCCGCTACACGGCAGGGCACATGCAGTGGAAATCCGGGCGGACCTACACCTGGCAACTGGCCATCGACAAACAGGGCAAGGGCAGCTTCACCGTGCGTGATGGCGGCCAGGTGGTGGCCAGCGAGCGGTACCACGCCGCCAGCGCCCGCCTGAAGCCGGGTGACGCGCTGGCCCTGACGGTGCGCAGCGCCGCTGATGCAGGCAACGCCCGCATCAGCGCAACGCTCACGCGCATCCACAACCAGAGCCTGAACCTGGCGGTAGCCACGACGGCGGCGGGCCAACAGCAACAGGCCGCGCTCTACAAACCGGCCCTCGCCAAAAACGGCCTGAACGGCGAAGGCACGCTGAGGCTGGACTACAGCGGCGACGCACCGCCGGCGGGCAGCCGCCTGCAATTCAGCCTGCAGCCGGGCAACGCACAGTGCCAGTAAGGGCAGGAAAAAGCAACCATGAACACGCAAACACCCATCAACACCCGCGCCGCCTGGCGCCCGGTGCTGCGCCCGATCGGCAAACTCGTGATCGCGGCGCAACTGGCGCTGGCGCTGCAGCCCCTGAGCGCCATAGCGCAAGACAAAGGCGCCACCCCGTACAACCCGCAGGCCCAAGCCCAGCTGCAACGCCTGGGCGAGCTGAACCAGCGCATGGAACAAGCCAAGGCCCAAAAAGCCAAAGCCGCCCGAAGCCCTGCAGACCAGGCCAGCGAGAAACTGGCGCGCACCGAAGAACTGGTCAAAGGCATCCGCCAGGACAAAGACAGCCGGGACGCTCGCCGCGCAGAACGCCGCAGCCAACGCCTGAACGAACTCAAAGAGCAACTGCAAGGTGTGGAAGCCGGCATCGCCGACGTGCGGACAGAATTCGAAGCAACCGGGGCAGAACTCAAACGCAAGAACCTGCCCGCAGAAATCATCCAGCGCCACCAGCAAGCCCAAGCCGAATTCGAGCAACGCGCGGCCGACTACAAAAAAATCGCCGCCCGGCTGAACAAACAGCAGCCAGACGAAACGGCCATCGAAGAACTGGACACCTTCTTCAAGAAACACCCGGCCAGCCGCAAACCCGCCGAGCGAGATGCAAAGAAGCTCCCCTGGCGCACCCCCAGCCCCAACAAACGCGCGCCCGCCGAAACCAAAGCCGCCTGGCACCGCCAGCTCTACGCCGACCAGCACATCCAGCTGGCCCAGGCCGGCGGCCTGACCACCATCGGCGGCATCCGCTTCACCTACCCACCGGAACCGGGCCAGGCCCCTACAGACGCAGACCTGGCCGAAACCGGCGAAACCCGCCTGACCCCCGCGATCCGGGCCAAAGCGGCAGAACTGAACCACAACCCGGTGGCCATCCACAACTGGGTGCGCAACACCATCGACTACGTGCCCACGGCCGGCGCCATCCAGAGCGCGCAAGACACCCTGGACAAACGCCGGGGCAACGCCACCGACACCGCCAGCCTGCTGATCGCGCTGCTGCGCGCCAGCGGCATCCCGGCGCGCTACCAGTGGGGCACCATCGACGTGCCGGCCGAGCAGGCCATGAACTGGACAGGCGGCGTCAGCCACGCAGAAGCCGCACTGCAACTGCTCAACCAGGGCGGCATCGCCGCCCGGGGCATCGCCAGCGCAGGGCGCATCCGCAGCATCCGCATGGAACACGTCTGGGTCAGCGCCTACGTCAACTGGACGCCCAGCCGGGGTGCCAAAGACGGCGGCTGGGACCTGACGCCCAAGCAGCACCCCAACCCCAATGCGAGCCTGAATGCCTGGGCACCGCTGGACGCCAGCTACAAGCAATACACCTACAACGCGGGCATGGACCTGAGCGGCAATGTTCCGCTGGACGCCAATGCGCTGCTGGCCGCAGCCCGACAAGGCGCGACTGTGAACGAAGCCGAAGGCTGGGTGCAGAACCTGAACCAGGCGGCCATCCAAAGCCAGATGGCGGACTACCAGGCCCGCCTGAAGACCTATATCGACAGCACCCCCACCGGCACCAGCAGCACGGTCGGCGACGTGATCGGCAAAAAACTCATCCCGCAGCGCAACTGGAGCCTGCTGGCGGGCACGCTGGCCCACCCGGTGGTGCAACTGGGTGCGCAGGCCAGCGCGGTACCGACAGCGCTGCAACACAAATTCAAATACGAACTGACCGCCAACGGCGCGCCGTTGCTGACCTACACAGAAAAAACCAGCAACCTCAC
>JBFWUB010000040.1:0-23895 GCA_050247515.1 Ramlibacter sp. | reverse complement strand
ACAAAAGCGGTGCGGTTTGCGCTGCAAGGCGCGCTAAACCCAGCGCGATCTGGCTGCGCGCGTCGCGTTCGTTTCACTCGTCGAGTGTCGTGCGATGAATTCACGACTTAATCAGACCTTCCCTAGGCCCCGGCGAACCAGACAATGAATGCTTGGGGGATTTGCTCTCGTCAAACAATCGCGCCAACTCGCACTGGCGAAGCACCTCCTGCCGCGCGCCACGAGAAAAATCCGAAGCGGATGGGCCTCGTTGGGAGATCAACTCCAGGTTCTTCTTCAGGTGCTCGATCTGCTGACGATGGGGATGGGATGCTGGCACCCCCTTGCCCTCTGCTGGCGTCGACCCTTCCATGTCCTCCGGAAGTAGCGTCAGAAAGGCTGTGTCGCGCTTCACGCCTTCCTGACTATTGCCGGGCACGGCCCCTGAGCGACGTCCTCCTGGTTGTCCGGCGCCCGTGGGACGCAGCGTCGTTTCAGGGATCGGATTCGTATTCAACCGGCTGCTTGGCGAGCGTCCCATTCGCAATTTCAACCGGATTTTTTCGGTCCACGACGGATTGCGAGAGGCTGGGAGCGTGTGTTCAGCCTGGGCCTTTGGTTTGAGCGATGGAATCATGAAAGCGTTCTTTAAAAAGTATCGAACAGCTCCCTGCGCCAGCCCGTGAACGGGTGCTTTTTTACCCGGTGTGGGTTAGGCTTGATATTGAGTAACGCCGCCCATGTTCTCAACATTCGTAGGTATGAAAAGCGACCCTACCTACGCATACGCCTCCCAGACTTGGGTATCCATATCGATCTCGTGGCCGCTGATCTGGGAAACGCGCGTTGATCAGGTGTTTGAACGGCAGGCCGACTGCGGTTTTGTGCAGCGCGCCGCTGACGGCGCCCAAGCACGCGAACCCGCATTTTTGTGACGATCGCGCTTGTTCACGAGGTCGAGCAGGCTCACGGTCCGGTCGCGCTGGCCATCGTGCGGCTGGTCCGGGACGTACGGCCCACCGACGCCATCGTCGCCATGTACGCCAAGTGCCGCCCGCTTCTGGCCGCGCTGACCGGCGCCACCGATGCCTGCGCGGCCTATACCCGCCGGGCCGCGTTCCGCGTGACCGAGCAGGTGCATTCGCTGTACGTGCGCGACCGCCTGTACCTCGTCACGGCCGGGTCGCCGCGGGCGCCCTGAGTGCCGAGATCGCAGTGGGCACCACGGGCGAGAATCTGGCGCGGATCGTGGGCCAGGTGCGCCAGAGCAGCGACAGTGTTTCCACGAGGGCGACCCAGATCGCGTCGGACAACGCCGACCTCGGCCAGCGCACCAAAGAGCAGGCCAGCAATCTGCAGCAGACCGCCGCCTCAATGACGCAGATCACCTCCACGGTCAGGACCAATGCCGACACCGCACGTCACGCGTCGGAACTGGCGTCCCCGGCCAGCACCATTCAGGCCGACAGCCAGCAGGTCACCGAGGCCGGCAGCACCATGGACGAAATCGTCCAGCAGGTCCGCCAGATCAGCTTCGCCACGCAGAAGCAGCCCCAGGGCCTCGTGCAAGTGAGCGAGGCCGTGAAGCTCAGCGGCGGATTTTTTTGACCAGCGCCGTCGTGGAATAGCCGTCCACAAACGGCAGCGCCAGCGCGCGGCCGCCCCAGGCCTGCATGGCGCGGGTCTCAGGCAACGTGGCCACGTCGTAGTCGCCGCCTTTCACATAGATCTGCGGGCGCAGCTCGGTCAGCAGCGCAACCGGCGTGTCTTCATCAAACCAGGTGACCAGGCTCACCGATTCCAGCGCGGCCAGCAGGATGGCGCGGTCGGTTTCGGCGTTGAGCGGCCGGTCAGGGCCCTTGCCCAGGCGGCGGGCCGAGGCGTCGCTGTTCAGGCCCACCACCAGGCTGGCGCCCAGTGCCCGGGCTTGCGCCAGGTAGGTCACGTGGCCGCGGTGCAGCACGTCAAAGACGCCGTTGGTAAACACCACGGGGCCGGGCAGCGCGGCCATGCGCAAACGCGCCTGTTCGCGCGAAGCGATCTTGTCCAGGAAGGCGGGCGCGTTCAAGCAGCGCGGGGCGCCGGGGCCTGGCCGCCGGCGGCCAGCGTGGCGGCCAGCTCCTTGCGGTAGCGGTTGAGCTCCTGCACGGTGCTGAAGCTGCGGTCCATCAGCAGGCTCATGTTGTGCAGGATGCGCTCGACCACCTTGCTTTCCCACACGGCGTCGAACTTGATCTGCGTGTCCAGCCAGTGTTCCAGCCACTCGGGGTTGGGCAAGCGGCTCTGGATGGTGTCGCGCGGGAACAGGGCCTTGTTCACATGCAGGTTGGTCGGGTGCAGGGCCTGGGCCGTGCGCCGGGCGCTGGCCATGAGCACGCCCACCTTGGTGAAGGCGGCCTTGGCTTCGTTGCCAAAGTTGTTGATGGCGCGCTTCATGTAGCGCAGGTAGGCGCCGCCATGGCGGGCTTCGTCCTGGCTGAGCGTGGTGTAGATGTGCTTGATGACGGGCTCGGTGTGCCATTCGCTGGCGCGGCGGTACCAGTGGTTCAGGCGGATTTCGCCGCAGAAATGCAGCATCAGTGTCTCAAGCGCCGGGGCCGGCTCGAATTCAAAGCGCACTTCGTGCAGCTCTTTTTCGGTGGGGGCCAGGTCGGGGCGGAAGCGCTTGAGGTATTCCATGAGCACCAGAGAGTGCTTTTGCTCCTCGAAGAACCAGATGGACATGAAGGCCGAGAAGTCGGAGTCGTCCTTGTTGTCGCGCAGGAACATTTCGGTGGCGGGCAAAGCGGACCATTCGGTGATGGCGTTCATCTTGATGGTCTGGGCCTGCTCATCCGACAGTTTGGCCGGATCGAACGACTGCCAGGGAATGTCCTTGTCCATGTCCCAGCGGACGGATTCCAGTTGTTTGAACAGTTCGGGGTAGAGCATGGCTGCCTTTCGTTACTGCCTGCATTTTAAGCGGGCCATGTGAAAAAGCCCTTACAAATCATCAAGGTTGGCAAGGACATACGCGGCGCGCTGGCGCACGGATTCGCGCTGGGCGGCGTCCAGACGCCCTATATTGCGCGCCATCAGCGATGTGCGGGGGTTTTTCATCAGGCTGTCTTCATGGCGGTCCAGGAAATGCCAGTACAGCGTGGTCATGGGGCAGGCGTTGTCGCCCGTGCGCTGGTCGGGTTTGTAGGCGCAGCCTTTGCAGTAATTGCTCATGCGGCTGATGTACTGGCCGCTGGCGATGTAGGGCTTGCTGGTAAAGCGCCCGCCGTTGGCAAACAGCGCCATGCCCGCCGTGTTGGGCAGCTGTACCCATTCCACCGCGTCCACATACACGGCCAGGTACCAGTCGTTGACTTCCTGGGGCCGGATTTCGGCCAGCACGCCGAACTGGCCCGTGACCATCAGCCGCTGGATGTGGTGCGCATGGCCGTGCGCCAGGGTCTGGCCAATCACGTCGCGCATGCAGCCCATGCGGGTGTCGCCCGTCCAGTACCAGCGCGGCAGGGCGCGGGTGTGGCCATAGTGGTTGGCGTCTTTCATCCGCGGCATGTCCAGCCAGTACACACCCCGGATGAATTCGCGCCAGCCCAGGATCTGGCGGATGAAGCCTTCCACGCCGGGCAGGTCCAGGCCCTTCTCGCGGTAAGCCGCTTCGGCGGCAGCGATCACCTCACGCGGGTCCAGCAGGTGCAGGTTCAGGCTGGTGGCCAGCAGCGCATGCCAGCCCCAGGGGGTGTTGGTCCACATCGCGTCCTGCTGGGGTCCGAAGCGGGGCAGGCGCATGTCAATGAAGCGCTGCAGGGCCACCAGTGCCTGCTCACGCGTCACCGGCCACCGGAAGCTGGCGAGCGATCCGGGGTGCCGGGGGAAGTGCTGCTCCACCAGCTCGAACACCTGGCGCGTGATCCGGTCCGGCTCAAACCAGGCGGGCTCGGGAATGTCGCCCGGCCCGCCGGCCGGCCAGCCCTTGCGGTTGTCGGCATCAAAGTTCCACTGGCCGCCTTCGGGTTGCGCGCCGTGCATCAACACCCCGTGACGGCGGCGCATGTCACGGTAGAAGAACTCCATGCGCAGTTCTTTCTTGTGGCCGGCCCAACGCGCGAATTCTTCACGCGAACACATGAAGTGGGTATCGGGCAACACCTGCCAGGGCACGCCCGCATCGCGCGCGGCATCCTGCACGGCGCACAGCATGCGCCATTCGCCGGGTTCGCAAACCACCAGCGTCTGTGGCTGCAGGTCCTGCAGCACCCTGGCCAGCCGCGCCTGAAAGCCCGGTCGGTCCGCCATGTCGTCCAGCCGCACATAGGTATGGGGCCAGCCCCGGCGGTGCACGTCGTTGCAGAAATGGCGCATGGCCGACAGGAACAGCGCAATGCGCGCCTTGTGGCTCCAGACCTGTGTGCCCTCACCGGGCGCTTCGATCATCAGCACGCGGTCCCGGGCCGCATCGAACCCCGCCAGCGCGGGGTTGTCCATCCACAGCTGGTCGCCCAGTACCAGCACCAGCCGGCGCAACGCGGCGGTCATGGCGTACCCCGGGATGCGGCCGCGCGGCATTTGTCGCTGCAGTACTTGACCTGCTCCCAGTTGCGCGCCCAGCTTTTACGCCATGTCATGGGCCGGGCACACACCGCGCAGGGCTTGTGCGGCAATGAAGCCTTGTTTCCCCTGAATCCTGTTTGACTCATGTAGCGTATGTCCTTTCAGGAGTCACCATGTTCAACACCGCACGTATCCCGCTGTGCCTTGCCGCCTGGCTGCTGGCGGCCCTGCCGCTGGGCGCCGCGGCCCAGGCAAGCCCCGGCGCGCCAGCCTGCCCGGCCCTGCTGCAGCACACCGTGCCCCGGCTGCAGGACGAAAAGCCGCAGGCGCTGTGCCAGTACGCCGGCCGGGTGCTGCTGGTGGTCAACACCGCCAGCTTTTGCGGCTTCACGCCGCAGTACAAGGCCCTGGAGGCGCTGCACAACCGCTACAAGGACCGCGGGCTGGTGGTGCTGGGCTTTCCGTCCAACGATTTTTCGCAGGAGAAGGGCAGCAACCAGCAGATCGCCGAGTTCTGCGAAAGCACCTTCGGGGTGAAGTTTCCGATGTTCGTCAAGACCGCCGTCACCGGGCCCGGCGCACATCCGCTGTACCGGCAGCTGACCGCCCAGGCCGGCCAGGCGCCGGCATGGAACTTCCACAAGTATCTGGTGGGTCGGGACGGCAAGGTAGCTGCCAGCTACCCCGGCGCCACGGCACCGGACAGCCCCGCGCTGCTGCGCGAGCTGGACAAATTGCTGGTTGCCAAATAAAAACCGATCAGTCATAATGTGACTGTACAGTATTAACCCGTTGCCCAAACCCCTGTCATGTTCACAAAAATTTACGCGCACAGCAGGTCTTGCAGCGGGAACTGCCGCCCCACAGATGCACTCCATAGGGTGGCAAGGCAGGGACCCTTGCCCTACAAGTTATTGCTGCGAAGCCTTCCGGGAGCAGTTGGCCCGGATGAAATCCTGAAGCGCTTCTTCTCCTCCTCCCTCCCTCCCTCCTTCGCTTCGGGGCGCTTCGCAGCATTTTTATTTCCGGCGGCACGCGCATGACGGCGCCCATGAAAGTCGCCATCGTCGGCTCGGGTATCTCGGGCCTGGCCGTTGCGCACACGCTGCGTGGGCGCGCCGACATCACCCTGTTTGAAGCCGGCAACTACTTCGGCGGCCACACCCATACGGTGGACGTCACCCTGCCCACGCCGGCCGGGCCGGTGACCCATGGCGTGGACACCGGCTTTCTGGTGTTCAACGAGCGCACCTACCCCAACCTGATCAACCTGTTTGCCGAGCTGGGCGTGGCCACCGCCAAGTCGGACATGTCGTTTTCTGTGCAGGTGCCCGGCGCGCGCAACGGCGGCCCGCTGGAATGGAGCGGCTCCACGCTGTCCACCGTGTTCGCCCAGCGCGGCAACCTGCTGAACTGGCGCTTCCTGCGCATGCTGCGCGACCTGCTGCGCTTCAACACGCTGGCCACCCGCATTGCCGAGGCGGGCCAGGAGGCCGAGCTGGTGCAGCCCCTGCGCGACTTCCTGTGCGCCAACAACTTCTCCGCGGAGTTCCGCGACTGGTACTTCCTGCCCATGCTGGGCTGCATCTGGAGCTGCCCGACCGACCAGATGCTGGAGTTCCCGGTCAGCACCATGATCCGCTTCTGCCATAACCACGGCCTGATCCAGGTGAGCAACCGGCCGCAATGGTGGACGGTGGCCGGCGGTGCCCGGCACTATGTGGACAAGATCGTCGCGGGCATTGCCGACCGGCGGCTGAACACGCCCGTGCACCAGATCGACCGCGACGCGGACGGTGTACGCGTCATCACCCAGGGCCGGGCCGAGCGCTTTGACAAGGTCGTGCTGGCCACCCATTCCGACCAGGCGCTGGCGCTGCTGCAACAACCCAGCCTCGCCGAGCGTGAGGTGCTGGGCGCCATCCGCTACCAGCCCAACCGGGCCGTGCTGCACACCGATACTTCGGTGCTGCCCCAGGCCCGTGCCGCCTGGGCGGCCTGGAACTATGAACGCGCGCAAGGCAACGCATCGCCGCGGGTTTGCCTGCACTACCTGCTGAACATGCTGCAGCCGCTGCCCTGGCAGCAGCCGGTGGTGGTGTCGCTGAACCCGGTGCGCGAGATCAACCCCAAGCATGTCCTGGGCGAATTTGACTACGCGCATCCGGTGTTTGACGTCGCTGCCATCCGGGCGCAGGCTGCGCTGGCGCCTTTGCAGGGCCAGCAGCACACCTATTTCTGCGGCGCCTGGACAGGCTACGGCTTCCATGAAGACGGCCTGAAGTCGGGCCTGGGCGTGGCGCGCCAGCTGTTGATCGACGCCGAACAGATGGCGCTGCAGCACACCGCACTGGAGGCCGTTGCGTGAGCGCCCCACAGGCGCTGATCGGTTTTGGCCAGGTGCGGCACACGCGCCTGCGCCCGGCGCGCAACGCCTTTGCCTATCCCACCTATTTCCTGATGCTGCCGCTGCGCGGCATCCACCGCGAAGGAAGCGGTGCATTGGCGCACAACCGCCGCGCCGCTTTGAGCTTTTTTGACCGCGACCATGGCGACGGGCGCGACAACGCCGTGCAGTGGCTGGACGAACTGCTGCACAGCCACGGCATCCATGACGCCACCGGCGAGGCCTGGCTGCACTGTTACCCCCGCGTGCTGGGCTATGCGTTCAAGCCCGTGAGCTTCTGGTATTGCCACCGCGCGGCGGCGGACGGCGGCGCCCTGCGCGCGATCGTGGTGGAGGTGAACAACACCTTTGGTGAACGCCACTGCTACCTGCTGGACGCACCGCGCTACGGCGCCGAGCTGACAGCGGCCAAGGTGTTCCATGTATCGCCGTTTTGCAGCGTCGAGGGCGGCTATCGCTTTCGCTTCCTGCGCACCGATGCACAGGGCACAGCGCGCACCGTGGTGCGCATTGATTACGACGACACCAGCGGGCCGCTGCTGCAGACCAGCGTCAGCGGTGCCATGCAGCCGCTGACGGCGGCCAGCGCGCGGCGCGCGCTGTGGCGCCACCCGGCCATGACGCTGGGCGTCATCGCCCGCATTCACTGGCAGGCCGCAAAGCTGTGGCTCAAGCGCGTGAAGTTCTTCAGCAAACCCGCCCCGCCAGAGGCCTTTGTGACACGGTGACCCGAGCAATGAACACAACCACCGCATCCCCCCTGTCCATCCCCGAAGGCGCGCCAGCCGCCGCGCGCACGGCGCTCAAGCTGCTGCAGCGGCTTTCGCACGGCACGCTGATGGTGCAGCTGCCCGACGGCTCCACCCAGTGCCTGGGCAATGGCGAGCTGCCGCACGCGGCCATCACGCTGAAGAACTGGAACGTGTGCGCGGCCGCGCTGAAGTCCGGCGACATCGGCTTTGCCGAAAGCTACATCGCCGGCGACTGGACCACCCCCAGCCTGACCGACCTGCTGAAGGTGTTCATCAGCAACCGCAAGGATGTGGAAGACGTGATTTACGGCAGCTGGGCCGGCCGCCTGCTGTACCGCATCAAGCACCTGCTGAACCGCAACACCAGAACCAACAGCCAGAAGAACATCCACGCCCACTACGACCTGGGCAATGCGTTCTACGAGCTGTGGCTGGACGGCACGATGAACTATTCGTCGGCCTGGTTTGAGGGCGACCGCGACCGCCCCATGCGCGACGCCCAGCACGCCAAGGTGCGCCGCGCGCTGCGCATGGCCGGTGTGCAGCCGGGCCACCGCGTGCTGGAGATCGGCTGCGGCTGGGGTGCGCTGGCCGAGATGGCCACGACCGAATTCGGCGCCAGCCTCACGGGCGTGACGCTGTCCACCGAGCAGCTGGCATTTGCGCGCGAGCGCATGGCGCGCGTGGGCGCGCAAGAGCGCGCGGATCTGCGGCTGCAGGACTACCGCGACATCCAGGACGGTCCCTACGACGCCATCTGTTCCATCGAGATGGTCGAGGCCGTGGGCCGCGAATACTGGCCCACCTACTTCCAGAGCGTGTCGCGCCTGCTCAAGCCCGGCGCTCGTGCCTGCGTGCAGAGCATCGTGATCGACGACGCGCTGTTTGAGCGCTACATCGCCTCGACCGACTTCATCCAGCAATACATCTTTCCGGGTGGCTGCCTGCCCTGCCCGCGTGAATTCCGCGCCCATGCGAACGCCGCGGGGCTCACTGTGGTGGATGAATTCGCCTTTGGCGCCGACTACGCGGAAACGCTGCGGCGCTGGCGCGACTCCTTCCTGGCCGCCAGAAGCCAGGTCCTGCAACTCGGTTTTGATGAAAGGTTCATCCGCATATGGGAGTTCTACCTCGCCTACTGCGAAGCGGCCTTCGCGATGGCCAATATCGACGTGGTGCAGTACACGCTGCAAAAGCGCTGAGCGCGCTGGGGCTGGCTGCCTGCGTGCTGGCAGGCGCTGCTGCCCACGCCCAGCCCGCTGCGCTGGCCGCCGCCCAGCTGACCGGCTCGGCCCGGCTGAGCGTGTTCGGCTTCCAGGTGTACGACGCGCGACTGTGGACGGCCGAGGGCTTCGTGCGCGACAACTACGCCGCGCACGCTTTCGCGCTGGAGCTGGCCTACCTGCGTGACTTTGACGGTGCCGACATAGCCCGGCGTTCACTCAAGGAGATGCAGGGCGTGGAAGCCTTCAGCGCCGAGCAGGGCCGCCGCTGGCTGGCCGAGATGACGCGTCTGTTCCCCAATGTCAAAAAGGGCGACCGCCTGACCGGCATCTACCGGCCCGGCGCGGGCGTGGCCTTCCTTTACAACGACAAACCCGCGGGCGAAGTGCGCGACCCTGACTTTGCCCGGGTGTTCATGGGCATCTGGCTGTCGCCGCGCACGTCCGAGCCCGCCATGCGCGAACAGCTGCTGGCGGGGGCCACGCAGTGACACTGGCCGCCTTTTCCTGGCGCGACGGCATGGCCTATGGTCTGCTGGGCCTGCCCCTGGCGTTTGTGGCGCTGCCGCTGTATGTGGTGCTGCCCAACCACTACGCGCGCGAATTCGGCGTGCCGCTGGCCACGCTGGGTGCCATCCTGCTGGGCGCGCGGCTGTTTGACGCCTTCATCGACCCGCTGATTGGCCGCGCGACCGACCGGCTGTTCGCCCGCTCCACCCGCACCGTGCTGGCCTTCGGCGCGGTGGCCGCGCTGGTGCTGGCCGCGGGTTTTTCGCTGCTGTTTTTCCCGCCTACGCGTGCGCCCGGCGCGCTGGTGCTGTGGGCCACGCTGATGCTGGTGCTGACCTACGCGGCCTACAGCGCGCTGAGCGTGGCCCACCAGTCCTGGGGCGCCATGCTGGGCGGCGACGCCGCGCTGCGCAGCCGCATCGTGTCCTGGCGCGAAGGCCTGGGCCTGGTCGGGGTGCTGGCAGCGTCCGTGCTGCCCGCCGTGGCCGGCCTGGGCGTGACGGCTGTGGCGTTCGCGGTGCTGCTGGCCGGCGGCTGGCTGGCGTGGTCGCGCGCACGCGCGCCCGTGCCGCGCGCCGACGCAGTGGCAGCCAACATCTGGCTGCCGTTTGCGCGCCCCGCCTTTCGCCGCCTGCTGGGTGTGTTCATGCTCAACGGCATTGCCAGTGCGGTACCTGCAACGCTGGTACTGTTCTTCATCCAGGACCGGTTGCAGGCGCCCGCGCAGATGGAGCCCGCCTTCCTGGCCAGCTATTTCCTGTGTGCTGCGCTGTCGATCCCGCTGTGGCTCAAGGCCGTGCAGCGCTTTGGCCTGGCGCACTGCTGGCTGGCCGGCATGGTGCTGGCCATGTCGGTGTTTGTCTGGGCCACGCAGCTGGGCGCGGGCGACACCACCGCCTTCCTGGTGGTGTGTGCGCTGTCAGGCGTGGCGCTGGGCACCGATCTGGCCCTGCCTGGCGCCATGCTGGCCGGCGTGATTGCGCACGCGGGCGACCGCGGGCAATCGGAGGGCGCGTACTTTGGCTGGTGGAACTTCGCCACCAAGCTCAACCTGGCGCTGGCTGCCGGCCTGGCCCTGCCACTGCTCGGCCTGTTTGGCTACGTACCCGGCACGCGCAGCGAGGAAGGCCTGCAGGCGCTGGTGGTGGCGTATTGCCTGCTGCCCTGCGTGCTCAAGCTGGGCGCCGCACTGGCTCTTTACTTCACCATCATCCGACGCGGGACACCCACATGAAACGACGCCTTCTGCTGGCGGCCACACCCGCCGCCGCCCTCACCCTGGCGGGCTGCGCCAGTCCCACGGTGGACGATTACGCCACCGAAAAACCGGTGCTGGACCTGCGCCAGTATTTCAACGGCACGCTGGACGCCTGGGGCGTGTTCACCGACCGCAGCGGCAAGGTGGTGCGCCGCTTCACCGTGGTCATGGACTGCCGCTGGCAGGGCGACGACGGCGTGCTGGACGAGGACTTCACCTATTCGGACGGCACCAAACAGCGGCGCATCTGGCGCCTGAAGAAACTGGCCGGCGGGCGCTACACCGGGCGCGCCGAAGACGTGGTGGGCGAGGCCACGGGCCAGGAACGCGGCAATGCCTTCAACTGGCGCTATACCCTGGCACTGCCGGTGGACGGGCGCATCGTGAACGTCCAGTTTGACGACTGGATGTACCTGATGGACGACAGGGTAATGCTCAACAAGGCCGTGATGAGCAAGTTCGGCATTCACCTGGGGGAAGTGACGCTGTCCTTCACAAAACGATGATCAGGACCGGTTTCAGTCCGCCCGATGTCACGGGCCTGCCAGGCGCCGCGCCCACCCGGCGCGGCTGGTTTGCGCCGCTCAACCCGCCGCAGGCACAGTGGCGCGGGCGCAGCGTCTGGCTGGTGGGTGCGTCCACCGGCATCGGGCGCGCCACCGCGGCCGCGCTGCATGCGCAGGGCGCGCGCGTGTACATCTCCGCGCGCAGCCGCGCGGCGCTGGACAGCTTCGTCGCCGAACACCCGGGCGCCATTGCCTTGCCGCTGGATGCCTGCGACCGGGATGCGGTGCGCACGGCGGCACAGGCGATCCTGGCCCAGGGGCCGCTGGACTGCATGATGTACTGCGCTGGCTACTACCGCGAGCTGCGCGCCACCGAATTCAACCTGGACGAAATGCTGCGCCATGAGCAGGTGAACTACGTTGGCGCGCTGCATGTGCTGGACGCCGTGCTGCCCCACTTCCTGGCGCGGCGCGCGGGCCACATCAGCCTGGTCAGCAGCGTGGCGGGATACCGCGGCCTGCCCAAGAGCCTGGCCTACGGCCCGACCAAGGCAGCGCTGATCAACCTTGGCGAAACGCTGTACGTGGACCTGCGTGACAGCGGCATCGGCGTGAGCCTGGTCAACCCCGGGTTTGTGGAGACACCCCTGACCGCGCAAAACCAGTTCCGCATGCCCGCACTCATCACGCCCGAACAGGCAGCGCAGGAGATCCTGGCGGGCTGGCAGCGCGGGCGGTTTGAAATCCACTTCCCCAAGCGGTTCACGCGCTGGATGAAGACCCTGCAGCTGCTGCCCAACCGGATGTACTTTGCAATCGTCCGCCGCTTTACCGGCCTATGAAAGACGCCGTCGCCCGTATCGAGATCTTCTTTTCGGCGCTGGGGCCCTCCGACCTTGCCCGCCTGGGTGACTTCTACACCCCCGATGCGTACTTCAAGGACCCGTTCAATGAGGTGCGCGGCGTCGCTGAGATCGAAGGCATCTTCCGCCACATGTTTGATGCACTGGACGCCCCGCGCTTTGTGATCACCCGACGGGTGGTGGACGCTGACCAGTGCTTTCTGGTGTGGGAGTTCCGCTTTGGCTTCAGGAACTTCCACAAGGGCGTGGAACAGGTCGTGCACGGCGGCTCGCACCTGGTGCTGGCGCCGGACGGGCGCATACAGTCCCACCGCGACTATTGGGACGCGGCCGAGGAACTGTACGAGAAGCTGCCCGTTGTGGGCGGCCTGATGCGCTGGCTCAAACGCCGCGCGAAAGGTTGAGGCAGAGGTTTTGCCGCCGGGCCGCCTGCGCGGCGCAGTCCGCGCTTCGCGCCGACGGGCAAAACGCGGCCCCCTCCGGGGGCAGGGAGCTACACGAAGTGAGCGACCGTGGGGGCGAGACCCTCAGGCCGGCTTGGTGTCGGCGAAGCTTGGGCGCTGCGCCAGCTTTTCGTTCAGGCGGGCCAGACTGGGGTGCGAGGCGCGCCAGCCGATGTCGGGGAAGCGGAAGTCCAGGTAGCCCAGGGCGCAACCCACCGCGATGTCGGCCAGGCTCAGGTGAATACCGGCGCAAAACGGCTTGTCGCCCAGGCCTTTGGCCATGGCGTCCAGGCTGGCGTGGACCTTGACCATCTGACGGTCAATCCAGGCCTGGCTGCGCTGGGCCTTGGTGCGGCCGGCCCAGTTGGCCTCCAGCCGGGCCAGGATCAGCGCGTCCAGCACGCCATCGGCCAGGGCTTCCCAGGTCTTGACCTCGGCGCGCTCGCGGCCCATGCCGGGAATGAGCTTGCCCACCGGCGACAGCGTGTCCAGGTATTCGACGATCACGCGCGAATCAAACAGCGCCTCGCCGCCTTCCATCACCAGGCAGGGCACCTTGCCCAGCGGGTTGGACTGGCCAATGGTGGTATCCGCCGCCCACACGTCTTCGGGCACAAACTGGTAGTCCAGTTTTTTTTCGGCCATCACGACGCGCACTTTGCGCACGTAAGGGCTGCTCACGGCTCCTAGCAACTTCATGGGAGGGCTCTCTGAATGTTCGAGTTATCGCAGGAAATTCATTTTAGGGGAACGCGCCGCTTTGCCTGTGGTGACGCCACGACAGGCCCGGCGCACGGCGGGCAAAAGGGCGCCGCCTACAATTGCGGCCATGACTTTCTCCACCATCGCGGCGCTGTCGCCGCTGGACGGCCGCTATGCCGGCAAGCTCGCCAACCTGCGCCCGCTGATGAGCGAGCAGGGTTACATGCACCGCCGCGTGCAGGTTGAAATCGCCTGGTTCATCAGCCTGAGCGATGCGGGCTTTGGCGAGTTCAAGGCCCTGAGCCCGGGAGCACGCACTTACTTGCTGGGTCTGGTCAAGAATTTCTCGGAAGCCGACGCAGCGGCCATCAAGGACATCGAGAAAACCACCAACCATGATGTGAAAGCGGTGGAGTACTGGATCAAGTCCAAGTTCGAAGCCCGCCCCGAGCTGCGCGCGGCCAGCGAGTTCGTGCACTTTGCCTGCACCAGCGAAGACATCAACAACACCAGCCATGCGCTGCAGCTCAAGGGCGGGCGCGACGCCGTGGTCCTGCCGGCGCTGGACGCCGTGATCACCAAGCTGCGCGACATGGCGCATGCCCATGCGGCCGTGCCCATGCTCAGCCGCACCCATGGCCAGACCGCCAGCCCCACCACCGTGGGCAAGGAAATTGCCAATGTGGTGGTCCGCCTGAGCGCGGCGCGCGAGCGCATCGCGCGCGTGCCGCTCATGGCCAAGATGAACGGCGCCGTGGGCAACTACAACGCCCATCTGTCGGCCTGGCCCGATTTCGACTGGGAAGCGTTTTCGCGCAAGGTCATTGAAACACCCGAGCCGCTGGGCCTGGGCCTGACCTTCCAGCCCTACAGCATCCAGATCGAGCCGCACGACTACATGGCCGAGCTGTTTGACGCGGTCGCGCGGGCCAACACCATCCTGATTGATTTCTCGCGCGACGTCTGGGGCTATGTTTCGCTCGGGTACTTCAAGCAGCGCCTGAAGGCCGGCGAAATCGGCTCGTCCACCATGCCGCACAAGGTCAACCCGATCGACTTTGAAAATGCCGAAGGCAACCTGGGCCTGGCCAATGCGCTGCTGCGCCACCTGAGCGAGAAGCTGCCCATCAGCCGCTGGCAGCGCGACCTGACCGACAGCACCGTGCTGCGCAACATGGGGGTGGCGCTGGGCTATGCGGCGCTGGCCTACCAGTCGCTGATGACCGGCCTGAACAAGCTGGAGCTTAACGAGGAAGCCCTGGCCGACGACCTGGACGCCGCCTGGGAAGTGCTGGCCGAGCCGATCCAGACGGTGATGCGCCGCTTTGGCGTGCAGGGTGCGTATGAAAAACTCAAGGAGGTCACACGCGGCAAAACCGTGCGTGCCGAAGACCTGCACGGGCTGATCCGTTCGCTGGAGATTCCCCAAACCGAAAAAGACCGTTTGCTTGCCATGACACCTGCCAGCTACACGGGCAAGGCCGCCGAGCTGGCAAAGCGCGCCTGAAGAAAATGGCCCCCACGGTCGTGCACTACGTGTCACTCCCTGCCCCCCATGGGGGCCGCGTTTCGCCTAGGGGCGGCCCGGCGGCGAAACATCCATGGCCCTGAAATCCACCATCTTCAAGGCGGCCCTGCAGGTTGCCGACATCGACAACGGCTACTACGCCGACCATGCGCTCACGCTGGCCCGTCACCCCAGCGAGACCGACGAACGCATGATGATCCGGCTGGCCGCGCTGGCCTTCAACGCCCACCAGCTGCAGACGGTGTGCAACGGCGACGGCACGCTGGGCTTTGGCGCCGGCCTGTCCGACCCGGACGACCCCGATGTGTACCTGCGCGACTTCACCGGACAAACGCGCCTGTGGATTGAAGTGGGCCAACCAGAAGACAAACCCGTCATCAAAGCCTGCGGCAAGGCCGATCAGGTGATGGTGTATTGCTTCAACCACGCCGCAGAAATCTGGTGGCGCGGCATTGAAAACAAGCTCACGCGCCCGCAGAACCTGAGCGTGTTCCGCGTGCCCACCCTGGCCTCACAAGCCCTGGCCAGGCTGGCCCAGCGCAGCATGCAGTTGCAGGCCACGCTGCAAGAGGGTGTGCTGATGCTGGGTGACGGCGCCAACACCGTTGACATCGAGCCGGCGCGGCTGAAGTAGCCTCAGCCCGGCATGGGCCGCCCGCAGTTCCAGCACTGCTCGAAGCCACCTTCCACCGTCTCGCCACACGCGCACACCCAGCGCCGTTGCGGCAGGTGCGTGAGGTCGTCCAGCAGCTCACGCGCGCGCGCCTCCTGCTCGTCATGGGTGACCCAGACCTCGGGCAGGCACTGGTCGGGCGGCAGGTCACCAGCCACGCCGCCCAGGTAGTAGCGTTGCATCGACGCGGCAATGCCCGCTTCGCGCAGCATATCCACCCACAGGGTCGCAATGGCGATGTTGGGGGCACGGGCCAGGCGCAGCATGGCGCCCCGTCAAGCCGCCGGCGCTTCGCCGCCGGCCTCGGCCAGGCCTTCGACCGCCCGTTCGGCATAGCGGTTGAACCGCCAGGCTTCGCTTTGCAGGGTGATGCGCCGCCACACCTGGCGCTTGGCCGCCGGGCTCATCTCGGGCCACAGCTGCACTTCTTCGAAGGTACGCCCGCAGCCCTTGCAGTCGGCATCGCCCTGGCTGGTGGAGCAAATGGCAATGCAGGGGGTATCCGGCGTGGTGTCATACCAGGCTTTCCAGGCCTCATAGGCCTTGGGCGGAAAGCCGCGCTCATCGGCCTCATCCTCGTGGTAGTAGACCATGAGCGCATACACCTCTGCCAGCGCGCGCAGCGGCGCGGCCAGCGTCACGCCGTCAGGCGAAGGGCTTTTGCTGCGCCAGTAGTTGATGGCGGCCTCGATGTCAGTGATGTGGATTCCGGCCATGGGGGTCTTGCAGGGGGAGGGGCATGATAGCGCGCACGGGTCGTGCCTGTGCGCCGTCGTGGCCTGTAGGACAAATCCGCAAGTTGCCGCCTGTATTCGCTTCGTTTTTGATAGCGTACTATTCAATGAGCATGCCGCCTTTAAGGTCATTTCCCTGGAGCACTGCGGAAACTGCGTAGCAACAACCGCTTGCCTTCCAACGCCTGGGCTGCTCTAATCCAGCCCACGAAGGGGAGTAGCTCCCCACCGTCGCCGCACAGGGAGGTGCCCGGGCATCGCAGCGATGGTGATCAGCAAGTCGTCATTACGAAGTACACCTTCCGGCTTGTTGGGCACAGATCTGCATAACTTCATGCCGAGCAAGACCTTCGATTGGAACCTGAGCCAGGTTTGGTCGAAGTACGCTTGTGATACCCCCGCACACAGCCTTGCCGACGCCTGCTCGGGTTGTTGATCGATAACAACTCGGAGTTTTCGCATGGAGTTTCTTTCCGCCCCGTGGTGGTCGGCCCTGTTGGCCATCATTCTCATTGACCTGGTGCTGGCTGGAGACAACGCGATCGTGATCGCGCTGGCTGCCCGCAACCTGCCCCCGCACCTGCAGAAAAAGGCCATCATCTGGGGTACCGTCGGCGCGATCGCGGTGCGCTCGGCAATGACCATCGGCGTTGTCTGGCTGCTCAAGATCCCGGGCTTGATGCTGGTGGGGGGGCTGGCGCTTCTGTGGATCGCCTACAAGCTGA
The DNA here is from genome assembly GCA_050247515.1 of Ramlibacter sp. Taxonomy (GTDB): domain Bacteria; phylum Pseudomonadota; class Gammaproteobacteria; order Burkholderiales; family Burkholderiaceae_C; genus RAM1. Next base: position 7,047 of record JBFWUB010000040.1, on the reverse strand, counting down.
CACTGAATGACGACGGCGGCGACGAGCATGGCGGCCCGGGCGCCACAACTTTCTGGGGCGCCATGAAGACCATCGTGATCGCTGACGCGGTCATGGGCATCGACAACGTGCTGGGCGTCGCCGGCGCCGCCCATGGTTCGTTCGACCTGGTGGTTATCGGTCTGCTGGTCAGCATTCCCATCGTGGTTTTCGGCAGCACGCTGGTGCTCAAGCTGGTGGAACGCTTCCCGTCCATCATGTATATCGGCGCGGCCGTGCTGGCGTTTACCGCCGGCAAGATGATCGTGAACGAGAAGGTGCTCGCCCAGTTCTTCAAGGGTCCGGACACGGCACACCTGGTGGCGTACTGGAGCGTGTGTGTGCTGGCCATCGTCGGTGTTCTGGCTGCGGGCTGGCTGCGCAACCGCCGCGCCGCCTCAGCCAATCAGGAAGGCCAGGCAGCCTGAGCCACCCGACGGCGTCAGCTTGACTTTTGTCCAACCCGCTTGCGAAGGAACCATCATGGAAAAGATCATTGTGTATGTGGACGACGGCGCCCACGCGCAACAACAGCTGGCCCCCATGACGCGCGGCGGGCTCGGCGGCGCCCCGCGCACCCACTGGGTGCTGGTGGCCTGCGCGCCGCGCATGACGCATCGCATCAGCAAATGGGTCAGCCACAGCGCGCGCGAGAACTGGCGCGCCAAGTGGGCGGACAAGCTTTTTGCGCAGGTCGTCCCGGGCCTGCAGGCGTCAGGCGATCTCGTGACGGTGGTGCTGGCCAAGGGCCCGTTGCCCGAATTGACGGACCAGCTCAAGGCGGAGCACGGCACGTCCCGCGTGCTGGACGCCCGGCGTCCCAAATTCGGCACTGAGCCATCGCCGCAAGTGGTCGACCCAGTGCCGGCAAAGAACAGGCGCTGGGATTTCCCCGGCGCCGTGCTGGGCATGGGCGCCATGCTCCTGTTGGGCGTGGAATAAGCACGCCCAGCCAAGTGCCCGGCCCGGGCGGCCGCGGTGCTATGCTTTGCCGCCATGAAACTCATCATCAAATGGCTGCTCAGCGCCGCAGCGTTGCTGCTGGTGGCTTACCTCTATTCCGGCGTCCAGGTCAGCAGCTTCACGGCTGCGCTTGTGGCGGCGTTTGTGATCGGCCTGTTCAACATCGTGCTGCGCCCGGTGCTGGTTGTGCTCACACTGCCGGTCACCGTGGTGACGCTGGGCCTGTTCCTGTTCGTCATCAATGCCCTGATGTTCTGGGCCGCCGCCTATGTGCTCGACGGCTTTCAGGTCAGCGGCTTTGTTGGCGCCCTCGTTGGCTCGCTGATTTATTCGGTGCTGGGCATCGTGATCGATTCAGCGCTCGAGAGCCTGTTCCCGAAGAAGTGATTCCACCTGACGCGCCCGGGTGTCGATGATGGACGCCTCGATGTGGTCGCTGCCCAGGGCGCCTTCACGCGACAGCCTGCGCACCAGTTCCTGCGCGGCCTTGAAGCGGTCCATGGCGGCGGCGTAGTCAAGCCACGCTACCTGGGCCTCGGCTTCGGCGCGGATCGCGCGAACACCTTGCCCCTGCGCGCCATGGGCTTGAGCCAGCAGTTGCCACGCCGTGCCATCGCGCGGATGCAACGCCACCCAGGTCTGCAGGCGCTGCGCGGCATCGGAGGGCTGGCCGGCACGCAGGGCGGCCTGCGCGCCCAGCAGCACGGCTGGGCGGCCGCCATCGGTCGCGGACACGAGCGTGGTCGCCCGCCCGGCATCGGGGCCAGCCAACACAATTTCAGCCAGCAGCAGCCGCGCCAGACGCGCAGCCGCGGCCTCCCCTTGCACCAGCAATCGCAGGGCCACCGCGAAGCGCTCGGCCTGTGCCGGGTCGCGCAGCTTGAGGCTTGCCAGAGACGCGGCGTACAGCGCGGCCGCCTGACGCGCCGGGCCCTGCTGGACCAATGTCGCGGCCTGCGCCTCGGCGATGCGCGCGCGCAAGGCATCGACGGCGCCCTGCGACAGCACGCGCGCGCGCGCGGCAACCAACACATGTTCCAGCGAAGGCGCCGCGGGCGACACACCGCGCCCGGCCAGTTGCTGGCGCGCCTGCATGTCGGCTATGCGTTCGGTGGTCATGGGGTGGCTGCGCAGGTAGGGAAAGGCTCCGTTATCGTTCAGCCGCGAGGCCTGCTGCAGCTTGTCAAACATTGTGACAAAGCCCAGCGGCTCGAATCCCGCCTGCACCATCACGCCGTAGCCGATGCGGTCCGCCTCGCGTTCCATGTCACGCGAGAAATTGAGCTGGTTCTGCAGGGCCAGCGCCTGTCCGCCCGCAACCACCGCGTTGGCGGCGTCAGGGTTCTTGCTGGCGGCGATGGCGCCCAGGATCATGGCACCGATGACCCAGGGCGTCTGGCGGTTTTGCTGCGTCATCAGCCGCGAAATATGGCGCTGGGTGACGTGGCTGAGCTCGTGGGCCAGCACCGACGCCAACTCGTCGCGGTTGGCCACCGCCGCCACCAGCCCCAGATGCAGCCCCAGGTAGCCGCCCGGCAGCGCAAAGGCATTGATGCTGCGGTCTTTGCCCAGGAATATCTCCCAGGCAAAGCGCTGGTCCAGCTCGGCGCTGAGTTCGCCGCGCTGGCGCGCGGCCGCCAGCAGCGGCTGCCAGATGTTCTGCACATACTCCACCAGCACCGGGTCGTCAATGTAGTCGGGGTCACGGTACAGCTCGCGCGCGATTCGCTCACCCAGTTTTCGCTCGGCGCTGGAGGACATCTCGCTGCCGTCGCCGAGGGTGGGGAGCTGGGCGTGGGCTGGCGCAGCCACGGCGCACGCAACCAACATGACCGCAACCAGCACGCGCGCAGTACGCCGCGCCCAGGGGGTTCGGGCCTGGGTTCTCAAAACGAATCCAACGGCAGGAAGCCCACCACCTCGGCGGTTGTGGCATCAATTAGTACCGTCCAGAGCAGCTTGCGAGCGACCATTGGCACCCAGAGCGTCGTGCCCGGCGTAAGCCGCTGGTCCCGCAACATCTGGGCAATTTCGCCAGCGCGTGACGGGTGCCTCACTTCGAGATCGGCGATCGGTTTACCCGCCTTGAGCACGGCTGGGCGGGCATCGTCATAAGGTTGCCAAAGGTCCGGGCGCGCACTCAAAGCAATACCCTTCAGCGCAAGCATCGTGGCGTCGAACTTCTCCTTGTCATTTTTGAAAGGACGCACGGCCAGCAGAGTCGGTCCGCCCAACGGAATTGCGTCAATCCCAGAAGGCGCTTTGTCCATCAAGTCGATCGGGATGTCCACAATATGAACCACCCGGAAGCGGTCAAATTCAAAAACCAGATGTGCCGGCCGAGCAAGCGACACCGTCCACAGCCCATAGCCCAGCCCTGCGAGCTGGACAAGCGCCACGACCACCAGATCACGCCGCAATTCCTTTACCGGCTTGGCTCGATTAAAGATGGTCAATGTGATCAGCGGCCCCAGAATCACGTCAACGGTCACCACAATCAGGAACAGTTCACGGCCACCCGAGATTTCGCGATAAGGATAGGGGTACCAAAGTCCAAACACCAAGATCGCTGCCAGCACGGCGATCGCCAGACTGAGGCCCAAATGAATCCCGGCAGCATTCAGGCGACTTTTCCAGTTGAGCATGGTCGTATGATCCCCCATAGAGATGAATAGTTTGTAAACGGCTTTTTACCAGCCCTTTCCCATGAACGCACTTACGCACTTTGACGCGCAGGGTCAAGCCCATATGGTGGACGTAGGGGCCAAGGCCACCACACATCGCATTGCCGTGGCGACGGGACGCATTGACATGCTGGCGTCGACGCTGGCACTGATCGAAAACGGCACCGTCAAGAAGGGTGACGTCCTAGGCATTGCGCGCATTGCAGCTATCCAGGGGGCCAAAAAGACCAGCGATCTGATCCCGCTGTGCCATCCGCTGGCACTGACACGAGTGGCCATTGAGTTCTCGGTACATGCGCAGGGGCCATTCGTTTCGTGCACTGCCACCGTTGAAACCGTAGGGCCCACGGGCGTGGAGATGGAGGCTCTTGCTGCAGTGCAGATCGGCTTGCTGACCATCTATGACATGTGCAAGGCCGTCGACCGGGGCATGACCATCACCGGTGTGCGATTGCTCGAGAAGCACGGCGGCGAGTCCGGAAGCTTCAACGCTGGATAGACGGAGCAAGCAGCAGCGGTTGAACACGCCGGTTGGCACGCCATTCGGCGTATTCGGCCGGAAACGCCGCCCGAAAACGCGCCAAGTGTACCAATGCCTCATCGTCGCGCCCCAACAAGGTCAGGCTGTCAATCAGTGCCCTGATGACGCGCGGCTCCGGTGAGTAGTGGATGAGCCGCCGGGCGAGGTCCGCGATGTGCGACGCGTTGTGGCGTGTGAGCTGTGTGGTTGTGAGCTCGGCGAAGGCGACCTGATCGCCAAAGAGCCAGGAGTTGCGTGCTTTCGAAAGTGGATCGTCGCGGTATGCCGGGCTGCGCTCCTGCGGCGGCAGGTAGACCTGGCTGACACGCCAGTAATCCCAACCCGCAAACAGGGCGACGCCTACCAGTGCTGCTGCGGCTGTGCTCAGCGCTTTGCCCTCCCAATCTGACCTCCGGGCTTGCTGGGCGCTACCCTTGGATTGGCAGAGCACGGCGACGCTTGCTGCCACTGCAAGGCAAAATGGTCCGTACCACAGCGGGTACTCCAGCAGGCTATGCAGCAAGATGACCGCCAGCACCATCCACGCCATCTGCCGGTGTGGCCGTAATTCCCGCCACGGCGCATTTGCGACAACCAGCCCCATCAGGGCGACTGTTACCAGCAAGGCCGCAGGCACCCCAAGCTCTACTGCAATGTGCAGTGGCAACAAGTGGGCATTATCAAGGATGTCGCAAAAGCGCCGGCCGGGGTACAGCGTGGCGTAGTGGGCATAGTCCAGCTCGCCCCAGCCCCAGCCCAACCAAGGCTTGAGCGCGACCAGGTCAACGACGTTGGACCAGAGGACGGTGCGGCTGCCACAGCCAGAGCTTGCTGTGATCCGGTCAAAGACGGTTGTAGCGATTACACCTTGCCATTGTGCGAGCATGGCAGGCAAGACTGCTGCTGAAAGCATGTAGCCTCCGACGCCCGCCAACAGGCAAAGTGCCACGCGGCGGCGACGCAATGATGGCCACGCAAGGGGCGCCAGACACAGCAGAACAAGGCCCAACGCGCCGGTGCGAGAAGCCGATGCGGCATTCCCAGCAGCCAGTAGCAGCATGGCAGGAATGGCGTAGCGCCACCGCTCGCCCTGGCTCACACCCGTCAACAGGGCAATCTGCCCGATCAGGGTCAGCGTGGCGAACTGATTGCGCTGGCGCAATGCGGCGTAGGCATTGCCGACGGGCGATCCGGGGACCCAGGGTGAAAGCTGCTGCGCTTGGCCAAAATATTGAAGCAAAGCCATGACTGCGCTGACCATTGCCGCGCACACCCATGCCGATGCAACGACCGCCGGCATGCTTTCGAAAAGGCTGGCGTGCATGCGCAGCAACGCCAGCAGCAAGCCTGTTGCACCCAGCGTCACAAGCCAAGGCTCGACAGATGGGGACGGGCCAGAGGCAAACGGGTACACCCAGGGCAGAGCGAGCAGGGCACACGCAAGGGAACGAACAACCGCATTCATGATTGCAGCAGAGGGCGACAAAGGGACGGTTTCCGTGAACTAAGATATCGCATGGCCTTCATAGACGACCGCCTGTTGGATGTGGACAAGCACGGGGTGCTTCGCACCCCCCCAGTCTTGTGGTTTGCCCTTGCGCTTCTGTGCCGCTATTGGATTCTTGTTGCGGTCGTGTTTGCATCAGCACGACGGGCGCCGGATGTGGTCAGGATTCTGGGTGACGGATTTTCATGGTACTTCCTCCTGCTTGAAATACCGGCCGTCGTGCTGGTGGTTGCAGCCGCTCGCCGACGCCCCGAAGCTGGGAAGCTGTGCCGCTGGGTCTGGCGAAATGCGCGCATTTTTGTTGCGGGCGCCGTATTGGCGCACTTGGGCGCTACAGTTTGGCTGCTTTGGAGCGCCGATGTGTGGCGCCGCTGGCCAGAGTTGTTCCTGTTAAGCTGCAATATTCTGGACCTTGCGATCCTGGTTAGCGTCCTGCGCGACGACTACTATCGGCAGCTATTCTCGGATTTTCCGCTCAAGCAACCTGTGGAAACCTTTCAATGATCCGCATTTTTATCGGTTTTGACGAGCGGGAAACTGTCGCTTGGCACGTACTTACTCATAGTATTTTGGCGCGGTCCAGCGAACCTGTCAGCTTTGTACCCTTAGCGCTGCGCAACCTTGGCAAACTCATGTGGCGTGAAGCGAGCCCGCTGCAGTCAACCGACTTCTCATTTTCGCGCTTTCTTACGCCGTATCTCAGCGACTACGAAGGCTGGTCCTTGTTCATGGATTGCGACATGCTAGTCCGGGACGATATCGCCAAGCTTTGGGCATTGCGCGATGATCGATATTCTGTAATGTGCGTGAAACATGACCATCAACCTATTGAGACCGTAAAGTTTCTAGGTGCGCCGCAGTCGCCGTATGCCAAGAAGAACTGGTCAAGTGTGTTGCTGTTCAACAACTCCATGTGTAGAAGACTAACGCCGGAGTATGTGAATACGGCCAGTGGGCTCGAGTTACATCAGTTCAAGTGGCTTGATCATGAGTCGAAAATCGGCGAGTTACCTGCGCAATGGAATCATTTAGTCGGGTATGAATCACCGGATGCTACTGTATCAAACGTGCACTTCACTTCAGGGGGCCCTTACTTCGACGAGTATGCCGGCTGCGAGTTTGGAGAAGCATGGCGCACCGAGCTGGCCGCAATGATGCGTGTTGATCAGCGTATCGTGGCTAGTAGTCTGGGCAACAGAGCTGCACGGTCAGAGTAAACGATTGACACCATGGATTCGTTTGTGGTGGATAAGCACCAGCTACGTTCTTTACCTTTTCTGGTTTAGTTATTCCCCAACACCGGGCCTGAGGGACGATCAAAGTTTAGGCTGATGCGGATTCGCTGTTGGATCAGT
>JBFWUB010000039.1:0-24057 GCA_050247515.1 Ramlibacter sp. | reverse complement strand
AAGTGCGCGGAAGGACCGCGCGCAGCATCAGAACCAGTTGATTCGATCGTTCGATCGCTGCCTTCTCGCTCCGCGCCGAATCGCTCGTGCCGCCCGAGCGAGTTCTTCAACACAATAGACCCAAAGCAGCCATCGCTATCTGATCACTGCCGAACCAAGGCAGCTGATCCGGCTAGACCTCCAACAACTCAGCGATCTCCGGCACCGCCGTGAACAGGTCGGCCTCCAGTGCGTAGTCGGCCACGCTGAAGATCGGCGCTTCCGGATCCTTGTTGATCGCCACGATCACCTTGGAATCCTTCATGCCGGCCAAATGCTGGATCGCACCCGAGATGCCGCACGCGATGTACAGCTGCGGCGCGACGATCTTGCCGGTCTGGCCGACCTGCCAGTCGTTGGGCGCGTAGCCGGCGTCCACCGCGGCGCGCGAAGCGCCGAGCGCGGCGCCCAGCTTGTCGGCCAGGGGCGTCAGCACTTCGTTGAACTTCTCGCTGGAGCCCATGGCGCGGCCGCCCGAAACGATGATCTTCGCTGCGGTCAGTTCGGGGCGGTCGCTCTTGGCGATCTCGGAGCCCAGGAAGCTGCTCTTGCCGGAATCGCCCACGCCGCTCGTGGTCTCAACTGCGGCGCTGCCTCCGGTGGCCGCGGCCGGGTCGAAGCCGGTCGTGCGCACGGTGATCACCTTGGTGGCGTCGGTGCTCTGCACAGTCGCGATCGCATTGCCGGCGTAGATCGGCCGCTCGAAGGTGTCGGCGCTGTCGACCTTGGTGATGTCGCTGATCTGCGCCACGTCCAGCTTCGCGGCCACGCGCGGTGCGACGTTCTTGCCGCCGGCGGTGGCCGGGAACAGGATGTGGCTGTAGTTCGGGGCGAGGGCCAGCACCTGGGCGGCCACGTTCTCGGCCAGGCCGTGGGCGAATTGCTCGCCGTCGGCGTGGATCACCTTGGCCACGCCGGCGATCTGCGCAGCGGCCTTGGCGGCTTCGCCGGCGTTGGCGCCGGCCACGAGCACGTGGACGTCGCCACCGCACTTCGCAGCGGCCGTCACGGTGTTGAGGGTGGCGGGCTTGATGCTCGCGTTGTCGTGTTCGGCAATGACGAGGGAAGCCATCTCAGATCACCTTCGCTTCGGTCTTGAGTTTCTGCACCAGGGTCGCGACATCAGGCACCTTCACGCCGGCCGAACGCTTGGGTGGCTCGGTCACCTTCAGCGTCTTCAGGCGCGGCTTGACGTCCACGCCCAGGTCCTCGGGCTTGACGGTGTCCAGCTGCTTCTTCTTCGCCTTCATGATGTTGGGCAGCGTGACGTAGCGCGGCTCGTTCAGGCGCAGGTCGGTGGTGATCACCGCGGGAATGGAGATCGAGAGCGTCTCCAGGCCGCCGTCGACTTCACGCGTGACCTTGGCCTTGCCGTCGGCCACTTCCACTTTCGAGGCGAAGGTGGCTTGCGGCAGGTCGGCCAGCGCCGCCAGCATCTGGCCCGTCTGGTTGGCGTCGTCGTCGATCGCCTGCTTGCCCAGGATGATGAGGCCGGGCTGTTCCTTGTCGACCAGGGCCTTGAGCAGCTTGGCCACGGCCAGGGGCTGCAGTTCCTCGGTGGTTTCCACCAGGATGGCGCGATCGGCGCCGATGGCCATGGCCGTGCGCAGCGTCTCCTGGCACTGGGCCACGCCGCAGGAGACGGCGATGACCTCGGTGGCCACGCCCTTTTCCTTCAGGCGCACAGCCTCTTCGACGGCGATCTCGTCGAAGGGGTTCATCGACATCTTCACGTTGGCGATGTCCACACCCGTGTTGTCCGACTTGACCCGGACTTTCACGTTGTAGTCGACCACCCGCTTCACGGGGACCATGACCTTCATGATTTCTCCTCCATACGCGCGGTCACACCCCTACTCACAAAGCGAGCACTAGGACGACATCTCAGTCCGACTCGTTCCCGTACACCTTGACGATCGCGCTTTCGTTCTGGTCACCCAGGCCCAGGTGCTGCAGTCTCTCGAACATCATCTGGACAGCATCGCCAAGTGGGGTGTTGCTCTTGAGATCTCTTGCCAGCTTCACTCCATAACGGACATCCTTGAGGCGCCAGTTCGCCGAGAACGTGATGTTGTGCTTGTGGTCCTCGGCAACCATGTTTTTCACCACTCGTACGACCTGAGGCGCTCCCGCTACACCGTTCGAAATCACGTGCAGAACCTTTGCCAGATCGAGGTTGGCCGCTTTGGCCATCGCCATCGCTTCGGCGGCGCCTGCGATCTGAACCGCTCCCATCATGTTGAGAATCAACTTAAACCTTGTCCCGGCTCCATGCTCGCCGAACCAGACGATGTCGCAACTCATGGGCTCAAGGATCGGCCGGGCCGCAGCAAGAACATCCTCCGCGGCCCCTACAAGGAGGCGAAGCTCGCCGCGCGCGGCTGCAGAAGGCAAGCCTGTCACAGGGCAGTCGATCGGGCGGTACTCATTTCCCATCGCCCTCCGCCCGAACCAAGTGACCCACTCGTGCGACAGCGTGGAGCATTCGATCGCCAAGGCACCCGCCTTCTTCGGGGCGACTAGCGCGCCCGTCTCCCCCAGCCAGACAGCCTCCGCGGCTGCGTCATCTCCAACCATGGAGATCACCGCGTCCGCACCCGTCGCGGCCTCACGCGGCGTGCTGGCGATGTGCGCGCCGAGTTCGACCAAGCCCTGCAATTTGGCTGGCGTTCTGTTGTAAACGCAGACGTGATGGCCGGATGCGAGAAGGCGGCGGATCATGCCCTGCGCCATGTTTCCGCCGCCGAGGAATCCAATTTGCCGGCCTCCTGTCGCTCGTCCAGCTATGTATGGATCACGCCGGCGGCGAGCAATCCATCGATAGCGGAGTCTTCATGACCGAGCCCGCGCAGGATTGCGCGCGACTGACCGCCGAGGTCGGGGGCGGGTGGTGGCAAGCTGCTGGGAGTTCGCTCAAAACGTGGTGCGGGCGCGGGCTCCCAGGCTCCCCGACTTGAATCGAAGGTCCTTCTGGCCTGGTTGTGCGGATGCAGCGGCGCTTCCTGCATGCTGAGGACAGGTGCGACACAGGCATCCGTCCCCTCCAGCAACGCACTCCATTGATCGCGCGTACGTGAGGCGAAGACACCCTCCAGCTTCTTGCGCAGGCCTGTCCATCGCGCGCGGTCCCATTGCGCACTGAAATCGCTATCCCTGACTTCACAGAGTTCGAGCAACAGGCGGTAGAACTGCGGCTCGATCGGGCCGACGGCGAGATAGCCGCCATCCGAACAGCGATAGGTGCCGTAAAAGTGCGCTGCGCCATCGAGGAAGTTCTGCTCGCGCGCGTCGGTCCACGCTCCGCGCGCCAACATCCCGTAGATCGGCGCCATGAGCAGCGCGGCGCCATCGCTCATTGCGGCATCGACCACTTGGCCATGGCCAGAGCTGCGAGCTTCGAGCACGGCCGCCAGCACACCGAACGCGAGCAACATGCCGCCGCCGCCATAGTCACCGACAAGATTCAGGGGCGGAGATGGCGGACGGTCGGCCGGCCCCATCGCATGCAGGGCGCCCGTGAGGGCGATGTAGTTGATGTCGTGGCCCGCGGTCTGGGCCAGGGGGCCCGACTGTCCCCAGCCTGTCATCCGCCCGTAGACCAGGCGAGCGTTCCGTTGCAGGCATTCGGCCGGACCCAGTCCCAATCGTTCCATGACGCCCGGACGATAGCCTTCGACCAGCACATCGGCCGTCGCGATCAAGTCCAATGCTAGGGCGACCCCGCGCGGGTCCTTCATGTTGACAGCGATCGAACTGCGGCCCCGGTCGACGATGCTGGGCCGGTTAGCGGTCTTTGCGAACTCCGACGGATCGGCCCGGGGGATGCGGTCGACCCGGATGACCTCCGCGCCGTGGTCCGCCAGGACCATGCACGCGAACGGACCCGGTCCGATTCCGGCCATTTCGACGACCTTCAGGCCGGCTAGCGGCCCGCTGCGGCCCACGTTCCCAGGAGTTTTTTCATCGGTCATTGGTTGATCCATTGATTTGATTAGGATATTATCCCAGGAATGGACCTCTCCCTTTCCCCCGCTCAGGCGGCCTTCCGGCAGGACGTGCGCGAGTTCATCCGCGAGCGCCTGCCGGCCGACATCCGCGAGCGGCTTCGGCTGGGCCACCCGCCGCGCAAGAACGACACGGTGCGGTGGCAACGCATCCTCAACGAAAAAGGTTGGGCTGCACCGCACTGGCCGCGCGAATATGGGGGCTGCGACATGGGCCCCTTGGAGCGGCTGATCCTGATCGATGAGCTGTTCCGCGCGCCGGCACCCCTGCCGCAGGTGTTCAACGTGGGCATGCTGGGGCCCGTGCTGCTCAAGTTCGGCACCCCGCAGCAGAAGGCCCATTTCATGCCGAAGCTCGCGAACCTGGACATCTGGTTCTGTCAGGGCTTTTCGGAGCCAGGCTCAGGATCCGACCTGGCCTCCCTACGCACGCAGGCACGACGCGACGGCGACCACTACGTCGTGAACGGGCAGAAGATCTGGACGACCACTGCGCACCTGGCGGACTGGGTTTTCGCCCTCGTGCGAACTGAATCCGGCTCAAAGAAGCAGGAGGGGATCTCGTTCCTGCTGATCGACCTGCGCAGCCCCGGCATTACCGTCCGCCCTATCACCTCCATCGACGGCCAGCACCACCTCAATGAAGTGTTCTTCGACGAAGTTCGCGTGCCCGTCGAGAACCTGGTGGGCGAGGAAGGCCGAGGCTGGGACTGCGCCAAGTTCCTCCTCGTCAACGAGCGCACGGGCATCGCCAACGTGGGCCTGTGCCGCGAGCGGCTGGACTACGCCCGCGAACTGGCGCGCGAGCTACGGCAAGGTGGACGTCCGCTGCTGGAAGATCCCAAGCTGGCGTCCGAGATCGCCGTGCTCGACGCGGAGATCCGCGCGTTGGAGGTGACCAACTGGCGCTTCCTCCTTGCACCCGACATCGCGCAGAAAACGCCGGGGTTCGCGTCAGTGCTCAAACTCAAGGGTGTCGAGATGCAGCAGGAGATCGCGCAGCTGCTGCAGCGCATCGCCGGGCCGGCAGCGTTGCGCCGCCGCGATCACGACGGCGAGGAGGCCGCCCACTGGGCCGGCCCGCTCGGGATGCGCTACTTCTACAGCCGCGCTGCCAGCATCTACGGTGGCACCAGCGAGATCCAGAAGGACATCCTCGCCAAGACACTCCTGGGCTGACCCTCATGCAATTCGAACTGAACGCGGAACAGAAGGCGCTGCAAGACAGCGTTGCCCGCCTGCTTGGCAGGCACTACGGCTTCGAGCAGCGGCGCGCCATCGCGGCCGGAGCGGAAGGCTGGAGCCCGGACGTGTGGAAGGAGCTCGGCAACCTCGGGGCCTGCAGCCTTCTGGTGCCGGAAGCGCACGAGGGCTTTGGCGGCAACGCCGTGGACTTGTTGGCCGTGATGCCCGAACTCGGCCGCACACTCAGCCTGGAACCCTTTCTCGCGAGTTCCGTGCTTGCCAGCACCGCACTGACAGCCGCGCCGGCAGGGGTGCGCGATGCGTTGCTGCCATCCGCCTCCGCCGGCGAGCTCCTATTGGCGTGGGCTCACGACGAGCCTGGTGCACGCCATGCGCCGCTCTGGGTCGAAACCGCGGCCCAGCGGGATGGCGAAGGCTGGCGGCTGAGTGGCCACAAGTGCAACGTGTTGCACGGCGCCGTGGCACAGCGCTTGGTCGTGACCGCACGCACCAAAGGTGAAGCATCAGGCCCCGAAGGCCTCGCTCTCTTCCTGGTCGACACCGCAGCCAAGGGGACTCAACTCACTGCGCACCGCCTAGTGGATGACAGCCCCGCTGCGGAAATCCTTTTCGATGGCGTCCACGCGGACCTTCTTTGCACCGACGCCGAAGCTATTGCTGCCGTCGAGCGCACGCAAGCCATGGGCATCGCGGCAGTCTGCGCCGATGCACTCGGCGCGATGGAGGCGGCATTCGCATTGACGACCGATTACATCCGCACCCGCAAGCAGTTCGGCCGCACGATCGGTGAGAACCAGGCGTTGCGGCACCGCGTCGCGGAGATGTTCGTGAGCCTGGAGATGTGCCGCAGCATGGCGATGGTGGCGGCCGTGGCCGCAAGCGCCGAGTCCTCCGCAGACACGCGGGCCGACCTTGCGCGCGCCAAGCTGATGGTCGGCCGCCATGGCCGCAGCCTTTGCCATGCAGCGATCCAGTTGCATGGCGGCATCGGCATGACCGAGGAATACGCGGTGGGCCACTACCTGCGCAGGGTCACGCTGATCGACCAGCTCTTCGGTGACGCGGACGCGCAAGCCGCGCGGCTGGCCTCGATGGCGTAGGCCGGGGCAACGCCCCGGCTCTGCCTGAAACGAAGCTGGGGCGGTGCCCCAGCCTACGGAATGCCAACTGCCAACGTTCGGAGTTCAGAGCACGGCCACGCCGTGCGTCAGCACCAGCAGGTCGCGCTCCACCGCGCGCAGGCGGAAGGCGGCGCCCTCGGGGCGTTTCCAGGCTTCCAACCGCAGCGTGTCGCCGGGCAGCACGGGTGCCGAGAAGCGGGCACGCAGCCCAGTCAGGCGGGCCGGATCGTTGCCGGCAAATGCGGCGATGAGTGCGCGACCCGCGATGCCCCACGTTGCCAGTCCGTGCAGGATCGGTCGCGGGAAGCCGAGCTTGGCAGCCATCGCCGGGTCGGCATGGAGCGGGTTGATGTCGCCGGAGAGCCGGTAGACCAGCGCCTGCTCCGGCCGCGTCACCAGGTCCAACGTCACTTCCGGGGCGTCTTCGGGTGTGGCAGGCAGCGCTTCAGTAGGTGAATCGCTTTGGCCATCCGCCTGTGAGAAGCCACCATCGCCCCGGCAGAAGTAGACGCTCTCCACCGTCGCCAGGAGGCGGCCCGTGGCCTCGTCGGTAAGCTCCTTCTCCGCGTGGATGATCGCTCCCTTGCCGGCGCCCTTGTCGACGACCCTCGTCACGCGCGTCTGGCCGAGCACGATCCCGGCTGGCGGGAGGGCCTCATGCATCCGCAGCGACTGCTCGCCATGCACGATCTTCATCGCGTCGATGCCCAGCTCGGCACGGTCGCGCATCCAGAAGCCGGGCGATGCAAGCACCGCCGCCATGGTTGGCAGCGCCAGCAATTCCTTCTCATAGACGAAGCGCAGTTGCGCGGCATCCAGCGGATCGGCTCCGCAGCCGAGGCCCAGCGCATAGAGCATGGTGTCGCGCGCAGCGTAGGCCTGCCGCACCGGGCCCGAGTCGAACGCTCGGGTCTTGCCGTAGTCGAGCATAGTCAGATGCTGATGTGGAAGCCGCCGTTCACCGCTAGCGACTGACCCGTGGTGTAGGAGGACGCATCGGAGAGCAGGAAGCATACAGACTTCACCACTTCCTCGGTCGTCGACCACCGGTTCATCGGGATCTGGGCCAGCATGCCGTCCTTGAACTTCTCGCCACGCACGACTTCCGTCATGGGCGTTTCCACCACGCCGAAGCAGATGGCGTTCGCACGAATGCCGTAGCGGGCCCATTCGCGTGCTGCGGTCATCGCCATGGCCAGCATGCCGGCCTTGGCGGCGGAATAGTTGATCTGGCCGATCGAGCCCTTGCGGCCGGCGTCGGAAGACACGTAGAGAATCGAGCCACCGGCGGTGTCCCCAGCCTTGGAACGAGCGATCATGTGGCGGCCCACGGCCTGCGTCCAGTAGAAGCTTCCCGTCATGTGCACGTCGATGACCGACTGCCATTGCTCGGCGGTCATCTTCTCGATCATCGCAGGGCGCGTGATGCCGGCGTTGTTAACCAGGCCGTGCACGGCGCCGAATCGGGCGACGGCGGATCCGACGGCGCGCGTCGCCAGTTCGGCGTCGGTGACATTGCCCTGGACCTGCAGCACGCGCTCGGCCGGCAGGCCGCGCATGCCTTCGGCGAGCGTCTCGCCATTCATATCGATCGCGACGACGTTGCCGCCGAGCGCAACGGTGAGTTCACAGATAGTCTTGCCGATGCCTTGGCCGGCGCCGGTCACGACGACGGTGCGGTCTTGCAGGGAAACGATGGGTTGCATGGGGAGGTTCCTCAGTTGGATTGGGGGGTGGCGGTGGGAGGTCGCGCGCGTTCGCGCTCCTGCAGCTCGCGCCAGGCGATCTTTCCGGTGGCAGAGCGCGGCAGCGCGTCGACGAACTCCACCAGCCGCGGATACTTGTAGGCAGCCATCTGGCCGCGTGACCATTCGATGATGTCGTCCGCGCTCACGCGGCCGCGCGCGGCTTCGCGCAGAACGATGACGGCCTTGACGGTCTCGCCGCGGTACGCATCGGGGGCAGCGATGACGCAGGCTTCGGCAACGTCCGGATGTGCATGCAGTAGCGACTCGACTTCCGAGGGCCAGACCTTGTAGCCGGAAGCATTGACCATGCGCTTCAACCGATCGACGAGGAAGAAGTAGCCCCCTTCGTCGCGCTGGCCGAGGTCTCCACTGCGCACGAAGCGCTTGCCATCGATGTGCATCTCGGCAGCGCGTGACGCGGCCTCGTCGCGCCAGTAGCCGGTGAATACTTGCGGGCCGGCCATGACGATTTCGCCGACTTCGCCGGGCGCCAGCTCTGCCTGCGTCTCCGGATCCACGATGCGCACGTCGCTGTCAAAGAGGGGCACGCCCAGGCACTGGCGCTTGAAGGCGGCGGGTGGATTGCCAGTCACATGAGCCGTTTCTGAAAGACCATAGCCTTCCAGGAAATCGAGCCCCGTCTCGGCCTTCAGTCGCGCCCCCACGGCCTCCGGCATGCCGGCGCCGCCGCCACCCATGCGCCGCACGCTCGACAAGTCGTACTCCTTCAGGCTCGGGCTCGCCAGGAAGTCGATCACCATCGTGGGCATCGCCGTCCAGTGGCTCACGCGATGACGCGCAATCAGTGCGGCCGCTTCGTCACGGTTCCAGCGTTTCATCAGGACCAAAGTGCCGCCGCCGTAGAGCGGCGCATTCAGCAGGTTCTGCATGCCGGTGATGTGGAAGAACGGGAGCGCCACCAGTTGCACCGAATGCGGCACCATCGCCATCCAGTGCGACACGATCACGGTACTGGCGTTCAGCGTGCTGTGTGTATGCATGCACCCCTTGGGCGCGGCCGTGGTGCCCGAACTGTAGAGGATGAGGGCCAGGCGGTCTGGTTCGTGCCGCATCGGTGCGGCCGCTGCGGTAGCCGTCTGGAGCGCGGACTCGAAACTTGCAACGCCGGCAGCGAGCGGCTCACCTTCGCCGTCGGCCACTACGATTCGGCGCAGCCGCGCAGCCTCCGGGAGCGCCAGCAGTTCGCTGGCGTTGCCTGCCCCGCAAAACGCGGCCACTGCCTCGGTGCCGGCGATGTAGTGCTTGAGTTCCTCCCGCTTGTTCATCGGATTCACCGGCACGACCACCGCTCCGATACGCAAGATGGCGTAGTAGGCCGCGATCCAGCTTCGGCTATTGGCTAGGTAGAGCAGAACGCGGTCGCCTTCCCGAACGCCGGCCTCGTGCTCGAGCCAGCCGGCCAAGCGTTCCACCTGCGCCAGCAACTCCTGGTAGCGCAGCTCGCCGGCGGCATCGATCACCGCCACGCGCTCGGGAAAGCGCGCCGCGGACACGTGCAGCAGGTAGCAGACGTTTGTACGCGGCACGTCGAGCCGGTGCGGGAGTTGGGCCGGCCAGGTGCGCACGTCGTTGGACTTCATGGATCGTGATTGATTGCTTCTTTGGTTGAACCAATGATATATTTGAACCCAACGCCCGTCAAGGATTGCCGGGCCCACCTCCCCGCAACTCCACCTACTGCCCATGACCATCCAACGTCGCGCCTGCATCGTCGGCGCCTACGAACACCCCACCCGCAAGGCGCCTGACAAGACGGTGGCCCAGTTGCACGCCGAGTGTGCCCGCGGCGCACTCGCGGACGCCGGCCTCACCCTCCAGGACGTGGACGGCTACTTCTGCGCAGGCGACGCACCCGGGTTGGGGCCACTCAGCATGGCCGACTACCTGGGCCTCAAAGTGCGACACGTCGATTCCACCGACACCGGCGGCTCGGCCTACCTCATCCATGTCTCGCACGCCGCTCAAGCGATCGCCGCCGGCAAATGCAACGTCGCGCTGATCACGCTGGCCGGCCGTCCGCGCTCGGAAGCCTCGACCATTGGAACCGGGCCGCGCAACGTCACGGCTGCAACGCCCGACGTGGCCTGGGAGATGCCGTATTCGCCCGTCACCGTCAACATGTACGCACTGGCCGCGGCACGCCACATGTATGAGTACGGCACCACCAGCGAACAGCTGGCCTGGATCAAAGTGGCCGCCGCCGCCCACGCGAAACACAACCCCCACGCCATGCTGCGCGACGCCGTCACCGTGGAGGACGTATTGGCCTCGCCGATGATTTCGGACCCTCTGCGCAAGCTCGATTGCTGCGTGGTCAGTGACGGCGGCGGTGCGCTGATTGTGGCCCGGCCGGAGATCGCGCGCTCTCTGAAGCGGCCAGTGGTCAACGTGCTCGGCGCCGGAGAGGCCCTCAAGGGCCAGAACTCGGGCCAGGTGGACCTCACCTGGTCCGGCGCCGCGCTCTCTGGGCCAATCGCATTCGCAGAAGCCGGCGTCAAGCCTGCCGACATCCAGTACGCGTCCATCTACGACAGTTTCACCATTACCGTGCTGATGCAGCTGGAGGACTTGGGCTTCTGCAAGAAGGGCGAGGGCGGGAAGTTCGTCGCCGACGGCAACCTGATCTCCGGCGTCGGCAAGTTGCCTTTCAACACCGACGGTGGGGGCCTCTGCAACAACCACCCGTCCAACCGCGGCGGCATCACCAAGGTGATCGAAGCCGTGCGCCAGCTGCGCGGCGAAGCACATCCTGAAGTGCAGGTGCCGAATTGCAACCTCGCACTCGCCCAAGGCATGGGAGGCCTGCTGGGCTCCCGCCACGGCAGCGCCACCCTCATCCTCGAGCGAGTCTGAACATGTCCACGCCCCACCAAGACCGTCCCCTGCCCGCCCCCATCGTCGACGCCGCCACCGAAGCCTGGTGGTCGGCGGCGCGCGAAGGCGTGCTGCGCGTCCGCCGCTGCACCGCTTGCCAGAAAATACATTGGTACCCGCGGCCCGTCTGCCCCTTCTGCACCGGCGACACGGCGTGGGAAGACAGCAGCGGCCGAGGCGAGATCTACAGTGTCAGCGTCACGCGGCGCGCCGGCCCCATCCCCTACGCCATCGCCTACGTCAAGCTGGACGAAGGGGTCACCGTCCTCACCAACATCGTCGACTGCGACCTCGATACCCTTCGGATCGGCCAGCGGGTCAAGGTCTGCTTCAAGAAGTCCGAAGACGGCACCTCGATCCCGATGTTCACACCGGCGGCCACGGCATGAAGACGCTGTCGCTCGAGGTCCAGGAAGGCGTCGCTTGGATCCGCCTCACGCGGCCTGAAAAGCGCAACCCGATGGACTCGGAGCTGCGCGAGGACCTGATGGCCGTGCTGGCGCAGGTGCGCGCCGATTCCGTCGTGCGTGTGGTGGTCCTGGCAGGCTCCGCTGGCGCCTTCTGCGCCGGCGGCAACCTGCAGCTGATTCGCGACAACCTCGATTCCGGCCCAGCCTACTGGAAGCAACGCATGCAGGAGAGCCAACAGCTCGTCGACAGCTTGCTGCGCTTGGCACGGCCCGTCATTGCCGTCGTCGATGGACCCGCCATCGGCGCCGGCTTCTCGCTTGCGCTTGCGGCCGACCTCGTGCTGGCGTCCCCGCAAGCGCGCTTCGCCATGTCGCATCTCAAACTGGGCCTGGTGCCGGACCTTGGGCCCCTCTACACGTTGCCGCGCGTCGTCGGGCTGCAACGCGCCAAGGAACTGATGCTGTCGGCCCGCGAGATTGACGCCGAGGAGGCACGCAGCCTCGGCATCGTGCTGGAGGTTCAGCCTAGTGACAGCATTGAGGCCCGAGCGCGCGAGATCGCCAACAGCCTGGTGCAGGCCTCACCGGCGGCAGTGGCACTCATCAAGGCCGCCCTGAACGTCTCGCTGGATTCGGACCAGGCCACGATGTTTGCGCTCGAGGCCAGCGCGCAGGCTGAGGCGTTCAGTGCCAAAGAGCCGCGCCAGGCTGTGGAGGCGATGTTTGCGCGTCAGGCTCCCGCCTACCGCGGCTTCACCCGCCGGGCGGGCTGATCGAGGCGGCCCGCGCTGCAGTGCGTTCACGGATGTAGTCGTCCAGCGCATGCAGGTGGCGCACCAGCGTAGCCGCCGCCTTGTCGGCATCACGCTCGCGAAGGTGCTTCAACACCTTGCGGCGGACCTGCACCACGTTCGGCCGGGGCACGGGATCGATCTGGGCCAGCAGGTTGCGCACGATCTCCGAGAGCGCATCGATCAGCATCACCATGGCGGCGTTGTGCGTGGCCAGGGCCACCAGGTGGTAGAAGCTCGTGATGACGGTGCTGTCGCGCAGCGGCTGCCCGCTGCGCGCTGCTTCGGCGTAGTTGGCGATGTCCGCTTCGATCGCATCGAAGTCGGCGTCAGTTCCGCGCTCGCAGGCAAGACGCAGCGCCACTGTCATCAACTCGATCCGCGCCTCGGTGATGTCCCCAGGGGGCACCTTACCCAGCGCCACGTGGTCCCGCACCGCCTGAGTCAGACCGTCCGGCGTACCGTCCCGCACGAAGAAGCCTCCGTGGACCCCCGCTTGCGCCGCCACCACACCTGCGTTCTGCAGGCTTCGCAAGGCCTCCCGCACCGCGCTGCGACTCACGCCGAACTGCTCCGCCAACTGCCTGTCGCCGGGCAACCGGTCACCCGGCGACAGCGCGCCGTTCGCCAGCTGCTCGCGGATGCGCTCGCAGACGGCCTCAAAGGCCCGCTTGGCGCGGACGGGGGTGAATTCGGCTGCGAGGGATTTCATTCAGTTCCTGGTGGCGCGAAGGGATTCAACCATGCCAGATTTGACAGCATCGCACAAATGGATGTATGGTTCAACCAATAAATCAATTAGTTTGTTCGAGATCAATCTTTCACTAGGAGACTAGCGGTGCAACTGAATCGCAGACAAGCGCTGGCCACCGGGCTGGCAGTGGCCGGTGCCGGTTGGCTTCCCGGCGCACAGGCGCAGGGGACATACCCCTCGGGCGTCATCAAGTTCATCATCCCCACGGCAGTCGGCGGTGGCTACGACATCATGATGCGGGTCATCGGCCAGAAGCTCACCGAGGCTTGGGGCCAGCCCTGCATCGTCGAGGCCCGGACGGGTGCGAGCGGTTCACTCGCGGCCCAGGCTGTCGCAAAGGCTGCGCCCGACGGCCAAACACTGATGGTCGGTTACAGCGCCCTGGTGAGCAACCAGCTGCTGCAGAAGGCACCCGGCTACAAGCTCGCCGACTTCGTGCCGGTCAGCATGCTCACCATCAGCCCCATCGCACTGGGCGTGCGCGAATCCCTGGGTGTGAAGAGCCTGAAGGAACTGATCGCGCTGGCCAAGTCCAAGCCGGGACGGCTCTCCTACGGGTCCTACGGCCCTGGGTCGGGTGGGCATTTCGTCGGCGAACAGCTTAAGGTAGCGGCAGGCGTGCACATCACGCACCTGCCCTACCGCGGCGAAGCGCCGGCCATCCAGGACCTTCTGTCAGAACAGATCGACATGGCCATCGTGACCGTGGGCGGCGTCACGCGCTACCCCGGCAAGATCCGGCCGCTTGCTGTCTGCAGCCCATCACGCTTTCCGCTCTATCCGGACATTCCAACCTTCGCTCAAAGCGGTTATCCCGCGGTGGACATGGCGGGTTGGGGTGGCTTGTTTGCACCGGCTGGGACGCCGCCAGCGGTTGTCGCCAAGATCGCGGCCGAGGTGAATCGCATCATCAAGCTGCCTGACGTCTCGGCCAAGATTCTCGAGCTGGGTTTCGAACCGGTGGGCTGGGCACCCGACCGCGTCAACAAGTTCATGAGCGAACAACTGGCATCGACCAAGAAGCTGGTCGACGCCGGGCGCATCCAGCTTTGATTCAGCGGGTGGCCCGTGCCGCGGCAGCGCGGGCCACGCGATAGCCGAACACGACAGCAGGGCCTAGTGTGGCACCCGGTCCCGGGTAAGCGCCCCGGAAGATCGAGGCGGCGTCATTGCCGCAAGCGAACAGTCCCCGGATGACGTTTCCCGCGTCGTCCAGGACTTCGCCATCGGAAGTCGTCGCCAAGCCGGCACTGGAAGCGGCGTCGGCGGCATGCACCTCCAGCGCAACGAACGGCGGGACCGCGATGGTTCCCAGGCAGGCATTCGGGCTCTGGTCCGGGTCGCCATTGAACCGGTCGAGCTCCGCACTGCCCTTGCCAAAGTCCGGATCGTTGCCGCTCGCGGCAAAGGCGTTCATTCGCTCGACGCTGATGCGCAAGCCTTCAGCCGCTATGCCAGTTCGCCGACCGAGTTCTTCGAGCGTCGAGCATGCGTGGATGTATCCCGTCGCGACCCAGCGCGCCAGGGACCGCGTTCCGGGCGGCACGATGCCCAACCCATAGCGGCGTACGAAGGCCGCATCGCAGACCAGCCAGGCGCGTCCATGCGGAGGTGGCCCGGGCAACCCCATCAGGGCTTCAACGAAATAGTGGTACGAGGTGGCCTCGTCCACGAATCGCCGGCCGGCCGCGTCCACGGCAATCAGGCCTGGCTTGGCGCGATCGAGGAAGATGTGCGGAAACAGGCCCCTGCTCCCATCGGGCCGCGGCACCCGCGACACCGGCTGCCACAGCAGGTTGCCCAGCGGATGCTGTTTTAGCCTGGCACCCGCGCGGCGCGCGGCCTGCAGACCCTCGCCACGGACGCTCTCGCAGGCGAGCGAATAGATGCGGTCACCGGTGGAAAGCAACTCGCGCCGCAGAGCCGCATCGTGCCCCACGCCACCGGTGGCCAGGACCACGCCTGCGTTTGCTTGAAGACGGGCAACGCCATCGGTTGTCTGAAACAACGCTCCCTGCACCTGACCTTTCGAGATCGCAATCTCGCGCAAACGCCAGCCGAAGCGAATCTCGACGCCGGCAGTGCGCAGGCTGTGCAGCAGCCGTGCAACGAGTGCGTTGCCCATCACGAGGCGAGTGCCACGCGGATGACGCAGCCGGTCCACCGCGTAGCGCAGCACCAGCCGGGCGCTGTGCAGGAAGTCCTTGCCGCTACGGTGGCGACGGATCAGGGCCTGGATGTCCGCCTTGCCGACCATCATGCCGCCGAGCACCATGAATTCCGGCAGCGGCGGCCGCACGCGGATGAAGTCGGGACCCAGCAGGCGGCCATCGAATGGCAACGGACCCACGGCCCGGCCCGCGAGAGCCGCACCCGGCAGGGTCAGGTAGTCCGGATGCATGCCCGAGCTGGCGAAGCGGACGGCACTGCTGCGCTGCTCCAGATAGGCCAGCGCTTCGGGGACGGACTGCAGGAAGGCGGCGCGCCGGCCCGCGGCGTCATCCGGACCGGCCAGGTGTTCGAGGTACTGCGCTGCAGCCGCAATTGAATCCTGATGTCCCGCCGGCGCGGCGTGCGGGTTGCCAGGCACCCAGAGAGTGCCGGCTGACGTTGCCGTCGTCCCGCCCACTTCCTGCGATGCCTCGCAAAGCACGACGCGCAGGCCCTGGAGCGCGGCCACCAGTGCGGCAGTCATGCCCGCTGCTCCGGCGCCCACGACGACGAGGTCGGGCACCTCGCCCGTCGCGTCTACCGCAACTGCCATTGCAGCAGTGAATAGGCTGGGGCGGCCTCCGGATGATGCTCGAACACGCCGGTCACTTCGGCGCCGATGGGCACCTCCTGCATGGCATCGCCCAACAAGTTGCCAACCATACGGACATGGCCCGCCTGCGGCAACTCGACCAAAACGGCAATATACGGGCCACGGTCTTTCAACGCGGGATGCACCGGGTGCCAGGCGCGCTCCCAGCTATAGATCCGGCCGGTCGCGGCCACCTCGACCCAGTCCGGATCGAATGCGTGGCAACCATGGCAGAGCCACTCCGGGCCGAACTGCCATTGGCCGCAGTACCGGCAGTGCTGGATCAGCAGCTTTCCCTGTTTCAGTCCGTCCCAGTACGGCGCGGAGACACCGTCGGCTTCCGGCACGGGGATCGGCAGACCAGCAGGCAGGTAGCGTTCAGCTTCTTGCATAGGCATTCCTCACAACGCCGCCGCCGACCCGAGCAGCAGATCGCTCACCGGCGCCACCATCGGACCTCCAATCACCAGCGCGACGTCGCTGCGCCGCGCCTGGCTGGTCGAGGTGCCGCGGACCTGACGCACCGCCTCCAGCACCAATTCGAAACCGTGCATGTAGCACTCTGCGAGGTTGCCCCCGCTGGTGTTGAGCGGCAACCGGCCTCCGGGCGCGACCAGGTTCTCGAGCTTCAGGAATTCGTTCGCTTCCTCGGGCGCGAAGAGGCCGTGCTCGGCCAGCGCCATCAGCACGCCCCCGGTGAAGTTCTCGTAGCTCTGCACCACTCCGACGTCCGCAGGCTTCAAGCCCGCCATTCGGTAGAGATCGGGCGCAACGGTGCCGAAGTTCGCCGAAGCATACGCGGGCGAATTGTGAGCGTGGGTCCCGAACCGGGGGCCGGACCCGGCAGCGGCGCCCAGCAGGTAGACCGGCTTGTGCGCATAGTCCGCGGCGCGCTCCGCATCCAGCAGCACGATAGCTGCCGCACCGTCATTCTCCATGCAGCAATCGAACAGATGAAAGGGCTCGACGATCCAGCGCGAGCTTTCGTACTTCTCCGCATCCAGCGGCTTCCCGTGCATGACCGCGCGCGGATTGGCCTGCGCATGATGATAGGAAGCCAGGGCGATCGCACGCAGGGCGTCCTGCTCGATCCCATGCTCGTGCATGTAACGGCGCACGCGCATCGCGAAGCGCTGCGGAGGCGAAATCACCCCATATGGGGCGAGGTAAGCGCGTTCGCCGGAGATCGTTGCCGCGGCCGAACCGGCTCCGCTCGCCTGCCCGAAGCGCCCGAATTGCCCCTGCGCCAGGGCGCGATACACCACGACGCAATCCGCCTGCCCCGTCGCGATGGCGGCGGCGCCATTGGCCACGGCGGCGCAGCACCCTCCCCCACCGCCGCCCCATTGCATGGTGGCGGAGCGCAGCTGCGGAAGGCCGAGCGCGGCAGCAAGTCGCACCGGGTCGTTTCGGTCGTCGCTGAAGGAGGCAAAGCCGTCGACGCTGCGCGGGTCCACGCCGGCGTCCGCGCAAGCGGCCAGGATGGCTTTCAGCGCGAGCTTGAACTCCGGATCGGGCGACTGGCCGTGCTTGTACCAGGGCGTCTGCCCGATGCCGACCACGGCGACGCGGCCGCGAAGCGACCGTGCATTCATGTTTCGGCGGCTGCGGACTGCTTAGTGACACGCTTGCCGAACGTGCCAGCCTGCGCCAGGGCGTCGATGTGGCCCGCGTCGTAGCCCAAGACCCCGCGCAGCACTTCGACGGTGTCCTGGCCGATCGACGGTGCCGGCGTGGGGTCCACCATCGGCGTGCGTTCGTAGCGGATCGGCGATGCGATGTTCGGAATCACGCCCAGCTGCGGATGTTCGATGCGCGTCACGAGCTTGCGAGCTCGGGCCTCCGGGGAACGGATCGCTTCGCCCACGGTTCGCACCAGTCCGCAGGGGATCTGGGCGGCACGCATGCGTTCCTGCCAATGCGACCAGGGATGCTTGCTGAACTCCTCGTTCAGCACTTCGAAAAGTTCATCGCGCCGCGCGATGCGGCCGTTGCGGTCCTTCAAGACCGGATCGCCGGCCAGGTCCTGACGCTCCAGCACATTGGCAGCCAGACGCTGGAAGATCTTGTCGTTGCCGCAGTTGATGTAGAAGGGCTTGTCGCTCGCCTGGAACACGCCCGAAGGACAGGTGTCCGGGCTGGTATTGCCGTGGCGCGCTGGTTCCTTGCCAGTCACCAGGTGCTGCATCGTGGCCCAGCCCGTCATCAGCACGCCCGTGTCGAACAGCGCGACCTCCACGAACTGGCCTGCACCGTCCTGGCGTTCACGCGCCAGGAGCGCGCCGAGCACCGCGTTGACCACCATCATGGCCGTGCTGATGTCCATCACGGCCGACGATGCGCGCACACCCATGCGGTCGGCGTAGCCGTTCATGGAGACGAAGCCGCTTTCCGCCTGCACCACCGGATCGAAGCCCAGCCGGTCGGCAAACGGACCTTCACGCCCGTAGGCCGAGATGGAGCAATAGATCAGCCGCGGATTGAGCGCACGGCAGGCTTCCCAGTCCAGCCCGAAACGCTGCATCACACCGGTTGAGAAGTTCTCGATCAGCACATCGGCCTGGGCGATGAGCGCCTTCGCCACTTCGATGCCCTCCGCCAGCTTGAGGTCCAGCGCGACGCTCCGCTTGTTGCGGTTGCTCCAGACGAAAGGGCCGCCCTGCTGCTCCAGGCCTGGCACCGCCGGGGGGTAATAGCGCAGCTCATCGCCGCGCTCGGGCGGTTCGATCTTGACCACGTCTGCACCCATGTCGGCCAGCATCATGGTGGCAAGCGGGCCGGCGATGAAGTGGGTGAAGTCCGCCACGCGGATGCCCTGCAGCGCGGTCGGTGCCGCGACGGGGCGCGGCTCGTGCGGCGGGAACTCCTGCGCAGCGGCGGCCAGGGGGGATTGCGGGTTGACGCTCATGTCTGCCTCAAGGTTGATAGCCGAAATCCTTGCCGACCTGAGCCTGCATGAATTCCTTGCCCAGCGCCATCCAGTCGCCGCCGGCGGGGATGGTGATGGAAATCGCACGGACCTGAAACTTGTCGGGCGCATTCGTGGAGAGGGGGCGGGCCTGTTCCGAAGCCAGCTTCTTCACCGCTTCGAGCAGCACCCGGCGAGTGCGTGCCACGCCGCTGTCGCTGGTGCCCAGGTGTTCCTTGCTGCGATCGTAGATCGGCGACACGCCCGACTGGCACGCCGCATCCTGCAGCCACAGCCCGGGCATGCCGGCGTTGTAGCGCTGGGCCAGCCCCTCGTCGTAGCCGTAGGCGTTCTCGCGGTTGTACTTGCTCCAATAGGTGTGGTACGGCACGGTGACGGGGCGCTTCTCGAACGCGTGGCGCGAGGCATGGCCGGTCTCGCGGCCCTTGTGGCCCTCTTCGAACAGCTGGCGGGTCTTCTCGTAGAAGGGCTGTGCCGGATGGTACGAGAACATGATGCACAGCGTGTGCTCGTCGTCCACCGGCACCCACGCATGGCCACTCAACTCGGGGTACTGCGAAAACGGCGGCACGAGCGTCCAGAACGGCATCAGGAACTGGTTCACCCGCACATAGTTCTTGTCGCCCTCGATCTTGCGGCGCGAGGCGATGTGCATGCCGGCGTCGTGCTGGACCACTTCGAATTTCGGCTGCAGGTCGGCTGCCTGCTTCCAGTCGTCGATGCTGCCGCCCTCGTCGACCCGACCGTGCAGGATGGCCGCGTGAGCGGAATCGATCTCGCCTTCCAGGGCCTGCAACCAGTTGCATTCCTGGATTCGCATCGAGACATGCACGTTCGCCTCGGGCACCATGTTCCATTCCATGGCGGGCAACGCCGGAGGCTCGGCGTCCGGCCCCATGTAGGCCCACAGAACGCCGTTGCGCTCGCGCACCGGGTAGGCCTTCACCTTCACCTTGTTCAACATGGGCGTGTTCCCGGGCTCGGCGGGCATCTCCTTGCACCGGCCGTCCGCGGCGAACTTCCAGCCGTGGTAGACGCAGCGCAGGCCGCCTTCCTCGTTGCGGGCGAACACCAGGGGCGCGCCGCGGTGCGGGCAAGCCTGGTCGACCAGACCCACTTGGCCGCTCGTGTCGCGGAAGGCCACCAGGTCTTCACCCAGCAAGCGCACCCGGTAGGGCTGACCGTCGGCCGGCACGTCGCGCGCCAGCAGGAACGGGATCCAGTACAGGCGCATGAGCTTGCCCATGGCCGCGTCGGGGCCTACGCGCACCAGCAGCTCGTTGTCTTCTCGAGTCAGCATCGAATCACCTCATGATTGGTTGAACCATTGGTGCAATGTACCATGATTTCTGCTAAGCTGTCCAGACCATGCAGACCTTTTCAGTTTTCATCCGCCAGCTGCGGCTGGAGAGCGACAACGTCGTGTCCGTCGAGCTCGAGCCCGTTCCGGGCGTACAGCTGCCACCAGCCACCCCAGGCGCCCACGTGGATGTGCAAGTGCCCGGTGCGGGCGTACGGAGCTACTCCCTGATCGAGACACCGTCGTCCGCGGCCCGGTGGCGGATCGCGGTCAAGCACGAGGCCCAGGGTCGGGGCGGCTCACGCTGGTTCCACGACACGGCGCGCGTCGGGACCGCGCTGCAGGTGGCTCTGCCCGCCAACGACTTCCAGCTGGCAGAAGACGCGACCCACAGCATCTTCATCGCCGGCGGCATTGGCATCACGCCACTCTTGGCGATGATCGGGCGGCTGGCGGCCCTGGGTCGCTCCTGGGAACTGCACTACGCCGCTGCGAGTCGCAACAGCATGCCGTTCCAGGATGCACTAGCGGCCCGCGCCGGCGGCAGAGTGGTGAAGCACTTTTCGGAGGACGGTCTCGGACGTCTCGACATTGCCGCCCTGATCGGAGGCGCCACGCCCGACACGCACTTCTATTGCTGCGGCCCCTCAGGAATGATCGACAGCTTCCTCGCCGCGAGCCAAAGCCGCATGCCCGCAACGGTGCACTACGAGCGCTTCGCCGCACGGCAGGAAGCCGCTACGGATGGCGGCTTTGTCCTGCAGCTCGCCCGCGACGGCCGCTGCCTGCCTGTGCCGGGCGGCAAGTCGATCCTCGACGTGCTGCTCGATGCCGGGCTGGACGTGCCTTACTCGTGCACGCAGGGTGTGTGCGGCACGTGCCGCATCGCCGTGCTCGACGGCGAACCAGAGCATCGCGACGACTTCCTCACAGATGAGGAGAAAGCCGCCAACTCGGCGCTGATGGCCTGCTGCTCGGGCGCACGTTCGGCGCGGCTCACGCTCGATCTATGACCGCCGTCCTGCTGGGCTATGCGCCCATCGATAGCGTGCATGCCGAATTCGATGAGCTCGTCGTGAACGCGCAAGCCTGCGCGGACGACGAGCTGCACGCCAGCCTGCAACGCCTGCACGCGCACCTGGTCGCCCACTTCGGCCAGGAAGACGCGTGGATGCGTGAGTCGGACTTTCCCGCCGCTGATTGCCACATCGAGGAACACACCCGCGTCCTGCAATCGGCTGACGAGGTGCTCCCCCTGGTCGCGGGCGGGCGCCTAGGAGTCGGCCGCGAATTTGCGGCCGAGCTGGCGGCCTGGTTTCCCGGCCATGCGGACTACCTCGATTCCGCGCTTGCGGCCTGGCTGTGCAAGCGCCGGCACGGCGGCAAGCCGGTCGTGGTGCACCGCCGAAAACCCCTGGATTGACGATTTGGCCCGATGGTCCTACCATTGAATCTATATTCGCGCCTTTTCCTGATCTTCCTCAAAGCCCCCGGAGACAATTTCATGCAGCGTTCCCGCCGCCTCTTCGCCCGCGCCTTCGCCGCGGTGCCTCTCGCTTGCTGCGCCCTCGCCGCGCATGCCCAGGAGGCCTTTCCCTCCAAGCCGATCAAGATCGTCGTGCCCTACGCGGCCGGCGGCAGCACCGACCAGCTCGCCCGCGCGATCCAGAAACCGATGCAGGACTTCCTGAAGCAACCGGTCATCATCGACAACAAGGCTGGAGCCGGCGGCACCATCGGCACCGACCAGGTCGCCAAGGCTCCCGCCGACGGCTACACCCTGGTGTTCGGCAACTCTGGGCCGAACGCCGTCGTGCCGTTGATGCGCAAGATCCCCTACGACCCGCTGAAGGACCTGCGTCCCATCTCCACGGTAGCCATCACGCCGATGATCCTGGCCGTGCCGGCCGACAGCCCGGCGAAGACCCTCAAGGAGTTCGTCGCGCTGGCCAAGCAGAAGGACTGGAACTTCGGCTCGGTCGGCAACGGTTCGTTGTCGCACCTGACCGGCGAGCATTTCAACGCGCTCGCGGGCCTGAAACTCACCCACGTACCCTACAACGGCGGTGCGCCGATGATGACTGCCTTTGGCGGCGGCCAGTTGCAGGCCGCCTTCGTCACCGGGCTCGACGGCGCCTCCATGCTCCAGGCCGGCAAGGTGAAATACCTCGCTGTCGCCACGCCGCAGAAGACTCCGACTGTCCCGGGACTGCCCGCGATCGCCGAAGAAGTGCCCGGCTTCCGCAGCGTTGCCTGGTTCGGCGTGCTGGCCCCGGCCGGCGTGCCCGATGCCGTGGCGGCCAAACTGAACGAGGCCGTGGCGTACGCCGTGAGCCAGCCCGAGGTGCAAAAGATGTTCAGCGAGCGCAACATCGAGGCCCGCAGCAGCAAGCCCGACGAAATGGCAAAGATCATCCGCGACGAGATGGCCCAGTGGGGCGACGTCGTGAAGCGCGCGAACGTAAAGATGGACTGATCCGGCGCGGCCTTCGCGCCGCGATCCGTCCTACGCGGCCTTGGCAGCCGCGGCGGCCCTGGCGTCCCACTGGTCCATGTATTTGGTCTGCAGGCGCGTCAGGGCCTTCGTCATTTCAGCAACTGCGCCGTCCGCGTCGCGCGCGTGCATGAGCTTCATGAAACGCTTGCGCGAGGGCAGGATGAAGCTGTTGTCGCTGGGCCCGATCTGGGCGATGAAGTGGGCGAACACGCCCATGATGCTTTCCATGGTGATCACCATGATCGGGTTGCGCGTGGCGCGCGCCAGGATCACGTGGAATTCGCGGTTGTGGCGGGCACGATCGTCGAACTCGGCCGCGGACGCGGACGCTGCGACGTTCGCATCGAGCGCCGCTAGGTCTTCGTCGGTGGCGCGTTCGCACGCGACCCGCACGACGATCTCGCTCAACCAGACACGCGCCTCGGTCAGCTGCGCGGGCGTGATCGCCCCGAGGTGATAGAGGTCACGGAGGCCGTTGACGATCACTCCCGAATTCCCGGGCCGCACAAAAGCGCCGCCCGTGGCGCCCTTGCGCATCTCAATGATGCCCGCGTGCTCGAGCGCGCGCAGCGACTCACGCAGCGTGTTGCGGCTCACTTGCAGGCGGGCCGAGAGGTCGCGTTCTGAGGGCAAGCGGTCACCAGGCTTTAGCCGGCCGCTGGCGATCATCTCGCGCACCTGCGCGGAGATCTCGTCGACGGCGCGCGCGGGCGCGATGGCTGCAAATTCAACGGGAGCGGACGAATGTGGTCGGGTCATTGGCCCAGCCATTCTAGCCCTCGATTCGGCCCCCTGGCCGCGCTGTCACTTCACCGGCGCATGGTCCATCACCACTTTCCACTTGCCGTTCTGGATCTGCGACAGGCAAATGTCGTTGGTGGCCCGGTGGTTGGTGGCCGACCACGCCATGGCCGGCCTGCCGAGGATGTCGCCGGGCAGCTTGAGCAACTCCAGCGTCTTTGCCAGCAGCGTGTCAGTGCTGACGTTGGGCCTTGCTTTCTGCAGGGCGCTGGCAAAACGGTCGATGATGACGTAGCCATGAACCGAAACACCATGGGATGTACACCCGCGGGCGTCTCGTACTTGCTGGCCGAGAAGCGCATCAGCTGTTCGGCGTCGTCTCATAGGGGACCTGCATGGTCATCGTGGAATAGACGTCCGTCCATGGGCTTGCCGCCCACGCGGGGAATCAGCTCGGTAGGCACCGACCGAGGTGATGAACGTGGGGCTGAAGCCGGTGCGGCGCGCTTCCGCCGCCGCGCCCACAGTCTCCCGGATCACCGTACACAGCACCACGAAATCGCCACCCGAAGGTTTGCCTGCCGCCGCCCGGATCATGCAGTCGTGTTCTCCCTCATACCAACCGATCTGGCGGTTCGCTGAGGTCTCTGTGCCCAGGGGCGGGCGATCAACGCTGAATGTCCGCTTGTGGCCTATTGTGTTGAAGAACTCGCTCGGGCGGCACGAGCGATTCGGCGCGGAGCGAGAAGGCAGCGATCGAACGATCGAATCAACTGGTTCTGATGCTGCGCGCGGTCCTTCCGCGCACTTCATACAGGT
>JBFWUB010000038.1:0-28717 GCA_050247515.1 Ramlibacter sp. | reverse complement strand
AGTGTTCCCACTTTGATCACTCCTTGATCCCCCTGCTCAAAAGTTAAGCAGGGGACTTTATTCAAGGGGTCAAATTTCGATGAAAAAACTCAGCTCAAAGGGGTCAGATTTGCTCGGAAATCAACAGTGTGCTCACCGGACGCGGTCCGCCAGCAGCTCCCACACCGGCGTCAGCTCGCCCGGCAGGTAGGGCAGCAGGCCCAGGTCGGTGTGGCTTTCGTCGGGGCTGTGGAAGTCGCTGCCGCGCGACGCGGCCAGGCCGAATTCACGCGCGGTTTCGGCGTACTTCACGGCCTCGGCGGCTGTGTGGCTGCCGGTTACCACCTCCACGGCGCGCCCGCCGTGGGCCTTGAATTCGGTGAACAACGCGTACTCTTCATTGGCCGTGAACTTGTAGCGCGCGGGATGGGCAATTACGGCCATGCCACCCGCCTGGGTGATCCACTGCACCGCGTGGCCCAGCGACGCCCAGCGGTGCGGCACATAGCCGGGCTTGCCTTCGGTGAGGTATTTGCGAAACACCTCGGAGGTTTCCTTGCACACACCGGTTTCCACCAGGAAGCGGGCAAAGTGCGTGCGTGAGACCAGCTCGGGGTTGCCCACGTAGCGCAGCGCGCCCTCGTACGCGTCCTTGATGCCGACCTTGGCGAGCTGGTCGGACATCTCCATGGCGCGCGCCCCGCGTCCGCCGCGGGTATCGGCCAGGCCCTGGCGCATGGCCGCGTCGTCGGGGTCGAAGCCCAGGCCCACGATATGCACGGTGGCGCCCGCGAAGGTGACGGAGATTTCGGTGCCCGTGAGGTATTTCATGCCGTGCTGGCGCGCGGCGGCCGCGGCGCGGTGCTGGCCGCCGATTTCGTCGTGGTCGGTCAGGGCCCACAGCTCGACCCCGTTGGCCGCGGCGCGCGCGGCCAGGTCCTCCGGGGTCATGGTGCCGTCGGAGACGACGGAATGGCAATGCAGGTCTGCGTTGAGGATGGACACGGTTTCATTTTAGGCGCTGAGCCTGTGCAAAGGCTGCCGGCATGCCCAATGCCCCTGTCGCATTCGCCTTAACATCGGTCCCACGCAACCGAAAGGCTTCATCCCGATGATCACCGTGCACCACCTCAACAACTCGCGATCGCAGCGCGTGCTGTGGCTCCTGGAGGAGCTGGGCGTGCCCTATGAGATCAAGCGCTACGAGCGCGACCGCAAGACCATGCTGGCCCCGCCCGAGCTGCGCCAGGTTCATCCGCTGGGCAAGTCGCCGGTGATCACCGACGGCGCGTTCACGCTGGCCGAATCGGGCGCGATCATCGAACACCTGATCGATCAGCATGGCAGCGGCACCAGCGCAGCGCCTGTGCTGCTGCCCGCGCCCGGCACGCCC
Source organism: Ramlibacter sp. (assembly GCA_050247515.1). Taxonomy (GTDB): domain Bacteria; phylum Pseudomonadota; class Gammaproteobacteria; order Burkholderiales; family Burkholderiaceae_C; genus RAM1. Next base: position 27,345 of record JBFWUB010000038.1, on the reverse strand, counting down.
GAGCGGCTGCGCTACCGCTACTGGATGCACTACGCCGAGGGTTCGGCCATGCCGCCGCTCTTGCTCAAGCTGGTGTTCGACCAGATCGAAAGGGCAAAAATGCCGTTCTTTGCCAGGCCCATTGCCAGGGCCATTGCGGCCAAGACCAAGGCGGCGTTCATCCTGCCCAACATCCGCCAGCACCTGGACTACATGGAAGGCGAGCTGGGCAAGTCCGAATGGTTTGCCGGTGACCAGTTCACCGGTGCCGACATCCAGATGAGCTTTCCATTGGAAGCCGCGGCCGCGCGCGGGGGGCTGGACAAGGGACGGCCGAAGCTGTTTGCCTTCCTGCAGCGCATCCACGCGCGGCCGGCCTACCAGCGCGCGCTGGAAAAGGGCGGCAAGTACGAAATCCTGGGTTGAGGCGGCGCACGATGAAGCTGTCCCGGCTGTTCCAGCCGCGCAACCCGCTGTTCTGGATGATGCTCGCGCTCAATGGCCTGTCGATGGCCCTGGGCTGGCTGGTGCAGAACCGGCCCCTGAACGGGCTGGGCATGACCATTGTGCTGGCGTTTGCACTGGGCAATGCCGTGCTGGGCATGTGGCTGGCCTGGCGCCTGGTGCGCCCGCCGTCCCGCTGAGCCGTCAGTGCAGGGCGCCTGCTGCCTGGCGGGTGTCCTGGCGCGTCGTCAGCGCGCAGCGCAGCGCCAGTGCGATGCCGCGCACCATGTCATCCAGCGGCATGGACGGCAGGCCTTGTTCAGGCAACCACGGCACATGCATGAAGCCACCGCGCACCGTCTTGAAGCCGCGGCGCGTGGCCAGCTCGTGCATCAGCCCATAGAACACGTGGTTGCACACAAAGGTGCCGGCGGTCTGCGACACCTCGGCTGCGATGCCCGCGCGTTGCAGGGCCTGCAGCATGGCCTTGACCGGCAGCCGCGTGAAATAGGCCGCCGGGGCGCCGGGCACCACCGGCGTGTCCACCGGCTGGGCCTGGGCGTTGTCGGCAATGCGGGCGTCGTTGATGTTGATGGCCACGCGTTCCAGTGACAGCGCCGCGCGAGCGCCAGCCTGGCCCAGGCACAGCACCAGCGCCGGGCGGTGCGTGAGCAGCAGCGCGCGCAGCACGTCCAGTGAATCACCAAACATGGTGGGCAGCTGCGCCGCCGTGACCTTGTGGCCGGCGATGCGCCGCCCGTGCAGCGCCTGCGCGGCCAGCCAGCTCGGGTTGAGCGTGTCGCCGCCAAAGGCGTCGAAACCGGTGACCAGCACCTTGGGAAGGGCAGCAGCTACCATGCATCGACTGTAGCTCAGGAGACCGCGATGAAATGGGAAGGCAACCGGGAGTCCGACAACGTTGAAGACCGCCGCGGCGGCGGTGCAGGCGGCGGTGGCCGGGGTGGCCTGCTGGGTGGGCGCGGCATCGGCGTGGGCACCATCGTGATCGCGCTGGTGGGCGGCTGGATCTTCGGCATCAATCCGCTCACCCTTCTGGGCCTGCTCAGCGGCGAAGGCGCGCCCACCGCGCAGGTGCAGCAGGCGCCCGCGCAGCGCCCGCCGGCGGACGACCGCATGGCGAAATTTGTGTCCACGGTGCTGGCCGATACCGAGGACGTGTGGAAGCAGCAGTTCACCCGGGGTGGTGCGTCGTACAGCGAGCCGCGCCTGGTGCTGTTTCGCGGCGCCACGCACACGGCCTGCGGTCAGGGTCAGGCGGCCATGGGGCCGTTCTACTGCCCGGCCGACCAGAAGGTGTACATCGACCTGGGTTTCTACGAAACGCTGAAGAACCGCCTGGGGGCGCCTGGGGACTTTGCGCAGGCCTATGTGATCGCGCATGAGGTGGGCCACCACGTGCAGAACCTGCTGGGCATCAGCCGCAAGATGGACGAGATGCGCGCCCGGGTCAGCCAGGCCCAGTACAACGCCCTGAGCGTGCGGCTGGAACTGCAAGCCGACTGCTTTGCCGGCCTGTGGGCCCACCATGCGCAGAACGCGCGCCAGATCCTGGAGCAGGGTGATGTGGAAGAAGCCATGAACGCCGCGGCCAAAATCGGTGACGATGCCCTGCAGCGCGGCGGCGGCGGTGCCGTGGTGCCCGAGAGCTTTACCCACGGCACCAGCGCGCAGCGCCAGCGCTGGTTTGCCACCGGCCTGAAAACCGGCGACCTCAAGGCCTGCGACACGTTTTCGGCGCGCAGCCTGTAGGCGCCGCCGCTCAGCCGTTGGTGTCCGCCAGCTGGCTCAGCTCGAACACGATGGCCGTCAGCAGCTTCTGGGCGATGATGTTTTCGCTCACGCGACCCACGCTGCGCGGGCCAAAGCCGCCCACGTCGAACACATTGGGTTCGGCGCAGATCTCGATCACGGCGATCTGGCGGCCGCGCGCCTCCTGGTTGCTGCGCCGCCAATGGCGAAAGGTCTCGGTGTTCAGGAATTCGGCCACGGTCACCACGCAATCGGGCGTGTCGGGGCTGTCAGTCAGCGCGCGCAGGTCGCCCAGCATGCGCAACTGGCGCACCTGCGGGTTCAGCACGCCGTAGGCACCGGCGGCCGCGTTGCCGCGCGGAATGGCGCACCACACCCGCGTGCGCGCGGGATCAAACGCGCCGTCGCTGGCTTGCGGGTCGTTGCTGGCTTCCAGTACCGCCATGCCCGAATGCTGGCTCATCACGCGGTCAAACCGGACGGTGGCGCGGATGCGCTCGGGCTCCACCTTGCGTCTGACCTTGACGCCCTTGAGCCGCGCCAGTTGCCACAGCACATACCAGTCCACCGAGTTGATACAGCGGTCCTCATGGGCCTGATGGTCCAACTGCATGACCCGCAACCAGATTTCGCCATGGGGTGTGCCGGTTTCGCGTACCAGCTTGAGGTGCACGTCCTGGCCCAGGCCGGCGCCCCATGACAGCAGGGAGTCGATGGCGCTGGTCAGGAGTTCGGGCTCGGCCAGCACATCCACGGGTGTCAGTTCGGTGGTGATCTGGTGGTCAGGCAGCCGCTGGCGCAGGTGCGTCACGGCATCGGCCATCAGGCTGTCCAGCGACAGTACTTCGGTGCCGCAGGCATCAGCCCCGCGCGACAGGCGCGAAAGGTGGGACAGGCGCTGGGCAGCGATACCGGCGTGGTACATGCGCTGCAGCGGTGCCTGAAGCCAGCGCGCTTCCTGTGTGCCAAGGCGTCGCGAATGGGCCAGCGCCGCCACACCCGACAGGGCCTGGTGCACGGAGTCGGCCATATCCATACCCAGGCCAGACACCAGATGGTGCCAGCCGCCGTCAGCCATGGCGTCGCCCAGCGATTGCTGGAAGACGGACTCAAAGCCCTGGCTGGCAGTAAATGAGGATGAGCCGCCTGAGGATGAGCCGCCGCGCATGAGAACCTCCCTGGTTGATGCTGCGGCCTCATTGTAGTGCTTAATGATCTATAGGGCGCCACTTTGCCACCTTTTGGCGCAAAACAGGCTCAGGGCATGGACTCTGCCAGCCGGCCCATTTCAGACACAACGGCGCCCAGCAGCTTGGGCGTGAGCGTGCCGGCGCTGATGCGCGCCAGGCTGTCGGGCCCGAAGCCGCCGATCTCGAACACGCCGTCATCCGCGCAGATTTCAATGGCCGCCACGCAGCGCCCGCGCAGGCGCTGGGCCTGATGACGCCACTGGCGAAATGCCGCGCTGCCCAGAATCTCGCGCGTGGACAGCACGCAGTCCGGGGCTTCGGGCAGTTCGGCGTGCAGGGCGGCCACTGAACCCATGACGCGCCCCACCACCACATGGGGGGCCAGCGTTGCCGGCAGGCCGGCGGCGGCGGTGCCGGGGGGCGCCACGCACCACAGGGTGCTGACGTCGGTGGCCTCGGGTGCGAACAGGGCGTCGGGCCCGGATTCGAGCACGGCCATGCCCGCGTGGCGTTGCATGGCGCGGCTGAACTCCAGCATGGCGCGCACGCGGCCCGCGGTCACGCTGCGCCAGACCTTGATGCCCTCCAGCCGGGCCAGTTGCCACAGCAGCAGCCATTCCACTGAATCCTGGTGGGCATCGCCGGCCTGGGCGTCGTGCAGCTTGCCCACGCGCAGCGCCAGCGTGGCGCGCTCCTTGCCGGGCTGGTGGGTCAGCTGCAGGTCCAGCTCGCCGCCCAGCGAGCAGCCCCAGCTGAGCAGCGCGCCGGCCACGCTGACCAGTGCTTCGGGCTCGGACATGACGTCCACCGGATCCAGCTGGCACAGGATGCGGTGGCCGGGGCGGCGTTGCCGATGGTCGGCCACGGCTTCCTCGATCACTTCATTCAGGGGGACGGCTTCATGGGCGGGCGGCAGGTGGCGATGGGCCAGGTGCGCCAGGCGCTGCGCCGCAATGCCGGATTCATACAGCTGCTGCAGCGGTTCGCGCATCCAGCGTGCTTCGTAGACGCCAATGCGGCGGCAGCGGGCCAGTTCGTTCAGGCCGTCCAGGGTCTGGCGCACGGATTCAGCCATGGTCGCGCCCATGGCCGCCAGCATGGATTGCCAGCCGCCTGATGCCATGACCTCGCCCAGCGGCTGCTGGAAGGCGGACTCGTATTCGGTGCCCGTGTGCTGGAAGGCAGGTGGTGACGCATGCATGGCCGTCTCCGCAAAATTGTTACGAAATGATTATAAGTTGAAGGTATTAATGCGAGTCAAACCATACAGAGGTAGCAGGCGTGTCCGCATGAGACAATCCACGGCTGCATGACGTTATCTTTTTCCAATCTCTCGCTGGCTGAACCGCTGGCACGCGCCGTGGCCGAAATGGGCTACGAATCCATGACCCCGATCCAGGCCCAGGCCATCCCCGTGGTGCTGACCGGCAAGGACGTGATGGGCGCGGCCCAGACGGGCACCGGCAAGACGGCGGCGTTTTCGCTGCCGCTGCTGCAGCGCCTGCTCAAGCATGAAAACGCCTCCACCTCGCCCGCGCGCCACCCGGTGCGCGCCCTGGTGCTGCTGCCCACGCGTGAACTGGCCGACCAGGTGGCGCAGCAGGTCAAGCTGTACGCCAAGTACACCAACCTGCGCAGCGCCGTGGTGTTTGGCGGCATGGACATGAAGCCCCAGACGCTGGAGCTGAAAAAAGGCGTCGAGGTGCTGGTGGCCACGCCGGGGCGCCTGCTGGACCACATCGAAGCCAAGAACGCGGTGCTCAACCAGGTGGAATACGTGGTGCTGGACGAAGCCGACCGAATGCTGGACATCGGCTTCCTGCCCGACCTGCAGCGCATCCTGAGCTACCTGCCCAGGGAGCGCACCACGCTGCTGTTCAGCGCCACGTTCTCGCCCGAGATCAAGCGCCTGGCCAACAGCTACCTGAAGGACCCGATCACCATCGAGGTCGCCCGCCCCAACGAAACCGCCTCCACCGTCGAGCAGCGCTTTTACAGCGTGGGCGACGATGACAAGCGCCGCGCGCTCAAGCAGATCATCCGCCAGCGCGGCATCACGCAGGCATTTGTGTTCGTCAACAGCAAGCTGGGCTGCGCGCGGCTGGCCCGCTCGCTGGAGCGTGACGGCCTGAAGACCACCGCGCTGCACGGCGACAAGAGCCAGGACGAACGCCTGAAGGCGCTGGCCGCCTTCAAGGCCGGTGAAGTGGACCTGCTGGTCGCCACCGACGTCGCCGCGCGCGGGCTGGACATCAAGGACGTGCCGGCGGTCTTCAACTTTGACGTGCCGTTCAACGCCGAGGATTACGTGCACCGCATCGGCCGCACGGGCCGTGCCGGCGCCTCGGGGCTGGCGGTCACCTTCGTGTCCAACAGCGACGGCCGCCTCATGGCCGATCTGGAAAAGCTGCTGAAGAAAAAGGTCGAGGTCGAGGCGGTCGAATACGAAGAAGACCGTCCGCGTGGCCGCATCAACGACGGCCGCCGCCACTGGCGCGAGGAAGGCGAAGTGGGCGACCCGCGTGACGCGCTGGACGCACCGGCGCCCCGCCAGCCGCGCCCCCAGCGCGAATACCGCGCGGCCCCCGCGCCGCGCGACCCGTTCTTTGACCAGCCCTACCAGCCGCCGGCCACCGACGCCGCGCCGGCCTGGGAGGCTGCCGCCAAGCCTGCAGGCACCCGCATCTCGGCCAACATCAAGCCCAAGCGCAAGGTCGCTGCGCTCTTTAAATCAAGCTGACGCCACGGTTCAGCAACCACCGTGAATCTTCGCGGGCCACCGCGGAACCGGCTTCGCCGGGCCGCTGGTGGCGCCCCCCGGGGGGAGGCGCCGAAGGCGCTTCGGGGGGTTATGGTTTTTGGGCCTGGTCGCACTTCACCTGAATGAGTTCGTGCTGCCCGGGCCCAGCGCCCAGGCGCAGCGCGCTCAGGCAGCCGCCCCAGACGCAGCCCGTGTCCAGCGACAGCACGTCGGGGCGCAGCAGCAGGCCCAGCGTGGACCAGTGGCCAAAGGCCACGGTCGCGTCGGCGGTGCGCCGCCCCGGCACATCAAACCAGGGCAGGTAGCCCGCGGGCGCGGCGTCCAGGCCGCCGCTGGTCTTCAGGTCCATCACGCCCAGCGGCGTGCAAAAGCGCAGCCGCGTGAGTGCATTGACGATCACGCGCAGCCGGCTGGCGCCGGTGAGGCTGTCGTCCCAGTGGTCCGGCTCGTTGCCATACATCTCCTGCAGGAAGTCCGCCAGCGCGGGGCTGCGCAGCACGGCTTCCACCTCGCCGGCCAGTGACAGCGTCTGCGCCACGGTCCAGGACGGCAGCACGCCGCCATGCACCATCAGGATGCCGTGCGCATGCAGCGCCATGCGCTGGTGGCGCACCCAGTCGATCAGCGCCGCGCGATCGGCGGCCATCAGGATGCCGTCCAGCGTGTCGTTGCGGTGCGTGGGCCGCCGCCCATAGGCCACGGCCAGCAGGCTCAGGTCGTGGTTGCCCAGCAGGCAGCGGGCCGAGCCACCCAGCGCCATCAGCCGGCGCAGCACGGCGGGCGATTCAGGCCCGCGGTTGACCAGATCGCCCAGCAGGTAAATCGTGTCGCGGCTGGGCGAAAAGCCCACGGTGTCCAGCAGCCGGCCCAGCGCGCCGTCGCAGCCCTGCACATCGCCGATCAAGTAAAGTCCCATGGTGCTGATTCTCCCCCCTGATCCATGGATTTCCTGCTGATTGCGCTGTTGACGCTGCTCAACGGCGTGTTTGCCATGTCCGAGCTGGCGCTGGCGTCCAGCCGCAAGGCACGCCTGACGGCCATGGCCGAAAGCGGCGACAAGGGCGCTCGCGCCTCGCTGGCGCTGCTGGACAACCCCACGCAGTTCCTGTCGTCGGTGCAGGTGGGCATCACCTCCATCGGCATGTTGAACGGCATCATTGGCGAGGCCGCCTTCAGCGACGACCTGGCCGTGTGGCTGCTGACGCTGGGCCTGCCGGGCCGCGCCGCCGAGATCACCGCCACGGCGCTGGTGGTGACCATCATCACCTTCATCACCATCGTGTTCGGCGAGCTGGTGCCCAAACGCATCGGCCAGCTCTACCCCGAAACCGTGGCCCGCGTCGTGGCCGTGCCCATGACGTGGGTGGCCACCATTGCCAAGCCGTTCGTGCGGCTGCTGTCGTTCAGCACGCATGCCACGCTGAAGCTGCTGCGCATCGACACCAAGGGCGGCCCGTCCATGACCGAGGAGGAAATCGTCGCCAGCCTGGAAGAGGGCGTGGACGCCGGGGTGATCGAGCAGCACGAGCGCCAGATGGTGCAGAACGTGTTCCACCTGGACGACCGGCCGCTCACGTCGCTGATGCTGCCGCGCTCGGATGTGGAATGGCTGGACGCCGACCTGAGCATTGCCCAGTGCCTGCTGCAGGCCGGGCGCGGTGGCGCGCATTCGTGGTACCCGGTTTGTCGTGGCTCGCTGGACGACGTGCTGGGCGTGGTGAGCGTGGCGCGCCTGCTGGAGTTGGGCCCCGAGGCCCCTGGCACGGTGGAGGCCCACGCCCAGCCCGCGCTGTTCGTGCCCGAGACGCTGACCGGCATGGAACTGCTGGAGCAGTTTCGCGCACGCTCGGGCCGCATGGTATTCGTGGTCGATGAATACGGCGTGGTGCAGGGCCTGATGACGCCGCACGACCTGCTGGAGGCCATCACCGGCGAACTTCAGCCCGGTGCCCAGGCCGATGCCTGGGCCACCCGGCGTGAAGACGGCTCCTGGCTGCTGGACGGACTGATGCCGGTGGCCGAGCTGCGCGCGCGCCTGTCCATCCGCGAGTTGCCGGACGAGGATCGCGGCCGCTACAACACCGTGGCCGGGCTGCTGATGGCGGTGTCTGGCCGCTTGCCGGGCACCGGCGAGCGCATCGAATGCGCGGGCTGGGTCTTTGAAGTGGTGGACCTGGACGGCAAGCGCATCGACAAGGTGCTGGCGTTCGCCGCGGCGACGCCAGCGACCACCGACTGACGCCAGGAACTGGAGGGAAACGCGCATGTCCGACGCTGTCTACTACGAAAAGCCCGTGCTGCTGCACCGCGACACGCACCGCCACCGCAAGGTCGCGGCCAGCACCAGCTTTGCCTTTGCCGCCAAGGCCAATTCGCTGTATCTGGCGGGAGCTGAGTTTGGCGAGGCCGCGCGCGAATACGCCATCGTCTTCACCCGCGTGGGCGCGCGCGTCGCGCCCGTGGCCATGCTGGGCCTGCGCGGCCGCGAGAACCTGTACGTGGACGCGCAGGGCCACTGGACGGCCCACTACATTCCTGCGTTCGTGCGCCGCTACCCGTTCGTGCTGTCGGACCTGCCCGGCGGCCAGATGGGCGTGTGCATCGACGAAGCCTACCCCGGCCTGAACGACAGGGAGGGCGAGCCGCTGTTTGACGCCAAGGGCGGCAACACGCCGTTTTTGCAGAACGCGCTGGATTTCCTGAACCGCTACCAGCAGGAATACCTGCGCACCGACGCGTTCTGCCAGCGCCTGGCCGAGATGGACCTGCTGATGGAGATGAACGCCAAGGCCGACCTGGTGGACGGGCGCAGCTTCACCGTCAATGGCCTGATGATCGTGGACGAGAAAAAGCTGCTGGCCCTGCCGGACGCGCGCGCGCTGTCGCTGTTCCGCTCGGGTGAGCTGCACTGGATATCCATGCACCTGGCCAGCCTGTCGAACATGCAGCGCCTGGTGGACCGCCTGGCCGAACGCAAGGCCACCATGCAGCCAGCGCCCAAGCCTCAATGACGTGCTGAGGGAAACGCCGCGGTGTCGATGACATCGACGGCGTTCTCTGCCATCAGGTGCAGGATCAATGCGTCGGCGTGCGCCGGTGCCAGGCCCTGGCTGGCAATGAGCCAGTGGCGGTTGACCGGACGCTGGCTCATGACCGACAGAGCGCGAAAAACAGGGGCTGTGTGCCAGCCTTCGGGCAGCTCAGGCCACTCGCGCAGCCTGTAGATCAGCCCGCGGCTGTCTGCCGATCCGTCCAGCACCGTGTCGTGCTGCGCGGCGCGCAACTCGGCAAACGACGATGTCGTCTTGCGGATCCATTGATGAAGGCTGGCATACAGGCGGGTCATGCAGGCAGTCTGCGCGTTTGCACGTGCACCGGCGTAGGGCGTTGCGCCCGTGCGGCCTAAGGCGATTGCCTACCCCGGCACGTTGCTGACGTCCACCGCGCGCTGCACCACCAGGTTCAGGATCAGTTCGTCGACCTGCGTCGGCGCCAGGCCTGAACGGGCCAGCAACCACTGTTGGCTGACGGGGGTATGGCTCATGAGCGCCAGCACCCGGAACACGCGTGATGTGCGGCACTGGGCCGGCAGCGGTGGCCAGCAGCGCAGCCGAAAGACCGGGCCGGCCCCCTCATCACCGTGACCTGGCAGGCCACCCCTGGCCGTCGCGGCTGGCTGCGCCCCCTGGACGGCGGGCGCAGGGCGCGAAGCGGGGCGAAAGCTGAAACCAGGGGACATACAACGGATATCGGCGCAACGCGCCGCAGATTGAGCGGGGCCTGTTCAAGCGCGACGCCGTGCATGAAAAAGCCCCTGACTCTTGCGAATCAGGGGCTTTTATTTGGTGCCGGAGAGATGAATCGAACACCCGACCTTCTCATTACGAATGAGCTGCTCTACCGACTGAGCTACACCGGCGTTAAGCCCACGATTATAGCCAAATCAGCAGGACCGGGTCTGGGCGTGGTAAGCGATGGCCCCGCCAATCTCCCGCATTGGCGGGCATCGCTCCAGATGCTACTCTGGAAGAAAAGCACAAGGAGGCGACGAGATGGCAGTAGTAAACCGGAAGTATGACCGGCTTTCCCCGCGACTTTCTTACCTTAAAGACGAAGCTGTCCTCGCGCAAGCTTGGAAAAAAGCGCACACCTACGTTCGGCGTCACAACTGGTATGCGGACACTTTGGAACTTGACCACTCCGGAGTTTGTTTGGGTGACCTACTTGCCGAATGGTCAGCTTCCATCTCGTCGGAGCGCTACCGAACTAATGCTGCGCGGTTGGTCCCGGCTCCAAAAAATGGTGCCTGGGGATTCTCAGACGAGGTGGGCGGCGGCTGGAGTCCGCTCGCCCGCGACAAAGATGAGGATCCTGTGCTGCGTCCGCTCGCGCACCTCGGTATCCGGGAACAAACAGTTGCTACAGCCGTGATGCTTTGTCTTGGCGACTGCATCGAAACCGCACAAGGCGATCCCGCGACACCGCCATTGATCGCTACATCCAAAGGCGTATTTAGCTATGGAAATCGGCTATTTTGCCGATGGTCTGATGACGGTTCCACTGCTACTTTTCCCTGGGGAAATTCAGACGTCTACAGTAGATATTTTCAGGACTATCAGCGATTTGTCGAACGCCCGCTTAAGGTAGCCCAGGCCATCAAAGTGGACTCGTCAGTTGTCTATATCGTCAAGCTTGATATCAGTGCCTTCTTTGACAACGTGGATCTTGATCGGCTCATTTCGGTGCTGCGATCTGAATACAGTGCGTTCCAAAAAAAGAATGAAAAGTACCAGCGATCAACGGAACAATTCTGGGACTTGGCGCGGCGTGCCATTGAGTTTCGGTGGAACTTTAAAGATAGACCCCTCGCAACGCTTCTCAGGAGCAAAAGGCTTCCATCAGGACTTCCGCAAGGGCTCGTCGCAAGTGGGTTTTTTTCCAATGCTTATCTTCTGGAATTTGATCGTGCGATGGGTGCCGCTGTCGACGAATTGAATGAAGCTGAAAACTTAGTTTTCACACTGCATGACTACTGCCGGTATGTTGACGATTTACGACTTGTTGTCAGCATCAAAAATAGGGACTCATCTATCGAGGAAGCCGAGATAGAAGGATCTCTAGGAAATTGGGTGCAAAGAAAGCTGAAACGATCCACAAGAGTGACCGGAAGAAATGAAGGTCACCTCACCATCAACCCAAATAAAACCGAAGTCGAGAGGTTCAGCGCCATTGGCAAAGAATCGAGTACTGCCGCACGAATGAAAAGCCTACAACGGCAACTCAGCGGTCCATTCGATCTTAATACTTTGCAGCAGACCGAAGCAGGCCTCAGCGGCCTTCTCTCGCTCGCTGAATTGAGTTTGAAACAGCATGCCCTGTCCGAAAATCCGGGTGCCTCGCACGAACTGGCCGCAGTTGCCAAAACAACAATTGAAGTGAGGGATGACTCACTGACCAGATTTTCCGCATACAGACTCGCAAGGTCGTTGCGACTCCGACGAAGCATGACGGATTTAACAGAAGGGAGTGAGTACGGGACTTCGAAGAAGGCGCTGTTGCACGACTTCGAAGCGGCGGCGCGACGACTTATAGCCGCTTGGGCCGTGAATCCATCTCTAGTCCAAGTCCTTCGATATGCCTTTGATCTATTTCCAAGTCCGGACCTTCTAAGGCCCGTTGCTCAGGCGCTAATTGCCAAGCTCGATAGCGACAGCACCCCCACATACGAACGCCATGTCGCTTACTATGTGCTCGCCGAAATTTTTAAGGCGGGAGCGACCGAGACAGGTTTGAAATCCTTTTCGGATACAAATTTTCAACCTGGGGACTTAATGGGCTACCGTGAAGCTCTTGGGGATATAGCCCAAACGGCACTCCAGTTGCCAGATCTGCCTTGGTATGCCCAGCAGCAGGCATTGCTATTCCTCGCGGTTGCTGGACATTCCATCGAAGCGGTTCCGGATGTACCAGAGCTCGGTTTGCATGCCCTTCTGCACGAGTATGTTGGAAAGCGAAGTGCCAAGCGTCCAGAAGTCGCGACTGAAATAGTTATCTCTTTGGTGGGGTACCAGCTTGATGGCGATGACGATCACTATGAGATTTGGTTCCGTTCTTTCGCGAGGAATAGGCCCAAGTGGGCAGTGCGCCACGCCCTCAAGCTTATTGGCGAGGTTGCTCCACACCTATTTGGATTACTTTTGACAAGTCCGAAGAAAGTTCCTCAAGTAGATGTGGAGGACGTGCCGAAGCATTTGGCTGCGTACGCGCTTGCGCGAGCGGAAGAGGGAGCGTCGCCACTAAAGAGTGGTGAATGGATACCGTACATAACCGTGATCTCTCATCTAGCATCTCCTTTTTTTCAAGAAAATGCGCTCATTCGCCTGTCTCTAGCACTGATCGAGGTGATCGAAAAAGATAAACAGCGGGTTGAGCATCTGACCCCCAGTAATCTCGTTTTGCGCAGCAACGACTGGACTCGCATGAACGACCCACGTCATAGCGACTTACAGATAGAGATTCGCGGTGGATCTGGGGCGGCCGATCCGATCTATGCCACCCCTTCATGGTGCGCAACGGGAGATGCTTGGATGTACGCCATCGGGCGATTGCTGAGATCTGCTGCAACTGGTGAGCCTGATTTCACTGCCAAGCATTGGCTGCTTACGAGCACTATTGGATGGTACGGCGGGATCAGAAGTACGTGGCAGAAGAGACGCGTCGGGTTATTGCACACGGCGAACGCGCTTCGAGGATCAGATTGCGCATTAACTCCTTGGTTTTCTGAGTTACTACTGCAGTTGTTAAGGTGGCCAGGTATGGCATCGAGATCGAGCGGACTAGTTGCTAAGTTTTCGAGTCTTACCGGAATGAGAGAAGTGCTTGCCAATCGAATAGCAATTCAATCGCGAATATACGGAAAGAGCGCAGATTTACCGGTATACCGATACCCGGTCAATTGGCCTCTTGAGGACAGAGAGTTCTTGCGCGTCGGAGTTGTACAAGGCCTGATGCCGCAGCACGATGACTTCACGTCGGAATTCAAGGGATTTGAGGTGGATGGATATAGAGAGCGTCATAGGGCCCATACCGCATCGCTTCTTCACCTTGCGCGCCGACAACTTGCATCCCGTGATTTGGTTCTCGAAAATCCGACCATCAAGCCACTTCTCGACATCGTTGTCTTCCCGGAACTGAGCGTTCACGTTGAAGACCAAGATCTTATGCGCGCGTTTTCAGATTCGACCGGAGCCATGCTGTTCTATGGAGTTCTAGGCGCATCAGCTCCAGCAACGGGTGATCTTATTAACATTGGCCGTTGGCTCATCCCCCAGAGAGAAGCGGGCCGACGTTCATGGATCGAGGTTGATCAGGGTAAGTGGAATCTAACGACGGAGGAAGTGGAGTTGGGAGTGAAACCTTGGCGGCCGTATCAAGTCATCGTAGAACTCAAATCGTCGGCAGGAGAGACTGAATACCGCATCTCTGGTTCTATCTGCTATGACGCGACGGATCTTTCTCTTGCGGCGGATCTAAGGGATCAGAGCCACATGTATGTGATCGCGGCTATGAACAGAGATATAAAGACTTTCGACAGTATGGTCTCCGCGCTCCGGTATCACATGTACCAGCACGTTGTGGTCGCGAACATTGGCGAATATGGCGGATCTACTGCGCAAGCTCCCTACGATCAGGAACATCGCCGCCTCATTTCTCATTCTCATGGCGGACAGCAGCTATCTGTATCGATTTTCGATGTCCGGATTGATGACTTCGGCCCCAAACTGGAGGCAGCCAACCTCACGACTGTCAAGATGAAGAAAGTGAAGACGCGAATCGGTAAGACACCACCAGCCGGTCTTTCTCGATAGTCAAAGCCCATGCTTGGCGCTTTGTTACTAGTAGCCTGAGGGTGGTTTTTCGATTCATGTCTCCGGAACCACAATTCGAAGGTCACATCTTGTGTAGCCTGTTGACGCCGCGAGTAGACGATGCTATCCGTTGTGGTAGCTGGTCACCCGCTCCACTTCATTCCTTGACCCCAGGATCACGCTCACCCGCTCATGCAGTTTGGTGGGCTGGATGTCCAGGATGCGCTGCCTGCCATTGGTGGCGGCGCCGCCGGCCTGCTCGACCAGCCAGCTCATGGGGTTGGCCTCGTACATCAGGCGCAGCTTGCCGGGCTTGTCGGGTTCGCGCTTGTCCCAGGGGTACATGAAGATGCCGCCGCGCGTGAGGATGCGGTGCACGTCGGCCACCATGCTGGCGATCCAGCGCATGTTGAAGTCCTTGCCGCGCGGGCCTTCCTTGCCCGCCAGGCATTCATCAATGTAGCGGCGCACCGGGGCGTCCCAGTGGCGCATGTTGCTCATGTTGATGGCAAATTCCTTGGTGTCGGGCGGGATCTGCACGTTTTCCTGCGTCAGCACGAAAGAGCCCTGCTCGCGGTCCAGCGTGAACATGGCCACGCCGTCGCCCACGGTCAGCACCAGCGTGGTCTGGGGGCCGTACACGCAGTAGCCCGCGGCCACCTGTTTGCTGCCGGGCTGCAGGAAGTCGGCCTCTTCCACGCCACGGTCGCCCTCGGGCATTTTCAGCACGCTGAAGATGGTGCCGATGCTCACGTTCACGTCGATGTTGCTGGAGCCGTCCAGCGGGTCGAACAGCAGCAGGTATTCGCCCTGCGGGTAGCGGTTGGGCACCAGGTAGATGCCGTCCATTTCCTCGGACGCCATGGCGGCCAGGTGGCCGCCCCATTCGTTGGCCTCGATCAGCACTTCGTTGGCGATGATGTCCAGCTTCTTTTGTACCTCGCCCTGCACGTTTTCGCTGCCGGCGCTGCCCAGCACGCCCCCCAGGGCGCCCTTGTTCACGGCCTGGCTGATGCTTTTGCAGGACCTTGCCACCACCTCCAGCAGCAGGCGCAACTGCGACGGGATGTGGCCGTCCACGCGCTGCTGTTCAACGAGGTAGCGGGTGAGGGAGATTTTTGTTGTCATGAGGTTCTCTCAGTCGGCCAAAGCGCGGGTAACGACCTCGCGCACGTCATTGGAAAGATCGGCTTTGGCAGCCACACGGGCAATGGCCTCGCGCGCGGCGCTGCGGCAGGGCTCGACCAGCTTGGTCCAGCGGTCCAGCGCACGGGCCAGGCGGGCGGCCACCTGGGGGTTGATGGCGTCCAGCTCGATCACGCGTTCGCTCCAGAACACATAGCCCGCCGCATCGGTGCGGTGGAACGCGCCGGGGTTGGCGCTGCAGTAGCTGAAGATCACGCTGCGCGCGCGGTTGGGGTTGCGGATGTTGAAGTCAGGGTGGCGCATGAGCTGCTTGACCGCCGGCAGCACGTTGCCGCCGCGGTCGGGCGCGCCGGCCTGCAGGGCAAACCACTTGTCCAGCACCAGGGCTTCATCCTTGAACATCGCGTGAAAGCGCTGCAGCGCCTGCTCGGCCAGTGCATGGCCGCTGGACACCAGGGCCGACAGCGCATTGAAGCGGTCGGTCATGTTGGCCGCGTCCTTGAAGCGCTGGTAAGCCTTGCCAGGCCACACGGTGTCTCCGCTTTCACGCGCAGCCAGGCACAGGTGCGCGAGCGCCAGGCCCGCGAGCGCGCGGCGGCCGCTGGACACCGGGTCAGGCGTGTAGGCGCCGTTGTCGCGGTGGGCGTCAAAGGCCCAGGCCCAGTCGTCGTGCAGGGCCTGGGCCATCTGCTCGCGCATGGCCTCGCGCACGGCATGGATGCGCTGCGGGTCCACCACATCCAGCTGTTCGGCGATGTAGGTTTCCGCCGGCAGCGTCAGTACCAGCTCCTTGAAGGCAGCGTCCAGTGTGGGGTGGCGCAGGATGCTGCGCATCGCCTCCACATACGGCGCGTCCAGCGTCACCGGGCCGGCATCCGGCGCCACAAAGGCCGCCGCGCGTCGCAAGGCCAGGCGCTGGCCGGCCTCCCAGCGGTTGAACGGGTCGGTGTCATGCGCCAGCAGCGTCAGCAACTGCGCGTCGGTGTAGTCGCAGTCCAGGATGACCGGCGCACTGAAGCCGCGCAGCAGCGATGGCACGGGCTCGGCAGCAATGTCGTCAAACACGAGCGTGTCGCTGCTGTCGGTCAGCACATGCATACCCGACGCGATCTCGCCGCCGTCGGGCGCCAGCAGGCCCCAGGCCACGGGAATGACGTAGGGCTCCTTGGGTGGCTGGCCCGGCGTGGGCGCGCAGCTTTGCGACAGGGCCAGCGTGTAGCGGCGCGCGGCGGCGTCATAAGTGCCGGCAGCGCGCACGCGCGGCGTGCCGGCCTGGCTGTACCAGCGCTTGAACTGGGGCAGCAGGTTGGCCAGCGGCGAGCCCGGGTTGGCGTCGGCAATGGCCTGGGCAAAGTCGTCGCAGGTCACGGCCTGGCCGTCGTGGCGCTCAAAGTACAGCGCCATGCCCTTGGCGAAGCCCTCGCGCCCGGTCAGGGTCTGCTGCATGCGAACGACTTCCGCACCTTTTTCGTAGATGGTGACGGTGTAGAAGTTGTTGATTTCCAGGTAGCTGTCCGGGCGCACGGGGTGGGCCATGGGGCCGGCATCTTCGGGGAACTGCGCGGTGCGCAGCACGCGTACGTCTTCAATGCGCTTGACGGCGCGGGCGGACGCTTCGCCGGCCAGGTCCTGGCTGAATTCCTGGTCGCGGAACACCGTCAGGCCTTCCTTCAGGCTCAGCTGGAACCAGTCGCGGCAGGTCACGCGGTTGCCCGTCCAGTTGTGGAAGTACTCATGGCCCACCACCGATTCAATGTTGGCGAAATCGGTGTCGGTGGCCGTGGCCTGGCTGGCCAGCACGTACTTGGTGTTGAAGATGTTCAGGCCCTTGTTTTCCATGGCGCCCATGTTGAAGTCGCTGGTGGCGACGATCATGAAGCGTTCCAGGTCCAGGCTCAGGCCAAAGCGGGCTTCGTCCCAGGCCACGCTGGCCATCAGCGAATTCATCGCGTGCTCGGTCTTGTCCAGGTCGCCGGGGCGCACGTACACCTGCAGCAGGTGGTCCTTGCCCGCGCGCGAGGTGATGCGCTGCTCGCGGCACACCAGCTGGCCGGCCACCAGCGCAAACAGGTAGCTGGGTTTTTTGTGCGGGTCCACCCACCTGGCAAAGTGGCGGCCGTCTTCCAGGTCACCTTGCTCCACCAGGTTGCCGTTGGACAGCAGCACCGGGTAGCGGGCCTTGTCGGCGCGCAGCGTCACCGTGTACATGGCCATCACGTCCGGGCGGTCCAGGAAGTACGTGATGCGGCGAAAGCCCTCGGCCTCGCACTGCGTGAAGAACGAATCGTTGCTCACGTACAGGCCCATGAGCTTGGTGTTCTTGGCCGGCGCGCAGGTGGTGAAAATTTCAATGTCAAAAGGCGCATCGCCCTCGGGCAGGTTCTCCAGTACCAGCTGGCCGCCGTCCATCTTGAAGCTGGTGCCCTGGCCGTTGACCAGCACGCGCGCCAGGTTCAGCTCGTCGCCGTCCAGGCGCAGCGCTTGCGCGGGCACGCCGGGGTTGCGACGCAGGCGCATCTTGTTCAGCACGCGGGTCTTGGCCGGGTCCAGGTCGAAGCTCAGATCGACGGTGTCGATCCAGAACGCGGGCGCCTGGTAGTCGGCGCGGTGGATCACGGTGCTCTGGCCTTCACGCAGCATGGAGTTTCCCCAGGAAGTCGGATGAGATGAGTTCGTTGTAGGCGCGCATGCCGGCGCGGCGGGCGGCTTCAATGCCAAAGGGCGCGTCTTCAAACACGATGCATTCGCCGGCCACGGCGCCCATGCGCCGCGCGGCCTCCAGGAAGATGGCGGGCTCGGGCTTGCCGGGCAGGCCTTCGTCGCCGCCCACCTTGGCAAACACCGGCGCGAACAGCTCACGGTAGATGGCTTCCTTTTCGTCAATCAGCGCCTGCAGTTCGCCCGGCTCGAAGTCACGGCCAAACAGCACCTGCATGCACTCGGCGCCGTTGCGTCCGGTGGTGCGGCGCAGGATTTCTTCGGGCGTCATGTCCACGCCGTGGCGGCGCGTGAATTCGGCCCAGCTTTTGCCATGGAACGGCATGGAGTCGATCATGGTGCCGTCCATGTCAAAGATCAGCGCGCTGGTTTTCATCACACGCCCTGTTTCAGCGACGCTTCAATGAAGGCGTCCAGGTCGCCGTCCAGCACCTTCTGCGTGGCCGATATCTCCACGCCGGTGCGCAGGTCCTTGATGCGGCTGTTGTCCAGCACGTAGCTGCGGATCTGGTGGCCCCAGCCCACGTCGGTCTTGGTGTCTTCCAGCTTCTGCTGCTCTTCCATGCGCTTGCGCATTTCATGGTCGTACAGCCGGCTGCGCAGGCGCTGCCAGGCCACGTCCTTGTTGCTGTGCTGGCTGCGCCCGTCCTGGCACTGCACCACGATGCCGGTGGGGATGTGCGTCAGGCGCACGGCCGAATCGGTTTTGTTGATGTGCTGGCCGCCCGCGCCGCTGGCGCGGAAGGTGTCGGTGCGCACGTCGGCCGGGTTGATGTTGATCTCGATGGAGTCATCGATCTCGGGGTACACGAACACGCTGGCAAAGCTGGTGTGGCGCCCGCCCGAGCTGTCAAACGGGCTCTTGCGCACCAGGCGGTGCACGCCGGTTTCGGTGCGCAGCAGGCCAAAGGCGTATTCACCGTCAATGCGGATCGTGGCGCTCTTGATGCCGGCCACGTCGCCCGCGGTTTCGTCTTCCACCGTGGCCTTGAAGCCCTTGCGCTCGGCGTACTTGAGGTACTGGCGCAGCAGCATGCTGGCCCAGTCGCAGGCCTCGGTGCCACCGGCGCCGGCCTGGATGTCCAGGAAAGCGGGCAGGGGGTCGGCCGGGTTGTTGAACATGCGGCGGAATTCCAGGCCCTCCACATCCTTGGCCAGTTTGGCGGCCTCGGTCTCGATGGTCTGCAGGCCGGCCTCGTCGCCTTCTTCCTTGCTCATTTCATAGAGCTCAAGGTTGTCGGCCAGCTCGCGCGTGAGGTTCTGCAGCGTCAGGACGACGTCGTCCAGCGTCTTTTTTTCCTTGCCCAGCTCCTGGGCCTTTTTGGGGTCGTTCCAGACGCCCGGGTCTTCCAGCGATGCGTTGACCGTCCTCAGCCGTTCCGCCTTGGCATCGTAGTCAAAGATACCTCCGCAAGTCTTCCGTGCGGGCGCTCAGGTCGTTGAGCGTGGTGCCGATGGCGTTGATGTGTTCTGCGTCCATGATGTGCGGTCCTGCGGTGTGTTCTGGGGTAACCCGCTATTTTCTCACGCGCAGAAGCCCTCGATCAGGCGGGCCAGCTGGGCGGGCTGGTCATGGTGCAGCATGTGGGCCGCGTCCGTCACCACGGCGTGGTGCAGGTCGGGCACGGATTTGAGCCGTTCGTGGTAATCGGCCAGGGTGTAGCGGCCCTGCCACCACTGCTCCAGCTGGCAGTCGCTGGCCACCACCGACAGCGTGGGCGCGGTGATGCGCGCGTACAGCGCCAGCGTTTCGTCCACCTGGTACAGGTTGGCATTGACGATCTTGTGCGCGGGCTCGCCCAGGATCACCCACTGCCCCTGCGCATTGGGCGCGGCCCAGTGCTGGGCCAGCCAGTCGGCCTTGTCCTGCGTCAGGCGGGGGTTGGTCTTCATGAGGCGGCGTGCCACGCCGGCCGCGTCGTCATAGGGCTTGAGCGCCATCTCGCCGCGGTGCAGCGCCTTGACTTCGTCCATCCACTTCGCATAGCGCCCCGGTGCCTGGGCGGGCCGGGTGGCGGGCATGCCAAAGCCCTCCAGGTTGATCAGGCGGCGAATGCGCTCGGGGCGCACGCCGGCGTACAGCATCACCACATTGCCGCCCATGCTGTGGCCCACCAGGTCCACCGGCGCGCCGGGGCTGTAATGGCCCAGCAGAAAGTCCAGGTCGGCCATGTAGTCGGGGAACCAGTAGTTGTCGGCGCCGCCGCCGCTGGTCAGGCCGTAGCCGCGCCAGTCGGGCGCGATCACCCAGCGCTCCTGCGCCAGCGCGTCCACCACGAACTGGTAGGACGCGCCCACGTCCATCCAGCCATGCACCATGACCAGCGGCGGCTGGCCGGCGGTGGGCTCGCCCCAGATGCGCACGTGGTATTGCAGGTTGCGTACAGGGACAAACTCGCTGCGCGAGGTTCTTCGGGCTTGGTACATTGGGCGGATTATTCAGGAGACAGGACATGTCCGTCAGTCAAGTCCAGGACAACTACGCCGCGCTGCACCAGGGCTTTCGCTGGGCGGTGCCGGAACATTTCAACATGGCGCAGGTGTGCTGCCGCCGCTGGGCCGAGCGCCCCGATGCAGATGAGCGCATCGCCATCCATGCCCACCAGAGTGACGGCCGGGGACCGAGCTTCAGCTACGCCCAGCTGCAGGACGGTGCCAACCGGCTGTCGGCCGTGCTCAAGGTGCTGGGCGTGCAGCGCGGCGACCGCGTGGCCATCGTGCTGCCCCAGCGGTATGAAACCGCCGTGGCCTACTTGGCGGTGCTGCAGATGGGTGCGGTGGGCATGCCGCTGTCCACGCTGTTCGGCCCCGAGGCACTGGAATACCGGCTGCAGGACAGCGAGGCCCGCGTGGCCATCTGCGACGGCGCGTGCATCGACGCCATCAACCAGGTGCGCGACGACTGCCCGCTGCTGGAGACTGTGATTGGCGTGGCCGAGGCCGGGCGGCTGGCCGATATTGAATTTGACCTCGCGCTGGCGCAGGAGTCGGGCCAGTTCGATCTGGTGAACACCCACGCGGACGAGGCGGCCGTGCTGATCTACACCAGCGGCACCACCGGCAACCCCAAGGGCGCGCTCATTCCCCACCGCGCGCTGATCGGCAACCTGAGCGGCTTTGTCTGCAGCCAGAACTGGTTCGGCTTTGACGGTGTGCGCAACGAAGCGTCCGACGCCGTGTTCTGGAGCCCGGCCGACTGGGCCTGGACGGGTGGGCTGATGGACGCGTTGCTGCCCACGCTGTACTTTGGCCGCCCCATCATCGGCTACAACGGCCGCTTCAGCCCGGAGCTGGCCTTCACGCTGATGCAGCAGCATGGCGTGACGCACAGCTTCCTGTTCCCCACCGCGCTCAAGGCCATGATGAAGGCCTACCCCAAGCCGCGCAAGCACTTCAAGCTGAAGCTGCGCGCCATGATGAGCGCGGGCGAGGCGGTGGGCGACGCGGTGTTTGCCTACTGCCGCGACGAGCTGGGCGTGCTGGTGAACGAGATGTTCGGCCAGACCGAGATCAACTACGTGGTGGGCAACTGCACGAAGTACTGGCCGGCCAAGCCCGGCAGCATGGGCAAGGGCTACCCCGGCCACAACGTCAAGGTGATCGACGACGACGGCAACGAATGCCCGGTGGGCACGCCGGGCGACGTGGCGGTGAACCGCTTTGACGTGCATGGCGACCGCGACCCGATTTTCTTTCTGGGCTACTGGAAGAACCCTGCCGCCACGCAGGGCAAATACACGGGTGACTGGTGCCGCACCGGCGACGTGGCCGTGCGCGACGCCGACGGCTACCTCTGGTACCAGGGCCGCGCCGACGATGTATTCAAGGCCGCGGGCTACCGCATCGGCCCCGGCGAGATCGAAAACTGCCTGGTCAAGCACCCGGCCGTGGCCAACGCCGCCGTGGTGCCCAAGCCGGACCGGGAGCGCGGGGCGCTGGTGAAGGCGTATGTGGTACTGGCTGCGGGTTATGCCGCCAGCGATGCCTTGATTGCCGAACTGCAGGCCCATGTGAAGGGCAAGCTCGCGCCTTACGAATACCCGAAAGAGATTGAGTTCATCGACTCGCTGCCCATGACCACCACGGGCAAGGTGCAGCGACGTGTTTTGCGCTTGCGTGAGGAAGAGCGCTTTAAATCTGCTGCTTGAGTTTCTGGTCCGCGGGTTGGCGCTGACGGTGCCCGGCTCCGCGAATGTCCTCCGGCCTGTGCTTCGCACAGGCCTCCCCCTTTATTTCGCTGCGCCGGGCACCATCACCACCAACCCGCTACATGGTGGCGTGCAGAAAATCTGCGTGCCAACATTGCTGCAGGATCATGCGGAGCAGAGTGCCCTGTCCGCATGATCCCGGAGAAGCGCTACGACAACAGCGCTGGGTAAACTGGGAACCATGAACACAGTCCAGCTCGGCCAAAGCGGCCTTCACGTCACCCCCATCTGCCTGGGCACCATGACCTTTGGTGAACAGGTGGACAAACCCACGTCCCACGCCATCCTCAGCCGTTCGCTGGAGCGGGGCGTGAACTTCATCGACGCGGCCGAGATGTATTCGGTGCCCGCGCGGGCCGAAACCTTTGGCGCGACCGAGACCATCATCGGCAACTGGTTTGCCGCCACGCCCGGCGCTCGTGCCAAAACGGTGCTGGCCACCAAGGTGGCCGGCCCGTCGCGCGGCATGCCCTGGGTGCGCGAGGGATCGGGCATGACGGGCGACGACATCATTGCGTCGTGCAACGCATCGCTCAAGAGGCTGTGTACGGACGTGATCGACCTGTACCAGATCCACTGGCCTGAACGCCATGTGCCGGCCTTCGGCATCATGTACTACGACCCCGCCAAGGAAAAGTCGCAAACCTCCATCCATGAACAGCTGGACGCCCTGGCCACGCTGGTGAAGGCCGGCAAAGTGCGCCACATCGGCCTGTCCAACGAAACGCCGTACGGCGTGCATGAATTTGTGCGGCTGGCCGAACAGCACGGCCTGCCGCGCGTGGCCAGCGTGCAGAACGTGTACTGCACGCTCAACCGCACGTTGGACAACGCGCTGGACGAAACCCTGCACCGCCTGGGTGTGGCATTGCTGGCGTATTCGCCGCTGGGCTTTGGCCTGCTCACGGGCAAGTACGACGCCAGCGGCACCGAAGGGCCTGGCGCACCGGCTGACGCCCGCATTGCCAGGTTTGAATCGGTGCGCAAACAGCGCTGGGGCCGGCCCGAGGCGCTGGCGGCCGCGCGCCGCTACAACGCCCTGGCGCGCGACCACGGCATGACGCCCACGCAGATGGCGCTGGCCTTTTGCTACACCAGCTGGCGCGTGGCCAGCACCATCATCGGTGTGACCTCGCTGGCCCAGCTGGACGAGAACCTCAACGCCTGGGGCACACAGCTGTCGCCCGAAGTGCTGGCAGAGATCGACCGCATCCGCTGGGAAATGCGCGACCCCGCCCTGTAATCTTCGCTACTGGATCGACAGATGGCCGAGTTTGACGACCGATTCAATATCTGGGAGAGCAACATCCATGACGCCAAAAGAGTTCGTTGCTGGGCTGAAGGCTCAATGTCGGGACGCTGCCGTAGCAGTCTGCGTCGCCAACTTCACCTCGCCTTCCGGCCGAATGCCTGCGCAATCGCAAGTGGAGCTTTCCCGGTGGTTCAACGCGCTCACCAACTCAGATCGAGAGATGCTGATTCGGGCGATGGCCGAGGTAGCCGATGCGACCTTGTTCGGTGTATTGGCTGTGCTGGACGGGGCGCGAGTGATCGAAGGTCAAGGAGAGAAGTCGGTCTTCCACCTCTGCGCGCGCAAAGACGGCGTTGAATCAGTACTCTGTCCTGGTCCGCATGACCTGCACGACCTGTAAGCGTACTTAAGATATGCACGGCAGCACGTGGCTGCTGGGACACAACCACGGGTCGCCGTTCATGTCGTAAAAAGGGCGCAGCATGGAGGAGCCGTTTGACCCCAAGAAATCGTTGGTACATATGTTTGAGGCGTTTGCGCCGCGTGAGTGCGAACGCTGGACATACCTGCTTTCGCGTGATCCGCGCAAATGGGACAAGATCACGCCGATCAAGATTTGGCCGGGAGGTGATGCCTTTGCATCAGTCCCGGACATTTCGTTGCCGGAACTGCTTGCATCCCCACCATTGCACCAACATTTGGGAGCACTCGTGGTAGTTCTGCGCTGCGGGCATTCGCGCAATTTGGGCATGAGTGTGATGCCATTGCGAGAGGTTTTTCCAGGTGGAGAGTGGCGATACGACATTCTCTTCGAGGGCTTCGTTTCCGTTGTCCCGGGCAAACTGGCTCTAGGACTGAACCACGAAGGCGGCACCTGCCTGTTTGGTCTCTAAAGCAGCAATTGACAACGATGGCGGTTACGATCAGCGCAATACGTTCATGGCCAAAAAAGACCACGTCAGCGAAACCCCGGCCACCGCGCTGCTGCGCCAGCACAAGGTGGCCTTCACCGAACACCCCTACGAATACCTGGAGCACGGCGGCGCGCAGCACAGCGCGCAGGTGCTGGGCTTTGACCCCTACACGGTGGTCAAGACGCTGGTGATGGAAGACGACAAGGCCAAACCGCTGCTGGTGCTGATGCACGGCAACGGAAGATACGCCAGTACAGATATACGTTGACTGTTGATTTTATTGACAATAAATGTCAACTAATGATGCTCAGTGTAATTCGATTAAGTTGGTATTTGTTTTTTGCGCCTTGGCAGTCCTGAATTGGTAACCGATTTCTTCTTTTTTTGGGAGGGAGGGGCTGTGGATAACTTTTTCACTGGCCAGAGGTGGATTAGAGTAAACAGAAACACGGAGGCCAAGGGGGTCCGGCGTAATTCTTGGACTGGTTTCAGTTGATTAAGCCCAGACTTTTGCGGTACTCGATAGGGCTGAGGGAGCCCAGCAATATCTTGATCCGTTTTTCGTTGTACCAGAGGATGTACTCGTGCACCGCTCGAATGAATATCTCGATGGTGGTCGACTTCCAGTCCCGCGGGTAGAACATCTCATTTTTCAGGCGTCCAATGAAGCCTTCCCAGGCCGCGTTATCCGGTGAGCGCCCTTTGCGCGGCATCGACCGCGTCAGGTTCGCACTGTGCATCCGATCAAGCCAGCCCGGCCAGCGGTATTGGGCACCACGGTCGGAGTGAATGATCGGCTTGTTGTCGCACGATTGCACCGTGTCAATGGCCGCATCGAGCATCGTGTTCACCAACTCGGAGTCCGGTCGGGTACCAGGTAGCTGGAGTTTTGGACTTGGATTTTTTATACACCAGATTGGCGATATCAATCGGCTTGTCAGATTGGCTACATATCGCTTTCTACCTGTCGCGCAGTCACGATCCGCGAGGCGAGATGCACTCTAGAGTCTAGATCGTAGTCAAGCTTCTTGATCGACTCGAGGATGGGACGAATGTTCGATTCCGCGGGGACAATGATGTACTTCACGTCCGTCGGCGAATACTGCAGTTGATAACGAAGAAGTTGTTCGTTGAAGAAGCGTTTTCTTTCGTCGTCCGCAATTTGCTCGTGCGGAATGAAGGGAAGCACCCCTTGGCTTGGATGTGGCAGCACATACCTCCATTCTCTCTCGTCCGCGAATCGGTAGTGGCGCGACTTTCCTCGTCTAGTCAGAGTGCCTTCGTAGTTCTTGACATATCTCAGCGTGTTGAGCAGGCGCATATAGTTGCGCCCTGCCCGATTGAGTTGCTCAAGTTCTTGAATGACGTCAAGTTCTTGATAGTTGCCTTCCAAGCCCCTCATGAGCGAACTAGTAAAGTCGCTGCCTTGATTCGCATATGCGACCGGGTTCAATCCGGACTTCTGTGCCCATGCTTTGCTTAGCCCGATGCCGAACTTCCCATACTTCCGCATGTGAAACGGCAACTCTGAAAGCCGCAGATCGCAGAAGGAGACTATCGGTACCGCAAATCGCTTTTCACGTCCGAGATTCTCGATACGCTCGCGCGAGTATGAAAGGCGAAATCGCTTCTCTGTCAGAACGCCTCGCAGGCCCTTCGAAGTTGTGAAGTGAAAAAGAATGTCAGGATATGGCCCTATCATGATTCCTCTCAAATATTCGCCTCGCTCTGAATGTGCCAGTCTACATGCGTCAGAACTGCCGCCACTTCGCATCGGCATTGAACGTATCTTCCCGCACTAGGCGACGAATGTAATGACTAAATCGAAAGCCGCAGGAAATACTGATCACGGCCGTGACGCCCTTTGGCAATCGCGCCTGCGAGACACGTTGTCGCGTGAGCGCGGCGCTCCTGCGGTTTGCATTCAAGGCGGCGGAGCGCGAGGCTCATGGGAAGCGGGTGTGCTGGCAGTGCTCCTGGACGGCGGACCGAATACCATTCCAAGCTCGATTTGGGGAACTAGCGCCGGCGCTCTGAATGCTTTGTGGTGCAGGGATCCGAGCGTTCGAGAACTGCCGGCGCGGCTTTTGGTGTATTGGACCCGCCTGGCGTGGCGACTACTCTCAATGCTCGCAGTCGTTGGGATCGCCTTGGCAACCATTCTCGCGATGCTCCGGCATTTGCCATGGCAGCACTTAGCCGCCATGGCGATTACAGTTGCAACCATGTTGATGGTCGTCGAGCTTTGCGTGAGTACAAGAATCATGGCACGGCGACCAGGTCTCGTTCATCCAAGCGTGGCGCGCATGATCGTGCCTCGTCCTTCATCTATTGGCCCGGGACCGTATATCTATACGTGTGTCTCGGATGTCGAGTCAGATAATCGCCCGCAATTTTGGGATGCGTCGAAGCGGGGGTGGTTTTGTCTAGATCGGCATTCGGTTGCCATGGAAGCTGAGGAAATGTCTTCCGGTGCGAAAGCGGACGCATTCCACGTGGCGGTCGCATCTGCGTCCCTGCCGATTGTGGTGCAACACAGCCGGTTAGCAGGGATGCGGCTACTCGATGGTGGATTGATCGCGAATCTTCCAGCGGGGTTCATTTTTTCGAATGGTTCGCTAGGAGGAGGGTACGTTCTCTGCGTGATTCCGCGGGGGCTGCACGAACTCTCGTCGTCAGATGCAATTGACGCTCGGACACTTAGATTTTTGTGCGAAATGAGAGAAGAACAGGCGAAACATCGCGAAGCTGCCTCAGCTTCTTCTGCGTGGTCTGGCCCCGCCCACGCTCACACACCCGTGTTCATCGTCACGCCGAAGCTGCCACTGTTGTCGGGCCTCGTGAAGTTTTGGCCGTCGTTTCTCAGGCGCGACTTTCAACAAGGTGTCCAAGACGCTCAATCGTTTGTTGCCGCGCTCGCCGCGTTCAGTCAAGATGATGACGAACGATTGCATGGCTATCTGCTGGAGAATTGTTGATTTCCGAGCAAATCTGACCCCTTTGAGCTGAGTTTTTTCATCGAAATTTGACCCCTTGAATAAAGTCCCCTGCTTAACTTTTGAGCAGGGGGATCAAGGAGTGATCAAAGTGGGAAC
>JBFWUB010000037.1:0-30738 GCA_050247515.1 Ramlibacter sp. | reverse complement strand
TGTTCCCACTTTGATCACTCCTTGATCCCCCTGCTCAAAAGTTAAGCAGGGGACTTTATTCAAGGGGTCAAATTTCGATGAAAAAACTCAGCTCAAAGGGGTCAGATTTGCTCGGAAATCAACAGGTTTCACGCAGTTCGATCCGACGGGGCTAAACGGTGGGCCCAATCGGCGAATATATGGCGATGGGGATGCAATAAACAAAATTGACCCGAACGGGTTGCAGGCACAAGCAGCAGCTGCTGCCTGTGGACCCGGTTTTATTCTCTGCGCGTGCGTCATTACTGCGGCAACTTGGGGGGTCGTAAGCTCACAAAGTTCAGGGCCTCAATCTAAGGCGCCGTGGAGTTGGGTAAATGACCCTCTTGCAGCCGCAGAGCATGATGCTTACAAATCGGAATCGTGTCTGCAACCACCGTCGGGGTTAGGAAAATGTGAGCTTCTGAAATGGAAGCTAGCCAAGGAGGAATTCCTGGCTGGCGCAATGCAGGCTTGGGATGCCAAATGGCAACCCGGACGTCATAGCGAGGCTATCAATCAGCGGAAACGCGCTGCAGAAAAACTGAGAGAGCAAATAAAGAACGAGTGTGAGAGTTGCACAAAATGAATGCCGACGAAAAAAACTATCTGAGATCTGCTTTTGGCGATCTGCTGAACTATGAAGCGGGGAATCTTGAAGATCCTATTGATCCATTGACATACAGAACTCCAGAGGGAGACACGTGCTTGCATATCGCGGCTCATCGAGGTGATCTAGAAGCAATTCGGATACTTGTCGCGTCTGGCATGAGCGTAAATCTCAAGGGTGATATGGGTATTACGCCGCTTCATAACGCATGTCTTGCTAAGAATTCTCAGGCGGCGAATCTTCTGATCAGCTTAGGGGCGGACAAAAGCATTGCGGATGAGTTTGGACGCCTGCCGGCTTTTTGGTGAGACATAGCTGGACCGCGCGAGGAAGTGCGGGATTCAAGCGGCGCCATCGCCCTGGTCACAGCCCGCACCATCAACAACCTGAACAAGGTGGCGGCCATCCAGGGCGCAGCGGGCCAGACCACGCAGCTGGGCTACGACGCCAACGGCGAGCCCATCAGCCAGACCGACCCGCTGAACCAGACCACGCGGCAAACGCTGGACGGCCTGCGCCGCCCCACCGCCACCACCTTTGCAGACAACCAATCAGCCAGCCAGGCCTGGAACGCGCTGGACCAGCTGACGCAAGTCACCGACCCCAAAGGCGTGGCCACCCAGTACACCTACAACGCCTTTGGCGAAGTATTGACCGAGACCAGCCCGGACATCGGCACCCTGCGCTACACACGCGACGCCGCAGGCCGGGTCACAGCGACAGAAGACGCCCGAGGCCAGATCACCCAGATCACACGCGACGCGCTGGGCCGCCCGAGCGAAATCCGCTACGCAACGGACCACGTGGTCAGCTACCAGTACAACGGCGCAGGCGACATCACCCGCATCGACGACAAAAGCGGATCAACGCAATACGACCACGACAACCAGGGCCGCATCACCCTCAAAACCCAGGACGTCAACGACAACCCGGCCAACCCCGCACGCTTCACCACCGCCTACAGCTACCAGAACGGAAGATTGAGCAGCATCACCTACCCCAGCGGCTTCAAGGTGAGCTACAGCCGCAGCGCGGGGCGCATCACGGGCATCAGCGTGCAGGCGCCCGGGCGCAACAAGCCGGTGCAGCCGTTTGTGACGGGCCTGACGCACACGGCGCTGGGCCAGCCCCAGGCCTGGACGTGGAGCACCGGCGACAGCGCGAACAGAGCCTTCGACACCGACGGGCGCATGGTGAGCAACGAGTTCGCCAGCTACATCTACGACGCAGCCAGCCGCATCACCGGCATCACCCAGCACCTGTGGGCGAGTTCCACGGCCACCGGCACAGTCACGACCTACACAACCCCCTTGACGTGGACGGTGGGCTACGACAGCCGCAACCGCCTGACCAGCTTCAACCGACCGGGCGCGGAGACGAGCTACACCTACGACGCCAACAGCAACCGCCTGACCGCAATCGACAAGATCACCAGCGACACCGACCTGGACGGTGACTTTGACAATACTGCTATCCCTTGCCCAACGGCGGCTTGCCAAACAAACTGGACGCATTGCTGGCCGGCCCCAGCTGGCCGGCCGCCGCCAGCAGCGCCGGGGCCAGGGCATGCATGCGGTCCGTGCTCAGCCGGGTGCGCGGGCCCGCGATGCTGATGACGCCTATCACCTCGCTGCGGCGCATCACCGGCGCGGCCATGGCCGCCATGCCGGGCGCAAACACCTCGTCAATCATCGCGTAGGCGCGCACCCGCGCGGCGTGCAAAAAGCCCAGCAGCCCCTTGATGGTGATGGGCGCCTTGGGGCCGTAGCGTTCCGGCATGCCAAAGCCCTGGCGCGACACCAGCTCCATGGCGCGTTCGTCGCTCATGGTCATGAGCCAGGCGTGGCCCGACGAGGTGCACGACAGCTGCACGTCCTGCCCCATGTCGGGGTCGTAGCGCTGGCCGGCCTGGCGCGTGCCTTGTGATTTGGCCACCCAGGTCAGGCGGTCTTCATCCACGATGGACAGGCGCACCAGCTCGCCCGATGTCTCGGCCAGTCGTTCCAGGATGGGCTCGGCAATGTCCACAATGCCCGCGCTGCTCAAAAAGCCCAGCCCCAGCGACACCACCTTGGTGGTCAGCACATAGTCACCCTGCTTGCGGGCCTGGCGCACATAGTCGCGCCGCTGCAGCTCGGCCAGCAGCCGGTGGCAGGCCGACAGCGGAATGTCCAGTTCTGCCGCGATCAGGGTGATCGGCAGCCCTTGCGGGTGGCGCGCCAGGTGCTCCAGCACCGACAGGCCGCGGTCCAGTGCGACGCTCATGACTTGGCTTTCATTTCTGCATTATGAAAGAAGTTTCCAGTTTGGAAAGCGTTTCCAGGCGCGCCCCAAGAATCGGCCCCCATGAGCGCAACGATCTACATCCTGAACGGCCCCAACCTCAACCTGCTGGGCGTGCGCGAGCCGCACCTGTACGGCGCCACCACGCTGGCGCAGGTGGAGCAGCTGTGCCGCCGCGTGGCGTCCGAGCTGGCCCTGCACTGCGAATTCCGCCAGACCAACCATGAAGGCGTGATGGTCGACTGGGTGCAGGAGGCGCGCGAGAAGGCCGTGGGCGTGGTCATCAACCCGGCCGGTCTGTCGTTTCGCTCCATTCCCCTGCTGGACGCGCTCAAGACGCTGCACCAGCCGGTTGCCGAGGTCCACGTGACCAACATCCACCGGCGCGACGAGCTGTACCAGAAGTCGCTGGTGTCGCTGGCGGCCACCGGCGTGATCTGCGGCTTTGGCGTGTTTGGCTACGACATGGCCATCCGTGCCGTGGCGCACCAGCTGGCCGCCGTGCCGGCCTGATGCGCCTGTTTGCCCCTTTCCCGTTTCATCACCCATCCATCCATCACGACAGGAGACAACACCATGAATGCATCCATTGACCGCCGCGCCCTGCTGCGCAAGGGTTCCGCACTGGCCGCGCTGGCCGCCGGCGCCACGCTGCCCGCCTGGGCCCAGACGCCGCCCACCATCCGCTTTGCCGCCGTGTTCTCGGACAAGGACATCCGCGCCGAGATGATGAACAGGTTCGCCAAGGACGTGGCCGCCGACTTCAAGGTCGAGATGCACCTGAACTCCACGCTGTTCCGCCAGGGCACCGAGCTGGTCGCGCTGCAGCGCGACAACCTGGAGATGGGCAACATCTCGCCGCAGGACATCTCCAAGCAGGTGCCGGCCTGGTCGGTGCTGACCTCGGCCTACCTGTTCCGCGACGCCAACCACCTGAGCACGTTCTTTGCCAGTGACCTGGGCGCGCAGATGAAAAAGATGGTGGAAGACCAGCTCAAGGTCAAGATCCTCGGCCCCACCTTCTTTGGCACGCGCCACGTGGGCCTGAAGGGCAAGAAAAAGATCAACGTGCCCGCCGACCTGGCTGGCGTGAAGCTGCGCATGCCCCCGGGCGACACCTGGCAGATGCTGGGCCGTTCGCTGGGCGCCAACCCCACGCCCATGGCCTATGCCGAAACCTACACCGGCCTGCAGACCGGCGCCATCGACGGCCAGGACAACCCGCTGCCCAACGTGCAGAACATGAAGTTCTTCGAGGTGATGGGCCAGATCGTGCTGACGTCCCATCTGGTGGCGTTTGACCTGCTGACCGTGAACATGAAGACCTGGAACAGCATGACGCCGGCCAAACAGCGCGCCTTCCAGGCCGCGGCCGACAAGGCCATCGCCTGGAGCGCCGCCGAGCACGCCAAGCGCGAGGCCGAGCTGGCCGAGACCTTCCGCAAGGCGGGCCTGGATGTGTACGTGCCCAACGTCAACGCCTTTCGCGAGCATGCGCAGAAGATGTACCTGGCGTCGGACGACGCGAAAAATTGGCCTGCAGGTATCGTCGACAAAATCAATGCATTGAGATGACTCCCCCCCGAGGCGCTACGCGCCCCCCCCTCGAGGGGGCGATGCCGACGGCCCGGCGAAGCCGGTTCCGTGGCATCCCCGGATTTCTGCACCGCTTCGCTGAAGCGGTGGCGGCCTTCTTGCTGGCGGTGATCTTCATTGCCTTCATCGTGCAGATCGTCATGCGCTACGTGTTCAACTGGCCCGTGGGCTGGACGACCGAGCTGTCGCTGGCGGCCTGGCTGTGGCTGGTGCTGTGGGGCGCTGCCTTTGTGCTCAAGGACGATGAGGAAATCCGCATCGACACCTTTGCTGATGGTGGCAGCCCGCGGCGGCGGCGTCTGGTGCAGGCCTTGGGTGCCGTCAGCCTCATCGTGCTGTTCGGCATGTCGCTGCCGGCGTCGTGGTCCTACGTGACGTTCATGAAGGTCGAGAAAAGCTCTTACCTGGGCGTCCGCATGGACGTCATGTATTCCATCTACATCGTCTTTGCCGTGGCCGTGATCGCGCGCTGCCTGCGCCAGCTGGTGCGCGGGCCCGCGCCCAAAGCCGGCGCCCCGTCTTCCGCCTCCGCACTGTGAACTTCACCAGCCCCTTCTCACTGGCGCTAGGCGTCATCATTGGTCTGAGCCTGCTGGGCGTGCCGCTGGGGCACGCCATGATCGGCGGCTCGGTCCTGTACCTGTACCTCAAGGGCATGGACATGGGCGCCGCCGCCGAGCAGCTGCTCAACGGCACCTATTCCAGCTTCCTGCTGCTGGCCATACCGCTGTTCATCCTGGCGGCCACCATCATGAGCACGGGCAGCATCATGGACAGGCTGCTGCGCTTTTGCAACGCCGTCGTCGGCCGCTTTCCTGGGGGCCTGGCGCAGGTGAATGTGCTGCAAAGCGTGGTGTTTGCCAGCATGTCGGGCTCGGCGCTGGCCGACGCGGCGGGCTCGGGCAAGCTCATGCAGACCATGATGACGCGCGACGGCAAATACACGCCGGGGTTCGCGGCGGCACTGAGCGCCGTGTCGTCGGTGATCGGGCCCATCCTGCCGCCGTCCATTCCGCTGGTGCTGTACGCGCTGGTCTCGGGCACGTCCATCGGCTACCTGTTCATGGCCGGCGTGCTGCCCGGCCTGCTGCTGGGCGCGGTGCAGATGGCGCTGATCTGGTGGCTGGCCAGGCGCCGGGGCTTTCCGGTGGAGCCGCGCGTGCCATTGCGCGACATGCCGCGCATCACGCGCGAGGCCTTTCCCGCGCTCATGCTGCCGGTGATCCTGCTGGGCTGCCTGTACAGCGGCATCACCACGCCCACCGAAGCGGCCGGCGTGGCCGCGGCGTATGCGCTGCTGATCGCGGCCGGCCTGTACCGCAGCGTGGGCTGGGGCGACCTGTATGACTCGCTGCTGTCCAGCGCGCGCATGAGCATTTCCATCGGCATGCTGATCGCGGGCGCGCTGGTGTTCAACTACGTCATCACGTCCGAGAACATTCCCGCCACGCTGCGCGGCCTGCTGCAGGGGCTGCAGCTGTCGCCCCTGGTGTTTTTGCTGCTGGTCAACGTGATCCTGCTGGTGCTGGGCGCGTTCCTGGAGGGCTCCACCATCATCCTGATCATCCTGCCGGTGCTGCTGCCCACGGCGGTCGCTTTGGGCATCGACCCGGTGCACTTTGGCGTGATGGCGGTGCTCAACATCATGATCGGCCTGGTCACGCCGCCCTACGGCCTGCTGCTGTTCATGATGATGAGGATCGCCAATGTGTCGCTGGCCGTGCTGGTGCGCGAAGCCATGCCGTTCCTGCTGGTGATGATCGCCGCGCTGGCGCTGGTCACCGTCTGGCCCGACTTTGTGCTGGCCCTGCCGCGCCTGGCGGGGTACAAGGGCTGAGGCTTCAGGCAGCCTTCAACGCCAGCCGGCTCGCATGCCGCCACGCACGGCGCAGCACGGCGGGCGACCACGACTCTTCGGGGATCAGCAGCCAGCCGCCTGAGCGTGCCGCGGTGCCCACGCCCACGTCACTGGTCAGCACCGTCAGCGGCACCGCCAGCAACAGCGGCAGGGCCACCGGGGCCAGCCAGATCAGCGCGCCGGGCTCGAAGGCGGCGACCAGCAGCGCCAGCAGGCCGATGCCCGCCGTCATGGGCATGAGGCGCGCGGCGGCATCGCCCCAGGTCACGCCCGCGGCCTCGCGCGGGGGCGATTTCCATTCCAGCTTCAGGCCCGTGAGCGCCACGGCTACAAACAGCGAATGCCCCAGCATGCGCACCGGCGCCTGCACCAGGGCCAGCACGGTTTCGGTCACTGAACTGCGCAGCAGCGCCGCCGTGCCGCCAAAGGACTTCTGCTCGCCGCGCAGGAACACGGCCACGATGCCCAGCACGCGCGGCATGAACAGCATGCACAGCGTCCACAGCCACAGGCCGCGCAGCTCGGCCGGCACCGCATGCCACTCGGGCAGGATGCGCGCGCCCGACACCCACAGCGCGGTGCCAAAGGTCAGGAACGCAAGCCACAGCGGCGCCGACAGATACGACATGGCCCCGATCAAAAACATGGCGCGGTGCACGCGGTGGATGCCGGGCTCGGCCACCAGGCGCGAGTTCTGCAGGTTGCCCTGGCACCAGCGGCGGTCGCGTTGCAGCTCGCTGAGCAGGTCCGGCGGCTGCTGTTCGTAGCTGCCGGTCAGGTCCGACACCAGCCACACATGCCAGCCGGCACGGCGCATCAGCGCGGCTTCCACGAAGTCGTGCGACATGATGCTGCCGGCCATGCCGCCTGTGCCGGGGATGTTGGCCAGACCGCAGTGCTTCATGAACGGCTCGACGCGGATGATGGCGTTGTGGCCCCAGTAGTGCGATTCACCCAGCTGCCAGTACTGCATGCCCAGGGTGAACAGCCGGCCGGTGACGCGCGACGCAAACTGCTGCGCGCGCGCGTGCAGCGTGACGTGGCCGATGGCCTGGGTGGCGGTCTGGATGATGCCGGCCGTGGGGTGGGCTTCCATGAGCTTGACCAGGGACACCAGGCAGTCGCCGCTCATCACGCTGTCGGCGTCCAGCACGACCATATAGCGGTAGTCCTTGCCCCAGCGACGGCAGAAATCCGCCACGTTGCCGGCCTTGCGGTGGGTGCGGCGCGTGCGCAGGCGGTAGTACACCTCGATGCCGGCGTGCGCCGGATCGGCGGCCAGGGCCGCGCGCAGGTCTTCCCAGGCGGCGCGCTCGGCGGCGGCCACCTGCGGGTTGCCGGTGTCGGACAGCACGAACACATCAAACTGCCTGGCGTGGCCGGTGCCGGCCAGCGATTCGCAGGTGGCGCGCAGCCCGGCGAACACGGTGGCCACGTCTTCATTGCAGATCGGCATGATGACGGCGGTGCGGGCATCGGGGTTCATGGCGTGGCCCTTGACCGCGCGCGCCGACAGCGTGTGCGCGTCACCGCGCAGCGTTACCCAGAAGCCCATGAGCGCGGTGACGAAGCCCGTCATGACCCAGGTGGTCAGCACGGTGTACAGGGCAATCTGGCCGTATTGCAGCCAGGCGTTGTCGTAGTCAGGCTGGGCGTTGGCAAACAGCGTCGCGGCGGCGATGGTGGTGACCACCGTGAGCAGCGCCAGCACCGCGCGGCGGCGCGTGGCCGCGCGCTCCCAGGGCTGGCGGGGCGCGCTGGCCCGCGGCGCGCGCGCGCGGGGCGACAGCAGCTGGTTGGCCGCGGACAGCACGGCGGTGCCAATGCTGTTCCAGAAGCCACGCCAGGGGCGCTGCGGCATGGAGCCGCGGTGGACCGGCGGCGCGGTCACGGCATTGGGGTGGCGGTCCTCGCGCAGCGCGGGGCGGGTGGCCTGCGTGGCTACTCGGGAGGAATGATGTGTGTCCATGTTTCGCTCACGATGTCGTTGCCGTGTTGAAGAAAGGCGCGCAGCTCGATGGGCTGCGCGGGGTCGTCGCGTTGCACGCGCACCGTCATGCGCCAGCCCTTGGGGTTGTGGGCACTGGCGGGGTTGCGGTAGGCGATGTGTTCGATGACGCGGCCGGCGCCGCTGGCCGTGACCACGGCTTTCAGTGCCGCGTCGGCGGGCAGCGCGTCCAGTGCCGGGCCCTGAAAGTCAATGACGTACTGCACCTGGCTGGCCAGCGTGGCCGCGTCCAGCTTGCTGTAGCCGATGCCGCGGCGCGACTGCGTGGCCCAGCTGCCGGGCGGGCGCTGCTGTGCGTCGCCCTGCCATGAAATCTCGTAGGCAAATTCAAGCGGCGTGCCGGGCGCGGGCAGCTGCCGCGGCACCCAGTACGCGACGATGTTGTCGTGGGTTTCGTCGGGCGTGGGCAGCTGCAGCAGCTCCACCCGGCCGGGCCCCCAGTCGCCCAGCGGGCGCACCCAGGCGCTGGGGCGGCGCTCGTAGCGGGCCTCCACGTCTTCATAGCTGCGAAAGTCGCGGTCGCGCTGCATCAGGCCAAAGCCGCGCAGGCTGGCCATGGCGAATGAATTGACGATGGGCCGCGCCGGGTTCTGCAGCGGCCGCCACAGCCATTCGCCGTCGCCGGTGACCATCATCAGCCCGTCGGAGTCGTGCACCTCGGGGCGGAAGTCGCCCGGGCGCGGCTGGTTCTCGCCCGACATGAACATGCTGGTCAGCGGCGCGATGCCCAGCACGTGGATGGGGCTCGCGCCCTCGCGCAGGAACACGCGGGCGCGCACCTGCATCACGCTGGCGGTGCCGGGGGCGATGTCGAACTGGTAGGCGCCGGTGGCGCGCGGCGATTCCAGCAGGGCCAGCACGGTGACCTGCTGCGCGCCGGGCGCCGGGCGCTGCAGCCAGAACCCGGAAAAGCGCGGGAACTCTTCAGCGCGCGCGCCATGGGTGTCGATGGCCAGGCCGCGCGCCGACAGGCCGTACTGCTGGCCCGCGCCCAGCGCGCGGAAGTAGCTCGCGCCCTGGAACACCACCAGCTCGTCCTTGTACTGCGGCCTGTTCAGCGGGTAATGCAGGCGAAATCCCGCAAAGCCGATGTCGCCCCAGGCCTGCGGGTCCAGGCGGTTTTTGCCGTAGTCGAAGTCGGCGCTGCGAAAGCCCAGCGCCTGCACACCTTGGGGTGTGATTTCGTGGATGCGCACCGGCGCCGTGTGGTAGCCCGCCAGGTGAAAGAACTGCGCCTCGAATGGCAGCTGCGCGTCGCGCCACAGCGCGCGCTCGGGCCGCCAGCGGATGTCGCGCATGCCGTCGTAGTCCAGCTGCACCAGCTCGGCCGGGGTGGTGCTGGCCGGCGCCTGCCAGGGCTGGGCGGCCTGTTCGCGGGCCTTGCGTGTCAGCGTCTCAAAGTCAAAAACCTGCGCGTGCGCGGCGGTGCAGGCAGCCAGCCAGCCCCACAGCAGCACAGCAACAAAGCGCAAGGTCATGCCCTGCTAGGGCAAACCCTGTGCCAACCCAAAAAAATCCTTTTAAATCAACAGCTTGTGCCGAAATTTGATGTGCTTTGGGCGGCGCGAAGCCGAAAACACCGGGTAAACCCCCGGTTTTTGTCGCCCGGGGGCGACGCGGTGCCGCCCAAAAAGCACGCCGGTGCAAAAAAGTTCTTTTATTTCAAAGACTTGGGCGTGTCGCCAGATGGCGACAGCATGCCCGGTTCGGCCTGG
This sequence comes from Ramlibacter sp., assembly GCA_050247515.1. GTDB lineage: Bacteria > Pseudomonadota > Gammaproteobacteria > Burkholderiales > Burkholderiaceae_C > RAM1. Next base: position 20,650 of record JBFWUB010000037.1, on the reverse strand, counting down.
AAATGCCCCGGTGTCAGCTCGTTTTTCTGCAGCAAACGGTAGAACTCCGTGCGGTTGCGACCGGCCAGCCGTGCGGCGTCGGCCACGTTGCCGTCGGTCATCTTGAGCAGGCCCACCAGGTAGCTGCGTTCAAAGCGCTGCTTGGCCTCCGCATAGGTCAGCACCTCGGCCGAGGGCACACGCAAGGCGCGCTGCACCAGCGCCAGCGGCACCAGCGGCGTGGTGGACAGCGCACAGACCTGCTCCACCACGTTGTACAGCTGGCGCACATTGCCCGGCCAGGCGGCGGTGGTCAGTGCCTTGAGTGCCTCGGGTGCAAAGCCCGACAGGCGCTGGCCGTATTTGGCGGCCAGCTTGTGCAGGAAATGGTTGGCCAGCAGGGCGATGTCTTCGCGCCGGTCGGCCAGCGGCGGCAGCGACAGCGTCACCACGTTCAGGCGGTAATACAGGTCTTCGCGGAACTGCCCGGCGGCCATGGCGGCTTCCAGGTCGCGGTGGGTGGCCGAGATGATGCGCACATCCACCGGGATGGACTGGCTCGCGCCAACCTGGCGCACCGCCTTTTCCTGCAGCACGCGCAGCAGCTTGACCTGCAGCGCCGGCGGCATGTCGCCGATTTCGTCCAGCAGCAGCGTGCCGCCGTCGGCGGCCTGGAACAGGCCCTTGTGGTTGGCCACCGCGTCGGTGAATGCGCCTTTGACGTGGCCGAACAGTTCGGACTCCAGCAGCGCCTCGGGGATGGCGCCGCAATTGACCGCGATGAAGGGGCGCGCGGCGCGCGGGCTGGCACGGTGGATGGCGCGCGCCAGCATTTCCTTGCCGGTGCCGCTGTCGCCGCGCAGCAGCACGCTGGCGTCTGATTTGGCCACCAGCCATGCATCCGCCAGCAGCTCGGCCATGCGGCTGGACCGGCTGATGATCTCGCTGCGCCAGGCCTCGTCGCCGCGCGCGGCGGCTTCGGCGGGCGCGCCCAGCGCCAGCGCCTGCGCGATCTTGTCCAGCAGCTCGCGGGCGTCGTAGGGTTTGGTCAGGTAGGTGAACACGCCGCGCGCGGTGGCCTCCACCGCGTCGGGGATGGTGCCGTGCGCGGTGAGCAGGATGACCGGCAGCGACGGGTGGCGTGCGCGGACCTCGTCAAACAGCGCCAGGCCGTCGCGCCCGGGCAGGCGCACGTCGCTGAGCACCAGCTGGGGCCGCTCGATGTCCAGCTGGGCCAGCGCGGCTTCAGCCGAGCCCACGGCGCTCACGCGGTAGCCGGCGGCGGTCAGTCGCATGGACAGCAGGCGCAGCATGTCGGCGTCGTCGTCCACCACCAGCAGGCGCGGCGGGTGGTGGGCCGGGGGACTGGTTCGGTGGGTGTCAGCCATGGGCGTGGGAGGGCGGTTGTGGCGTCAGGGGGCGGGGCTGCGCGGCGCGGAGGCCGCGCCGGCGGGCCGCGTGGACAGGCTGCGCTCGATGGCGCGCACCGCCTCCAGCCGGTCATTGAGCTGCTCAATGCGGCGCTGGGCATCGCGCAACTGCTGGGCCTGGCGCTCGGTGGCTTCCTCGGTGCGGCGCTGCTCGCCATACTGCGCGGCCAGCAGCCGTGCGAGCGGGTGCAGGCTGCGTGCTTCGTCGTTGCTGTTTTCCAGCACACGCTGCAGCAGGGCCTGGGCACGCTGCAGGTCGGACGGCACGCGCGTGAGCGCCAGTGCCATGGCCAGTTGCAGCTGGCGCAGCGGCGTGGCGCCGGGCTCGCCCAGGCGGGTGATCTCCTGGGCCAGGCCCGGCACCGTCATCGCGCGCAGGCGGTCCGCGTAGTCCAGCGCCAGCACGGCAGCGGCGGGCTCGGTCAGCGCCGGCGCCACGGGGGTGGGCTCGGGTGCCGGTGGCACTGGCGCCGGCGCCACGACGATGACCGGCGGGGCGGGCGGGGGGTCGGCCGGCTTCACGCTGGTGCAGCCCGCCGCCGCGACGGCGCAGGCCGCCAGCAGCAGCCGCAGTGGCAAGGGTGGGCGGATGGACATCAATGCAGGGGACTCAACGCGCATGGGGGATTTCTATACGGAAAACGGTGCCCGCGCCATTGGACAGCAGCGCGACCTGGCCGCCATGGGCGGCCACGTACTCGCGCACGATGGACAGGCCGATACCGGTGCCGGGCACGGCGTCCCCGGGCTGGCGCTCGCCCCGGTAAAAGGGCTCGAACACGCGGGCGCGATCGGCGATCGCGATGCCCGGGCCGGCGTCGGCAATGTCAATGCGCGCGATGCCGGGCGCCTGGGACAGGGCCATGCGGATGGTGCTGCCCGGGGGCGAGAAACGGATGGCATTGGACAGGATGTTCGCAATCGCCGTGCCCAGCTTGTCGGCGTCCACTGGCACGGTCAGCGCCGTGCCCTGCACGCTCACGGCCAGGCCGCGCGCGCGCCACTGCAGGCGCTGGGCCTCGGCCTGCTCTTCCAGCAGGGCCAGCAGGTCGGTGGGGCGGCGGTTGAGCTGCCGCGCCTCGAATGCCGCGGCATTGAAGCGCAGCAGCGCCTCGATCTGGCGCTGCAGGGCCAGCGTGTTCTGGTGCAGGATGCGCGCCACCTCGCGCTGGCTGGCGTTCAGCTCGCCCGTCACGCCGTCTTCCAGCAGGGCCACGCCCTCGCGCAGCGCGGCCAGCGGTGTCTTGAGTTCATGCGACACATGGCGCAGAAAGCGCGATTTGTCCTCGTCCAGTTCGGTCAGGCGCAGGCGCAGCCATTCCAGGCGCTGGCTGACGCGGCGCACGTCCGACGGGCCGGGGATGTCGATCGGCTGGCTGAGCTGGTTCTGACCCAGGCCGGCAATGGCGGCCTCCAGCCGGCCAAACGGCCGCGCCAGCCAGATGCCCAGGGCGAAGGCCAGCGTGACCGCGAAGACGATGGCCAGCACCACCTGCTGCATCAGGCGCGCGCGGCTGGCGCCCAGCTGTTCCTGCAGGGCCGCGTTGCGGCTTTCAATCAGCGCCTGCACCCGGCCCGACAGGGCGCTGTGGATCGCGCCCAGCTCCCGAAACGCGGCGGCCACCGCGCGTTCGCGGTCCAGCGCCGTGGCGCTGGACCCTTCCATCCATCCGGCAATGGTGTCCAGTTGCGCGCGCCAGGCCGCGGTGTCGGTGCCGGGCAGGCCCTGGGTGACCATGCGGTCCACCGCGGCGCGGGCGTTGCCGGCCTCGGCCTCGAACTGGCGGCGCAGCACGCTGTCGTTCAGGATCAGCGACTGGCGCGCGGCGCGCTCCATGGCCGTGGTGCGGGCGGCCAGTGCCTGCACCGCGGCGCTCAGGTCCAGCGCGCGCGCGGCCTCGGTGCTGCTTTGCGCCATCAGCCGGTCCAGGATCACCACCGCGCGCAAGGCGGTGCCGCCCAGCAATGCCGCGATCAACAGGAAGGCAACCAGCAGCAGCTGGCGGAAAGAAGCCATGCGCGACGGCGGGCGGCGTCAGGCCGGCTCGGGCTGCGCCAGCAGCACCTCGCCGCGCAGCGAATGCGGGTAGGCCTCGGTCACCGTCACGTCCACCATCTGGCCTATCAGGCGCGGGTGTCCCTTGAAGTTGACCACGCGGTTGCATTCGGTGCGCCCGGCCAGCTCCGACGCGTCCTTGCGCGACGGGCCTTCCACCAGGATGCGCTGCACCGTGCCCACGCGCTGCGCGCTGAACCGGCGGATGTTGGCCTCAATCACGGCCTGCAGCTGCTGCAGCCGTGCCAGCTTCACGGCGTGGGGCGTGTCGTCGTGCAGGTTGGCCGCGGGCGTGCCGGGGCGGGGGCTGAAGATGAAGCTGAAGCTGTTGTCAAACTCGATGTCGTCAATCAGCTTCATCATCTTGCTGAAGTCGTCGTCCGTCTCGCCCGGAAAGCCCACGATGAAGTCGCTGCTCATGGCCATGTCGGGGCGGATCGCGCGCAGCTTGCGCACGGTGCTCTTGTATTCCATGGCGGTGTAACCGCGCTTCATGGCCATCAGGATGCGGTCGCTGCCGTGCTGCACCGGCAGGTGCAGGTGGCTCACCAGCTTGGGCACCCGCGCATACACGTCGATCAGCCGCTGCGTGAACTCGTTGGGGTGGCTGGTGGTGTAGCGGATGCGCTCGATGCCGGGGATGTCGGCCACGTACTCGATCAGCAGCGCGAAGTCTGCAATCTCGGCCGTGTTGCCCATGGCGCCGCGGTAGGCGTTGACGTTCTGGCCCAGCAACGTCACCTCGCGCACGCCCTGCGCGGCCAGGCCGGCGATTTCGGTGAGCACGTCATCAAACGGGCGCGAGACTTCTTCGCCGCGCGTGTAGGGCACCACGCAGTAGCTGCAGTATTTGCTGCAGCCCTCCATGATGCTCACGAAGGCCGTGGCGCCCTCCACCCGTGCGGGTGGCAGGTGGTCGAACTTTTCAATCTCGGGAAAGCTGATATCCACCTGGGGCCGCTGCTGCCGCGCGCGCGCGTCCAGCAGCTCGGGCAGGCGGTGCAGGGTCTGGGGGCCAAACACCACGTCCACATAGGGCGCGCGCTTGATGATCTCGGCGCCCTCCTGGCTGGCCACGCAGCCGCCCACGCCGATCAGCACGCCTTTTTTCTTGAGGTGCTGCACACGGCCCAGGTCGCTGAAGACCTTCTCCTGCGCCTTTTCGCGCACCGAGCAGGTGTTGAACAGGATCAGGTCGGCCTGCTCCACGTCCTGCGTGGGCTCGTAGCCCTGCGCGGCGTTCATCACGTCGGCCATCTTGTCCGAGTCGTACTCGTTCATCTGGCAGCCGAAGGTTTTGATAAAAACTTTCTTGCTCATGCGGCCCCCGGACTACTTGCGTGCGCCAAAAATCAGCGCCAGCAGCTCGGCCAGGCGTTTGTAGCCCTCGGCCGTGCTGGCGTCCACGCCGCCCAGGCGGCGGTACTCGTCAGGCGTCAGCACCCAGGCCTCGTGCACCAGGCCGGCCGCGTCGCGGCGGTACACCACGGGAATGTCCTGGCCGGTGATGCTGGCTGACATGACCAGCATGTTGTTCAGGCCGCGGATGCGCGCGCCGGGCGACAGCCGGTCGGGCTTGCCGTCCAGGGTGATTTCCGGCGCGGCGGTGACGACCAGGCGGCCCGGACGCACGTCCTTGGGCGCTTCACGCACGATGCCCTGCGCGGCGGCGGGTGGGGGAAGAAAGGTCAAGGAGCCTGCCAACAGGGCCAGCGCGGCAAAAGCATGCGCGGCGACCCGGTTGCGGCTTCGTGTGCAGCGGATCATGGTGTGTGTCCAGAGGCTGTGAAGCGGGGTCGTGAGTTTACCAAGCGGGCACTCACAACACGGCGCTAGCGATAAACGTCCTTGCGGTTTCCCATCTCGATGACGAGGATGCGCAGCGCGCCGTCCTGGATGTCGCAGATGATCCGGTAGTCACCCACGCGGTAACGCCAGAAGGTGCCCAGCTGGGGGCCGGTCAATGCCTTGCCCAGCGAGCGTGGGTCAGCAGTGACGGCAAGGCGGTGACGCAAAAAGCTGGTGAGGCGCCGGGCCTCACCTTTGTCGAGCTTGCTGAGCTGCTTGGCCGCAGTGGCGGTTAACTCAATCTGCCAGGCCAAGGTCGCGCTCCACTTCGTCCAGCGTGAACACGCGCTCTTCGCCCTTGCGCACGCGTTCCATGGTGTTGGCCGCGAGGTAATAGTCTTCGAGGTCGTCCAGGCCATTGGTGACCAGCTCGCGCAGGTAATAGGCCTTGGTCCGGCCGGTCTGACTGGCGAGGTGGTCCAGACGCTGTTCTGTGGCGGCATCAAGCCGGATGGATGTGGCCATGGCGGGCTCCTGAGATACGTGTATTCATTGTATTCGAGGACTGCTGGGCGCCCTTCGGAACGCGCAATTGACAATTCGTTGACACTGGCTAGGGTGAAGCGCGCATTGCCCCTGTGCTCCTTGCGGCCAGGTGCGACACCGCCTGGAGGCGTTCGTGTGGCAGTTCCGGTGGGCGCTGGCCAGTCGTAGGCTGTTCGAGTAGGCGCAGAGCACGCCGCCCGTGGTGCTGACGGACATCCAGCGCGCGGCACGGTTCTTCTGCCTCCAGAAGCTCACGTTCGGCGCCAAGGTGGCTGGCAGGGTTGCGGCGTACTGTTCGGGCTGGAGCAGTACACGGCGGTGGTCGGGCTGCTGCGGTCAATCGCCGGCAAGATGATCGTCAGTGTCAACGACAACCCCGACATTCGGAACGCACACAAAGGCTTTACGATGCGACGGTTGTCGATCAACTACAACGTCGGCGGCACAGCCTAAGGCCGGATTTAAGGCGAGTTGCTGATTCGAAATTGGTAGTCAATTCGAGGGGGTCGTATGGACGGTGGGCCGGATCGCTACGTGGGCTGCATTGACCGAAATCCGGTAGTCGCCGCCGCGTTGGGTGCCTACGTCGGCGAATATGCGGCCCTTGAGTTCATGGTGCTGCAACTCGTAATGTCAGCCGTTGGCAAGGAGGTGGCGCAGGCAGCAATGTCTCAGATCCATTTTTCGGCCCGGCTTGACGTGGCCGAGAAGCTGATTAGGTCGGCTGCTCCATCGTCATTTAACGTTGCTGAGGCGCTGCAAGCAATCGCAGAGGCTAAGCGACTGAACCAGCGACGGAACGACCTGATACACGGGGTATGGGAACTGGACGCGATCAGCAAAGACGTTCAGCTCACGATTAAGGCGATGAGCCCCAAGCCCAAGAGGCTGCAGATCACAGCCAACGATCTACGGAAGGATCTTGGGGACGTGCGCAAAGCCGTCTCGACGGTCGCTAACACCTTCATGAAACCTTCCCTCGTGAGCTTGCCGGTTGACGCGCCAATAAACCAGGCTAGCAAACCTGTAACCAACACGCCGAGTGGTGCCAAAGGCGCGTCAAAGGGTGCCAAAGTGGCGTAAATAGGCCCTTGTTTTTGGGTGCCAACGGCGCGTAAATTGGTGTCAAAGCGCGCGGCGCGCTATTTATTCCCAGCATGAAAAAAGCCTTGCGGGCAAGGCCTGCAAGGCTTGGGAGTCTGGTGGCGCTTCACGGATTCGAACCGCGGACCTGTGGATTATGATTCCATCGCTCTAACCGACTGAGCTAAAGCGCCAAGCCCAAAATTATAGCGCGAGTCTTTATTCGTGCTTGAACGCCGCCTTGCGCTTGTTCACAAAGGCATCCATGCCTTCTTTCTGGTCGGTGGTGGCAAACAGCGCGTGGAACATGCGCCGCTCGAACATCACGCCGTCCGACAGGCCGGATTCAAACGCGCGGTTGACCGATTCCTTGGCCGCCATCACCGCAATCTGCGAGAACTCGCAGATCACCAGCGCCGCGCCCAGCGCCTCGTCCATCAGCTTGTCCAGCGGCACCACGCGGCTGACCAGGCCGCTGCGCTCGGCCTCGGTGGCGTCCATCATGCGGGCGGTCAGCGCCATGTCCATGGCCTTGGACTTGCCCACCGCGCGCGGCAGGCGCTGCGTGCCGCCTGCGCCGGGGATGATGCCCAGCTTGATCTCGGGCTGGCCGAATTTCGCGTTGTCCGCGGCAATGATGAAGTCGCACATCATGGCCAGCTCGCAGCCGCCGCCCAAAGCGAAGCCGCTGACGGCGGCAATCACCGGCTTGCGGATGCCGCGGATGGTTTCCCAGTTGCGGGTGATGTAGTCGCCCTTGTAGACGTCGGCGAAGGTGTAGGTCGCCATCGCGCCGATGTCAGCGCCCGCGGCAAAGGCCTTTTCGCTGCCCGTGACGATCATGCAGCCGATGGCCGGGTCGGCGTCGAATGCCTTGAGCGCGGCGCCCAGCTCGTCCATGAGCTGGTTGTTCAAGGCATTGAGCTGCTTGGGACGGTTCAGCGTGACGATGCCGACCTTGCCGCCTTCGGTGCGGACTTCAATCATTTCGTAGGCCATGGACTTGCTCCTGAGTTCTCTGTTGGAATGGGCGACTATAACCAAGGGAAAACATTAGCCGACCGATCGGTTGGTTAATGATAGATTCACGGCCAGGAGACATTTCAATGACCGCTTTACCGGCTGATCCCACAGTTCTGTTGCGCACCGACGGTTCCGTGGCCGTCGTCACGCTGAACCGCCCGCAGGCGCTCAACAGTTTCACGCGCCAGATGCACCAGGAGCTATGGGCCGCGCTCGACAAGGTCGAGGCCGACAAGACCCTGCGCGCGCTGGTGCTCACCGGCGCCGGCCGGGGCTTTTGCGCCGGGGCCGATCTGGCCGAGTTCGACTTTGCGCCCGGCCCTGACCTGGTCAAGCGCGCCGACCCCGGCCCCATCATCGAGCAGGCCTTCAACCCCACCACCCGCCGCCTGATGGCGCTGAAGGTGCCCACGGTGGCGGCCATCAATGGCGTGGCCGCCGGCGCGGGTGCGTCCATCGCCATGGCCTGCGACCTGGCCATTGCAGCGCCGTCGGCCTCGTTCATCCAGGCGTTCAGCAAGATCGGCCTGGTGCCCGACGCCGGCGGCACCTGGTTCCTGATCAAGAAGCTGGGCCTGGCGCGTGCCATGGGCTGCGCCATGCTGGGCGACAAGCTGTCGGCCAAAGACGCCAAGGATTGGGGAATGATCTGGGACGTGGCGCCCGAAGGCCAGGACTGCGTGGAAGCCGCGCTGAAGCTGGCGCACCGCCTGGCCGTCATGCCCACCCAGGCGCTGGTGCAGACGCGCAAGCTGCTGCGCGCCGCCGCGTCCAACGACCTGGACCGCCAGCTGGACATGGAGCGCGACACGCAGTCGGCGCTGGGCGGCACGCACGATTACATCGAGGGTGTCTCGGCTTTCCTGCAAAAGCGCCCTGCGCAGTTCAGGGGGGAATAGATGAACCCCCACGCTCGTCACTTCGTGTACTCGCTGCCCCCCGAGGGGGCCGCGTCCGCCTTGGGGCGGCCCGGCGGCGGACAACCATGACAACGACCGATCTCGCACGACGCGTGGGTGAGGCCATGTGGACCCACGATACGGCGTCCAAAGACACCATGGGCATGGAGCTTTTGAGCTGCGAGCCCGGCCGCGCCGTGCTGCGCATGACGGTGCGCGAACTGCACCTGAACGGCCACAGGATCTGCCACGGCGGCTTCATCTTCACGCTGGCTGATTCCACCTTTGCATTTGCCTGCAACAGCCACAACAAGGTCACGGTGGCCGCAGGTTGCAGCATTGAATTTCTGAAGCCCGGCCAGCTGGGCGACGTGCTGACCTGCGAGGGCGTGGAGCAGACGCTGTCGGGCCGCCACGGCATTTACGACATGAAGGTGAGCAACCAGCGCGGCGAGGTGGTGGCGATGTTCCGCGGCAAGAGCGCCAGCATTGCCGGCACGGTGGTCCCCGAGGATGCAGCATGAAACACTTTCCCCTTGAACCGATCGAAAAGGCCAGCATCGACGAGTTGCGCGGTCTGCAGCTCAAGCGCCTGCGTGCCACGCTGCGCCATGCGTACGCCAACTCCCCCGTGTACCGCGCCAAGTTTGATGCGGCCGGCGTGCACCCGGACGACTGCCGCACGCTGGCCGACCTGGCGAAGTTCCCGTTCACCACCAAGAAGGACCTGCGCGACAGCTACCCGTTTGGCATGTTTGCCGTGCCGCGCGAGCAGTGCGCGCGCATCCATGCGTCCAGCGGCACCACGGGCAAGCCGACCGTGGTGGGCTACACGCAAAAGGACATTGACACCTGGTCGCACGTGATGGCGCGCAGCATCCGCGCCAGCGGTGCGCGGCCCGGTGACCTGGTGCATGTGAGCTATGGCTACGGTCTGTTCACCGGGGGCCTGGGCGCGCATTACGGCGCCGAAAAGCTGGGCCTGACGGTGGTGCCGTTCGGCGGCGGCCAGACCGAGCGGCAGGTGCAGCTGATTGCCGACTTCAAGCCCGACATCATCATGGTCACGCCCAGCTACATGCTGGCGATTGCCGACGAATTTGAGCGCCAGGGAATGAACCCGGCGCAGGCCAGCCTGCGCCTGGGCATCTTTGGCGCCGAGCCCTGGACCAACGACATGCGCCTGGCAATTGAAAAGCGCATGGGCATGGACGCGGTGGACATCTATGGTCTGAGCGAAGTCATGGGCCCGGGCGTGGCCAATGAATGCGTGGAGACCAAGGACGGCCCCACGATCTGGGAGGACCATTTCTACCCCGAGATCATCAACCCTGAAACCGGCGAGCCGGTGGCCGACGGGGAACTGGGCGAGCTGGTGTTCACCAGCCTGACCAAGGAGGCTCTGCCCATCATCCGCTACCGCACGCGCGACCTCACACGCCTGTTGCCCGGCACGGCCCGCACCATGCGCCGCATGGAAAAGATCACCGGCCGCAGCGACGACATGATGATCGTGCGCGGGGTCAATGTGTTTCCCACGCAGATCGAGGAGCTGATCCTCAAGCGCCCGGAGCTGGCGCCGCACTACCTGTGCATCCTCACGCGCGAAGGGCCACTCGATGCCTTGACGGTGGCGGTGGAGACGCGCCACGGCACGCTGCCGGATTCCGCCGCCGCGCAGATGGCCGCGCAGACCCTGGCGCATGAGATCAAGACCTTCATCGGTACCAGCGCAAAGATTGAGCTGCGCGCTGAAGGTGGTGTAGAGCGCAGTATGGGCAAGGCCAAGAGGGTCCAAGACCTCCGAGGGAAGTGACTTCGCCAGCGGTCGCCGCGGAACCGGCTTTGCCGGGCTGCTGGCGGCGCCCCCTTGAGGGGGAGGCGCCGCAGGCGCCTCGGGGGTGGTTCATTACTACTGTTCTATTTTTTCTACCAATAGATCCAGGTGGATGTCACTGCCCTGGTTGATGCGGATGCGCACCGGCAGGTATTGCAGGCCCGGGGCAAACCACATCTCGGCCGTGATGTTGCCGCGCGGGTTGGCAATGGGCCGGGGCTTGAGGTGAAACGCCTGGACCGCGCCGAGCTTCGGCGTGTGCAGCACCACGTCTTCCACCACGTCATAAGTCCACAGGTCCACCGCGCCGGGCCGCGCCATCCAGAAGCTGACCTGGCCGCCGGTTTGCAGTGGCTGCATCTGGCTGGCAAAGCGGTACGCCAGGTCCACAAACTGGCTGGCCGTGTCCTGCAGGCCGTCGGGGCGCGGCAGGCGCTGCCCGCCTTCCAGGACGACATCGGTGTCATTCATGCGCATGGCGCGTGTGCGGCCGCGGCGCGTTTCCTCATAGGCTGACGGCCGCAGGCCTTGCTGTGAGACCTGGCCCTGGCTGGTCATGGTGAGGCTGATGAAGGTGTTGATGTCGATCTCCACGCGCACCTGGTAGCGGTCGGCCTGGCGTTGCCATTGCACGCGTGCATCGCCTTGCAGTTCACCGCGGTACCAGCCGGTCAGCACGTAGCTCAGCCGGGTGTCAACGGGCCAGCCGGCCAGCGGGTCCGCCGCTGGCACGGGCGGTGAATCGGCTGAGGGTGCGGCGGTGGCCGCCGTGGCCGTTGCCACAGGGGCAGCAGCAGGCGCAGCTGTGGGGGCGGGTGCCGGCTCCGGTGGGGCCAAGGTGATCGCCGGTAACGCCGGCGCAGACGGCGCCTGGGCTTGCGGTGCCTCGGGCAGGGCGTCGGTTGGCGTTTGCGCCGCGGGCCGGGACGCAGCGACCGGCATCGCAGTGCCCAGAACAGCGGCCGCCGGCGCCCCACGCGGCGTTGCCTTGCGCGGCGCCGGTGGCGGGGCCAGCGCAATCATCCGCGTGAACATCGGCTCGGCCATCAGCCGCATCGGCGGCGGCTCCCGCCATTGATGGGCCAGCCAGTCCAGCACCAGGGCGTGGCCGCCCAGCACCAGCAACGTGCTGGCGATCAGGGCTGCGCGGCCAGCCACGTGCGCAGCTGCGCGGCGTCACGCACGGCAAGCCGCCAGGTGGTGACGTCCGCGGGCAGGGTCAGGGGCAGGCGCAGCAGCCGGCGGTCGCGCGCGACCAGCGCTGTCACCGTCTTGTGCTGGCCTGCATAAAACGGCAGGTCGTCCAGCTTGGCCAGGCGCCAGCCGTCGCTGGCCACTTCCACGCCCAGCCATTCGTCGCCGCTGGCAAAACCCGCGCGTTCGGCGGCGCCGCCGCGCAGCACGGCCTTGACCTGGATGGCGCCGCCGGTTTCGGCCACCCGCAGGCCCAGGCGTTGGGCCTGCTGCGGCGGGTCGTCGTGCACGCTGACGCCAAAGGCCTGCAGCAGCTCGCGCAGGGGCAGCTCGCGCACGCCATGCACCCAGTGCAGCAGCTCGCGGCTGTAGGCGCGCCCGCCCACCTCGCGCAGCACGGCGGCAAAGTCGGCCTCGCTCATGGGGCCGGCCTTGCAGCGCACCCACAACGCGCGCATCACCGCGTCCAGGTTGCCGGCGCCTTCGCGGCGCAGCGTCAGGTCAAAGCACAGCGCCACCAGCGCGCCCTTGGTGTAGTAGCTGACCGTGGCGTTCGGCGTGTTCTCGTCCTGGCGGTAGTACTTGACCCAGGCGTCAAAGCTGGCCTGTGCTACCGACTGCACTTCGCGCCCCGGCGTCTGCAGCACCTGGTTGATGGTCTTGTTCAAGAGCTTCAGGTAGCCTGCGTCGTCCAGCAGCCCGCAGCGGCGCAGCAGCAGGTCGTCGTAGTAGCTGGTAAAGCCCTCAAAGAACCACAGCAGCGCGCTGTAATTCTCCTGGGTGTAGTCGTACTGCGTGAAGTCCGCCGGACGCAGGCGCTTGACGTTCCAGGTGTGGAAGTATTCGTGGCTGATGAGCCCCAGCAGCGTGGTGTAGCCCTCGCTGGTGCGCGCCTCGCCCAGGCGCGGCAGGTCGCGGCGCGAGGCGATCAGCGCGGTGCTGTTGCGGTGCTCCAGCCCGCCGTAGCCGTCGTCCACCGTGTTGAGCATGAACAGGTAGCTTTCGTGCCGCGGGCGGCGCTTGCCGTGCCAGAAACGGATGGCTTCCTCGCAGATCTTCCGGGCGTCGGCCAGCAGCCGCGCGCCGTCAAACGACCCCGCCGCACCGGCCACCACAAAGCGGTGCGGCACGCCGCCCGCGCGGAATTCGCCGCTCCAGAAGCGGCCCATTTCCACCGGGCAGTCCACCAGTTCGTCGTAGTCGGCCGCCAGGTAGGTCCCGAAGCCCTTGCGGTTGACCTTGTACGCGGCCAGGCCGGTGGCCACGTCCCACTTCGCGGTGGCGGCCGTGCCGCACAGCTCCAGCGCGTGGGGCGAGGCCTCTTGCCCGTGCACGCGCAGGCACAGGCTGGTGCCGTTGAAGAAGCCGCGCTGCGCGTCCAGCCAGGCCGTGCGAACGGAGTTGTCCAGCGCGTAGACCTCGTAACTCAGCTCCAGCGGGGCAAGCGGGTCGGCGCTGACCTGCCAGCTGCATTTGTCCAGCTGCTGCACGGGCACATTGCGGGCGCCCTGGCGCGCGTGCAGCTTTTGCAGGTTCTTGGAAAACTCGCGCACCAGGTAGCTGCCCGGTATCCACACCGGCAGCGACACCTGCTGCAACGCGTTGGGCCTGGCAATCGTCAGCGTGACGCGAAACAGGTGGGCATGCAGGTCGGCGGGCTCCACGCGGTAGTGAATGCCCGCAGGCAGAGCGGAAGACTTTTTGGCGGCCATGCGGCGACTATACGCAAGCCGCCAAGCGCAGGCCTGCCGGGCCTATTTGACTTCCGCCAGGAACTTCTCGACCTGCTGGGCGTTGATGGCGCCGGGCACGCGCGAGCCGTCGGCGAACACCAGCGTGGGCGTGCCGGTGATCTTGTGCTTCTTGCCGAACTCGATGTTGCGGTTCAGCGCGCTGGTATCGCAGGTGGCGGTGGCGGGGACCTGGTCGCGCACCATCCAGTCCATCCAGGCGGCGGCCTTGTCCTTGGCGCACCAGATATTGCGCGATTTGGCCGTGGAGTCGGCGCTCAGGATCGGGTAGAGGAACATGTACACGGTGACGTTGTCCACCTTCTGCAGGTCGCGCTCGAAGCGCTTGCAGTAACCGCAGTTGGGGTCTTCAAACACGGCCAGCCTGCGCTTGCCGTTGCCCCGCACGATGGTGAACGCGTCCTTCAGCGGCAGGCTGTCAAAGGCCACGGCGGTGAGTTTGTCCAGGCGCTCCTCGGTCAGGTTGCGCCGCTGCTTGGTGTCGATCAGGCTGCCCTGGATCAGGTAGTTGCCTTCGGCGTCGGTGTACAGGATGTCCGTGCCGTTGTAGCGCACCTCGTACAGGCCGGGCATGGCGCTTTTGGTGATTTCATCGATCTGCTGCAGCTGCGGTACCCGCTCGGCCAGGTTCTTGCGGATGGTGGCTTCCTGGGCCTGCACGCCAAAGCCCCAGCCCAGGCTGGTTGCCATCAGGGCCGCAACCAGCCCGGTCTTGATCTTGTTCATGGTGTTCCCGTTCGTTTCAATTCAATCCCATCGCCTGTCTCGCGACCCACTGCTTCAGCGGCCCGCTGCGCTCAAATCCGCGCATTCCCCAGTTGCGCAGCGCCTGCCCCGCATCCCCTTCGCGGGCAAACAGCTGCTGCAACCCGTCGGTGGTGGCGCCCATCAGCATTACGCCTGCCTTGCGTTCGCGCTCGTAGCGGCGCAGCAGCTTGGCATCCCCCACCGAGCGCCAGTACTCGCGCCCATGCAGCACCTTCGCCAGTGCTGCCGCATCGGCCAGGCCCAGGTTCAGGCCCTGGCCGGACAGCGGGTGCACCGTGTGCGCCGCATCACCCGCCAGGGCCCAGCCGGGCCCCGTCCAGTGGTTGGCCCGGGCCAGCTGCAAAGGCCACGAAGCCCGCTGGCTGGCCAGCGTCAGCTGGCCCAGCGCCCCATGGCTCGCCTCATGCAGCCGCGCCGCGAACGCATCGTCCGGCAAAGCCATCAGCCCGGGCGCCTGGGCCTCATGAACTGACCAGACAACCGCAACCGAGTTCCCACCCAGGCCGGTCAAAGGCAGAAAAGCCAGGATGTTGCCGCCGGAAAACCATTGCCTGGCGATGCCCCCGTGCGGCTTTTCACAGGTCAGCCGGGTGGCGATGCCCTGCTGGCCGTAGGGGGTGACCTCGAAAGAGACGCCAAATTCAGCGCGGGTGGCGCTGGCGCGGCCCTCGCACACCACCGTGAGCGCGGCCGGCGCGGGCGCCTGCAGGGTTTCAATCAGGGGCTGGTAGCGCACGGCCTCGGCCAACTCGCGCTCCAGCGCCGGCACGTCCACGATCCAGGCCAGCGCGCCCACGCCTTGCTGCGCGGCCGTGAAGTTGACTTCGCCCCCGTCGTCCCCGTGCACCTGCATGCCCTGGACCGGGGTGGCATGTTCCCCGCTGGGCCAGGCGCGCACGGACTCCAGCAGTTGGCGCGAGGCCGCATTCAGTGCATAGGCGCGTACGTCGGCATGGGCTGCATCCGCGCTGCCATGACGCACCAGGCCTACACGCAGGCGCTCGCGCGCGAGCAGCAGGGCCAAAGTGCTGCCGGTGATACCGGCGCCGCGGATGCAGATGTCATAGGGGGATGGCATGCGGGAATTGTAGGAGCCCGGGTCTGGCCCTGCTGGCGGCGGCACAATGGCGGCTTCGTTGCACTGAAGGACCCTCCGTGAGCGCCCATTCGCCTGACGTTACCGCCCGCATCGCCCGCCTGTTTGTGTACCCCGTGAAGTCCTGCGCGGGTATCGAGGTGCAGCAGGCCATCCTGACGGAAGCCGGGCTCGAATGGGACCGCGCCTGGATGGTCGTGGACGAGCAGGGTGAATTCGTCAGCCAGCGCGAGTTGCCGCGCATGGCCCTGATCACGCCGAAGCTGCGCCTGAGCGACGTGGTGCTGCGCGCGCCGGGCATGCTGGCCCTGCACCTGGCCATGGACGCGGTGGAGGAGTCCGTGAAAGTGCGCGTGTGGGACGACGAAGTGGACGCCTACGACATGGGCGGCGTGGCGGCGCAATGGTTCAGTGATTTTCTGGGGCAGAAGTTGCGCCTTGTGCGGTTTGACCCCGACTGCCGCCGGCTGTCCAGCCTGAAATGGACCGGCGGTGTGGAGGCGCCCAACCAGTTTTCCGATGGCTTTCCGGTGCTGGTGGCCAGCGAAGCATCGCTGTCGATGCTCAACGAGCGGCTGGCCGCCGGCGGCCACGCCGCCGTGGGGATGGAGCGCTTTCGTCCCAATGTGGTGCTCGCGGATATGGATGCCCATGACGAAGACCGGATTGATGTGATGCATATCGCCACCGGCCAGGGCGAGGTGCGGCTCAAGCCCGTGAAACCCTGCGCGCGTTGCCCCATTCCCAACGTGGACCCGGCCACGGCCTTGAGCAGCCCCGTAGTGGGTGACACGCTGCAGGGCTACCGGCAGGACGCACGCCTGAACGGCGCCGTGACCTTCGGCATGAATGCCATCGTGCTGGCGGGTGACGGGCTGGTGCTGCGCACGGGCCAGCCGGTAACGGCCAGCTACGCGTTCGACTGAGCGGGGTGCGGCTCGTCGCCGCGCGGCAGTTCGCTGTCCGCGTCGAGCAGCGAGCCATCGTCCAGTGGCATGCGCTGCGTGGCCTCGGGCTCCAGGAAGCGGATGGGCCGGCGCGTGCGCGGCGACATGCCCTTGAGCAGGTCCGACAGGGCTTCGGCCAGCGCGGGCGCATCCATGCTGCGCTCGTCCAGCAGCACGGCGGCGATGTGGAACTGCAGTGTCACTTCAGGCTTCAGGCCCTTCAGCGGCATCAGACCCGCGGCAATCAGCCGGGCCGCCCTGTCGGTGACCGACGAGCGCGAGGTGACGCCTTCCAGAATGAGGCCAAAGCGCGCCTCGCCCACCCGGCTGACCGTGTCCACGTCACGCAGCAGGCGGCGCAGCTTGATCACGCTGCGCAACAGGCTCTGCTCGGCGATGGAGGCGCCGTGGAAGTTCTTGATGCGGTTGTAGTTCACCAGGTCAATGAACACCACCGCGGCGGCGTAGCGATCGCGCCGGTGGCGCGCCACCACCTGGCGCAGCCGGTCGTGGAACAGGTGCGCCGCCAGCAGGCCGGTCAGCGCATCCTGGCTGGACAGCGCCTGTTCGCGGATCTGTGCGCCATGGCGCTCGCGGGAACGGATGCTCAGGGCCACCAGCAGCAAGGGCACCTCCAGGGCGATGCCCAGCACCACGGCGTACTGGGTGCCGAACGAGGTGGGCAGCAGCCCGAAGATGCGCAGCACGGCCATCAGCACCGCCACCGACAACGGCAAGTACGCGCCCAGTACCCACAGGCCCACCACATCGCCGCGGCGCCAGGCCAGCCAGGCGATCCAGGTGTTGGCAATGGCCGCATAGCCGACGTACACGCCCACCACGGTCAACGCCACCGGCTTGCTCAGGAACAGGAACAGTCCGGCCAGGCCCACGCCCGCCCAGCCGGACGCATAGACCGCGCGGTCCACCCAGCGAAAGCGCGCCGGCGTGCCGGTGAGCTGGCGCACGAACAGCAGCGCAGCCGAGTCCGCCAGCAGGGCCAGCACGCCTTGCGAGGCATCGGCCCAGTAGCCCCAGCCGGGCCACAGCAGATGGGCGGCTACACCGGTGTAGGCGGCCACCGCCAGCGTCATGACGCCGGCATAGACCGAATACCACGCATAAATGCGGTCGCGGTAGACCCAGGCCTGCGCGGCGCACGCGGCAATCAGCAGCAGCAAGGCGCCAAAGGCCATGCCCAGCGCCATGTATTCAACCTGGATGCGCTGGTCGTGCGCGCCCTGGCTGACAAACCGCACGGGCAGGCTGATGGGGGTGGTATGGCGGATGCGCACATAGACATCACGCGGCTGCCCCGGCGCAAGGTTGAGGCGGAACGTCGCATAGCGGCCGGCCTCGGGCCAGCTGTTGACGGGCAGGGTGTCGCCGGCGGACTGCGCCTGCCATTGCCCGCGCGCGTCCTGCAGGTACACCGTGGCCAGGTCCAGCACCGGCATGGGGAATTCCAGCAGCCAGCCCTGCCACTGGCTGCGGTCCAGCTCCACGCGAAAGTGCAGCCACAGGGCGCCTGCCGGCTCGGCCAGATAGATATGGCCCCCGCGCATGGGTTGAAAGCGGGTCATGCCGGCGGCTTGGGTCACCTGCTCGATGGTGGCGGTGCCGGCCATGTCCATCCAGTACAGGCCCAGTTGCTCCGCCGCTACCGCGGCTGCGTTGTCATTGAGCGAAATGACCGCAGGTCTTGCCGGCTGGGCCCATGCGCCGCCCGCCAGCCAGACCGTGGCCAGCAGGATTGCCAGCGCCCGCCACAGGGCCGCCAGCCGCCATGCAACGCATCGCATACACTTGCCGCCTTGTTTTTCGGGAACTGTCATGAGCTTGAAGTGCGGCATTGTAGGCCTGCCCAACGTAGGGAAATCCACCTTGTTCAACGCATTGACCAAGGCTGGCATTGCCGCTGAAAACTACCCCTTCTGCACGATCGAGCCCAACGTGGGCATCGTGGAGCTGCCCGATCCGCGGCTGGACCAGCTGGCGGCCATCGTCAAGCCCGAGCGCATCGTGCCGGCGATCGTGGAATTCGTGGACATCGCGGGCCTGGTGGCCGGCGCGAGCAAGGGCGAAGGCCTGGGCAACCAGTTCCTCGCGCACATCCGCGAAACCGACGCCACCGTGAACGTGGTGCGCTGCTTTGATGATGAAAACGTGATCCACGTGGCGGGCAAGGTGGACCCGATCTCGGACATTGAAGTCATCCAGACCGAGCTGTGCCTGGCCGACCTGGCCACGGTGGAAAAGGCGTTGCACCGCCACACCAAGGCCGCGCGCTCGGGTGACAAGGAGGCTGCCAAGATCGTCGCCATTCTTGAAAAGTGCCAGGCCGCGCTGAATGAAGGCAAGCCGGTGCGCGCGCTGGAATTCAGCAAGGAAGACCAGCCCCTGCTCAAGCCGCTGTGCCTGATCACGGCCAAGCCCGCGATGTTCGTGGGCAACGTGGCCGAGGACGGCTTTGACAACAACCCCTACCTGGACCGCCTGCGTGAATACGCCGCGGCGCAGAACGCGCCGGTGGTGGCCATCTGCGCCAAGATGGAAGCCGAAATGGCCGACATGAGCGACGAGGACAAGAAGATGTTCCTGGCCGAAATCGGCCAGGACGAGCCGGGCCTGAACCGCCTGATCCGCGCGGCGTTCAAGCTGCTGGGCCTGCAGACGTACTTCACCGCCGGCGTGAAGGAGGTGCGCGCCTGGACGGTCGCCATTGGCGCCACCGGCCCACAGGCCGCCGGCGTGATCCATACCGACTTCGAGCGCGGCTACATCCGCGCCCAGACCATCTCGTTTGACGACTACATCCAGTACCAGGGCGAGCAGGGCGCCAAGGATGCGGGCAAGATGCGCAGCGAGGGCAAGGAATACGTCGTGAAGGACGGCGACGTGATGAATTTTCTCTTCAACGTCTGAGAACTGTTCCGCCAAAGTAACGACCACTTGGCGGTTGCTGCCGCCAAGAAAAAAGATCTGTCAAAGCACTGGAGGAGTTTCATGTTCATTTCATCCTTGGCTGTCTTGCAGCCGATTCGTCTTTCCCTGCGCGCTGCGTTGGTGGGTATTCTTGTTTTCCTCACTGGCTGCGCGACGCACTATGTAGATGGCGCAGTCAAAGAGGTGTTGCCGAGCCAGTTTGTGAAGCCAGCACAGATCAAGCCGGTTCAGCTTGTTTTTGAGTTCCAGACCAAAGGCGCCGCCAATGCGAAGGCCACCGAGCGCATCAAGCCTATTGTCATGGACAGTGTGAAGGCCTCTGGGCTGTTCAGTGAGGCGCTTGACAAGCCGGTGGCTGGCGCTGGTGTTTTAAGCGTCGTCATTAACAACGTGGTACTGACAGACGATGTGTACTCAAAGGGATTCATGACAGGCCTGACCTTCGGGTTGGCCGGTTCGACAGTGACAGATGGCTACCTGTGCACCATGACCTATCTGATGCCTGGCCAGAATGCGCCGATCGTCAAGACTTCCAAGCATGCGATTCACACTGCATTGGGCGCTTCAGGGATTCCACCCAACGGGGTCAAGGCCGACACGATTGAAGCGGCCGTACGCATGATGGTTCGCCAGATCACTGGCCTGGCACTGAATGACCTCTCGCGCGACCCGGCGTTCAAGTGATGCTTGCCATGCAACGCATCACCGTGATGGCGGGTCTTGTAATCGCAAGTACCCTTGCTGGCTGTGCGCAAATTCAGTTGGGCGCACCCGTTCCCAGTATTGAAAATATTCAACAGGCCAAAGCCGCGGGAATTGTTCCCGTCGCGTTAGGCGACTTCAAGCTTGCGCCGGGTAGGCCTCTGGACGTTGACCAGAAGGTAAGTGTTCGGAGCAATGCTGTGTTTTCCCCCTACGGGAGTTCATTCGCCCGCTATCTCAAGGAAACGCTGGCCACCGATCTTGCCGCCGCAGGCCTGCTGGATCCGGCATCGCGCAGCGTCATCGAGGCGTTTTTGGTGGATAGCCAGCTTGATGTTCCAACAGGGCAGGCCAAAGGGCTGGTGGCGGCACGTTTTGTAGTCAACCGGGAGGGCGTGAAGGTTTATGACAAGGAACTGAGCGCCAGTGCGAGTTGGCAGGCACCGTTCGTTGGCGTGGAGGCGATTCCTGCTGCAATAGAAGTGGCTCCGCAAATCTGAACAAAGGGCTTGAGTGGAAACTCCGTGCATGATGCCGGCCGAGGAAGGCTGGCGACAGGAGTTTTTGATGGCAAAGAAATCAGCGCGGCGCACTCGCCGCACGCA
>JBFWUB010000036.1:0-34555 GCA_050247515.1 Ramlibacter sp. | reverse complement strand
GACAAAAGCGGTGCGGTTTGCGCTGCAAGGCGCGCTAAACCCAGCGCGATCTGGCTGCGCGCGTCGCGTTCGTTTCACTCGTCGAGTGTCGTGCGATGAATTCACGACTTAATCAGACCTTCCCTAAGTCATCGGCTTCACGCTCCGGCGCATAGAGCTTGACTGCGAACCCACCAACTACCAGAAACCGCACTCCTTGCTGCAGAAGCGCGGTCACAAGCGTGTCGTTGAGATGAAAAGTGAAAAGCTGTTCTGTCGGCATTCGCGGCCCCTAATTTCCAAGCTCACCAGCGGTCAGGCGCGGCCGCAAGGCGCCCTTCCCGCCTGGGCGTAGGTGTGGAAGATAGGGTTAGGCTGCACTGGCCGCCTCCGGGTTGTGCAGGAAGCCTTTGAACGGCTTCAAAAATCGGACGCCATTGAATGTGTATGTGCAGCATTTGCACTCCGGCTCCAGGCTGGAAGCATCAATGCCGGAATTGACCTTTTGAAGCGTGCCTTCAGCAGTGACGAATAGGCCGCTGAAGTAGCTGGACTCCCCAATACGCACATATTCCTGTTTTTCGGCTTCGCGCCGAGCGACAAGCCAGAAGACTGGTTCTGTGTCATCTAGTCTTTTTGCCGCTTCAGAGAACACTTCATCCCAGTTCTGGCCGACCTTGGATAGCAGGAAGCGAAACAGCGGGGTGTAGTCTCTGCCTCGGCGCGCGTTGCCTCGCATGGGCATTCTGTTGAGCTCTGCGCCTTTCCTGGCGGCTCTGCCGTCGCGAAAGTCACCGCCGTCAAGGTGATGTACACCGTGAGCGGTGGTGTTCACTCTGCGGTAAAGCGGTGTCTTCTCCACTTTCGGCAGCCTAATGTGGTTGAGCAAAAAGCCCGTTTCGCACCATTGCGCTGTGGGTCGTGTCGGATGTTAAAAAAAGTGGCTTCATCATGCGGTCAAGCAGGGGGTTGGCATCAGCCTCCATTTTTACCTGATAACGCCCAGCCCGACCATCCTGCGAATTGAGGAGGGTGAACCGATCGCATCAACGCCCGCTGTATAAATCACCCATGACCATCACGCCCCCCATGGCCCCCGCGCAGGCCCAAGGCATTGCCGCCAGCCTGGACCTGCGCGCCCTGCCCGCCGACTTCTACAACAACCCCTACCCCGTCTATGCCTGGCTGCGCGAGCATGAGCCGGTGCGGCGCATGCCTGACGGCTCGTACTTCCTCACGCGCTATGCGGATCTGGTGGCGGTGTACCGCGACGCGCAGTCGTTCAGCTCTGACAAGAAGGTGGAGTTCACGCCCAAGTACAACCACGGCCCCTACGGTAGCGGCGACGACGCCCCCCTGCTCGTGCACCACACCACCAGCCTCGTCTTCAACGACCCGCCGCTGCACACGCGCGTGCGCAAGCTCATCATGGGTGCGCTCACGCGCCGTGCGATTGCCGACATGGAGCCGGGCCTCATCACGCTGGTCGATGGTTTGCTGGATGCGATGGCTGCCCGGGGCGGCGGCGATCTGATTGAAGACTTTGCCTCCGCCATCCCCGTGGAGATCATCGGCAACCTGCTGGGCGTGCCGCATGCGTACCGCGCGCCGCTGCGCGACTGGTCGCTGGCCATTCTGGGCGCGCTGGAGCCCAAGCTGACGCCCGAACAGGAGGCGCTGGGCAACCAGAGCGTGAGCGATTTCACCGCCTACCTGCGCGAGCTGGTGCGCGACCGCCGCGCGCACCCCGGCGACCCGGAACATGACGTGCTCACGCGGCTGATCCAGGGCGAGAGCGCAGGTGACACTTTGAGTGAGACCGAGCTGCTGCAAAACTGCGTGTTCATCCTGAATGCGGGCCACGAGACCACCACCAACCTGATCGGCAACGCGCTGGTGGCGCTGCAGGAATGGCCGGATGAGAAGGCCCGGCTGCTGCAGCGCATGGCCGCCGCCCCCGACGCCGCCGCGCTGGAGGCGGTGATGACGCTGGCCGTGGATGAGTTCCTGCGGTTTGAATCGTCCAACCAGCTGGGCAACCGCCGCGCCGTCAAGGCGTGCGAGGTGGGCGGCGTGCCGCTGGAGCCCGGCGCGCTGGTCACGCTGTGCATAGGCGCCGCCAACCGCGACCCGGCCCAGTTTGCCCACCCCGACGTGCTGGACCTGTCACGTGAGAACAATCGCCACCTGGCCTTTGGCTTCGGCATCCACCAGTGCGCGGGCCTCAGCCTGGCGCGGCTGGAGGGGCGCATTGCCATCGGCCGCTTTCTGCAGCGCTTTCCCGCCTACCGGCTCACGGCCAGCCCGCAGCGCGGCGGTCGCGCACGTTTCAGGGGGTTCTTGCACGCGCCGTTTTCGACGGCTTGACCCGCAGCCCCAAGGCAAGGATCCAGGCGACCACCGCCAACGGCGCCGCGAGATTGGAGACAAACATCACTCCAAACATGCCCCAGCCGTCATCATCACCCTGCACCAGAAGCGAGGAAAAAGCGAACAGCAGCCATGCGCCGTAGCCCAACGTGACGAACAGCAGCGAAGCCTGCGAAGGATTACCTTCCAGGCGAGAGCAGAGCAAGAGGTTTCCGGCCAGCGGCCATATTACGAACGGGGCAACCACCAGACCAGCGAGCGCGCCCTGGATGAAGTACATCGCCCCCAGCGAGCCCAGCAGGACCAAACCCGACAAGATGACGTTCAGTTGTTTCATGGATGGGCGTAGGGTGATGCACATGCAAGCCAACCTAGGGCATGGATGAGGCGCCGACCATCATCCGTTCGTCTTGCCATGGTCTTTCGCCGTGGCCTACACTGGCTCGCAACGACATCAGGAGACAAGCCCATGAACACGATCGCCGCCGCGCCCGTGGACCCGCGCGCCTTCAAAACCTTTGCCGAGTTCTACCCCTTCTACCTGAACGAGCACAAAAACCGCACCTGCCGCCGCCTGCACTTGGTGGGCTCATCGCTGGGGCTGGTGTGCCTGGCCCTGGCTTTTGCGCTGCGCAATCCGCTGTGGATTTTGGCGGGCCTGCTGTGTGGCTATGCCTTCGCGTGGGTCGGCCATTTCGGGTTTGAAAAGAACAAGCCCGCCAGCTTCAAGCGCCCGCTGTACAGCTTCATGGGCGACTGGGTCATGTACAAGGACATCTGGACGGGCAGGATCCCGTTTTGATCTTCCCGTTCTGAGCGCCCTGCCCTATTTCGGCCCCAGCCCGAATTCTTTCGCCAGCGCGCGGTAGCGCGCCATGTGCTCCATGATCAGCCCCTCCAGCGCCGCGCCGGTGGCGGGCGCTGCCGTCAACCCGGCCTGCGCCAGCGCGGCGGTGTAGCGCGGGTGGGCCTGGGCCTGGGTGAAGGCGTCCACCCACTGGCGGTACGCGGCGTCTGGCACCTGCGGCCCCACGTACACGCCGCGCAGGATGGGCCAGCGGATGTCGTAGCCCTGCTCCCTGGCCGTGGGCACGCCAGCCCACGCGCCAGCCAGGCGCTGTTCGGCCAGCACGGCCAGCACCCGCACCGGCACGCCTTTTTGCATCTGGCGGGCCACCTCGGCCGCGTCGCCGGCCAGCACCTGCACATGGCCGCCGGCCAGCGCGCCCAGCGCCTCGCCGCCGCCTTCAAACGCGACGAAGCGCATGGTCTTGTGGCTCACGCCCGCGGCGCGTGCCAGCAGCGCGGCTTTCATCCAGTCCTGGCTGCCGATGGTGCCGCCCGCGCCAAACACCACGGCGTTGGGGTTGCGCTTGAGCGCCGCCACCAGCTCGCCCAGCGTGGCATAGGGTGCGTCGCGCCGCACGGCGATCACGCCATGGTCCTGCCCCAGCGCGGCCACCCAGCGCACGTCGCGTTCGCTGTGCGGGCCAAACCGGCCCTGCGCCAGGTTCAGCAACGAGCCGGCCGAAAAGGCCACGATGGTGGCCGCGTCCGCTGGCTGCTGGCGCACCACGGTGTTGAAGGCCATGGCGCCGATGCCGCCGGGCAGGTAGCTGGTGGGCAGCGCCACGCCGGGGGCGGCCGCCTGCAGCGCGGTGCGGGCCAGCTCGCAGGTCAGGTCAAAGCCGCCGCCGGGTTTGGCCGGGGCCACGCAGCGCGCGCCCTGCGGCAATGCAGGCGCCGCCGCGTGCGCCAGGGCCACGCCGCAAGCCAGCAGGGCAAGCCAGCGTTTCATGGGTGCGGCCACCACAAAACGGCTTTCAAACCAGGGCCATCGTCACGCGCCTGCACGCGCAGCCGCCCGCCGTGGCGCGTCATCACGGATTCAGCAATCGCCAGGCCCAGCCCGCTGCCGCTGCTGCCCCGGCCCTTGGCAAAGCGCTGGCTCAGGCGCGGCAGCAGGTCTGCGTCCACACCGGGCCCGTCGTCCACCACAGCCAGGCTGCAGCCCTGCGCGTCGGCCGCCACCTGCACCGTCACCACGCCCTGCGCGCGGCCGTGGTGGATGGCGTTGTGCAGCAGGTTGGCCAGCGCCTGGCCCAGCAGGGCGCGGTCGCCGCCGGTTTGGCAGCCTTCGGCCGGTGCCTCCACGCCCAGGTCGATGCCGCGAGCGCGCGCCTCGCCCAGCAGTGCCAGCGCCGTTTCGCGCGCCAGCTCGGCGGCGTCAAACGGTTCGGCCTGTACCGCTGCCGCGTCGCTGCGCGCCAGGGCCAGCAGCTGGTTGGTGGCGCGCACAGTGTTGTCCAGCGCGCCAGACAGTGCCTGCAGCGCCTGGCGGGCACGCACGGTGTCGGGCTCGCGCAGCGCGTAGTCCACCTGCGCGCGCAGCGTGGCCAGCGGCGTGCGCAGCTGGTGCGAGGCGTCGTCGATGAAGCGGCGGCGCTCGGTCATCAGCGCGTCGGTGCGGGCCAGCTGCTGGTTCACCGCCTCCACCAGCGGCGCGATGTCGCGCGGCAGGCCGGCGGCCTCCAGCGGGCGCAAATCATCGGGCGCGCGCTGCGCCGTCAGCCGCGCCAGGCGTGACACTGGCCGCAGCGCCACCCACAGCGCCAGCGCCACGCTGGCCAGCAGCACGGCCAGCAAGGCGGCGTCACGCCAGGCAGCGCGCTGCACGAAGCGCCGGGTGAACTGTGTACGCGACGCCGTGCTTTCAGCCACCTGGATCATCACCTCCTGCGCCGCGCCCACGGGCCGCTCCAGCGGGCGCACATAGGCGCCCACACGCACCGGCTCGCCAAAGTATTGCGCGTCGTAAAACACCGGCTCGCCCAGGCGCGGCGCGCGCGGCGGGCGCGGCAGGTCGGGGTGGCCGATTTCCACCAGGCCGTCGGCCGTGGCCACGCGAAAGTACACCTCGCCCGTGGCCGTGAGCTGAAAGAATTCAAACAGCCGGTAGGGCAGCTCCACCGCCAGCCCGCCCGAGGCGGTGGACACGTTCAGGTCCAGCGCCTTGATGGCCCCCAGCAGCGACCGGTCATACGCCGCGTTGGCCGAGCCCACGGCGTCGGCATGGGTGGCCCACAGGCTCAAGCCTGCAATGCCCAGCATGGCCGGCAGCAGCAGCGCCAGCAGCTTGGCGCGCAGGCTGGCCCCGGCGCCAAATTGGGCGCTAAGCCTGCGGATGCGGCTCCAGGACATAGCCCAGCCCCCGGTAGGTATGGATGCGCACGCCGCTGCCGTCCAGGCGGCGGCGCAGGCGGTGCAGCAGCACGTCCACCGCGCTGCTTTGCACGTCCTGCTCGTCACTGAACACGCGGTCCATCAGCTGCTGGCGCGACACGGGCTCGCCGCTTTTTTGCACCAGCACGCGCAGCGCCGCCTGTTCGCGCGGCGACAGCGCCAGCACCTCGTCGCCCAGGGTGAAGCGCCGCGTCACGGTGTCAAACTGCAGCGGCCCGCAGGCCAGGCGCGGGTGTTCGCTGCCGCGCGCGCGGCGGATCAGCGCGGTCAGCCGCGCCTCCAGCTCGGCCAGTGCAAACGGCTTGGCCAGGAAGTCGTCCGCGCCTTCGTTGAGCGTGCTCACCCGTTCGGCCAGTGAATCGCGCGCGGTCAGGATCAGCACCGGCAGGCGCTGGTCGCGCGCGCGGATGCGCTTGAGCACCTCGTGCCCGTCGCGCCCGGGCAGGCCCAGGTCCAGCACCAGCGCGTCGTGTTCTCCGGCGGCCAGCGCGCGCTCCACCAGGCGGCCGTCGTCCAGCCAGTCCACCCGAAAGCCGGCCTGCTCCAGCGCGCGGGCCAGCCATTCGCCCAGGTCGCGTTCGTCTTCAGCCAGCAGGATGCGCATGGGCCGGATTGTGCCCGCCACCGGTGCCGCGCCCTGAAAGGCAATTGATAGGTCTGCGCTGGCAGCATGCCGGCTGTTTGCATCTATCACCGCAGGAGACACCCCCATGACATTCACCTTGCCCCGCCGCAGCCTGCTGCTGGCCGCCGCCGGCAGCGCCGCCGCCACCTTTGCCCCCGCCCTGCGTGCCCAGGCCTGGCCCAACCGGCCGCTGCGCTTTGTGGTGCCGTTTGCACCGGGCGGCAGCTCCGAGATCATTGCCCGCGCCACCGCGGGCGAGCTGACCAAACTGCTGGGGCAGAACGTGTTTGTGGACAACAAGCCCGGCGCGTCGGGCAACATCGCCATGTCCGAGGTGGCGCGCGCCGACGACCAGCACACGGTGATCCTCAGCCACATCGGCACGATGGCGGTCAACCCGTTCATCTACAGCCGCCTGCCCTATGACGCCGACAAGGACTTCCGCCCCGTGTCGCTGCTGGCCAAGGTGCCCAGCCTGTACCTGGTGCACCCCGACCTGCCGGTCAAGAACCTGCGCGAGTTCATTGCGCTGGCCAAAAAGAGCCCCGGCAAGCTCAACTACGGCAGCGCAGGCAACGGCAGCGCCGGCCACCTGGCCATGGAATACCTGAAGATGGCCAGCGACACCTTCATCACCCATGTGCCCTACCGCGGCACCGGCCCGCAGCTGACCGACCTGCTGGCCGGCCGGCTGGAGGCGGCGTCGGTGGGGGCCGCCGCCGTGCTGCAGTTCATCAAGACCGGCAAGCTGCGCTGCATTGCCACCGGCACGCTGCAGCGCATCCCGCAGCTGCCCGATGTGCCCACGGTGGCCGAGCAGGGTTACCCCAATTTCGAGATGACGCAGTGGTACGGCATGCACGCGCCTGCCTCCCTGCCCCAGGCTGCGGTGGACAAGCTGGCCGCCGGCTGCGTCGCCGCCATCAAGGCCCCGGCCACGGTGGAGCGCCTGGGCCTGGACGCGGCAATTCCCGTGGGCAGCACGCCGGCGGACTACGCGAAGTTCATCGCCACCGAACGCACCCGCTGGAAGGCCGTGATCGCCCGCGCCGGCATCAAGGCAGACTGAAGCTGTGCACCGATGGTTGGCATGGCGTCACCAGACCGATGTCAATGCCGCTGAAGGACTCGGTGAAAAGATTCCGATGGAGTCCGATGACTCTGAAATGTGCTGCGCAAGTCGAGGCACCCACGAAGGACCATGACTTGGGGATCGGAGAGAAGTGCCTGGCATTTCCATCCGCACGCAACTTCACGTATCAGAATCCATTTTCGCGGGTTCAATCGAACGCCTTAAGCCAATCGTGAAAGTTGGCATGATCCGCCAGTTCGCTCATGAGCACCACACGCCAGTGATTTCGCCCGAAGACCTGTCGAGCCCGAGTTGTCATTCGGCGCAAGAAATTTCGAGGTCGTGCCCCCCCCTCGTCAGAGTAGTCCCTACAGTCACCCAGCACTTCTGCAATTTCCTCACCTCCAAGGTTATCGTACTGCGCCAACAGCTTGAGCCTTTTGAAGTGAGACGTGATAAGCCTCCACGTTTCGGCATTCACTTCACCTGGCTTTTCGAGTCGAAAGTTCGCACCCACTGCGTCGCCGTCCTCAGCCTCTTGCAAGTCCACAAACAGAAACTGAGCATCCGGGATTTCGTCAGTGTATGCGTGAAGAAAGTACCGTTGCCCATGTCCATCCTTCCAATAGTCGTCCTTCGTCGAGTTGCATAGCGCGCAACACGGGACCAAGTTCTCGGCGTGCACAGAGAACTCGGGATACTCCGCCGCCGGTAAGTAGTGGTCAAAAGTGGAGTGCCTTGTGACACCACACATGGGACAGTATTTAAGTTGTCTCTTTGGTTGTGCTTGAAGGATTTTCTTCTTCAATTTCGTAAGAGCCTGAGTTTTGCTCGAATAGCAGGCACGCAGCTCGTCTGAAATTTTTTTGCAATCTGAGCATGCGTCGACATCTTCTAGCGTTCCCGCCTTTACTGCGGCGTCGAGAACATCAAATTGCGCCTCAATGTGGGCATGATTCGCAATAAGCACGTTTCGAACTATATGGTGTTTAGCCGTTCGTATCTCCAGATACCGCTCATGGGCGCTAGGCGGAGTCGCGAGGGGGGTAAGCTTCTTCATCACGAACGCTTCTTGCTGTACTGCGCCAACAAATATGCCTGCGCGTTGAGACTCAAACCTTGTTCGAACATGTCCAAAACTTCATCTTCGTCATAGTCGCCCGATAGCTGACGCAAGGTCTTTTTATAAGGGTTCTCAATCTCAACAGTTTCGAATACATGTTTGGTTAGTTCGGCGACACTTTCACCAAAACTCTCCATGTTCAGAGGGAATGAGACTGTGACATTGCCTTCGCGTTGAAACATTAACACTCGTTTTGCCGGAATTTCCTGAATCACTACCGGTGAGTGGGTAGCTAGAACAGCGAATGATTCATATTTGTTCAGAACACGATTTAGAACTGAGAACAAGCTGGCCACTGCATTTGGATGAAGGTGGGTTTCAGGCTCATCAAAGAGAATGAGACTGTTGGGCTCGATCCAAGCCAGCAAAGCCGTGATGAAGTGGCAAAGAATGGACTGACCTGAACTGAGAAGAGATAGCGGTCCTTCACCATCGTCTGATGATATTTCGCTCTGAAGAGCTGACGTGAGGGCCTCGCTTTGATCGCCCAGGATGTTTTGCATATGCTCCAGCCAGTGGTGTTCGCGGCCATGCAGGCGGATTCGATCTTGGTTCTTGCGGTAGGCGTCAATCAGCGACTTGCGCGAAAGATTCCCACTTTCGTTCCTTATCCCGCAGTAGACGTAGCTGCTACCACTTCTTTCGGCTGGTCGCTTGAAGCGATCGAAGGCGCTATACGAAATCGTGATGACGCGAGTAAACAGCGGCCGACCACCTGGAAATCTCTTGTCTCGAGTCTGTAGAGCCTCGGCGGAAGTGCGATATAGCTGAACAAGATCCTCACTGAGCTGCGCCAGGAAACGTGTTTTTCCGACCGCATTCCGTCCAATGATGCCTACTACGCGATGTGGTAGTGGGTCATCTTCGTCAAAGGAAATGTCCACATCGATGGGGGCGTCTGCACCTCCAAAGAGGCAGTTATAGGAGAATGAAAAGTTTTCCTGAACGGGTTGACCTGTCGCCCACGCGCGTCCCAAACGACGCGAGCGCTGCGCGGCGTTCATTCGCAGCAAGGAATTTCGAAATCCGCTCGTAGGTTCATATTCGTTCGCGAGCGTCGGATTCCACGCGATATCAGACAAAGCCTCTAGAAATGCGCCGACTTTGCCATGAAGGAGTTCATGGAGTCTCTTGTAGTAGTTTTCGTCTTGCCCAAGGGAGATGAAATCGGCATCCAACTCTTGAAAGCCGTCCGGCAGGATGGTCGTCTTCGCTACTTCTGGCACCTGCTCCACGTATCTGCGTCGTAGTATTTTCACCTTACCGACCGTCGTACTGCTACCACTCTCGTCAATGTACGAGAGTCGAAACTGGGTCTTGAAACCGTAGTCATCCCAGTCGTCCTCAGTCAGGATCCAACAGGATCGCAAACTTACTGGGGTTACTTGGGTATTTTTCTTCCGGATGAATTTGAAACCCGTCACAAACCTTCCTCCTTATTCTGGCCACTTCACGCGGCTCTACTTCAGACTTGAATGTAATGAAATATTGGAGCAATGTCATTCTGCTCACTGAGCTATTGGTCCTCTAAGCGCTTTTCGAAGATGCGATCGCCTGTGGTTATGGATGTGCCTGCGGGTTTGGCCCGAGTTCCTTTATGAATAAGCACCTACGGGTGTACGGGACGCAGGGCAACAAGGCCACGCGACCATGATGTTGCAGGATTAGTTCAGACTGCAAATCGGCTGAACGCTACCTACAGCGCCTGTCGCAGCGTCAGCGCCGCCAGGCGGCTGTTGGCCAGCAGGTTGGCATTGCCCGGCGCGGGCGCCAGCAGCAGGTGGCGCACCAGGGGCTCCATCACGGTGGCGTCTGGGTCGGCCAGCAGCAGGTAGCGGGTGGCGGCTTCGTCCTCCAACTCGTTCAGGCGGCCCACCCAGTCCAGCGCGGTGAGCGTTTCCAGCACGGGCACGAGTTGCAGTGTGTCCACCCCCAGCGCGTGCGCGAGTTCGTCCTCGCTCAGGCCGCGGCGCGCCGTGGGGCGGGCCCGCTCCAGCTGCTGCAGCACCTCCAGCGCCAGCTGGAACTGCCAGCCATGTCCGCCGCCGCGCCGGGCCACGCCCTGCGTCAGGCTGGGCAGATAGGCCGCCACCACGGCGCCCAGCAGCACGATCACCCAGGCCATGTAGATCCACACCAGCAGGATCGGCAGCGTGGCAAATGCGCCGTACACCGCCGAATAGGTGGGCACCATGCCGATGTACACCGCCAGCAGCTTCTTGGCCACCTCGATCCCTATCGCCGCAAACAGGCCGCCCGCCAGCGCGTGACCGCGCCGCACATGGGTGTGCGGCACATAGCGGTACAGCGCCGCCAGCCCCGCCCACATCAGCGCAAATTCCACCACGTCCAGCAACAAGCGCACGCCGCCCGGCATGGCGCCCACCAGCCCGCGTGATGCGCTCAGCACATACGACGTGAGCGCCAGGCTGGCGCCCAGCAGCAGGGGCCCCAGCGTCATGGCGGCCCAGTACACCAGCACGCGCTGGGCAAACGGGCGCGGGCGCTTGACGCGCCAGATGTTGTTCAGCGTGCGGTCGATCGTGAGGATCAGCGCCAGCGCCGTCACAAACAGCACGCCCAGGCCCACCACGCCCAGGCGGCTGGCCTTGCCGGCAAACTGCGTGAGGTAGCCCAGCACCTGGCGCGCAATGGCGTCGGGCACCAAGCTTTGCACCAGCCAGGTCTGCAGCGTGCCCTGCAGCTTGCCGAACATCGGGAACGCGGTAAACACCGCCAGCGCCACGGTAAAGAACGGCACCAGCGCGATGGTGGTGGTGAATGTGAGGCTGCTGGCCGTCAGGCCCAGGCGGTCTTCGCGAAAGCGCTCGCCCAGCGTCAGCGCCGTGGTGCGCCACGGAAAGACCGACAGGTCCTGCAGGAGTTGCCTAAAGTTCATCGCCGCTATGATGCCATCGCGATGCCCCACGACCCGACCCGCCCCACCCCCGCCCCCGCCGCCGCTGAAGAAGCGCACGTTGTACTGACCCGCCGCCTGGCCGTGGGCAGCCTGCTGGGGCTGATTGTGCTGGGGCTGCTGTGGGAGCTGTGGCTGGCGCCGGTGCGCCCCGGCGGCTCGCTGCTGGCCATCAAGGTGCTGCCGCTGTGCCTGCCGCTGGCCGGGCTGCTCAAGAACCGCATGTACACCTACCGCTGGGTCAGCCTGCTGGTGTGGCTGTATTTCACCGAAGGCGTGGTGCGCGCTTACAGCGACCGCGCGCCCAGCTCGTACCTGGCCATGGTGGAAATCGCCCTGTGCCTGGCCCTGTTTGCCGCCTGCGCGCTGCATGTGCGGCTGCGCCTGAAGACCGCCCGCCATGACGAAGCCGCTTGAACCCGCTTTGGTCCAGGCTTTGCTGGACAACCTGCGCGCCGCCGTCGGCGCCGCCCATGTGCTGACGCACGACGACCCGGGCGCCGACCTGAGCGCCTGGGAGCAGGACTGGCGCAAGCGCACCCGGGGCCGCGCGCTGGCCGTGGTGCGCCCGGCCAGCACCGCCGAGGTCGCCGCCGTGGTGAAGGCCTGCGCCGCCAGTGGCACGGCCATCGTGCCCCAGGGCGGCAACACCGGGCTGGTGGTGGGCTCCACGCCCGATGCATCGGGCACGCAGGTGCTGCTGAGCCTGACCCGGCTGAACGCCGTGCGCGGCATTGACGCCGCCAACCTGACCATGACGGTGGAGGCCGGCTGCGTCCTGCAGACGCTGCAGGAGGTGGCTGAAAAGGCCGGCTTCCTGTTCCCTCTGAGCCTGGCGGCCGAGGGCAGCTGCACCATCGGCGGCAACCTGGGCACCAATGCCGGCGGCACGCAGGTGGTGCGCTACGGCAATGCCCGCGAGCTGTGCCTGGGGCTGGAGGTGGTGACGGCGCAGGGTGATATCTGGAGCGGCCTGACCGGCCTGCGCAAGGACAACACCGGCTACGACCTGCGCGACCTGTTCATCGGTAGCGAAGGCACGCTGGGCATCATCACCGCCGCCACGCTCAAGCTGTACCCGTTGCCCGCGGCCACGCTCACCGCCTGGGCGGCCGTGCCCACACTGGACGACGCCGTGACGCTGCTGGGCATGGCGCACAAACACCTGGGCGCGGGGCTGACCGGCTTTGAGGTGATGGGCCAGTTTGCGCTGGGCCTGGTGGCCAGGCACTATGCGCAGATGCGTGTGCCGCTGTATGAGCAGTCGCCCTACTGCGTGCTGCTGGAAACGTCCGACAGCGAGAGCGAGGCCCATGCGCGCGGCCGCTTCGAGGCGCTGCTGGAAGCCGCATTCGAACAGGGCTGCGTGAGCGACGCGGTGATCGCCGAAAACCTGGCGCAGGCCCACCAGCTGTGGCACATCCGCGAAAGCATTCCGCTGGCGCAGGCCGAAGAAGGCCTGAACATCAAGCACGACATTTCCATCCCCGTGTCGCGCATCCCCGCTTTCTGCGCGCAGACCGATGCGCTGCTGCAGCGTGAAATCCCCGGTGTGAGGCTGGTCAATTTTGGCCACCTGGGCGACGGCAACCTGCACTACAACGTGCAGGCCCCGGCAGGCGGCGAGGCCGCGGCCTTCCTGCGCGACTGGGAGGACAAAGTCAACGCGCTGGTGTACGACCAGGTGCATGCGTTTGACGGATCGATTTCGGCCGAGCATGGCGTGGGCGAGCTCAAGGCCGCCAAGCTGCCCGGCTACAAGTCACCGGTGGCGCTGCAGATGATGCGCGCCATCAAGCAGGCGCTGGACCCGCAGGGCATCATGAACCCGGGGCGCGTGCTGCAACCGTGAATCGCCGGACAATGGCCGGGGGAGAGGGAACGTCATGACTGAAGCTCAATGGATCACGCTGGGCCTGGTGCTGGCCAGTGTGGGGCAGTTCGCGGCCTGCCTGTGGTCGGCCCGCACGCTGATGGGCTGGACGGCCGCGTGCGGCATGGTCGCGCTGGCCGTGCCCATCGGCTGGTTTGCCGAGCAGATGGGATCGTCGCGCGGCTGGTTCTTTGGCAGCTACCACTACACCGACGTCCTGGGCCTCAAGATCGGCGACGTGCCTTTCACGATTCCGCTGATGTGGTTTGCGCTGACCTGGCTGGCCTGGGTCATGGCCAACCTGATCTTGTGGCGCGAGCCCGTGGTGCGCGCCCTGGGCTGGCCCCGGCGCATCCTCACGGCCTGGCTGGCGGCCCTGATCGTCACCGCCTTTGACCTGGGCGCGGACCCGTATTTCGTCTTCACCCTGCACGCCTGGATCATGACCAAGACCGACGGCGGCTGGTTTGGCGAGACGCTGCAGGGCTTTGTGGGCTGGATGATCGTGAGCTTTGCCATCGTGCTGCTGGCGCAGTGGCGCGTGCGGCCGCAGCAGCCGCCGGGCAGCGCCGCCGCGCAACGCAACGCGGCGCTGCTGCCGCTGCTGCTGTATGCTTTCAGCCTGGTGTTCCAGGTGCTGTTCGGCAGCCCCATCGAGACCAAGGCCATCGCGTTCTTCGCCATGGGCATACCGCTGACCATCGCGCTGGCCGCCTGGTGGCCGTGGCGCGCCGGGGCGGCCCCGGCAGCGCAGGGCGACTGGCCCGTCGAAGCCGCCGCGTACCAGGCCGACCCGCTGGCCGACACGGCCGTGGCCCGCATCGTCGGCCCCTGGCCTGAAGGCGCAGGCAGCGCCGGCGCGCCGCCCGCTGACGGCCTGGCCCGGCTGAACCAGGCCACGCGCTGCATGTCGCAATGGCGTTTCAATGGCGAGCTGTCGGGCTGGGTGCCGGCCGCCACGGCCACCGGCCCGGCGGTTGAACCCGAGGTGGCGGCGGCCCTGCAGGCCTACCTGGCCCAGGGCAGCGTGCTGCCCGCCTGGGCCGACGCGGCCAAGGTGGCGCGCGCCGAGGAAATCTTCATGGACGAAGGCCCGCTGTCGTGCACGCTGCTGTTTTGCGCGAGCCTGCCGCAGTGCTATGTGCTGCCCTGGCTGGCCGAGGTGCTGCACATTGCCGGCCAGCTGGAAGCCCACACCGAATACCGCATCCGCCAGACGGCGGCCATGATCTTCCCGGTCATGATGCAAGGCGGGCTGATGGACCCCCAGGGCAGCGGCGTGGCCCAGGTGCTGAAGGTGCGGCTGGTGCATGCGAGCATCCGCCACCTGATCCTGCACGGCGACCCTGCCGCCGTGCAGCGCAGCGTGCCACCGTCCAGCCCGCAGGATGCTGCCACCGCGAGCGACATGCATGCGGCCCTGATGGCCCACGGCTGGGACCTGGACGCGGGCGGCCTGCCCTGCAGCCAGATGGAGCTGGCCTACACGCTGCTGACCTTCGGCTATGTGTTCCTCAAGGGCATGCGCACCCTGGGCCTGGGACTGTCACGCGCCGACGAGGAGGCCTGCCTGCACACCTGGAACGTCATGGGCCATGTGCTGGGTATCCGTGGGGACCTGATGGCGCACACCATGGACGAGGCCGATGCGTTGTTTGCGCGGATGCAGGCCTATGGCCGTGCCCGCGCCGTGCAGCCCGACCCGCGGCCGCCGCTGGGCCTGGCGCTGATGAACACGCTGGCGCGCGTGATCAGGGTGCCGTTCGTGCGGCAGCTGCCGGTGCCGCTGACGCAATGGCTGATCGGCGCGCAGGCCGCGCAGGACATTGGCGCGGACAAACGCGTGCCCTGGCTCACTCAGGTGCTGTTTGTCACAGGGCGCGCCGTGGTGGGCTGCATTGACGGCATCGGCCAGCTGTTTGCGCCGGGCTTTTCGCTGGCGCGGCTGTTCACCCGCGTGATCGGCTACCACATGCTCAGCCAGTTCCTGCTGGACCAGACGCGGCCCATCGGCCTGCCGGACCATGTGCTCAACCCGATGCAGGCCACCGTGGCGCAATGGAGCGACGAGCCGCGCGCACCGGGCTGGCTCAACTGGCTGGAAGACCGGCTGACCACGCACGGCGCATGGACGGCGGCAGCGCGCCGCAAAACCTGAGCCCGCGCCGCACGACTCGCCTTAAGATCGCGCCATGCTTCGCGCCCTTGCGTTCTGGTTGGTCGGCCTGCTGGCGGTCGGCCCGCTGCAGGCTGCCCTGCCGGCGGCGGGGGGCGACGTCACCGCGTCGGCGCGGTACTGGGTGGACAACGCGGGCAACGCCGCCGTCAACGACGTAGCCCGGCTGCCGCCGGCGTCCTTCAAGCCCATGGCCGGCGCCGCCCCGTTTGACGTGGGGCGCGGCGCGCTGTGGCTGCGCTACGAGCTGCCGGGGCTGGACGCCAGCCGCCGCTGGTACCTGATGGTCGAGGGCCCGGCCTTCCTCAACCAGGCCACCCTGTACCAGCGCGATGCCGCGGGCGCCTGGCGCGCGCAGCAGGCGGGCGACCGGCTGCCGTTGTCGCAATGGGCCCACCCGGACCTGACCGCCCGCTTCCTGCTGGACCTGCAGGGCACGGATGCCCCGGCGCGCACCGTCTGGCTGCGGATACAGAACTCCCCCGCGCCGCTGAACCCGGGCTTGACGCTGCTGGACGAGCAGCAGGTCGAGCAGCGGCGCAACGCCACGCTGCTGGGCATGGGCGCCTACCTGGGCTTCGGGCTGCTGGTGATGTTCCTGGGGCTGGTGCATGTGCGCCTGTACACCGACCGCGCCTTTGTGCCGTACATGGCCTACGTGGGCTGCATGCTGGCCTTCCAGACGGCCTACACCGGCCTGGGCGCGCTGTTCTTCTGGCCCGAATGGGCGCGCTGGAATGACGCCGCGCCGGCGCTGTTCATGCTGTGGCTCACCGCGGCGGGTATCTGGTTCGTGCGTGAAGTCTGCACCCTGCACCGCCTGAGCCGGGGGCTGAGCCGCTTTGCGCTGCGCTGGGCGCAGTTCGGCTTTGTGTACCCTGCCGTGTACCTGCTGTTTACCGGCCCGGCGACGCTGGCGGTGCTGAACCTGTACGGGCTACTGTCGGTGCTGCTGAGCATGGGCCTGTGCATCTGGGCCTGGCGCAAGGGCGACACCTATGCCGGCTGGCTGGCGTTGGGCTTTGCGCCGCTGCACCTGGCTTACCCGTTTGCGGCGCTGCGCACGGCCGGCGTGCTGGCCGACGGCTGGGTCACGCAGTACGCGGTGCTGATCGGCTCGGCCATAGAGATCCCCATCCTGCTGTACATCCTGCACCGCCGGGCCAAGGACTTCAACGAGAACCGCGCACGCATGCGCGCGCTCAACAGCACCGACCCGCTGACCGGCCTGCCCATCGTGCCCGTGCTGCTGCTGCGCCTGGGCGACGCGCTGCGCCGCGCGCGGCGCAACCGCGGCCACTGCGGGCTGGCGCTGGTGGAGCTGGCCAACCACGACGAGCTGATCACCGAAGAAGGCCGTCCGCTGGGCGACCGGGCGCTGGTGGTGGCGGCCTCGCAGCTCACGTCCATCGTCAAGGACGTGGACACGGTCTGCCGCGTGGCCGACAACCGCTTTGCCGTGCTGCTGGAAAGCGCGTACCGCCCGGAGCTGCTGCAGGTGTTTGCACCGCATATCGTGGCCAAGGGCCTGGCGCAGACACCGGCGCTGCCCGCCCACAAGACCCTGCGCTACCGCGTGGTGACCATCGCCCTGCCCGACTGGGCGCAGGACCAGCCCCCGGCCGAAGAGCAGGACGTGCAGCGCCTGATCGCGCGGGCCAACCTGGCGATGGACCGGCTGGAGCCCAAACGCGTGATCCTGCACCTGCCGCTGGCCGATGCACAGGCTTCACAGCCGCTCGCCGCATAATTCCAGCCATGACCAGCCCCGTTGCCCGCCCCCTTGTCCGCCCCGTCCGCTCCCAGTACGAAGATTTCATGCGCCATGTGTACACCCATGGCACCCCCAAGACCGACCGCACCGGCACCGGCACGCGCAGTGTGTTTGGCCACCAGATGCGCTTTGACCTGAACGAAGGCTTTCCGCTGGTCACCACCAAGAAGGTGCACCTCAAGTCCATCATCCAGGAGCTGTTGTGGTTCCTGAGCGGCTCGTCCAGCAACAACTGGCTGCGAGAGCGCGGCGTGACCATCTGGGACGAATGGGCCCGTGAAGACGGCGACCTGGGCCCGGTCTATGGCGTGCAGTGGCGCAGCTGGCCCACACCCGACGGCGGGCACATCGACCAGATCGCGCAGGTCATCCATACGATCAAGACCAACCCCGACAGCCGCCGCATCATCGTGAGCGCCTGGAACGTGGCCGAGCTGGACAAGATGGCGCTGATGCCCTGCCATGCGTTCTTCCAGTTTTATGTTGCGGACGGAAAACTCAGCTGCCAGCTCTACCAGCGCAGCGCCGACATCTTCCTGGGTGTGCCGTTCAACATCGCCAGCTATGCGCTGCTCACGCACATGGTGGCCCAGCAATGCGACCTGGCCGTGGGCGACTTCATCTGGACCGGCGGCGACTGCCACATCTACAGCAACCACCATGAACAGGTCGAACTGCAGCTGAGCCGCACGCCCTACCCGTACCCCATACTCAACATCAAGCGCAAGCCTGATTCGATCTTTGGCTACGAGTACGAGGACTTTGAGGTGCTGGACTACCAGTGCCACGGCGCGATCAAAGCACCGGTTGCGGTCTGAGGCCCGGCATGAGCCTGAACCTCATCTGGGCGCAGGCCCGCAACGGCGTCATCGGGCGCGACAACACGATTCCCTGGCGCTTGCCGGAAGACATGGCGCACTTCAAGCAGACCACGATGGGCTGCCCGGTGATCATGGGGCGCAAGACCTGGGATTCATTGCCGCCGAAATTCCGCCCGCTGCCGGGGCGGCTGAACATTGTGGTGACGCGGCAAGCCGGTTGGCAGGCCGAGGGCGTGTTGCGCGCCGGATCGTTGACCGAAGCCCGCGCCTTGTGCCCGCCCGAGGCACCGGTCTGGGTGATCGGCGGGGCCCAGATCTACGCGCAGGCGTTGCCCCTGGCCACGCGCGCCGTTGTCACCGAGATTGACGCCGACTTTGAAGGCGATGCCCATGCCCCGGCGCTGGATGCCGGCTGGCGCGAAACGGCACGCGACCCGCATGTGTCGGCTGCCGGCCTGCCATTTGCCTTCGTGACCTACGAACGGAACACCTGACCATGCAGATCGCCACCTGGAACGTCAACTCCCTCACCGCCCGGCTGCAGCATGTGCTGGACTGGCTGGCCGCCAACCCGGTGGACGTGCTGTGCCTGCAGGAGCTGAAGATGACGGACGACAAGTTTCCGTTTGACGCGCTGCAGGCCGCGGGCTACCACGCCGCGGCGTTTGGCCAGAAGACCTACAACGGCGTGGCCATCCTGTCGCGCCAGCCGGTGCGCGATGTGGTGAAGAACATCACGGGCTTTGACGACGAACATTCGCGCGTGATCGCCGCCACGCTGGACGGCCCCGGTGGCGAGCTGCGCGTGGTGAACGGTTACTTCGTGAATGGCCAGGAGCCCGGCAGCGAGAAGTTCAGCTACAAGATGAACTGGCTCACCGGCCTGCACCGCTACATCGCCGATGAGCTCACGCGCCACCCGCGGCTGGTGCTGCTGGGCGACTTCAACGTGGCGCCCGAGGACCGGGATTCCTATGACCCGGTGGGGCTCAAGGACACGATCCACCACACGGTGCAGGAGCGTGAGCATTTCCAGCGACTGATCGGCCTGGGCCTGAGCGACAGCTTCCGCCTGTTTGACCAGCCCGAGAAAAGCTACAGCTGGTGGGACTACCGCATGCTGGGCTACCAGAAGAACCGCGGCCTGCGCATCGACCACATCCTGGTGAGCGAGCCGCTCAAGCCCCTGGTCAAGTCCTGCCGGATCGACCGTGTGCCCCGCAAATGGGAAAAGCCCAGCGACCACGCACCGGTGGTCGTGGAACTACTCTAGACCCAACTCCTGAATTTTTCGGGTGATGGTATTGCGGCCGATGCCGAGCTTTTGCGCAGCCTCGATGCGGCGCCCGCGCGTGTTGGCCAGCGCGGTCAGGATCAGCCTGGATTCAAACCGCTTGGTCAGCTCGTCCCACACGTCGTGGCGGCCGGTGGCCAGAAGCTCCAGCGCTTCGGCTTCCAGGCCGGTTTCCCAGCCGGCGCCGCTGAATACCACGGCGCTGTGCACGCCAGCTCCGCCGGGCGCCGCGTGCGGCTCGGCGGCATCGTCCACAGCTGGCGCGCGGGCAGCGTCGGTGCGCGGCACGGTATCAGCGGGCGCTGCGGCAAAGATGCCCGCCACTTCGGGCGGCAGGTCCTTGGGTTCGATCACCTGGGCCGGGGCCATCACGGTGAGCCAGTGGCAGATGTTCTCCAGCTGGCGCACGTTGCCGGGAAAGTTGAAGCCCCCCAGCTGCGCCAGTGCCTGATCAGAGATGCGCTTGGGCTCCACGCCCAGCTGTTTGGCGCTTTGCTGCAGGAAATGGCGCGTGAGCATGGGCACGTCTTCCTTGCGTTCGCGCAGGGCGGGCAGGCGCAGGCGGATGACGTTCAGGCGGTGGAACAGGTCCTCGCGGAACACGCCTTCCTTCACGCGCTGCTCCAGGTCCTGGTGGGTCGCGGCGATCACGCGCACATTGGCCTTGACGGCGTTGTGCCCGCCCACGCGGTAGAAATGCCCGTCGCTCAGCACGCGCAACAGGCGCGTCTGCAGGTCAAACGGCATGTCGCCAATTTCGTCCAGGAACAGCGTGCCGCCTTCGGCCTGCTCAAAGCGGCCGCGGCGCATGGTCTGCGCGCCGGTGAAGGCGCCGCGCTCATGGCCAAACAGCTCGGACTCCAGCAGGTCCTTGGGGATGGCGGCGGTGTTGATCGCCACGAACGGGCCGTTGGCGCGCGGTGAATGCTTGTGCAGTGCACGCGCGACCAGCTCCTTGCCCGAGCCGGATTCGCCGGTGATCATGACTGTGACATTGCTCTGCGAGAGCCGGCCAATGGCACGGAACACATCCTGCATGGCGGGCGCCTGGCCCAGCATTTCGGGTGCGGCGGCCATGCGTTCTTCGGCCACCTCCTCGCGCTGGCTTTCCTCCACCGCACGGCGGATCAGCTCCACCGCCTTGGGCAGGTCAAACGGCTTGGGCAGGTACTCAAACGCCCCTCCCTGGAAGGCCGACACGGCGCTGTCCAGGTCGGAGAAGGCCGTCATGATGATGACGGGCAGCCCGGGGTGCTTTTCCTTGACCTTGGACAGCAGGTCCAGGCCCGAGCCGCCGGGCATGCGGATGTCGCTCACCAGGATCTGCGGGCCGTCCTCGTCGTTGGCGCCTTCCAGCGCGGCCAGTACTTCGCGAGGGTTGGTGAAGCTGCGCGTGGGCAGGTCTTCACGCAACAGCGCCTTTTCCAGCACGAACCGGATGGACTGATCATCGTCAACGATCCAGATCGGCTTCATATTTTTTTGTCACCTCAGGTCAGACTGCATTGGGCTCTGTCACGGTAACGGAATCAACAGTTTGAAATCCGTCCTCCCGGGCACGCTGTCGCACTCGATCAGGCCATGGTGCTGCTGCACGAAGGTTTGCGCCAGCGTCAGCCCCAGCCCTGAACCGCCTTCACGCCCTGACACCAGCGGATAGAAGATGCGGTCCTTGATCGAGTCCGGCACGCCGGGCCCGTTGTCGATGACATGCAATTCCAATGCCA
The DNA here is from genome assembly GCA_050247515.1 of Ramlibacter sp. Lineage (GTDB taxonomy): Bacteria > Pseudomonadota > Gammaproteobacteria > Burkholderiales > Burkholderiaceae_C > RAM1. The sequence continues at coordinate 13,561 of JBFWUB010000036.1, read as the reverse complement.
GTCGGTACCGCTGCTTGCCGAATGTCACCTGGCGGGCAATGCGCGTGCGAAACACCAGTTGCGCGTCCCCCGCGGCAATGCGTTCGTGAAGCGCCTGGCAGGCGTTGTGCGCAATGTTGAGCACCGCCTGGATCAGCTGTTCGCGGTCGCCGCGAAACTCGGGGATCGAGATGTCGTACTCCCGCACGACCTTCAGCCCACGCGGAAACTCCGCCAGGATCAGCGAGCGCACGCGCTCGCACACCTCGTGGATGTTCACATCACCCACCACATGGGGCCGGCGGTGCGGCGCCAGCAGGCGGTCCACCAGCGTCTGCAGGCGGTCGGCCTCGTGGATGATGACCTGGGTGTATTCGGTCAGGCTGGCGTCGATTTCCAGCTGCAGCAGCTGCGCCGCGCCGCGGATGCCGCCCAGCGGGTTCTTGATCTCATGGGCCAGGTTGCGGATGAGTTCCTTGTTGGCCTGGGCCTGGTCGATCAGGCGCTCTTCGCGGTCCTGCTTGGCCTGCTGCTCCAGCGGCAGCAGCTCCACGATGATTTCGCCGGGCCGCTCGGTCTGGGCGACGATCACGTGCACGGGCAATGGGTCGTGGTTCAGGCGCTTGAGCCAGGCGTCGTAACGCAGGGCCGCAAACTCATTGCTGCCAGCGCCTTCCAGCGCGTTTTGCAGGATGTGCGGCTCGGTAAAGCAGTCTGGCAGCTGCGAGCCCTCAATCGTGCGCCGTGAGGTGCCCAGGGCGTCTTCGAGGGCGGAGTTGGCAAACAGGACGGCGCCATCGCTTTGAACCACGGCCACCAGTGTGGCGAGCAGGTCAAAGGATTGAAAGCGCTGGGTGATGGGGGGACGTGTGGCGGGTTTCAAGCCGCCTATTTTGGACCAGTGGCGCCGGCGGCGCGGCCCAATTCGCGGCGGATGCCGGCAATGTCGCTGTCATTGCGGGCGATGCTGGCCTTGATCTCGGCCACGCGGTCCAGGTATTTCTGGTGGTTGCGCGCTTCAGGCCCCTGCTTTTCGGGTTCGCCGTTGTTGTATTCCTTGAGCAGCTCGGCGCGGCGGGCCTCGGCCTTCTTGAGCTCGGACTCCAGGATGGCGCGGGCGTCGTTGTCGCGCGCGCGCTGCTCGGTGCTGTCCACCCGCTGCGTGGACTGCGGTGCATTGGCCATGCGCACGGGCGTCGGCGTGTTGGCCACGCGGGTGCCTTCCACGACGGTGACGTTGCCGCCTTCCACCACCTTGCAGCCACGCGCCTGGGCTTCGGTGGCGTTGTTGATGTATTCGTTGCCGCAGCGGAAGATGCGGCTTTGCGCAAAGCTGTTTGCTACCAGAAACATAGCAAGCAACGGGATCAATACAGGGTACTTCATGCTTTCTCCTCGCATCACGGAAATGCAGGGACGGTCTGCCAGTATGCGGCAATCAGCGGCATTTTCAAAATACGCTGGTATACCCCTGTCGTTGGCACCAATGAAAAAGGACGGCTTGCGCCGTCCTTTTTGCACCACAGGCTGTATGGAATTACAGCGAATAGTACATGTCGTATTCCACCGGGTGCGGCGCCATGCGGAAGCGGGTCACTTCGCCCATCTTCAGCTCGATGTAGGCGTCCAGCATGGAGTCGGTGAACACGCCGCCCTTGGTCAGGAAGCCGCGGTCCTTGTCCAGGTAGTCCAGCGCCTGGTCCAGGCTGTGGCACACGGTCGGCACTTTCGCGTCTTCTTCGGGCGGCAGGTGGTACAGGTCCTTGGTGGCGGCTTCGCCCGGGTGGATCTTGTTTTCCACGCCGTCCAGGCCGGCCATCATCAGGGCCGAGAAGGCCAGGTAAGGGTTGGCCGAAGGATCGGGGAAGCGCGCCTCGATGCGGCGGCCCTTGGGGTTGGCCACGAACGGGATGCGGATGGAGGCCGAGCGGTTGCGCGCGCTGTAGGCCAGCTTCACCGGGGCTTCAAAGCCGGGCACCAGACGCTTGTAGCTGTTGGTGCCGGGGTTGGTGATGGCGTTCAGGGCACGGGCGTGCTTGATGATGCCGCCGATGTAGAACAGCGCGAAGTCCGACAGGCCGGCGTAGCCGTCACCCGCGAACAGGTTCTTGCCGTCTTTCCAGATCGACTGGTGCACGTGCATGCCCGAGCCGTTGTCACCCGCGTAGGGCTTGGGCATGAAGGTCGCGGTCTTGCCGTAGGCATTGGCCACGTTCCACACCACGTACTTCAGGACCTGGGTCCAGTCGGCGCGCTCGACCAGCGTGCTGAACTTGGTACCGATTTCGTTCTGGCCGGCGCCCGCCACTTCGTGGTGGAACACCTCGACCGGGATGCCCAGCGATTCGAGAATCAGGGACATCTCGGCGCGCATGTCCTGCGTGCTGTCAACCGGGGGCACGGGGAAGTAGCCGCCCTTGACGGTCGGGCGGTGGCCACGGTTGCCGCCTTCGAGGACCTTGCCGCTGTTCCAGGGGGCTTCGTACTCTTCGATCTCGAAGCCGACCTTGCCGGGCTCGTTGCTCCAGCGCACACCGTCAAAGATGAAGAATTCGGGTTCCGGTCCGAAGTAGGCGGTGTCGCCCAGGCCCGATGCCTTCAGGTAGGCCTCGGCGCGCTTGGCGATCGAGCGCGGGTCGCGGTCGTAGGCCTTGCCGTCGCTGGGCTCGACCACGTCGCACTGCAGGAACAGCGTGGACTCTTCGAAGAAGGGGTCGATGTTGGCGGTATTCGGGTCGGGCATGAGCTGCATGTCCGAGGCTTCAATGCCCTTCCAGCCGGCAATGGACGAACCGTCGAAGGCATGGCCGGACGTGAACTTGTCTTCACTAAAGGCGGACACGGGCACGGTCACGTGCTGCTCCTTGCCACGGGTGTCGGTGAAGCGGAAGTCAACGAACTTGACCTCGTTTTCCTTCACCATCTTCATCACGTCTGCGACGGTCTTGGCCATCAGGTTCTCCTGGGTTGGATGGTTGTTAAAAAAATTGACGATTGCAGAATGCAGTTTTTGTGCCAAAGCTGGTGCATCGGCGGCGCTCGCAACGCAGGGCATTGTGCCCGCAGTTGCGTGGTTTCCCACCTGACAGCCGCGCATTTTTGACCAGTCGCACCAATTCAGTGCAATCTGTCCGTGCGCTTTTGTGGTGCATTAATTTCAACGCACCAATTCGGGGCCAAGCGCCACGCCAAAGCCCTGCAAACCAGACAGCAGCGCTGGATAAGCGCCCTCCACCGCCGCCGGCTCACCCTTGACGCCCAGTTCGATGTGCCGGCCATATTGCGGGTGGTCCACGCTGGGCAGACTGAACACCTTCACGCCCGGATGGGCCTGCTCGATGGCTTCCATCAGCGGCGTCAGGGCCGCCTCCATGGCGCCAAAGACGATGACCGACTTCTCGGCCCAGGCGGCCTGGCGAAACAGCGGGGCGTACTGGGTATCCAGCACCCACTCGACCATGGGCCAGGCCATGACCGGAAAGCCGGGCACGAAATGCACATGGCGCACGCTGAAGCCGGCGATCTTGTTGTAAGGGTTGGGAATGAGCCGCGCGCCCGCCGGGAACACCCCCATGTTCAGCCGGTGGATGTTGTCGGGGCGGTCGGGCTCGTAGGGCACGCCCTGTTCGCGCGCCACGTCCTGCATGCGTTCGCGGATCAGCGCCTCCGCGCCCGGGTGCAGTTCCAGGCCCACGCCCAGGGCCCTGGCCGCGCACTGGCGCGTGTGGTCGTCGGGGGTGGCGCCGATGCCACCGGTGGAAAATACCAGGCCGCCGCCGTCAAACGCCCGCTTCAGCGTGGCGGTGATGCGCGCCGGTGAGTCACCCACATACTCGGCCCAATCCAGAGACAGGCCGCGCGCGCCCAGCAGCTCGATGACCTTGGCCATGTGCTTGTCGGCGCGCTTGCCCGAGAGGATTTCGTCGCCGACGATGACAAGGCCGATGCCGGCAGCGGCATCAGGCAGGGGGAGGGAGTTCTGGCTTTGCGGTGTGGAGGGTAGGAAGGAAGCCTCTCGGCCTCCCTCCCCCCTAAGAACCGGACGTGCGCCTTTCGGCGCATCCGGCTCACGCGCGACCACTGGATCGGTAGCTTCATTGGGCTGCATTGCCCTAGTCTACTTCTCCAGATTAAAGTCCCCGTGCTGGGACCGGCTTGGTTACCTCCAAACCCAGGGCGTGTACCCGCCGGTGACAGACCGGGTGCAGAAGCACCCGGTTGGAAAGAGCATGGCTCCCCCCGTATTCGCGATAGACGATGTGGTGATCGTCCATAGCGCTCGTACTGTCAATGAATTGCTCACACAAGACGCACTTGCCGCCTTGCTGCATCCACAGCTTCAGGCGCTGGGCGTCCCAGATGTCTTGCGACATCCGGGCCGTCAGCAACCCTTCCGCATAGGCAAACCACGCAGGGTCAAACGGGTTGTATTTCCCGTCGACTTTCTGATGGCGGACAATTTTCGTGCCCGCAAGCTGGTACAAGACCAGCGACCTCAGATCTCCATTTTTGCCAGGCAAGTCCACTGCCATGACCCGGCGTGAGCCGAGTTGTGGCCAGTAGTGGTCATAGACCCACTTGCCTGACTTGCGAGGATGCCTGCGCCGCCCCCATCTCATCAACCTCCAGTAAATCAGGTGGTCGAGTCTTGAGAACGTCGCTTTGGCAACCACTCCCTTGTGGTACTCAGCCCAGCCGCGGAGCACTGGATTGAGTTTTCTGATGAGCACATCGCGTGGAACTGACAGCGAACGTCTGATGACCTCACTTACCTTGCTGTAGAACGCCTTCACGTTTTTCTTGCTCGGCTTGATCAGCATCTTTCCGTCGTACTTCCGGAAATTCCACCCCAGGAAATCGAACCCTTCATCGATGTGCACGATCTTGGTTTTCTCCTCGGAGAACTGCAGACCCCGCTCGCGCAGGAATTCCACAATCCAAGGTTTGACCCGTGTTGCCAGCAACTCTTTGGAGTCCCCGGTCACCACAAAATCGTCTGCATATCGAACCAGATTCACTTTCACCTGGTCAGCCGCTTTGGACCCGAGTTCCTTTTTTAGGAATTGCTTGAGTCCGCGCTCCAACCCGTTCAGGGTGATGTTCGCCAATGTCGGCGAAATGATCCCGCCTTGCGGCGTTCCCATTTCGGTTCGGTGCAGTTGTCCTCTGTCGACGACACCTGCTTTCAACCACTTGCGGAGAACGCGTTTGTTCATGTGAACATTCGCTAGCAACCAGTCGTGATTGATGTTGTCGAAAAAGCCCGTGATGTCCGCGTCCAGAATCCAATGAGCCGAAGCCCGTTGAGATAACGACACAAACAACTGGCTCCGGGCGTCGTGCGTGGATCGCCCTTTCCGAAAGCCGTAGCTGTTCGGATCGGACGCGCACTCTGACACCGGTTCCAGCGCGAGCAGGTGTAGGGCCTGCATCGCCCGGTCGAACATGGTCGGAATGCCCAGAGGACGCTCTTTCCCGTTCGCTTTCGGAATCCAGACTCGCCGCAAAGGCTTCGCCCGGTATCCCCTTTTGTTCAATCGACACACCGCATTCCATTTGGCCTTTGGTGTTGGCCATAGTTCGCGGTCGACGCCACTCGTCCGCTTCCCTGTGTTCTCGGTAACTTTCCTGATCGCCAATGCCTTGGCCTGCCAGGATCGAACAAGGCTTCTCTGAAGCCGTTTGACTCTTCGATAGTCCTTGTTCATTTCCGCCTGCGCAATGCGCGTCTGCATCTTCCCGACAAACATCTGGACCAGTCCCCAATCAATGAGGTGCCAATCCATCCGCTCGCCTGAAGACGCAGCGCGAGGTGCCTTGGCACTTCGCTGTGTTGCCATACTTTCTCCAGTGAGGAGACCCGTTGGGCAAGCGTCTGCCCTGCGGGCAAACTACCCGCAGGGCCATGTTGAAGTTTGCAAAGGCTTTACGCCGTCGCACCTGAAGCAAGTCAGCGCGCTTTCACGCTGGGGCAAATCTTGAACCCCTATGACACCCGTTACAGGCGCCCATTCGCTTTTTGCTTCTTCCTCTACCCGCTACACCATGGCCGTCGCTTGCGCTTCGGTTGCCACCCCGTACTGGCGGTGGCGATGCATCGGGTTTACCTCGTTTCCTTTGGTGCCCATCCGGCCGGCAGGCCAGACGATGGGGTCAGGGACGTTCTATCCGCCGCGCGTTCATAGGGAACAGACTGAAGTAGATGACATTCAGTCTCGGACGCGTTGCCTTTTGGCCGTAGCTCCCCGGGTTGCCCCGGGAGACAAGAGTTAGCTACTTCATTGTGACGGCGGTTCCGTCGAACGTTCACATGTGTTTCCCATTCCCTATACCTCGGCCACCCTCCCGCGTCTTGCTCGCGGGATTCATCCAACTCACGTCGGATTTGTGCGCTTGCGCGCGGGTCGTTTATCCGTGGCTCCGCACAACTCAGTTACCCGAGATGCACGCACAGACGAGGTCACTTCGTTCCAGAAGTGGTTTCGGTGAAAGAAACAAGGCACCAAAAGCGGTGCCGCTTTGTTGACCGCCAGGAGAGGCGGCGGCTGCAGTACTTTATTTTGTAACTGTAGCGTTCAGGCAACAGAAATCCCTGCCGTGAGGCCGAATTTTGTTGCGAGGAAGCCCAAGGCGGGCCCCTCCGGTCGAAAAATGCGTGGCATTTATTCGACCATTTCTGAGTGATTTCCGGGGAGGAAACCGTTGCGCTCCCAGAGGGAAAACGCACTCCTATGAAGGCTGATTAGTTCAGCTACAAGAGCGACTTCGAGTCGCACCATCCGGCAATGCTAGCGGGTCGGGTGCCGGCGTGATGGCGGGCATGGCAGCAGCCTCTTGCGCGCGCAGCCTTTCCAGTGCCGCCAGGCAATAGTGCGAGAACCACAGCGACGAAAACGCAAACACCAGCGTGTAGATCCAGATCGCCACCGGCACCAGGATCACAAAGGCAGCGGCAAACAGCGCGCCCGATGCCCACACCAGGCTGGGCGCCGCGCCCAGGTAGCCGGTGAGGATGCCAATGCCCAACAGGGACGCCTTGTGGCGGCGAAAGATTTCGCGGCGCTCGGCGGCACTGGCATGGTCGGCCAGCGCATCGAAAGTCATCACGCGGTAGGTCAGCCAGCCCCAGATCAGCGGCGGCAGCACCAGGATCAGCGGCGGCACCAGCCACAGCGGCACCGACACCACCAGTGCCACGGCCGCCAGCAAGGTGGAGCCCAGCGACCAGGCCACGCTCATCAGCAGCGAGCCACCCTTCTTGCGTTCCAGCGCGGGAAAGCGGCGCTCGGCCACCATGGCCACCAGCGACGGCGTCATGGCCACGGCCACGACGATCAGCGACAGCAGCACGATCACCGGCGTGACGGTGAACACCACGATCAGCGGCGCCACGACGGTGCTGAGGTTGCCCAGGCCCATGCCCTGCAGCCAGGTGGCAAAGCTGCTGAACAGGTCCGAGGATTCGAGCACGGTGCGCACGCCGTCAATGGCCGGCTGCCAGTACAGATAGCCCAGGCCCAGCGCCAGCGCCACCATCACCACCAGGGGCAGGAACGACAGCGCGATCACGCGCGGGTGCACACAGTACGCCGCGGCACGCCAGAAGGAGTCAAGAAGCAGGCTCATGCCCGCAAGGATAGCGGGTTGACGCGTTGTCAGGCCCGGCCCAGCAAACGCTTGAGGCCCAGCCACTGCTGCGACCAGAAGCCCCGGCCATAGTCTCGGCCGTCTTCCACCTGGTCGCGTATGCCGGTGGGGTCATAGCGCAGCTCGAAATTGGCGGTGCGAAACAGCATGTCCCACCAGGGCAGCAACACGCCGAAGTTGTATCCGCCCAGGGTACCGCGGCCGGCTGTTTCATGTCCCAGCCCCACACTGTGGTGCAGCCGGTGAAAGCGCGGGCTGACCCACAGCCGCTCGCCAACGCGGCCGAACCACAGGCGCAGGTTGGCATGCTGGAAGCTTTCGCTGAGCTGGGTGAACGCCACCACCGCCACGAACTGCCCCGGCGGCACGCCGATGGCCTGCGCCAGCAGCACCAGCAGGCTGTCGCGCAGCACGTCGTCCAGCAGGTGGTTGCGGTTGTCGCTCCACATCGTCATCTGCCGCTGCGAATGGTGCAGCGCATGCAGGCTCCACCACCAGTTCAGGCCATGCTGGCCGCGGTGGATCCAGTAGTCGGCGAAGTCAAACACGACGAGGTAGATGACGAAGCTGACCAGCGCGATGTCGGTCACGCCCGGCCACAGTTCGTCCAGATGCAGCGTGGGCACACCGGCCACCCGCAACGCGCCGAACAGCTCGTCAAACACCGGCTCCAGCGTGAAGAACAGCACCACGCGAAACAGGCCCAGCCGGTGGATCAGCGTGTAAAGAATGTCGGTGCGGATGGCCGGCCGGTCGGTCACCGGTTCCACCGGGCGCCAGCGTTGCAGCGGGCCGATCACCGCCAGCATCAGCGCAATCTGGATGAACCCCACCAGCAGCCAGCCGGTGGCGGCATAGCCGTCTTCCAGCAGGTTGCCCAGGCCCAGCATGAACATCAGCGGCTGCACCGACCCCTCAAACAGCCATTGCTGCGCGGTGGAAAAAGCGCTGTCCAGCCAGTCCATGGGATCAGCCGCGCGCCGCGATCCAGGCCTTGTAGGCCGGGTGCTCGCGCAGCGTTTCAAAGCAGAAGCCGCGGGCCTTCAGCCCCGTGATGAGCGGCTCCAGCACGGCCGGCGCCCAAGGGTCCTTGCGCGACCAGATGCCCAGGTGCGCCATCAGGATGTCGCCGCTTCGGATGTCGCGCAGCGCCTTGTCGCGCAGGGCATCGTTGCTGAAGCGCTCGCTGGGCAACTCGTCACCCAGAAAGCCTGCGCTGGCCCAGCCCACGTGTTCGTAGCCGCAGGCGCGCGTGGCGGCCAGGAACCTCGCCGATGTCTTGCCCCCCGGCGCACGGAACAGCGGCAGCGGCTTTTTGCCGGTCAGCGCCTGCAGCCTGTCGGCCGCACGCGTGATCTGCTCGCAGTACTGCGCGGCGGTCCATTCAAAATCGCGCCCGGCCTGCTCGCCGGCGGATGCACGGACCCGAAAGCGCGGTGGCTGGCCCGGCAGGTCGGCGCGCCAGTAGACGTGGTCCCAGGTGTGGGATGCAAATTCATGGCCTTCGGCGGCGCGCGCCTTCCACCAGGGCGCCCAGTGGTCGCCCAGGCTGCCGTCGCCGGTTTTCGTGCGCTCGTTGGCGCCAAAGAAGGTCACGCGCACCTGCTGGCGGCGCAGCACGTCGGCGATCAGCGGGGCCACTTCCATGTGGCCGGTATCCAGCGTGAGGTACAGCGGCTTGGCGCAGGCCTGGGCGTGTGCAGGGGTTGTGGCCGCTGCGCACAGGGCGACTGCCGCCACGGCGAACCGCAGGGCCCGTTCAGCGGGGTACGTGATCAAGCGTCCAGACACCATGCGGTGATTTTCCGACATTGACCTGGCGCACGATCTTTTTCTGCTCGATGTCAATCACCGTGAGCTTGCGCGACCAGCGTGACGTGACCAGCAGCAGCTTGCCCCCGCCCATGAGGTCCATGCAGTCCGGCCCGCCCGGCGCGGCAAAGCTGCCGGTCACCTCAAAAGTCTGCATGTCGATCTTGCTGATGGTGTTGGCCACGCGGTTGCTCACGTACACATGGCGCTTGTCACCCGCAGCGCGAAAGGCGTGCGCGCCGTCGCCGGTCTTGATCCTGCGAACGGATCGGGGCTCCTTGCCGCTCACATCGAATACCTCCACGCTGTCGCTGCCGGTCAGGCCCACCAGCACATGGCGGTCGTCGGGCGTGCCGTACACGTCCGCCGGCATCGGGCCGGTCTTGATGCGCCACTTCTGCGTCTGGGTAGCCAGGTCGATGGCGACGAGTTCGTCGCTGTCCTGCATCGATACATACACCGCGCGGCTCCCGCTGTCGATCCACAGATGGCTGGGCGTCTTGGCGGTGGCAATGCGCTTGACCAGCACCATGTCCTTGCCGTCCCAGCGGTAGATGTCCACATGGTTGAGCCGGTTGGCCGCCGTGACGAACCATTTCATGTCCGGCGAAAAGCGCAGGTGGTACGGGTCGAGGATGCCGCGCACGGTGCGCTGGACTTCCGCCGTGCGGGGGTCGATGAAAGTCAGCGAGTCGCCCAGCGCATTGGCGATGATCAGGGACTTTTCGTCAGGCGTGAGGTACAGGTGGTGAGGCTCCTTGCCGGTGGGAATGCGCCGCGTTTCCTTCCAGTTGCCCGGGTCAATCACGCTGACGCTGGCGTCCAGCGAGTTCAGTACAAAAATCGGGGGCGTCTGCGCGGTGGCATGCAGGCAGGAGGCAAACAAAAAGGCCACGAAAAACGTGACCAGACGGGAGGACAATTTCACGGACAAACCAGTTCAGGAACTAACCGGCAAGTGTAGCCGCCCGCCCTGTGCCGGTTCGACCGCCTCCCGTAACATCGGCACCATGGAGTTGATCAACGTCAACGGCGCGAGGCTGGAAGTCCAGCGCATCCCGGGCACCACCCGCGCGGCGGCACCGCCCATCGTGTTCCTGCATGAAGGGCTGGGCTCGGTGGCCATGTGGCAGGGCCGCGAAGGCTCCTGGCCGCAAGCCCTGTGCGCCGCCACGGGCCGCAGCGGCGTGGTCTATTCACGCAGGGGCTATGGTCAGTCCGATCCGGTGCTGGACGTGCGGGGCGCGGGCCGCCTGCAGCCTGATTACATGCACCGTGAGGCCTGGGAGGTGTTGCCCGCGCTGCTGGGGGTATTGGGGGTGAGCCGGCCGGTGCTGGTCGGCCATTCGGACGGCGGCAGCATCGCGCTGCTGCATGCCAGCCGCCACCCGGTACAGGCCTGCATCGTGATGGCGCCGCATGTGATGGTCGAGGACGTGTCCATCCGGTCAATAGAGCAGGCCCGCGTGGCCTATGAATCGGGCGGCCTGCGCGAGCGGCTGGCACGCTACCACGCCGACGTGGACACAGCCTTCTGGCAATGGAACGACGTCTGGCTGAGCAGCGCGTTCCGCGCATTCGACATCCGCGAGGACTGCCGCCGCATCAGCGCGCCGGTGCTGGCGCTGCAGGGCGTGGACGACGCCTACGGCACGATGCGCCAGATCGAGGAAATCGCGCCCACCCAAGGGCCGCTGCGGTTGCAGGCCATCGCAGCCTGCGGCCATTCACCGCACCGCGACCAGCCGGCCCAGGTCACCGAGCTGATCGCCCGCTTTGTGCGGCAGCTCAGCCCGTGATGGACGCCAGATCGGCCGCGTACAGCCAGCGCCACTGACCGGGCAGCAAGTCCGCCGGCAACGCCAGGCCACCGATGCGCGAGCGGTGCAGCCCCTCTACCCTGTTGCCCACTGCCGCCACCATGCGCTTGACCTGGTGGTATTTGCCTTCGGTCAGCGTCAGGCGCAGGTGGTGGTCTGACGCGGCCTCGCAGGCGGCAGCGGCCACGGGCCTGGGGTCGTCGTCCAGCACGACGCCCTGCAGCAGGCGCTGCACCTGGCGGTCGTCCAGCGGGTGCTTGACCTTGACTTCATACACCTTGGGCACATGGTGGCGCGGGGAGCTCATGCGGTGGATGAACTTGCCGTCATCGGTCAACAGCAGCAAACCGGTGGTGTCCTGGTCCAGCCGGCCCACGGCCTGCACGCCCTGTACCGGCCCTTTTTGCGGGCGCTGGCGCAGCGGCGCAGGCAGCAAGGTGTAAATGCTGGGCCAGGTGGACGGCTTTTGCGAGCACTCGGTCCCGGCCGGCTTGTGCAGCATGACGTAGGCTGGCGCATGGTATTCCCAGGCCTTGCCCTGCACGGTGAACTGCAGGCCCTGCGGCTGCACGTCCATTCCGGCATCCGCGACCGGTGCCCCCTGGACGGTGACAAGGCCCTGCTGGATCAGCCCGGCACAGACCCGGCGCGTGCCAAAGCCCTGCGAATAAAGAAGGTCCTCAAGCCGCATCGGAAATGGCTACCACGCCCCCACCAGCCTGAACTGCAAGGTGCGCGCGACCAGCGCGTTGCGTCCGCCAAAGCTCTGGCTCAGCTGGGCATTGAAGGCCAGGTCGCGACCCGCAAACTTGTAGGCCACGAAAGGCCCTGCCGCATGGGTCCGGTAGCGCATGTCAGGCACGACGGCGCCTGCAGCGCGGTCATCGGTCACCTGATGGACGCTGAGCAGGTTGGCACCCACCGCCCAGGGGCCCATGACTTTCACGGCTGCGCCTTCCAGGGCGACGAAATTGCCGCTGCGGTAGTCGGTGTCGCGGTTGGTGGAGTTGACGCCATACGATGCGCGGCCCGCCAGCGATACGCCCTGCATCCAGCGCGGGATGTCGGTGCTGCCGCCCAGCGCGTAGGTCAGTGCCACACCGGACTGCAGTGTGTAGAAGTCGCCGAAACCGGGGTTGGGGCCGCGTGCGCGGTCGTACTTGCCCGTGGGCAGGTGCAGGTTCAGGCTGGCCGCCACCCGCAGGCGCTCCATCCTGCGCACCCAGGCGGCGGACAGTTCGATGTCGCCCAGCCCCGAGACGTCGGTGTTGTGGGTGGCAGCTGTCGCGGCCAGGGCCGATTGCACCTGGGCATTGGCAGCCGCAGCCACCGCGCTGATGGCGCCGCGAAGCTGCGCTGGCAACTGCGCTGATGGCACCGGTGACACCGCGCCCTGCGCCTGGGTGGCCAGGAAGCTGCGGCTTTGACGGATCAGCGGGATATTGAGCCGCACTGCAAAGCTGCCACCTGCGTAGTCCGCGCGCGTCACCAGGCCGCCGACGAGGTTCAGCTGCGTCTGGGTTTGCGACAGGTCAACGCGGCCCGCCGGTACCTGCAATGCATAAGTGCCATTGGGCACGGCGCCCGCCGTGGCAGCGCCTGTGGGCAGCGGCCGCACACGGGCGGGCACCGCCAAAGTATCGCCAGAGTTGCCCACCACGTCATCGACGCGTGCGTGGCTCAGTGAAACTGTGCCGAAAAATCCAGGCGCGTCCACACGCGCGGCGATTTCCGGCCCGAACAGGCCCACGGGGGGATGGCGCAACCTGAAGCCTTCGGCGGCCAAGACGGAGGTTGGCAAGGCTGCGAACGCACAGCCAGCCAACGTAGCGCGGGTCATGAATGCCCGGCACGCATCAAGGTGAAGCATGGCTTTTCTCCTCCTGCCGCCTTTTTTACACCAAAGCGTGCACCCCGGACAAGCCGGGGTGCCACCCTGGCGGTGACCTGGGAATTGAATATGGTGGTGCAGGAGCGACCCGGCACGGCCTATCAAGGATGCGGCCACTTTCTTTTGCCGATTTTTGACGTGTATGAGCGGGAGTTGGTCTTGACAACCCGCCATTTCGCTTGCCTGTTGAGCATAACAGCGCCTTCATCGTGACCTCTTTCCGGAGGCAACGATGAGCGAACAATTCCTTTCCGAAGTCGATCTGGCCGCCCGCTGGGCGATGAGCGGTCGCGTCCCGCGACGTGGTGTAAGTCCACAGCCCGGATAGGCTGAGCTACACGTTACTCAGCGAGCCACAGCGGACAGCCGAGTTGGGGCAGTATCGCAGAGCGACTGGAGGCCTTCAAGCTGC
>JBFWUB010000035.1:0-37945 GCA_050247515.1 Ramlibacter sp. | reverse complement strand
CGCGCCGCGTGAGCTTCTTTTTGCTGGCGTGCTCGGCATCCGCGAAACTGATCTGGCTCATAGGCTGAATTCCTTTGACCGTATCAACGCCTCGGGGCATGATTCGGTGGACTTGTTCAGATATTCCTTAACCATTCAGTTCGTCGGCGCGTTCCTGCGCCTTGGCGAAATCAAGGTCGCCGGAATAGATGGCGCGGCCGCAGATCACGCCCTCGATGCCTTCATCTTCCACCGCGCAGAGCTTCTCGATGTCGGCCATGCTGCCCAGGCCACCAGAAGCAATTACCGGGATGGTGAGCGCCTGGGCCAGCTTGACCGTGGCGTCGATGTTGATGCCGCTCAACATGCCGTCGCGGCCGATGTCGGTGTAGATGATGGATTCGACGCCCCAGTCCTCGAACTTTTTGGCCAGATCAATGACTTCGTGGCCCGTGAGCTTGCTCCAGCCGTCGGTGGCGACCTTGCCGTCCTTGGCGTCCAGCCCGACGATGATGTGGCCGCCGAACGCGGTGCAGGCGTCTTTCAGGAAGCCCGGGTTCTTGACCGCGGCGGTGCCGATAATGACGTAGCGCAGGCCGCCGTCAATGTACTTTTCAATCGTGTCCAGGTCGCGGATGCCGCCGCCCAGCTGCACCGGGATGTCGTCGCCCACGGCTTTCAGGATGGACTTGATCGCCGCAAAGTTCTGCGGCTTGCCGGCAAATGCGCCGTTCAGGTCCACCAGGTGCAGCCGGCGCGCGCCCTTGTCCAGCCAGCTCGTGGCCATGGCCGCAGGGTCTTCGCTGAACGTGGTCGCCTGGTCCATGTCGCCCTGTTTGAGGCGCACACAGTGACCGTCTTTCAGATCAATCGCGGGAATCAGTAGCATGGTGCTGAACGCAGCGGGTGGAAATGTCAGGGTTGCCAGGCAAGAAAGTTGCGGTACAGCGCCAGGCCGTGCTCTGCACTTTTCTCGGGGTGGAACTGGGTTGCAAAAATATTATCGCGTGCAATGGCAGCGGTAAAGCGCCCGCCGTAATCCGCCTCGCCCACGCTGTGGCGCGCATCCGACGCCTGCGCATGGTAGCTGTGCACGAAATAGAAGTAGCTGCCGTCGGGCACGCCCGACCACACAGGGTGGGGCTGCGCCTGCCAGACCTCGTTCCAGCCCATCTGCGGCACCTTGTAGCGGCTGCCGTCAGGCTGCAGTTGCCCCGCAAGCTCGAACCGCACAACACGCCCGTGGATCAGGCCCAGACCATCGGTGGGGCCTTCGTCACTCGCGTCCAGCAGCATCTGCATGCCCACGCACACACCGAACAGCGGCTTGGTTGCCGCGGCCTCCAGCACGGACTCCAGCAACCCGGATTCGCGCAGCTCGCGCATGCAGTCGGGCATGGCACCCTGGCCCGGCAGGACGATGCGCTCTGCGGCGCGGACCTCTTCGGGGCGCGAGGTGATGACGGCGGTCAGGCCGCTGTCTTTCGCCACATGCTGGACCGCCTGCGACACCGACCGCAGGTTGCCCATGCCGTAATCAACGACTGCAACAGTTTTCATGAGGCTTCAGGTCAACCGGCAGGCGTCAGAGCGAGCCCTTGGTGGAAGGGATGGTGCCCGCCGCGCGCGGGTCCAGCTCCAGCGCAAAGCGCAGCGCGCGGGCAAATGCCTTGAACACCGTTTCGCACTGGTGGTGGGCGTTTTCACCGCGCAGGTTGTCGATGTGCAGCGTGACGAACGCATGGTTGGCAAAGCCCTGGAAGAATTCGTGCGCGAGCTGGCTGTCAAAGGTGCCGATCATGCCGCTCTTGAACGGCACATTCATGACCAGGCCCGGGCGACCGGAGAAGTCGATCACCACGCGCGACAGCGCCTCGTCCAGCGGCACATAGGCATGGCCGTAGCGGCGGATGCCCTTCTTGTCGCCAATGGCCTTGGCCACCGCCTGGCCGAGGGTGATGCCCACGTCTTCCACCGTGTGGTGGCCGTCAATGTGCAGGTCGCCGTCGGCGTGGATGTCCAGGTCGATCAGGCCGTGGCGGGCGATCTGGTCCAGCATGTGGTCGAAAAAGCCGATGCCGGTGGCAAGCGCAGCCTTGCCCGTGCCGTCCAGGTTGACCCGGACGGTGATCTTGGTTTCTGCCGTATTGCGGGCAACTTCGGCGATGCGGTCGGTGGTCATGGCGGCAATCAGAGGGAGGCTTCAAGCGCGGCCAGCATCTGCGTGTTCTCGTCGGCCGTTCCGACGGTCAGGCGCAGGCAGTTGGCCAGCAATGGGTGCATTTTAGAAACGTTCTTGACCAGCACACCGCGGGTTTTCATGCCTTCGAAGGTCCTGGCTGCGTCCGCAACGCGCACAAGCATCATGTTGGCATCGCTCGGCCAGCTTTTGACGCCGGGCAGCCTGGCCAGCGCCTGCTGCAGCCGCTCGCGCTGGGCACGCAGATCCCGCGCCTGGGCGGCGAACACATCCGCATGCTCCAGCGCGAACAGCGCCGCCTCGGCGTTGAGTACGCTGATGTTGTACGGCGGGCGCACCTTGTCCACCTCGGCGATCAGCGCCTGGGGCCCCATCATGTAGCCCAGCCGCACGCCGGCCAGGCCGAACTTGCTGAGCGTGCGCATCAGCAGCACATGCGGGTGGCGCGCCACGCGGTCAATGTAGCTGCGGCTGGCGAATGGCTGGTAGGCCTCGTCCATCACCACCAGGCCGGGGGCGGCGGCGATGATCTTTTCAATAACCGCGTCATCCCAGAGATTGGCCGTGGGGTTGTTGGGGTAGGCCAGGTAAACGATGGTGGGCTGGTGTTTCTCAATGGCGGCCAGCATGGCGGCCTCGTCCAGTTCAAAGTCCGCCGTCAGGTCCACGCCGATGAACTTCAGCCCCTGCAGCTGCGCGCTCATGGCGTACATGACGAAGCCGGGCACCGGCGCCAGGATGGACGCGCCAGGCACGTCGCAGGCCATGGCCAGCAGCGAAATGAGTTCGTCCGAGCCATTGCCCAAAATCAGCCCAAAGCCCTCAGGCAAGCCGGCGTAGGCAGCCAAAGCGGCGCGCAGGTCGTTGATGCGGTCCCCGGGATAGCGGTTCAGCGCCAGTGCGCCCAGGCGCTGGCCCAGCTGCGCCTGCAGGTCGGGCGGCAGGCGGTGCGGGTTTTCCATCGCGTCCAGCTTGAGCAACCCGGCCGAGGCTTGCACGGCGTAGGCGTGCATGGACTGCACATCGGCCCGAAAGACGCGGCTCGCCAGATCGCTCATGGCTTGAGCCTCATCTGGGCCGCCTGGGCATGGGCCTGCAGGCCCTCGCCATAGGCCAGCTCGGCGGCGATTTTGCCCAGCTTTTGCGCGCCGGCTTCGCTCACCTCAATCAGGCTGCTGCGCTTTTGAAAGTCGTACACACCCAGCGGCCCTGAGAAACGCGCCGTGCCCGAAGTGGGCAGCACATGGTTGGGGCCAGCGCAGTAGTCGCCCAGGCTTTCGCTGGTGAAGGCGCCCAGGAAGATCGCGCCGGCATGGCGCAGCAGCGGCTCCCAGCGGTGCGGGTCGGTGCTGGAGACTTCCAGGTGTTCGGGGGCGATGCGGTTGCTGAGTTCACACGCCTCTTCCATGCTGCGGGTATGGATCAGCGCGCCGCGGTCGTTCAGGCTCCTGGCAATGATGGCCGCGCGCGGCATGGTGGGCAGCAGGCGGTCGATTTCGGCCTGCACCCGTTCAATGTAGGCGGCGTCGGGGCACAGCAGGATGCTTTGCGCCAGCTCGTCGTGCTCGGCCTGGCTGAACAGGTCCATGGCCACCCAGTCAGGCCGGGTGGTGCCGTCGGCCAGCACCAGGATTTCACTGGGCCCCGCGATCATGTCAATGCCGACCTGGCCAAACACGCGGCGCTTGGCGCTGGCCACATAGGCATTGCCCGGGCCCGTGATCTTGTCCACCCGCGGCACGGTTTCAGTGCCATAGGCCAGTGCGCCCACGGCCTGCGCGCCGCCGATGGTGAAGGCCCGCGTGACGCCCGCCAGATAGCCAGCGGCCAGCAGCAGCTGGTTCTGCGCGCCGGGGTTGGGCACCACCATGATGATTTCGCTGACGCCGGCCACATGCGCCGGGATCACGTTCATCAGCAGGCTGGACGGGTATGCCGCCTTGCCGCCGGGCACATAGGTGCCCACGCGGTCCAGCGGCGTGACCTTCTGGCCGAGCAGCGTCCCGTCTTCATCGCGGTAGGTCCAGGTTTCGCCACCGGCCTTTTTCTGCGCCTCGTGGTAGCTGCGGATGCGTCGGGCAGCAGCCTGCAGCGCATCGCGCTGCGCGGCGGGGATGGCTTCGAACGCGGCCTTGAGTTCGGCCTGGCCCAGCTCCAGCTCTTTCATCGAAGTGGCGCTGAGCTGGTCAAAGCGGTTGGTGTATTCCAGCACGGCGGCGTCGCCGCGGCGCTGCACGTCGGCCAGGATGTCGGCCACGCGCTGCTCGATGGCCGCGTCGGTGTCCGCCGCCCAGTGCAGCCGCGCCTTGAAGTCCGCCTGGAACGAGGCGGCCGTGGTGGCCAGGCGCAGGGGTGCAGCTTTGAGTTCCATGGTGTAACGGATGGCGTCAGTTCTTGCCGATGGCGCCGGCAAAGGCGTCGATGATGCGGCGGATGGAGTCCTGCTTGAGCTTGAGCGCGGCCTGGTTCACCACCAGCCGGGAGCTGATGTCCATGATGCGCTCCACTTCGACCAGGTGGTTGGCCTTGAGCGTGTTGCCGGTGGACACCAGGTCCACGATGGCATCGGCCAGGCCGGTCAGCGGCGCCAGTTCCATGCTGCCGTACAGCTTGATCAGGTCCACGTGCACGCCCTTGGCGGCAAAGAAGTCACGTGCAATGCCCACGTATTTCGTAGCCACCTTCAGGCGCGAGCCCTGCCGGACAGCCGACGCGTAGTCAAAGTCGGATCGCACGGCCACGCTGACGCGGCATTTGGCAATCCGCAGGTCCAGCGGCTGGTACAGGCCCTGGCTGCCGTGCTCGATCAGCGTATCCAGCCCGGTCACTCCCAGGTCGGCGCCGCCGTACTGCACGTAGGTGGGCACGTCCGACGCGCGCACCAGCACCACACGTACATCGGCCTGGTTGGTCGCCAGAATCAGCTTGCGCGACTTCTCGGGGTCTTCCAGCACCTCGATGCCTGCTGCCTTCAGCAGCGGCAAGGTCTCGTCAAAGATGCGTCCCTTGGACAGTGCGAGCGTGATGGTCATTTGATTCGTTCTATGTCGGCGCCAATGCCACGCAGCTTGGCTTCCATCTGGTCATAGCCGCGATCCAGATGGTAGATGCGGTCCACCAGGGTCTCGCCTTCGGCCACCAGACCGGCAATGACCAGGCTGGCGGAGGCGCGCAGGTCGGTGGCCATGACGGTGGCGCCCGACAGCTTTTCGACGCCTTCAATGACCGCCACCTTGCCGTCGGTCTGGATCCTCGCGCCCAGGCGGACCATTTCGTTGACGTGCATGAAGCGGTTTTCAAAGATGGTCTCGGTCACCTTGGAAGGGCCCTCGGCGATCACGTTCAGCGCCATGAACTGCGCCTGCATGTCGGTGGGGAACCCGGGGTATTCGGTGGTGCGGAACGACTGCGCCTTCAGCCGGCCACTGGCGGCCACGCGGATGCCGTCCGGCGCCGCGGTAATGACTGCGCCGGCCTCGCGCAGTTTGTCGATCACCGCGTCCAGATGGTCGGCCCGGCCATGGCGCAAAAAGACCTCGCCCCCCGCCGCCGCCACGGCGCACAGGAACGTACCCGCCTCAATACGGTCGGCCACCACCTGGTGGGTGCAGCCATGCAGGCGCTCCACGCCCTGGATGCGAATGCGGCTGGTGCCGTGGCCTTCGATTCTTGCGCCCATCTTGATGAGCATTTCGGCAAGGTCCGGAATCTCGGGCTCCTGGGCGGCGTTTTCCAGGATCGTCTCGCCCTCGGCCAGCGCGGCGGCCATGAGGAAGTTTTCGGTACCCGTGACGGTGACCATGTCGGTCGTGATGCGTGCGCCCTTCAGCCGGGTGCGGCCCTTGGGGAGCTTGGCGATCATGTAGCCGTGCTCGACCACGATTTCCGCGCCCATGGCCTGCAGGCCCTTGATGTGCTGGTCCACCGGGCGCGAGCCAATGGCGCAGCCCCCGGGCAACGATACCGTTGCCTCGCCAAAGCGCGCCAGCAGCGGGCCCAGGGCCAGCACCGATGCGCGCATGGTCTTCACCAGCTCGTAGGGCGCCTCCGGCGAGCTCAGCGCCGCGGCATCGATGCGCACGGTGCCGTCATCCGAGCGCTCGGCGCTCACGCCCATGTTGCGGATGAGCTTGAGCATGGTGGCCACGTCCTGCAGGCGCGGCACGTTGGCCAGCGTGACGGGCTCGGCCGTGAGCAGCGCCGCGCACAGCTCGGGCAGCGCCGCGTTCTTGGCGCCCGAAATCCGTACCTCGCCATGGAGCTGGCGGCCCCCGCGAATCAATAGCTTGTCCATCTGGGTTTAGTGGTGGGTTTGGGCCGCCCACTCGGCGGGCGTGTAGGTTTTCATCGACAGGGCGTGTACCTCGTCGGTATGCATTTTGACACCGAGCGTGGCATAGACCCGCTGATGACGCTGGATCAGGCGCTTGCCCTCGAACTGCGCGGACACGATGGTGGCGTACCAGTGACGCCCGTCACCTTCGAGTTCCACGTGCTCGCAGGGCAGGCCGGCGGTGATGATGGCTTTGAGTTCTTCGGCGGTCATATTGGCTTTCAGCCCCGGATTTTGTAGCCGATGCGCAGCAAATGAATGGCGATGGCACTCACCGCCGCCAGCGCCGCGCCCACAATGCCCAGGCTCAGCCAGGGCGACACGTCGCTTACGCCGAAGAACCCGTAGCGAAAGCCGTCAATCATGTAGAAGAACGGGTTGAGGTGGCTCACGCCCTGCCAGAAGGCCGGCAGCGAATGGATGGAATAGAACACGCCCGACAGGAAGGTCATGGGCATGATGAGAAAGTTCTGGAAGGCCGCCATCTGGTCGAACTTGTCGGCCCACAGGCCTGCAATCAACCCCAGTGTGCCCAGCATGGCCGCACCCAACACGGCAAACGCCAGGATCCACAGCGGCGCCACGAAGCTCAGCTTGGCAAACCAGGCCGTCACCAGGAACACGCCCGTACCCACGGCCAGGCCGCGCACAATGGAAGAGCCCACGTAGGCCACAAACCAGCTCCAGTGCGACAGCGGCGTGAGCAGCACAAACACCAGGCTGCCCATGATCTTGCTTTGCACCAGCGACGACGAGCTGTTGGCGAAAGCGTTTTGCAGCACGCTCATCATCACCAGGCCCGGCACCAGGAAAGCGGTGTAGCTGACGGTGTCGTAGACCTTCACGTGGTCTTCCAGCACATGGCCAAAGATCAGCAGGTACAGGATGGCGGTCAGCACCGGTGCCGCCACGGTCTGGAAACCGACCTTCCAGAAACGAAGGATTTCCTTGTAGAGCAGCGTCTGCCAGCCGGTCATGCGGACGCTCCCATCACATCAAGGAACACATCCTCAAGATCGGCTTTGCGGATTTCAACGTCCTCGGCGCTCAGGCCCGCTTCGCGCACCGCAGCCAGGTACTGCTCGATCTCACCCGCGTTGTGCGCGGGGAACTGCACGATGCGCCCGGTCACGCGGGCCTGGGCAGCCAGGGCGGGTGGCAGTTCGCCGTCCAGCTTGAAGCGCAGCACGTTGCTGGACGCAGCTTTGAGCAGCTCGCTGGTGCGTTCCAGCGCCACCACGCGGCCCTGCTTGAGCATTGCAATGCGCGAGCACAGGGCTTCGGCCTCTTCCAGGTAGTGGGTGGTCAGCAGCACCGTGTGGCCCTGCTTGTTGAGCTTGGCAATGAACTGCCACAACGTCTGGCGCAGCTCCACATCCACACCGGCCGTGGGTTCGTCCAGCACGATCACCGGCGGCTTGTGCACCAGGGCCTGCGCCACCAGCACACGCCGTTTCATGCCACCGGACAGCTGGCGCATGTTGGCGTTGGCCTTGTCGGCCAGGCCCAGGCTTTCCAGCAGTTCGTCGATCCAGGCGCCGTTGTTTTTGACGCCGAAATAGCCGGACTGGATGCGAAGCGCCTCGCGCACGCTGAAGAATGGGTCAAACACCAGCTCCTGCGGCACCACGCCCAGCTGGCGGCGCGCCATGGCATAGTCAGCCTGCACATCATGGCCCAGCACAGACGCCGTGCCGACATTGGCGCGCGACAGCCCGGCCAGGATGCTGATGAGCGTTGTCTTGCCGGCGCCGTTGGGCCCCAGCAAGCCGAAAAACTCGCCCTGCTGGATGTCAAAGCTCACGCCATCCAGGGCCTTGAATGAGCCCCGGGCAGATGAATAGGTTTTGGAGACAGACTGGAACGAGATCGCGGGCATGGGAGCCCGTGATTCTAGGGTGTCCGGCTGGCCCGCGCTGGCCCGCGTGCCAAAGCCTCAGGCCGCGTCTGGCAGCAGATCGGCTACGCCGTACAGGCCCGCCAGGTCACGCAGGCGCGTGGGCAGCGCCTTGACCGCGAAGCCCTTGCGCTGGAGCAGGGCTTCGCGGCGGCATTCCAGCAACACCGCCAATGCCGACGAATCGAATTTCTGCAAGGGTGAAGCATCGGCCACCACAACGGCACCGGCTTCGGCCCGCGCGGCCTGCGCCAGCATGCGGGCGCAGGCGCTCGCCTGGTCGTGGGTCAGGTCAACCGGCAGCACGATCACGATCAGCCTTTTTTGGCACTGTTGCTCTTGTTGCGCGCGCTCAGCGTGGCAATCAGGCCATCCAGGCCCTTGGCGTTGATTTCCTGGGCAAACTGGCTGCGATAAGTTTCCACAAGCCACACGCCCAGCACATTGAGGTTGAAGATTTTCCAGCCCGTGCCCTGGCCCGGCGCCTTCTCCAGACGGTAGTCCAGCTGGATCGGGTCACCACGGCCACGGACCTCGGTGCGCACAATGACTTCGGTGTCGGCCGCATCGGCGCGCAGAGGCTTGACCGATATGGACTGGTCATTCACCTGGGCCAACGCGCCCGCGTAGGTGCGCACCAGCAAGGTCTTGAATTCGTCCTGCAGCTGCTTTTTCTGCTCCGGCGTGGCCTGGCGCCAGGCCGGACCCACCGCCGACGCCGTCATGCGCTGGAAGTTGACGTTGGGCATGATCTTGCTGTCCACCAGCGCAATCACCCGGCTGATGTCGCCGGTCTGCAGGGTCTTGTCGGCCTTGATGGTGCCGATCACATCCTCGGACAGGCGCTTGATCATCACGTCCGGCGCTTCGTCGGCGGCACGGGCGCCACCAGTCAGGGCAACACCCAGCGCCGCCACCGTCAGGCTCACGAGCCACTGGCCCAGAAAACGTCTTTTCATATCGACCTTTCAATGCGGGCAAGGCCCGCTGGTTCATTGGACTGGACGCTACAGCACCCGTTCCGGTTGCTGTGTACCGGGGCTGCGAAAGGCTGCAACAGCATGCAACACATCACTTCTTCTCGGGCGGCTCGGCCGCGTCGGGTGCGTTGCCGTCAAACAGCTCGGCACGCCGGCGTTGCAGGTAGGCGTCGCGGGTGAAACTGTATTTGTCCAGCGCGGCTTCATCCAGCACGGCGCCGGCGCGCAGCAGGTTGGACCGGACATCCACCGCCCGCAGCAGGTACGTGCCGTTGCGCGAGGCCTGCGGATTGATGTCCTGCACCGGGTCTCCCCGCCGGTCCACGGGTAGCGCAAGGGTGTCGCGCAGCGTGGACGGACCGAGCAGCGGCAACACCAGGTACGGGCCAGCAGGCACCCCCCATCGGCCCAGCGTCTGACCGAAGTCCTCGCGATGGCGGTCAATGTTCATTTCACTGGCGACGTCCAGGATGCCACCCAGGCCAAAGAAGGTGTTGACATTCACGCGCATGAGGTTTTCAGCGGCGTTTTGCCACTTGAACTGAAGCGCGCTGTTGACAAAGGACCAGAAGTCTCCCAGGTTCCCGAAGAAATTGCTCACCCCGGTACGCACGGCAGGAGGGGTGACTTCGCGGTAAGCAACAGCCACCGGTTTCAGCACCACCGAGTCGATGTTGTCGTTGAATTCAGACACGCCCCGGTTCCATCGTTCGAACGGGTCGCGCGATGCCACGTCGCCGCGCGTGGCGCAGCCGGTGGTGAGCATAACCAGCGCCGCCAAAGCGGCCCACAGCCCGGCGCGCACGCCGGAAAAATGGAAAGTTGTTGTCATTTTTTTACCGTATTCCCTTGCGAAGCGCCGCCTTCCGCCGCCTTGCTGTACAAGAACTGGCTGATCAGGTTTTCAAGTACCACCGCCGATTGCGTGGAGGTGACCGTGTCGCCAGCCGCCAGATTTTTCTCGTCCGCGCCAGCCTCGATGCCAATGTACTGCTCACCCAGCAGCCCGCTTGTCAGTATCTTGAGCGAGCTGTCCTTGGGGAAAACGTAGCGGTTTTCCAGCGCCAGCGTCACGCGCGCCCGGTAAGACTTGTCGTCAAAGGCAATGGATTCGACGCGACCCACCACCACGCCTGCGCTCTTGACAGCCGCCTGACGCTTCAGGCCGCCGATATTGTCGAACTGGCCCGAAACCCGGTAAGTGGACTGGAAGCTGAGGTTCAGCAAGTTGGCGGACTGCAGCGCCAGAAACAGGATGGCCGCGCCCCCGATCAGGACAAACAGGCCTACCCACACATCGTTTTTGCTACGTTCCATGGTTCTACCCTTAAATGCTGAACATCAATGTCGTCAGCAGGAAATCCAGACCCAGCACCGCCAGCGAAGCCACCACCACGGTGCGCGTGGTGGCGCGCGACACGCCTTCAGGAGTTGGCTGCGCCATATAGCCCTGCAGCACGGCAACGAAGGTCACCGTCACGCCGAACACGAGGCTTTTGACAACGCCGTTGCCCACATCCTTCCAGACGTCCACGCCACCTTGCATCTGGCTCCAGAACGCGCCTGGGTCCACGCCGATCAGGATCACGCCCACCACCCAGCCGCCCACAATGCCCACGGCACTGAACACCGCGGCCAGCAGCGGCATGGTGATGACACCGCCCCAGAAGCGCGGTGCCAGGATGCGACGCACCGGGTCCACGGCCATCATTTCCATGGCGCTGAGCTGCTCGCCGGCCTTCATCAGGCCAATTTCCGCCGTCAGCGAAGTGCCGGCACGCCCGGCAAACAGCAGCGCCGTGACGACCGGCCCAAGCTCTCGCACCAGGCTCAGGGCGACGAGCAGGCCCAGCGCCTCGGAAGAACCATAACGCTGCAGCGTGTAATAGCCCTGCAGTCCAAGCACAAACCCGACGAAAAGGCCTGATACGGCAATGATCGCAAGAGAGTAGTTGCCCAGGAAGTGGATCTGGTCGCGCACCAGGCCAAAGCGCCGAAGCGCGGGGCCGGCCAGCTGGACAAGGCGCAGGAAGAGGCGTGTGGCCTGCCCGATGTCTGCGAGCTTGCCACGCACGGCATGACCGATGTCCGCGGGGTTCCACCAGCTCATCCCATTCCCCCGCTGAAATCCTGCTGCACGGTTGGCCCCGGGTAGTGGAATTTGACCGGGCCATCCGCGCGCGCATGGATGAACTGCTGCACCAGCGGATCGCCGCAATGCCGGACTTCCTCGGGCGTGCCGTGCGCGGCCACGCGACCATTGGCCAGGATGATCACCTGGTCGGCTATGTGGAAGGTCTCTTCCAGGTCGTGCGACACCACGATGCTGGTAATGCCCAGCGTATCGTTGAGCCGGCGTATGAGCTGCGCGGCCGTACCCAGCGAAATCGGGTCAAGGCCGGCAAAAGGCTCGTCGTACATGATGAGTTCGGGGTCCAGCGCAATCGCCCGCGCCAGCGCAACGCGTCGGGCCATGCCACCGGAAATTTCGCTGGGCATGAGGTCGCGCGCGCCGCGCAGGCCCACCGCGTTGAGCTTCATGAGAACGATGTCACGCACCAGCTCAGGGGCCAGCGCGGTGTGCTCACGCAACGGGAACGCGACGTTGTCAAACACGCTCAAGTCGGTGAACAGTGCACCAAACTGGAACAGCATGCCCATGCGCCGGCGCGCCGCGTACAGTGCCCCCGGGCCCATTGCCCCCACGTCCTGCCCTTCGAACAGCGTCTGCCCCGCGGTCGCCCGGATCTGGCCACCAATGAGGCGCAGCACGGTGGTCTTGCCCCCGCCCGAGGCGCCCATCAACGCGGTGACCTTGCCGCGTGGCACGGTCAGCGACAGCCCATCCAGGATGAGGCGCTTGCCGTAACCAAAGCTCAGGTCACGCAATTCGACGACGGGATGGAAGGCGGAGGTGTCCATGAAACGCAAAAAGCCGGATGCGATCCGGCTTCGGGATGATAAGGGATGACACCCTTTCCTGAATTAGCCCCGTATTACCTACGGCTTACCGGGGCAGGTCGCTGTAACCCATCAGGAATTCGTCCACCGAGCGGGCAGCCTGGCGGCCTTCACGGATGGCCCAGACCACCAGGGACTGCCCCCGTCGGATGTCGCCCGCCGCGAACACCTTGGGCACGCTGGTCGCATAGCCGTTGGTGAAGTCGGTGGAGGCCTTGGCATTGCCACGGGCGTCCTTTTCCACGCCGAACTGCTCCAGCACGCTGGCCACGGGGCTCACAAAGCCCATGGCCAGCAGCACCAGGTCGGCCTTGAGCACCTGCTCGCTGCCGGGCACTTCGGTCATCTTGCCGTCCTTCCATTCCACGCGCACGGTCCTCAGGCCGGTGACCTTGCCCTTTTCACCGATGAATTCCTTGGTGGAGATGGCGAATTCGCGCTCACAGCCTTCTTCGTGACTTGAACTGGTACGCAGCTTGTACGGCCAGTAGGGCCAGGTCAGCGGGCGGTTTTCCTCTTCCGGGGGCTGCGGCATGAGTTCGAACTGCGTCACGCTGGCCGCGCCATGGCGGTTGCTGGTGCCCACGCAGTCGGAACCGGTATCGCCACCGCCGATCACGATGACGTGCTTGCCGTCGGCGCGAAGTTGCCCCTTGAGCTTGTCTCCGGCGTTGACCTTGTTTTGCTGTGGCAGGAACTCCATGGCGAAGTGGATGCCGTCCAGGTCGCGCCCGGGCACGGGCAGGTCGCGCGATTGCTCGGCCCCGCCCGTGAGCAGCACGGCGTCAAAGTCCTTTTGCAGCTGCTCGGGGCTGATGGTTTCCTTGGCCCAGTTGGTAACCCTGGAGTCCTTGGGCAGGTTGCCCACCATGACGCCGGTGCGAATGGTCACGCCTTCGGCCTTCATCTGTTCCACGCGGCGGTCAATGTGGGACTTTTCCATCTTGAAGTCCGGAATGCCGTAGCGCAACAGTCCACCCACGCGGTCGTTCTTCTCGAACAGCGTCACGTCGTGGCCCACGCGCGCCAGCTGCTGGGCCGCCGCCATGCCGGCGGGGCCGGAGCCCACAACGGCGACCTTCTTGCCGGTCTTGTGCTGGGCCGGGCGCGGCGTGACCCAGCCTTCGGCCCATGCGCGGTCGATGATGGCGTGCTCGATGGATTTGATGCCCACCGGGTCGTCGTTCACGTTCAGCGTGCAGGCGGCCTCGCACGGTGCGGGGCAGATGCGGCCGGTGAACTCGGGGAAGTTGTTGGTGCTGTGCAGCACGGCAATCGCGTTCTTCCAGTCGCCACGGTAGACCAGGTCGTTGAAGTCCGGAATGATGTTGTTGACTGGGCAGCCGTTGTTGCAAAACGGCGTGCCGCAGTCCATGCAGCGCGCGCCCTGCACCTTGGCCTGCGCGTCATCCAGACCGATCACGAATTCCTTGTAGTGCTTGAGCCGTTCGGGCACGGGCTTGTAGCCCTCTTCAATGCGCCCGTGTTCCATGAAGCCGGTGACTTTTCCCATGCTCTTGTCCAGTCCTGTCTGTATCGTGGGGGATGGTCCGCCTTACCTGGCGGCCACCGCTTCCTTCTTGGCCGTCGCGGCGCCGGCGGCCGTTTCCGTCGCCGCGGCCAGCTTGCGCTCGTGCATCTCTTTCAGTGCCCGCTTGTACTCGCTGGGAAACACCTTGACGAATTTGCTGCGGGCCTCGGCCCAGTTGTCCAGCAGTTCGCGCGCGCGTTTGCTGCCGGTCCAGCGGTTGTGCTCTTCCAGCAACTTGCGCAGCTGGGCTTCATCGGTCTGCTCGCGGTGCCACAGGCCCTTGGCGCTGGCGGCCTGCTGCTCGGTGGCGCTCACCACCTTCTCCAGCGCGACCATGGACGTATTGCAGCGGCTGGCGAACTGGCCATCTTCGTCATAGACATAGGCCACGCCACCGCTCATGCCGGCGGCGAAGTTGCGGCCGGTCTTGCCCAGCACCACCACGGTGCCGCCGGTCATGTACTCGCACCCATGATCGCCCGTGCCTTCCACAACCGCGGTCGCACCCGACAGACGAACGGCGAAGCGCTCGCCGGCCACGCCGCTGAAGAACGCCTCGCCCGTCGTGGCGCCGTACAGCGCCGTGTTGCCGATGATGATGTTGCGCGTGGCCTCGCCGCGGAAATCAATGCTCGGGCGCACCACCACGCGGCCGCCCGACAGGCCCTTGCCGGTGTAGTCGTTCGCGTCACCAATCAGGTACAGCGTGATGCCCTTGGCCAGGAAGGCTCCGAACGACTGGCCGCCGGTGCCTTCCAGCTGGATGCGGATGGTGTCGTCCGGCAGGCCTTCGGGATGAACCTGGGTCAGTGCGCCCGACAGTTTGGCGCCCACCGTGCGGTTCACGTTGCGGGCGATTTCGATGAACTGGACCTTCTCGCCCCTGTCGATGGCGGCACGGGACTTTTCGATCAGACGCGTATCCAGATTTTTCTCCAGGGCGTGATCCTGGTTTTCGACGTGATAGCGCGCCACATCGGCGGGCACCACCGGCTGCGCCAGCAGGCGGCTGAAGTCCAGGCCGCGCGCCTTCCAGTGCTCGATGCCCTTCTTCATGTCCAGCAGGTCGGCGCGGCCGATCATGTCGTCAAACTTGCGGATGCCCAGCTGCGCCATGATCTGGCGCACCTCTTCGGCAACAAAAAAGAAGTAGTTGACGACGTGTTCGGGCTTGCCGGAGAACTTCTTGCGCAGCACCGGATCCTGCGTGGCCACGCCCACGGGGCAGGTGTTCAGGTGGCACTTGCGCATCATGATGCAGCCTTCCACCACCAGCGGCGCGGTGGCGAAGCCGAACTCGTCCGCGCCCAGCAGCGCGCCGATGGCCACATCGCGACCGGTTTTCATCTGGCCGTCGGCCTGCACGCGCACGCGTCCGCGCAGCCGGTTGAGCACCAGCGTCTGCTGGGTTTCAGCCAGACCGATTTCCCACGGGCTGCCCGCGTGCTTGATGGATGACCAGGGTGACGCCCCGGTGCCGCCATCATGGCCGGCGATCACGATGTGGTCGCTCTTGCATTTGGTCACGCCGGCGGCAATGGTACCCACACCCACCTCGGACACCAGCTTGGTGGAGATGCTCGCGTGCGGTGCCACGTTCTTCAGGTCGTGAATAAGCTGGGCCAGGTCTTCAATCGAGTAAATGTCATGGTGTGGCGGCGGGCTGATGAGGCCCACCCCCGGCACGCTGTGGCGCAGGAAGCCGATGTAGCTGGACACCTTGCCGCCCGGCAGCTGGCCGCCCTCACCAGGCTTGGCGCCCTGCGCCATCTTGATCTGGATCTGGTCGGCCGACGCCAGGTATTCCGCGGTCACGCCAAAGCGGCCCGACGCCACCTGCTTGATGCGCGAGCGCAGCGAATCGCCGTCCTGCAGCGGCAGATCGACTTCCACCACGCTATCGCCGATAACGCTCTTGAGCGATTCACCCTTTTTGATGGGGATGCCCTTGAGCTCGTTGCGGTAGCGCGCCGGGTCCTCGCCGCCCTCGCCCGTGTTGCTCTTGCCGCCAATGCGGTTCATGGCGACGGCCAGCGTGGCGTGGGCCTCGGTGCTGATGGAGCCCAGTGACATGGCACCGGTAGCGAAGCGCTTGACGATCTCGGCCGCGGGCTCGACCTCGTCCAGCGCAATCGCGCGGGCCGGATCCACCTTGAACTCGAACAGGCCGCGCAGCGTCATGTGGCGGCGGCTCTGGTCGTTGATGAGCTGCGCGTATTCCTTGTAGGTGTTCCAGTTGTTCGCGCGCGTGCTGTGCTGCAGCTTGGCAATGGCGTCGGGCGTCCACATATGTTCCTCGCCACGCACCCGCCAGGCGTATTCGCCCCCCGCGTCCAGCATGGAGGCCAGCACGGGGTCATCGCCGAAGGCGGCCTTGTGCATGCGGATGCCTTCCTCGGCAATTTCGAAGACGCCAATGCCTTCCACGCGGCTGGCGGTCCCGGTGAAGTATTTTTCGACGGTCTCGCTGTTCAGGCCGATCACCTCGAACAGCTGCGCGCCGCAATAGCTCATATAGGTGCTCACGCCCATTTTGGACATGATCTTGGACAGGCCCTTGCCGATCGCCTTGACGTAGTTGTAGATGGCCTTCTCGGCGCTCAGGTCGCCAGGCAGTTCCTTGTGGATGGACGCCAGCGTCTCCATGGCCAGATAGGGGTGCACGGCTTCGGCACCGTAGCCGGCCAGCACGCCGAAGTGATGCACTTCGCGGGCGGAGCCGGTCTCCACCACCAGGCCGCAGGTGGTGCGCAGGCCCTCGCGCACCAGGTGCTGATGCAAGGCCGACAGCGCCAGCAGCGCGGGGATGGCCACCTGGGTGGCGGATACCGAGCGGTCGCTGATGATCAGGATGTTCTTGCCGCCCTTGATCGCGTCCACGGCTTCGGCGCACAGGGAAGCAAGCTTGGCCTCGACACCCTCATGGCCCCAGGCCAGAGGATAGGTGATGTCCAGCGTGTAGCTCTTGAATTTTCCGTGCGTGTGCTTGTCAATCTCGCGCAGCTTCGCCATGTCGGCAAAATCCAGGATGGGCTGGCTGACTTCGAGCCGCATCGGCGGATTGACCTGGTTGATGTCCAGCAGGTTGGGCTTGGGGCCGATGAACGACACCAGCGACATCACAATCGCCTCGCGGATCGGGTCGATCGGCGGGTTCGTCACCTGCGCGAACATCTGGCGAAAGTAGTTGTACAGCGGCTTGTTCCTGGAGGACAGCACCGCCAGCGGGCTGTCGTTGCCCATGGAGCCGATACCCTCTTCGCCCGCCTGCGCCATCGGGCTCATCAGGAACTTGATGTCTTCCTGCGAGTAGCCAAAGGCCTGCTGGCGGTCCAGCAGCGACACGTCGCTGGCCGGCGCGTCGCCCGACGTGTCGGACAGGTCGTCCAGCTTGATGCGCAGGTTTTCGATCCACTGCTTGTAGGGCTTGCTGTTCGCGAGGTTGGCCTTGAGCTCCTCGTCGTCGATCATGCGGCCCTGCTCGAAGTCGATCAGGAACATCTTGCCAGGCTGCAGGCGCCATTTGCGCACGATCTTGTTCTCGGGCACGGGCAGCACGCCCGATTCGGAGCCCATGATGACGAAGTCGTCGTCGGTCACGCAGTATCGCGCGGGGCGCAGGCCGTTGCGGTCCAGCGTTGCGCCGATCTGGCGACCATCGGTGAACACGATGGACGCGGGGCCGTCCCACGGCTCCAGCATGGCCGCGTGGTATTCGTAGAAGGCGCGGCGGCGCTCGTCCATGGTGGTGTGCTGCTCCCACGGCTCGGGGATCATCATCATCACGGCCTGGCTGATCGGGTAGCCGGCCATGGTCAGCAGTTCCAGGCAATTGTCGAACGTGGCGGTATCGGACTGGCTGGCGAAGCTGATGGGGTAGAGCTTTTTCAGGTCGGCGCCCAGCACGGGCGAGGACATGACGCCCTCGCGTGCTTTCATCCAGTTGTAGTTGCCGCGCACCGTGTTGATCTCGCCGTTGTGGGCGACGTAGCGGTACGGGTGGGCCAGCGGCCATTCGGGGAAGGTGTTGGTCGAAAAACGCTGGTGCACCAGGCCCAGGGCCGAGACGCAGCGCGGGTCCTGCAGGTCGCGGTAGTAGGTGCCCACCTGGTCGGCCAGCAGCAGGCCCTTGTAGACCACGGTGCGGCTGGACATGCTGGGAACGTAGTATTCCTTGCTGTGTTTGAGCTTGAGGTTCTGGATGGCGGCGCTGGCCGTCTTGCGGATCACGTACAGCTTGCGTTCCAGCGCGTCCTGCACGATCACGTCGGCGCCGCGACCGATGAACACCTGGCGCAGGATGGGCTCCTTTTCACGCACGGCCGGGGACATGGGCATGTCCTTGTTGACCGGTACGTCGCGCCAGCCCAGCAGCACCTGGCCTTCGGCCTTGATCGCGCGCTCCATCTCCTGTTCGCAGGCCAGGCGCGAGGCATGCTCCTTGGGCAGGAAGATCATGCCCACGCCGTACTCGCCCGGCGGGGGCAGGTCCACGCCCTGGTGCGCCATCTCGGCGCGGTACAGCAAGTCGGGCAGCTGGATCAGGATGCCAGCGCCGTCGCCCATCAGCTTGTCAGCGCCCACTGCGCCGCGGTGGTCGAGGTTTTCAAGAATCTTGAGCGCCTGCTGGACGATGCCATGGCTTTTCTCGCCCTTGATATGGGCCACAAAACCCACGCCGCAAGCGTCATGCTCGTTGGCTGTGGAATACAAACCGTGGTCTTTGAGATGCTGGATCTCGGCAGCCGTCGTCATGGCGTGCTCCTAGTTATGTCGCAGGGACTGGAAGGATAGTGCACTGCAACAACAATGCCAAGAAGAATAAACGGAGAATAAACGGGGTCAGATTCCAATTATTTGGAGTCGAAAGGCTCTTTGAATTAATTGGGGACAGATCAACTCGATCCCGGAAGCGTTTTCTGAAGCGGCCGCCCTGCCCGGGATCGGGCCACGCGGCGCTCGGTGCGCTTTTGCAAATCGGCCACAAAGTCCGCCTCGCCCAATGCCCAGCCTCCCAAGGCTGATGTCGTCAAGGCGTCTCGAACGGGTGTTGCTACACCGGCACGCACCAATTCGGCGTATGCTGCTTCGCGCGCAAACGGGGTGTTGCCCAGTGTCCAGTACAGGGGATGCGGCGTGATCAACCGGTCATTGCGCATGCCGGCGTAGTGGCCATGGCTGGACCACGGGTAGTCGGCCGCCTCGGCCACCATGCCGGCGCGCACCGGATTGAGGTCGATGTAGGCCATGCAGGCCAGCAGGTGCCGGTCGGCCTGGATCACGGCGCTGCGGTAGCGCCCTTCCCACAGGGTGCCGCTGCGACCCTGGCTGTCATTGAAATGCCGCACGTAGCGCCGTCCCACGGCCTGCATCAAGGCGGGGATGGACTCCGCAGCCTCGGGCGTGGCCAGCAGATGAAAGTGGTTGCTCATGACCACATACGCATGCACGGCCACGCCAAACTTCGCAGCGTTGTCAGCCAGCAGCGACAGCAGCATCTCGTAGTCACCCGTGCCCGCGACGATAGCCTGGCGGTTGTTGCCGCGCTGGATCAGGTGATGGGGGTAGCCGGGAACGGTCAGACGGGGAAGGCGTGCCATGAAGCGCTCACAGGAGTTCGCCTCATGTTAATTGGAATCTGACCCCGATTAATGTTTCAAGTCCGAATTCGGCGAGGATCTGGCGCAGGCGCTCGGCGGCGCTGCGCTTTTTCTGGCCGGTGTAGCGGGCGATGATGAGTTCGTTCTTGAGGCTGTGCTCCCAGCCGACCAGCTCGGTCACGGTCACCTGGTAGCCACTGGCTTCCAGGTACAGGCAGCGCAGCACGTTGGTGATCTGGCTGCCCATTTCCCGCGTGTGCAGCGGGTGGCGCCACAGCTCTGCCAGCGGGGTGCGGGCCAGCGCCAGGGCCTTGGTCTCGCGCAGGCAGGCGGCGACCTCTGCCTGGCAGCAGGGCACCAGCACCATGTACCGCGCCTGCTTCTGCAGGCCGAAGGCGATGGCATCGTCTGTGGCGGTGTCGCAGGCATGCAGCGCCGTCACCACGTCGATGCGGGCGGGCAACAGCGGCGCGTCCACGGATTGCGCCACGCTCAGATTCAGGAACGACATGCGCTCAAAGCCCAGCCGTTGTGCAAGCTCAGTGGAACGTTGCACCAGGTCGGCGCGCGTTTCGATGCCGTAGATGTGCCCGGCAACCCTGGACTTGAAGAACAGGTCATAGATGATGAATCCCAGGTACGACTTGCCGGCCCCATGGTCAGCCAGCGTCATGGCGGCATCGTCTGGCAGTTCCTGCAGCAGCTTTTCAATGAACTGGAACAGGTGGTACACCTGCTTGAGCTTGCGCCGCGAGTCCTGGTTGAGCTTGCCTTCGCGCGTGAGGATGTGCAGTTCCTTGAGCAGCTCGTGCGACTGCCCCGGCCGGATCTCGGGCGCGACGGCATCGGTCACTGGCTTGCGCGGCTTCATCATGAGTGTGGCCCCAGGTCCAGTGCTTCCCAGCCGCGCAGCCCCAGCTGTTTCAATGTCCGCATGTTGGCTTCAAAGATCGCCTCGGGGTCGGGAAAGACCTCCACTGCGCGGTCAATACTGGCTTCACGCAGCAGGTGCAAGGTGGGGTAAGGTGACCGGTTGGTGAAATTGGTGATGTCGTCTGGCGCGGTGCCGGCAAACTGGTAGCGCGGGTGGAAGTCCGCGAGCTGGATCTCGCCTTCCAGGCCGAGTTCAGCCAGCAGGTCCTGCGCCTCGCCCAGAAAATCGTTGAAGTCCAGGAAGTCGTGCAGCGTACCGGGCACGATCAGCAGCGTGGTGTCCCGCAAGGCAGGGTCTGCGGCTTGCAGATCGGCCAGTTCGCCTCGCAGGTCATCCAGCAGTTCGGCTGGTTTGCGGGCCGCACTGACCGCGAAGTGGACCTGCCCTTTCACATGCACTGCCTTGGCAAACGGGCACAGGTTCAGGCCTATCACGGCACGCTCCAGCCAGGCACGTGTATCCCGCAGTACCACGGCTGCGGCGGGGGCCGATGAAGCCGCTGCACCGGGCGCTTCGTGCGGTGCGCCGCCGCGTTGGGTCATTCCCACATATGCCTTTCCATGCCTCCTGCGGCAGCAACCGATTTTATCGGCGCTGCCTCAGCAGGCGGCCCGTTCGCCACGCCAGCATCAGGCCCATGGCGCTGCACAGCCCAGTGGCCAGCCACGTCCAGTGCCAGCCGCCTGCCACGCTGGCCACCCAGGCCACCAGAGGCGGGCCGGCAAACTGGCCAATGGAGGAGCATTGCTGCACCCAACCCACCGTCGTGGCCACCGCGCCGCTGTCTGGTGCCAGGCGCACCGACAGCGAAAACAGCGTCCCCGGCACGACGCCACCGACCATTGAAAAAAGCAGGATGGCGCCGTACCGCAGCGCGGCCCCACCGTCCAGCGCAGGCGCAAACGCAAAGGCAGCCCCCAGCCCCATCGTGGCAAAGCCCGCATACAGCAGCCGCTGAGGCGCCACGCCGCGCTGCAGCAGACGACCTGACGCGATATTTCCCACCATGTTGACCGCCGCCACCAGCGCCGTGAGAAAGCCGCCCGTGGCCGCGCCCACGCCGGCCTGCGCGTAGACGGAAGGCAAAAACCCGATGACGGCAAGCCACTGCCCTGAGTACACCGCAAATGCCGATGCGACCAGCCACGGACCGGACAACGACAGCGTCTGGCGCAGCCGGCGCGCCCATTGCGATGGCTCGGCGGTGACCGCGGCAGGCGGGTCCGGCGCGACCGCATGCCACAGCCATGCCGCCATGGCCCATGACAGCGCGCCCAGCAGCCACCACCAGCTGGGCCATCCCGCGACGGTAATAAACAGGGGGCCGCCCGCCAGCGCCAATGCGGCACCCAGTGGCATGTAGGCGCCCCACCAGCCCAGCATCGCGTTCATGCGTGCCGGTGCCACCAGGCGGCGGATCAGCGCGGGCGCGGGAAGCACAGCCAGCAGGAAACCCACACCTTCGACGGCCCGCAGCGCCAGCAGCGCGGGCGCGCCGGTTGCCAAGCCGCCGGCGGCACTGGCCGCGCCCAGCAGCAGCAAGCCCGCCACCATGCAGCGGCGCAGGCCCAGACTGTCCGCGGCCAGCCCCGTCACCAACCCCAGCGACATGCCGGCCAGCTGGACCAGCGACAGCAGGAAGCCGGCCTGCAGCAAGGTGAGGCCCAGCGCGTCGCGCAACACCGGCAACGCAGGGGGCAGCTTGCCGACATGCAACGCGGCGCTGACGCCGGCCAGCACCACCACCAGCGCCGGGTCCAGACGCTTCATGACGCCGGCAGGTCCAGCAGCCGCCTCCCCGTCAGGCGCTCATGCTCGCGCGCGGCGAACCGGTCGGTCATGCCCGCGATGTAGTCGGCCACGGCACGGGCGTGGTCCGCGCGCACGGCAAAGCCGGACTGCATCTGCGCCGGATCAGCCCGGTACGCGGCAAACAGGTCGCGCACCACCTGCTGTGCCTGCTGGGTCATCTGCGTGACCTGCGGGTGCCGGTACAGGTTGCGAAGCAGGAACTGCTTGAGCTGCGTGGACTGGCCTGCCATGGCCGCGCTGAAACCCACCAGCGCGGGCATGCGGCGTACCTCGTCGGCGCTGGCGGGCGCGCCATCAGCCAGGGCCGCGCGCAGCGTGTCGATCACGTCGTAGACCTGGGCGCTCAGCATGCGGCGGATGGTTTCGTACAGCACGCGACGGCCCTGCAGTTGCGGGTGATCCGCCAGCGCCTCGCGGCGGAAGTTGTCAAACAGCGCCACCTCTTCCAGCTGCTCCAGTGTGATCAAGCCCGAGCGGACGCCGTCATCTATGTCATGGGCGTTGTAGGCGATCTCGTCGGCCAGGTTGCACAGCTGGGCCTCCAGCCCGGGCTGCGTCCGGTCAATAAAGCGCCTGCCCACGCCGCCGGGGTCCGCCGCTTCCAGCTTTTGTGCATTGGCGCGCGAGCAGTGCTTGAGGATTCCCTCGCGCGTCTCGAATGTCAGGTTCAGACCGTCAAACCCGGGGTAGCGTTCTTCCAGCGTATCCACCACGCGCAGGCTCTGCAGGTTGTGCTCGAAGCCGCCGTGCTGCGCCATGCACTCGTGCAGCGCGTCCTGGCCGGCATGGCCGAACGGTGTGTGCCCCAGGTCATGCGCCAGCGCGATCGCCTCCACCAGATCCTCGTTGAGCTGCAGCGAGCGCGCGATCGAGCGGCCCAGCTGGGCCACCTCCAGCGAATGGGTCAAACGGGTGCGAAAGAGATCGCCCTCGTGGTTGAGGAACACCTGCGTCTTGTAGACCAGCCGCCGGAACGCGGTGGAATGCACGATGCGGTCGCGGTCGCGCTGGAAGGCGTTGCGCGTGGGTGCGTCTGCCTCGGGGTGGCGCCGCCCACGCGAGCGCGCCGGGTCGCTGGCATGGCGGGCTAGCGTGCCGTGCATCGGTCAGGCGCAGCAGGCGTCAATCACTTCTGCCACCAGTGCATCCGGCGCGGCGCGCATGGCCGCGCGCCCGGGCCCGTCGATCACCACGAACCGGATTTCACCCGCCTCGGATTTTTTGTCCAGCCGCATCAGATCCAGGTAGCGCCCAGCGCCCAGGCGCGGCCCCTTGAGGGGCAGCCCGGCAGCGCCAATCAAGGCCGTCAGCCGGCTGGCAAAGGCAGCGTCCACCAGGCCCAGCCGCAAGGACAGCTGCGCGGCCATCACCATGCCGCAGCCCACGGCCTCGCCATGCAGCCATTCGCCATAGCCCAGGCCGGATTCGATGGCATGCCCGAAGGTATGGCCAAAGTTGAGGATGGCGCGCAAGCCCGACTCGCGCTCATCCTGGCCCACCACCCAGGCCTTGATCTCGCAGCTGCGGCGCACCGCATGGGCCAGCGCGGCCGGCTCTCGCGCGAGCAGGGCGGCCATGTTGGCCTCGATCCAGTCCAGGAAGGCCATGTCGGCGATGGGTCCGTACTTGATGACCTCGGCCAGGCCCGCGCTCAGCTCGCGCGCGGGCAGCGTCATCAGCGTGTCCAGGTCGCACACCACGCGCTGGGGCTGGTAGAACGCGCCAATCATGTTCTTGCCCAGCGGGTGGTTGATGGCCGTCTTGCCGCCCACGGACGAATCCACCTGCGCCAGCAAGGTGGTGGGGACCTGCACAAACGGCACGCCGCGCATGTAGCTGGCCGCGGCAAAGCCCGCCATGTCGCCCACCACGCCGCCGCCCAGCGCATAGATCACGGTCTTGCGGTCGCAGCCGTTGGACAACAGTCCGTCAAAAATCAGGTTCAGGGTCTGCCAGGTCTTGTGCGCTTCGCCGTCGGGCAAGGTCACCTGGTGCACCGCGGCATGACGGTGCGCCAGCTGCGCGCGCAGACGCGCCGCGTACAGTGGCGCCACGGTGTCATTGGTCACGATCAGGGCAGCGTGGGCGCGCGGCAGATCAGCCCAGGTGGCCGCGTCTTCGATGAGGGCCTGCCCGATGAGGATGTTGTAGGCGCGGTCACCCAGCGCAATGGGTACCAGTTGGGCGGAAGTGTCGGGGGAGGCTCGCATCCCCCGAGTTTAGAGGCTCAGCGCGGGACAACGCCGGCCAGTTCCAGCTGCATCAGGATCATGTTGGCCAGCGTGGGCACCGACGGGCGGCCCGTTTCAATGACGAAATGCGCCGTCTCGCGGTACAGCGGGTCACGCGCTTCGTAGAGATCGCGCAGCCGTGACTGCGGATCAGCCACCTGCAACAGGGGGCGCTGCGTGTCATGGCGCACACGGCGGAAGACATCCTCGGGCGTTGAATGCAGATAGACCACATGGCAGCGATCATGCAGGCGCTTGCGATTGGCCTGACGCAGCACGGCGCCACCGCCCGTGGCCAGCACACCGACGTCGTATTGGGTCAACTCGTCGATGACCGCCTCTTCAACATCACGAAAACGGTCCTCGCCCTCGCGCTCGAAGAACACCCTGATCGAACAGCCGAGGCGCTGTTCGATCAAGTGGTCGGTATCCTGGAAAGCCCGGCCCATCCTGCGGGCCAGTTGCCGGCCCACGGTGGACTTGCCGGAGCCGGGCAGTCCGATGAGGGCTAGCGTCGCCACAGCCCGGGGATCATGGCACGCTGAAGTCGCGGAAGGAAACCAGGCCGGACGGGGCGGTGACCTTGACCGTCAGCCGGTCGCCGTTGCGGCACTTTTCCGTCGAAATCGTCTGCTGGAACGGGGTATAGCGGTTGGGAACGACTGCGGACGGAAGCTTCGCCGCGCACCCCGTGCTGCCCGCTGACGTTACCTCCACCGTGATCGCGCTACCCGTAGGCATGCTGTTGCCGTTGGTGTCCGCGATGCTGACCTCCAGGCTGCCCAGCGTGGAAGTACCTACAACCGTATTGGTCAGCGTACCCGTGATGTTGGCTGCTGAAGTGGCAAATATGACGTTCGCCTGCTTGCGCACATCCACAGGGCCCCACACACCATCGCAGGTGTTGGCGCGGCCATTGGCGCCGCCGGCGCAGGTCGTGGCGCCCGCGCGCGGCACCAGGAATTCACCACTGTCGTAGGCGCTGCTGTCGTTGTCGTCTCGGTACGCATTGCCGAGATCGGTGAATGTCTCGCCGGAGTCGTAGATGTTGTTGAAGTTGGCATCTACAAAATCTTCCTCGCCCGGCACATAGGCCAGCACGGCCACAATGCCGTTGGCCGGACGTGTACCCTGGGACCGGACCTGCACCGCGCAGGAAGATGTTCCGCCCGAGGTCACGCACGATGCGGGAATCATGACGCCGCCCTCTGCCACGAAGTTCACCTGCGTACCATCGGGCACCGGGTTGCCCTGGCGGTCTGCCAGTGACATGGTGAATTCGGTCAATTGCCCGTCGATGTTGAAGCCCTCGATCGCAAATTTGGCCACAGCCAGACTAGCCGCCGCCTGCACCGCGCGGCCAGAGGCCACGGTCAGCGCATTGGAATTGGCGAAGATCGAGCTGTTCGACACCAAGGACGCCCGGACCTGCACGGACGTGGGCACGGTTCCCGAGAACACCGGCACCGAAACAATACCGGTGGCGTCGCTCGTGAGCGTGATCGGCGAAGAGTTGCCCACCGTGCCAAGCGAAACGCCCGTGCCGGTGTTTGTCACCAGGGCCAGTTGGACCGACTGGTTTTGCAACGGTGTTCCGGCGGAGTCCACCACACGGAAACTCAGGCGGGCCTGGGTCGCACCCACCGACCCGGTCAGGTAGATCAGTTGGGGCGTCGCGCTGACGAACTCGACGTTCGTCGCCTGCGGCAGTTGAACCGCAATCGTCCCTTGCACAGCCACCGCGCCGGGCGCCGATGCGGACACCGAGACATTGCTGCCGGCGCAGGCCACGTTGTTGGCCGAATAGGTGGTGGACGCCTTGCCGGTATTGTCGGTCGTGACGGTTGCCGGGTTCACCGCACCACAGCTCGCCTGGAAGGTCACCTGGATGGGCGTATTTGTCGCCGCCACGCCATTGATGGTGGCCAGCACGGACACAGCCCGGTTGCCAAAGGCTGCCAGCGCGCCCGTACCCAGGTCCAGCGCGGTCAGTGCCACATTGGAGGCTGACAGCTGGAAATCAAACGCGGCCGTCAGCGCCGTGGTGCCGACCGTGGTGGCAACGTTCAGCGAACCCGCGCCGCCGGCGGTAATGGATGCCGGACTCATCTGGATGGATGCCACGCCATTGGCATCGGTCAATACCTGCCCGGAGCTCGGGCTGAACTTGATCAGCGTGGCGTCAGCGGCGAATGTCACCAGCTTGCCCGCCACAACAGCCCCCGAAGCGTCCTTCACCGTGGCTCGGGCAGTCACACCAGAGCCGCTCACAAAATTGGTCTTTACGCCTGCTGCATCCACCAGTTCAACCACCAGCGTCGGCGTGCCCGCCGCTGGCGTGGATCCGGCGCCAGAGCTGCCAGTCGTCGTTCCCGGGCTGCCGCCCCCGCCGCCGCAGGCCACCAGCGCCGCGGTGATGGCCCATCCCCATACGTACTTCAAATAGTGCATGTTGTCGCTTCCTGCATGTAATCGTTGATGCTTATCGGGCCGCAGCCCGATCGGCGATCATTTTCGGCGTGATGAAAACCAGCATTTCCTGCTTGTTGGAACTGCGCTGGCGGGTCTTGAACAGGTTGCCCACTGCCGGCAGGTCGCCAAGCACCGGCACCTTGGTTTCGTTCTCGGACTCGTTCAGCTCAAAAATACCGCCGATCACCACGGTTCCACCGTTTTCCACCAGCACCTGCGTCTTGATGTGCTTGGTGTTGATTGCGATACCCGCTGCCGTGGTCTCACCGCGGCTGTCCTTGCTGATGTCCAGATCCAGAATGATGTTGCCTTCCGGCGTGATCTGCGGCGTCACCTCCAGCTTCAGCGTCGCGCGGCGGAAGGTCACAGCTGTCGCCCCGCTGGACGTCGCCTGCTGGTAGGGGAATTCGGTGCCCTGCTCGATCAATGCCTTGGTCTGGTCCGCGGTGACGATACGCGGGCTGGACACCAATTTGCCCTTTCCGTCGGCTTCCAGCGCCGAAAGCTCCAGGTTGAGGAACCGGTTCGCGGCGGAACTGAACAGCGAGATGGCAAACGATGCCGCGTTGTAGCCGCCCTGACCCACCGCGGGCAGGTTGACAAATGAGGTGTTGAGCGTGTTCGGAATAACGGTGCTTTCCTGCGTGGTGCCGGTCACAGCGTCGTAACTGCCGCCAAAAGCCACCCGGTTGGTGCCACCCACCGAGTAGCCGGCATCGCCGCCGCGCAGGCCACGCAGGTCGCTGCCACCCAGCCGCACGCCCAGCGACTTGCCGAACGTATCGGAGGCCTCGACAATCCGCGCCTCGATCAGCACCTGGCGAACCGCAATATCCAGCTTTGCGATCAGCTGCTGGACCTGTTCCAGCTTTGATCCGATATCGGTCACAAACAGCTGATTGGTCCGCGGCTCGGCAATCACGCTGCCGCGGGCGCTGAGAATGCGGGCGCTGGCACCCGGGGCCGAGCCGCCGCCGCCAGCCGTGATCTGCGCCGCGATGTCAGCGGCTTTGGTGTAGTTGAGCTGGAAGGCCTGAGTGCGCAGTGGCTCGAGGTTCTGGATTGCGGCGCGCGACTCCAGGTCCAGCTTTTCCTTGGCGGCTATTTCATCCTTGGGCGCGATCCACAGCACGTTGCCGGTCTTGCGCATGCCCAGGCCCTTGGCCTGCAGGATGATCTCAAGCGCCTGGTCCCACGGCACGTCCTTGAGGCGCAAGGTCACCGCGCCCGTCACCGAGTCGGAGGTCACGATGTTGAAGTTCGTGAAGTCGGCAATCACCTGCAACAGCGAGCGCACTTCGATGTTCTGGAAATTCAGGGAGAGCTTTTCTCCACTGAATCCGGGGCCCTGGGTCAGTTTGTTGGGATCGATCTTCTGCTGACGCACCTCGACGACGAACTGGTTGTCGCTCTGGTAGGCACTGTGCTCCCACAGGCCCTTGGGTTCGATGACCATGCGCACACGGTCCCCCGCCTGAAACGTTGTGACCGACTGCACTGGTGTGCCGAAATCAGACACGTCCAGCCGGCGCCGAAGGCCTTCAGGCAAGGTGGACTTGAGAAACTCGACCACCAGATTCTGGCCCTGCTGGCGGATGTCAACGCCTACCTGGTTGTTGGCCAAGTCAACCACGATGCGGCCTGAACTGTCCGCCCCACGGCGAAAATCCAGGTCCCGCAGGGGTTGCGTATCGCGATTGCGGCTTTCCGCGAACACGGCCGCCGCGGGTGCAGCCGTTGCCGCATTGGCCACGGGGTCGAGCAGCACGAGCAGCGACTTGCCCTCAATCTGGGCCTTGTAGCTGGCGGCGGCCTTGAGGTTAAGCACGAGCCGGGTGCGCTCGCCGGCTTGCACCACGTTGACCGAACGCAGGTTGCCCTGGTTGATTTCGACCGTGGAGCGGCCAATCGCGTTCGTCACACCGGGAAAGTCCAGCGCGATGCGCGCCGGCGCCTGAATGGCAAAGCCCGCCGGCACGGCGGCCAGCGGCTGCGCAAAATCAATGCGGACCACTTCCGCGCCACCCTGGATGGAGCCCGTGACCGACTGGACGGAGTTCTGCGCAAGCACCGGGATCGACAGCAGCAAGGCTGGCAGCAGCGCCCCCAGCTTTCGTGCCCATTGCCAAACCGCGTGGTTCTGCATTTTCATTTTGTTGACCCCTCTTGCAGCTGCAATTTGGCTATCCGTTCAATCCATTCGCCCGAGCCGTCCTGCACGATCTCGCGCAGCACGATTTCGGTCTCGTCAATCTTGGTGATGCGCCCGTAGTTCTGACCGAGGTAGTTGCCCGACCGGACCTGGTACAGCAAATTGTCCACTCGCAGCAGCGCCACGGGCTGCCCTGCCTTCACCAGGCTTCCTACCATGGCCATGGAGTCGAGCGGGTAAGCCTCCAGGGCCTCCTTGCGTCGTGCCAGTTCCGGAGCGATCAGGCCGGCGTTCGATGTCGCCTGAGACGATTCCCGCCTGAGCGCCTGCGCGAGCTTCTGGTTGCTGAAGGGGTCCGTGGCAGCTTCCTGCCGGTAGTCCTGGGGGGTGAATTTCTTGGGCTCGGGGATGGGCTGAACACGCGCGCGGGCCTGGCTGCGCTGCTCATTCATCCATTGCTGGAGTTCTTCGCTGTCCGTGCCGCTGCAGGCAGTGAGCACCACCGCCGCGAGCAAAACCAGGGCACGCCCGCTCATTTCTTCGCTCCCGCGGCCGGAGCGGCCTTGCGTTGCGCAGTCACCTCATCCTTGTCGAGGTAGCGGAAGGTCTTTGCAGTCGCATCCATGACAAGACCGCCGTCGCGCCCGCCAGGCCCTACGGAAACATTGTTGAGCGTCACAATCCGCGACAGGTTGGCAATGTCGGACGCGAAGGCGCCCATATCGTGATAACGCCCCGTCACCCGAAGCGTGATCGGCAGCTCCGCGTAGTACTCCTTGACGCTGACCTGGCCAGGGCGGAACAGTTCGAATTGAAGGCTGCGGCCCAGGCCGGCCTGGTTGATGTCCGACAGCAGCGCATCCATCTCCGCCTTGCTGGGCAGCTGCTTTTCGAGCTGGGTCACGTACTGCTGCACCTGCTCGCGCTGCCGTTTGAGAGCGTCCAGGTTGACGGCTTGCGCGAGCTTTTTCTTGTAGTCCTCGCGCAACTGGACCTCCCTGGCGCGTTCCGCCTGGAGCTCGGCGTCGGAGCCGCTGAGCCAGACAAACCAGAGGGCCACCACGATCGCGACCATGAGGGCCACGCACAGGGCATACCTTGGCACCGCCGGCCAGGACGCCGGGTTGTTGGGGTCCAGGCCACGGAATTGCCCCAGGACCTGATCCTGCAGCGCGGCAAAGTCTATCTTGGGCAATGATCTGGTAGCCATGGTCTCAGGTCTTCGCTGCGGATGCTGGTGAAGCAGGGGCTGAAGCGCCTGGCTGGACCTCTGAAGAACGCAGCAGCTGCACACGGATGTTGAAATTGGACACACGGCGTTGCTCGCGCGGGCTCAGAGCCACATTGGCGGCGACGATTTCCACCAGCTCGGGGCGCGTCAACCAGTCACTGTTGTTGGCCAGATTGCGCAGCAGTTCGGACACACGCTCGTTCGATTGGGCCACGCCCTGGATGGTCACCATCTGGTTGACCTGCTTCATGGTGGTGATGTACACACCGTCCGGCAGCTGCTTCACAAGCTCATTGAGCAGGTGCACCGGCAGGTTGCGGTCCGCCTGCAGGTCCTCCACGGCCTGCTGCCGGGCCCGCAGCGCCGCAATCTCGGACTGCAGGCTGGCGATGTCCTTGATCTGCCCCTCCAGCCGCTTGATCTCGGTTTGCAGGAAGGTGTTCTGGTTCTGCTGGGTCGAGATCTGGGCCTGGAACCACAGGAAAATCACACCGGAAATCACACCGCCGATCAAAGCCGACACGCCCAGCGTCGCGAAGAAGAATTCGCGCTTGCGTTTGCGGGCCGCTTCGCGGTGCGGCAGCAGGTTGATGAGAA
Organism: Ramlibacter sp.; assembly: GCA_050247515.1. GTDB lineage: Bacteria > Pseudomonadota > Gammaproteobacteria > Burkholderiales > Burkholderiaceae_C > RAM1. The sequence continues at coordinate 7,035 of JBFWUB010000035.1, read as the reverse complement.
TCACTGCAGGAACCTCCGCATCGCCAGGCCGCAGGACGTGAGGTAGGACGGCGCTTCACGGCGCATCTTCTTCTCGCGCACATTGGCACCGACCTGCATGCCCTCGAACGGATCCGCCAGCGTGCAGGCGAATGAAGTCTGCTGGGTCACCGCCTCGGTGAGGCCCGGCAGCGCGGCGGAGCCGCCCGCCAGCAGGATGTAGTCCACCTTGTTGTGCGGCGTGCTGGTGAAGAAGAACTGCAGGGCACGCGCGACTTCCTGGGCCATGCTTTCGACGAACGGCTTGAGTACGCCGCTCTCGTAGTCCTCGGGCAGGTCGCCGTTGCGCTTCTTGGTTTCGGCCTCTTCGGCTGAAAAGCCGTACTGGCGCACGATCAGCTGGGTCAGCTGGGCACCGCCAAAAGCCTGGTCCCGGTCGTAGAGCACATCGTCATTGCAGATCACCTGCATGCTGGTGGTGAACGCACCGACTTCGAACAGGGCGACCATGGTGTCCAGCCCCTTGTTCGGCAAGGCCTCAATGAGGCGGCCAGCAGCCAGGCGGGATGAATAGGATTCCACGTCAATGATGACCGGCTTGAGACCGGCCGCCTCGGCAAGACCCTGTCGGTCCTGGACTTTTTCCTTGCGGGACGCAGCGATCAGGACCTCAACATCACCCACCGATGTGGCGCTGGGACCGACGACGCAGAAGTCCAGGCTCACTTCGTCCAGCGAGAACGGGATGTACTGGTTGGCCTCTGTCTCGACCTGGGTTTCCAGTTCCTGCTCGGTCATGCCGCCGGGCAGGATGATCTTCTTGGTGATGACGGCCGATGGCGGCAGTGCCATGGCGACATTGCGCGTCTTGGTGCCGCTCTTCTTGACGACACGGCGCATGGCCTCGGCCACCTCGTCAAACTTTTCGACGTTGCCGTCGGTGATCCAGCCTCGTTCCAGTGGTTCGATGGCACACCGCTCGAGCACGAGATTGCCGGCCTTGTCACGGCCCAGCTCCACCAGCTTGACGCTGGACGAACTGATATCCAAACCCAGCAACGGCGCGGGTTGGCGGCTAAACAACGACCCCAAAGAGATCAAGACAGTCCCCTGAAATCCACCACGAAACAGGTGTAACAAACTTAAGAATTCACTTCAATGCTAGCAGTAAGCTCCTTGTCCCGCAAAGGTTTTTTCCGTTTTGACCGCAGTGGGACGTTGCCAAAAACTGACGCCCTGAAGGACCGTCGCGCAGCGTTTGTGGCTCCGGCAAAGCGCATTGGAGGCCACCGCCAGCGTGCCGTGCCGGCCATTCCGGACAGGGTACAGAGCCATTTCTATAATGCCTGCGAGACCTTACGCGGATTTCAATGCCATCTTCCCCTTCATCCAACGAATCCGCGGCGGCTGGCGCGCGGCCAGCCTGGCAGGTGTGGGCCTTGCGGATCATGCTCTGGGGTGGTGGCACGTTGCTGGCCGCTGCGCTGTCAGTGGCCATGCTGCTGGCGGTGGCACTGTCGGTCGCCTACCCCAACCTGCCTGACATCTCGGACCTGTCTGATTACCGGCCCAAGCTGCCGTTGCGGGTTTTTTCGTCGGACGGCGTGCTGCTGGGTGAATTCGGCGAGGAGCGGCGCAACCTGACGCCCATCAAGGACATCCCCAAAGTCATGAAGGATGCCGTGCTGGCGATTGAAGACGCGCGTTTTTATTCGCACGGCGGTGTGGACTACCTGGGGGTAATCCGGGCCGGCCTGGCCAACGTGGGCCGCCTGAAGAGCCAGGGCGCATCCACCATCACCATGCAGGTCGCGCGCAATGTGTACCTGTCGTCCGAGAAGACCTACACCCGCAAGATCTATGAAATCCTGCTGACCTTCAAACTGGAGCACCTGCTGTCCAAGGACCAGATCCTGGAGATCTACATGAACCAGATCTTCCTGGGCAACCGGGCCTATGGTTTTGCGGCGGCGTCCGAGGCGTATTTCGGCAAGCCACTGAAGGACATCAGCATCGCCGAAGCAGCCATGCTGGCGGGCCTGCCCAAGGCGCCGTCCGCCTACAACCCGATCAGCAACCCGCGCCGCGCGCGCTCGCGCCAGCTCTACATCATCGAGCGCATGGAGGAAAACGGCTTCATCACCGCAGCCCAGGCCGAGACCGCCAAAAAGGAAGAACTGAGCGTGCGCGCGAACACGGGCAGCGTAAAAGTGCATGCCGAATATGTGGCGGAAACCGTGCGCCAGCTGGTGCATGCCCAGTACGGCGACGACGCCTATACCCGCGGCCTGAATGTGTTCACCACACTCAAGGCGTCCGACCAGGAAGCGGCCTACAAGGCACTGCGCAAGGGCATCATGGATTACGAGCGCCGCCAGTTCTACCGGGGACCTGAGAAGTTCGTGGAATTGCCTGGCGATGCCAAGGAGCAGGAAGACGCGATTGACGATGCACTGAACGACCACCCCGACAACGGCGACGTCATGGCCGCCGTGGTGCTGGCGGCTGATCCGAAGAAGATTTCCGCCGTGCGCCAGAACGGCGAGGCGCTTGAGATCACGGGCGACGGCCTGCGCCCGGCCCAGTCGGGCCTGTCCGACAAGGCGCCACCCAAGATCAAGATCCGCCGCGGCGCGGTCATCCGGGTCGTCAAGACGCCCAAGAACACCTGGGAGATTACCCAGTTGCCCGAGGTCGAAGGCGCCTTCATCGCGCTGGATCCGCGCGACGGTGCGGTTCGTGCACTGGTGGGCGGTTTTGACTTCAACAAGAACAAGTTCAATCACGCGACACAGGCCTGGCGCCAGCCTGGTTCCAGCTTCAAGCCCTTCATCTATTCGGCTGCGCTGGAAAAGGGCTTCACGCCGTCCACCATGGTCAACGATGCGCCGCTGTTCTTTGATGCCGGCGTGACCGGCGGACAACCCTGGGAGCCCAAGAACTACGACGGCAAGTTCGAAGGCCCGATGCCGCTGCACACCGCGCTGGCCAAGTCAAAGAACATGGTGTCCATCCGCATCCTGCAGGCCGTGGGGACCCAGAACGCCCAGGAGTGGATCACCCGTTTTGGCTTCGAAGCCGAGAAACACCCACCCTACCTGACCATGGCATTGGGGGCAGGCTCGGTCACGCCCATGCAGCTCGCCACGGCCTATTCAGTCTTCGCCAATGGTGGCTACCGCGTCAACCCGTGGATCATCACCCGCGTGACTGACCAGAAAGGCAAGGTCCTGGTGGAAAGCCAGCCGCCATTGCCCAGCGAGGCAACACGCGCCATTGATGCGCGCAATGCTTTCGTCATGAGCCGGCTGCTGCAGGAGGTTGCCCGCTCGGGCACTGCCGCACGCGCGCAGGCAACACTCAAACGCCCCGACCTGTATGGCAAGACCGGCACCACCAACGACGCCATCGACACCTGGTTTGCCGGCTATCAGCCCACGCTGGCGGCGGTGGTCTGGATGGGCTACGACAACCCGCGGTCGCTGGGCGACCGGGAAACCGGCGGCGGGGTCAGTCTGCCGGTATGGATCAGTTTCATGGAAACAGCGCTCAAGGGCGTACCGGTATCCGAACCCGCCGCACCCGAAGGCGTGATCAACGTGGGTGGTGAGTGGTACTACGACGAGTACGCCCGCGGCGCGGGCGTGAGCAGCCTTGGCATGGAAGACAAGAGCGCACCGGGCCCCGACGGCCAGCCCGCGAAGCAGGCGCTGCCGCCGGCAGACGAAAAGAAGAGCATCCTGGACCTGTTCCGCAACTGAAGCGAGGCGTCATGCCAGGCCTGATTGGCAGGCCTACGCCTCAAAGCGCAACGGCTCGCCCGCCTGCTGCGTGGCGTACTGCGTCAGATTGGCAAAGAACTCGCCATTGCCCTTGGTGTCCATCCACTGCGTGCCGTCAAAACGGTAATGGAAGCCGCCGGCGCGCGCGGCCATCCAGACCTCATGCAGGGGCTTTTGCAGGTTCACGATGATCTGGCTGCCGTTCTGGAAGGCCAGCGTGATCATGCCGCCCGTGCGCTGATTGTCGATGTCGGCGTCGGATTCGTCGTTGATGCGGTCACATGCCAGCTCGATGCTGCGCAACAATGCTTCCGCGCGGTCCATGAACTCGGGGTCGGTCATTACAGTGTTCGACCTGCCAATCTCAGGCTTTTCATTAGTACCGCAACACCGCTGTTTTTCTCGGCGTCTTTCTCAGCCTCCAGCGACGTTAGTTCGCGCTCAAGTTTGTCGAAGTCCAGCTTCATTACGTGAGCTAGTGCAAGTGCTTGCGGTCTTGTCGGCAGACGGCGGCGCGCTCTCCAGTCGCTAACGCGTACTGGCTGCACGCCAAAAGAGGCCATTTCGCGTGTTGCATTTGCGTCGATTCGGTCTAGGCATTCATAAAACATCTTGCAAGCTCCTACCAAAGTGGTTAACCTTTAGCTACCGTTTTGGTAAACCAATTATGTTGGTTATCCGCAACGGTTATCCAACTTTAACAGGAGCCCTGACATGCCCCTCATTTCCGATTGCACCCCTCCGGCTTTAAACGACTTGGCGCGTCTCGTCAGGGCTCCAGCCAAGTCCGGGCCGGGGGCGTGCACCCCTCTATCTCTCGGCCGTCATGTCGGGGGGCATGGTGTCAGTTTCCAGTCTTGGCGTAATGCTGCTGATTCGCCTCCATCTGTCTGTCAATCCGCTGTCCCTTATGCCGTCCCTGATGGCGTATCGGATCACCAAATAAAGGACGTACATCGAAACGATGTAGCCCAGCAGCATCACAGCGGCGTACCACAGCAGAGCCCTGGTCATTTCCAGTTCAATGGTTCTCAGGTCCATGCGTCCTCCAAAAAATCCAATCTCGATAGTACTGGCCGCGCCGTGGTCAAAAAAGGCGTGACCGTCAGCTACCACGGCCTCCGCATGTCCGTTGTAAAGGTTCGTGCGGGGTACTGCTGGGCAACGCCGCTAAACGTCTTCGGTAAGCCCGTAGACGGCATGCAACAGGTGCTTGAGCGTTGCGCACTCGTTCAGGTGGTCTCGTGACTCCAGCCTCAAGCCTCACGCGTGGGGCTTCGGGCCGGACTGTTCCGGTTCAACCTGAGTAAAGGACTCACGTTATGCAAAGCATCATCAGCATCATCAAGGTCAACGACGAAAAAAAGGGCGTAAAGGACGGGCGCGAATGGGCGCTGCAGGATTGCGAATGCATCCTGTTGAAGGAAGACAACACACCCGATCAAGTGGGCGTCCTCCCCTTGCCAAAAGACCTCCGCGGCAAGGTTCAGCCCGGCACCTACCTCGGCACTTTCGCTCTGCGCGCGGACCTGCGTACCCGGCGCATTGAAGCTGTTCTCGTGGGCCTCCAGCAATACGACGTCAAGCGTCGTAGTCCTTCTCAAGTGCAGGCCTAAACATGTCCGATGCAATCCTCTTCGCGCAGTGCCTCGTCCTGAGTGCTGAGGTATTGCTCACGCCTGCCGCCGTGCGTCTCCTGCTGCGTCTGTTAACGGGAGAAGAGTAATGCCCGTCTGCATCGGCACTTATCCGGACAACACGCAGTTGGGTCTTGCGGGCACTCCGCAAGCGTTCACCACTCAGGCCGGCAAGCCCATCCCGTTCGTGTATGAGGCTGAGACCTGCGCCCCTGGGGAACTGCGTTTGTATTCATCCGCTGAGGTTGACAACCTCGCGTCAAGTAGTGGCAACCCGTTCGTTCTGTCCGTCGCGGACGGTGTTGTTATCTCTGGGCTCATTGTCGGCGTGTGGGCGGCTGCGTTTGCCGTCCGTTCGCTGATACGTGCCCTAAATCCCTCCAACGACGGCATCTAGAAAGGTCTTCAAATGAAGCAAGCTCTCAAACTGCGTTTGGCCGTCATTCCGGCCCTGATGCTGGCCGCTGGTCAGTCGGCATTCGCTGCCGTGCCCGAAGGTGTGACCACGGAACTGACCACGGCCAAAACCGACGTGACCACGATCGGCGTGGCCGTCTTCGCGGTCATCGTGGCCATTGCCATCTTCAAGTGGTTCCGTCGCGCCCTGTGACGGTGTGACCACTCTGGGGCCTCGCGTGCGGGGCCTTGGTGTGTTCATACGGGGGCTCAAATGGACTATCACGGCGTCTACGTGATCATTGCTGTTGTGGGGGCTGCATGGCTGCTATTCACGGCCTAGTAGGTGCCTTCCTGCTCGTTGTTGCCGCCTTCGCGCAGGCCACGCCCACGGCCACGATCACGGAATATCGATACCTCAACCCCTACAACAATGGCGAAGCGGGTCCATGGGCTCCGACTCGCGGCGCAACCTGCTCTGGCATCCCTGCCCACAATGACCCTGGGGGATTCGACATTTGCGGCAATGGCGGGAACAGCGGGCCGCGCATAGCCACGTTCTTCTGGGACGCGGGCGCTCAAACCTGCAACAGGCGATTGGAAATGGTCGGCGCCGGTGGCTGCGTCGTCATAAACGGCAATGCCGCGGAGCAATCACGCGTCGTAGAAGACACAGCTTGCAAGAGTGTTCAGGGCTTGGCCGCCGGCAAAATCTCTTTCGATGTGTCAACGATCGTCGGCGCGTCTGGCAGTTATGAATTCTGCTCTGGCGGCTGCCTCGTGGTCGGCAGCACGGATTACTGCGGGTCAAATGACGATGGTTCCGGCGTGTGCTGGGTCAATGATGGTGTCTACTCAGGCACTCGCTGCACAGGTAGTGACTCAAAGCCAATGCCCAGTAACCCTAGCGGCACCTATTCGTTCGAACCTCGGCCAAACCCTGTCCCTGAGGGCATGTGCCCGGGCGAGGTCAACGGCGCTACGGTGTACGTGCCTTGTAGTCGCACCACGGGCAAGACAGGCACCACGACAACTTCCACTAACGGCAGTGCGACTACCTCTGTGCAGCAGGAATCTGTCACCACGTGTCAAGGTGGCACGTGCACGACGGTCGTTAGGGCGTGTTAACACTAATGGACGGACTGTGTATCAAGGCCGATACTTGCTCGCATGGAAATCACGCCCGAGCAGTTCGCACGTATTGAACATTGCCTTCCCACCCAACGCGGCAACGTCAGCAT
>JBFWUB010000034.1:0-38425 GCA_050247515.1 Ramlibacter sp. | reverse complement strand
CGAGCTCCCCGAGCCGGGAAACTACCGGACGACCTTTGTTGGCCGTGCCCCCGTGATTGTGGCGCGCGACACCGACGGCGAGATCTATGCTTTTGAAAATCGTTGTACCCACCGCGGCGCGTTGATCAGAAGTGGCTCCGCAAATCTGAACAAAGGGCTTGAGTGGAAACTCCGTGCATGATGCCGGCCGAGGAAGGCTGGCGACAGGAGTTTTTGATGGCAAAGAAATCAGCGCGGCGCACTCGCCGCACGCACACGCCGGCGTTCAAGGCGCAGGTGGCCTTGGCGGCGTTGCGAGAAGACAAGACCCTGGCCGAACTGGCCAAGCATTTCGAGGTGCACCCGAACCAGATCACCGAGTGGCGCAGGCAACTGCTTGAGAACGCCGCTGGCGCCTTCGGCGGCAATGCGCAGGCGAGCGAGCCCGTGGACCTTGCACCACTGCACGCCAAGATCGGCCAGTTGACGCTGGAGAACGATTTTTTAGAACGCGCGCTCACCAAGGCGGGATTGCTGAGCGCAAAGCGATGATCGACCGAACCCACGAACTGAGCGTCACACGCCAGGCCGAGCTGGTGGGCATCAGCCGTGGCTCGGTGTACTACCTGCCACGTCCCGTGAGCGAGGTCGACTTGCGCCTGATGCGCCGACTGGACGAGTTGCACCTGGAGCACCCGTTCATGGGCGCGCGGATGCTGCGCGATCAGTTGCACCGCGAAGGCATCCAGGCCGGGCGCAGGCACATCACCACGCTGATGCAGCGCATGGGCATCGAGGCGCTGTGCCCGCAGCCGGGCAGCAGCAAGCCGGCGCCGGGTCACAAGGTCTACCCCTACCTGCTGCGCAAGCTGGCGATCACCAGGGCGAACCAGGTGTGGGCGCTGGACACGACCTACATCCCGATGGCGCGCGGCTTCGTGTACCTCACGGCCATCGTCGATGTGTTCAGCCGCAAGGTGCTGGCGCACAAGGTGGCGATCACGCTGGAGGCATGTCACGCCAGGGAAATCGTCGAGCAGGCGCTGGTGAAGTACGGCGCTCCCGAGATCGTCAACACCGATCAGGGCAGCCAGTTCACCGCGATCGAGTTCACACACGCCGTGCTCGCAAAGGGCTGCAAGCTGTCGATGGACGGGCGCGGCGCCTGGCGCGACAACGTGTTCGTCGAGCGCCTGTGGCGCAGCGTGAAGTACGAGCGCGTGTACCTGAAGGCCTACGACAGCGTCAGCGCCGCTCGCGCCGATATCGCTGACTATCTCGCTTGGTACAACGCGCAGCGCAGTCATTCGAAGCTCGATCGGCTCACACCCGATGAAGCGTACTTCGCCGGCCTGCCCGCGTTGAAGATGGCCGCGTAAGATGAAGATCTCTGGTGCGCCCCGAGATGACCACCGCGTCGTGCGTTCGTCGCAAGCGACGCCCGCCGCCGTGGACATCTCTGCACCGTTGGCAACCCGCACGGATTCCACTTAAGAATCGGGGACAGCTGTTCAGACAAGCGGAGCCACTTCTCAATAAACGAGTACGGGCTGTTGTACCGCCAGCTGTTAACAAAGCTGCTTCAAGACGACGCGTTCAAGTCGGCATTGAAGCGCTAACGTGCCTGTGTTCCAGCTTGTGTCAGACCGGCCACAGATACAGCAACACCCAGGTCATCGTCAGGTAGCGCAAAAACTTTCCCGCCAGCATGTAGCCCACGCAGGGCCAGAACGGCAGCTTGAGCCAGCCGGCCACGGCGCACAGCGGATCGCCCACCACCGGCAGCCACGACAGCAGACAGGCCGGTGGCCCCAGGCGCTCCAGCCAGTCCAGTGCGCGCACGTGGGTGGGTGAATGCCGGTATTTGTCCACCACCCTGTGGGCGCCGTAGCCCAGCCACCAGTCCAGCGCGCCGCCCAGCGTGTTGCCGGCGGTGGCGACCAGTATCGCGGGCCAGAACAGTTGCGGGTTGAGTGTGATCAGCGCAAACACGGCGGGCTCGGAGCCCAGCGGCAGCAGCGTTGCAGAAATAAATGACACGACGAACACCGTGCTCAAGCCATATTCAGGCAGCGCAAGCAGGTTCAGCAGGTGGTCGAGCCAGGCATCCATGAGTGCGGCAGTGTAAAGGCCCGCGCATTTCGTTTGCTGAAATTTTCAGCAGCTACAATCGTGCCTCATTTTTCAGCAGCCCTTCGCCCCCTCCCATGAACATCGGCCCCTATACCCTTGCGAACAATGTGTTCGCCGCGCCGATGGCCGGGGTGACGGACCGGCCGTTTCGCCAGCTGTGCAAGGCGCTGGGCGCGGGCTACGCGGTCAGCGAGATGGTGACCTCGCGCCGCGACCTGTGGAACAGCCTCAAGACATCGCGCCGGGCCGACCACACCGGCGAGCCGGGGCCCATTGCCGTGCAGATTGCCGGCACCGACGCGGCCATGATGGCTGAGGCCGCGGCCTACAACATCGACCGCGGCGCGCAGATCATCGACATCAACATGGGCTGCCCGGCCAAGAAGGTTTGCAACAAATGGGCCGGCTCCGCGCTCATGCAGGACGAAGCGCTTGCGCTGCAGATCGTGCAGGCGGTCGTCGGGGCCTGCGCGCCGCGCGGCGTGCCGGTCACCCTGAAGATGCGCACCGGCTGGTGCCAGGCCCACCGCAACGCAGTGACGCTGGCGCGCGCTTTTGAATCCGCGGGCGTCCAGATGCTGACGGTGCACGGACGCACGCGCGAACAGGGCTACAAAGGCCGGGCCGAGTACGACACCATCGCCGCCGTCAAGGCCGCGGTGCGCGTGCCCGTGGTGGCCAACGGTGACATCACCACGCCGCACAAGGCGCGCGATGTGCTGGCGTACACGGGCGCCGACGCCGTCATGATTGGCCGGGCGGCGCAGGGGCGACCCTGGATATTCCGCGAAGTGGCGCACTTTCTGGCCACCGGCACCTTGCTGGCGCCGCCGCTGGTGGCCGAAGTGCGCCGGCTGCTGCTGGACCACCTGCAGGACCACTATGCGCTGTACGGTGAGTTCACCGGCGTGCGCAGCGCGCGCAAGCACATCGGCTGGTATGTGCGCGCGCTGCCGGGCGGCGAGGCGTTTCGCGACAACATGAACCAGCTGGAAGACAGCACGGCGCAGTGGCGCGCGGTGTCCGACTACATGCAGGCGCTGGGGTCGGTGATGGACCGCATGCCGGCTATCGCCGAGGCAGCGCCAATGGACTGCGAAGAACCGGTGGAAACAACCGCATGAGCAAAAAACAGATCGAAGAAAGCGTGCGCGCGAGCCTGGAGGGCTACTTCAAGGACTTGCGCGGAACCGAGCCGGACGGGCTGTACGAAATGATGGTGAAGGTGGTCGAAAAGCCGTTGCTGGAGACAGTGATGGCCAAGGCCGACCAGAACCAGTCCAAGGCGGCTGAATGGCTGGGCCTGAACCGCAACACCCTGCGCAAGAAGCTGCTTGAACACAAACTGCTGAAGTAAGAAAACCCTTTCATGAACGCACTCATCTCCGTCTCGGACAAGACCGGCATCGTCGAGCTGGCTCAGGCCCTGCACAGCCTGGGCATCAAGCTCATTTCCACGGGCGGTACCGCCAAGCTGCTGGCTGACCAGGGCCTGCCCGTGACCGAGGTGGCCCAGGTCACCGGCTTTCCCGAGATGCTGGACGGCCGCGTGAAGACGCTGCACCCGATGGTGCATGGCGGCCTGCTCGCCCGGCGCGATGTGCCCGAGCACATGCAGGCCCTGCAGGACCACGGCATTGACACCATCGACTTGCTGGTCGTCAACCTGTATCCGTTTGAAGCCACTGTCGCCAGGCCCGGCTGCACGCTGGAAGACGCTATCGAGAACATCGACATCGGCGGCCCCGCCATGGTGCGCAGCGCCGCGAAGAACTGGAAGGACGTGGGTGTGCTGACCGACGCGTCGCAGTACCCGGGCGTGATCGAGGAGCTCAAGGCCGCGGGCCAGCTCAGCCGCAAGACGAAATTCGCGCTGTCGGTGGCGGCATTCAACCGCATCAGCAACTACGACGGCGCCATCAGCGATTACCTGTCGCGCATTCAGGCTGACGGCAGCCATGCGCTGTTCCCGGCGCAATCCAACGGCCGCTTCGTGAAACTGCAGGACCTGCGTTATGGCGAAAATCCGCACCAGCAGGCCGCGTTTTACCGTGACCTGTACCCGGCGCCCGGCTCGCTGGTGACCGCCAGACAGCTGCAGGGCAAGGAACTCAGCTACAACAACATCGCCGACGCCGATGCCGCCTGGGAATGCGTCAAGAGCTTTGACGCCGCGGCCTGCGTGATCGTCAAGCACGCCAACCCCTGCGGCGTGGCCGTGGGCGCGGATGCGCTGGAGGCCTACGGCAAGGCGTTCAAAACCGACCCCACCTCAGCCTTTGGCGGCATCATTGCGCTGAACCGCACGCTGGACGGCGCGGCGGCGCAGGCCATCAGCAAGCAGTTCGTTGAAGTGTTGATGGCGCCGGCTTTCACGGCCGAGGCGCTGGAGGTCTTCAAGACCAAGGTGAACGTGCGCATCCTGCAGATTGATTTGCCCAAGGGCGGCGCCACGGACTGGGACAACGGCCGCAACCTCATGGACGTCAAGCGGGTGGGCTCGGGCCTGCTGATGCAGACGGCCGACAACAAGGAGCTGACGCTGGCCGACCTGAAGGTGGTGACGAAGAAGGCGCCCACGGCGGAAGAACTGCAGGACCTGCTTTTTGCCTGGAAGGTCGCCAAGTACGTCAAGTCCAACGCCATCGTCTTCTGCAAGGGCGGCATGACCATGGGGGTGGGCGCGGGGCAGATGAGCCGGCTTGACTCGGCGCGCATCGCCAGCATCAAGGCCGGGCATGCGGGGCTGACGCTGGCCGGCACCGCTGTGGCCAGCGATGCGTTCTTCCCGTTCCGCGACGGGCTGGATGTGGTGGTGGACGCCGGCGCGACCTGCGTGATCCAGCCGGGCGGATCGATGCGCGATCAGGAAGTCATCGACGCTGCGAACGAACGCGGCGTGGCCATGGTCTTCTCAGGCGTGCGCCACTTCCGGCATTAAACGACTCCCCCCGAAGCGGCCTGGCGGCCGCCTCCCCCCAGGGGGCGCCACCAGCGGCCCGGCGGAGCCGGTTCCGCGGTGGCCCTGGAGCGGCGATCCGTCTACGTCTTGATCGCTTTGAAGACCTCGCGTGCTGCGCTGATGGTGTCTTGGATGTCCTGGTTGCTGTGCGCGGCGCTGACAAAGCCTGCTTCATACAAGGCCGGGGCGATGTAGATGCCGCGGTCCAGCAAACCGTGGAACAGCGTGTTGAACTTCGCGCCGTCGCTCCTCATGACGGCAGGGTAGTTCTGCGGCAACGCGTCCAGCAGGAAAAAGCCGAACATGCCGCCCTGGCAGTCAGCGCTGAAGGCAACGCCTTCGGCTTTGGCGGCCGCAGACAAGCCGTCGACCAGCGAACGTGTTTGGGCTGAAAGCGCATCGAAGAACCCCGGCTTGCGGATTTCACGCAGCGTCGCCAAGCCGCAGGCCGTGGCCACCGGGTTGCCCGACAGCGTTCCGGCCTGGTACACGGGCCCGAGCGGCGCCAGGTGCTCCATGATGGCGCGGGGGCCGCCGAAGGCCGCCAGCGGCATGCCGCCGCCGATCACCTTGCCCATCACCGTCAGGTCGGGCTTGAAACCGGGAATGGCGTTGGCGTACACGCTCTGTGCGCCACCCAGTGCCACGCGAAAGCCGGTCATGACCTCGTCAAACACCAGCAGCGCGCCATGTTGCGTGCACAGCTCGCGGCAGCGCTGCATGAATGGCACGCTGGCGCGCACGAAGTTCATGTTGCCGGCGATCGGCTCGATCATCAGGCAGGCGATGTCGGCGCCGTGCAGCGCAAAGGCTTCCTCCAGTTGCGCGACGTTGTTGTACTCGAGCACCAGCGTGTGCTGCACCACCTCGGGCGGCACGCCGGCGCTGGTCGGGTTGCCAAAGGTGGCCAGGCCCGAGCCGGCCTTGACCAGCAGCGCGTCGGCGTGCCCGTGGTAGCAGCCTTCAAACTTGATGAGCTTGCTGCGCCCGGTGGCGCCGCGCGCCAGGCGGATGGCGCTCATGGCGGCTTCGGTGCCCGAGCTGACCAGGCGCACCATGTCCATGGACGGGACCAGGGTCAGGATTTCCTCGGCCAGTTCGATTTCCCGCTCGGTCGGCGCGCCGAATGAAAAGCCGTCAAGCACGGCCTGTTGCACCGCGTCCACCACGGCGGGGTGGCCGTGGCCCAGGATCATCGGGCCCCAGGAGCCGATGTAGTCGATGTGGCGCTTGCCGTTGGCGTCCCAGAAGTAGGCGCCTTGCGCGCGCTGCACAAAGCGCGGCGTGCCGCCCACCGCGCGAAAGGCGCGCACGGGTGAATTCACGCCGCCGGGAATGCTGCGGCGTGCGCGTTCAAAGAGGGTGTCGTTCAGGTCCATGGTGTCAGTGCTTGGTGTCGTGCGGTGGCATCTCGAAGCCGTGCAGGCCCGGATGACTGTCATCGGCGTCGTTGTCCTCATCGTCACCCGTATCCGGCTGGGCCCAGAAGAGACGGTCGGGGATCACGTTGCCCATGCCGGGGCGAAAGCCGCCGTCCAGGCAGCGGTCCAGGTAGCTCAGTGCCTCAGTGACGGCGCCCGGCAGGTCACTGCCGCTGGCGATCAGCGCGGCCAGCGCGGCTGACAGCGTATCGCCCGCGCCGGAGAAGACCGCTTCAAACCGCTCGAATTTTTCGTTGCAGACCACTGCCTGGGGCGTGGCCAGCACGTTGTCGATGAACTGGTCGGGCAGGGGGATGCCTGTTACAAGTGTGTAGGGCACGCCGAAGCTGGAGGCTGCCTTGGCGATGTCGCGCGCGCCGGGGCTGCGGTCGCTGCTCCAGTCGGGCAACAGCCAGCGCCACAAGGTGCTGTGGTTTCCTACCAACACGGTGGTCTGTGGCAGCACCAGCTCGCGAAAGGCGTCCAGGTACAGGTCGATCTGGCTTTCGTCCCACCACGACAGGTTGGGCATGTAGGCGATCAGCGGCAGGTCGGCGTAGTCGGTGGCGATCTCTGCAATGGCCGACAACACTTCGGGGTTGCCGGCAAAGCCGACCTTGATGACCTGCACCGGCACGTCTTCAAGAATGGTTCGGGCCTGCTCGGCCACGGCCTCTTCGTCGAAAGAGAAATGCTCGAATATCTCGGCGGTGTCGCGTGCGTAGGCGCCGGTTACCACGGGCAGCGCATGCGCGCCGACGGAGGCAATGGCGCTCACGTCGGCTGACAGTCCGCCTGCGCCGCTCGGGTCGCTGGCGTTGAACACCATCACGCAGGCCATGCCACCGGCGTCATCAGCGCCGTCATCTGACGGGACTTCGGCCGGTGTAGGGGAATTGGGGTTTGTCATAGGCATCAATCCAGCGGTGGGCGGCGGCTTGCGCGCGGCTCGGTCGCAGTGCCTCGATACAATCGTTGCATTCTATGCGAAGGCCCTTTAAGCTGTGACTGAAACTAAAACCTGGATGTGTCTGATCTGCGGGTGGATCTACGATGAAGCCACCGGAGCCCCGGATCACGGTATCGCCCCCGGCACTGCCTGGGCCGATGTGCCGATGAACTGGACCTGCCCTGAATGCGGGGCCCGCAAGGAGGATTTCGAGATGGTTCAGATTTGAGGGCGGTGCGTCTTGCCTGCCCTGGCGTCGTTGAAAAAATGAGGAGCAGCGTCAAGTGAGCACGAATGGATCCGGCTTCAAGGTCCTGGTGATTGACGACAGCAACACCATCCGCCGCAGCGCCGAGATATTTCTCAAGCAGGGTGGGCACGAGGTCATGCTCGCCGAGGATGGCTTTGACGCGCTGGCCAAGGTCAACGACTACCTTCCCAACCTGATTTTCTGCGACATCCTGATGCCGCGCCTGGACGGCTACCAGACCTGCGCGATCATCAAGCGCAACGCGAAATTCGCGGGTGTGCCGGTGGTCATGCTGTCGTCCAAGGATGGCGTTTTTGACAAGGCCCGCGGCCGCATGGTCGGCTCGCAGGACTACCTGACCAAACCATTTACCAAGGACCAGCTGCTGCAGACCGTCCAGCAGTTTGGTGCCGCACAACAAGGAGTAGCGTGATGCCGATTCAAAAAGTCCTGGTCGTGGACGATTCCAAGACCGAGCTGATGTTCATGACCGACCTGCTGCAGAAGAACGGCTTTTCGGTCAAGACGGCCGAGAACGCGGACGATGCCTTTCGCCGCCTGGCCGAGGAAAAGCCCGACCTGATCCTGATGGACGTGGTGATGCCCGGGCAAAACGGCTTCCAGCTCACGCGCGCCATCACGCGCGACCCGCTGTACGCCGACGTGCCGATCATCATGTGCACCAGCAAGAACCAGGAGACCGACCGCGTCTGGGGCATGCGCCAGGGCGCTCGCGACTACATCACCAAGCCGGTGGATGCCGCCGAGCTGATGGCCAAGATCAAGGCCTTGAGCTGATTCAAGAATGGCCAACCGGGAAGCACTCCGTGAATTGCAAAGCCGTCTGGCGAGCCGGCTGCAGGCCGCCCGCACCGAAGGCGTCGCAGCGTCCTGGCTGGCTGTGGAGGCTGCCGCAGGCAAGTACCTCTTCCCGCTGAGCCAGTCCGGCGAGATTTTTCCCTGGGCCACGGCGCAGCCGGTGCCCTACACCCAGGCGTGGTTTTTGGGCGTGGCCAACCTGCGCGGTGGCCTGTATGGCGTGGTGGACCTGGCGAGCTTCATCTCGGGTGGCGCCCCGGCGCAGCGCACTGACATGGCGCGCTCCGAATCGCGGCTGATCGCGCTGAACGCCCTGCTCGAAATCAACTGTGCCCTGCTGATTGACCGCCTGGCCGGGTTGCGCAACCTGGAGGCATTCAAGGCGTCCAGCGAGCCGCCGGCGGGCTCGCCCGGGTATTTCGGCAGCGGCTACACCGATGCCAATGGCGCGTACTGGCAGGAAATCAACCTCCAGGCGCTCTCGCAACAACCCCAATTCCTGAGCATCAGCGCGTAAGAGCGCTCCAGTTTTCCCCGGAAGGCCGCACCATGTCCGTCGTTGACCAACTCAAAAAACTGTTTTCCAAGAAGAGGCCGGCAGAGTCCGAAGCCGACCTGAGCCTGGGCATGCCCGACGGGTCCATGGACCCCATGGCCACCGGCGCCATGGACGCGCCGGGCACGATGGCCATGGCGCCTGTCGAGGAGCGCGTTGACGAAGCACCGGCCAGCCGCCTTGCCGCCGAAGACGAGATGATGGCGGCGCAGGTGGACGAGTCCGAACTGGTCTCCGTGCCCCTGCTGGGCCGGCGCACCATCGTCCAGCACCAGCGGATCCTGTTCATCTTGCTGGCTTTTGCGCTGGTGGTGCTGGGGGCGGTCACGGTGTTCGCGCTCAACCAGGCGGATCGCGTCGCCCAGCAGGTGGCGGGTACCGGTCAGTCGCTGATGCAGTCGCAGCGTCTTGCCAAATCAGTGTCGCAGGCGCTGGTGGGTTCCGCCCAGGCCTTCCCCGACGTGAAGGAAAGCGCCGACGTGCTGGCCAGGACGGTGCGCGGTCTGGCCAGTGGCGACGACCAGCTTCGTCTGCAACCGGTGGCCGCCGAACTGCAGGAAGACGTGACCAAGATCACCCCCCTGATGGAGCGCGCCGAAAAGAATGCGGGTACCGTGATGGGCCAGCAGCGAATCCTCACGCAGGTGGGCAACGCCCTGCGTACCATCAACCGCCAGTCGTCCGACCTGCTTGAAATCGCCGAAACGGTGTCTTCGCTCAAGCTGCAGCAAAACGCACCGCCGGCTGAAATCTCCGCCGCCGGCCAGCTTGTGATGTTGACCCAGCGCATCGGTAAATCGGCCAACGAATTCCTGACGATGGAAGGCGTGTCGCCCGAGGCCGTGTTCCTGCTGGGCAAGGACTTGAACTCGTTCAAGGAAATTGCCCAGGGCCTGCTGGATGGCAGCCCCGAGCTGCGCCTGGCAGGTTCCAAGGATGAACAGACCCGCGAACGCCTGGACGCGCTGATGAAGCTGTACGAACAGACCCGCAGCCAGGCCGGCGCCATTCTGGGCAACCTGCAGGGCCTGGTGTCCGCCCGTGAAGCGCAGGCCGCGATCATTGCCGACAGCGAGCCGCTGCGCCGCGCGCTGGAAGACCTTCAGGGCAAGCTGTCCGCACAGACCGGCCTGGGCGCGGGTGCTCTGGCAGCTTTGGCGATTTCCGCCGTGTTCGCCATTCTTTGCGCGGTGGGCCTGGCCTATGTGCAGCTGCAGGACAGCCGCAAGCGCCAGGTGGTTGCCGAACAGCAGCGACTCGAAGCCGAGGGCCAGGAGCAGGAAGCCAAGCGCGTGAACGACGCGAACCAGGCGGCCATTTTGCGGCTGATGAACGAATTGCAGACAGTGGCTGAAGGCGATTTGACCCAGGAAGCCACGGTGACCGAGGACATCACGGGCGCCATCGCCGACTCGGTGAACTACACGGTGGAAGAGTTGCGCCAGCTGGTAGGCAGCGTGCAGTCCACGGCAACCCGGGTGGCCCAGACGACCGCCCAGGTGGAAAGCACATCGACCGAGCTGCTGGCGGCGTCCACCGAACAGCTGCGCGAAATTCGCGAAACCGGCCAGTCGGTGCTCGACATGGCAGGCCGAATCAACCAGGTGTCGGGCCAAGCCCAGGAGTCAGCCCAGGTGGCCCGCCAATCGCTGGTCGCCGCGGAGTCAGGCCTGCAGGCCGTGCAGAACGCCATCGGCGGCATGAACTCCATCCGCGACCAGATCCAGGAAACCTCCAAGCGGATCAAGCGGCTGGGTGAATCGTCCCAGGAGATTGGTGAAATTACCGAGCTGATCTCGGACATTACCGAACAGACGAACGTGCTGGCACTGAACGCCGCCATCCAGGCGGCGTCCGCCGGCGAAGCAGGCCGCGGCTTCTCGGTGGTGGCCGAGGAAGTGCAGCGCCTTGCTGAACGTTCCGCGGATGCCACGCGCCAGATCTCGGCGCTGGTGAAAGCCATTCAGACCGACACACAGGACGCGGTGGCCGCTATGGAGCGATCCACGCAGGGTGTGGTGGAAGGGGCCAAGCTGTCCGACAACGCCGGTACCGCGCTGACCGAGATCGACCAGGTGTCACGCAAACTGGCTGACCTGATTGAGCAGATTTCGAACTCTGCTTCCAAGGAAGCCGAATCCGCCAACGTGGTGGCCGGCAACATCCAGCACATTTTTGCTGTGACGGAGCAGACCGGAGAAGGTACGCGGTCCACGGCCCAGCAGGTGCGCGAGCTGTCACGCATGGCCGAGGAGCTTCGCCAGTCCGTATCGCGGTTCAAAATCGCTTGATATGGCCCACCCCCGAAGCGCCTTCGGCGCTCCCCCCTCAAGGGGGCGCCACCAGCGGACCGGCGGAGCCGGGTCCGCGGTGGCACTTGTAAGTAAACGGAGCGGGTGACGTATGGCAGCAGGAACCGATATCGATGTGGCGGTCAATGACCTGGGGCCTCTGGCCTGGGTGCTTGACGAGCTGCGCAAATCGCTGGACACCGCCTCCAGCGCGCTGCGCCGGTTTGTGCGTGATGCGGATGCCGCCCGTGGCTCCGACATGGCGTCGGTGGACGCCGGGCAACTGCGCATCGCGCGACAGCATCTGCACCAGGCGGTGGGTGCTTTGGAAATGGTGGGTCTGGGTGCGCCCGCCCACATGCTGCGCGCAATGGAATCCGCGGCGCAGAAGTTCGTCGAGCGGCCCGAGCTGTGCAGCGAAGCATCCGCCGCCAAGATCGAGCGCGCCGGATTTGCGCTGACCGACTACCTGGAAGCCGTGCTGCTGGGCAAGGCTGTTTCAGCCGTGGCGCTTTTCCCGCAATACCGTGACGTGCAGGAACTGGCAGGCGCTGACCGCATCCACCCTGCGGACCTCTGGGCATTTGACTGGCGCTGGACGGACCCGCAGATGGATCTGACCCAGGAGGCGCTGCCCTACGACGCTGCCGTGCGTTCCCGCATGGACCAGGCCGTGCTGAAGATCGTCAAATCCACCGATCCCAGGGCGGCCCATATCCTGCTCAATACCAGCCTGGGGCTGGCAGCGGCGCAGACCGCGCGGCAGCCGCGCATCTTCTGGAAGATCTGCGCGGCCTACTTTGAGGCCCTGTCAAATGGCCTGCTGCCCGCCGAGCTGTACGTCAAGCGTGCGGCTTCGCGTGTCTTGCTGCAGTACGCCACGCTGGCCAAGGGCGAGCTGGGCGTGTCCGACCGCCTGGCGCAGGACCTGCTTTTCTTCTGTGCGCAGGCGGTTCCGGCCCTTCCCTCGGACACCCCGGCCCTCACCGCCGTGCGCATGGCCTGGAACCTCGGCCGGTTTTCGCCTGTGGATTACCAGACGCCTCAGTTTGGCCGCTTTGATCCGCTGCTGCTGGCGCAGGCGCGCAAGCGCATCACGGCCGCCAAGGAGAACTGGTCGGCGCTGTCGGGCGGTGATACCAACAAGCTCAAGGGCGTGGCCGACCAGTTCAACCTGGTGGCCGATTCCCTCACGCGGTTGCACCCGGACAGCGCCCCGCTGGCCCAGGCGCTGAACCGGGCCATTGAGGGCACGGTGCGCTCGGGCCAGCCCCCGTCCACCGAGCTGGCCATGGAAGTTGCCACGGCCCTGCTCTACCTGGAGGCGGCATTTGAGGACCTGGACCCGTCGGACACGGAGCTGGCGTCACGCACCGCACGGCTGGCCGAGCGGCTGGACCATGTGGGCCGCGGGGGCCAGGCCGAGGCACTGGAACCTTGGATGGAGGAGCTGTACCGCCGCGTGAGCGACCGCCAGACCATGGGCAGCGTCGTGGGCGAGTTGCGTTCGACCTTGACAGAACTCGAAAAGCTGCTGGACCAGTTT
This sequence comes from Ramlibacter sp., assembly GCA_050247515.1. Taxonomy (GTDB): domain Bacteria; phylum Pseudomonadota; class Gammaproteobacteria; order Burkholderiales; family Burkholderiaceae_C; genus RAM1. Next base: position 25,519 of record JBFWUB010000034.1, on the reverse strand, counting down.
TTCCGCGACCCCAAGGAAAAAGGCCCCCTGCGCGACGCGCCGGGCCACCTGTCGCAGATGCGTGGCGTGTTGTCCGTGCTGGGGCTGGACCAGGCCTCGCAGGCGGTTGCCCGCATGCGCGAAAGCGTGGAAGAAATCCTGGTGACCGAGATCGACGAAGCGCGCGCGCGCGCCGCCGGCACTTTCGACAAGCTGGGCAACAACCTCGGCGCGCTGGGGTTTCTGATTGACATGCTCAACTACCAGCCTGCCCTGGCCAAGAAGCTGTTTGTCTATGACGACGAGCTGGGCGAGCTCAAGCCGTTGATGGGTCGCGCGGCCCAGGACGCGCAGGCGCAGCCCGCCGAGCCGGACACCGACCTGCTGCTGTCGCAGGAGGTTCTGTCCGTGGTCCAGGAGGCTGGCGGGGGCGCGGCCGATGCCGGTCTGTCGATGCGGCTGGACACCATTGCCACGCAGGCCGTGCTGGCCGAGCAGCCCGCGCTGGCCCATTCGGCCCGCGAAGCCGCCGCCGCTGTCAGCGCCGATGACGCCGGCGCCGCGAGCGCTGCCCTGCACAACCTGGCGGCCGCGGTGCAGCCCGCGCCCGCCCAAGCCGCGGCTGTGGACAGCGCGCAGTCCGATTTCGAGGAAGACGACCTGCGCGACATCTTCCTCGAAGAGGCGCGCGAAGTCGTGCAAAACGGCCTGGCTGCCGTGGCTGCGCTGCAGGACGATGCGTCCAGTGCCGGCGAGCTCACGACCTTGCGCCGCGCGTTTCACACGCTCAAGGGCAGTTCGCGCATGGTGGGCCTGAGCGAGTTTGGCGAAGCCGCATGGGCCATGGAGCAATTGCTCAACACGTGGCTGGCCGACCAGAAGCCCGCCACCGATGACCTGCGCACCCTGTCGGGCGACGCCATGAAAGGCTTTGACCGCTGGGTGGAAGACATCGCAGCCGGGACCGACGCGCATTGGAAGGCCGCCGTGTTCCGTGTCTCGGCGGAGGCCCTGCGCACCGAGGGGCGTTTTGTCCCTCTGGCGCTGGCGGCCGCCGCGTCCGTGGCCTCAGAACCCGTTTTGGCTGCGCCGTCCGGGCCTGCCATCGAATTCGAGGCGTCGCCCGCGCTGGAGCCGGTGGCCGCGCCTGTGCCGGCGCCCGTGACCGACCAGGCGTTGTCGGACGCTTTCGACTTTGACCTGGGCACGGCCGACTTCGAAGTCGCGCAGGCCGCGCCCGGCGACGAACTGGCCCCGGACTTTGACTTCGACATGACCGCTCCCGCAGCGCCCGCGCCCGCGGACAATGCGATCCCGCCCGGGCAGGCGGGTGAGCCAGCGGCCATGGCGATGGAGATTGACGGCATCGACTTTGACAGCCTGTCGGCTGTGTCCGGACTGGGAGAGCCGGCCATGAGCCAGCCCGAGGCGACGCCGGCCGATGCAGCGGCCCAGCCCATGGCGGCCCCGGCGCTTCCGACGGTGGACCTGCAGTCCCTCGATTTGCCGGACTTCACGGCCGAATCCGCGGTCGCGCCCGCTGCGCCGGAGCCCATGACGGTGTCGCTGGATGACTTCGAACTGCCGGACCTGACGCTGACCCCTGCGGCGGCACAGCCGCAAGCGCAGCCGCAACCCGAGCCCGAGCCCGAGGAGGCACAGGCCATGGACGAGCAGGTCAAGGTGATTGGTGCGCTGCGCATCGGCATCCCGCTGTACAACGTGTACCTGAACGAAGCCGATGAATGGTCGCGTCGCCTGCTTACCGAAGTGACCGAATGGGCCCTGGAACTGAACCAGCCGGTGGCGGACTCCACCGTGGGCCTGGCCCATGCCCTGGCGGGCAGTTCCGCCACCGTGGGCTTTCACGCGCTGTCCGACATGGCGCGGGCGCTGGAAAGCGCGCTCATGCAGGCGCAGCCCCAGTCTCGCGGCCTGCCCGAGCAGGCACAGGTCTTCACCGCCGCGGCGGAAGACATCCGCCGCCTGCTTCACCAGTTTGCCGCCGGCTTCCTGAAGGAGCCCGATGCCCAGGTGCTGGATTCGCTGCATGCCATCCGGGACCTGGATATTCCGCCGGAGTTGCTGGAAGCCCCGGAGCCGCCGGCCGCCGTCGGATCTGATCCAGATGTCTTTGATGTACCCGACTTTTCCCTGACGGCCGCGCTGGCGGGCGCAGCCGTCACGGACAAACCGGTGCCTCAGGTGCCGGTGCCGGTGCAGGCCAGCGCGGATGCGGTCCCTGAGCCGCAGCCCGAAGCCGTACCGCCGTCCACGCCGGTGGCGGCCGCCATGGAATTCAGTCTGTCCGATCTGCCGGCGGCGCAGACCGGCGCGGCAACGCAGCCCCTGGGCGCGCCGTCGCTGGACGACGACGAAGACGACATCGACCTGGCCGACGCCATCGACCCTGACCTGTTCCCGATCTTTGAGGAAGAGGCCGTCGAACTCATGCCCCAGCTGGGCGGTGCCTTGCGCCAGTGGTCGGCGCGTCCGGACAACCGCGGCGCCCGTGACGAAGTGCTGCGCGCCCTGCACACGCTCAAGGGCAGTGCGCGCCTGGCGGGTGCCCTGCGCCTGGGTGAGCTGGCGCACCGCATGGAGTCCGAGATCGAGCATTTCGGCTCTGACGCCACCGTGCAGTCAGCCGATCTGGAGCCGCTGCTGCACCGCTTTGACAACCTGCAGGCCAACTTTGACGCGCTGCGTACCGCCGCAGGCCTGCCCGCCGCCGCGCAGACGCCCGCGCCGGCCGCTGATGACCTGGCGCGGCCCCTGGAGGAGGCTGCGAATCAGTCCGCCATCGCTGCGCAGCCCGCGCAGCTGGCGCGCCCCGCCGCCAACGTACTGGCGCCGCTGCGCGCCGCGTCGAACCAGGCCGTGCGCGTTCGCTCGCAACTGCTGGACCGGCTGGTCAACCAGGCCGGTGAGGTGATGATCACGCGCTCGCGCCTGGAGGCCGAGCTGAACCAGTTGCGCGGCTCGCTCAACGACCTGACGGGCAACCTGGACAGGCTGCGTTCGCAGCTGCGCGACATCGAGTTGCAGGCCGAGTCGCAGATGCAGTCGCGCCTGGCGCAGGCCAAGGACACGGCCGCGGGTTTTGACCCGCTGGAGTTCGACCGCTTCACGCGCGTGCAGGAACTCACGCGCATGATGGCCGAGTCGGTGAACGACGTGGCCACCGTGCAGCGCAACCTGCAGCGCACGGTGGAAGCCACCGAGGACGACCTGATCGCGCAGGCCCGCCAGACCCGTGAGCTGCAGCGCGACCTGCTGCGCACGCGCATGGTGGAATTTGAAGGCATCTCCGACCGCCTGTACCGCGTGATCCGCCTGGCCTCCAAGGAAACCGGCAAACAGGTCAAGCTGGACATCACTGGCGGCTCCATCGAAATGGACCGCGGCGTGCTGGACCGCATGACGCCGGCCTTCGAGCACCTGCTGCGCAACTGCGTGGCTCACGGCATTGAAAGCCCGGACGCACGCGTCGCCGCGGGCAAGGACGCCGCCGGCACCATCCTGATCAGCCTGCACCAGGAAGGCAACGACGTGTCGGTGGAATTCCGCGACGATGGCGCCGGCCTGAATCTGGCGCGCATCCGTGAAAAGGCGTTGCAGCAGGGCCTGGTCAGCGCCGAGCAGCCGGTCAGCGACGCCGACGCCGCCAACCTGATCTTCATGCCGGGCTTCTCGACGGCCGCCCAGGTGACCGAGCTGGCCGGGCGCGGCATCGGCATGGACGTGGTGCGCTCCGAGGTAAACGCCCTGGGTGGCCGCATCGAAACATCGACACAGGCCGGCAAGGGCACCAACTTCAAGCTGGTGCTGCCGCTGACCACGGCCGTCACGCAGGTGGTGATGCTGCGCACCGGCGCGCTGTCCATCGGTGTGCCGGCCAACGTGGTGGAAATCGTGCGTCGCGCGACCGCGAAGGAGCTGCAGCAGGCCTACAACAGCGGTACCTTCGAGGTGGCAGGCGAACAGCTGCCGTTCTACTGGTCGGGCGCGCTGCTGCAGTCGTCCGCGCGCAGCAACGAGCCGCAGGGCAGGACGCTGCCCGTGGTGGTGTTCCGAAGCGCCGCCCAGCGCATTGCGGTGCACGTGGACGAAGTGCTGGGCAACCAGGAAGTGGTGGTGAAGAACCTGGGGCCGCAGCTGGCGCGCCTGCCTGGCCTGGCGGGCATGACCGTGCTTGCCTCGGGTGCCGTCGTGCTGATCTACAACCCGGTGGCGTTGAGCGCGGTGTACGGCGAGCAGGCCCGCCGCCTGAGCGCTGACCAGGCCCAGCCCGAAGTCATGGAGCAACAGGGCGCCGCCACCGACACGGGTGCCGGCCAGCCGATGGTGCCGTCCGCGCCGGTCATGCAGGCGGCGCCGCAGATTCCCATGGTGCTGGTGGTGGACGACTCCATCACCGTTCGCCGGGTAACGCAGCGCCTGCTGGCGCGCGAAGGCTACCGCGTCACGATGGCGGCCGATGGCCTGCAGGCGCTGGAGCGGCTGGCCGACGAGTTGCCCACCGTGGTGCTGTCGGACATCGAGATGCCGCGCATGGACGGCTTCGATCTGGCGCGCAACATCCGGGCCGACGAGCGCCTGAAGCACCTGCCCATCATCATGATCACCTCGCGCATCGCTGAAAAACACCGCGAACACGCGATGGAACTGGGTGTGAACAACTACCTGGGCAAGCCGTACTCCGAAGAAGAGCTGCTCAGCCTTGTGCGCCATTACTGCAGCGTTGAAGCTGCAGCCTGAGTCTCAGGTTTTCTTCACCACCGCATACCGCTGAAGGGTTGTCTCCCGGGCCTCATCGTGCATCACGATGGGTTCGGGATAGTCCTTGCCCAAGGTCACACCTGCGGCCAGCCGTTCCATCGGTGATGCCTTCCACGGTGCATGAATGGCAGCGTCAGGCAGGCCGGCCAGTTGGGGCAGGTAGCGGCGGATGAACTTGCCCTGTGCGTCGAATTTCTCGCTCTGGCTCACCGGGTTGAAGATGCGAAAGTACGGCTGCGCGTCACACCCGCTGGAGCTGGCCCATTGCCAGCCTCCGTTATTGGCCGAGAGGTCAAAATCATTGAGCTTCTCGGCAAAGTAGGCCTCGCCCCGGCGCCAGTCGATTCCGAGGTCCTTGCACAGGAAGCTGGCTACGACCATGCGCAGGCGGTTGTGCATGTAGCCCGTCTGGTTGATCTGCGCCATGGCCGCGTCCACCAGCGGGTAGCCGGTGCGGCCCTCGCACCAGGCGGCAAACAGCCCGTCGGCGTGCTTGCCGTGCTCCCAGCGGATCTTGTCGTATTCGGGCTTGAAGCTGCGCGTGTGGCCGTCGGGTGCATCCGCCACATGCGGGAAGTTCGCCAGGATCTGGAAGTAGAAATCGCGCCAGATCAGCTCGCTCAGCCACACGGCCGCGCCAGGGTCGCCGGTCTGCGTCAATGCATGGGCGCGGCCTGCCAGCGCGCGTATGGACACGGTGCCGAAGCGCAGGTGCACGCCCAGGTAGCTGGGCCCCTTGATCGCGGGAAAGTCGCGCGTTTCGCCGTAGCGGTCCATGCGCTGCAGGAATTCCTGGAACAGCGCCTCGCCGCCCGTGCTGCCTACCGGGATTTTCAGCTCGGCCAGGTTGGTCGGCGCAAAGCCGATCTGTGCCAGCGTGGGCACGGGCTTTCGGTATGCCGTGGGGCGGGGCGCCAGCGCCTGCTGGTACTGGTCCACCGGGTAGGGCCGCAGGTAGAACGCATCCACCTTCTTGAGCCAGGCGTTCTTGTACGGCGTGAACACCGCATAGGGCTTGCCTGTCTGCGTGAGCAGCTCATCGCGTTCAAAAATCGCCTGGTCCTTGGCGGTGTGAAGCGCAATGCCCATGTCGGCGAGCGCGCCGCGCACCCGTGCGTCGCGCGCGATGGCCTGGGGTTCGTAATCGTGGTTGGCAAACACCGATTGCACACCCAGTTCGTGCGCAAGGCGCGCCAGGGCGTCGGCCGCGGCCGCATGCAGCACGATCAGCCCGCCCGCGGCATCCGCGCAGCGCCGGCGCAGGTCTTCGTCCAGCACGACCAGCGACTCGCGGATGAACTCCACGCGCCGGTCCTGGCGCGGCAGGCTGTCCAGGATGGCGGTGTCGAACACAAACACGCAATGCACCTGCCGGCAGCTGCGCAGCGCGTGGTACAGCGCGGCGTTGTCGTCCACGCGCAGGTCACGGCGGAACCACATCAGGCCGGTGGCGTAGGGCGCGCCGGACGCGGCGGGTGGGTGCGGGGGTAAAATTGGCGCCATGTCCGTGGATTCTGCCCCCATCAACCTCACGCATCACTTCCTGATTGCAATGCCGGGGCTGGAGGATGAGGCATTCGCCAAAAGCGTGGTGTACCTGTGCGAGCACAGCGAACGCGGCGCGCTGGGCCTGGTCATCAACAAGCCCAGCGACATCAACCTCAAGAACCTGTTTGACAAGGTCGAGCTGCCTCTGCGCCGCGACGACCTGTCGCAAACGCCCGTGTTCCAGGGCGGCCCGGTGCAGACCGAGCGCGGTTTTGTGCTGCACGAGCCGATTTTCGCGGGCGACGCGGCCTCCAATGAATCGGTCTATGCCTCCACCATGACGATTCCTGGCGGGCTGGAAATGACCACGTCCAAAGACGTGCTGGAAGCCCTGTCCACCGGGGCGGGCCCGCGCAAGGTGCTGGTGTCGCTGGGCTATTCGGCCTGGGGCGAGGGCCAGCTGGAGTCCGAGCTGGCTGAAAACAGCTGGCTGACCGTGGGCGCCGACATCTCCGTCATTTTCGACACACCGGTGGAACAGCGCTATGCCCGCGCGCTCAAACTGCTCGGGCTGGAAGCGTGGATGCTGTCCCCCGACGCGGGGCACGCGTGATGGACGCAGCCGCCGTGGCCGACGTCCCCCTTCACCTCCAAACCTTTCTTGCTTTTGACTTTGGCCTGAAGCGCACCGGCGTGGCCAGCGGCAACCGGCTGCTGGGGCATGCGCAGCCGCGCGGCACCCTCAAGGCCGAGGGCGACGCCCGCTGGCCGCTGATCGAGAAAAGCATTGCCGAATGGCAGCCCGATGCGCTGGTGGTGGGCGTGCCCTTTCACCCTGACGGCGCCAGCCACGAAAATACGCAGCGCGCGCGCAGGTTTGCCCGGCAGTTGCAAGGCCGCTTCAGGTTGCCGGTATTCGAGGTGGATGAGCGTTACACCACCACCGAGGCCTTGCAGGATGGCGCGCGCGATGCGGATGCCGCGGCGGCCTGCATCATTCTTGACCAGTTTTTGAGGAGCTTGAAGTGAGCACGCTGATGTTGGATGCGGAGGCGCTCTGCAAGGAGCTGCTGCGCGGTGTGCGGCAATTGCGCGCGGACAACGACGCGCGGCTGGTGGGCATTACCTCCGGCGGCGCCTGGCTGGCTGAACGCCTGCAGAAAGACCTGGGCCTGCCCGGCAGCGCGGGCGTCATTTCGTCGGCCATGCACCGTGACGACTTCTCCCGGCGCGGCCTGGCCGCCGCCGCGCAGCAGACGCATCTGGACTTTGACGTGAACGGCACGCACGTAATCCTGCTGGACGACGTGCTGTACACCGGGCGCACCATCCGCGCCGTGCTCAACGAGCTGTTTGACTACGGCCGCCCGGCCAGCGTGCGGCTGGCCGTGCTGGTGGACCGCGGCGGGCGGGAGCTGCCGGTGCAGGCTGACTTTGCCGCCGCACGCGTCACCCTGCCGGCCGCCCAGCAACTGGCGCTGGCGCGTGACGAAGCCGGCCGCTTCAGCTTCAAGGTGGAAGGCGCCTGACCATGCTCTACAAACGCAACCCCCAGCTCAACAAAAACGGCGAGCTCATTCACCTGCTGTCCATCGAAGGCCTGCCCCGGGACATCATCACCCACATCCTGGACACGGCGGCCAACTTCGTCAGCGTGAACGACCGCGAGGTCAAGAAGGTGCCGCTCTTGCGCGGCAAGAGCGTGTTCAACCTGTTCTTTGAAAACAGCACTCGCACCCGCACCACCTTCGAGATCGCGGCCACGCGCCTGAGCGCCGACGTGATCAACCTGGACATCGCGCGCAGCTCGGCCAGCAAGGGCGAATCCCTGCTGGACACCATCGCCAACCTGTCGGCCATGGCGGCGGACCTGTTCGTCGTGCGCCACAGCGAAAGCGGCGCGCCGTACCTGATCGCCCAGCATGTGGCACCGCATGTGCATGTGATCAACGCCGGTGACGGCCGCCATGCCCACCCCACGCAGGGCCTGCTGGACATGTACACCATCCGGCACTACAAGAAGGATTTTTCCAACCTGACCGTGGCCATCGTGGGCGACGTGCTGCACTCGCGCGTGGCGCGGTCCGACATCCACGCGCTGACTACACTGGGCTGCGCCGAGGTGCGCGTGGTCGGCCCCAAGACGCTGGTGCCGTCGGACATGGCGCAAATGGGCGTGCGGGTGTGCCACACGCTGGAAGAAGGCATCAAGGGCTGCGACGTAGTCATCATGCTGCGCCTGCAGAACGAGCGCATGAGCGGCGCGCTGCTGCCCAGCAGCCAGGAGTTTTTCAAGAGCTTTGGCCTCACACCCGAGAAACTCACGCTGGCCAGGCCCGACGCCATCGTCATGCACCCGGGGCCGATCAACCGCGGCGTGGAAATCGACTCCGCCGTGGTAGACGGCAAGCAAAGCGTGATCCTGCCGCAGGTCACCTTTGGCATCGCGGTGCGCATGGCGGTCATGGGCATCGTCGCCGGCAACGAGGCATAACACCATGAAGATCCTCATCAAGAACGGCCGCGTGATCGACCCGGCCAGCAACTTCGACCAGATTGCCGACGTGGCGATCGCTGCGGGCCGCATCATTGCCATCGGCAAGGTGGCCAGCGAATTCACGCCCAACAAGACGCTGGACGCCACCGGCTGCATCGTGGCGCCCGGCCTGGTGGACCTGGCTGCGCGCCTGCGCGAGCCCGGCCATGAACACGAAGGCATGCTGGAGAGCGAAATGGCCGCCGCCGTGGCCGGTGGCGTGACCAGTCTGGTCTGCCCGCCCGACACCGACCCGGTGCTGGACGAGCCCGGCCTGGTGGAGATGCTCAAGTTCCGCGCCGAGAAGCTGCACCAGGCGCGGGTGTTCCCGCTGGGCGCGCTCACGCGTGGCCTGCAGGGTGAAATCCTCACCGAAATGGCCGAGCTGACTGAAGCCGGCTGCGTGGGCTTCAGCCAGGCCGAGGTGCCGCTGGCCAACACCCAGGTGCTGCAACGCGCGCTGCAGTACGCCAGCACCTACAACTACACCGTGTGGCTGCGCCCCCAGGAGCTGTGGCTGGGCAAGGGCGTGGCGGCCAGCGGCGCGCTGGCCACGCGGCTGGGCCTGAGCGGCGTGCCGGTGGCGGCGGAAACCATCGCGCTGCACACCATCTTCGAGCTGGTGCGCGGCACCGGCGCGCGCGTGCACCTGTGCCGCGTCAGCAGCGCCAAGGGCGTGGCCCTGGTGCGCCAGGCCAAGGACGAAGGCCTGCCCGTCACTTGCGACGTCAGCATCAATTCACTGCACCTGACCGACGCCGACATCGGCTACTTTGACAGCCGCATGCGGCTGAACCCGCCGCTGCGCCAGCAGCGTGACCGCGACGCCCTGCGCGAGGGCCTGGCCGACGGCACCATTGACGCGCTGGCCAGCGACCACACGCCGGTGGACGAAGACGCCAAGACCCTGCCGTTTGCCGAGGCCGAGCCCGGTGCCACGGGGCTGGAGCTGCTGCTGAGCCTGTCGCTCAAATGGGGCCAGGAAAGCGGCAGCGGCCTCACGCGCGCGCTGGCCGTGCTGACGAGCGAGCCCGCGCGCGTGCTGGGCAACGCTTTGGGCACGCTGCAGGCCAGCGCCGGCCAGCTGGTCGAAGGCGGCGTGGCGGATGTGTGCATCTTTGACCCGCTAACCGCGTGGACCGTGCAGCCCGACACCTTGCGCAGCCAGGGCAAGCACACCCCGTTCTCGGGCTACGAGCTGCCGGGGCGGGTGCGCTGCACCATCGCGGGGGGCCAGCTCGCGTACGAAGGCTGGGACAAGACCTGAATGAAATCTCTGGGCGCAGCCTGGGTTTTGCTGCGCGGCCTGTGGCACGCCCTGGCCGGCTGGCTGACGATCAGGCTGGTGTTCCCGCGCCTGTCGCAAGACGAGCGCAATGCGCGCGTGCAGGTCTGGGCACGCCAGATGCTGGCGGTGCTGGGCATTGACCTGCAATTGCACGGCACGCCACCGCCGGGCGGGCCGGTGCTGCTGGTGGCCAACCACATCTCATGGCTGGACATATTGGTCATGCACGCCGCGCGGCACTGCCGCTTTGTCTCCAAATCAGAACTCAAAAGCTGGCCGCTGATCGGCACGCTGGCCACGGGCGCCGGCACGCTGTACATCGAACGCGAATCGCGCCGCGACGCGATGCGCGTGGTGCACCACATGGCGGCCAGCCTGAAGGCCGGCGAAATCCTTGCGGTGTTCCCCGAAGGCACCACCAGCGACGGCGTCAGCCTGCTGCCGTTCCACGCCAACCTGATCCAGGCCGCGATCTCGGCCGAAGCGCCCGTGCAGGCCGTGGCGCTGAGCTTCATGGACGCGCGCACCGGGCAAACCAGCCTGGCGCCGTGCTACATCGGCGACGACACGCTGATCGGCTCGATCTGGCGCACGCTGACCACGCCGGGCATCGTGGCCGTGGTGCACTATGGCGAGCCGCAGCACGCGCAGGGGCGTGACCGGCGGGCGTGGGCGGTGGATCTGCGGAACGCGGTGAAGGAACTGCGAGAGGCCCGGTCGGCCTGAGTCGGTTGCGAGCATGCAGGCATGGCCAGTGCCATGCAGCGCTTGCCTGTTAGCAGATCGAAAATTGATGAGTTCTTTGGTATTATTTTCTCTTCCATAAAAACATCTCAGGGAAGGGAAACATGGTTCCAAACAACACCCGCGCCGCCTGGCGCCCGGTGCTGCGCCCGATCGGCAAGCTCGTGATCGCGGCGCAACTGGCGCTGGCGCTGCAGCCCCTGAGCGCCATAGCGCAAGACAAAGGCGCCACCCCGTACAACCCGCAGGCCCAAGCCCAGCTGCAACGCCTGGGCGAGCTGAACCAGCGCATGGAACAAGCCAAGGCCCAAAAAGCCAAAGCCGCCCGAAGCCCGGCAGACCAGGCCAGCGAGAAACTGGCGCGCACAGAAGAACTGGTCAAAGGCATCCGCCAGGACAAAGACAGCCGGGACGCTCGCCGCGCAGAACGCCGCACGCAACGCCTGAGCGAACTCAAAGAACAACTGCAAGGCGTGGAGGCTGGAATAGCCGACGTGCGGACAGAATTCGAAGCCACAGGCCAGGAACTGAAACGCAAGAACCTGCCCGCAGAAATCATCCAGCGCCACCAGCAAGCCCAAGCCGACTTTGAACAACGCGCGGCCGACTACAAAAAAATCGCCGCCCGCCTGAACAAACAGCAGCCAGACGAAACGGCCATCGAAGAACTGGACACGTTCTTCAAGAAACACCCGGCCAGCCGCCGCCACACGCCACTGAACCCCGGCAAACTCCCCTGGGGCGCGCCCAAGGCCACCCCCCGCATGCCGGCCGAAACCAAAGCGGCCTGGCACCAGAGCCTGACCAAGGCCCACAAGATCCAGCTGGCCCAAGCGGGCCACACCACCATCGGCGGCGTGCGCTTCAGCTTCCCGCCCGAGCCCGGCCAAGCCCCCACAGACGCTGACCTGGCCGCCACACCGGACATCCAGCTCACCCCCGCCATCCGCGCCAAGGCGGCCGAACTTGGCCACAACCCCGTGGCCATCCACAACTGGGTGCGCAACACCGTCCAGTGGCTGCCCACCTGGGGCAGCATCCAGGGCGCGGACGGTACCCTCAAAACGCTGCGCGGCAACGCCATAGACACGGCCAGCCTGACCATCGCGCTGCTGCGCGCCAGCGGCATCCCCGCGCGCTACCAGTTCGGCACCATCGACGTGCCCGCCGAACAGGCGCAGAACTGGGTGGGCGGTGTGAGCCAGCCCGAGGCGGCGCTGAACCTGCTGTACCAGGGCGGCATCGCGGCCCGGGGCATCGCCAACGCAGGGCGCATCCGCACCATCCGCATGGAACACGCCTGGGTCAGCGCCTACGTCAACTGGATCCCCAGCCGGGGGGCCAAAGACGGCGGCTGGGACCTGACGCCCAAGCAGCACCCGAACCCCAACGCCCAGCTGAACGCCTGGGTGCCGCTGGACGTGAGCTACAAGCAATACGTCTACACGACCGGAATGAACCTGCAGGCCAACGTGCCGCTGGACAGCGCAGCGCTGCTGGCGGCAGTGCAGCAAGGCGCGACGGTCACACCCCACTACACCCAGAACCTGAACCAGGCCAACCTGCAAGCGCAGCTGGCCAGCTACCAGAACCAGGTCAAGGCATACATCAACAGCACGCCCGGCGGCGCCAGCGCCACGGTGGGCGACGTGCTGGGCAACCAGCGTATCCAGACCCGCAACTTCAGCATGCTGCCCGGCACGCTGGCCTACCCGCTGGTGGTGCTGGGCAACCAGCGCGCGGAACTGCCGGATGAGATGCGGTGGAAGATCACATTCAAGCTGTACGCCAGCGCCAACAACAAACGTGCTGGACAAACACTGATCTCCCACCAATTGCCGCTGACGGCCATTGGGACGCGCAGAATCTCTGTCGCAGCAGTGCCGGCCACACCAGCGGACCAGGAGCTTCTGGCGAGCTACACGACATCCAATGCCACGTCATTGCCGGTCTACCTGATCCGGCAAAAGGTGCAGCTCAAACTCGACGACCAGTTGCTGGCGCACACCGAAGCGCAGCAGATGGGCGCTGCTCAGTGGTGGGACTACGTCCTCGAAGGTCCGAACTTCGATCCGATCGAGGAAGACTTCAAGTACGAAACGGCCGTGGGCGATGCAATCGTCTTCGGCGTCAACGGAGCGGGAATCAGCTTTGAGCAGATTGCCACACGGTTCCATGAAACAAATCCCAATACCGCCCACGAAAATCTGCAGCACCTGGCGCTGGGCTATTTCGCGCGCGCCGACTGGTCCGATCAGGCACTGGCTGCGCTGCACGGCTATGCCACCACGCGCCTGCCCTCAGTGGGGCTCTTCGCTAGCCCGTTGAGCATCCGATACTCATGGGGGGTTGCGCACTCAGGGACATTCAAATCGTATGCGCTGGACATTCGCCGCCTGACACAGACCGTTGAATCAAAGGCCAGCATCGCGGCGGAAGAGGCTTCAACGGCCAGAGTCAACTTCAACGTCGAAATCGGCCTCAAAAACTCCTACCTCGAAGGTGCAGTCTTCGAAGAAGTCTTTGACCTGTCCAGCGGCCGAGGCCTGTCAGCTGTGGCACTGCTCAAGGAGGCGAATGAGAATGGGCTCGGGATTCACAGCATCACCGAGGGAAATCTTGCCGAATTTCTGAACGCTGCTGTCGGACTGTCAGCCGACATCAGAAATGCCATCAATGCCTACGTGCAGGCTGGCTTCGTGGTCCTGGCGCCGGATGGCCCGGTAGACGCCGTCAACTGGCAGGCACAGGGGTATATTGCGATTGATCCGCAAACGGGTTCGGGCGCGTACATCATTGGAACAGGCCTGAACGGCGGCGAATTGCTGGAATGTGAGGAAAAGACCGAGCCGCTGACCAAAAGCCTGGGAAGCAAAGTGCAGACGCTGCTGGTGATCGCGGCTGCCGCGGCGCTGATTGCGGCAGGGCTGGCCGTGGCGCCACCGTCGGGCGGCACGTCGTTGGGCGGTACTGGCGTGGTGGTTGCGCAGCTGATGAAGGCGATCGGCATGACCACGCTGGTGTTCTCGGCGAACGCGAACGCTGGACAATGCAAGTCGGACAAGTGTCATCGAGGGCGCTTTCAGGCCCAAGGTGGACGAGGTGCTCTCGCGGTGGAAAAGAGTGTGAAATGGGAGTTGCCGAATCCGTTGACAAAGGCTGATGCATTTAGGCTGATCGATGAACTCATGTCTCAACTAACTACTCGGCAGCTCGAAGTACGGGCGACGGGCTTTGCAGAGATGAAGGCCCGAATCGCCGCTCTGGATTCGAGCGGCGTCTGTGCGCGGTGGACTCCTAGTTTTCCGAAGGAGGGCCTCCCCGATGGAGTTAGAGCGGATATTGAAGTTACGGCAGGTCAAGCCTTCGTAGATTGAGAACTATCCTATGGATTTCGATCAATTTCAGAAGAAAAGCAAGGCATTCAGAATCACCAAGAAGACCTTTCTTGACTCCTCAAAGAATGAAGGAGGGGGGCAACTCGTGAGAATGATGCCCCCCATTGAGTGTCAAGTTCTTATGGGTTTTCACAGTTACGGAGATTCATTCGAGACGCCTTTGCCGACTCTTCGGATGAAGAGAAGCGAATTTTGCCGACTGTCCTACGCCATTTTGGCAAGCGCTCTAGGGCCTCATCATGAGGTTCATCTTCCTGTTGTTGACGCAAGCTTGGTTCGCGGAATTAGCATTCACGCGGCAAGGCCCCCAAGATACCAAGCGCAAGAAACCAAATCATTCAGCTACCAGGCGCCACAAAAGGCAAAGTTGAAGCGGTATCCATGGTATCCGTGGTCGACTCGATGCAACCCGACTCTTGATCTCCCCACATTTGGATTCAAACCACTTCCGGAAGGACGCTCCTGGTGGAAAAAAAACGGGACTCTTGACATGACGCAGCCTCATGCCTTGTCGGTTTCAGGCTATACGGGCGGCCTTCTCCGGCTGGCGCGCATGCTGCTTGACTATGCCCATTGCGAAGCTCCACCTGATGACATTACTTTGGAGGTTGAGGGCGGTTTTCGGGGGGTGGGACCGCATAGCTACGAGATTCGTTTCGAGCGGATCGATTGAAGTGCGGATTCGACATTGAATTTGTGTATCTGAATGCTACGAGCCAGCGGCATTCCGGCGCGCTACCAGTGGGGCACCATCGACGTGTCCGCGGACCAGGCCCAGAACTGGGTGGGCGCCATCGAATGGAATTTGCGGAGGCGGTCCATCCAAATCTTTCGGCCCTCATCGTGCTAATGAGGAGCATGTGCGGGATCAGATACGCGTTGATATCAAGGTGTACGCCGGAGAGCCATTTTCACGATGAATTCGAATACAGAAAATGACCAAACTCGAAGTGCCTTTTTGGAACTCAGCGCAGCCCAAAAAAATTCTCTGCATGAACTTGTCATCCGCAGAATGAATTGCAGCGATCTTCCTTTGATACTTCTCGGAAGCCAATCGCGAAGCTTAGGTTATGTCACCATCCCACGATTGACATTTATTGGAGATTCACTGGCTTTTTTTGAGCTTGGTTACTTGCTTGCTGGTGCTTCGCTGCTTTCAGGATCCTCCGCCGAAAGTGTATTTAAGCTGGCATTGCAAAAAAACGCGAGAACTGCCATCTCCAACCTACTGGTACGGGTCTGGCGACCGACTGGCAATTCAGTCCCGCAGATTGATCACGCAACCGTAGTGCTAAATCGGGACTTTTTCTGGCTTGCCCCCATGACAGACGAAAATCTTTCAAATGCGGATCTTCCCGTGGCGGGGGTTATCCACGGATCGGTTACTGGGCTGAGCAAGCACATCACCGTTGCGGATGATGGTTCAGTTGCGTATCTGTCGTGTTCGGAAAAGGGCGCATTGGCCTTGGGCAAGAAGATCATGATATTTGCAACTGAACACGACGCTGAGTTCATGCAATTCGAGCATGATGGTCTGTCAGGTGGTGTAGGACCGAGCAGCTATGAAATCGAGCTTGTCAGACGGTCAACCTTCGCGGGGGACTCGCTCCTGATTTCATCTGGTGTGCTGTAGGGAGGTGGAACCCCTGTGTTACTCCATGACTTGGCGGGCCAGCTCACTACAAGACAGTTAGAAGCAAGGGAAACGGGTTTTGCGCAAATGCGTGCATTGATAAATGCGGCTCCATCAGAAGGGGTTTGCGCAGAATTTTCGAGATCCCGAACGCAGCCACCTGAACAAGATGGAGTTCGGGTCGATATCGAAGTACGGGCGGGCCAAGCACTGACGAACTGAATGAATATGTTACCTGCAGAAATATTTCAACGCATTGCTAACGAACGGGCATCAGAATTTCACTTGGCAAAGAATCTCATGTCGCGAGTGACTCGCGACCAAGTGAATTTGTTCGCGTTGCCGTTCGACTTTTGAACGTGTTTAGTATTTTTCCGACAGTCGCTCAATCCTGAGAGTCCCGCTCACCTGCCTGCGCGCAGGCAGGTGAGCGGCCCCGGGGCTCATGGGTACGATGAACTTTCCACAGTCTTTTCGTATTCAGGAGAATTACCGTGACCGCTCAAGCCGAGAGTATCAAACGCAAGCTCAGCCTGCTGCAACTGGCCGAAGAACTTGGCAACGTCGCCAAGGCCGCCCGCATCATGGGCTTCCATCGCGACAGTTTCTACGAGGTCCGCAAGGCCTTCCAGTCGGGCGGCGTAGCTGCCCTGATCGAGCAGCGCCGAGGCGCCCGCAACCCGCACCCCAACCGAGTCAGCGAGGACGTTGAGAAGGCCGTGCTGGACTACTGCCTGAAGAACCCTACCTATGGCGCCGCCCGTGTCGCCAACGATCTGCGCCTGGACGGCGTGAACGTGTCGCCTTCGGGCGTGCGCGGCGTATGGCTACGCGCCGATCTGGAGACCCGCTACAAGCGCCTGATGCGCCTGGAGATGACCGCGCGGGAGCAAACGACCTACGTTCTGTCTGAAGCCCAGATACGCCTGCTGGAGCGCCACAGCCCGGAGTTCAGCGCCCGCCACGTGGAGTTCAGCGCACCCGGCGAGCTGCTGAACCAGGACACTTTCTACTGGGGCAGCATCAAGGGCGTGGGCAAGGTCTACGTGCAGGTGGTGATCGACACCTTCTGTTCCCTGGCGTTTGCCAAGTGCTACAGCTCCAAGATGCCGGTAACCGCCTGCGATCTGCTGTACGAGCGGGTGCTGCCGTTCTACGACGCCTTGGGTGTGCCCGTGAAGACCATCCTGACCGACAACGGACGCGAGTTCTGCGGCAAGCCCGAGAGCCACCCCTATGAGCTGCTGCTGGCCCTGGAGGACATCGAGCACCGCAACACCAAGGTACGCAGTCCGCGCACCAACGGCTTCGTCGAGCGCATGAACCGCACGCTGTTGGACGAACACTTCCGCGTCAAGGGTCGTGAGAAGTGGTACACGGCGATCGAGGAGATCCAGGCCGACCTCGACGTGTTCCTGCTGCACTACAACACCAAGCGAACGCACCAGGGCTACCGCGTTCAGGGCCGCACGCCGGCTCAGGCGCTTAAGGACGCCGTGGGCAAGAAGAAGATTCCGAGCCTGGACTTCTGCACAACAAATCCACAACCCCCAACCAGCCAACAGGAGGTAGCCACCAGCGAATCCGCATCAGCCTAAACTTCGAACGTCCCTGAGGCCCGGTGTCGGGGAATTACTAAACCAGAACACGACTTTCAAGTTCCCGGCCACGGCGGCCGGCAACCTGCATGCTGTCGGCATGAGCTACTGGCACCAGGTGGACGCCTATGCGAAATTGATAGCGCAACGCGAACGCGCAGTCCCCTTCCGCAGTACATCGAGATCGCCGAGAGCTACGGCATCGACGAACCCTCCCCTAATTTCTTGTCGCTCCTCAAGAAGTACACAGACTTCTGGCGAAACCCCTTGCCCGAGACCTTCAAACACCGAGCTGATTAGCTCCCTCAGCCTAGGGATGAAGCGCCGGCCGGTTCGCTGGTACGACCAATGTCTGTTGTCTGAACAAGCATGGCAACAGCGCACGTTTGCGTTCCCCGCTCCTCACAAGGCATCCGGCACAGCTCCCCACTGGCCGGGCACACGCGGTCAAACGTCACCACATGGTCTACCTCGGCGCGGATGCCGATCCACTCACCAATCTTGTGGTCGTGGTGGCTGGGCACGTGGGCCAGCACGGTTTCGCCGCTGTGCAGGCGCAGCGTGTACAAAAACTCGGAGCCTCGGAATGACTTGCGGATGATTTCGGCCTTGACCGGTGCATCGTCGTCATGAACGATGTCGTCGGCGCGCAGCAGCACGTCGCACTGGCCCGAGGGGAAGGCGCCGGGCAGCGGGCACTCGGCCACGTCGGTCAGCTCGCCCAATGCAGTCTGCACCACTACCTGATTGCCCGCCTGGTGCAGCGTGGCCGGTGTGAACACGCCGTGGCCGATGAAGTCGGCCACAAAACGCGTGGCCGGGCGGTGGTACAGCGTGTACGCGTCGTCCCACTGGTGCAGCTTGCCTTCGTGCATGACGCCGATGGCGTCGCCAATCGCAAAGGCCTCCAGCTGGTCGTGCGTGACGAACAGGGCCGTGGCCTGCGCGGCTTTCAGGATGCCGCGCACCTCGTGGGCCAGGCGTTCGCGCAGGTCCACGTCCAGGTTGGAAAAGGGCTCGTCCAGCAGCAGCAGCTGCGGGCGCGGCGCCAGCGCCCGGGCCAGCGCCACGCGCTGCTGCTGGCCGCCGGACAGCTCGTGGGGAAAGCGCTTCTGGCTGCCGTCCAGGCCCACCAGGGCCAGCACCTCGGCCACGCGCGCCTGGCGTTCGGCGCGCGCAAGCGCGTGGATGCCAAAGGCCACGTTGTGCGCCACGTCCAGGTGCGGGAACAAGGCGTAGTCCTGGAACACCATGCCGATGCGCCGCTGCTCGGGCGGCGTGTTGTGCGCTGCACTTCCCACGACCTGTTTTGACAGGCGGATCTCGCCGGCTGCCACGGGCTCCAGTCCGGCCACGGCGCGCAGCAGCGTCGTCTTGCCGCAGCCCGACGGGCCGATCAGCACGCCGATGTCGCCAGCGCGCAGGCCAAACGAGACGCTGTCCACCGCCGCGCGGTTGCGGCCGGGGTACTGCACACGCAGCTGGGAGACCTCAAGGTACATGCTGTTGATTGTAGATGCTTACAATTCTCATTTGCATCACATCGCGATCCGCCCCCGCACCTCTTCATGCCCGCACGCCGGCTCCAGACTTTTTTGCTGATCGTGGTGGCGCTGGTGCTGACGCTGCCGGTGCTGGCCGTGTTCGCGTCGTGGCTGCAGTGGGACGCGGCCAGCGCCCAGATCCTGGGCGAGATGTCGCGCACGGTCCTGCCCGACTACGCCTGGACGACGCTGCGCCTGTGCCTCATGGTGGCGCTGGGTGTGGCGGTGGTGGGGTCAGGCACGGCGGCAGCCGTGACCTTGTTTGACTTCCCCGGCCGGCGCACGTTTGAATGGGCACTGCTGCTGCCGCTGGCCATGCCGGCCTATGTGGTGGCGTATGCCTATACCGATTTCCTGCAGTTCAGCGGGCCGCTGCAAAGCGGCGTGCGCGCCACTTTTGGCATGCAGGGCCGGGTGTTCCCCGAGGTGCGCAGCGTCGGTGGCGCGGCCTGGGTGTTTGTGTTTGCGCTGTACCCCTATGTGTACCTGCTGGCGCGCGCCGCGCTCAGCGAGCGGGCCGCGCACCTGATGGAGGCCGCGCGGCTGCTGGGCGCGCCGCTGTCGCGCCGCATCCGCACCGTGGCGCTGCCGCTGGCCCGCCCGGCCGTGGCCGCGGGCGTGGCGCTGGCGCTGATGGAGACGCTGGCGGACTTTGGCGTGTCCAGCTACTTTGGCATCCAGACCTTCACCACCGGCATCTACAAGGCCTGGCTGTCCATGGACAACCGCGTGGCCGCGGCCCAGCTGGCCACCCTGCTGTTGCTGCTGGTGGCCGTGCTGCTCAAGCTGGAGCACCGCGCGCAACGGCGCATGCGCTTTGCCGCCGGGCGCGGCGAGCGCGCCGGCTCGGCCGAGGCGCAGCCGGTGCGCCTGCGCGGGCGCCGCGCGCTGCTGGCCTGGGCCGTGTGCGCGCTGCCGGTGCTGCTGGGGTTTGTGCTGCCGGTGCTGTTCATGCTGCGGCCGCTGGCGGCCGACTGGTCGGTGCTGCCCTGGGACAAGTTCGTGCAATGGACGTTCAACAGTATCCGCCTGGGCGCCATCAGCGCCGCGCTGGCCGTGGGCCTGGCGCTGCTGCTGGCCTGGAGCCTGCGCCGCGCGCCCGACATGGTGACGCGCGGCGTGGTGCAGCTGGCGGGGCTGGGCTACGCGGTGCCGGGCGCGGTGATCGTGGTGGGCCTGCTGCTGCCGGTGGGCTGGCTGCAGCAGGCTGCGCCCCAGACCAGCGCGGGCTACTGGGTGACTGCCACGGTGCTGGGCATTGTCTGGGCGTACCTGGTGCGGTTTTGCGCGGTGGCGCTGCAGTCGGTGCAAAGCGGCTACTCCCGCATCCCCCTGAGCTTTGATGATTCGGCCCGCATGCTGGGCACGGCGGGCCTGGGCCTTCTGGTTCGCGTGCACTGGCCGCTGTTGCGCCGCTCGACCGCCGCTGCCGCGCTGCTGGTGTTCGTTGACGTCATGAAGGAGCTGCCCGCCACGATGGTGCTGCGCCCGTTCAACACCGACACGCTGGCCGTGGTGGCCTACCAGCTGGCGCGTGACGAGCGCCTGGGCGAGGCCGCGCTGCCGTCGCTGGCGCTGGTGCTGGTGGGGCTGCTGCCGGTGATATTGCTCAGCCGCACGCTGCGCGCGACGCCCCGCGATTGAAGCAGGGCCTCAAGTTCCGCCCCGTGATGCCGATAGGCCGGGGATGAAGAAGGAGTCCGCTTTGGCCGCCCGCAAGAAAATCCTGCTTGTTGACGATGACAGCATCATCGTGAACCTCCTGACGCACCGCTTGAGCGGGCTGTACGAGGTGTCCGCCACCACCAACCCGCGCGCCGCGCTGCGCATGGCCCGGTCCCAACCGCCGGACCTGGTGCTGTGCGACATCGACATGCCCGGCATGAGCGGCGGGGACCTGGCCTATGCGCTCTCGCGCGAGCCCGGGCTGGCGCAGGTGCCCATCCTGTACCTCACGGCCATTGTGTCGCTGGACGAAGTGCATGACCTGGATGGCATGCTGGGTGGCCGCCCGGGTGTGTCCAAGCAGGCGCCGCTGCCGGAGCTGATTTCACGCATTGACGCGCTGACGCAGTGATGGCGGCGTGATGGGCGCGGCCCGCCGCGCGCGGGGCCCCATCGGCCCTGTATCCTGCGCCCATGTCGTGTGGATTCCTGGTGCGCGCTGGAGCGTGGCTGATGGCCGCGCTGCTCGTGCTGGCCGCCGCCGGGTGCGGTGAAGCTGGCCGCGCGCCAGCGCGCGCCGCGGGCGGCGTTCTGGACCTGACCGGCTGGGTGCCCGGGCGTGACGGCACTGTTTCGCTGGACGGTGAATGGGAATTGCTGTGGGGCCGCCTTGAAGCGGCGAACCGTGCGGATGGCGCGGTGCCCCCACGCGGCATGCCGTTGGCCGTGCCCGGCGCCTGGAATGACGTGGCGGGGGGCGGCAAGGGCCACGGCACCTACCGGTTGCGGGTGGAATGCCGCGAAGCCGCGGACCTGGCCCTGTCGCTGCCCATGCAGCACAGCGCCATGATGATGTGGGTGAACGGCCGGATGGTCGCGCAGCAGGGCACGCCCGGCGCCACCGAGGCGCAGGCGCGGCCCGCCGTTCGCCAGCAGATTGCCGCACTGGGTGGCGCGGCCTGCCCGCTGAACATCGTGGCGCATGTGTCCAACTTCGAGTTGCCGCGAGGTGGACTGACGCGCAGCATCGTGCTGGGCACGCAGGCGCAGATCCATGACCTGCGCGAACGCGGCCTGACGCGTGACCTGTTCGCGCTGGGCTGCCTGACCGTCATGAGCCTGCTGCCGCTGCTGTTCTTCCTGTCGCGGCGCAGCGACCGCAGCCCGCTGTACTTCGGCCTGTTCTGCCTGTCGTTTGCGGTCTACGTCGCCCTGGGCGGCGAGCGCGTGCTGGAGCCCTTGCTGGCGCCTCTGGGCTTTTCGCTGTACCTGAAGGTCGTGCTGCTCAGCCTGTTCCTGAACACCACCCTGTTCACGCTGTTCCTGCGCGCGCAATACCCGCACGTGCTGGCGGCAGCCCCGGTGCGCTGGGTGGCCGTCTGGGGCTTTGGCAGTGCATTGCTGGTGCTTGCCCTGCCGGCGTCCCTGTTCGGCGTGACCGTGCCGCTGCTGCAGGCCGGCTCCGCCGTGGTGGCTGTGTACCTGGTGGTGTCGCTGGCGCGCGCGGCGCTGCGCGGCAGCGTCAGCGCCGGCGTCCTGCTGGCGGGCCTGCTGGTGCTGGTGGCGGCCATCACCCACGACAGCCTGAACATTGCCAACCTGCGTTCACACGGGCTCGCGCCCTGGGGCATGTTGTTCTTCGCGCTGGCTCCCGGCGTGCTGCTCGCGCAGCGGTTCGCCCGGGCGCTGTCGGCCGAAGAGCTGCGTGCGCTGGAGCAGCGCGAGCGTGCCGACCTGCTGGTACGCGCCACCGGCGCGGGGCTGCTGGACTGGGATGCCGTGGCCGGCACCGTGAGCCTGTCCGGGCGCTTTCGCGAGATGGTGGGCTACCCGCCGCTCGAGGCCGGCGCGGCGGTACCGCCGTTTTACGACCTGGTGCATCCCGACGATCGCGCCAATGTGCGGGAGCGGTTCACTTCGCAGCTGCGCCGGCGCGACGTGCGCAGCGCGGTGCGGCCATTTGCACCCATGGAGTACCGGCTGCTGCACGCGGCGGGTGGTACGGTCTGGGTGCATGCCGAGGGCATCGGCCTGTGCGGCTCCGACGGTCGCACGCTGCGCTTCATCTGCTCGTTCATCGACATCTCCGAGCGCAAGCGCGCCGAACAGGCCCTGCTGACCGAGCAGCGCCGGCTCGATCTGGTGGTGCGCGGCGCCCGCGTGGGTATCGTGGACTGGGACGGCCTCACGCATGACACCTATTACTCGCCGCGCTTTCGCGAAATCCGCGGCTATGCGGGCGACGCGGACACGTCGGGCTGGCCGGACTACTTCAAGGTCATGATCCATCCCGACGACCGCGAGCGCATCACCACCCGCTGGGTGCGCTTCATCCGTGGCAAGGGCCCCGAGGGGCCGCAGGGCAGCTTTTATGCGCCCGAGGAATACCGCCTGTCACGTGCCGACGGCAGCCATGTATGGGTGCAGGTGGCCGGCATGGCCGTGCGCGATGCGCAGGGATTCGTCACGCGCTGGATCGCCGCCGTCATCGACATCAGCGAGCGTCACGAACAGCAGGAAGCATTGCGCCAGCAGCGCGACCAGATCGCCGACCAGGCCGCACAACTGGAGCGGCAGAACGAAACGCTGAAGGACAACGTGCGCCTGCGCGAGGAGGTCGAGCGCATCGGCCGCCACGACATCAAGACGCCGCTGAACAGCATCATTGCGGTGCCGCGCCTGCTGCGCGGGGAACGCGCGCTGAGCCCGGAAGAAGACGAACTGCTGGGCGTGGTGGAGCGCGCGGGCTACCGCATCCTGAGCATGGTCAACCTGTCGCTGGACCTGTACAAGATGGAAAACGGCAGCTACATCTTCCGCCCCGACGCGGTGGACCTGGGTGAGCTGCTGGACAAGGTGCTGGCCGACCTGCGCAGCCATGCGGCGTCCAAGGGCGTGGCGCTGCGCGTGGTGGTGCCGCGGGGTGCGCCCGTGCTGGCCTGGGCCGAGGAACTGCTGTGCTATTCGCTGCTGGCCAACCTGGTCAAGAACGCGCTGGAAGCGTCGCCCGAAGGCGCGGCGGTGACTGTGACGATCGGGCCCGGCGAGCCTGGGCAGTCGGTGCTGCTGGCCATCCATAACCATGGCGCCGTGCCCGAGGCGGTGCGCGACCAGTTCTTCCAGAAATACGCGACCGCCGGCAAGGCCAGCGGCACCGGTCTTGGCGCCTACTCGGCGCGGCTCATGGCGCGCGTGCAGGATGGCGACATCAGCATGAACACGTCTGAAGCCGGCGGCACCACGCTGACAGTGCGCCTGCGCGCCGCACCCGAAGGCACGCAGCCGGCCTCAGCGCGCCACGCCGCGGAGCGGGGCGCCACCGCGGCGCTGGCGCCGCTGCAATGGCCGGCCCTGCAGGTGCTGCTGGTGGACGACGACGAATACAACCTGCTGGTGGTGCGCCGCTACCTGCCCAGCCCGCCATTGACGGTGGCCACGGCCATCAACGGCCGCGTGGCACTGGACATGGCGCAGGCCGCGTGGCCCGACGTGACCATCATGGACCTGGACATGCCCGTCATGGGCGGGCTGGAAGCGGTGGGCCGCTTGCGCGACCACGAGCGGGCGTCAGGCCTGGCGCGCTGCCGCATCATTGCGCTGTCGTCGCACGACGACGAGGCCACGCAGCGCCGCTGCCTGGAGGCGGGTTTCGACCATTACCTGACCAAGCCGGTGACGCGTGAGCTGCTGCTGGACACGCTGGCGCGGCTCATGGGCCTGCAGGCAGGCGTTGCCGGCGCGGCGCAGGCCGGGGCAGACCCGGACCTGGCGCCGCTGATGGCGGGCTTTGTCGCGTCGCGCCGGGTCCTGCTGGACGAGCTGGCGCAGGCCATCGCGCAGGCGCAGCGCGAGACGGTGCGCCGCATCGCGCACCAGCTGGCCGGCAGCTTCAGCCTGTATGGCTTTCATGACGCGGCGCAGGCCAGTCGCGCGCTGGAGGCCGCGGCCGCGCAGGCGTCCCTGGATGAACTGGCTGCCATGGCGGACGCATTGCGCGTGCTATTCTGAGCGCCGCCGCTGAGGAGCCCGCACCATGAGTGACAAGAAAAAAATCCTGCTGGTGGACGACGACGAAGCAGTGGTCTCGTACCTGGTCGTCAAGCTGGCGAAGTATTACGACCTGATCAGTACCACCGACCCGACGCAGGTGGTGGCCATGGCGCGCGAGGAACAGCCCGACCTGATCCTGTGCGACATCGACATGCCCGGCATGAGCGGCGGCGACCTGGCGTCGGCGCTGACCGAAGACCCCGACACCGCCTTCATCCCGGTGCTGTACCTGACGGCGCTGGTTTCACCCCAGGAAACAGAAGACCTGCAGGGCCAGGTGGGCGGGCGGCCCGGCATTTCCAAGCGGGCGCCGCTGGCGCAGCTGCTGGAGCGGATTGCGCAACTGGCGCGCTGAAGGGCGACATCCTTTCCATCTACGACGCAAAGAACAACTCGTGCTTCAGCGCTTGGGCTACGCCGTCGAGTCCAGGAAACAACGACGCGGCGGTTGTCCCCATCCTACGTAGATCTGCGATAGCCTCGCGGGCCATGGATGGATGTAAATCAACGATCTCGATGAGGTTTTTCTTTTCTTTGTCTTGGAAGAACCGGATCATTGATTCGGGAGACGCTGTGTTCGTAAAAAGGAAGACCCCCCGCTGCGCCAGTAGCCGTGCATTCCCCATTGAAGCGGGTCGGAACTGAGCTACTTTTGGATGAAGATCAAAGGCGATGACCGGATCTGGTGTGAACCGCCCCGGAATTTGAGGAGGCTCTTTTCTCTGAGAGGATTGAGCCATGAAGAAGTCACCCAAGTTTCCCCCTGAAGTCCGCGAACGCGCTGTCCGCATGGTGCGCGAGCACCGAGGCGAGT
>JBFWUB010000033.1:0-40967 GCA_050247515.1 Ramlibacter sp. | reverse complement strand
TGTTCCCACTTTGATCACTCCTTGATCCCCCTGCTCAAAAGTTAAGCAGGGGACTTTATTCAAGGGGTCAAATTTCGATGAAAAAACTCAGCTCAAAGGGGTCAGATTTGCTCGGAAATCAACAATCCACCGCATTGCTCATGACTTCCTCGCCCCAGCCGTAGATGCGGTTTTCCAGCTGCTCGCGCGACAGGATGGCGCCGGGGCGCTCCAGCAGCGCGTGCAGCAGGGCAAATTCACGCGCCGACAGGGCCGAGCGTTCGCCGCGCACCAGCACCTCGCGCGTGGTCAGGTCCAGTTGCAGGTCGCCGCCGCCGATCAGTGAATGCGCCGCGCCGTCGCGCCTGCGGATCACGGCGCGCATGCGCGCCAGCAGTTCGCGGAATTCATAGGGCTTTAGCAGGTAGTCGTCCGCGCCCAGGTCCAGCCCGGCGATGCGGTCGTCCAGGCCGTCGCGCGCGGTCAGCACCAGCACCGGGGTGGTGTTGCCCTGGGCCCGGGCCTTGGCCAGCACCTCGGTGCCGTCGCGCTTGGGCAGGCCCAGGTCCAGCAGCACGCAGGCGTAATCGCCATCGGCCAGCGCGCTTTGCGCCAGCAGGCCGTCCTTGACCCAATCGACCGACCAGCCGTTGGATTCCAGCGCCTGCGACAGGCTGCGCCCGATCATGTCGTCGTCTTCAACCAGCAATACGCGCATACCCCGTTCCTTTCAACCGCCCCTGCGGCGCGGCGGCGGATTGTCCCACCGGTATTCGCGCAACCTGGCATGCCCCCACAAGGCGGCGGCGCACAACAGCGCCAGCGCGGTGAGGGACAAAAGGGCCAGCACGGCCGGGTCGGTCAAGGGGCTCATGGAAAGACTCTCCAGGTTCGCAGGGGATGCCCGAATGGTCGACGCCCGGAATTAGATGGCCGTTAGATGCAAGAGCGGGCTACGAGACTTCGGTAGGGGGCACAAACCGCCTGTCGCGCCGTCGGCACCGCTCATCGGCACATACGCGTAACTTTTCGTGACAAATTATCCATTTGTTCAAACTTTAATTTGTAACTCGTTGATTTGAATAGGTTTTTTAGGTTGCAAAGTGTTTTCAACGCGGCTACAGTCTGATCACCGTTGGAACTTCCTGTTTAAGGAGATTGATTATGAAAAAGCTCGCTCTCGCCGCCCTGCTCGGTATTGCCGCCGCCGGCATGTCTGCCCAGGCCGCCACCGCTACCGGCAACTTTGACGTCACGATCAACCTGACTTCGGCCTGCGAAATCGCGTCGTCGCCGACCGCCGCATTCACGTACACCTCGTTCCAGGCCACGGCAGCCACGTTCAGCAGCTCGTTCAACGTGCGCTGCACCAACACGCTGCCGATCACCTCGATCACGCTGGACTCCACGTCCGTGACCGACGCCGCCACCAACCTGGCCTACACGCTGGCCCTGGGCGCCGTTCCGGCCGCCGGCACCGGTGCCAACCAGAACGTGACCATCACCGGCAGCATGGCGGCCAACCAGGCCGGCACCTGCGCCACGGCCACCTGTACCAACGCTGCATCCGCGAACAAGCAGCGTACGCTGACGATCACCTACTGATCGTCCGGGGCGCCGAATGCCGCTCCTGCGCTCACTGGCTTGTGGCGTCGCCATAGGCGTCAGCGCGGCCATCTGCATGGCAGGAACGTCGTCGGCCTTCTTCCAGGTGCAGATCGTGCTGCACACCGGCCTGCCCACACCGGGCGGCGGGGGTGGCGCTGACCCGGCCCCTTTGCCGGCCAATCCGGGCGGGGTTGTGCCGCCCGTCGTTCCACCCGATGCCGGCGCTGGCGGTCCGGCGCCCGTGCCCACGCCGGTGCCCGTCAATCCGCAACCTGCCACCCCCCCCGTCGGCGTGGCCCCCTTGCCGGGCGCAGGGCTGGCCGCCAGCGTGCCGCCTTCAGGCATCTGCACGAGCGCGTCGGCCAGTGGCGCCACCAACGCAACGGTGCGCGTGGTGTGTTCCAGTGGCCAGTTCGTGAGCATCGAGGCCGCGCCAGGGCAGCCATTCGCCGGAACGCATGGCGCGGCGCACCGCTTCAACTTTGGCCCGGGCTTGCCGTTGCCGGCCATGGCCGCCGCGTTCGGAATGAACATTGGCGCCGGCACCGTCACGGCGCTGCGGATCCTCAACGTCAATGGTCTGGATGCCCCCCTGGAAATGTTGGTAAGCTTTTGAGCATGAATACCTCAAAGCTCCTGTTCGTGCGGGTCACCGCTGCAAGCCTGCTGCTGGCACTCGTGGCACCCGCTTTCGCGGGAGTGTTTTCGGTCACCCCCGTACGCATCTTCATGAAGCCGCGTGACCGCGCGGTGGCCATCACGCTGGTGAACGAGGGTGACACCGTCGTGGCCCTGCAGGCGGACATCAATGTGTGGACCCAGAAGGCTGATGGCACGGACGATCTCAAGCTGACAGAGGACCTGATCCTGTCGCCGCCCATCATCAAGCTGGCGCCCAAGGCCCGGCAGGTGGTCCGATTGGCGTTGCTCAAACCCGCGGACGCCAGCCGGGAACTGACCTACCGCATGGTGGTGCGCGAGGTGCCCGAAGCTACCGCGCCGCGCGACAACGCCATGGAAGTGCCGATTGCCCTGGCCCTGAGCCTGCCGGTCTTCATCACGCCACCGGTGGCCAAGCGCGATCTGGCCTGCGACGTCGCGCGGCCCGATGCGCAGTCGGTGCAGGCTGTCTGCGCCAACACGGGCAGCGCTTACGCCCAGATCCGCGAAATCTCCTTGCAGCGTGGCGGGCAAGTGCTGGGCCAGTTCCAGGGTGGCAGCTACGTGTTGCCCGGTGCGCGCAAGCCCATTGCGCTCAAGACCGACGGCGCCGCCGCGGCCGGGCCGGCCCAGCTCACCGTGGTGTTTGACGATTTCAAGCAACAAGTTTTCAACGTCACGCTGCCGTGACGCCAGGGACCAATGCCCAGAGGCCATGCAGCGCACCTTCAACTCCCCCCCCTGAGCGCAGCACTGCTGGCGGCAGGTTGCATTTCCTGTGCGCTGGGCCAGCCTGCTGCGGCACCGGCCGGCGCTTCCGCCGCCCAGCCCCCCGCCGCGTCCACCACGCCTCCGGGTCGCCTGCTGCCGCTGGAGGTCACCGTCAACGGCGGCCCGGGTGGCACCTGGACCCTGCTGGAGCGCAACGGCATGCTGTTCGCGCCCGCCGAAGCCTTTGATGAATGGCGGGTCAGGCGCCGCCCGAACGCCGAGTCGGTGACCTACCGCGATCAGGCCTGGTATCCGCTGTCCTCGGTGCCTGGCTTCCAGTCGCGGCTGAACTTCGCCAACCAGTCGATGGATCTGGTGTTTTCGCCCGCGGCCTTTGCGGCGACCCGCGTGGTCACGGAAGTCGAGGAGCGGCCTGAACTCACCCCCGCCGTGCCGGCCACTTTCCTCAACTTCGACACGAGCCTGACGCAGACCAGCAGCCGCAACGCCGCCACAACGCGCGATCTGGGCGCGCTCACGGAGCTGGGCTTTTCAAGCCGGCTGGGCGTGCTGACCTCCAGCTACGTTGCCCGCAACCTGACCAGCAACGACCCGACGCTGCCGCGCAGCGTGCGCCGTCTGGAATCAACGTTTGTGCGCGACTTCCCCGACAGCAACCTCACGCTGCGGCTGGGCGACAGCTCCACGCGCGCGGGCATGAGCGGGCGCGCGACCTACTTCGGCGGCATCCAGCTGTCGCGCAATTTCGCCTTGACGCCTGGCTTTCTGGGCCAGCCGATTCCCACGCTGACGGGCACCTCCAGCGCGCCCAGCACCGTGGAGCTGTATATCAATGACGTGCTGCGCCAGACGTCCAACGTGCCGGCCGGGCCATTTGCCATCGACAATTTCCCGTTGCTGACCGGTGCAGGACAGGCCCGGCTGGTCGTGCGGGACGTGCTCGGACGTGAAACGGTGATCGTCCAGCCGTTTTTCACCCATGCAAGCCTGCTCGAGCAGGGTCTGACCGACTGGAGCATCGAGGCGGGCGCCACACGGCGCAACCTGGGCCTGGACAACGCCAACTATGGCGAGGGTTTTACCAGCGGCATCTGGCGGCGCGGCATCAGCAACGTGTTCACGCTGGAAGCCCGCGGCGAGGTGGCGCGCCGGCGCCGCAGTGCCGGCGTTGGCGCCAGCTTTGCGCTGCCGCTGCAATCGCTGGGTCAGGCGGCGCTGGCGCTGAGCCATGACCGCGATGCCGGGCGCGGCCATGAATGGCTGCTGGGCGTGGAAAACGACAGCCTGCGCCACGGCTTTTCGTTGCGGGCCGAAGGGGCCAGCAAAAGCTACCGCACGCTGGGCCTGGACGCCGCCACGCTGCCCAACAGGCTGGAGCTGTCGGCCAGCTATGCGTACACCTCGGAGTCGCTGGGGTCGATAGGGGTGGGGCTGGCGCGCCTGGCCACCTATGACCGGGGCACGATCACCACCTACAGCGCCAACTATTCGATCCGTGTCGGGGAACGGGGTGCGCTGACCCTCAGTGCCTCGCGCGCCAATGGCGCCAGCAGTGGTACCTCGTTTGGTGCGACGTTGACCCTGCCCCTTGGCAACCAGATCAATTCATCAACCAGCTTTTCCAGCCGCCCCGGCCTGACCGAAGGCTACAGCAGCGTCAGCAAAGGCCTGACCAGCGAAACCGGGCTTGGCTGGCGCGCGCTGGCCGGCATACGCCGCACGCGGCCTTACGCCGAGGGCGGCGCCTACTATCAGGGCGACAAGATGCTGCTGACCGCCGATACCAGTGTGTCGGCCGACCAGCAGACCGTGCGGCTGGGCGCTCAGGGCGGACTCATCTTCATTGACGGGGGGCTGTTCCGCTCGCGCTATCTGCAGGACAGCTTTGCGCTGGTGGAGGTCAAGGACTATCCGGACGTGGGCGTCGGCTTCCAGGGCGGCGCGCTGACGCGCACCGATGCCCGTGGACAGGCCTTGCTGCCGCGGCTGATCCCGTACCAGCGCAACAGCATCCGGCTGGACCCCAGCGAACTGCCGATCAGCGCCGAGATCGACAACATCGAGCAGATTGCCGTGCCACCCTGGCGCAGCGGCGTCAAGGTCGTGTTCCCGGTGCGCTCCGGCCGGGCGGCTCTTCTGCGCATCGTGCTGGACGACGGCGAGCCGGCGCCCGCGGGCGCGCCCGTGGAGCTTGCCGGAGACAAGCAGGAGTTTTTCGTTGCACGCCGCGGGGAGGCCTTCATCACCGGCCTGCAGAGCGCCAACACGCTGCGCATCCAGTGGAAAGGCGCCAGTTGCACAGTCAAGTTCGATCTGCCCCCGGGCGCGCTCGATGAAATCGCTCGGATCGGGCCACTCACCTGTTCAGGAGTCAAGCGATGAAATGTTTCCCTGGGCGATGCCCACTGCCCGCCAGCGCCCTGTTGCTGCTGCTGGCGGCGGCCTCCGGGCAGGCGATCGCCGCCTACAGCTGCAACGTATCGGTCAACGGCGTGGGCGTGCTCTACACCACGAGCCCGGTCAACCAGGACGCCAACGGCACCGTCACCATCACCTGCTCGCGCGACAGCGCCGATGCCAACACGTTGGGTTACCGCATCAAGGCCGACAACGGCCTGAACCCCAACGGCACGCAGCGGCGCGTGCGACTGGGTGCCACGAACAAGCGGCTGAACTACTTCCTGCGCCGCGGCACGACGGTGGGCGGCAGCGCCAGTTGCGGCAATACATCAAACTGGGCAGCGCCCAACGGCGGCAACAGAACCATCCGGGGGACCCTGGCGTTCGGCACGTCGCTGACGGCATCCGACACCTGGGGCTACTGCATACGGGTGCGCGGCAACCAGGGCAACCCCACCGGCGGCTCCTACACCGATGTTGTGCAGGTGTTTGCGCAGTATCCGGACGCCAACGCCGGCGCCCTGACGTCGTCGGTGCCGCTGGACTACCGCGTGGGCGTGGGCAACCAGTGCGTGTTCAGCACGCCGCCCTCGTCCATGCAGTTCGACTACACGTCTTTCGCGGATTCTCCGCAGGTTTCCATGCAGACGCTCGAGGTGCGCTGCAATGACTCACTGCCCTGGAGCGTCGCGCTCTCCCCGCCCGGCGGCACACTCATGGGCCTGAGCTACACGCTGGACCTGACACCCGATGAGGGTACCGGCACGGGCGCGGACCAACCCGTGCTGCTCACCGGAACGTTGCCGGCCGGTCAGTCCGGAACCTGCGCCACCGCCTCGTGCAGCGCCAGTCAGTCCCATGCCATCACCATCACCTACTGACATTCCAGCCGCCACACCGCCATGAAGCCCCACTCACGTCATACCCGCCGCATGGGCCTGCTGGCCACCGCGGGCCTGCTGGCCAGTGCGCCGGCCTGGGCCGCCTACGACTGCAATGTGTCCGTCACTGGCGTGGGCGTGCTGTACACCACAAGCCCGGTCAACCAGGACGCCAACGGCACCGTCACGATCACCTGCACGCGCGACTCGGCCGACGCCAACACGCTGACCTACCGCATCAAGGCCGACAACGGCCTGAACCCCAACGGCACGCAGCGCCGCGTGCGCCGGGGCACGTCGGGCAACCGGCTGGACTACTTCCTGCGCCGGGGCACGACGGTGGGCGGCGCCGCAAGCTGCGGCAACAACACCAACTGGACCGCGCCCGCGACGGGCAACACCCAGGTGATACGCGACACGCTGGACTTCGGCACCGCGCTCACCGCGTCGGACACCTGGGGCTACTGCATACGGGTGCGCGGCAATCAGGGCAACCCCACGGCCGGCAGCTACACGGACGTGGTGCAGGTGTTTGCCCAGTACCCTGGCACCAATGCAGGTGTGCTGACTTCGTCGGTGCCGCTGAACTACACCGTTGGCGTCACCAATCAATGCGTGTTCAATACCTTCCCGGCCAGCATGGTGTTCAACTACACCTCGTTCAGCGCCACGCCACAGGTTCTGAGTCAGTCGTTCGATCTGCGCTGCAGCACCAGCCTGCCCTGGAGCCTTGCCGTCAGCCCGGCAGGGGGCACCTTGCTGGGCCTGAGCTACACCTTGGGCCTGAGCCCGAACTCCGGCACCGGCACAGGGGCGGATCAGGCTGTCACATTGACGGGCACGATGGCAGCGGGGCAGTCAGGCACATGCGCCAGCGCCACCTGCTCGGACACCCAGGCGCATGTGCTGACCATCACCTACTGAAGCCCTTTTTCCGCGCACGGGGGCTTCAGCGCGGGATGGCCTCCACCTCCTTGGTCCAGCGCTCGATCAGGCGTTTGCGTTCGGCGGCTGATCCGTACCTGGCGAAGTCGTAGCTGATGAGCTTCACGCCGTCCATGGACGGAATGCGCGGGTCCGGCTTGAAGGTCTTGTTGGCCGGCGCCTGCAGGCTGCCGGCACGGCCGCCGACAGCCTGGCCGTCGGCGCTCATGAGGAAGTCGTAGTAGCGTCGCGCGGCCTCCTTGTTGCGGGCGCCCTTGACGATGGCAATGCCGCCGACCTCGTAGCCCGTGCCCTCGCAGGGGGCCACGGTCTTGACGGGGTATTTGTCATGGCGCCATTTGCCAAACCCGAAAACGCCTGCTCGCCCATGATCTGCGCCAGCGTGGCGATCATGGTGTCTCCTTGTTCCCGCCGTCATCAAGCACCAGCACACGCTCCAGCGCAAAGCGGTGAAAGTCCCGATCAAAGGTCACCAGCCGCAGGCCCGCCGCGCGCGACAGCGCGGCCAGGTAAGCGTCTGTCCACAGGCGCGCGGGCAGTGGCGACTGCGCGACCAGGGCGTGCAATTGCAGATCGCAACCCTCGGGCTCGCCCAGCAGCCCTACCCCGGTCACGGCGCGAAATCGCTGGTAGGCAGCCCAGGCCGCGCCCGGCATCAGCGCGCCGTCGCCCACGACCTTGGGCTGGCACAGCAGGCGCACCAGCCCCAGCATGGTCACGCGGCAAAACCACAACGACGTGCCGCCGGCCTGCACATCAGACCAGTAGCCGCGCGCGGTGGCATGGTGCGGATGTTCCTGCACGGCCAGCGCCAGCCAGACGTTGATGTCGGGCAGGTCACCGGTTGACACGGACCAAGGCACCCCCGGGGCTTCGCGCGCGACAAGCGGCGGTGTGGGTACAGCTGGAGGGTAGCGCTTACTCATCAAGCAACTCGCTCAGGCGGGCGTTGCTCAGTTCACTGGCGGCCAGCGCCATGGGCGCGCCCAGGCTCAGGCTGGGAAGCTCGGCGGGGCCGGGGGCTGCAGCGCGCGGCGGGGCATTGAGGCCCTGCTCAATCAGGCTCAGCACCAGATCGCGCAGGGACGTGCCCTCCAGCGCGGCGCGCGCCTTGAGGTGACGAAACAAGGGGTCTGGGAAGTCGAGGCTGGTACGCATATCTGCATATTTATGCAAATATGTCTATTTGTCAAGCTTCTAGAAGCGTTCGGTCAGCCCCAGGTAGCGCCACTGCCCTACGGGCAACTGGCCTAGAACGACACGCCCAATGCGGATGCGTTTGAGTCCCACCACCTTCAGCCCCACCTGCTCGCACATGCGGCGGATCTGGCGTTTTTTGCCCTCGGTCAGCACGAAACGCAGCTGCTCGGGGTTTTGCCAGTCCACCTGGGCGCGTTTCAGTGGCTGGCCGTCCAGGCTCAGGCCGTGGCGCAACCGTGCCAGCTGGGCGGGCGGAAATACCTGGTCCACATCTCTTGCCACCTCACCCTGGGGGCTGCTCCACGTCACGCGCACCAGGTATTCCTTTTCAATGCCGGAGTCTTCGCCGATCAGCTGGCGCGCCACGCGGCCGTCCTGCGTCAGCACCAGCAGGCCCACCGAATCAATGTCCAGCCGCCCGGCCGGCGCCAGCCCGCGCAGTTGCGCGGGTGAAAAGCGCGTCCTGGAGGTGTCGCCCTTCCACTGGTTGCGCGCCTGCACCAGGGTCACCGCGGGCTCGTGCCCGTCTTCGGCCTGGCCACTGACGTAGCCCATGGGCTTGTGCAGCAGGATGGTCACCTGCTGCTGTTGCTGGCCGCGGGCCTGGGGGTCCACCTCGATGCGGGCGTCGGGCAAAACCTGCAGGCCCATGGGCGCGACCTGGCCGTTCACGCGCACCCAGCCCCGGGCGATCCAGTCGTCGGCCTCGCGGCGCGAGCACATGCCCAGCTCGGCCATGCGTTTGTTCAGGCGGGAAGTTCCGGTGGGAGCGGCGGGTACTGTCATCGGGCGTCGGTTTGGTGGCGCAAGGCCGGGGAGCTGGGGCGGTGCGCTATTGTCTTTGGATTGTCCTGGACGTCACGCTGGAGCGCAGCGCCCCCAGGTCCAGGATGCGCAGGCCGCCGTATTCCACGCGGATGCTGCCCTGGGCCTCCAGCGCCGCCAGCGCCTCGTTCACACGCTGGCGCGACAGGCCCACCAGGTAGGCCAGTTCCTGCTGCGTGATCCGCAGGATCTCGCCCACGCCCGGGAACAGAACGGGATTGAACAGCGCGGCCAGACTGCGGGCCACGCGCACGTCGGGGTTGTTCAGGCGGTCGATTTCGCGCGCCGCGATGAACTGGCCCAGCCGCTCGTTGAGCTGGTTCATCACAAACCGGTTGAAGCCGATGGAGTGGTCCAGCAGCCAGTGGAAGGTGTCCACCGGCAGCCCGGCCACCACGCTCTTGCGCAGCGCCTGGATGTTGTAGCGGTAGGCCTCGCGCTTGAGCGCCGTGCCTTCGCCAAACCAGCCGCCGGGGGGCAGGCCGCTGAAGGTAATGCTCTGGCCCTGGGCGTTGTCGCTGCTCATCTTGAGCAAGCCTTCCACCACACCGAACCAGTAGGTCACGGGCTTGCCCAGGCGGCACACATGATCGCCGGGCAGCGCATCGCCCACCATCAACTGGGCCACCGCATGGGTGCGCTCGGCTGGCTGCAGCAGCTGCAGCCAGGGGATGCCGGCCAGTTCGTCCGCGGTGGGAGAGCGCCTGCGCTGGTGCAGCGAGAGGTCGGAAGACACGGTGAATAACCTTTCTGGCCCGGGTAAATCCCAACAGGGGACACCCGATGATTGTCGTTGAAAGGACAAAATTCCGTCAATCGAAAGCCTAGCATCGCCGGCCTCAGACCGCGCTTGATGAAAGGCATCCCCGTGAATTTGCAAGTTTCCCCGACCCTGCGCCGCCGCACCCTCTTGGGCCACCTGGCTGTGTTGCCGCTGTTGACCCCCATGTCGGCGCGTTCGCAGGACACCGCGCCCTTGAAAATCTGCCAGTCCATTGCGCTGACCGGTCCGCTGGGCGACCTGGGCCAGGCCATGCACCAGGGCGCGCGCGCCTGCTTTGCGGCGGTGAACGCGGCTGGCGGCGTGAATGGCCGCAAGATTGATCTGGTCGTGCAGGACGACGGCTATGACGTCAAGCGCGCGGTCGCCAACGTCGATTCGTTCCTGGCCGACAAGGCCAGCTTTGCGCTGTTCAACTGCATGGGCACGCCCATGATCGAGGCGATGCTGCCCAAGGTGATCGATTCGGGCATACCGTTTTTCGCGCCGTTCAGCGGCGCGCTGCTGGCCCGGCCCAGGGTGCGCAACGTGATGAACATCCGCGCGAGCTACCCCGACGAGGCCGAGCAACTGGTACAGCACCTGGCCACCATCGGCATCAAGCGCATCGCCATTGCCTACCAGAACAACGCGTTTGGCAAGGAGGTGCACGAGGGCGCCAGGCTGGCCCTGGAAAGGCACAAGATCAGCGGCGCCACGGCCGTGACCGTGGAAAACAATGGCTCGGACGCCGCCACTGCCGCCGCCACGCTGGCAGCCGCCAACCCCGAGGCGGTGCTGGTCGGCCTCGCGGGCAAGCCCACCATTGATTTCGTCAAGGCCATCCGCCAGCAGCGCCGCGGCCTGCCGTTGTACGCGCTGTCCATCATGGGCTCGGCCGCCACGCTGAAGGCGCTGGGCGATGACGCCACGGGCATTGCGGTGTCGCAGGTGGTGCCGTCGCCAGGCAATACGGTGGTGCCGGTGGTACGGGAGTTCCAGCAGGCCTGGAAAGCCGCGGGCGTCACACTGGAGCCGTCGCATCTGGCGCTGGAGGGTTACATCAACGCACGGGTGTTTACAGAGGCGCTGCGCCGCGCCGGACGCAGCCCCACGCGCGCCTCATTCATTGACGCCACCTGGAACCTCAAGCGCCACGATCTGGGCGGATTCGAAGCCAGCTTCAGCGAGCCCGGCAAAAATGCCTCGCGCTTCATTGAGCTGACCATGGTGGGCCGCGACGGACGGTTCATCCGTTGAGCCGGGCCGGTCCACGCAAGGGACTCCCCTACTAGGACTATCCCGCAAATTGTCGTCGCAAAGACAACATAACGTCAAAGGCAGGCCTAGCATCCTGTCCAGTCGATCACAAAAGAATGGTTT
This sequence comes from Ramlibacter sp., assembly GCA_050247515.1. Lineage (GTDB taxonomy): Bacteria > Pseudomonadota > Gammaproteobacteria > Burkholderiales > Burkholderiaceae_C > RAM1. The sequence continues at coordinate 29,594 of JBFWUB010000033.1, read as the reverse complement.
TGAGCCCCATGGAGACAACCTTTCCCCAGCTGCTCGCGCAGCACGCGAAGGCCCGGCCGACGGCGCCCGCCATGCGCGAGAAGGAATACGGCATCTGGCAGACCATGACCTGGGCGGATCTGGCCCGCCTGGTGGAGCACATTGCCTGCGGCCTGCACCAGGCCGGCCTGGCGCGCGGCGAGCACATGGTGCTGGTGGGCGGCAACCGCCCGCGCCTGTACGCCACCATGCTGGCCGCGCAGTCGCTGGGCGCGATTCCGGTGCCGCTGTACCAGGACGCGGTGGCCGCTGAATGCGTCTTCCCCATCAACAACGCCGACGTGCGCTTTGCCTTTGCCGAAGACCAGGAGCAGGTGGACAAGCTGCTGGAGGCGCGCGAACAGTGCCCGCAGCTCACGCGCATCTTCTTTGACGACCCGCGCGGCCTGCGCAACTACACCGAGGACGGCCTGGCCTCGCTGGACAGCCTGATTGAAGCCGGCGCCGCCTTTGCCGCGCAGCACCCCGGGTTTGTGCAGGCCGAGGTGGCCCGTGCCCACCCGCACGACGTGGCCGCGATGTTCTTTACCTCGGGCACCACGGGCAACCCCAAGGGCGTGGTGCACACCCACAACACGCTGCTGGATCGCGCCCGCGCGGGCGCCGCGTTTGACAGGCTGACCAGCGACGAGGAGGTGCTGGCTTATCTGCCGCCGGCCTGGATCGGCCAGAACATCTTCAGCTATGCGCAGTGGCTGGCTTGCGGCTATGTGGTGAACTGTCCGGAGTCCGCCGGCACGGTGATGATCGACCTGAAGGAAGTCGGCCCCACCTACTACTTCGCGCCGCCGCGCGTGTTTGAAGGCCTGCTCACCACGGTGATGATCCGCATGGAAGACGCGGGCGCGATCAAGCGCCGCATGTTCCACGCCTTCATGGACGTGGCGCGCAAGGTCGGCCCCAGCCTGATGGACGGCAAACCCGTGAGCGGCCTGGACAAGCTCAAGTACATGCTGGGCAACCTGCTGGTGTACGGCCCGCTGCGCAACAACCTGGGGATGAGCCGCGTGCGCGTGGCCTACACCGCGGGCGAGGCGATCGGCCCCGACCTGTTCACCTTCTACCGCTCCATCGGCATCAACCTCAAGCAGCTGTACGGCTCCACCGAGACGGCCGTGTTCGTCTGCCTGCAGCCGGACAACCAGGCGCGCGCCGACACCGTGGGCATACCGATTGACGGCGTGCAGATCAAGGTGGCCGACAACGGCGAGATCCTGGTCAAGTCACCCGGCCTGCTCAAGGAGTACTACAAGAACCCCACGGCCACGGCCGAGGTGCTGACCGCCGACGGCTGGTACCACACCAGCGACGCGGGCTTCCTGGACGCGCAGGGTCACCTGAAGATCATCGACCGCGTGAAGGACGTGGGCCGCCTCATGGGCGGCGCCAACGACGGCGCGATGTTCGCGCCCAAATACGTGGAGAACAAGCTCAAGTTCTTCCCGCACATCAAGGAAGTGGTGGCCTACGGCGACCGGCGCGAGAAGGTCTGCGTGATGATCAACATCGACTTCGACGCGGTAGGCAACTGGGCCGAGCGGCGCAACCTGCCCTACGCCGGCTACACCGACCTGGCGCAAAAGCCCGAGGTGTACCAGCTCATCCGCGAATGCGTGGAAAAGGTCAACGCCGACCTGGCCGCCGACGCGCTGCTGGCGGGCAGCCAGGTCAGCCGCTTCCTGGTGCTGCACAAGGAGCTGGACGCCGATGACGGCGAGCTGACCCGCACCAACAAGGTCCGCCGCGGCTACATCGCCGACAAATACGACGTGCTGGTGGACGCGCTGTACGGCGGCAAGACCGAGCAGTACGTGGAAACACAGGTGAAGTTCGAGGACGGACGCACCGGCAGCGTGAGCGCCACGCTGAAGATCATGGATGCGAAAACCTTCGCGCCCGTAAAGGCGGCGGCCTGATATGACAAAAAAGATTGGCGACGTCATCCTGGACGTCCAGAACATTTCCCTCGCGTTCGGCGGCGTCAAGGCGCTGACGGACATCAGCTTTGACGTGCGCGAGCACGAGATCCGCGCCATCATCGGCCCCAACGGCGCGGGCAAGAGCTCCATGCTCAACTGCATCAACGGCGTGTACCAGCCGCAGCAGGGCACCATCAACTTCCGCGGCCAGGCGTTCAGGCACATGAACTCGCGCCAGGTGGCCGAGATGGGCATTGCGCGCACCTTCCAGAACCTGGCGCTGTTCAAGGGCATGAGCGTGCTGGACAACATCATGACCGGGCGCAACCTGCACATCAGGAGCAACCTGTTCCTGCAGGCGCTGCGCATCGGCCCGGCCGAGCGCGAGGAAATCGCCCACCGCGAATACGTCGAACGCATCATCGACTTCCTGGAAATCCAGGCCTACCGCAAGACGCCCGTGGGCCAGCTGCCCTATGGCCTGCAAAAGCGCGTGGACCTGGGCCGCGCGCTGGCCATGCAGCCGCAGGTGCTGCTGCTGGACGAACCCATGGCCGGCATGAACGTCGAGGAAAAGCAGGACATGTGCCGCTTCGTGCTGGACGTGAACGACGAATTCGGCACGACCGTGGTGCTGATCGAGCACGACATGGGCGTGGTGATGGACATCTCCGACCGCGTGGTGGTGCTGGATTACGGCAAGAAGATCGGCGACGGCACCCCGGACGAAGTGCGCAACAACGAAGAAGTGATCCGGGCCTATCTGGGCACGAGCCACTGAGGAGCACGACAACATGGCATTTTTTCTGGAAGCACTGCTGGGCGGCCTGATGGCCGGCATGCTGTATTCACTGGTGGCGCTGGGCTTTGTGCTGATCTTCAAGGCGTCGGGCGTGTTCAACTTTGCCCAGGGCGCGATGGTGCTGTTTGCCGCGCTGGCCATGGCCCGCTTTGCCGAGTGGGTGCCCGGCTGGCTCGGGCTGGACAGCAAGTTCCTCGGCAACCTGATCGCCTTTGCGCTGGCGGCGGCACTCATGTTCGTGCTGGCCTGGCTGATCGAGCGGCTGGTGCTGCGGCATCTGGTCAACCAGGAGGGCGTGACGCTGTTGATGGCGACGCTGGGCATCACCTACTTTCTGGACGGCATGGGCCAGACCATCTTTGGCAGCGACATCTACAAGATTGACGTCGGCATGCCCAAGGACCCGATATTCCTGCTGGAAGGCACCTTCCAGGGGGGGGTGCTGGTGAACATGGAAGACGTGTACGCCGCCTGCGTGGCCGCCGTGCTGGTGGCCGTGCTGTCGCTGTTCTTCCAGAAGACCAGCACCGGCCGCGCGCTGCGCGCCGTGGCCGACGACCACCAGGCCGCGCAGTCCATCGGCATTCCGCTCAACCGGATCTGGGTGATTGTGTGGTTCGTCGCGGGCATCACCGCGCTGGTGGCCGGCATCATCTGGGGCTCCAAGCTGGGGGTGCAGTTCTCGCTGACCACGGTGGCGCTGCGCGCGCTGCCGGTGATCATCCTGGGCGGCCTGACGTCCGTGCCGGGCGCCATCATTGGCGGGCTGATCATCGGCGTGGGCGAGAAGCTGTCGGAGGTCTACCTTGGCCCCTATGTGGGGGGCGGCATTGAAATCTGGTTCGCCTATGTGCTGGCGCTTGTGTTCCTGCTGTTCAGGCCCCAGGGGCTGTTCGGCGAAAAGATCATTGACCGCGTGTAAAGAAGAACAACCATGCTCTACAGAGAAAACGGCCAGTTCAAGACCACCTACCGCGCCGACCAGCAGATCTTCCCGATCGCGCAGGACCGCTGGGTCATTCTCGCGATCATCGCGTTCGCGTTCATTGGCGTGCCGATGCTGGTGGACGAATACATGCTGCGCGCCATCCTGATCCCGTTCCTGATCCTGTCGCTGGCGGCGCTGGGCGTGAATATCCTGGTGGGGTATTGCGGCCAGATCTCGCTGGGCTCCGGCGCCTTCATGGCAGTGGGGGCCTACATGGCCTACAACACCTACATACGCATCGAGGGCATGCCCTTGATCGCGGCGCTTCTGACCGGCGGCTTCTTCGCCACGCTGGTCGGCATCTTTTTCGGCATTCCGAGCCTGCGCGTGAAGGGCCTGTACCTGGCCGTGGCCACGCTGGCGGCGCAGTTCTTCTGCGACTGGGCGTTCCTGCGCATCGGCTGGTTCACCAACAACACGGCGTCGGGCTCGGTGTCGGTCTCCAACTTGAAGGTTCTGGGCTGGACCGTCAATACCCCGGCCGACAAGTACCTGTTCTGCCTGGGCTTCCTCGTTGTGTTCGCGCTGCTGGCCAAGAACATGGTGCGTTCGGCCATTGGCCGGGAATGGATGGCCATCCGCGACATGGACGTGGCCGCCGCCGTGATCGGCATCCGCCCGATGTACGCCAAGCTCAGCGCCTTTGCCGTGAGCTCGTTCATCGTGGGCGTGGCCGGTGCGCTGTGGGGCTTTGTGCACCTGGGTTCCTGGGAGCCGGCGGCGTTTTCGATCGACCGCTCGTTCCAGCTGCTGTTCATGGTGATCATCGGCGGCATGGGCTCCATCATGGGCAGCTTCTTTGGCGCGGCGTTCATCGTGGTCCTGCCGGTGTTCCTGAACCAGTTCCTGCCCTGGGCCGGTGGGCTGTTTGGCGTGGTGATTTCCACCGCCGCCATTTCGCACACCGAATTCATGATTTTCGGCGCCCTGATTGTGTGGTTCCTCATCGTCGAGCCGCACGGCCTGGCCAGACTCTGGTCCATTGGCAAGCAGAAGCTGCGCCTGTGGCCCTTCCCCCACTGATTCGTGAGGGTCAATCCTGACACCTATCGAGCAGTTTGCGTTTACTTTTCAGGTTCCCTTGTGCTTCACCTTTTCAGGAGACAAACCATGAAGCTTCGTCAAATCGTCCTAGCCGCCAGCGTGATTGCCGCCGGGCTTTCAGGCGCTCTCACCACCTCCGTGGCCCATGCCCAGGCCAAGGAGCAGTTCTTCCCGGCGCTGGTGTACCGCACGGGCGCCTACGCGCCCAACGGGGTGCCGTTCGCCAACGGCTACATCGACTACCTCAAGCTCACCAACGCGCGCGGCGGCATCAATGGCGTGAAGGTGTCGTTCGAAGAGTGTGAAACCGGCTACGCCACCGACCGCGGCGTCGAGTGCTATGAGCGCCTGAAAGGCAAGAACGGCGGCGCCACGGTGTTCCAGCCGCTGTCCACCGGCATCACCTTTGCGCTGACCGAAAAGGCACCGATCGACAAGATCCCGCTGATCACCGCCGGCTATGGCCGCAGCGAATCGCAGGACGGTGGCGTATTCAAGTGGAACTTCCCGCTGTCGGGAACCTACTGGGTGGCGGCTGACACGCTGATCCAGCATATCGCCAAGAAGGAAGGTGGCTTTGACAAGCTGCGCGGCAAGAAGATTGCGCTGGTGTACCACGACAGCCCGTTTGGCAAGGAGCCGATCCCGTTGCTGGAAGAGCGCTCGAAGATGCACGGCTTCCAGCTGAGCCTGCTGCCGGTGACGCATCCGGGCGTGGAACAGAAGGCGACCTGGCTGCAGATCCGCCAGAACCGCCCGGACTATGTGCTGAACTGGGGCTGGGGCGTGATGAACTCCACCGCGCTGAAGGAAGCCCAGGCCACGGGCTACCCGCGCGAGAAGATGTACGGCGTGTGGTGGGCGGGTGCCGAACCGGACGTCAAGGACGTGGGGGCTGGCGCCAAGGGCTACAACGCCATCATGATGCAGCATGGCGCCGAGCCGAACGCGCCGGTCGTGAAGGAAATGCTGGAGAAGGTGCATGCCAAGGGCCAGGGCACCGGACCGAAGGACGAAGTCGGCCAGGTGCTGTACATGCGTGGCCTGCAGGCTGCCATGCTGGCGGTGGAAGGCGTGCGCGCCGCGCAGGAGCGCTTCGGCAAGGGCAAGTGGATGACGCCCGAGCAGGCACGCTGGGGCTATGAGAACCTGAACCTCACGCAGGCCAAGCTGGACGCGCTGGGCTTCAAGGGCGTGATGCGCCCGATCTCCACCAGCTGCCAGGACCACATGGGCGCGTCGTGGGCCCGCGTACACACCTGGGACGGCGCCAAGTTCAGCTGGACCTCGGACTGGCTGCAGGGCGACGAGCAGATCATCAAGCCCATGGTGAAGGCCGCCGCGGACAAGTACGCCGCCGAGAAGAAGCTGACGCGCCGCACGCCTGCTGATTGCCAGTCTTGACCGGCTGTGCCGGTCACGCTGGCGTTGCCAGGTACTGACGGCACCCTCCCCCAACCCCTCCCGCCAGGCGGGAGGGGCAGCGGCTCTCACGAGCCGCCAAATGAAAGGCACTGGCCTTTCATTTGGTACAGACAACGCATATGAGCTCAAACAACATCGTTCTCAACGTCAGCGGCATCGAGGTCATCTACAACCACGTGATCCTGGTGCTCAAGGGTGTCTCGCTGCAGGTGCCCGAAGGCGGCATCGTGGCCATCCTGGGCGGCAACGGCGCGGGCAAGACGACCACGCTGCGCGCCGTGTCCAACCTGCTGCGCGGCGAGCGGGGCGAAGTCACCAAGGGCAGCATCGAGCTGCGCGGCGAGCGCATTGAAAACCTCTCGCCCGCGGACCTGGTGCAGCGCGGCGTGGTCCAGGTCATGGAGGGCCGGCACTGCTTTGCCCACCTGACCATCGAGGAAAACCTGCTCACCGGCTCCTACACGCGCAAGAGCAAGGCCGAGGTCGCGGCCAACCTGGAAAAGGTGTACGCCTACTTCCCGCGCCTGAAGACGCGGCGCACGTCGCAAGCGGCTTATACGTCGGGCGGCGAGCAGCAGATGTGCGCCATCGGCCGCGCGCTGATGGCCAACCCCAGCATGGTGCTGCTGGACGAGCCGTCCATGGGCCTGGCGCCGCAGATCGTGGAAGAGGTGTTCGAGATCGTGAAAGACCTGAATACCAAGGAAAAGGTCACCTTCCTGCTGGCCGAGCAGAACACCAACATGGCGCTTCGCTACGCGGACTATGGCTACATCATGGAAAGCGGCCGCGTGGTGATGGACGGCCCGGCCGCCGACCTGGCCAACAACGAGGACGTCAAGGAGTTCTACCTGGGCATGGGCGGCGGGGAGCGCAAGAGCTTCAAGGACGTCAAGAGCTACAAGCGCCGCAAGCGGTGGCTGGCTTGATTCCCCCCGAAGCGCCTGCGGCGCCTCCCCCCAGGGGGCGCAGCCAGTGGCCCGGCGAAGCCGGTTCCACGGCTGCCCCGCGTGTTATGCCCCTGCTAACCAACGGGATTTCTTATGAGTGAATTTTTTGATGGACTGGAGGCGCGCGATCCTGCTGAGCGCGAAGCGGCGCTGATGGCGGCACTGCCGCGCCAGGTGGCGCATGCGCAGGCGCATTCGGCGGCGATGGGCGAGATCCTCGCCGGCGTGGACGCCGCGGGCGTAACCTCGCGCGCCGCGCTGGCGCGGCTGCCGGTCACGCGCAAGCACGAGCTGTTTGAGCGGCAAAAGGCGCAGCGCGCGCAGGACCCGTTTGGCGGCTTTGCCGCCGTGGTGCGCGGGTCGCAGATGCCGCGTGTGTTTGCATCACCGGGCCCCATCTACGAGCCGGAAGGCACGCGGCGCGACTACTGGCGCGCGGGACGTGCGTTCTTTGCAGCGGGCTTTCGCGCCGGTGACCTGGCGCACAACGCGTTCAGCTACCACATGACCCCCGGCGCGTTCATCATGGAATCAGGCCTGCACGCGCTGGGCTGCACGGTGTTCCCGGCCGGCACGGGCCAGACCGAGCAGCAGCTGCAGGCCATCGCCGAGCTGCGCCCGCAGGGCTATGCGGGCACGCCAAGCTTCCTGCGCATCCTGATCGAGAAGGCGACCGAGGCCGGCAGCGACATCAGCAGCCTGAAAAAAGGCCTGGTCGGCGGCGAGGCTTTTCCGCCCAGCCTGCGCGACTGGTTCACGGCGCAGGGCATGGACGTGTACCAGAGCTATGCCACGGCAGACCTGGGCCTGGTGGCCTATGAGACCGCCGCGCGCGAGGGCCTGGTGCTGGACGAAGGCGTGATCGTGGAGATCGTGCGCCCCGGCACCGGCGACCCGGTACCCGAGGGCGAGGTGGGTGAGCTGGTGGTGACCACACTGGGCGCAGAATACCCGCTGGTGCGCTTTGGCACCGGTGACCTGTCAGCCGTGCTGGCCGGGCCCTGTCCCACGGGCCGCACCAACACACGCATCAAGGGCTGGCTGGGCCGCGCCGACCAGACGACCAAGATCCGCGGCATGTTCGTGCACCCGTCGCAGGTGGCCGACATCGCGCGGCGCTTTCCGGAGGTGGTCAAGGCCCGCCTGGTGGTCAGCGGCGAAATGGCCAACGACCAGATGACACTGAAGGTGGAAGCATCGTCCACCCCCGAGGGGCTGGATACGCGCATCGGCGAGGCGATCCGCGACGTCACCAAGCTGCGTGGCCAGGTGGAGTTGCTCAACCCCGGTACGCTGCCCAACGACGGCAAGGTGATCGAGGACGCGCGCAGCTACAAGTAAACCGCGAGAGCCATCAGAAGATGGCAAGCTTGTCCGGCCTTGCGCCTGCCGTGGCATCACCTGCCGTGCCGGCCCCGGGGTCGCGCAGCGCCGCCCCGGCCATGCGCGCAACGCGCAGCTCGGGCTGAAGAAGCACCAGGTATTGCGGCACGGGTGGCTTTGCTGTCGCCTGTGTCTGCAGTGGCCGTCCGCTCAACGCCCATTCGTGGGCGCCGCCCACCAACCAGGTGACGCGACCCGTTGCATATTGAGCCAGCTGCTTTTGCAGGCGCTGGGCCAGCAAGTCCCCGGGATGGCCCACCACCACGACCTCGCGCGACAGGTTTACACCCAGACGTGACACCAGGTCCTGCAGCGCCTGCCGGCTGGCCAGGGCTGCGGCTGCATCGAGCAAGACCGCGCCAGGCAGGTGTCCCTGGTGAAAGTCTTGCGCCGAGCGCACATCCACCACTGTGGCGCCGCGCGCCAGGGACTGCGCGGCGGCATGCGCGGACGCAGCGTCAGCCACTTGGGCGGATGCGGCACCCGTCAGCAGGGCAAGGATCAGAGGGGCAATGTGTTTCATCGGGACACTTTCAGGGCAAGGCTGCACTTTAGGTTTGCCTGCCCCAGCCGTCCAATACAGATTCGCCATGTGCAAATAAGCTGCGCCTATAAGGATGCAAGCCCTTGAAATACAAGGGATTTCCCCTGCCCGGCGCTAAGTAGTTCCCGCGATTGAAGGTGGCCGCAGCTTGGCTACGATTCAATCCGTTATCTACAGACACACCAAGGAGTCAAACCATGAAACGCCTGCTCGTTCTTGCCGCCGCCGTCGCGTCGGCCTTTGCAGTCAACGCCCAGACCTACCCGGGCTCCAAGCCGGTGTCCATCGTGGTGCCGTTCGCCGCCGGTGGCCCCACCGACCGTGTGGCGCGTGACCTGGCCATCGCCATGACCAAGTACATTCCCGGCAGCAACTTCGTGGTGGAAAACGCCGCCGGCGCGGGCGGGACCATCGGTGCCAACAAGGTCGCCAAGGCCGCGCCGGACGGCCACACGCTGCTGCTGTTCCACATCGGCATGGCATCGACGCCCGCCCTTTATCGCCGCCTGCCCTACAAGCCGCTGGAAGATTTCGAGTACCTGGGCATGGTGAACGACGTGCCCATGACGCTGATCGGCAAGCCGCAACTGCCCGCCAACACCTACCGCGACTTCGAGAACTACATCCGTGCCAACACGGGCAAGCTGAACCTGGCCCATGCCGGCCTCGGCTCGGCATCGCACATCTGCGGCCTGATGTGGCAGTCGGCGCTGCAGACCAAGGAGGCCATGACGACCATTCCGTTCGGCGGCACGGGGCCTGCCATGACGGCGCTGATCGGCGGCCAGGTGGACGTGATGTGCGACCAGACCACCAACACCGTGGGTCAGATCGAAGGCGGCCGTGTGAAGGCTTTCGCCGTCACCACGGCCAAGCCGCTGGCTGGCCACAAGCTGCTCAAGGACTACCCCACGCTGCAGGAGATGGGCCTCAAGAACTTCAACCTGACCATCTGGCACGGCCTGTACGCACCCAAGGGTACGCCGCCGGCCGTGACCAAGATGCTGAACGAGGCCCTGAAGAAGTCCTTGAAGGACGCTGACTTCATCAAGAAGAACGAAGGCCTGGGCGCTCTGGTGGTGACCGACGCCCGCATGGACCCGGCCGCGCACAAGGCGTTCGTCGCCGCCGAGATCTCCAAGCTCAAGGCTGCCGTGGATGCAGGCGGCAAATACGCCGACTGATCGTGCGTCCATGACCGGCGCGCCAGCGCTGAAAGGCCGCCTGCGGGCGGCTTTTTTGCGGGCCCGGACATGAATGCCGTACTGCGCGTGGTGGACTCCATCACCGAGCTGGGCGCCGCTGACGCGGGCTGCATTGCGGTGAGCGGCTCGCACGGCGGCATCAGCTCGGCGCGCTTTGCGCTGGCCGCGCGTCCCCGGCTGACGGTGTTCAATGACGCCGGCGTCGGCAAGGACGACGCCGGCATTGCCGCGCTGGCCTTCCTGCAGGCGCAGGGTCTGGCCGCCTGCACCGTGGAACACCTCAGCGCGCGCATTGGCGACGCCCGCAGCACGCTCAACGATGGCATCATCAGTCACGTGAACGCGCTGGCCGCGGCGCTGGGCATCTTGCCCGGGCAGCCGTGCAGGCAGGCGATTGACAACACACCCACTGAAGGAGACACACCATGACCCCCGCATACAAGACCGGCCGGCGCATCACCATTGCGGCTGTGGCTGCCACCGCCGTCGCCTTGCTGGCTGGCCCTGCAGCCGCCCAGAGTACCTGGCCCAGCAAGCCGGTACGCATCGTGGTTCCGTTTGCGCCGGGCGGCACCACCGATATCCTGGCGCGCGCGATCGCACCCGAGCTGTCCAAGGCATTCGGCCAGCAGTTTGTGGTGGAAAACCGCGCAGGCGCGGGCGGCAACATTGGCGCCGATGTAGTAGCCAAGGCACCCAACGACGGCTATACGCTGCTGATGGGCACCGTGGGCACGCAATCCATCAACAAGTGGCTGTACGCGCGCATGCCGTTCGATCCGCAAAAGGACTTTGTGCCCATCACGCTGGTGGCGGGTGTGCCCAACGTGATGGTGGTCAACACCGAAAAGGCGGCGGCGCGCAATATCCGCACCGTGGAAGACTTCGTGAAATACGCCAAGGCCAACCCCGGCAAGCTGAACATGGCCTCCAGCGGCAACGGCACCTCCATCCACCTGGCCGGCGAGCTGTTCAAGGCCATGACGGGCACCTACATGACGCACTTTCCGTACAGCGGTTCGGGCCCGGCCCTGCTGGCGATGGTGGGTGGTGACATGGATGTGATGTTTGACAACCTGCCGTCGTCCATGCAGCTCATCAAGGCCGGCAAGCTCAAGGCGCTGGCCGTGACCAGCTCGCAGCGCTCGGCCGCGCTGCCCGAGTTGCCCACGGTGGAGCAGGCCGGTGGCGCCGCGCTCAAGGGCTTTGACGCCAGCTCATGGTTCGGCCTGCTGGCACCGGCGGGCACGTCCATGGACATCGTCAACCGCGTGCAGCAGGAAACCGCCAAGGCGCTGAACGCACCCGCCGTCAAGGAGCGGCTGCTGGCCAACGGCGCCATCCCCAGCGGCAACACGCCGGCTGAATTTGCCAAGCTGATCGACGCCGAGCTGAAGAAGTGGCAGCCGGTAGTGAAGGCCTCGGGCGCGAAGGTGGACTGAGGCGCGCGGCCTCACACGCCCCAGACCACATCGACCTGCGCCGCCTCACAGCGGCGCAGCATGTCCAGGAAAGGCTTGGCCCGCTGGCGCAGGCTGATACTCTCGGTGGACGGCTGGCCATCCTGCGGCTCGGCGCCTTCGCTGCCGGCCGCTTTTTTCATGGCTTCTTCATGGGCAATGGCAGCCTCCAGCGCGCTGATGGCGCCCGGAATCTGCCCGGCCGTGATGATGCCCTTGGGCCCGGCGTCCTTGCCGATGATTTCAAGCACGCGGCGGCCCTGCGGCTCCAGCATGATGAGGTCGCCGTCTGCCTTGGATTTGAACTTGTAGATCATGGGCCGTCCCTGTTGTAGATGTAGCTTCGGTTGAAGGGGTACACCGATTGTGCGCCGCGCAGACCGGTGGTGTCGGCGCCTGGTTCGCCCGTGGGGCGCGTGGCCAGGATCTGGTGCAATGAAATCCAGCCCTGCTCGAACGACATGGCGCAGCCCGCCAGGTACAGGCGGTAGGCGCGCAGCACCCTGCCCGCCCCCTGCGCGTCACCGCCGTGCTCGAGCACGCGCTGCGCATCGGCCAGCCGCGACTCCAGCGCATCGGACCACGCCCACAGCGTGCGCGCGTAGTGCGGGCGCAGGTTCTCGGTGTCCACCATTTCCAGCCCCGCTCGGGCCAGGTCATGCAGCACCTGGCTCACATGCAGCAGCTCGCCGCCGGGAAAGATGTATTTCTCGATGAACTCGCCCATGCCCGCGCCCAGCTGATGGTTGGCCGTGCCCGCCGCCGTGATGCCGTGGTTCATGACCAGGCCACCCGGCGCGAGCAGGCGGAAGATTTTTTTAAAGTACAACGGCATCTGGGCCTGGCCCACATGCTCGAACATGCCCACCGAAGCGATCTTGTCAAACGGCTTCGATTCATCGAGGTCGCGGTAGTCCAGCAGCAGCACCCGCACGCGGCCACTCAGGCCCTGCGCGTCGATCAGCCGCTGCACATGGGCATGCTGGTTGCGCGACAGTGTGATGCCGGTGGCGTCCACGTCATGGTGCCGGGCCGCCCACAGCAGCAGGCCTCCCCAACCGGCGCCGATGTCCAGGAAACGCTCGCCCGGCTGGAGCATGAGCTTGCGGCAAATGTGTTCCAGCTTGGCCTCCTGCGCCTGGGCCAGCGTCATGGACGGGTCACGGTAGTAGGCGCATGAATAGACACGGCGCGGGTCCAGCCACAGTGCGTAGAAGTCGTCGGATACGTCGTAGTGGAACTGGATCTGCTCGGCGTCCCTGCGCGGCGAATGCGCGGCCAGTGAACGCGCGCGGTGCAGCAGGTGCGCCCACCAGCCTGTGTTGCCACCGGCCGGGTTGCCGGGCAACAGGCGCGCGGCGACGGCCATCAGGTCGCGCATGCGGCCTTCCAGGCGCACGCGGCTTTCGACGAAGTCCTCCGCCAGCCGGCCGATCTGCCCGGCGGCCAGGGTCGCCAGGCCGGACCAGTCGGAAAAGCCCAGCGTCACCGCCGCATCCGCTGGCCCCACGCGCTGGCCCGCCGGCAATTCCAGCGCCACGGGCACCGGCAACCCGGCAAGCCGGTCCTGCACCTGGTGGATCAGCGTCTGCATGCAAACATTCTTGCACCGGCGAAGGCAAGGTCAAGGCGGTCTTTTGTAGGACAGATTCGCTTTGTGCCATGACAACCCCTGTTGACTTTGCTTTGTTTAAGCCTAAACTATTTCTTCATGAATATCCTGTGCATTGGTGGCGGCCCGGCCGGTTTGTACTTTGCATTGCTCATGAAGCAGCGCAACCCGGGCCACCGGGTGGTGGTGGTGGAGCGCAACCGCCCGTTTGACACCTTTGGCTGGGGCGTGGTGCTGTCCGACCAGACACTGGGCAACCTGCGCGCCGCCGACCCGGTCAGCGCGCGCCTGATCGGTGACGCGTTCAACCACTGGGACGACATCGAGGTGTTCTTCAAGGGCCGCTCGGTGCGCTCCACCGGCCACGGCTTTTGCGGCATCGGCCGCAAGCGCCTGCTGAACATCCTGCAGGAACGCTGCCTGGCGCTGGGCGTGGAGCTGGTGTTCGAGACCGACGTGGCCGACGACCAGGCACTGGCCGCGCAGTACAACGCCGACCTGGTGATCGCCAGCGACGGGCTGAACAGCCGCATCCGCAACCGGTACGCCGCCACCTACCAGCCCGATGTGGACCTGCGCCAGTGCCGCTTTGTGTGGCTGGGCACGAAGAAGACCTTTGACGCGTTCACCTTCGCGTTTGAAAAGACCGAGCATGGCTGGTTCCAGGCCCACGCCTACAAGTTTGACGGCGAAACCTCGACCTTCATTGTGGAGACACCCGAGGCGGTGTGGAAGGCCCATGGCCTGGACAGCATGCCGCAGGAAGAGGCCATTGCCTTTTGCGAAAAGCTCTTCGCCCGCTACCTGGATGGCAACGCGCTGATCAGCAATGCGTCGCACCTGCGCGGCTCGGCCATCTGGATCCGCTTTCCGCGTGTGGTGTGCAACACCTGGGTGCACCGCGAGCAGATCAACGGTCGGGCGGTGCCCATCGTGCTGATGGGTGACGCGGCGCACACGGCGCACTTTTCGATCGGCAGCGGCACCAAGCTCGCGCTCGAAGACGCCATTGACCTGGCCGACGAATTTGCCACCGGCCACGACATGGACACCGTGCTGCAAGGCTATGAAGCCCGGCGCAGCGTGGAGGTGCTGAAGATCCAGAACGCCGCGCGCAACTCCACCGAATGGTTCGAGAACGTGGACCGCTACAGCGGCATGGAAGTCGAGCAGTTCGCCTATTCGCTGCTCACACGCAGCCAGCGCATCAGCCACGAAAACCTGCGCCTGCGCGACGCGAAGTGGCTGGAGGGCTATGAGGGCTGGCTGGCCGGTGGCAAGCCGGTGCTGCCAATGCTCACGCCGTTGAAGGTGCGTGACATCGCGCTGAAGAACCGCGTGGTGGTGTCGCCCATGGCCACCTACAGCGCGGTGGACGGCGTGCCCCAGGACTTTCACCTGGTGCACCTGGGCGCGCGTGCGCTGGGCGGCGCGGCACTGGTGTTTGTGGAGATGACCAGCCCGACGCCCGAGGGCCGCATCACGCCCGGCTGCCCGGGCTTGTGGAACGACACGCAGCGGGCCGCGTTCACGCGCATCGTGGATTTCGTGCACCAGTCCAGCACCGCGAAAATCGGCATCCAGCTGGGCCATAGTGGGCCCAAGGGCTCCACCCAGCTCGGCTGGGAAGCCACCGACGAGCCGCTTGCGTCGGGCAACTGGCCCCTGCTGGCGGCCAGCGCGCTCGCCTATGGCGAGCAAAACCAGGTGCCGGCGGCCATGACGCGCGCCGACATGGACCGCATCCGTGATGCGTTCGTGGACGCCACGCGCCGCGCGGCTGAAGCCGGGTTTGACTGGCTGGAACTGCACTGCGCCCATGGTTACCTGCTGTCCAGCTTCATCACGCCGCTGACCAACCTGCGCACCGACGACTATGGCGGCACGCTGGACAACCGCTGCCGCTACCCGCTGGAGGTATTCCGTGCGATGCGCGCCGCGTGGCCCGCGCACCTGCCCATGAGCGTGCGCATCTCGGCCCACGACTGGGCACCCGGTGGCCACACGGCAGACGACGCGGTGGCCGTGGCCCGCCTGTTCAAGGATGCCGGCTGTGACGTCATTGACGTCTCGTCCGGCCAGACCACGCGGCAAGCCAGGCCCGTGTACGGCCGCATGTACCAGACGCCGTTTGCCGACCGCATCCGCAACGAGGCGGGCATACGCACCATTGCCGTGGGAGCCATCAGCGAGGCCGACCACGCCAACAGCATCATTGCCGCGGGCCGCGCCGACCTGTGCGCCGTGGCACGGCCCCACCTGGCTGACCCGGCCTGGACGCTGCATGAAGCCGCGCGCCTGGACAGCCGGGCGGTCGAATGGCCGCGCCAGTACCTCAGCGGGCGCGACCAGCTTTACCGCGAGCTGGCCCGCCAGCGGCAGATGCAGGCTGCCGAGGCCGCACGCGCGCAGAACAACGCCAACGAAGAAGGATGACTCCATGGACCTGGAAGCCCGCGCCCACAGCGAACACCCCGAGGCCCTGCGGCTGTGGCTGCGCCTGCTGACCTGCACGCAGCTGGTGGAAAAGCAGGTGCGCAGCCGCCTGCGCGAGCAGTTCGACACCACGCTGCCGCGCTTTGACCTGATGTCCCAGCTGGAGCGCGCGCCCGAGGGCCTGAAGATGAACGAGCTGTCGCGCCGCATGATGGTGACCGGGGGCAACGTCACCGGCATCACCGACCAGCTGGTGACCGAGGGTCTGGTGGAGCGCGTGGATGTCGAGGGCGACCGCCGCGCCTACCGCGTGCGCCTGACGGCGCGCGGGCGCCGCCTGTTCCATGAAATGGCGCGCGAGCACGAGCAATGGATCGTGGACGCCTTTGAGGCATTGAACGAACGCGAGGTGGCCACCCTGCACAAGCTGCTGGGCAAGGTCAAGGAGCACAGCCAGAACCAGACCGGCGCGGAGGCCGCATGAAGCACTACATGGGCAGCGCCAACCCGATGCACGGGCAGTTCACCACCCAAGGCGCGTACGCAGGCCGGCATTTCGCATGGTCGTTTGAGGCCGGCGTGGGGACCGTCACGCTGAACCGGCCCGAGCGCAAGAACCCACTGACGTTTGATTCGTATGCCGAGCTGCGCGACCTGTTTGGCGCGCTGAAGTTTGCAACCGATGTAAAGGCCGTGGTGGTGACGGGTGCGGGCGGCAATTTCTGCTCGGGCGGCGATGTGCACGAGATCATCGGGCCGCTCACGAAAATGACCATGCCCGAACTGCTGGAGTTCACCCGCATGACGGGCGCGCTGGTCAAGGCGATGCGCGATTGCCCGCAGCCCGTGCTGGGCGCGATTGATGGCATCTGCGCCGGCGCGGGCGCGATGATGGCGCTGGCCTGCGACATGCGTTGGGGCACGGCGGGCACGAAGACGGCGTTCCTGTTCACGCGCGTGGGCCTGGCGGGCGCTGACATGGGCGCCTGCGCGCTGCTGCCGCGCGTGATCGGCCAGGGGCGCGCGTCCGAGCTGCTGTTCACCGGGCGCGCGATGTCGGCCCAGGAGGGACTGGCCTGGGGCTTTTTCAACGCCCTGCACGAACCGTCCGAGCTGTTGCCCCGGGTGCAGCAAACCGCGCGCGAGCTGGCCGACGGCCCCACGTTTGCCCATGGCATGACCAAGACCATGCTGCAGCAGGAGTGGGCCATGACGATTGAACAGGCGATTGAAGCAGAAGCGCAGGCCCAGGCCATCTGCATGCAGACGCAGGACTTCACGCGCGCGTATGAAGCCTTTGCCGGCAAACAGAAGCCGGTATTCGGCGGAGATTGAGCATGCAGGCACCGATACCCCACCTGGCCCTGCCGTTCTTCGATGACGCCCACCGCGACCTGGCACGACGACTGTCGGCCTGGGCGCCGCTGCAGGACGTGGACGAGCAGGACGACCGTACCGCCTGCCGCGAATGGGTACGCCGCCTGGGCGCCGACGGCTGGCTGCGCTACTGCGTGCCGGCCGCGCACGGGGGCGCCCTGCAGCGGCTGGATTCGCGCGCGCTGGTGATCCTGCGCGAGACGCTGGCCTTTCAGTCGCCGCTGGCGGACTTTGCCTTTGCGATGCAGGGCCTGGGCAGCGGGGCGATCACGCTGGCGGGTACGGCGCAGCAGCAGTCCACCTACCTCACGCGCGTGGCCAGCGGCGAGATGATCGCGGCCTTTGCCCTGAGCGAAGCCAACGCAGGCTCGGACGCAGGCGCCATGGCCATGACGGCTGTGCCCGACGGCAACGCCTGGCTGCTCAATGGCGAAAAGACCTGGATCAGCAACGGCGGCATGGCCAGCTTTTACTGCGTGTTTGCCAAGACCGACCCGCAGGCTGGCACGCGCGGCATCACGGCCTTTATCGTGGACGCCGATGCGCAGGGCCTGGATGCGTCGCAGCACATTGAAGTGATGTCGCCCCATCCGCTGGCCACGCTCAAGTTCAGCAACTGCCGCGTGCCGGCAAGCGAGCAGCTGGGCGCGCTGAACGGCGGCTTCAAGCTGGCGATGCAGACGCTGGACATCTTTCGCGCATCCGTCGCGGGGGCAGCACTGGGCATGGCGCGGCGTGCGCTGGCCGAGGCCGTGGCCCATGCCAAAACGCGGCGCATGTTCGGCCAGACGCTGGCGGATTTCCAGCTCACGCAGGCCAGGCTCGGCGAAATGGCTGCATTGGTGGATGCCGCAGCCCTTCTGACCTACCGCGCCGCGTGGCTGCGCGATGACGGCGAAAAGCGCGGCGGCGTGCGCGTGACCGCTGAGGCAGCGATGGCGAAGATGGCTGCGACCGAAAACGCCCAGCGTGTGATCGACATGGCGCTGCAGATGCACGGCGGCCTGGGTGTGAAGGTGGGCAGCCGGGTGGAGCGCCTGTACCGCGACATCCGCTCGCTGCGCATTTACGAGGGGGCCACCGAGGTGCAGCAGCTGATCATTGGCAAGTCTGTTCTACAGGAGTAAAGCATGTCGGCGCAGACAGACCGTTTCGTTCATGACCGCCTGCCGCCGCGCGAGCAGTGGCCGCACATGCACTATGACCTGCCTGAACTGCAACTGCCCGCGCAGCTCAACGTCGTTGGGGAATTGCTGGACAAGGCGGCTGCCAAGGGCTTTGGCAACCGGCCGCTGCTGCGCTCGCCCCGCGTCACGCTCACCTACGTGCAGGCCCGCGAACGCGTGGACCGCATCGCCCAGGTGCTGACCGGGGATCTGGGCCTGGTGCCCGGCAACCGTGTGCTGCTGCGCGGCGGCAATTCCGTGGGCATGGCGCTGGCCTGGCTGGCCGTGGTGAAGGCCGGGCTGGTGGTGGTGGCTACCATGCCGCTGCTGCGCGCGCGCGAGCTGGGCGACATCATCGACAAGGCGCAGCCCGTGGCCGCGATCTGCGACGCGAAGCTGCTGGGCGAGCTGGAGCTGGCGCAAAAGGAGCATCCTTCGCTCAAGACCATCCTGCGCTTCAACGCGCCGGATGACCCGCAGGACCTGGGCGCGCTGTGCGCTGCCAAGACCGGCCACTTCACGCCCTGCCCCACGTCGGCGGATGATATTGCGCTGATGGCCTTCACGTCCGGCACCACCGGTAAGCCCAAGGCGGCCGTGCACAGCCACCGGGACGTGATGGCTGCCTGCGAGGCCTGGCCGCGCCATGTGCTCCAGGCCACGCCGGACGACATCGTGATGGGTTCGCCGCCACTGGCGTTCACCTTCGGCCTGGGGGGCTTGCTCGTGTTTCCGATGTGGGCGGGCGCGTCGGTGTATTTCCCCGACATCCCCTACACGCCCGAGGCCATGGTCAAGCTCATCAATGAGGTGGGGGCGACCATCTGCTACACCGCGCCCACGTTCTACCGGCAGATGGCGCCGTTTGCGCGCGAGCACGGCATGCCCACGCTGCGCATCTGCGTGAGCGCGGGCGAAGGTCTGCCCGACGCCACCCGCCAGATGTGGAAGGACGCCACCGGCATCGAGATGCTGGACGGCATCGGCGCGACCGAGATGTTCCACATCTTCATCTCGTCCGCGGGCGCGGATGTGCGCCGCGGCGCCATTGGCAAGGTGGTGCCGGGCTACACGGCCAGGGTGGTGGATGATGACGGCAACGAGGTACCGCGCGGCACCATCGGCAAACTGGCGGTGATCGGCCCCACGGGCTGCCGTTACCTGGACGACGCCCGGCAGTCCAACTATGTGAAAGACGGCTGGAACTACCCCGGTGACGCGTTCACCCAGGACGCCGACGGCTATTTCTTCTACCAGGCGCGGGCGGACGACATGATCATCACCGCCGGTTACAACGTGGCCGGCCCCGAGGTGGAAGACGCCTTGCTGCGTCACCCGGCCGTGGCCGAGTGCGGCGTGGTGGGCAAGCCCGACGAGCAGCGCGGCATGATCGTCAAGGCCTACTGTGTGCTCAAGCCCGGCCACGCGGGCGATGCCGCCATGGTCAAGGCGCTGCAGGACCATGTGAAAGCCACCATCGCGCCGTTCAAGTACCCGCGCGAGATCGAGTTCGTCAACCAGCTGCCGCGCACCGAGACGGGCAAGCTCCAGAGATTCAGATTGAGACAAGCATGAAATTCCTTCAACCACCCGGCTGGGCTACCCCCCGGGGTTACGCCAACGGCGTCGCCGCGCGCGGCACCTTGGTGTTCGTTGGCGGCCAGATTGGCTGGAACGGCCAGCAGCAGTTCGAGTCCGACGACTTCATCGCACAGACTGCCCAGGCGCTGCGCAATATCGCCGCGGTGCTGGCCGAGGCCGGCGCCGGCCCGCAGCACATGGTGCGCATGACCTGGTATGTGGTGGACCGCGTGGAATACGTGGCGCGCCTGCGTGAACTGGGCGAGGCCTATCGCGAGGTAATGGGGAAAAACTTCCCGGCCATGACCTGCGTAGAGGTCAGCGCGCTGGTGGAAGAGCGCGCAAAGGTCGAGATTGAAGTCACGGCAGTGATACCAGATTGAGCAGGCATACCCCCGAGGCGCCTGCGGCGCCTCCCCCTCAAGGGGGCGCCACCAGCGGCCCGGCAAAGCCGGTTCCGCGGTGGCCCTGGCCTTCTAGCTCGCCGAACCTACAACTTCAATCATCACGCGGCGATCAGCCTGCAGGCATTGAACGAGTTCTTCGCGGCCCAGTTGCTTGTCACTGCACGCGGCGGCCGTCAGCGATTCACGCTTGCCCAGGCCCTTGACCTGCACGTTCACGGCCTTCACACCCAGTGACTCCAGGTAGGCCTTGACGGTCTGGGCGCGCGACATGGCGAGTTTTTCGTTGTATTCGTCGCCACCGATGCGGTCGGTGTAGCCCACCACCGTCAGCGACTGGATCGTGCGATAGCGCTTCAGGCGTTCGGCCACCAGGGCGAGGCGCTGCATGCCGCCGGGCAGCATTTCGTCGCGGCCGGACTTGTCGAACTTGAACAGCGCATCGGCCAGCACGGTGAAGGTTTCACGGCCAGCCGGTTGTTGCATGGCGCCGGCGGCTGGCACCGCAGCCACAGCAGCGGCAGGCGCCGAGACTGCGGGGGTTGCAGCCGCCACCACCGCCGGCCTGGAGGCGGCGGCCAGCGCGGGTTGGCAGTTGGCGGCCTCGGCAGAAGCGCGGCGCACGGCGTCTTCAGCCATCATCACATGCGCATTGGCCTGGCGCCAGCCGGTTTGCTGTTCGGCATGGCCCGCGCGCACCAGGCGGACTTCGCCGCAAGCCACGGTACGCGCGTTGCACACCAAGGTGGATTCACGCATCTTCAGTGCGTTCAGTTGCCCCCACAGGTCGTCACGCAGGCGGGTGCTGCGGGCCACCAGCGGTGTGTCGTATCCGACTTTCACCGTCTTGTCGGCCTCCAGCGCCTGCACGATCTTGAGGGACTCCGCCAACGACTCCTCTATGTATCCAGTGCGATCATTCTCGTGGTACTGGCTCCACGCCGTGTCCAGCCAGCATTGGGCTTTGGCCAGCGGGTAATTGTTCTGGGACAGGCCGGCTTCATTCAGGCGGCGCAGTCGAAGCTGGATTTCGCTCATGACCTTGCGGTCAGCCGCAATGCGCAGGTCCGTGATGCGCTGGTCCTGGGGCAGCAAACCCGTCGCCCGCGCTGCGGGGCCCGGGCCTTCCGGCTGGACCACGGTCTGTGCACAGCCCGTCAGGGCCAGTGCTGCAACGACGAAGATGAACCGGAAAACCATTGCTGTTTAAGACCTCTACACCAGAAACACAATCTTACATTGGTATCGGTTTATGTAAAAAGATGTTACCGCTTTAGGGCAATTTCTTAAGGCCTTTTGTGCGGAATTACACGAATTCGCCTTCGCGAAAGCCCTGTTTCTGATGGAATTTTCTGAAAACCAATCTGAATCAACAACTTAGATCGATTATTTTGAGTAATTTCCATATGCTGCCAGATGTTTCATACGCAGCAAACCCATGACCAGATGCGCCAGTCGGTGTAACCGGGGCTGATGCAGCGCAAATACAACAAAGGCGCCCTGGAGGCGCCTTCTGCTGGTGATGGAGGAGTTGAAAAATTACTTCGCTGGCGTTGCGGGTGTCAGCGTGCGGTTGACTGATGCATCGTTCTTGCGGAACAGGTCTTCGTCAAACTTGTAGCGCATGCCAAGCACCCAGCCGCGGTTGGTGTAGTCGCTGCCGGTGAGTTCGTCGTCGCGGAAGCCACGGAAGTTGTACCCCAGCGTCACCCAGAGGTTGTCCACCACCACATAGCCCACTTCAACGCCGTAGGCATATTGCCGCGCACCGCCCTTGCCCACCAGCACCGTGGCCAGTGCACCCACCGACCAGCGGTTGCTGACGTCGTAGGTCACCCGGCTGCCAAAGAGTTGCGCATGGTAGCTGTCCTGGATGGTGCCCAGAAGCAGTTCGTCCACCCGCTTGAGCGCATACCGGCCGGAGACCCACCACACCCGCGTGGGGTGGTAGTTGGCCCGCAGGCTGACGATGTCCGTCGTGCTGTTAAGCCCTGCGGCCGCATCGCGTTCGGACTTGCGCTCGTACAGACCCAGTGCGTCAAACTTGTTGTTGTCCACTGGACGGTAGGCAAAGCCCACTTGCAACTGGTTCTGCCGGCGTGAGGGGCCGGTGGTTTTGGGGTCCACCAGGTTCAGGTAGTCACGCCCGATCAGGGTCCAGTTGCGGTCCAGCTTGCGGGCTACCCCCAGGGTGAGCAGGTAATTGGTGTTGCTCGCGTCCTCCCGCCACTCGAACCGGCTTGAACCTTTCCAGAGTTCGCTGGCGGTGTATTCGACACCCAGGCCAGCGGCGGACGCGGCGCCACTGCTGGTGTTCAGCCGCTCGACGTTGGTGACCAGCCGCAAACCTTCGGAGATGCGCCAGCCGTTGCGCAGGCCGACCGCGGACTGGACTTCGCGACCAGCCGATGCGTCGCGCAGGCGGTATTCACTGTAGATCGACCCGTCCTGCATGTACTGCGTGTCGATGCCGATCGCAAGATTGCTGCCCGTCTCCCCCACGCCCAGGCCGTATGCGCCGGTAAACTGGCGCGAGTGCTCGAAGCGTCCATACAGGCGGGTCTTGTCGGCCACGCGCCAGTCGGCACCCAGCCTGTACAGCGTGGTGGAGCCCTGGCCCATTTCCCGCTGAACTTCACCGGTGAGGGCCACCGCGTCGGTTGCCTTCCAGGTGGCGCGGGCATACAGCGACGATGTGTCCAGATTGGTGGTCGGCCCGGCGGGCAGCAGGACCGTGTTGCACACGACGGGCTGGCCCGTGGCGGGGTCTATCTGTTGGTTGCCGACCTGGTTGATGCCGTAGCCAACGTTGTAACCCTGCGTGGTACCGCTGCCCACGCCCAGACAGTTGCTGCCGATAGACGGCACCAGCGTGACCGAGTTCTGGCTCGCATGGCGGGCCCCGGCGCCAATCGTCAACCGGTCACTGAGCTTGAGGTCCGCGCCGATGGACGCGGCATCGCTCTTGCTCGCGCTGATGCGGTCCTCCGAATGCAGCAGTTCCGCGTTCACGCTCAACCGTTCATTGACCTGGTAACCCACTGAAGCGCCCATTTCAGTGCGCCCGCCAGTCAGCCCGCCGGAACTGTTGTTGAAGCCATCCTGCGCCGTTGCGGCATAGGCGCGGGCCCGCAGGGTTTCATCGGTATGCCGGATCTCGACCCGCGCCGCGCTGCCCGACACCGGACCTGTGACACCTGCAAAGTTGTTGCTGTTGTTGGCGGTGAAGTTGCCCGTGGCGGCGCCGACCACGCTGTTGGCGCGCGCCACTTCGGCGATCACTTCCGTGTTCTTGCTCAGCTTCAGGTGCAGGTTGGCGCCGGCAATCGTGTAGGGCGCGTCGGGGTTGTTGTCGCGCGCGGCAGCCACGCCCACGGACAGCTTGTCGGAGATCTTCAGCTGCACGTCGCCGCCCAGCACCGTGAACGCCGGCCCGCCGCTGTCCACTTCATAGGTGACCCGGATCGACACCGGATTGAGCTGGTCGTCCACGCTGGGCACCGGCGCGCGGAACAGGATCTGGCCATTGAATGGCTCGAACTCATAGTCCAGCGAACGCGTGAGGGTCGTCGCCTTGATGATGTTGGTCGTCTGGTTGCGGTCGCGCACCAGGATTTCGATCTTCTCGCTGCCCGCCACGCCGTCCGAGCGCGACACGCCGTAGGGCCCCGACACGCCACGGGCCGGGAATTCGTCCACGATCTGCGTCAGCGCCTGCCGCGCCACGAAAGCGTTGGCCGTGACCTTGCCTTCCTCATAGCGTCCCTGCAGGCCCGGCAACGACCGGCTGTACTGGCTGAGCAGACGCGCCGGGTTCGGGTCAGTCGTGGTGTAGTCACCATACAGCAGGTAGCTCAGGCCCTTGTCCAGCCTCACGTACAGCTTGCCCGAGCTCTGCGCGTCCACGCCGCGGTAGCTTGAATCACCGTAGACCGGATAGAAGGCGTTGGGGTCGATGTCCTGGAACAGGCGCTTGCGCGTGTCCTTTTCGGAGTCATAGGACAGCGTCAACAGGTATTTGCCGCTGACCTTGCCCTTGAGGTAGACCGCTGCCCGCGCGCCCAGGCGCGTGCTGCCGCCGTTGAACTCCTTGGTGAAATTGCGCAGTTCGTTGTCAAAGCCATCGTTTTCGCGGATGGGAACAATCTGGTTCGGATCGAACCTGTCGGAACGCAGGTGGCCTTCGATCAGACCCACCACGATCATTTCGCGCAAGTCCGGCACATATCGCACGACGACCTTTTCGGTCACGCTCTTGACCGACACCTTCAGGTTCACCGACTCAGGCTTGTACGGCGCGATCAGCTTGAACTGCAGCACGCCATCCTTGACGGTGTACTGCACGCCGGGCTGGATCCGGTCGATGTCACCTCGGTCGGCGCCTGTCTCGGCAGTGGCGCGCCCAGGCAACTGAACGCGCGCGCCGGCATCCACTTCAATGGTCACATCAATGTCACCGCGCACGCGCTGTCCGTCGCGATCCACCAGCCGCACCAGCACGTCCGTCGCGGTGATGCCATCAGCCAGCAGGTTGTCCCCGGCCACCTTGATCGCGATCTTGTCCACCGGCGAGGACAGCCGCTCCAGGAACGAGGTGAACGGCCGCGGGCCAATGCTTTCCTGGCCACCGGTCTGGAACAGGCTGCGTGCCTCGGGAACATCGGCGCTGGTGGTGTTGGGCGCCGGGGGCGTCTGCGCGGCGGCGACGCCGTGCAGCAACGCGAGCGCCGCCGCGGCGACGGGCGCCCGCCGCGCCATCGGCAGTTGCTGCATATGGGAAGGCTTGAGCGGTCTCATTGCCGTACTCCGCTCAAGGGCGCGCCAGGTGTCACGGGCAGCAGTTGCCGGTCAGGTTCAGGCAGGTTCACCCCGCCCTGGGCACGGCGGGCCTTGACCTGTTCCAGCACCTCGGGGCTGCAGGAGCCTTCAATGAAGTCGGCACGGGCCAGCTCGCCGCCCTTCATCTCGACGAACAGGCTGTCGCCCACGCCCGCGTTACGGTTGCTGGATGGCAGCAAACGGGCGCCGCGTGGCAGTGTCGTGCGGTCAACCTTGATCACGTGGGTCTGCGGCTTCACACCGCACAGGCTGTACTTGCCCTCATTGTCGGTCACGATGAAGCTGCCATCGAGCATGACCAGGCGCACGCCAGGGATGCCCAGTTCGCGCGATCCGCCATCGCTGCCCTGGGCGCTGTTGCCGTCGCAGTCCATGTACACCTTGCCGACGATACAACCTTCGTTGCTGAACACGCCACCCTGGACGTTGACCTTGAACAAGGCCGTGTTCGAGCGGATCGGCGTGCCCCGCGCACCAGGGAACACGGCCGTTGCGCGGTTGATGCCGTCGCCCTGCTGGGAGCCCACGCCCAGGCGCACGAAGTAGGTCAGCTCATACACCGTGTTGCCCGGTATGGTGCCGATGTCAAATCCGAGCTGTCGCCCGATGCCGCCGGCCGGGTCGGCCAGCTCCTTGCCGTTCAGGCGCGCGGTTCCAGGGATGTAGCGGAAGCCCGCGGGCAAGAGGTCTTCCAGCGTGATGCGGTTGACCGGCAGGTTGATGGTATTGCGCATGCGGATGGTGTACTGCACCGAGTCACCCACTTCGGCAACGGTCTTGTTGCCGGTCTTGTTCACCAGGATCACGCCCGGCTCGACTTCCTTGATGGCCGACGAGACCGATCCGATGTTGTTTGTCACGGTCGGATCGGGCGTGGTGCTGGTGACGTTGGCGATGTTGGTGACCGTGCCGGTGGCCGTATAGGCCGCCTGGACTGTGAGTGTCACGGTCACGGTGGAGCCCACGCGGATGGCCGTGGCCGTCGCCACGAATTTCTCGGGATCGGCCACCATCGTCACGCTGTTGCTGGACGCGGATGCGCCGATCAGCGTCAGGCCAAGCGGCATGACGTCGGTCACGGTCACGTTGCCAGCCGAGCTGGGGCCATAGTTGGCGATGACCAGGGTATACGTTGAGGTGCCGGCGGCACTGATGGTCGGCGGGCCGAGCTTGGTGATCGCAAGGTCAGCGCCCAGCACGCCCGAGGTTGCGGTACCAGTGTTGTTGTTCGGCTGCAGGTCGGACGTCGTACTGGTGACATTGGCAACGTTCGTGACCGTTCCGACAACGGCATCGCCGACAGCCACGGTCAATGCGATCACGGCGGACCCCGCGGCCATCGTCGGCGCAACTGCAGTTAGCGCCGCCTCGGTCGTGATCAAGGTAAAGCTGCCCGACACCACGGACGCCGACACCAGCGTCAGGCCTGCGGGCATCACATCTGTCAAGGTAACGTTGGACGCCGTCGTCGGGCCGCTGTTGCTGATGGTCAGTACGTAACTGGCGGTACCGCCCGCGGCCAGCGTGGTCGGACCCCGCTTGGTCAGGGAAAGGTCGGTACCTTCGACGCGGGTCGTGAACGAGGCCGTGTTGTTGGTGACGTTGGTTTCCGTGGAAGTGGTCGCCACGCTGGCCACGTTGGTGATCACGCCGCCTGCCGCGCCCGTCACCTGCACCACCAGCGTGATGTTGGTCACGCCTACCGCCAGGCTCGTCGTCGTAGCCACAAGACCCGCCGGCGTCACACTGAGCGCCATGGCATTGGCGGGCTGTACCGTTGCACTGAGCAGGCTCAGCCCAGCAGGCATGACGTCGGTCACCGTGGCATTCGCTGCGGCCGTGGGCCCCGGGTTGGTGATTTGCAGCGTGTAGGTGGCCGTGACGCCGCTGGCAACGGTCGCCGGGCCGTTCTTCGTGATGGACAGGTCAAATGTGCCGGTGGTGCCGCCACCGCCACCACCGCTGGCGATCGCGTCCAGCGGGATGTTGTTGTTGAACAGTTCACCGATGTAGCCCACGCCGAAGGCGAACGACATTGTCATGACGTGCTGCGTGCCCGACACACCCACGGCTGCGCTGCCCACCACGCCCGCGGGCGGCGTGCCCGGCGCCGCATAGCCCGGCTGCATGTTGGTCGCGGCACTCGGAACCACCCACGTTGACGTCAGCACGTTGGCGATGACGTTCGGCTGGGCCACGCCCCCAAGCGTCGCGGGCGTGGCAAGGTACCCTGACGGAACGCTCACGATGCTCAGCGTGTAGACACCGGGCGGCGGGTTGTTGATGAAGATGAACTGGTACAGGCCGTTGGCATCTGTCGTGGACTCGTTGTTGACCTGGCCCGCGCCGTTCAGGTCGATCAGGTGCGTTGCCGGCACGAAGAACCCGTCCGGGCCGTTCAGGCGCACGAGGACGTTGGCGATCGGCTGGCGGGTGACCGAGTCATAAACCTGGCCGCGCGGGTCCAGGGGCAGGTTCTGGTCAACAGTGTTGTCGCCGGCGTACAGCGTGACGCTGGTGATCGCCTGGCCCACGGTGGCGCCGGACGTTGTGGACGTGACGGTGGTGACGCCGGTGGACGCGTTGCCGCCCTGCGTTGTGGCAGCCTGGTTGTACGGCGTGGTACTGATGGCCGCGCAGGTGCTCGCGTCCGACGGTGTCACGCAGTTGAAGAATTCCACGCGGTAACCCGCGCCTGCAGGGACGCCCCGGATGCTGTATCGGCCATCGGACCCGGTCATGGCGGTACCCACCACGACCGACGAGCTGTTGTACAGGCGGACCAGCAGATTGGGCAGGATCGCCTCGCCAGCCTGGAAGGTGCGGTTGCGGTTGGCATCAATCCAGGCGAGCCCGTTCAGCGAAGCGCCGATGCCGGCGGACAGTGTCGTGGTGTTGTTGGGCGGGTTGGAGTCAGCCGCGGCGCTGGGTGTGACGATGGCGGAGAAGGTCTGCGTGGTCGAAGTCAGCAGGGATACCGAGTAGTTGGCGCTGAATGTCACCGATTGACCCACCGACAAGGGTGTGGCAATGGTAAAGCCGACTGTTGATGCGTTGGGCATCGTCAGGACCACCGTGCCCGTGGTGTTCATGCCGGAAATGTGGTTGACCGTCACCATGACCGTGTTGCTGCCAGCAGCCAGCAAGCTCGGAGACACGGCCAGCGATACAGACAGGTCCGGCGGTTGCGTACCGACCAGTGTGACGGCCGTTGCCACGTTGTTGGTCGTCACTGTCTCGGTGGTGCTGGTGGCAATGGATGCGGTGGCGCTGACACTGCCCGTGGCCGGTACCACGTAAGAGAAAGTAAAGCTGGCCGAGCTGCCGCCGGGCATGGTGCCTACATTGAATGTCGCCGTGACGCTGCCCGCGACAATCGTGCCCGTGCCGGATACGGCCGTCAGTGTGCCGCCTTTGAGGGCAACCGTTCTGGTCACATCAGCCGCGGTCGAGACACCCACGTTGTAATAGGTCACTGTGCCCACCACCACGGCATTGGCCGACGCGGAAACCGGCAAGCTGAGCGTCACGCTGACATCGGCCAGACTGCCCACCACCGTTGTTGCCGTTGAGACATTGTTGGTCTTTGTCGATTCCGCTGTCGTGGTGGTAATGGTTGCCGTCATGGTGACCGTACCTGAACTCGGCAGCACATAGGTGAATGTGTAGGTGGCCGTGTTGCCGGCCGCCATGGATGCCACATGGAACGTGGCCGTGATGCTGCCAGCAACGATGGTGCCCGTACCGGAAACCGCCGTCAGCGTCCCACCACCCAGCACCAGGGTTCGCGTGACGTTGTCGGCCTGCGTGATGCCGGTGTTGTAGAAGGTAATCGTCCCGCTGACCGTCTGCCCGGCCGTACCGCTGGCAGGTATCACCAGGGTTACGCTGACATCCGCTGCGCTTGTCACCGTGCCCGGCGCCGTCGCCGTCGTGCTGCCCAGGTTCGTCACGTTGCTCAGCGGCGTCAGCGTCACCGTGTTCGTGTATCCGCCCGCGGCCGTCGCGCTCACGTTGATCGTCACGCTGACCGTCCCGTTCAGCGGGATCGTCACGCTGCCCGACACGCTTGTGCCGTTCAGGCTGAATGCCGTGGGCACGCTCGCGCCGCCTTGTACCGCGCTTTGCACCGCGTACGCCGTCAGGTTCGCCGGCAGGCTGTCCACGATGCTCGCCGTGGTCAGCGTGCTCGGCCCTGCGTTGCCGATCACGATCGTGAAGCTGGTCGTGCCGCCCACCGCGATTGTCGTGCTGCCCACTGTCTTGCTCAGGCTCGGCGTCACCACCACGCCTACCGTGCCCGGCGCCGTCGCCGTCGTGCTGCCCAGGTTCGTCACGTTGCTCAGCGGCGTCAGCGTCACCGTGTTCGTGTATCCGCCCGCGGCCGTCGCGCTCACGTTGATCGTCACGCTGACCGTCC
>JBFWUB010000032.1:0-46944 GCA_050247515.1 Ramlibacter sp. | reverse complement strand
GACCACCAAGAAGGAGAAGGCGACCAAGAACTTATCCACAACGTGAGCGTGAAGTTCACGAATCAGGGTGGGTCAAGATTCGATGGAAATGGTGGGTCAGCTTTGCATGGAAATCAACACGCCGCCGTCATGCCGGGCAAGGTTGAAGGCTGGCAAGGCGCGCCGCAGACCATCTACACCGACCATTTTCTGGAGACCAGCCCCATTGATGGGGCCATGGGTTACAAGCTGGAGGCGCCGCCGTTGCACCCGGTGATTTTCGCGTCCACCGTGGCGGGCTATGGCACCGACCATGCGGCGCTTTTGCGCCAGTTCCCGCAAACCCATGTGTTGCTGGCCTTGCTGCGCGACGGCTTTCATGAAGAGGCCGCCGGTGGCACCGTGGGCGTGCGGTCTGACGGCTCGGCCTCGCTGGACTATCCGCTCACGGATTTCGTGATGGACGGCGCGCGCCGGGCGCTGTTGAGCATGGCCGAAATCCAGTTTGCCGCCGGTGCGCGGCAGGTGTTGCCGGTCCATGAGCTGGCGCGCCCCTATACCCGCTGGCAGGAAGCGCAGGACGCCATCCGCGCCCTGCCCATGAAGCCATTGCTCACCAAGTTCATGAGTGCCCATGTGATGGGTGGCTGCGGCATGGCCGCGAGCGAAAGCCAGGGCGTGACGCGACCCGACGGGCGCCACTGGCAGATCGCCAACCTGTCCGTGCATGACGGCTCCCTGTTCCCCACCAGCATTGGGGCCAATCCGCAACTGTCGATCTACGGCATCGTCAACCGCCTGGCACAGGGGCTGGTGCGCGAGCTGTCGGGGCGCGACGTGGCGCTGGCCTGACGGCGGGCCTGCCCCGTGATCGCCCGCCTGCAGCAAGCCGTCGTCCTGGCGCTGGGCCTGAGTCTGGCAGCCTGGCTCGTGTGGGCGTGGCCGCGGTCACCGGCGCTGGCGCTTGGTGGCGCAGCTTTGCTGGCGCTGGGGCATGCCCTGTTCCTGGCGGTCGAGTTCATCCTGCTGCGCCGGGTCAACCGCACGGACCCTGCCCCGCAGGCGTCTGCGCCGCAGTTGCTGCGTGCCTGGTGGCGCGAAACCTGGGTTGCACTGCAGGTGTTCTGCTGGCGCCAGCCGTTCTTTTCCAATGCAGTCCCGGATTGCGTGGCATCGGGCACCTTCACACCGGGGCACTGTGGCGTGGTGCTGATCCACGGCTTTATGTGCAATCGCGGTTTCTGGACGCCCTGGCTGCAGCGGTTGAGGCACAGCGGCCACCCGTTTGCCGCCGTCAACCTGGAGCCGGTATTCGGCTCGATCGATGACTACGCGCGCACCATCGACGAGGCGGTGGCGCAGGTGAGCGCGGCTGCGGGCCGGCCCCCGGTGCTGGTGTGTCACAGCATGGGCGGACTGGTGGCCAGGGCCTGGCTGCGCACGGCCGGGGCAGACGCCCGCGTGGCGCATGTGGTGACCATCGGCTCGCCACACGGCGGGACCTGGCTGGGCCGCTTCAGCCGCGCCGTCAATGGTCGCCAGATGTTCCTGGGCAGCGAATGGCTGGGTGCGCTGGGTGCGGCAGAGGCGCCGGCGCGCCGTCAGGGCTTTACCTGCTGGTATTCCAACTGCGACAACATCGTGTTTCCTTCATCCACGGCCACCTTGCCTGGCGCCGACAACCGTTTCGTGCCGGGCGTATCTCACGTTGCCATGGCGTTTCACCCGGACGTCATGCACAGTTCGCTGGCGAAAATCAGCGCCCTGTGAGATAGTCCCTTGGGAGAACAGGCAGCTCTCGCCGCCTGTTGGAGCCACGCGTTGGCGGACTACAAAAGGATACATACGATGCCCTTGATCGTCGTGATGGAAGACGATGCCGGCACGCGAATGCTCGTGGCTTCGGTGCTGAAGAAAGACGGCTACGACGTACTGACCGCGGAAAACGGCGCCCTGGGCCTGCAACTGGTGCAGGAACACCGCCCGGACCTCATCATCAGCGACGTGCAGATGCCCGAGCTGAACGGCTTCCAGATGCTGGCGGCGGTGCGCCAGAACGCCGCGCTCGCGTCCACGCCGGTCATACTGCTCACGTCGTTGCAGGAGCGCGCCCACATGCGCATCGGCATGACCACCGGTGCTGATGACTACATCACCAAGCCGTTTCGCCCGGGCGAGCTGCGCGAGGCCGCGGCCGCCCAGCTGAACAAGCGCGTCATGCAGGCCACGCTGCAGACCATGGCGGTGGGCGCCGCCGTCCAGGCCGCGCTGGAAGACCAGAAACACAATCTGGCCAAGCTCTATGAGCAGCGCCTGGCCAAGGAACTCAGCGAGCGCTGGCCGGCGGGCGACGGCAGCGCGGGCGATGAGCGCTTCGAGCATGCCACCGTGCTGTTCGTGGACATTCCCAACTACGCCACCGTGGCTGAGAAGCTCAGCAGCGCCGAGCTGACCGAGCTGGTCAAGAAGTTTTATGGCAATGCGGGCGATACCGTTCACCTGTTCGGTGCGCGGCACATGCAGTTCATTGGCGAAGGCCTGCTCGCCATCTTCGTGGACAGCACCGACACCAAATCCGTCAACCACGGACTGCGCGCCGTGCGTGCCGGACTGGGCCTGGTGGAGTCGGCCCACGCCATCCGCCAGTACCTGCACGCCCAATACCCGGGACGCGAACTGCCGCGCTTCGAGGTCAACGTGGCCCTTCACAGCGGACCAGTGACGCTCACCGTGCTGCAGGATCCGCTGCACGGCACGGCGGCCCAGACCCTGCCG
Organism: Ramlibacter sp.; assembly: GCA_050247515.1. Taxonomy (GTDB): domain Bacteria; phylum Pseudomonadota; class Gammaproteobacteria; order Burkholderiales; family Burkholderiaceae_C; genus RAM1. Next base: position 44,190 of record JBFWUB010000032.1, on the reverse strand, counting down.
GTGGGCGATGCAGTCAGCGCAACCATGCTGCTGCAAAAGCAGGCCCACGAACTGGGCTGGGCCATTACCGCCAGCGTGAACACGCTGCGCAGCATCACCGGCGCGGTACGCATTGACCGGCGGGCCCTGGTTGAGCTGCCCGGGCGTTCCGTGCCCATGGACGCGGCCGAGGTCGTCGGCCTGGCCCTTTGAGCGTCAGGCCGCGCTGATGCGTCTGTATTCGCTGCGCAGGATACTGGGCGTCAGCCTGCTGCTGCTCACGCTGGTGCCGGCCGTGCTGGTCGCGTGGCTGATGGCGCGCGCCAGTTCGCAAGCCGCGGAAGAACTTGCCGGCAGCGTCCTGACGCATGTCGCCGGGCTTGTGCAGTCCGGCACTGAAGACCATTTGCGTCAGGCGCATGGCGTGCTCAACGGCCTGTTCCCCGAACGCATGACGCCTGCACAGATACAGCAGGCGAAGGCCTGGTTGCGCGACCCTGCGCAGTTTGAGGCCATGGCCTTTGCATTGACGCGACAGTCACCATCGGTGCCGTTGCTGTACTTCGGCAACGTGCGAGGTGAGTATTTCGGCGTCCAGAACGGCGCCGACGGTGTGCAGGTGAGCATTCGCCGGGGCGACGACGCGGCCCGCAGCTTTTACCTGGCCCAGCGTCCGGGCGACCGCAGCCGGCCGCTTCCCGCGAAAGAAGATCGCTTTGAACCGCGCACGCGGTTCTGGTACGCCGCCGCCATGCAGGCCAAGGGCCGGGTGTTCTCTGACGTGCAGGTCCAGCAAGGCCAGCTGATGGTCAGCCTGTCGCAGCCTGTCTATGACGCCGACGGCGGTGCCGCAGGCGTGTTCGGCACCGACCTGTACCTCAAGCACCTGGCCGACGCATTGCGCACCCAGCGCATCAGTTCGCGCGGTGCAGCCTTTGTGGTCGATGAAAAAGGCGCGCTGGTGGCCAGTTCCGCCGGCGATGCCCTCTTTACGCAAGTCAATGGCCGCACGGAGCGCCGCAGCCCGGCCGACAGCGCCAACAGTGTTATCCGTGCCAGCTTTGCGGGCCTGCAGGTCCTGTGGGCCAGCCGCAGTGCGGACACGGTGGCCAGCGACACACGCCTTCAGCGCCTGCCCACCGACGCTGGCACCCTGCTGATGGTGCAGCGCCCGTTTGGCGAGGCACTGGGCCTGCGCTGGACGCTGGTGGTGGCCGCGCCCGAGACCGACTTCACGGCCGAGATCAGCCGGGCCTGGAAAGTGTCGCTGGGCGTGATCGCGGCGCTCGTGGCCCTGTCCACGCTCATCGCCTTGCTGGTGGCCACCGGCATCGGCCGGCGGCTGGGCCGGTTGAGCCGGGCGGCCCAGCAACTGGGCCGCGGCGAGGTCCCGGTGATTGACCAGGCAACGCGCATCCGTGAAATCCGACAGCTGTCTCAAGTGCTGCACGACAGTGCGCAGCAGCTGCAAGGCTACCGTGAGCAGGTCAAGGACGACGCCCGCGCCCTGCAGGAGGCCAACGAAACCCTGGAAGCCCGCGTGGAACAGCGCACCGCCGAGCTGGCCGCGTCGCGCGAAGAAGCACTGGCCGCGGCGCGCGCCAAGGCGGCATTCCTGGCCACCATGAGCCACGAAATCCGCACGCCGCTCAATGGCGTGGTGGGCATGAGCACGCTGCTGGCCGAAACCCCGCTGGACGCGGAGCAGCGCGACTACCTGCAGACCGTGCGCCTGTCCAGTGATCAGCTGCTGGCCGTGATCAATGACATCCTGGATTTCTCCAAGATCGAATCGGGCAAGCTGGACCTGGAGTCCGAGCCCCTGAGCCTGCGTGGCGCGGTTGAAGAGGCCTGCGACATCGCCGCGCCGCGCGCGCGCGAAAAAGGGCTGGAACTCATCATCGACGTGGCGGAAACGCGCCCCGGCGGCATGCCGGGCGCCATCAAGGGCGACATCACGCGGCTGCGCCAGGTGCTGATCAACCTCGTCAACAACGCCGTCAAATTCACCGCCCAGGGCGAGGTCACCGTGCAGGCGCGGCTGCTCAAGCCGGATGATGGGGCCGGGCGTGCCGTGATCGAGTTTCGCGTGACCGACAGCGGCATCGGCATACCGCCCGAGCGTCTGGCGTCCCTGTTCGAGGCATTCACCCAGGTGGACGCGTCCACCACACGCAAATTTGGCGGCACGGGCCTGGGCCTGGCCATCTGCAAGCGGCTGGTGGCGCTGATGGGCGGCGAGATCGGCGTGGAAAGCGAACTGGGCCGGGGCTCCACGTTCTGGTTCACCATCGCGGCCGAACCCACCGAGGAAGCCGCGCCGGCGCTGGGGCCGTCGCTGCTGGGCACGTTGCAGGCCAACCGCGCGATGATCGTGGACGACCACGCCACCAATGTGCGCATCCTCACGCGCCAGCTGCAGCTGTGGGGCATGGAAGTGGTGAGCGCCGAGTCGGGCATGCAGGCTTTGGCGCTGCTGCGCCAGGCCAGCGGCGCCGACCCGGCTGCGCCGGGTCGGGAGGCCTGGTTGCCCGACATCATCGTCACCGACATGCACATGCCTGAAATGGACGGCGTGACACTGGCGCGCACCATCCGCGCCAACCCCGACTGGCGTGACATCCCGTTGCTGCTGCTTAGCTCAGGCTTCATGCCCGCCGGCGACGAAAACGCCAGCCTGTTTGACGCGCGGCTGCTCAAGCCCGCGCGGCAGAGCCAGCTGTTTGACACCATTGCGCGCTGCATATCGTCGGACAACCCCGGCGGCAGCAAGGCCGGCACCCTGGTCACGGACGTTAAGAAGCACGCCACGGTGCTGGTGGCCGACGACAACGCGGTCAACCTCAAGGTGGCCTGCGCCATGCTGCTCAAGCTGGGCTATGACATCCTGACCGCCGTGGATGGCCAGGAGGCCGTGGAAGTGGTGGCCCACGCCATGATGCATGGCCGCCGGATCGACGCCATCCTGATGGACGTGAACATGCCCGACGTGGACGGGCTGCAGGCCACGCAGCAGATCCTGGCGGCCTGGGGCGGCCGCGCGCCGCCCATCATCGCGCTGACCGCCGCGGCGTCCGACGAAGACCGCGCGCGCTGCGAGGCAGCCGGCATGAACGACTACCTGACCAAGCCGCTGCAGGTCTCAGCCCTGGCCCAGGCCATTGAGAAATGGGTGCAGCTGGCCAGGCGCGCGCCGCCTGACGCGCCGGGTGGTGCGGCTGTTGCCGCCGCCGCGTCCCGGTCCGCCGCAGCGATGGATGCCGACATGCCCGTCGGCCCGGTCATGGATTTCAGCCGCCTCAATGAATTCAAGGAATTTGACGACGAGGCGCTGAGCATGACGCGCGAGGTGGTGGGGCTGTTCATCGCGGACGCGCCGCGCCGGCTGGACGCCATCGGCCAGGCCATAGCCGCCGGCGACCCGGAGGAGCTGTCCCGGGCGGCGCATGCGCTCAAGGGCGCGGCGGGCAACATCGGTGCCGTGGCCATCCAGGCGATCTGCGCCACGCTGGAAGCCGACGCCAAGACCGGGCTGGCCGGCGACACGGGCGCCGCACGCATGGCGCAGCTGCGCCGGCTGCTGGACGAGACCCAGGCCGCGCTGGCCCCCTGGGTCTGAATGGCGCGCGGGCGCGGCTGTTAATTTTTCACAAAGACGCCGGGCATATTCACTGCCCGTGGGCGTTGCTTGTTCTTACGCTTGGACACAAGAGCAACAACGTTGGGGTGGTGAATCATGGACGTGCTACTGAACGGCGAGTTCGCAGGGGTCAACCTGCTGGCAGACGGCACTGCCGGCAGCGACCCGGGCCTGGCGCTCATGCTGATGAACGAGCTGGCTTTTGGCGTGGTGGTGGTCACGCTGCAGGGCCGCGTGGTGCAGGCCAACCAGCTGGCGCGCCAGGAGCTGACGCGCTTTCGCGCGCTGGGGACGATGGACCAGCAGCTCAAGACCATCAGCGCCGACGACGCCCGGGCCCTGCAGGACGCGCTGGCCAAAGCCGGCCGGGGCCAGCGCAGCCTGGTCTGCATGCCGGCACCCGGTGGCGCGGCGTCGCTGACTCTGGCGGTGCTGCCGCTGCGCGCCGAAGCCGGCGCCAGCCCGGCCCATGCCGCGCTGATCTTCTCACGCGCATCGGTATGCGAAACACTGATGCTGTGCTTCTTTGCGCGCCGGCATGGCCTGACCAGCACCGAAGAGCACGTGCTGGGCATCCTGTGCCAGGGCTATTCGGCGCCCGAGATTGCGGTGCAGATGAATGTGGCGGTGTCCACCGTGCGCAGCCATGTGCGCAGCCTCTGCGCGAAGACGCGTTCCAGCGGCGTGCGCGAGTTGATCAACCGCGTGGCAGTGTTGCCGCCGGTGGCGCCGTCGGTCATGCACGAGCAGATGCACTGACGTTGCAGCATGCTAGAGTTTCCCCCACCGAGGGAAACGCCATGATCACACCCAGCCTTTCAGCGGCCCATGAAAAGCTCGTTGCCGCATTGAACCCGGGCCTGCGCAGCCTGGCGCTGCGCGGCACGTTGCGCAACTACCGCAAGAACAGCATCATCATCAACGAAGGTGAAATCGGCGATTCGCTGTTCGTGCTGCTGGACGGCAAGGTCAGGGTGTTTGCCACCGACGCCGACGGCCGCGAGCTGACCTACGGCGAGATCAGCGCCGGCAACTACTTTGCGGAAATGTGGCTGGACGGCGGGCCACGCTCCGCGTCGGTGATGACGCTGGAGCCCTGCACCTGCTCGATCGTGAGCCGCGATGCCCTGCGCGAGCACCTCACGGCAGAGCCCGAATTCGCGCTGGACCTGGTGGCCCAGGTCATCCGCCGCGCCCGCGCCGCCACCGAAACAGCCCGCAACATGGCGCTGCTGGACGTGTACGGCCGCCTGGTGGCCACGCTGGAAAGCTACGAAGGCCCCGCCAGCGCCGACGCCCCCGTGCTGCTGCAGGACCTGACCCACCAGGCGCTGGCCAGCCGCGTGGGCGCCTCGCGCGAAATGGTCAGCCGTCTGCTCAAGGACCTGGAAAAGGGCGGCTACATCGAGCTGGGCGTCAAGCGCATCACGCTCAAGAAAAAGCTGCCCGCGCGCTGGTAACCGTGCCGGCTACATACGGTTGAGGATGCGACGCGTGGCCTGCGGCGCGGCGTCGCTGGTGCCCACCAGGCGCGCCACCCCGCCGCTGCGCGTGCCGGCGGCCTTCAGGCCCAGCAGGATGGGGTTCTCGTCGCTGTACGCATGCGTGTCTGGCACCTTGACCACGCCGGGGCGCTCGGGGCGCGATGCATCCGGGTCGGGCTTTTGCGGTGAATAGCGGGCCCATGAACCATCGCTGATCCGCTTGCCGCCCACCGACACTGTGCGCGCCCCCGTGCCGATGCTGTTGAAGTTGCCGCTGCGGCGGATCAGCGACGGGTTGTCGGGGTGGTCCACCCATTGGTCAGGGTCGCCGCTGGTGTTGTAGAAGCGGTCCTCAAAGTGGGACTGCCGCGCGCCGCCGTTGGTGCCAATCACCACGTCGTCACGCTCCACATAGGCGTCCACCGTCACGCGCCTGGCCTGGGTGTTGGTCAGCTTGACCTGCCATGCGCCGCTGGGCGAGGTGGCCGTGCCTTTGTCAAAGCTGAACGTGGGCGCCAGCGCCAGCAGCGCGCAGGTGCCATGCTCGCCAGTGGCCACGCTGTCAGGGTAGATCAGCGCGCACACCGGTTGCGCGCCACCGTCCAGCCACATACCCGACTGGCCGAGGCGCAATGCGGGCAGCGCGGCCCGGCCCGGCGGTGTGATTTCCAGCTCAACGCCTTGCGCCCCCGGCGGCAGCCACAGTTCCAGAAAACTCTGGCTGGTGTCGTCGGGCTGCACGCGCCAGTGCAGCGCATGGCTTTCGCCATGGCCGAGCGTCATGTTGGCATGGGTGCGTTGCTGGTAGCTGTTACCGGCAGCGATCACAATGGCCAGCCGCTGGCCGCACAGCGCCAGCAGCTGGTCCATGGCAGCCTCCAGCAGCGACGTGCCGTCATGCGGACCGGCCAGCGTGCCGAAGCTGACGTTCACCGCCATCTGCGCGGAAGGCGCGCAGCACGACAGGATGTACATCAACCCGTCCAGCACATGCACGTTCATCGACCCACCGGAGGTGTCCGCCACCGTGTGGTAATCCAGCTGTACCGCCACGATGGGCGCGCGGCTGGCGTCGTCGTTGGCGTCATTCCAGCTGGGCGGCGCATCAAAGCCCGGCGGCAGGTTGGCAATCTGGGCTTCAACAGTCCTGGGGCCGGCGGCCAGGTCCAGCACATGGGAGCCATGGCTTGCGGCCGTGTCCAGCGCATGAAACTGCACGCGACCGCCGCGCGACTTCTGGCCCAGCGTGGACAGGCCCAGCGTGGTGTAAACGCCGCTTTCGTCCACCATGCCGCCAAACACATTCGCCTGCATGGCGGCGTTGATGTCGGCGGCCGTCAGCTCATGGCCATACCCCAGGCCAGCGGGCGCGGCGCCCTTGCCCTCGCGGTCCTGCCGCCAGAAAAACGCGGTGCGCGCCTTGCCGCGCGCGTCCAGGAAATTGGCATGCGCCAGTGCCAGGCTGTCGTCGATCAGGCCCATGACCTTGCCAGTCAGCAGGCGCCGACCGTCGGGCGGGGGGCTGCCGTGCGGCGTGGCGTGGCCGGTGGGGTCGTCGGTGCCGTTGCCCACCGGCAGGCCCAGCTCCAGGCGCTTGACCAGCGCGTGCAGATCACCACCCGGCCCGATGTGGCGAAAGAACGCGGGCCGCACGCGCGCGGTGCAAAAGCGCAAGCCCTTGGGCGCGGTGGCGGACGTGTACACGGGCGGCACATGCAGCCATTTGGGGGAAGCAGCGGCCAGCAGCTGGGCGATGCTCACGCCGGGGTTCAGCTCCAGCGCAATGGGCAGCCAGCGCGGCTGCTTGCCGCCGTAGCCGGCAAACTGATCGGCCTCGGCCCATACCAGGTAGGGATCGGCGCCATTCGTGGCGCCGGGGCGGGCCCAGTGGATGCCGGTGAAGCCGCCGGTGGGCAGGGGAGTCCATTTCATGGCGCGGCTACTTCAGGGGATGGAATTCTTTAACGGCCTTAGCCCACATGAAGTTGAGCAGCGGCGATGCCGCAATGGTGATGGCGGGCTTCTTGACTTCGTAATAGTCGCTGACATTGCCATTCAACGGCACACGCGGATCAAAGTCCAGCGGGGCATCCTGTGGCCCCTTGAACTTCGGACCGTTAAACACCCGTTCATGGACCTTGGCGCCGGTACAACGGGCAATGAGGAACTCGCCCAGGCTAGTACCGAGCAACCGACCGACAGCGCTGTCTACAGGGTAGTGCACTCCCGCCACGGTACGATTCACCGCGATGCGCGCAGCCTGGCGCTCAAGCTGCTCAGCGTACTTGGCTGCATCCCCGTTGGCTGCCTGCAGCAGACCCAGAAGCACCGTCACGACCGTGTAGGCTTCGGTTGCATGGCCGCTTGGCCAGCTACCATGCCCAGGACTGGGAATCATGGACTGGATTTGCGGCGAAAGCTCTGCGGGTCGAGGGCACGCGAACGCATGCTTGAAGCGCATTTCTATGTCAGATGCCATGAGCAACGCAAGGGATACAAGTTCCAGGGTCCATTTGTAGCGGTAAGCCTGCAGCTGAATCACCGATCCCCAGTAGGCCACCTGGTTGGGCATTTGGGTCAGGATCTCGACTTGGCGGTCAGCGCGCAGTTCTGCATAGTTGGAAACCAGTCCCGTCTGGCTTTTGAAGATTTCCTTCGTTGGCCGCACAAGCTCTGCAAGTATGTGTGTTTTGAGCGGACGCCTGTTGAGGTCAACGAACCCCATTTTCATGGCCGTGTCCCGTCGTGCCACCTCGAAATAGAGCCCGGAGATCAGCTCGACGGCACACGTTGCAATTCGCGGTCCGGGTTCCCAATGCGCGAGCCTGTCTGGCACATCGAGCGGTGTAGGCAGGTGAACGCCCAAGGTCGCGCCTTGCCAAGGGCCAACCAGCGCCGCGCGCGACTGAGTCATCCCGGTGCTCAGAAAAAAACTCAGGTCAGCTGCTAGCTCCGATGCCCCCGCGGCACCGGCTGCACCAGCTGCACCAGCTGCACCAGCTGCACCAGCAGCCCCGGCAGCCCCGGCAGCCCCGGCAGCCCCGGCAGCCCCGGCAAAGATACTCTGAATACTCATGGGTAACTCAACTTTCAATAAGGGAACAAAACCGTAGCCGGGACAAACCGCTAAACCGGAACGCCCGCCTGTCGCATGGCATCTGCCCACATCTGCCCCGTCCCATACTGGCCGCTTGGATGGCGTGTCAGATAGTTGCTGACCGTCAGCCCGGGCTGAAGCCGCAGCAACTCGGCGGCTGAAGCCCTCGCATCCTCTATTTGACCCAGATGAACCTGAGAGATAGCCATCACCCGCCAAGTTGAGGTGTGCGTTCGGTTGGCTCGAAGCGATTCCCGGGCGAGAGCCAAGGCCCGCTCATGCTGCTTGGCGGACAAGGCGGCCGTAGCAGCAAGCGAATAGTAGAAGTAGCGAAGCGGATCCAGAGGCGACAGCGACAACGCTCTGGTCGTATTTGCCACAGCTTCTTCTCCATCGCCTTTGAATGCATGAAGGGTGCCTTTGAGCAACCATGCCAGGGACTCATTTGGATTCAGGTCAATGGCTCGCTGATAGCGCAGCAATGCGGTATCGGTATCACGAAGCAGGTTGGTTCTGACGAGTCCATCGACCGTCAGCGCCAGCGCGCAATCGGGCTCATTGTCCAAGGCTCGCTTGGTGCAATCCAGCGCTAGCTGCGCTTCCCGCGCCGGGTCTTCCGACCAGCCTTGCTGCACTCGCAGAACATGCCATTTGGCTAGCCAGGCATGGGGGATCGGATGGCGCCGACTTCGCTCAGCCAGATGATCGAGCATTTCCTTTGCTCGATTGAAGTCCGTTGGCGCGTTGCGATGCATCAGCGCCACTGCGCCGAGCATGAGGGTGTAGCCCTGCAGATTTGGGAGCGAATGTGCACGGGAGCGACCGACCTCGGCGGTCATGACGGCGGAGCTGATGGCTGCAACCAGCTGAGGAATGAGTGCATCGTCAACCGCAAAAATACCTTGCACCGCTCCTTTCAGACTGTCTGCCCACACGACATGACGCGTCGTGACATCGATCAGTTCAACAAACAGCGACAGGTGGCTGCTGGTGGTGCGGCAGGTGCCTGACAGGATGTAGCTGGCGTTCAAGTGCGTGCGGATGTCTTCCACGGCTTCCTGGCGCTCGCGGAACACCGTGGTGGACAGTCGCGAGATCACATGAAGCTCGGATGTGCGCGACAGCGCGGCGATCACTTCGTCGGCCAGGGCCTCTCCCAGCATTTCATGCCCGGCCTCGCCGCCCCGGATGGCGAAAGGGATCACGGCAATGGTGGGGCGCAGGTCCAGCTGGATGCCGCTGCCGCGCTCGATCACCGGCTTGTGGCCCACCGGCCCCACGCGGTAGGCCCGGATGGGCTCGTGCACATGCTTGAGGTGGCATTCGCCCAGATCTTCGATGTCGGCGTCCAGCCCGGCCGTCAGGCGGTCGCGCAGGCTGGCGGTGACCACGGTTTCACCCGGGCCCGCCAGGGTGGCGATGCGCGCGGTGAGGTTCACGTCGGTGCCGTAGATGTCGTACTGGTCCGACACGAATTCGCACAGGTGCGCGCCCACGCGCAGGTGCATCTGCTGGTCGGGCCGGCGTCCTTCGTTGCCCTGACGGCAGAGTTCCTGCAGCGCAAACGACGCCTTGACGCAGCCCTGGGCATCGGCAAATTCCAGCATCAGCCCGTCACCCAGGCTTTTTAGCATGCGGCCACCATGCTGCGGCAGCACGTGCTCGCGCGCTTGCTCCACAAAATAGTGCCACCGCTGGATGAAGTCATGCTGGTCCTGTTCCATCAGCCGGACCGACTCCACCACGTCCAGCACAGTGATCACCTTGGTGAACTGCGCGAAGCTAAAGGGGGTTTCGGTCCAGGGAGCAGGCATGGTAGGTGTAACCGGCGGAAAATGCCTCCCCATTTTGTAGGAGGAAACGCCTCGCGGAAACACCTGCCCGCGCTTTTCTGGCGGGCCTGCCTGTTTTGTTGTGTGTGCGCCATGGGCGGCGCGCTGCGGCTCAGGCGGCGATGGTCGCTTCGCCGGCCACCACCGCATCCGCCGCCAGCTCGGGCAGTGCCTTTACCCGCTCATACACGGGCGCAAAATCCGGCGCCGTCATGTCAAACAGCTGCTGGAAGCCATCAATGACGAAGTACGTCTGCTGGAAGCTGTCGATCTTGTAGCGCGTGCGCATGGTGCGCTCCAGCGCCAGCGGCACGCGGTTGGGTTCCGGGCTGGTCACGGCGTAGCGCAGCTCGCCGGATGAACTCAAGATGCCGGCGCCATACGCGCGCAGGCCATCGGGCTGGCGGATCAATCCGAACTCGATCGTGTACCAGTACAGCCGGCTCAGCAGCTCGCACGCGCCCAGGTCGTTGGCCTTCAGCCCGCCCTGGCCGTAGCGTTGCACGTAGTCGGCAAACACCGGGTTGAACAGCAGCGGCACATGGCCGAACAGGTCGTGAAAGATGTCGGGCTCGACGATGTAGTCAAACTCTTCGGGTGTACGGATCCAGTCCGTGACCGGGAACTTGCGGTTGGCCAGCAGCGTGAAGAACGGCACTTCGGGGATCAACCCCGGCACGCCCACGATCTCCCAGCCCGTGGCCTGGTGCAGCCGCTCGTTGATTTCCTCAAACCGCGGGATGCGGTCTACCTCTCCTATGGCCTGGCCCAGCGACGGCAGCGCCGCGATGAATTCGTCGCTGGCCAGCCCCGGCAGCAGCGCCGCCTGGCGTTCATACAGGCGGCGGTAGGTGTCGTGGTCGGCCGCGGTGTAGCTGTCGTAGTTTTGCGCGCAGGTGTAGTCGGCGCCCGCGCGGCTGTAGTCGCCGCGCGGCGGCCGCTCGCTGGCGCCATAGACAACAGGTTCAACGGCCATGGTCCGCCTCAGGCCTTCGGCGCCAGCACGCCCCGGCGCATCTGGTCCAGCTCCATCGTTTCAAACAGGGCTTTGAAGTTGCCTTCACCGAAGCCCTCGTTGCCCTTGCGCTGGATGAACTCGAAGAAGATCGGGCCGAGCTGGTTTTCGCTGAAGATCTGCAGCAGCAGTTCTTCCGGCTTGCCATCGACCAGGATGTTGCGCGCCTGCAGGTCCGCAATGTTCTCGGCAAGGCCGGGGATGCGTTTGGGCAGCAGCTCGTAGTAGGTCTCGCTGGTGTTCAGCAGCTTCACGCCGCTCATCTGCAGCGCATCCACGGTGTCATAGAGATTGGTCGAGCCCATGGCAATGTGCTGGATGCCCTCGCCGTGGTAGCGGTCCAGGTATTCCTGGATCTGGCCGGCCTTTTCGTTGCCCTCTTCATTGATGGGGATGCGGATCTTGCCGCAGGGGCTGGTCATGGCCTTGCTCTTGACGCCGGTGGCCTGGCCCTCGATGTCAAAGTAGCGCACCTCGCGGAAGTTGAACAGCCGCTCGTAAAAGCCGGCCCACTCCTCCATGCGGCCACGGTGCACGTTGTGCGTCAGGTGGTCGATGTAGGTAAGGCCGTGGCCCGTCGGGTTCAGCTCTGCCCCGGGCAGCGGCTCAAAGTCCACGTCAAAGAAGCCGATGTTGCCGATGTCGCCGTCCCTGGCGCCGTTCTTGCCGCGCCACTTGTCGATGAAGTAGATGATGGAGTCGCCAATGCCCTTGATGGCCGGGATGTTCAGCTCGCCGGGGCCGGCCTGGCCCGCATAACCCCAGGCGCCCAGTGCGATGGCGCGCTCGTAGGCAGCCTTGGCGTCCTTCACGCGGAACGCAATGGCGCACACGCTGGGACCGTGCAGCCGCGCAAAGCGCTGGGCAAAGCTGTCGGGTTCGGCGTTGATGATGAAGTTGATGCCGCCCTGGCGGTACAGCGTCACGGCCTTGTGGCGGTGTTTGGCAATTGGCTTGAAGCCCATGCGCTCAAACAGCTCGCCCATGGCCTGCGGGTCGGGCGCTGCGTATTCAATGAACTCGAATCCGTCGGTGCCCATGGGGTTGTCCCAGGTGGCGGCAGGGGTGGCGGCTTGCGGCAAGGGTGCGTTCATCGTCTTGTCTCCAGAAGAAGTATTGGGGACGACTGTATCGGCGCAAGGTATCACTTTTTCTGCGACTTCGGGCGTGCTTGTTGCCTTGAACGCAGTAAACCTGCAAAATCGCGGCAATGGAAGCATTTGACAAGCTGGACAAGCTGATTTTGCGCAGCCTGCAGGCGGATGGCCGCGCCACCTACGACCAGATCGCCGAGGCCGTGAGCCTGTCACCCAGCGCCGTGCTGCGCCGGGTCAAGCGGCTGGAGGAGTCCGGCGTGATCGACCGCTACGTGGCCCTGGTCAGGCCCGAAGCCGTGGGCCTGGGGCTCACGGCCTATCTGAATGTCCGGCTCGAAAAGCATACTGAGAGCCACAAGCGCAACCCCATGGATGTGTTTCGCGCCAGCGTGCAGACATGGCCCGAGGTGGTGGAATGCGCGGCACTGACCGGCGAGATGGACTACCTGTTGCGCGTGGTGGTGGCCGACATGGCGCACTACAGCCGCTTCATCATGGACACGCTGCTCAAGCACCCCAGCGTGCAGGACTGCAAGACCAGCTTCGTGCTGGACAGGGTCAAGGCCACCACGGCGCTGCCGGTGTAGCCCGAACGCATTCTTTTTGCCTTGGAGAGCCCGGTCTAACCCCGGAAATGCGGCTTTTTCTGGTTTGAGATGCTGGGGGAAACCCGTATATTGAGTCCATGGTTGAAACCAAGGCGCTCATCAAGGCCACGCTGGATGCGGGACGGGAATTTTTCCGTCCGCCCGGCGAGCGCGAGGCCGAGCCCCAGCCGCTGCCCGCAGAGGGCGTCAAGCAGCCTTCGGTGCTGGTACCCATCCGCTCCATCGGCCCCAGCCACCGCGAGCGCATCACCAACCATTTGCTCGCGCTGCAGCCGCAGGACCGCTACCTGCGCTTTGGCTATGCCGCCAACGACGAACAGATCCGCCGCTACGCCGACAGCCTGGACTTTGACCGCGACGAGATCTTCGGCATCTACAACCGCAAGCTCGAACTCATCGCCATGGCCCACCTGGCTTTCTCCACCGACCCTGAGCTGCGTTCCTGCGCGGAGTTCGGCGTGTCGGTGGCGCAGCAGGCACGCGGGCGCGGCTACGGGTCGCGCCTGTTTGACCGCGCCGTCATGCATGCGCGCAACGAAGGCGTGGACCTGCTGTTCATCCATGCGCTGAGCGAGAACACCGCCATGATCAGGATCGCGCGCAACGCCGGCGCGCTGGTGGAGCGTGACGGCTCCGAAACCGAGGCCTACCTGCGCCTGCCCCCGGCCACCATGGACAGCCGCATGAGCGAGATCGTGGAAGAGCAGCTGGCCCAGACCGACTACCGCCTGAAGGTGCAGGCCAAGCAGTTCTGGGATTTTCTGGGCGCGGTGCAGGAAATCCGCCGCGGCGTGCGTGATGCCCGTGACAAATCCGGCCGGTAGCCTGCGTACCCCGTGGTGTCACACGTTTAGGCTATCCTAGAGACCTCTCAACCACCGCACGTCCTGCACCCGAAGGCTGTGTCCGACCCGCACCCTGCGCGCGCTTCCGCCGAAAAGGAAGACAAGCGCACCTTCCTGCAAAAAGTCGCCGAGTTCATCCACCCCGGACCGGATTCGCGCGCGGAGCTGATTGAAACCCTGGCCGACGCCGAAGACAACGACGTCATCGGTGCCGAATCGCGCGTGATGCTCGAAGGCGTGATCCGCATGGCCGACCAGACCGCAGGCGACGTGATGGTGGCCGCGCCGCGCATGGACCTGGTCAACATCGACTCGCCGTTTGACGAGATGCTGCATCTGGTGATCGACACCGCGCACTCGCGCTTTCCCGTTTACGAGGGCGACCGCGAGAACATCATCGGCATCCTGATGGCCAAGGACCTGCTCAAGCTGCAGCGTTCACCCAGCCTGAACATCCGCGCGTTGCTGCGCCCGGCGGTATTCGTGCCCGAAAGCAAGGGCCTGAACGACCTGCTGCGCGAATTCCGCGGCAACCGCAACCACCTGGCCATCGTCATTGACGAATTCGGCCGCGTGGCCGGGCTGATCACGATTGAAGACGTGCTGGAACAGATCGTCGGCGAGATTGAAGACGAATTCGACATCGCCGAGGACGAGGGCGACATCTTCGGTCTGGCCGACCGTACCTACCGCGTGAGCGGCGACACCTCCATTGAACGCGTGAGCGAAGCCTTTGGCGTGGCGCTGAACCGCACCGACGGCGAAGGCGCCTTTGACACCATCGGCGGCCTGGTCGCGCACGAGATGGGCCACGTGCCCAAGCGCGGCGAACAGCACACCCTGGCCGGGTTGAACTTCGTGGTGTTGCACACCAAGGGCGGCGCGGTGCGCTGGTTCAAGGTGTCGCCGGTCAAGGACGACGGCAGCACAGGCTGACGCGGTTGGCTGCGCGTCTTTTCCCTTTTGTTCTGGCGCTGCTCGCGGGGCTGGCCCAGGCGGCGTCCATGGCCTGGCCTTTGCCGGGTGCGCTGGCCGGGCGGCCGCTGTGGTGGCTGCAGCTGCTGTCGCTGGGCGCGCTGGCCTGGCTGGTGCAGCGCCAGCTGTCGTGGCGGCGCGCCGCGCTGCTGGGCTGGCTGTTTGCCACCGCCTGGTTGACGGGCACGTTCTGGTGGCTGTTTATTTCCATGCACACCTATGGCGGACTGGCCGCGCCGCTGGCGGCGCTGGCCGTGCTGGCGCTTGCGGCGTTTCTGGCGCTGTACTATGCGGCGGCCTGCGCGGGCTGGGCGGCCCTGGGCTGGATGAGCCCTGTCAAGGGGGCCACCGTGTTCGCCGCCGTCTGGACGCTGGCCGAGCTCGCGCGCGGCAGCTGGTTCACCGGATTTCCGTGGGGCGCGGGCGGCTACGCGCATGCCGATGGCCTGCTCGCTGGTTACGCACCCTGGCTGGGTGTGTATGGCCTGGGCGCGGTGGTGGCCTGGCTGGCCATGAGCGCGGCGCGGGTGCAGGCCTGTGGCCGGCTGCAGCGCATCGGGGTGCTGGCGCTGCTCACGCTGCCGTCGGTCATGCAGATGGGCGGCAACAGCAGCACGCAGTCCACGGGGCAGTTGCAGGTGGAGCTGCTGCAGGGCAATGTGCCGCAGGACGAAAAATTCCAGCCCGGCACCGGCGTGCCCATGGCGCTGCGCTGGTACGGCGAGCAGTTGCGTGATGCGCGCGCGCCGCTGGTGGTGGCGCCCGAGACCGCGGTGCCCATGCTGCCCCAGCAACTGCCCGCGGGGTACTGGGACGCATTGCAACAGCGCTTTGCCACGGGCAACCAGGCGGCACTGGTGGGCATCCCGCTGGGCAGCTTCAAGGACGGCTACACCAACTCCGTCATCGGCTTGAAGCCTGGCGCACCCGTTTACCGCTTTGACAAGCACCACCTGGTGCCGTTTGGCGAATTCATCCCGCCGCTGTTCAAGTGGTTCACGCAAATGATGAACATCCCGCTGGGCGACTTCAACCGCGGCGATGTGGGCGCGCCGTCGTTTGAATGGCAAGGCCAGCAGCTGGCACCCAACATCTGCTATGAGGACCTGTTCGGCGAGGAGCTGGGCGCGCGCTTTGCCGGGCCGGCGCCAGTGCCCACCATCTTTGTGAACGTGAGCAATATCGGCTGGTTCGGCAACACCGTGGCGATCGACCAGCACCTTCAGATCAGCCGCATGCGCGCGCTGGAGTTCGAGCGGCCCATGATCCGCGCGACCAACACCGGCGCCACCGTCATCATCGACCACCGCGGCGAGGTCACCTACAGCCTGGCACGCCACACGCGCGGCGTGCTCACCGGCGTGGTGGAGGGCCGCACGGGCGCCACGCCGTTTGCGCGGTGGGTGTCGCGCCTGGGGTTGTGGCCGTTGTGGGGGCTGGCGTTGCTGACGTTGGGCTTTGCCGTCTGGTCAGCCCGCCGCAGGCGCTGAGCGCGCATCCTTCCTGCGCCACCACAGTGCGCAGGCCAGGCCGCTGACGATGTGCCAGATGCCCCACAGGCTGGCAATGACGACCATGCCCAGGTCGCTGTTGAACTGCACGGCGATGATGCCCAGGGCCAGGCCCGAGTTCTGCATGCCGCCTTCGATCATCACGGCGCGGCGGTCGCGCTCGCCGACCTTCAGGGCCAGGCTGGTCACATAGCCAAAGAACAAGCCGCTGGCGTTGTGAAGCACCACCACGCCCAGCGTGGGCAGCAGGCCCAGCGTGAGCAACTGGCGCTCCTTGATGAGCCCGAGCACGATGAACGCCAGCAGCGCGACAAGCGAGAAATTGGCCAGCGGCTTCTGGATGCGCGCGGTCAGCGCGGGCAAGCGGTGTGAAAACAGCAGACCCAGCGTCATCGGCACGGCCAGCAGCAGCAACAGGCTGATCCAGATGCCTGACGGGTCGATGGCCAGCGTGCGCAGCCAGCCCGCGGTGGCCGGGTTGGCCGCCACCATCCAGGCGAAGTTGAACGGCGTGGCCACCAGCGCAATCAGGCTGGCCACGGCCGACACGCTGACCGACAGCGCGGTGTTGCCGCGCCCAAAATGGGTGATGACGTTGCTCAGCGAGCCGCCCGGGCACGATGCCACCAGGATCATGGCGGCCTCCACATTGGGCGGCAGGTTCAGCACCATGGTGGCGGCCCAGGTGCCCACGGGCAGCAGGATGAACTGCGGGATCAGCCCGCACACCACGGCACGCGGTGTCTGGGCCACCCGGCGGAAGTCGTCAAGCTTCAGTTCCAGCGCGACGGAAAACACCATGGTGGCCAGCACCAGGCTCAGGATCAGTTGTTGGGCAGTCATGCCCAAAGGGTAAACCGCCGATTGCCCCGTAAAATCAAGGGTTTACGCGGGCTTGTACCCGCCCCCTTTACCCGCACGGGCCATGCTGACCTTTCAACAAATCATCCTCAAACTGCAGTCGTACTGGGACGCCCAGGGCTGCGCGCTGCTGCAACCCTACGACATGGAAGTCGGCGCCGGCACCAGCCACACTGCCACCTTTTTGCGCGCGCTGGGCCCCGAGCCCTGGAAGGCCGCCTATGTGCAGCCCAGCCGCCGCCCCAAGGACGGCCGCTACGGCGAGAACCCCAACCGCCTGCAGCACTACTACCAGTACCAGGTGGTGCTCAAGCCCGCGCCCAGCAACATCCTGGAGCTGTACCTGGGCTCGCTGGAGGCGCTGGGCTTCGACTTGAAGAAGAACGACATCCGCTTCGTGGAAGACGACTGGGAGAACCCCACGCTGGGCGCCTGGGGCCTGGGCTGGGAGGTCTGGCTCAACGGCATGGAGGTGACGCAGTTCACCTACTTCCAGCAGGTGGGCGGCATTGACTGCAAGCCGATCACGGGTGAGATCACCTACGGCCTGGAGCGCCTGGCCATGTACCTGCAGGGCGTGGACAACGTCTACAACCTCAAGTGGACCGACACCATGAGCTATGGCGACGTCTACAAGCAGAACGAGGTGGAGCAATCCACGTACAACTTCGAGCACAGCGATGCCGACTTCCTCTTCACCGCCTTCAACGCCCACGAAAAGCAGGCCAAGTATTTGATGGAGCAACAGCTGGCCCTGCCCGCGTACGAGCAGGTGCTGAAAGCCGCGCACAGCTTCAACCTGCTGGACGCGCGCGGCGCCATCAGCGTGACCGAGCGCGCCGCCTACATCGGCCGCATCCGCAACCTGGCGCGCAGTGTTGCGCAAAGCTACTACGACAGCCGTGAGCGCCTGGGCTTTCCCATGGCGCCGCGCGAGTGGGTGGCCGAACTGCAGAAGAAGGCGGCCTGAACATGAGCACGCAAAATCTTCTGGTCGAACTGTTTGTCGAAGAGCTGCCCCCGAAGGCGCTGAAGAAGCTGGGTGACGCCTTTGCCGGCGTGCTGCTGGACCAGCTCAAGGCGCAGGGGTTGGCGGGCGCGGATGCGAAGCTCACCAGCTTTGCCTCGCCACGCCGCCTGGCCGCGCACATCACGTCGGTGGCCGCGCAGGCCGCTGACAAGGCGGTGTCGCAAAAACTCATGCCGGTGAGCGTGGGTCTGGACGCCTCAGGCAACGCCACGCCCGCGCTGCTCAAGAAGCTGCAGGCACTGGGCGCCGACGCATCGGCGGTTGCGGGCCTCAAACGCGCGATGGATGGCAAGGCGGAGGCGCTGTTCTACGACAGCACCGTGCGCGGCGCCACGCTGGCCGACGGCCTGCAGAAGGCGCTGGCCGAGAGCCTGGCCAGGCTGCCCATCCCCAAGGTCATGACCTACCAGCTGGAGTCCGGTTGCGCCTTGCCCGGTTGGGACAGCGTGAGCTTTGTGCGACCGGCGCATTCACTGGTGGCGCTGCATGGCAGCACGGTCGTGCCGGTGCAGGCGTTGGGCCTGCAGGCCGGCAACAGCACCCAAGGCCACCGCTTTGAGGCGGCCGTGTCACCCGTGGTGCTCAAGGACGCCGACAGCTACGCCGCCACGCTGGCCAAGGACGGCGCGGTGATCGCCAGCTTTGCAGAACGCAAAGCCGAGATCGCGCGCCAGCTGGCCGCGGCGGCCGCCAAGGTCGGCGGCGGTGTACGCCCCATTGAAGACGATGCGCTGCTGGACGAAGTGACGGCGCTGGTCGAGCGCCCCAACGTGCTGGTCTGCGAATTTGAGAAGCAGTTCCTGGACGTGCCGCAGGAATGCCTGATCCTCACGATGAAGGCCAACCAGAAGTACTTCCCGCTGCTGGACGCCGCGGGCAAGCTGACGAACAAATTCCTGGTGGTCAGCAATATCCGCCCTGACGACGCCAGCGCCGTGACCGGCGGCAACGAACGCGTGGTGCGCCCGCGCCTGGCCGACGCCAAGTTCTTCTTCGACCAGGACCGCAAGAAGACGCTGGAGTCGCGCGTGGCGGGGCTGGCCAAGGTGGTCTATCACAACAAGCTGGGTACGCAGGGCGAGCGGGTGGCGCGTGTGCGCGCGCTGGCCGCCGTGATCGGCGGGCTGCTGGGCGACGACGCGCTGGCGCGGCGCGCCGATCAGGCCGCATTGCTGGCCAAGGCCGACCTGCTGACCGACATGGTGGGCGAGTTCCCCGAGCTGCAGGGCATCATGGGTCGCTATTACGCGCTCAATGACGGCCTGGGCGACGAGGTGGCCGATGCGATCGAGGACCACTACCGCCCGCGCTTTGCCGGTGACGCGCTGCCGCGCAGCCTGACCGGCGTGGTGGTGGCGCTGGCCGACAAGCTGGAAACCCTGGCGGGCCTGTTTGCCATCGGCCAGCTGCCCACCGGCGACAAGGACCCGTTCGCCCTGCGCCGCCACGCGCTGGGCATTGTGCGCATGCTGGTCGAAAAAGACCTGGGCGTGTCGCTGGCCGAGCTGCTGGCCGAAGCCGTGGGCCTGTTCCCGCAGGCCGCGCCTGACACCGTGAAGCTGCTGGGCGAATTCATTGAAGACCGCCTGGCCGGCAGCCTGCGCGAGCAGGGCTTCAGCGCGCAGGAGGTGGATGCGGTGCTGGCCCTGCACCCGCAGCGACTGGGCGATATCTCCCGCCGCCTGGCGGCGGTGCGCGCCTTCGCGGCGCTGCCCGAGGCCCCCGCGCTGGCGGCGGCCAACAAGCGTATCGGCAACATCCTGAAGAAGGCCGACGGCGCGGTGGACCCGCACGTGAGCGAGGTGCTGCTGCACGAAGCTGCCGAAAAGGCCCTGTACGTCGCCATGCAGCAGGTGGTGCCGCAGGCCAACGCGCAGTTCGAGGCCGGCGACTACACCGCGTCGCTGCAGACCCTGGCCGCGCTGCGCACGCCGGTGGACGCGTTCTTTGACGGTGTGATGGTCAACGCCGAGCAGCTGGACCTGCGCCTGAACCGCCTGGGCCTGCTGGCAACCCTGCATGTGGCCATGAACCGCGTCGCTGACCTTTCACGCCTGGCGGCCTGACGCTGCGCACTTGATAATCCGCCCATGAACCGCCAGACCCAGATCGATGCCTTCCTGAAGGATGCGCACGCCCTGGCAATGGCGCGGCTTCGCGAGCAGCCACACCGACGGGCCGAAGTGTCGGGTTTGCTGGCGCGGTGGCGTACCAACCAGGGCGCGACACGCGCTGATCCCTATCGTGATGAGTGGGAAAGCCTGCTGGCGGGTGACCTGTCAAAGCTGGCGCAGGCGGTATGCGCGGACACTGATCACGGCGCTGCCTTGCGCAGCGTGTCGCCCATGTCGGTGCTCATGACGCAAAAGGAGCGTGCCGTCCTCTTGCGACGCGCACGGCAACAGGCATGAAGCGCTCGCAGGTCGAGCACGTGTTGCGCGCCGCGGCAGCCATTGCGCAGGAGCAGTCGTTCGTTGTTGTGGGCAGTCAGGCCATTCTGTTGCCTTTTCCGCATGCGCCTGACGAATTGCTGGTGTCGATGGAGCTGGATCTGTATCCCGCGCTGCATCCTGAAAAAGCGGATCTCATCGACGGCGCGATTGGCGCGCTGTCCAGCTTTGACGAAACCTTTGGCTACCACGCCGACGGCGTCGGCCCCGAAACCGCGGTCATGCCGGCCGACTGGGAAGCCCGGTCCCAGGTTTTTTATGTGGGTGACGTGACGGTGATCTGCCCGGAGATTCATGATCTGGCAGTGTCCAAATGTGTGGCGGCTCGCGAGAAAGATGCCGACTTTGTACGTGGCCTGTTTCGCCATCGCATGATCGCGCCCGACACACTCTTGCAGCGTCTGGCGCTGCTGGACGCCGCCAAGTATCCGGTGCAACAGTTGATTGAATGGGCGCGCCGCCGCGCCACGGAGGCTGCCGCATGAAACTCGTCATCCTCGACCGCGACGGCACCATCAACGCCGACAGCGATGACTTCGTCAAGACGGCTGATGAATGGCAGCCGCTGCCCGGCGCGCTGGAAGCGATTGCCAAGCTCAACCACGCCGGCTGGCACGTCGTGGTGGTGTCCAACCAGTCGGGCCTGGGCCGGGGGCTGTTTGACGTGGCGTCGCTCAACGCCATGCATGCCAAGATGCACAAGCTGCTGGCCGCGCATGGCGGGCGCATTGATGCAGTGTTCTACTGCCCGCACAGCCCCGATGAAGCCTGCACCTGCCGCAAGCCGCTGCCCGGCCTGTTCGAGCAGGTGGGGGAGCGCTACGGCATCGACCTCAAGGACGTGCCCTGCGTGGGCGACAGCCTGCGCGACGTGCAGGCCGGCGCCCTGGTGGGTTGCGAGCCTCATCTGGTGCTGACCGGCAAGGGCGCGCAGTACCGCGGCGTGCCGCTGCCCGAAGCCTTTCCCGCCGGCACCGTGGTGCATGACAGCCTGGCTGCCTTTGCCGATGCGCTGCTGGCGCGCCCGGCCCTTCCCAAAACCGCGATCTAGTTTCGTTCCTGCTACCGCCATGGCTCTCATCCGTTCCGTCCTGCACGCCCTGCTGATGCTCGTGACCGTGATTCCGTGGGGCATCTGGATGGTCACCGCATCGCTGTGGGCCAACGGCGAGCAGATGTACTGGAAGGCCGCGCGCTGGCTGCGCTGGCAGATCAACGGCGCGCGCATCCTGTGCGGCATCCAGGTGCGCGTGAGTGGCATGGACAACCTGCCCCAGGGCAAGACCAGCCCGGCGATCCTGCTGGTCAAGCACCAGTCCACCTTCGAGACCTTCCTCATGCCCACGCTCATGCCGCACCCGCTGGCCTACGTGTTCAAGAGGGAGCTCATCTACGTGCCGTTCTTCGGCTGGGCCATGGGCCGCATGGACATGATCCACATTGACCGCAGCCAGCGTGCCCAGGCCTTCAACAAGGTGGTGGAGCAGGGCAAGCGCCTGCTGGCCCAGGGCATCTGGGTCATCATGTTCCCGGAGGGCACCCGCATACCGCGCGGACGCGCGGGTACCTACAAGAGCGGTGGGACGCGGCTGGCGGTGGCCACCGGCGCGCCGGTGATCCCGATCGCGGTAACGTCCGCGAAATGCTGGCCGCGCAAGGCCTTCGTCAAGCGGCCCGGCGTGGTGGATGTGTCCATCGGCAAGCCCATCCCCAGCGCCGGCCGCGAGCCCGACGAGCTGATGCGCGAGGTCGAAGCCTGGATCGAAGCCGAAATGCGCCGGCTCGATCCCGAGGCTTACCGATAAACTCCCGGTCCATGCAGCGGCTCCTCCAGTTCACCCTCGACCTGTTCGATCCGCAGCCACCCCTGCCGCCGGCCCTGGCCCCTGCCGTTGTGCCGGCGCCGGCATTCACCGGCCCGTCGCAGCCCGCGCAGACGCTGCAGCAGGTGCTGGTGCCCGCCAGTTTTCGCCACCCCCGTGCCAACCGCGAAGCGCTTCTGGGCAGCACCCATGTGGCCTATGAGTTCCGGCGCGGCAAGCGCCGCACCATCGGCTTCGTGGTCGGGCCCGACGGACTGGTGGTGAGCGCGCCCAAGTGGGTGCCGCTGTACGAGATTGACGCGGCGGTGCGCGAAAAGTCCGGCTGGATCGTGAAGAAGCTGGACGAAATGCAGGAGCGCCGCCAGCGGCTGGATTCCGCGCGCATCGAGTGGAAGGATGGGACGACCATTCCCTTTCTGGGCCAGAGCGTGATCGTGGTGCTGGACCCGCGCCACGGTTTTGACGCCGTGGGCGCCGTGCTCAACAGCGACGCCGATGCATTGCCCGGCGTGCCGCGCCTGACGCTACACGTGGGCTTGCCGCACCACGCCACGCCCGAACAGATCCGCGACGCGGTACAGGCCTGGCTGATGCGCCAGGCCAGGCGCCTGTTCACCGAGCGGCTGGACCACTTTGCCCCACTGCTTGGGGTGCGCTGGCGCAAGCTCAGCCTGTCCAGCGCGGGCACGCGCTGGGGCAGCGCCAGCGCCGATGGCGCCATCCGCCTGAACTGGCGCCTGATCCATCTGCGCCAGTCGGTCATTGACTATGTGGTGGCGCATGAGCTGAGCCACCTGCGCGTGATGGACCACAGCCCCCGCTTCTGGGACACCGTGGCCACGGTGATGCCCGACTATGCGCAGCTGCGCGACGAGTTGCGCGACGATCCCGTGCCACCCTGGTAAGCCAGCCGGGCCACAACCGGTTGGGCACTTGGTAAGATGCGCCAGCACGTCCATCAAGGTTGCGATGCACTACAAGAAAAACGTCCTTGTCGTTGAGGACAACCCTGACCACCTGGAGTTCACCACGCTGACCCTGCGCGACAGCGGCCTGGTGGGCGAAATCGCGGTCGCCACCGACGGTGCGCAGGCGCTGGACTACCTGTTTGCGCGCGGCGCGTACGCGCACCGCGACGTCCACGACCAGCCCGCGCTGGTGCTGCTGGACCTGAAGCTGCCCAAGCTGTCGGGCCATGAGGTGCTGCAGCGCATGCGCGCCGATCCGCGCACGGACACCATCCCCGTCGTGGTGCTCAGCTCTTCCAGCGAGGAGGAGGACATTCTGGCCAGCTACCGCTGCGGCGCCAACAGTTTCGTGCGCAAGCCCGTGGACTTTGACCGGTTTACCGAGCAGCTGGCCAGGTTGCAGGTGTACTGGCTCTGCGTCAACGAAGCTGCCTGAACCGCGCTGGAACCGGCGCCGCACCCGGGGTCAGAACCTATTGGGCGGCTATTGACCCGGGCGTAAACTGGTCCGGTGAACCCGGCGTCCATCCTTTCATCCATTGCCGCCTGGGCCAGCAGCTTCGGCCTGCGCGCGCGGCTGGTGTTGCTGCTGATCGCCGCGATCGCGCCGCTGTTTGCGTTTTCCCTGTACCGCGCGGCCAGCCAGACTGACCAGGAGCTCGAACGCACGCGCACCAGCCTGGAGTTCGCGGCGTCGCTGGCCATCGCAAGCCAGGAGCGCGTGGCCGAATCGGCCCGGTTGCTGCTGACGGCCATGGTCAACCTGCCGGACCTGTACGACGGCACGAACTTTCGCTGCGACGCGTACTTTGACCGCTTCCGGGGGCGATTCCCGTCGTACGCCAACATGGGCCTGACGGGGATTGACGGCTACACGCGCTGCCATGCGCTGGACAGCAAAACCAGCACCTTCGTGGGTGACCGCGCCTACTTCCGCGCTGCCCTGGCAACCAAGGCCTTCGCCGTCAGCCAGTACCAGGAAGGCCGTCTGTCGCGCGTGCCGGTGATCACGTTTGCCTTGCCCCTGCTGGATGCCGGCGGCGAGGTGCGCGCGGTGGCTTTCGCCGCGCTCGATCTTCGCGAGCTGGCGCGATCGCTGCGCGGCGTGCAGCTGCCCCCCGGCGCCAGCCTGGCGGTGCTGGACCGGGGTGGCACCGTGCTGGCCACCAGCAATTCCACGTTTCCCGTGGGCCAGACCGTGGCGAATGCGCAGCTGCGTGAGGCTGTACAGGAAGGCAAGCCCTTGAAGGGCGAAGGCCTGGACGCGCAGGGCCAGATGCGTCTGTTCGCGCTGTTGCCCGGGCGCGGCGCGGCCCAGGGCGCCCTGTTCACGCTGGTCACCATTGATCGCGACCAGGTGGTTGCGCCCGGTCGCGAATGGCTGGCGCGCGAGCTGCTGCTGGTGTCGCTGGTGGCCTTGCTGGGCAGCCTGGCCGCCTGGCTGCTGGGCGGGGCGACGATTGCCGGGCCCGCGCGCGAAATCCTGGCGGCCACGCAGCGCATCAGCCGCGGCAGGCTGGACACACGGCTGGCCGTGCAGGCGCCGCGCGCGTCCAATGAATTTGCCCGCATCGCCGACGGCTTCAACTTGATGGCGGAATCGCTGCAGCTGCGCCAGCAGTCGCTGGAGACCGAGCTGGCCCACAGCCGCCAGGCCTACGCCACGCTGGACCTGGTGCTCAACAGCATGCAGGAGGTGCTGGTGGCGGTGGACTGCAAGGGCCGTGTGCTGCTGAAGAATGCGCCCTCCGCGCAGCTGTTTGACCTGGAGCCGACGCTGCCGCCGCAGGAGACATGGTCGGCGCACTACGGCGTGTACCTGCCCGGCACGGACCAGCATGTGCCGACCGCGGACCTGCCCCTGCCGCGCGCCCTGCGCGGTGAAAGCGGGCGCGATCTGGACATCGAGATCCGCAACGCCAGGGTGCCCGAAGGCCGCGTGCTGCGTTGCAGCTACCGGCCCATGCGCAACGGCGACGAGATCGTGGGTGCGCTGGTGATGATGGCCGACATCACCGGCATGCGCCAGCTCCAGCTCGACCAGGCCCGCAGCCTGGTCGAGCTGCGACAGGCCCAGCAACGGCTGCTGGAGGCCCAGGAGATCGGGCGCATCGGCAACTGGGAGCTGGACCTGTCCACCAATCTGCTGTGGTGGTCCGACGAGGTGTACGCCCTGTTTGGCGTGGAGCCCGGCAGCTTTGATGGCCGGATTGATTCGATGATGCAGCGCATTCACCCCGGCGACCGCGATGCCTTCGTGCGGCGGCGCAAGGAGGCCATCCGGCAGGGCACTTCGCTGGAAATGGAGTACCGCATCGTTCGCCCCGATGGCCAGGAGCGCTGGATCCACCAGATGGGCCGGGTGTACCACGACGAGAACGGCGTGGCGGTGCGCCGCGCCGGCGTGGTCCAGGACGTCACCGCGCGCAAGCTGGCCCAGGCCGAGCTGCTGCTGCTGCGCAACGCGGTCAGCCGGCTCAATGATGTCGTGATCATCACCGAGGCCGATCCGCTGGACGCTCCGGGTCCGCGCATCGTGTACGCCAACGAAGCGGTGCAGCGCATGACGGGCTATCGCGCCGGCGATCTGCTGGGCAAATCACCGCGCGTGCTGCAGGGGCCGCTCACCGACCGCGCCACGCTTGCGCGCATCCGTCAGGCGATCACGCAACGCCTGCCGGTGTGCGAGGAAATCATCAACTACACCCGCGCGGGCGCGCCGTACTGGGTGGAAATCGACATTGCCCCGCTGTTCGACGACAGCGGCAACCTCACGCACTTCATTGCCGTGCAGCGCGACGTGAGCGCGCGCAGGCGCGCGGAGGCGGAAGTGCAGGAGCATGTCTACACACTGCAGCGTGCCGCCGATGCCGCCCAGGCCATCACCCAGCAGGCCAGCCTGCAGGCGACGTTGCAGGAAGTGGTTGAACAGGCCCGGGGCGTGGTATGCGCCCACCAGGCGGTGATCAGCATCAGCAGTGACGTCGACCAGAGCCATTTCGTTCATGCGTTCTCGCTGTCCGAGAAGTACGACCACTGGAAAACCCGCGAACTGCCGCCGCCCGACGGCAGCGGTATCTACGCGATGGTGTGCGAAACCAACAAACCCGCGCGCATGACCCAGGCGCAGCTGCTCGCGCATCCGCGCTGGCGGGGTTTTGGCGCGCACGCCGCCAGCCATCCGCCCATGAACGGCTGGCTGGCGGTGCCCTTGACCGGCTCGGATGGCCGCAACCTGGGCGTGCTGCAGCTGTCGGACAAATACGAGGGCGAATTCTCCCGGCAGGACGAATACGTGGCGATCGAGCTGGCGCACCTGGCCACGGCGGCCATTGAAAAGGCGCGCCTGATCGAAGAGGTGCGCAGCCTGAACGTGGACCTGGAGGCGCGCATTGCGCAGCGCACCGCCGAGCTGACGCGCCAGGAGGCGCTGTTTCGCGCGCTGGCCGAGCAGGCACCGCAGGTGGTCTGGACGACCGATACCGAGGGCCAAGTCACCTACATCAACCGCCACTGGTACGAGCTGGTGGGCGGCCAGCCGCCCGAAGGCCTGGGCTCCAGCTGGGTTGAACGGCTGCACCCGGACGACCGCGAGGAAACACTTGCCAACTGGCGCCGCAACCGTGCCGCAGGCACCCCCTACCGCGGCGTGCGGCGCATGCGCGGCAACGACGGGCGCTACCACACCATGTCGTACCGGGCCGTGCCGGTGCTGGACGCCGCCGGCCAGGTGGGTTTCTGGGTGGGCATTGACGCCGACATCACCGAGCTGAAGGCCTACGAAGAAGCCCTCAAACGCTCCAATGAGGAACTGGAAGCGTTTTCCTATTCAGTCTCGCATGACCTGCGCGCGCCGCTGCAGGCCATGGACGGCTTCACCAAGCTGCTGCGGCGCGAGCTGGGCGATGCCCAGGGCGAACGGGCGCGGCACTACATGAACCGCATTGAAGCCGGCGTGGGCCGCATGAGCGAGCTGATCGAGGACCTGCTGTCGCTGGCCCAGGTGTCGCGCGCCCAGATGCACCATCGCAGCGTGGACCTGAGCGCCATGGCGCACGAAGTGCTGCACGAGCTGCAGGCGCGCGAGCCCTTGCGCCAGGTCCGTGCGCGGGTCGAGCCCGGTCTGTGCGTGCAGGCCGACCCGCGGCTGATTCGCATCGTGATGCAGAACCTGCTGGCCAATGCCTGGAAGTTCTCTTCGCACAAGCCGCTGGCCGACATCAGCTTCGGGCGCGATGGCGGCGGGGCCTACTTCGTGCGCGACAACGGTGCCGGCTTTGACATGGCCTATGTGGCCAAGCTTTTCGGCGCGTTCCAGCGCCTGCATACCGAGCGTGAATTTCCCGGCACGGGCATTGGCCTGGCTACTGTCAAGCGCATCATTGACCGCCATCAGGGGCGGGTCTGGGCGCATTCGGGCCCGGAAGGCGGCGCCACCTTCTTCTTTACGCTGCAGGACGACTCGCTGCCGCCGGCGCTGCCCGCCGCCTGAGACCCGCGAGACCTCCGTATGTTGTGCGCCGCCAGGCGCATTCCTAGCATGGAAGCGAACCGGATGACTCCATGCGAATTCCCGTCCCGCCCCCAGACTTTGCCGCCCACGGCGCGGCCCTCGCGCACGTGGCGCGCGACGCATGCGCCGCCAACGCAGCCGGCGCGCCGCGGGTGGATGTGGCACAGGCCCTGGCCATGGCGTCGGCACGGGCATCAGGTCACGGCGACGGCGAACCCGCATGGTTGCAGTTGGGTGGGCGGATCAGCCAGGCCCTGGGCGACGCTGACGCGCCGGCTGACCTGCCGGTCCTGCTGACGGACTCCGCGCGGGCGAGCGGCCTGGCCCGGCTGTTCGCGGGGGAGGCCGAATGCCGCTGAGCGGCTTTCAGGATCTGTGCGACAGCATTGCCGAGCTGGCCGGTTGCGGGACACCCGAGGTGGTCGCGGACGGCCCGCGCGCCCGGGCCGCGGCGATGGACCTGCGCGGCGTGACCATCACCGCGGTCTGCATGCCCGAGGCCTGCGAGGCGCAGGCATTTCTCACCGCGCAGCTTGAGGCCCCGCTGCCGAGCGATGACGGTGCAGCGGGCGCCTGGCTTTCACTGCTGGACGCGAACTCCGTGCTGCCCGATCTGGATTCGCCGCGCTTTGCGCGCAACCCGCTTACCGGCGACGTGGTGATGCTGTGGCCTTGCCCGCTGCAGGACATGACACCTCTGAGCGCCTACCAGCGTGCCAACCACATGGCGGACGTGGTGCTGCACTGGCAGCGCCACCGCGCCGTCCATCCCGAACTGCTGGCGCCGGGCCGGGGCGGCACGCGCGGCGTGCTGCACGACACCGATGCGGCACTGGACGCGGCATGGCGCTTTCGCGAGCTGTACATGGCGCTGTGCGACGTGCTGGGCCAGCCCGCACAACCCGGCCCGCCAGACGCCGGGGCGTTCTCCTTCTCTCTGGAATTTGCCGGCGTGGAAGTCGTCATGGCCCATTTGCCGCGGCTGCGCCCGCACGCGGCGCTGGTGGGCGTGCCACTGGGCCCGCGTGAACCGGGCGAGCAGGCCCAGGCCGAGGCGCTGGCAATGATGGAGGCCAACTTTGCGCTGGCGGGCCAGCCGCATGGCGCGGCCTTCAGCCGCGATCCGGCCAGCGGCGAGCTGCTGCTGCGCTACGCGTACCCGCTGGACGGTGCCTGCGGGCACCATTGCCTGGCGCAGATGAGCAGCCTGGCCGCCTTTGCCCGCGAATGGGTGGCGTCCCTCACACTGCCGAAAACCGCCACACCCCATCCGGTCCCCGTTCCCGCCTGAGCCGGCCGTCAAACCACATCAGGTGCAGGTGCGCCACCGATTCGCCCATGGCAAAGGTGGTCTGGTGCAGGTCCAGCTTGCGCCTGAACAGCACCGGCAGCACGTCGGCGGCCGACTGCGGCGCCGCGCGGCAGGCGTCCAGCACCTCGGCCAGGCGGTCGCGGTGGTGGTCGTGCAACTGCGCAATGCGCGCGTGCAAACCGCGAAACGGCTTGCCATGCGAAGGCAGCGTCAGCGTGTCTTCGGGCAGGGGTGCAAAGCGGTCGATGGATTCAAGGAACAAGGCCAGCGCGTTCGATTCGGGCTCCACGTCGTACACGCTCACATTGGTGGAAATGCGCGGCAGCATCATGTCGCCGCTGATCAGCACGTGCAGCGCGTCGCAGTACAGCGCCATGTGCTCCGGCGCATGGCCGTAGCCGGCAATGCAGCGCCAGACCCGCTGGCCGATGGTGACGGTGTGGCCGTCCTGCAGGCGGCGAAAGCTGCGCGGCACGTCGGGCACCATGCTGGGGTAGTAGCTGGCGCGCCCGCGGATCTTCTCGACCGATTCCGGGTCGCTCAGGCCGTGCGACGCAAAAAAATCGGCCGCCGACGCGCCGCCAAAGCCCGTGGTGCTCTGCGAGCCCAGGCGCGCGGCGTTGTAATCCGTGGCGCTGATCCACAGCGGCGCGTTCCAGCGCGCGCACAGCCAGTGGGCCAGGCCGATGTGGTCAGGGTGCATGTGCGTCACGATCACGCGCAGGATGGGCAGGCCTTCAAGCTGCGTGGCAAAAATGGTCTCCCACTGGGCCTTGGATTCGTCGTGGGTGATGCAGCAGTCCACCACCGTCCAGCCCTCGCGTCCGCCCAGGCAGTCCCGCAGCAGCCACAGGTTGATGTGGTCCAGTGCAAACGGCAGCGCCATGCGGATCCAGCGCACCCCCGGCGCCACCTCCATGGTCGTGCCCGGCGCCGGCATCTGGTCGCCAAAGGTGTACTGGAGCTGGTGTTCAAGAGCGTTCATGGACGGGTTGGGGCTGGGGTAGGATGCGGGCGGAAGTTGACGTTGACGTAAACGTCATTTTTAATCGGCCCATTGTAGGCAGCGCCTGCTGTGGCCGCTGTCACCCCGGTACACGACAACTTTTGAACCATGGCGACGACCACCTACACCATCAGCGACCTGGCCCGGGAATTCGACCTGACCACGCGCGCCATGCGCTTTTACGAAGACATGGGCCTGCTGCAGCCCGAGCGCTCGGGCCCCGGCGGGCGCAACCGCGTGTACAGCGCGCGCGACCGCACGCGGCTGAAGCTGACGCTGCGCGCCAAGCGCCTGGGCCTGAGCCTGACCGAGGCCAGGGAAATCATCGACACCTACGACAGTCCGCGCGACACCGGACCGCAGCTGCGCAAGTTCCTGGCCGTGCTGGCCCAGCACCGCAAGCAGCTGGAAGAGCAGATGGCCGACCTGCAGGCCAACCTGGACGAGATCAAGGTCCATGAAAAGGAAGCCCGCGCCTTGCTGGCCCGCATGGACAAGGGCAAGTAGACAAAATCAGCCATAATTGACGTTTACGTAAACGTCAATCAGGAGCCATGAATGGCGCAACCCACCTTTGAACCCCAGGACGCCGGCTACGCGCAGCGTGTGCGCGACAGCTTTGCGCTGCAAGGCGCCATGGGCACCATTGGCGCGTCGCTGGGCACCATTGCCCCCGGAACGGTGGAAATCCTGATGGACTGGGCGCCGGGGTTGACCCAGCAGCACGGCTTTTTGCATGCGGGCATGGTGGCTACCGCGCTCGATTCGGCCTGCGGCTACGCCGGGTTCACCCTGATGCCGGCAGGCGCGGGCGTGTTGACCATCGAGTTCAAGATCAACCTGCTCGCCCCCGCCAAGGGTCAGCGCTTTCGCATGGTGGGACAGGTCGTCAAGCCGGGGCGCACCATCACCGTGACCGAGGGCCGTGCGTATGCCATCGACAACGGCAACGAAAAACTCATCGCCACCCTGGGCGCCACGCTCATGACCATCACCGGACGCGACGACGTCAAGAACTGAAGGAGACCCCACATGAACAACCTGCCAGGCCTGAATTTCCAGCTGGGTGAAGACATTGACGCGCTGCGCGACGCCGTGCGCGAATTTGCCCAGGCCGAGATCGCCCCACGCGCCGCCGAGATCGACCGCAGCGATCAGTTCCCCATGGACATGTGGCGCAAGATGGGTGAGCTGGGCGTGCTGGGCATCACCGTGGGCGAGGAATACGGCGGCGCCAACATGGGCTACCTGGCCCACATGATCGCCATGGAGGAAATCAGCCGCGCCAGCGCCAGCGTGGGCCTGAGCTACGGCGCGCACAGCAACCTGTGCGTCAACCAGATCAAGCGCAACGGCACCGACGCGCAGCGCGCCAGATACCTGCCCAAGCTCATCAGCGGCGAGCACGTGGGCGCGCTGGCCATGAGCGAGCCGGGCGCGGGCTCGGACGTGATCAGCATGAAGCTCAAGGCCGAAGACAAGGGCGGCTATTACCTGCTCAATGGCAGCAAGATGTGGATCACCAACGGCCCCGACGCCGACACGCTGGTGGTCTATGCCAAAAGCGAGCCCGAGCTGGGCGCGCGCGGCGTCACCGCCTTCCTGATTGAAAAGGGCATGAAGGGCTTTTCCATCGCGCAAAAGCTTGACAAGCTGGGCATGCGCGGCAGCCACACGGGCGAGCTGGTGTTCCATAACGTGGAGGTGCCGCTGGCCAACGTGCTGGGTGCGGTCAACGGCGGCGCCAAGGTGCTCATGAGCGGGCTGGACTACGAGCGCGCCGTGCTCACCGGTGGCCCGCTGGGCATCATGCAGTCGGTCATGGACAACGTCATTCCCTACATCCACGACCGCAAGCAGTTCGGCCAGAGCATCGGCGAATTCCAGCTCATCCAGGGCAAGGTGGCCGACATGTACACCGTGCTGCAGGCCGGGCGCAGCTTTGCCTATACCGTGGCCAAGAACCTGGACATGCTGGGCACCGAACACGTGCGCCAGGTGCGCAAGGACTGCGCCAGCGTGATCCTGTGGTGTGCCGAGAAGGCCACCTGGATGGCCGGCGAGGGCGTGCAGATCTTTGGCGGCAACGGCTACATCAACGAATACCCCCTGGGCCGGCTGTGGCGTGATGCCAAGCTGTATGAGATCGGCGCGGGCACCAGCGAAATCCGCCGCATGCTGATCGGGCGCGAACTGTTTGCCGAGACGATGTGACGCAGCCTGTCCGCAAAGACACGTAGTCGGCGTACAGCGAGAATAGGGCCATGAACACTGACCTGCACGACCTGTTTGAACACAACCGCGCCTGGGCCGCCCAGATGGAGCGTGAGCGCCCCGGCTTCTTCACCGGCCTGAAGGCCCAGCAGCGCCCGCGCTACATGTGGATCGGCTGCTCCGACAGCCGGGT
The DNA here is from genome assembly GCA_050247515.1 of Ramlibacter sp. GTDB lineage: Bacteria > Pseudomonadota > Gammaproteobacteria > Burkholderiales > Burkholderiaceae_C > RAM1. The sequence continues at coordinate 11,737 of JBFWUB010000032.1, read as the reverse complement.
GCCGGCCAACCAGATCACCGGGCTGGAGCCGGGCGAGGTGTTCGTGCACCGCAACGTGGCCAACGTGGTGGTGCCCACCGACCTGAACTGCCTGTCCACCATCCAGTACGCGGTGGACCAGCTCAAGGTGGAGCACCTGATGGTCGTGGGCCACTACGGTTGCGGCGGCGTGCAGGCCGCGTTGCAGGGCATGCGCGTGGGCCTGGCCGACAACTGGCTGCGCCACATCAAGGACGTGCGTGACCGCCATCGCGTGGTGCTGGATGGCGTGGCGGAAATCCACAGGCACGACGTGCTGTGCGAGCTCAACGTGATCGAGCAGGTCATGAACGTGGCCCAGACGACGGTGGTCCAGGACGCCTGGCACCGCGGCCAGGCCCTCACGCTGCACGGCTGGGTGTACGGCCTGAAGGACGGCCTGCTGCAGGACCTGCACCTGACGGTGGCGGGCAACGGCGGGCTGGACAACCTGTACCGCGCGGCGGTGGCGGGTGTCTCGGCCAAGGGCCGGGACTGACCAGGGCAGGGCCGCAGCATGTTCCCGCAGCGCCTGGATTCGCCGCTGGCCTACGACATCGCCAAGGCGATGATGGACGGCTTCAACCGCCATTACCGGCTGTTTCGCACCGAATCGGCCCGCGCCAAGCACCGGTTTGAAACCGCCGACTGGCACGGCCAGCAGCGCGCCCAGCGCGAGCGCATCGAGTTTTACGATCTGCGCGTGAAGGAAGCCACCACCCGGCTGGAAAAGGAATTCAAGGCCGGCGAGCAGCCCATGGACGTGTGGCAGCAGGTCAAGCTGCACTACATCGGCCTGCTGGTGGACCACCACCAGCCCGAGCTGGCCGAGACCTTCTTCAACTCGGTCACGACCAAGATCCTGCACCGCACGCACTTTCACAACGACTTCATCTTCGTGCGACCGGCCGTCAGCACCGAGTACATCGAAAACGACGAGCCCGCCGCCACGCCGACCTACCGCGCCTACTACCCCACGCGCGACACGCTGCTGGACACCATCACCCGCATCATTGACAACTTCCGCCTGCAGCGCGCGTTTGACGACCTGCCGCGCGACGCCCAGCTGGTGCTGGAGGCCATGAGCGCGCGCCTGGCCCAGGTGAAGCTGCGCGCCAACTTCCAGATCCAGGTGCTGTCCAGCCTGTTCTTTCGCAACAAGGGCGCCTACGTGGTGGGCAAGATCATCAACGGCTTCAATGAAGTGCCGTTTGCGCTGCCGCTGCTGCACAACAGGGACGGCAAGCTGGTCATCGACGCCTGCCTGTTCGGCGAGGACGACCTGCAGATGCTGTTCAGCTTTGCACGCGCCTACTTCATGGTGGACATGGAGGTGCCCAGCGCTTACGTGCAGTTCCTGCGCAGCCTGATGCCGCGCAAGCCGCGCGCCGAAATCTACAACGCGCTGGGCCTGGCCAAGCAGGGCAAGACGCTGTTCTACCGCGACTTCCTCTACCACCTGAAGCACAGCAGCGACAAGTTCCGCATCGCACCCGGCATCAAGGGCATGGTCATGCTGGTGTTTGACCTGCCGTCGTTCCCCTACGTGTTCAAGCTCATCAAGGACTACTACCCGCCGCAGAAAGACACCACGCGCGAGCAGATCAAGGGCAAGTACTTGCTGGTCAAGCAGCACGACCGCGTGGGCCGCATGGCCGACACGCTGGAGTACAGCGAGGTGGCCTTCGCGCGCGAGCGGTTCGAGGATGAGCTGATCGCCGAAATCCAGAAATTCGCGCCCAGCCAGCTTGAGATCTCCGACCGCGACGGCGACGGGCACGAGGAAGTCATCATCAAGCACCTGTACATCGAGCGGCGCATGATTCCGCTGAACATCTACCTGCAGGAAGCCTTTGACGCAGGCCCCGATGACGAGCGCGCCACCAGCCAGATCCAGCACGCCGTGGTGGAGTACGGCAACGCCATCAAGGACCTGGTGGCCGCCAACATCTTCCCCGGCGACATGCTGTGGAAGAACTTCGGCGTCACCCGCAACGGCAAGGTGGTGTTCTACGACTACGACGAAATCGAATACATCACCGACTGCAATTTCCGCCGCGTGCCCGCGCCGCGAAACGAAGAAGACGAGATGAGCGGCGAAATCTGGTACGCCGTGGGCCCGCGCGATGTGTTCCCGGAAACCTTTGGCCCGTTCCTGCTGGGCAACAACGCCGTGCGCGAGGTGTTCATGAAGCACCACGCGGACCTGCTGGACGCCGCGTTCTGGCAGGGCCACAAGGAGCGCATCCAGGCCGGCTACGTGCACGACGTATTCCCCTACGAGCGCGACAAACGCTTCCTGCGCTGGCAGGCCCCGAGCCACCAGCCCAACCCTTCAACTTCAGGAGAAAAACATGTCTGACCCCATCGTCATCGTCGGCGCCGCGCGCACCCCCATGGGCGGATTCCAGGGCGACTTTGCCTCGCTGTCCGCGCACGACCTGGGCGGCGCCGCCATCAAGGCCGCCGTGGAGCGTTCCGGTGTCTCGCCTGAGCTGGTCACCGAGGTGCTGTTTGGCAACTGCCTGATGGCCGGCCAGGGCCAGGCCCCCGCGCGCCAGGCCGCGTTCAAGGGCGGCCTGCCCAAGAGCGCGGGTGCCGTGACGCTCAGCAAGATGTGCGGCTCGGGCATGAAGGCCGCGATGTTCGCGCACGACATGCTGCTGGCCGGCAGCCACGACGTGATGGTCGCGGGCGGCATGGAGAGCATGACCAATGCGCCGCACCTGCTGCTCAAGGGCCGCAGCGGCATCCGCATCGGCCACGACCGCATCTATGACCACATGATGCTGGACGGCCTGGAAGACGCGTATGAGCCCGGCCGCGCCATGGGCACGTTTGGCGAGGAATGCGCGGCCAAATACAGCTTCAGCCGCGAGGCGCAGGACGCCTTTGCCACCGCCAGCGTCAACCGCGCCAAGGCCGCGACCGAATCCGGTGCGTTCAAGGCCGAGATCACGCCCGTGACCGTCAAGGGCCGCGCGGGCGACACGGTCATCAGCATTGACGAAGGCCCGGGCAAGGTCAAACTGGACAAGATCCCCACGCTCAAGCCCGCGTTCAAGAAAGACGGCACCATCACCGCGGCCAGCAGCTCCAGCATCAACGACGGCGCTGCGGCGCTGGTGATGATGCGCGAGTCCACCGCGAAGAAGCTGGGCGTCAAGCCGCTGGCGCGCATCGTGGCGCACGCCATGCACGCGCAGGAGCCCAACTGGTTCACCACCGCCCCGGTGGGCGCCACGCAAAAGGCGCTGGCCAAGGCCGGCTGGAGCGTGAAGGACGTGGACCTGTGGGAAGTGAACGAGGCCTTCGCCGTCGTGCCCATGGCGCTGATGGAAGAGCTCAAGGTCGGCCACGATATCGTCAACGTCAACGGCGGCGCCTGCGCCCTGGGCCACCCCATCGGCGCGTCGGGCGCGCGCATCATGGTCACGCTGATCCACGCGCTGCAGGCGCGCGGCAAGAGGCGTGGCCTGGCCACCCTGTGCATCGGCGGGGGCGAGGGCACTGCTGTGGCGCTGGAACTGGTCTGAATCTCACACGTGTTGTGAACCTCGACACGGACCGAGCGCCATGAAAGCTGAAGAATCCACCACCGACGCAGCCTCCATTGCTGCGTTTTGGCTGGAGTTTTCCAGTTCTGAAGCAGCCCTCAAGAGCTTGCCTCTGCGGGAGCGTATGGAGCGGGGCAACGAGCTGCTTGAGCGTTACTTGAAAGACCTGGCGCTTGAATTCTCGGGAAGTGATGACGACCCAGTCGTGGAGCTGATCGTCACGGCGCACGGACGCATTGACCGATTTCAGGTTCTTAACGACTTGGTAGCTGCGGCGCCTTCGCTCAAGCATCATGCTGTGCGCGCATTCCGCGAGCGTACGGCGCACCCGGACTTTCCCATGCGTATGGACGGTTTTGAGCTGTCCACTTCAGAGGTGCTGATCACCTGTGGCCAGGACAATGGGCAAGCAGCCCTTGAGATTCGTTTTGACCGCGAGATTCCCCAGGACTATCGGGATCATGCGAGAAATATGGCATTCATCATGATCGACCATGTCCTCGGCGAGTATGACTTTGCCGTCAAGGTGGGGGCCGTGGACTTTGTTGAGGAATCCATCGATCCTGCCGCGAAGTGGACCCCACTGTCTGGGTTACAGCCGGTTTTTGATCGCTATTGGAGTGAAACACTGGGGCGTACCGGGGCCTTCCCGACCGGTGAACGCCAATGGTCGGTTATGACCGTGACGTTCGGCGAATCGGATGAGGGCGAGGATGGTGAACTGGCGGATGTTGCGACAGTGACGGTCAATCAAAGCGCCAGCGCAGTCGCCATGCGTGCCGATCTGGCGTATGCGTTTACTCTGGATTTGGCCGTAGCCGACCGAAACGAGCTTGACGCGGTTAGGGTTTTGCATGACCAGGCGGCTACTTTGCTGGAGTTGCCCCAACACGGCATCCTGGCGTACACGATGGTTCGAGACGGCCGCCGCAAGGCGGTGTACTACGTGGGCAGTGAGGAACGGGCCAAACAAGCGCTTGCCCCGCTGTTGCTACGAATTGAGGACACGTCGCTGGAAGTCACTGTTAGTTTTGATCCCACGTGGTCTGACTACTTTGAGTTTGCGAGCGACTAGCCCGCTGGTCGTTGCTACTTCGACTTGGAACGGATATTTTCGCTATATGGCTACCATACTTGTCGTCGGCGCGTCGCGCGGCATCGGCCTGGAGTTGGTGCGGCAATACCGTGATGACGGCGACCGCGTGATCGCCACCGCGCGCGACGCGGCGGGCCTGGACCGGCTGGAAGCCCTGGGCGCCAGGGCGTTGAAGGTGGATGTGGCCAACCCTGCGAGCATCAGCGGCCTGGCCTGGCAGCTGGACGGCGAAAAGATCGACGTGGCGCTGTATGTGGCGGGCGTGTTCCCCACGGGCGACGCCAAATCCCCGCCCACCCGCGAGGAGTTTGACCACGCCATGCACACCAACGTGCTGGGCGCCATGCAGGCGCTGCCGCAGGTGGCACCGCTGGTGGAGGCGGCGCACGGCAGGTTTGCGTTCATCACCAGCAGCATGGGCCAGATTGGTGGGGTGGAGTCCAGTTATGCGTGGACCTATCGTGTGAGCAAAGCGGCGTTGAACATGGCGGTGGCCTCTGCCCAGCACGATTACCCTGACGCGATCCTGGTGGCCATGTCGCCGGGGTGGGTGCAGACGGATATGGGCGGTGCCTCGGCACCGCTGACTGTCCAGGAGAGCGTGTCGTCCATGCGCCGTGCGATCGCGGGGCTGAGTGCCGAGCACAAAGGCGCATTCCTTGACCACGATGGGACGCGGTTTGCGGCCTGGTGATTTTGCTGTGACCTGCATTGCTTCGTTCGCGGCTTCGCGGCAGGCGGTGCCCGGCGGGGGCTCACACTGCGGTGGTTTTCGCTTCGCGAAAACTCCGCTGCGATGCTCGGGGGTCGGTCGCGCCGCGAAACTCGCTACGCGCTTCGCGCTGCGCTCAAACAGTCGCGGCGAGCATGTCACGACGCGCGCTGCGCGCGCCGACACTCCCCCCTGCGCTTCTCGCCACCGCACAGATCGCCCCCGCCGGACACCGCCTGCCGCGAAGCCGGGTTTGGGTATTCCGCCGTTGCGCGCCAACATTGCCTCTACAAAGGCGTGCGCGGACACCCGGCAATGCGCCTCTAAAGCGCTGAGCAGCACAGGGCATGCAGCCGCGCGCGCAGCGCGCTACGTATCTGACTCACCGCGGCTGTCCGAGCGCAGCGCGCAGCGCGTAGCGAGTTCTGCGGTGGGCTGCATGACAGAGCAGCGCAAGGCAGTCGCCAAAGGCGACCGCTTTAGTGAAGCGTTGACGGGTGTCCGCGCACGCCTTTGCCGCGAGGTGCAACGAACTAGAAACATCACGGAGCAACAAAAATGCTACTGACCCAAGACCAGCAAATGATCCGCGACGCCGTGCGCTCGTTTGCACAAGAGCAACTCTGGCCCAACGCCGCGAAGTGGGACAAGGAGCACCACTTCCCGAAAGAAGCGCACAAAGGCCTCGCGGCGCTGGGTGCCTACGGCATCTGCGTACCCGAGGAGTTTGGCGGTGCGAACCTGGACTACGTGACGCTGGCGCTGGTGCTGGAGGAAATCGCCGCGGGCGACGGCGGCACCAGCACCGCCATCAGTGTGACCAACTGCCCGGTGAACGCCATCCTCATGCGCTACGGCAATGCGCAGCAGAAGAAGCAGTGGCTCACCCGGCTGGCCCAGGGCGAGTTGCTGGGCGTGTTCTGCCTGACCGAGCCGCATGTGGGCAGCGATGCGTCTGCGTTGCGCACGGCCGCTGTCAAGGATGGCGACGGCTATGTGATCAACGGCGTCAAGCAGTTCATCACCAGCGGCAAGAACGGGCACCTGGCCATCGTGATCGCCGTGACCGACAAAGGTGCGGGCAAGAAAGGCATGAGCGCCTTCCTGGTGCCCACCGACACGCCAGGCTATGTGGTGGCCCGGCTGGAGGACAAGCTCGGCCAGCACAGCAGCGACACAACACAGATCAACTTTGACAACTGCCGCGTCCCGGCGGACAACCTGATTGGCGAAGAAGGCGAAGGCTACCGGATTGCCCTGAGCGCGCTGGAGGGCGGGCGCATCGGCATCGCCGCGCAAAGCGTGGGCATGGCCCGCAGTGCGCTGGACGTGGCGATTGCGTATGCGAAGGAGCGCCAGAGCTTTGGTACGGCCATCATCAACCACCAGGCGGTGGGCTTCCGCCTGGCGGACTGTGCCACGCGGCTGGAAGCCGCGCGCCAGCTCATCTGGCATGCGGCCAGCCTGCGCGACGCGGGCCAGCCCTGTCTGAAGGAGGCCGCCATGGCCAAGCTGTTTGCCAGCGAGGTGGCCGAGGCGGTGTGCAGCGCCGCCATCCAGACGCTGGGCGGCTATGGCTATGTGGCGGACTTTCCGGTGGAGCGCATCTACCGTGACGTACGCGTGTGCCAGATCTACGAAGGCACGTCCGACGTGCAGAAGATCATCATCCAGCGCGCGCTGTGACAGCGCGGGGGTGGCTCGCTATGATGGCGCCACATCATGAGAATCATCATCCTGGGTGCCGGCCGCGTCGGTGAAAGTGTGGCCGCCAGCCTGGTGTCCGAGCAGAACGACATCACGGTGATCGACCCCACGGCCGACCGCCTGCGCGACCTGGAAGACCGCCTGGATCTGCGCGGCGTTCAGGGCAACGGCGCCGAGCCTTCCGTGCTGCGCCGCGCCGGCGCGGCGGACGCCGACATGCTGATTGCCTGCGCGGCGCTGGACGAAACCAACCTCGTGGCCTGCAAGATCGCCCACGACATGTTCAGCATCCCCACCACCATCGCCCGGCTGCGCTCGCCCGAATTCCCCGAGGGCGGCGAGCTGTTGTGCAAGACCGGTTTTTCGGTGGACCACGTGATCTGCCCGGAGGAATCCGTGGTGCGCTACATCCAGCAGCTCATTGATTACCCCGAGGCGCTGCAGGTGCTGGAGTTTTCACAGGGCCGGGCCCACCTGGTGGCGGTGCGGGCCGTGGCGGGCAGCCCGCTGGTGGACCATGCGATTGGTGAAATCAGCGAGCGCTTTCCGGCCGCGCAGATGCGCGTGGTGGCGCTGTACCGCGACGACACCGAGGTGCCGGTGGACGCCAGCACGCGTGTGCTGCCAGGCGACGAGGTGTTCGTGCTGGCCGACAAGGAAAAGATCCGCTTTGCGCTGGCCGCCATCCACAGCCTTGAAAAGCCGGTGCGCCGCGTCATGATCGCCGGCGGCGGCAAGGTGGGCCTGCGCCTGGCCAAGCGGCTGCACGGGCAGTGCCAGGTCAAGATCATCGAGCGTGACCGCGCGCGCTGCGACCTGCTGGCCACCGAGCTGCCGTCGGACGTGCTGGTGCTGCAGGGCGACTGCGCCGACGAGGACCTGCTGACCGAGGAAAACGTGGGCGGGCTGGACCTGTTCCTGGCGCTGACCAGCGACGACGAGGACAACATCCTGTCGGCCATGCTGGCCAAGCGCATGGGCGCCACCCGTGTGCTGGCCCTGATCAACCGCCGCGCCTATGCCGATCTGATGCAGGGCAGCACCATTGACATTGCGGTGTCGCCGGCGCAGACGGTCATTGGCGAGCTGTTGGCCCATGTGCGCCGCGGCGACGTGGCGGCGGTGCACAGCCTGCGACGTGGCGACGCCGAGGCGCTGGAGGGCGTGGCCCGCGGCGATGCGCGCACCTCGAAGCTCGTCGGTCGTCGCCTGGACGAGATCAGGCTGCCCGAAGGCGCGCGCTGCGCGGCGCTGGTGCGCGGCGACGGACGGGACTGCGAGGTGCTGATGCCGCACCATGACGCGGTGATCGCCGAGAACGACCACGTGATCTTCTTCCTGCCCCACAAGCGCATGGTGCGCGACGTCGAACGCCTGTTCCAGGTGGGCGCCACCTTTTTCTGAGGACCGGCGCCATGGACAGCTTCCTGCCCGTCCTGGCCGTGCTGTCGCGCGTGCTGATGATGTTCGCGCCGGCCTTTCTGGTACCGCTGGCCTGGTCCTGGGCGCTGGACGACCGCGGGCTGCCGGGCGTGTGGCTGCTGGCATTTGCAATGACCGCCGGGGCCGGCTGGCTGCTGTGGCGGGCCACGCAACGCCACCGGCGCGAGCTGCAGCCGCGTGACGGCATCCTGCTGGTGAACCTGGTGTGGATGACGCTGACGGCGTGTTCGGCCCTGCCGCTGATGGCGACCATCCCCGGCCTGAGCTGGACGGATGCCTGCTTCGAGGCCATGAGCGCGCTGACGGCCACCGGGGCCACGGTGCTGTCGGGGCTGGACACGCTACCTGTGTCGATCAACGTCTGGCGCTGCTTCCTGCAGCTGATCGGCGGGCTGGGCATCATGCTGCTGGTGGTGGCCATCCTGCCGCTGCTGGGCCTGGGCGGCGTTCAGCTGTACCGGGCCGAGACCCCCGGCCCCATGAAAGACACGCGCCTGACGCCGCGCATTGCAGAGACCGCGCGCGGGCTGTGGAGCGTGTATTTCAGCCTGTCGTTGGCGTGTCTGCTGGCTTACCGTTGGGCCGGCATGAGCTGGGCGGATGCCTTCATGCACATGTGCACCACCATGGGCCTGGGCGGGCTGTCCTCCCATGACGCCAGCTTTGCCTACTGGGGGTCATTGCGCATTGAAATGGTGGCCACGGTCTTCATGGCGTTGGCGGGCATCAGCTTCGCGCGCTATTTCATCGTGTGGCGCACGCGTTCGGTGGGCACGCTGGCCGGTGACGCCGAGGTGCGTGCCTATTTCACCGTGCTGGGTGCCGCCATCGTCGTGCTGAGCCTGCTGCTGGTCACCCAGGGTACCTACGCGAGCTTTCCCGAGGCGCTGCGCGCCGCGGCCTTCCAGACCGTGTCGCTGGCCACCACCACCGGCTATTCGTCCACCGACTATGCGTTGTGGCCGGCGTTTGCCCCGGTGCTGCTGGTGTTCCTGGGCTGCTTTGCGTCATGCGCGGGCTCCACCGGCGGCGGCATCAAGATGGTCCGCATGATCCTGCTGGTCAAGCAGGCGCGTCGCGAGCTGGTGCGCATCATCCACCCGCGCGTGGTCAACCCCGTCACGCTCAACGGACGCAACATCCCCTCCAGCGTGATTGCCGCCGTCATGGCCTACATGCTGATCTATGGCGCGAGCATCGTCGGCCTGTCCATGCTGATGCTCGCGTCGGGGCTGGACGTGGTGACGGCCTTCTCGGCCGTCATCGTCTGCGTCAACAACATCGGCCCGGGCCTGGGCCTGGTGGGCCCGGCGTCCACCTTTGGCGTGCTGACAGACTTCCAGACCTGGGTCTGCACTTTCGCCATGCTGCTGGGGCGGCTGGAGCTGCTGGCCGTGCTGGTGCTGTTCACTTCGCAATTCTGGAGAAAGTAGGCACGCCATGACAGCCGCCTGCCCCTGTGGCGCCACCGACGCACGCGGCAAGCCGTTGCCGCTGGCTGCCTGCTGCGGCCGTTACCTGGATGCACGCGAGCTGGCGCCCGACGCGCGGGCACTCATGCGTTCGCGCTACAGCGCCTTTGTGCTGGGGCGGCTGGACTACCTGCGTGCCACATGGCACCCGGACACCTGCCCGGCCGATGTCGCGCCCGTGGCCGGAACGAAATGGCTGGGGCTGGAGGTGCGCGAGCATCGCGCGGTAGACGCGACCCATGCCGAGGTGGAATTCGTGGCGCGCTACCGCGTGGGCGGGCGGGCCGTGCGCCTGCACGAGCGCAGCCGCTTTGTGAACGAGCAGGGCCGCTGGCTCTATGTGGACGGGGATCTGAAGTGAAATTTGACGCGGTGCTGTTTGACTGCGACGGCGTGCTGGTGGACAGCGAGCCCATCACCAATGGCGTGCTGCGTGACATGCTGGAGGAACTGGGCTGGAAGCTCACGCCCGCTGAATGCATGCGCATCTTTGTGGGCAAGGCCGTCAAGGATGAAATTGCGTTGATCGAGGCGCAAACCGGCCACAGGATCACTGATGAGTGGATGCTGCGCTTTCGCGAGCGGCGCAACGCCGGCCTGGTGCGCGACGTCAAGCCGATTGCCGGCGCGGTGCGGGCCGTGGCACTGATCCACGCGCAAACAGGCGCCCGAATTGCGTGCGCCAGCGGTGCCGACCGTTTCAAGGTTGAGCTGCAGATGGAAAAGTGCGGCCTGATGCCTTACTTTGCGGGGCGTATCTTCAGCGGCCATGAAATGCCGCGCTCCAAACCTGCGCCAGACGTTTACCTGGCGGCAGCAGCGGCGCTGCGGGTGGACCCGCGCCGCTGCGTCGTGGTGGAAGACACCGTCACCGGCGTGACGGCCGGCGTGGCCGCCGGTGCCACGGTGTTTGGCTACAGCCCGCCCGAAGCAGGCCACGACGCACCCGATGCATTGCGCGCGGCAGGCGCTGCGCATATCTTCACGGACATGGCGCAGCTGGCCCAGGCCCTGGCCTGACGCGCCGCCCCAAAAAAGGAGACACCATGGACACCGCCATCCGCCGCCAGACCCTGGCCGACCTGCTGCACCGCACCGCGCGCCGCCTGCCGGGCAAGCCGGCCATCCTGTGTGGCGACACCTGCTGGACCTTTGCCGAATTCGACGCCCTGGTGGATCGCGTGGCCGCGGGGCTGGCAGCCATGGGCGTGGGCCATGCGAGCCGCGTGGCGGTGCTGGCGCGCAATTCGCACGGCTTTGCGGCGCTGCGCTTTGCGCTGGCGCGCCTGGGTGCGGTGCTGGTGCCGATCAACTTCATGCTCAAGGCCGAAGAGGTGGCCTACATCCTGCGCCATGCCCAGGCGCAGACATTGGCCACCGATTCAGGCCTGGCCGACCTGGCGCGCAGCGCCGCCGCGCTGGACACAGCCGTGCGCCAGTTCATCTGGCTGCCGTCGGAAGACCCGTCCGACCCTGCGCCCGGCATGACGTCGTTCCACGCACTGGCGGCCACTTCAGAAGCGCCGCCGGCCACACCGCAGCTGGCCAGCACCGACCTGGCGCAGATCGTCTACACCAGCGGCACGGAATCCATGCCCAAAGGCGCCATGATCTTAAGGGCTGCTCCCGTTACTTAGCTGTCTCAGCTGGTAGATTCCCTGGGCTCCCCGGAATTGCCTCTTTGAGGCGAGTAGCGGGAGGGGGTCCGGGGGAGGGACTATGCGTGTGGATA
>JBFWUB010000031.1:0-48456 GCA_050247515.1 Ramlibacter sp. | reverse complement strand
TGAAACTGATGATCCCCTCGGTACACTTTGGCACTGGCGGCCCCCGTTGTGATTGACGTAGAACACCAATGACAACGCGCCTCGGCAGGGGGCCGCCGACTTCTACTGATGAAATATCCGGGCTAGGGCCTCGGACGGGCCTCCAACGTTCCTCACACATGCCGCTTGGCCGGCGCGGCCCGCTTGCGCGCAGGCACGGCGGCATCCGCCTGCTCGTGCAGCGCCTCAATGATGTGGCAGCGGTCGCCGTCGCCATGGCAGCGCGCCTGCAGCGCCACCAGGTTTTTCTCCAGCGCGCGCAGTTCGGCCAGGCGCTCGCGCACATGGCTGATGTGTTCTTTCAACGCGGCGTCGGCGGTGGCGCAGTCGGCCTTCCTGCGCAGGTCCAGCGCCAGCAGGGTGCGCACCTCGTCCAGGCTCATGTCCATGGCCCGGCACAGGCGGATGAAGCGCAGCTGGTGCACGTCGGCCGCGCTGTAGACGCGGTAGTCGTTACCGGCGCGGGCCTGGGGCGCCAGCAGGCCTTCTTTTTCGTAGTAGCGGATGTTGGCGGCGCTCACGCCGCTTTGCCGCGCGGCGTCGCCGATACGATAGCCATCCAGGCCTTGGGGATTTGCGGCAGGCATCGCTTGACCTTGAAGTGACTTGAGGGTTTCCAATCATGCCATCGAAAGGAAAAGAAGCCATGTCCGCACATTGCCACCACGACCACCACAGCCACGGCGGTAGCGCGTCCGCTGCGGCCGATCCGCGCTACCGCCGCATCCTTTGGGCGGCGCTCATCGTCAACGCCGCGATGTTCGCCATCGAGATCGCCGCTGGCGTGCAGTCCGGCTCGGTGTCGCTGCTGGCCGACGCCATCGACTTCCTGGGCGACGCGGCCAACTACGGCGTCTCGCTCATGGTGCTGGGCATGACGCTGGCCTGGCGCGCCCGCGCCGCGCTGCTCAAGGGCGCCAGCATGCTGCTGTTTGGCCTGTTTGTGGCCGGCCGCGCGCTGTGGGCCGCGGCCTGGGGCACACCGCCCGAGGCCATGACCATGGGCCTGGTGGGCCTGCTGGCGCTGGCGGCCAACGTGGGTGTGGCCGCGGCTTTGTATGCGTACCGCGAGGGCGACGCCAACATGCGCAGCGTGTGGCTGTGCACCCGCAACGACGCCCTGGGCAACCTGGCGGTGATGGGCGCCGCTTTGGGCGTGTTTGGCACCGGCTCGGCCTGGCCCGACCTGGCTGTCGCCGTCGTCATGGCGGGCCTGGCCATCACGGCAGGTGTGAGCGTACTGCGCGATGCACGGCGTGAACTGACGGGGGTTTGACCATGGACACCACCTTGCAGACACGCGCCTTCGCCAACCTGCTGGACGGCTTTGCCGCCAGCGCCGGCCAGCCGCCGGCACAGCGCTGGCTCTGGCTGGAAGCAGCCCACGTGGTGGGGCAGACCCGCCTGTCATTGCACTGGCAGTCGCACCGTCACATGCTGGCCTATGCGCGTTCGCTGGGCGACCAGCGCGAGATCGCCGGCCAGTGGCTGCGCCTGGCGCTGGTGCCGCTGGGCCACCTGCTGCAGCGCCTGCCCCTGGGCAACACCGGCCGTGCAACCGTCCATGCCTTGCGCCCGATGCAGCCGCCGCCCCAGGTGCAGCGGCTGGTGGACTCGGCGCTGGCCTGGGCCGCCTGATCAGCCCAGCACGCCGGCGAACAGCTTGCGAAGCGCATCCTCTGCCGCCGCGCGCGCGCCGGGGGCGTCGCTGCGCGCCAGCCAGTGCGCCAGCTCGTTGATGGCGCCGTTCAGCACGGCGGCGCGGGCGTCGATGGCGGTATCGGTCATGCCGGGGCGGCCCGCCAGAAAGTCACCCACCACGGCGCGCAGCTGCCGGTAGCCATGCCGGTCGTCCAGCGCCGCCCATTCATCGGCACCCAGTACCGACGGCGCATCCAGCAGCAATACCTGGCGTGGCCCGGGCTGTGACACGGCGTCAATCCACGCCAGCGAGCCCGCCAACAGCTGCGCCATCGGGTCGGCCAGCCCCTGGGTGGCGGCGTCAATCGCCCGCGACAGGTCGGCATGCTCGGCCTCGCACACGGCCAGGAACAGGGCCTTCTTGTCACGAAAGTGGTGGTACAGCGCGCCGCGCGTGAGGCCGGTGGCGGCCAGCAGCGCCTCGGTCGAGGTGGCGGCGTAGCCGTCGCGCTGGAACAGCGCCCGCGCGGAGTCCACCAGACGGGCGCGTGACTGCAGGCCCTGCTCCACCCGGCGGTTGCCGGTGGCGGGTTTGACGTCGGAGGTATTTGACATACAGGCAGTACGTATTTATAGTTTTTCAAACATACAGTCAGTATGTATTCAAAGCCCCTTTACTGCAACCCCTTCGAACGGAGCCCAACATGCCGTCTTCCCAGCTGACTTCCTGTTATCCGCTCATCACCACCCCGCATCTGGCGCCATGCCGTGATTTCTTCGTCCAGCATTTCGGGTTTGAGGTGGGGTTTGAGGCGTCGTGGTTCGTCTGGCTGTCGCGCAGCAGCAGCGAAGCCGGCACGGTGGCCCTGGCCTTCATGCACCCGGACCACCCCTCGCGCCCGCCGGGGCCGGAGGTGTTCAACAACCAGGGCCTGCTGCTGACGCTGCAGGTTCAGGATGCCCGCGCGGAGGAAAAGCGCCTGCGGGACGCAGGCGTGCCGATCACCTACGCCGTGCAGCACGAGCCTTGGGGCCAGGTGCGCTTCCAGGTACAGGCGCCGTCAGGGCTGGTGCTGGACATCGTGGAGCAGGCCGAGCCCGCCGCGGGGTTCTGGGATCCTTACATGACGGGTACTTGAGCGGGCGCATTGAACTTCGCGGGCCGGCACGTATCATCCACCGCATGCGCCGCTGGTTCCTCCTCATCATGATTGCCCTGCTGCCCATCCGCGCATGGGTGGGCGACGTGATGGCGGCCGACATGGTGACGCAGCACATCGCTGCGGTGCAACAGGTGCCCCTGCAAGCCCAGCCTGCGTCGCCCGCCGATTCTGCCGACCCGCACGCGGACTGCCACGGCAAGGCCGCTGCCGCCAGCCCCGCCTTGCCGGCCGCAGGCGATGCCGCAGCCACCGACTGCGGCAACTGCACCAGCTGCCAGGTCTGCCATTCGGTGGCCATGGCCGCCGCATCCGGCGTCGGCCCCCTGGCCCCCGTCCCCCACGCTGCGCCGCCGGTGCGCGGCACGCACTTTGCCAGCGCCGAGCCGGCGCGCGGCTTCAAGCCGCCCATTTCCTGATCTTCCCGCCCGTAGTCCGTCCGCAGTGGGGCTGAATGCCCGCTGCGTTCCGTGATGTGCCTGGAGATCTCCCTTGAAAGAATGTCTTTTGGTGCTGCTGCTGGCACCGCCCCTGGCGTGGGGCCAAGCGCCTGGCCCTGCATCGGCCGACCCGGCAGACCCCACCGCCGACGTGCCGCGCGTGGCGTACCGCTCCGTGTTTGCCGATACACCCACCGGGGTAGAGGCTGAGCAGGCCGACTGGAAAAAAGCCAATGCCGACGTCGGACAGTTCCGCCGCGGCCATGTGGACCTGCTCAAGTGGGAAGAAGAGCGTGCACGCACCCCGCCCGCGCCAGCCGCAGGCGATCACCGGCACCACGGGGGACACAAGCCATGAAACGCCTCATTGCATGGGCCGCCGCCGTGCTGCTCACCGGCTGCGCCACGGTTTCACCCGACGGCGGGCTTGGCCAGGTGGGCGAGCTGACGCGCGGCAAGACCGCCGGGGTGGATGCCGCTGTGGCGCGCGGCGCCACCGCTGAAACACAACAGGCTGTCGCCGCGTTGTTGGCCCAACCGGTCACGGCTGACGCCGCCGTGCGCATCGCCTTGCTGAACAACCCGCAATTGCACGCCTCCATGGCAGCCCTGGGCATCAGCGACGCCGAGCGGGTGCAGGCCGGGCGCCTGCCCAACCCGCATTTCGCGATCGGCCGCTTCACCGAGGGCAGCAAAGTCGAGATCGAGCGCTTCTTGAAATTTGACGTGCTGGGTTTGCTGACGCTGCCCTGGCGCGCCCAGTGGGCCGGCCGGCAAAGCGAGCTGGCCCGCCTGCAGGCCGCGCAAGACGTGGTGCGCACGGCGGCCGACACGCGCCGCGCCTGGGTGCGCGCCGTGGCGGCGCAGCAGACGGCGCGGTACATGCGCGACGTGAAGGAGGCCGCCGAGGCCGGCGCCGAGCTGGCCCGGCGCATGACGCGCGTGGGCAACTTCAGCCGCCTGCAGCAGGCGCGCGAACAGTCCCTGCTGGCCGACGCCACGGCCCAGCTGGCCCGCGCCGAACAGGCGGCGCTGGCCGGCCGGGAGCAGCTCACGCGGCTGATGGGGCTGTGGGGTGCGCAGACGAACTTCACCCTGCCGGACCGCCTGCCCGACTTGCCGGCGACGCTGCATGAACCGCAGGACATCGAAGCCCGCGCCCTGCGCGAGCGGCTGGACGTGCGCGCCGCCCAGCTGGAGGCGCGCTACGTCGCGCAGTCCATGGGCTACACGCGCGCCACCGGCTTCATCAACGCGCTGGATATCGGCTACGGGCGCAACACCACGTTCAACAACGCCAATGGCGAGCGTGAAACCAGGAAGGGTTTTGAACTGGAGCTGCCCTTGCCGATTTTTGTCTGGGGCCAGGGGCGCAATGCACGCGACGAAGGCATGTACCTGCAGTCGGCCGCGCGCGTGCGCGCCGTGGCCGTGCAGGCGCGCAGCGAGGCGCGCGAGGCTTACCACGGCTGGCGCACCGCGCACGACCTGGCAAAGCACTACCGCGACGAGGTGGTGCCCCTGCGCAAGTTCATCAACGACGAAGTGGTGTTGCGCTACAACGGCATGCTGGCGAGTGTGTGGGACCTGCTGGGCGATGTGCGCATGAACATCGCGGCGGTCAACGCCAGCATCGAGGCGCAACGCGATTTCTGGCTGGCGGACACCGATCTGCAGCTGGTGCTGACGGGAACGTCACCGGGCGGGTTGTCGGCGCTGACTTCCCCTGTCACCGGCTCAACTGGCGATGCGAAGGGGCACTAGTCATGAGTAGCCTCAACTGTTGCACCGCGCGGCAAAGTCACGCCTGGGCGCGCACAGGGCTGGCGCTCGACGGTGGCGTACCCCAACCCGGCTTCGCGGCAGGCGGTGCCCGGCAGGGGCGATCTGTGCGGTGGCGAGAAGCGCAGGGGGGAGTGTCGGCGCGCGCAGCGCGCGTCGTGACATGCTCGCCGCGACTGTCTGAGCGCAGCGCGAAGCGCGTAGCGAGTTTCGCGGCGCGACCGACCCCCGAGCATCGCAGCAGAGTTTTCGCGAAGCGAAAACCACCGCAGTGTGAGCCCCCGCCGGGTACCGCCTGCCGCGAAGCGCGCACGAAAACCATGCAGCAAGAGGCACAAACCAAAGAGAGTCATTGACCATGGACCGCAGAACATTCTTCGCAGGCGCCGCCACCGCCGTCAGCGCTGCCGCCGTGAGCCGCGCTGCCATGGCCGCCCTGCCCGAGCCGGTGATCGTGACCCAACCCGACACTGCCCCACCGCTGGTGCCCAACACGGGCCGGCCGTACAACCCCGTCGTCACGCTCAATGGCTGGACTGCCCCGTGGCGCATGAACAACGGCGTGAAGGAGTTTCACCTGGTGGCCGAACCGGTGGTGCGCGAGATGGCGCCGGGCTTCAAGGTCAACATGTGGGGCTACAACGGCCAGAGCCCCGGCCCCACCATCGAGGTGGTGGAAGGCGACCGCGTGCGCATCTTCGTCACCAACAGGCTGCCCGAGCACACCACCATCCACTGGCACGGCCAGCGCCTGCCCAACGGCATGGATGGTGTGGGCGGCCTCACGCAAAAACAGATCCCGGTGGGCAAGACGTATGTGTACGAGTTTGTCGCGCGCCGGCCCGGCACCTTCATGTACCACCCGCACGCGGACGAAATGACGCAGATGGCCATGGGCATGATGGGCTTGTGGGTCACGCACCCCAAGGCAAGGCACCCGCTGATTGACGAGGTGCAGCGCGACTTCTGCTTCCTGCTCAACGCATTCGACGTCAACCCCGGCAGCATGACACCGCAGGTCAACACCATGCTGGACTTCAACATCTGGTCATGGAACAGCCGCGTGTTCCCGGGGATCGAATCGCTGAACGTGCGCCTGGGCGACAAGGTGCGCATCCGCGTGGGCAACCTGACCATGACCAACCACCCCATCCACCTGCACGGCCACGAATTTGTGGTGACCGGCACCGACGGCGGCCCGACGCCGAAGCAGGCACGCTGGCCGGAGGTGACCACCGACGTGGCCGTGGGCCAGATGCGCCAGGTGGAGTTTGTGGCCGACGAGGAAGGCGACTGGGCCTTTCATTGCCACAAGAGCCACCACACCATGGGCGCCATGGGCCACGGCGTGCCCACCATGATCGGCGTGGACCACCGAGGTCTGGTCAGGAAGATCCAGAAGCTGGTGCCCGACTACATGGTCATGGGCGAGCGCGGCATGGCCGACATGGGCGAGATGGAGATGGCCCTGCCCGACAACACGCACCCCATGATGACCGGCACCGGCCCGCATGGGCCGATCGAGATGGGCGGCATGTTCACCACACTCAAGGTGCGACGCGACCAGAAAGCCGGCGACTACCGGGACCCCGGCTGGTACCGCCAGCCCCCGGGCACGCAGGCGTTCGAGTTCACCGGGGCGCTGCCCGAGCCGGCGCGCTTTCAGGCCGAGGTCGCGTCCAACAACGGCGTGGTGCCCGGCCTGCACAACCCCGCCACAGCGCCGCTGAGTGTTCGCAAGCCTGTCAGCCACAAACATTGAATCCACAGAGGTACATCATGAAAACTTCACGCCACATCCGTTCGTTCGCCCTGTTTTCTGCCCTGGCGGCATCAGGCGCCGCATGGGCCCAGCACACGGGGCACGCGGGCCATGCCGGCCACACGGGCCACCAGGCAGTCCCCACGCCCTACGCCGGCCAGCAGGCACGCGGCATCAAGGCCCTGTCGCCCCAGGAGGAGCAGGACCTGATGGAAGGCAAGGGCATGGGCCTGGCCAAGGCAGCCGAGCTCAACGGCTACCCCGGCCCCATGCATGTGCTGGAGCTGGCCCAGCCACTGAAGCTGAGCGACGCGCAACGCGACAGCACCATGCGGCTGATGCAAACGCACAAGGACGAAGCGCGGGCGCTCGGCCGCCAGCTGGTGGAAGCCGAGCGCGAGCTGGACCAGGCGTTTGCCGCGCGCCGGATCGATGCTGCGTCGCTCACCGCACGGCTGCAGCGCATAAGCGCCTTGCAGGCCGCCATTCGCGATGCCCACCTGCAAACGCATTTGAAGCAGACCGCGCTGCTCACGCCCGCGCAGATTTCGCAATACAACCAGTTGCGCGGCTATGGCGGCGCAGCTGGCAACCACCCGCATTGAACCCATGGAGACAGACATGATGAAGCGACGCACCCTGATCGCCACTGACGGCAGCACCCGCGCTTGCCAGACCTGCAACAGCTGAAAGGAACCGCCATGAACAAGCTCATCGTTGCCACACTCCTGGCCCTGACCTCCACCTTCGCACTGGCGCAAGCCCCGGCCAGGGACATGGCCGAAGCCGAGGTGCGCAAGGTGGACAAGGACGCGAAGAAGATCACGCTCAGGCACGGCCCCATCAGGAATCTGGACATGCCCGCCATGACCATGGTGTTCCAGGTGAAAGACGCCGCGCTGCTGGACAAGGTCGCCGTCGGCGACAAGGTGCGGTTCACCGCCGAGCAGCAGCAAGGCGCCTACGTGGTGACCGGCGTGCAGAAGGCTGCGCCATGACCCGTGCAACACGCTGGCTTGTGGCCGCGATGGCGCTGTGCGGCGTGGCCGCCGCGCAGGCCGGGCCCATGGGATTCAAGGACAGCACCATGGCCATGGGCGACTTTGGCCCCCACTGGCGCGAGGCCTGGGTCAACCATGCCATCACGCCGCGCGACGCCTTTGGCGCGGGCGGCATCTGGATGCGCTCGGACGACAAACGCATCACCCGCGAATTTGCCGAACTGAACTACACCCGGCTGGTCAGGCGCTGGAACGCGCCGCATTCGCAGGCCAACATCTGGTTTGTGGGCGGCGCCGGGCCGGTGCGTGGCAACGACTTTGCCCGCACGCGCACCATGCTGGCGCCGGGCCTGTCGGCGGACTGGGAAACCACGCGCCTGTATGTGTCGGCCACCGCGCGGATGTACCGGGCCGAGGGCATCAACCACGACTATGCCGCGGTGCGTGCGGGCTTCTCGTTTTACGAGGTGGACTACGACCAGACCCAGCCCTGGCTGGTGGTGGAGGCACGGCGCATGCGCGGCCTGTCGGACGAAACCGAGATCACGCCCATGCTGCGCTTGATCCACAAGCGCTTCTTTGTGGAGCTGGGCGTCAACCAGATGAAGCAGGGCCGCTTCAATTTCATGTACATCTTTTGAAGGAAAACCCATGACCTCCATCACACTCAAATCCATCGCCGCCGCCGCGCTGCTCGCGGGCGCCACCGTCGTATGGGCCGCCGACACGGTCAAGGCCACGGTCAACGGCATGGTCTGCGCGTTCTGCGCGCAGGGCATTGAAAAGCGCCTGGGCAAGCTGCCCGCCACGCAGGCCGTGTTTGTGGACCTGAAGAAGCGCGTCGTCGCGGTAGAGGCCAAGCCCGGCCAGAAGCTGGACAGCAAGCTCATCACCGCCGAGATCACCGACGCCGGCTACGACGTCACCAGGATCGAAGCCGTCACCCAGACGGTGGAGCAGATCAAGGCCGAGACCCGGGCCAGAAAATGAGCGCGGACGGTCTGGCCGAATCGCGCACCGGCCTGTGGGCATCGGTGGCCAGCCTGTTTGCCAGCTCGGGCACGCTGGTGTGCTGTGCGCTGCCGGCGCTGCTGGTGGGCTTGGGCGCGGGCGCTGCGCTGTCGTCGCTGGTGTCGGCCGTGCCGCAGCTGGTCTGGCTCAGTGAACACAAGGAAGGCCTGTTCACCGCCGCCGGCCTGATGCTGGCCGCCAGCGGCTGGCTGCAGTGGCGCAACCGCACGGCCCCCTGCCCCACCGACCCCGCATTGCGCAACGCCTGCCTGCGCACGCGCAAGGCATCGGCACGGTTGTATGGCGTCAGCGTGCTGATCTTTGCGGTGGGCGGCTGGTTTGCCTTCGTGCAACCCGCCTTGTCTGCCGCCCCATGAGCGCACGGGGGCATGGATAATGAATTCATGCCCTCTCTGACCAGCGCCCGCAAGGCGGGCTCCATCACCGACGTCGCCGGCATCGAGGTCGGCCACTTCACCGATACCCGCCGCCCCACGGGCTGCACCGTCGTCATGGCACGCGGCGGCGCCGTGGCGGGCGTGGACGTGCGCGGCGCCGCCCCCGGCACGCGCGAAACCGATCTGCTGTCGCCCGTGAACCTGGTCGACAAGGTGCATGCCGTCATGCTGGCCGGCGGCAGCGCCTGGGGGCTGGACGCCGCCAGCGGCGCCATGCGCTGGCTTGAAGCGCGCGGCGTGGGCTTTGACGTGCGCGTGGGCCGCCTGCCCATCGTGCCCGCCGCCGTGTTGTTTGATTTGCTGGTGGGTGATGCAGCCATCCGCCCGGACGCCGCCGCAGGCTATGCCGCCTGTGCCGCCGCCACCACGAAGCGCCCCGCCGAAGGCAATGTGGGCGCGGGCACCGGCGCCGCGGTGGGCAAGATCTTTGGCATTGACCGCGCCATGAAGGGCGGCATCGGCACGGCGTCGGTCACCGTCGGCGGCGTGACGGTGGGCGCGTTGATCGCCTGCAACGCGCTGGGCGACGTGGTGGATCCGGACACGGCCCAGGTCATTGCCGGTGCGCGCAGCGCCAACGGCAAAAAGCTGCTGGACACGCGCCGCGCGCTGCTGCGCGGTGAGGCGCCCCGCCCGTTGCTGGCCGGCACCAACACCACCATCGGCGTGATCGCCACCGACGCCGCCATCACCAAACTGCAGGCCACCAAGCTGGCCCAGATGGCGCATGACGGCCTGGCGCGCAGCATCAATCCGGTGCACACCATGAGCGACGGCGACACGCTGTTTGCGCTGGGCACGGGCCGCGTCAAGGCCCACCCCGGGATGATGGTGCTGGGCACCATGGCGGCCGAGGCCACGGCCCGCGCCACGCTGCGCGCGGTGCTGGCCGCGCGCGGCCTGACGGCCGGCACGCTGCACCTGCCCGCGGCCTGCGACCTGTGATGCCCAAGGCCATCCGCTACACGCTGCTGTCGATTCGCGAGATGCTGATCTCGGCCGGGCCGTTTGCGTTGCTGGCCGTGGGCCTGATCGTGCTGGCCTACCTCTGGCTCCAACCCACCCCGCCCAAGACCGTGACGCTGGCCACCGGCCCCGCGCAGAGCGCGTATGACGAGTTCGGCAAGCGCTACCAGAAGGCGCTGGCGGCCAATGGCATCCAGGTGGTGCTGTTACCCAGCGAAGGCTCGTCGGCCAACCTGCAGCTGCTGCGCGACGGCAAGGCAGACTTGGGCTTTGTGCAGGGCGGCAGCGCCGACATTGCCGAGGGCGATGAGAACGCCATTGAATCGCTGGGCAGCCTGTTTGTGGAGCCCGTGTGGCTGTTCTACCGCGAAAGCGCCGCGCGTGGCGTGACCAGAACGGCCACGCTCACGGCACTGTCGCAGCTGCAGGGCATGCGCCTGAATGTGGGCACCCCCGGCAGCGGCGTGCCCAGCCTGATGGCCAAGCTGTTCGAGGCCAACCGGGTGGACACCGCCAAGCTGAAGCTGTCGCAGCTGGAGCAGACGCCCGCCACGGTCGCCTTTCTGGGCGGCGAGCTGGACGCGATCGTGTTCGCGTCCGCCCCTGAATCACTGATGGTGCAGATGCTGCTGCAAACACCGGGCGTGAAGCTGATGGACTTCGCCCAGGCCGAGGCCTATTCGCGGCGATTCCCGTTCCTCACGCCCGCCACGCTGCCGCGCGGCGTGGTGGACCTGGCGCAGGACATGCCACCGGCCAATGTGCGGCTGATCGCGTCCACCACTTCGCTGCTCACGCGCGACGGCACGCACCCGGCGTTGCTGCAGCTGTTTGCCCAGGCCGCGCGCGAATTCCACGGCAAGGCCGGCTGGTTCAACCGCGCGGGCGTGTTCCCCAGCATCGAGCGCAGCGAGTTCCCGCTGGCGGCTGAGGCCGAGCGCGCGATCAAGGGCGGCCGCCTGCTGCTGCAGCGCTGGCTGCCGTTCTGGGCGGCCAACCTGGTCGAGCGCATGTGGCTGGTGCTGACCATCATCATCGCCATCCTGCTGCCGGCCAGCCGCATCGTGCCGCCGTTGTATGAGTTTCGCATCCGCTCGCGGGTGTTCCGCTGGTACGCGCAGCTGCGCGACATCGAGGCCCGGGCCGACTCGGACCCGGCGTCAGCGCAGGACCTGCTCGCCGAGCTGAACGCGCTGGATGACAAGGCCGGCAAGATCAATGTGCCGCTGTCGTATGCCGACGAGCTTTACGCCCTGCGCAACAACATTCACCTGGTGCGCAAGAAGCTGCTCAGAGCGTGAAGTCCACGCTGTTGCGCAGGGCCGCCTGCGCCACGGCATCCAGCGCACCCTCCACCACCGCCTGCTGGGCCAGCACACGAAGGTTGCCGCCGGCAAACAGCCGGTCAATCGACTGGCGCGTCATGGAATGGTTGACGCCATCGGCCTGCGTGAACATGAACAGCGTGCCGTGCGGGCTGGCCCAGGTAAGCTGGGTGCGCGTCCAGGCGTCGTCCAGCCGCAGTTCCACCCAGGCGCCTGGCGCCAGCGACAGCGCCTGCGGCGCAGGAGGCTCGGCCGGCTCGGCCCGGGCCACGCCTTCCAGCAGGGTTTCGCTGAAGGCGGGTTGCGTCAGCTCGAACAGCGGTTTGTTTGTCTGGGGCGGTTGCGTTTCCATGAAACCCGACTGGTGCTGCTCGGACGGCGCCAGCCACAGGCCGGCTTCGTCGGCTTCGCGGAACTGGGCTTCGAGCCGCCCGCGCGGCGAGTCGTCCAGCGGCGCGGCGGGCTGGCTGGCGCGCGCGTGCAAGACCATGAGCTCGTCAAAGAACCGGCCTGACTTGGACCGCGAGTAGCCGATGCTTTCCAGCCCTTCGCGCAGGCGCGACAGCAGGTCCGGTATCAGCCGTGCCAGACGCGCCGGGTTGGTGGACGCCACCTGCGGAATGGAACTCCACAGCAGGTCGGTGACCAGGTCCTGATAGCCGCCGGGATCGGCCTGGCCACTGCTGTCCAGCAGCCGGGCCTGGGCAATCACCTGGGCCCAGGGGCCGGTCACAAAATATACGATGCCGCGCGGCGCGCCCGCTGTCTCGGCGCGCTGGCGCAGGTCCCTGGCGATTTTCTCGGCCAGCAGGTTGCGCTGCTCGGCCTGCAGCAGCGCGCGCACGGCCTTTTCGCGCTTGCGCCGCTCGCGCTTTTGCTGCTCGGCCCAGGTTTCCTCCAGCGTGTGCAGCGCATAGGCAAAGGGCTCCGCGCCTTCAATGTGCGTACCCACCAGCGCCTGCACGGCCTGGCGCGCCGGGTCGATGAAGCCGTCAAACCCCGGCGCGCTGGCGCTTTGCCAGGCCAGGCTCTTCTGGATCAGCAGGTCCAGGAAGCGGCGGGCAGGATGACGCTTGTCACTGAAGAACCGCGGGTCGATCAGCGCCAGGCGCAGCAGCGCGGGCTCCAGCTCGCGCACCACGGCCTGCACCTCGGGCAGCAGGCGCGCGTCGTTGGCGATGTTGTCCAGCATGAGGTTCACCACCTCCAGGCCCAGCGCCTGACTGGTGCTGGCCGTGCTGCGCAGCTGCTCGCGCAGCGTGGCGGGCGCGCCTTCGGCATTGCGCTGCGCCAGGCGCTGCATGACTTCGTCGACCTGCTTCATCTCCTGCAGCGCCTCGAAGGCCGCGGGCACGGTGGGTGAAAAGTCGGCGTGCGGCACTTCATGCCCGGGCCCCTCGAATTCACGGGCGAACTTTTCGTCGAACGAATTGCCACCCGCGTCCAGCTCGCCCGACAGCAGACGGCGCAGCTGGCGCACGGTCAGCAAGGTCTCGGGTCGCGGCGGGGCGCCACCCGGGGCCGCTGACGCACCCCCCGTGCCACCGGCCTGCGCGCGCGCCGCGGCCGGCGATTCCATCTGCATGATCACGTTGAAGCCGGCGGCCACCACGCCCTGCTCGCGCAGCATGTCGGACAGGTGAACATAGTCACGCGCCAGCGCCGGGCCCAGCGCCTCGCCCAGGTGGGACAGCCAGCGCATGCGCACGGGCACCGGCACGCCGGTATCGGCCAGCACGCCGCGCAGGCCGCGCACATAGATGTCAGGGCGCAGCGGATTGCGTTCGGCCTGCACGGACTTCAGGCCCTGGGCGGCGCAGATCAGGGCATTGAGCTCGCCCAGTTCGCCTTCCACCGCCAGCAACGTGGCCTGCTGGGCACGCGCAACCTCCACGCTTTCCTGGATCTGGTCTTCGCCCATGAGCTCCAGCGCATCAAAGCTCAGCCCGCCGGCGGCTTCCTTTTCGGTGTTGCCGGCTATGGCCTGGGCAAACTCGGCCAGCAGGGCCTGGGGGTAGTTTTCACGCAGCCGGCCTTCAAACTGCAGCAGCAGCCGCAAGGACTCCTGCTGCAGCTCGCGCTCGCGCGCGTCATTGGCCAGCGCGATGCGCTGCGGCAGCGACTGCCGCGCGCCCTGCACCATGCGCTCCATCAGCAGCCTGCCGCGCTGGGCCGCCTCGCCGATGCAGGCGCGAAAGGGGGCTTCGTGGCGGTGCGGCGAGGATGGGGACATGCAACTCTCCTGATGTAATACCCCGCCAGCCACCTGCATCAGCCAGTGCCACCGCGGCGCCGGCTTCGCCGGGCCGCTGGTGGCGCCCCCTTGAGGGGGAGGCGCCGCAGGCGCTTCGGGGGGGAACCTATTTCAATGCCTTGTAGCGCACCCGCTTCGGCTTGGCACCCTCTTCACCCAGGCGCTTTTTCTTGTCGGCTTCGTATTCCTGGTAGTTGCCGTCAAAGAAGGTCCACTGGCTGTCGCCTTCGGCCGCCAGGATGTGCGTG
Source organism: Ramlibacter sp. (assembly GCA_050247515.1). GTDB lineage: Bacteria > Pseudomonadota > Gammaproteobacteria > Burkholderiales > Burkholderiaceae_C > RAM1. Next base: position 34,369 of record JBFWUB010000031.1, on the reverse strand, counting down.
GCAATGCGGTCCAGGAACCAGCGGTCGTGGCTGATGACCATGACGCTGCCGGCGAATTCCAGCAGCGCGTCTTCCAGCGCGCGCAGGGTTTCCACGTCCAGGTCGTTGGACGGCTCGTCCAGCAGCAGCACGTTGCCGCCGGCGATCAGTGTCTTGGCCAGGTGCAGGCGGCCACGTTCACCGCCGGACAGCATGCCCACCTTCTTCTGCTGGTCGCCGCCGTTGAAGTTGAAGCGGCCGCAGTAGGCACGGCTGGCCATCTGGAACTTGCCCACGTTCAGGATGTCCAGGCCGCCCGAGACGTCTTCCCAGACGGTCTTGTTGTCCGACAGCTCGTCGCGCGTCTGGTCCACAAAGGCCATCTTCACGGTGGAGCCGATCACCACTTCGCCGGAATCCGGCTTTTCCTTGCCGGCGATCAGCTTGAACAGCGTGGACTTGCCCGCGCCGTTGGGGCCAATGATGCCGACGATGGCCCCCGCGGGCACCTTGAAGCTCAGGTTGTCGATGAGCAGGCGGTCGCCAAACGACTTGCTGACGTTGTTGAACTCGATCACCTGGCTGCCCAGCCGCTCGGCCACGGGAATGAAGATCTCCTGCGTCTCGTTGCGCTTCTGGTATTCGTAGTCGCTCAGTTCCTCGAAGCGGGCCAGGCGCGCCTTGCTCTTGGCCTGGCGGGCCTTGGGGTTGCCGCGCGCCCACTCCAGCTCCTTTTTCAGGGCCTTGGCGCGGGCTTCCTCGCCCTTTTGTTCCTGCTGCAGCCGCGCTTCCTTCTGCTCCAGCCAGGTGCTGTAGTTGCCCTTCCAGGGGATGCCGGCGCCGCGGTCCAGTTCCAGGATCCATTCGGCCGCGTTGTCCAGGAAGTAGCGGTCGTGGGTGATGGCCACCACGGTGCCGGGGTAGCGCTGCAGGAACACTTCCAGCCAGTCCACGCTTTCTGCGTCCAGGTGGTTGGTGGGCTCGTCCAGCAGCAGCATGTCGGGCTTGGACAGCAGCAGCTTGCACAGCGCAACACGGCGCTTTTCACCGCCCGACAGCACGCCGATCTTGGCGTCCCAGGCCGGCAGCCGCAGCGCGTCGGCGGCGATTTCCAGCTGGTGCTCGGAGTCGGTGCCCGAGGTGGCGATGATCGCCTCCAGCCGCGCCTGCTCGGCCGCCAGCGCGTCAAAATCAGCATCGGGCTCGGCATAGGCGGCGTACACCTCTTCCAGCCTGGCCTTGGCGGCCAGCACCTCGCCCATGGCTTCCTCCACGGCCTCGCGCACGGTGTGCTCGGGGTTCAGCTTGGGCTCCTGCGGCAGGTAGCCGATGTTCAGGCCCGGCATCGGGATCGCCTCGCCTTCGATTTCCTTGTCTACGCCAGCCATGATTTTCAGCAGGGTGGACTTGCCCGAGCCGTTCAGGCCCAGCACGCCGATCTTGGCGCCGGGGAAGAAGCTCAGGGAAATGTCTTTGAGGATATGACGCTTCGGCGGCACGATCTTGCCGACGCGATTCATGGTGTAAACGTACTGGGCCATGGGATTCTTTGTAGCTACAGGGTTTGCGGAGGGTGCAAACCCACGATTATCAGGGCTTGTCCGACAGGCTGTTGCGCAGCGCCGCCCGGGCCACCTGGTCCAGCGCTTCGTCCACCACGTGCCGCCCGGCCACCACGCGGATCTGGCCCTGCGCGCGCAGGCGCTCCAGCGTGCGGCGCGACATGGAATGCGCCGTGCCCGCCGGGGAGGTGAACATGAACAGCGTGCCATGCGGCGTGGCCCAGGTCAGCTGCACGCGCAGCCACTGGCCGTCGCCGCCCATCAACTCGACCCAGGTGCCAATGACCAGCCCCGCCGCGACCACGGGCGCATGCTCGTCAGCGTGGGGGGCCACGGCCGCATCGGCCGGCATGACGGAGTCCGCGCCCAGGTAGCCCGATTCCTGCGCCTCGTTGCCGGCTACCCAGGGGTCCACGCTGTGCAGACCGCTGTCGGCAAACTGGCTGGGGGCGGCTTCGGCGGCGTCCGCCGCGGCCTGCGCCGCCGCCTGGGCTGCAGCGTCACGCCCTTCCTTCAGCGCCGCATGGTGCAGCGCAGCCAGGCCCTCGAAAAAGCTGGCGGTCAGCTCCGGCGGGTAGCCGGCACGCGCCAGACCATCGCGCAGCTTGCCGATCAGCCCCGGAATCATCTGGGCCAGGCGCGCGGCCCGCCCCCGGCGCGAGGTGCTCTTTTGCACGCTCCAGATCAGGTCGTCCACCACGGCACGCAGGCCATACGGGTCGGTGGCGCCGTCCAGCGCCGTCAGCCGCGCCTGGGCCACCACCTGGGGCCAGGCGCTGCGCAGGAAGTCGCGCACGAATTCCGGCACGTCCAGGCCGTCCATCAGCGCTTCAAACTCCGCGGCCAGTTCCTGCGCCAGCAGGTGGCGGCGCTCTGCGTGTTCCAGTGCGCGGGCGGCTTCGGCGTTGCGCGCCACGCTGGCCTTGTCCTGGCGGTCCCATTCGGCCTGCAGGTGGTCGATCAGCTCGCCCACCACGTCGGCGTCCACCACCTTGCCGGTGAGCCACCGGGCGGCGTCGCGCACGGTGGCCATGAAGCGCTGCCAGCCTTCGTCGGTTTCCGAAGGGAAGGCCAGGCTGCGCTGGGTGATCACGTCCAGCAACTGGCGCGCGGGATGCGTGCGGTCGCTGAAAAAGCGGGAATCCTCGCGCGCCAGGCGCTGCACGGCGGGCTCCATGGCGCGCAGCTGCTCCTTCAAAGGGGCCAGCAGGCGCGCGTCCTGGGCCAGGTTGTCGAACATCAGGCGCACCACCTCGGCACCCAGCTGGTGGCCCAGGCGCGGGATGGCGTCGGCGGCGGGCGGCTGCGCGGCATCGGTCACGGGCGCCCCGGAGGCCGGGCGCTGCTCCAGCCGCTGCACCAGCGCGTCCACCTGTTTGAGGTCCTGCAGCGCCACCAGCGAGGCCGGCACCGTGTGCAGGAAGTCGCGCCGGGGTGCCGCGGCGGGGTGGAAATCGCCCGCCAGCAGGCGGCGCAGGCGGTCCAGCGTCAGCATGGTGCGCGACACCGTGTCGCTGGCGCCCGTGGTGCCCGGCTGGCCGGCCTGCATCAGCCCGCCCACGGGCACGGCCGGCTCCACGCCCGTGGCGGTCAGCCAGTCGGACAATTCCCGGTACACGGTGCGCAGGCTCACGCCCAGCAGGCCGGCAGCCGGTGTGATCAGGGACTCGCGCACGCGCGCATCGGCCACCTGTGTGGCCAGGCAGGCCTGCAATGCGCGCACAAACACATCGGGGCGCAGCGGGTTCAGGCCGGGCTGCACGGTGCGCCAGCCCAGCAGCGTGCTGATCCGTGCGTCAAAGGCCGGCAGCACGTCGTCCACCGCCAGCGACACCTCCTGCTGTGCGCGCGCGATTTCGATGCTCTGGTCCAGGTCGGCGTCCTCGAACAGCTTGAGGTCCTCGAAGCGAAGCACCTCGGCGCCGTTGTCGTCCTTGCCACCGCTGTAATACGTCTCGCGCGTCAGGTCGGCGCGGAACTGCCGGCCCACGTCGGCCGGGCGGGCCAGCAGCAGTTCCACCGCCGCGCGGATGGGCTGGGTCTGCAAGGCGGCGTTGCGCCGCGGGCCCAGTACCACCGCCTCCAGCCCCTTGAGCACATGGCTCATGAGGAGTTCTGCGTGGTTGAGCGCCACCTCGATGCAGTCGTTCAGCGTCGGCTGCAGTGCGGTGGGGTTTTCAGAAATGCCGAGTCCGAGCGAGAGTAGTTTGGCCATGGCGCGGGGAGGTTCTGTTCCATTATGAAACCGTGCCCGCATGACCGTTACAACGCCGGCGCCAACTTTTGTATCGGGTTGCAAAAGGCAGACAAAAAACCACGCCGCGCTTCCGTGCGACAATACAGGCCGTTGCGTGCCACCAGTTGCGCTCAACACCAGCAACCTGCTGGGGCCGGGCTCTTGCGACCACCGGCCACCCTTGAACCCCATCTGCCTATGACTGGCCCGGCGCACGCGCACCGGAACAGGCCGATTCCCCAGTGCCCCGGAACGGGCACCTCACCATGACTTTTGACGAACTGAACCTGGCACCCGCCATCCTGAAGGCTGTGCACGAAACGGGCTACGAGACGCCCACCCCCATCCAGGCGCAAGCCATTCCCGTCATCCTCGAAGGCCACGACCTGCTGGGCGGCGCCCAGACCGGCACCGGCAAGACCGCCGCCTTCGTGCTGCCTGCGCTGCACCGCCTGGCCCAGGGCGCCAGCGTGAAGAACAAGTTCGGCGGCACCGGCATCCGCATGCTGGTGCTCACGCCCACGCGCGAGCTGGCCGCCCAGGTCGAGGAGTCCGTGCGCGAATACGGCAAGTACCTGGAGCTGACCTCCACCGTCGTGTTTGGCGGCGTGGGCATGAACCCGCAGATCACCAAGCTCAAGAAGGGCGTGGACGTGCTGGTGGCCACCCCAGGGCGCCTGCTGGACCTGCAGCAGCAGGGCATGCTGGACCTGGGGCAGGTGCAGATCCTGGTGCTGGACGAAGCCGACCGCATGCTGGACATGGGCTTCATCCACGACGTGAAGAAGATCCTGGCGCTGGTGCCGCGCGACAAGCAGAGCCTGCTGTTCTCGGCCACCTTCAGCGACGAAATCCGCGACCTGGCCAACGGCCTGCTGAAGGACCCGCAGAGCATCCAGGTCACGCCGCGCAACACCACGGTGCAGCGCATCACGCAGGTGATCCACCCGGTGGGCCGCGGCAAGAAAAAGGCCCTGCTGGCCCACATCATCAACGAGCACAACTGGAGCCAGGTGCTGGTGTTCACGCGCACCAAGTTCGGCGCCAACAATGTGGCCGAATTCCTGACCAAGAACGGCATCAGTGCCATGGCCCTGCATGGCAACAAGAGCCAGGCCGCCCGCACGCAGGCGCTGGCCGGCTTCAAGAGCGGCGAGATCCGCGCGCTGGTGGCCACCGACATCGCCGCGCGCGGCATCGACATTGACGATCTGCCGCATGTGGTCAATTACGAGATCCCCAACGTCAGCGAAGACTACGTGCACCGCATTGGCCGCACCGGCCGGGCGGGCGCCAGCGGCGAGGCCGTGAGCCTGGTCTGCATGGACGAGGAAGGCTTCATGCGCGACATCGAGCGCTTCACCCGGCAGAACATCGAGATCCGGATCGTGGACGGCTTTGGCCCTGAACCCGGCGAGAAGGCCGAGCCCATCGCCATGGGCCGCCAGACCATCTGGGGCGGCGTGGGCAAACCGCCCAGCCGTGAAGTCATGGCCGCGGCCGCCAAGGCCGCGCGAACCGAAATGATGCAGCGCGTGCGCGAGAACAAGGCGGGCCAGGGCAACGGCCGTGGCAATGGTGGCGGCAATGGCGGTGGCGGCAACGGCGCCCGCGGCAATGGCGCCCGCAACGGCGAGGGCCGCCCGGCCCGGGGCCGCAACGGCGGCGCCCCGGCGCAGCCCCAGCACGCACGCGGCCCGCAGCAGGCCCGCCCCCAACAGCCGCGCGCCGAGCGCGTGGACCGCGACGACGATGACCGCGACACCGTGCCACGCAACGTCAACCCGCTGCAGACCAACCTGCACAACCGCCGCCATGAAACACGCGGCACGCAGCCCGTGCAGGTGGGCGGCCAGCCCGACCCGATGCGCACCAGCATCGACAGCATGGCCGGTGGCGGCAAGCGCCGCGGCGGTGGTGGTGGCCGTGGCCGCTCCGGCGGTGGTGGTGGCAACTGGGGCGGTGGCGGCGGCAACCGCTCGTACGGCCGTTAACACCGTGGCTGGACAGCGCACGGCCATTCTGGATGGACAGCGCACGGCCATTCTGGCCGGGGCCACCGGCCTGGTGGGCCGCGAAATCCTCAACGGCCTGCTGGCCGACGATTCGGTCGCGGCCGTGCACACGCTGGGCCGCGGGCCGCTTGCGCCGCAGCATGCCAAACACTTGCACCACGTGGTGGACTTTGCCGCCCTGACGGCCCTGCCGGCGGCGCACGAGGTTTACCTGGCGCTGGGCACGACGATCAAGGTCGCGGGCAGCCAGGCGGCATTCCGGGCGGTGGACCATGACGCCAACCTTGCAGTGGCACGCGCGGCTCTGGCAGCGGGCGCGACCCGCGCGGGCCTGGTCAGCGCCATGGGCGCGGACGCCAGGTCATCGCTGTTCTACAACCGCGTCAAGGGCGAGACCGAGGCCGACCTGCATGCCCTGGGTTTTGCCACGCTGGTGGTGGCCCGCCCGTCGTTCCTGGCGGGTGACCGCGCGTCGCTGGGCCAGCCCCCGCGCACCGGCGAAGGCCTGGCGCTGGCGGTCTCCCGGTGGCTCAAACCGCTGATCCCGGCCAACTACCGCTCGGTGCATGTGAGCCAGGTCGCAGCCGCCTTGCTGCAACTGGTGCGCGCCGGGCGCACCGGCACGCAGGTGGTGCTGTCAGGCGAACTGCAGCGTTTCTGAATCAGGCGCTCACGCGCACCACGGCGTCTGCGCGCTTGTGCAGGTCCGGCAGCAGTTCCAGCCCCAGGCCGGGCTTGCTGTTCAGGCTGATCATGCCGTTGTCCACCCGGGGCAGTTCGGTCACCAGCTCTTTGTACCAGCCGGTGAAGAACGCGCGCACGCTTTCCTGGATGAGCGCGTTGGGCGCATGCAGCGACAGGTGGGTGGACGCCGCCCACACCACCGGCCCGGTGCAGTCGTGCGGGGCCACGGGCAGTTGCCAGGCGTCGGCCATGGCGGCGATCTTGCGTGCCTCGCTCAGGCCGCCGCACCAGCTCAGGTCCAGCATGGCCACGCCGGCCACGCCGGTCTGCAGGTAGTCCTTGAAGCCCCACTTGTAGCTCAGCGTCTCGCTGGCGCAGACCAGCGCATCGCAGTCTTTGGCGTACTGCTTGAGCAAATCCAGCGAGTCCATGCGGATCGCGTCCTCATGCCAGAAGGTATTGAACTCCTTGAGCGCGCGCGCAATTTTCTGCGCCATGGGCAGGCGCCACAGGCTGTGGAACTCCACCATGATGTCCATGCGCTCGCCCACCGCCGCGCGGATCTTGCGAAACGGCTCCAGCGCGGCGTCCAGGTCGGCGTTGCTGATGTACTGCCCGTCGCTGCGCTCGGCCGCCGGATCAAACGGCCAGATCTTCATGGCCGTGATGCCCTCGGACAGCAGCGACTGCGCCAGCTCGTCCGCGTGGTGCAAGAAGCCCTGCAGGTCTTCATAGGGGCCGCTGCTGTTGTGCAGCCCCCAGTTCGAACTCGTCTGGTTGGCGTTGCTGCGGATGTACTGGTAGCCCGCGCAGGTGTTGTAGATGCGGATGGCGTCACGGCTCTTGCCACCCAAAGCCGTGTGCACCGGCATGTTGGCGGCCTTGCCAAAAAGGTCCCACAGCGCGATGTCCACCGCGGAGTTGCCGCGCGTTTCCACACCGGAGCCGCGCCAGCCCAGGTAGCCCATGATGTCCTTGTTGCGCGCCTCGATGGCCAAAGGGTCCTTGCCCGTGACGCGCGGCGCCACCCATTCGTGCAGATAGGCCTCCACGGCCTCGGCGCCCATGAAGGTTTCGCCCAGGCCGGTGAGGCCCTCGTCGGTGTGCAGGCGCACCCAGATGATGTTGGGGAACTCGCCCAGGCGGACGGTTTCCAGTTGTGTGATCTTCACGGTCAGGAGGTTTTCTTGACGCTGGCGCCGTCGGCGCCGGTGATGTCGTCACGCAGGTCACGCACCACGCGGTCCATCAGCGGCGCCAGCATGTTCCAGTGAACAGCCCGGGCGATGCGCGGGTGGTTGGCCTTGTACGCGGGCGACGAAACAAAGGTCAACGGATCGTGGAAGACGCCCAGGTCGGCCATCACCATCGGGTCTTCCTCGGTCGGCATGCCGCCCAGAAAGGCGTTGTCCGCGCCGTTCCAGATGCCGTGTCCGTTGCGGTGGATGCCATAGCCCCATTCCCAGTCGCTGTCTTTCAGGCGCTGGCGCGCCGCCGCCATGTACACGGCGTCAAAGATGTAGGTGTCGGTGCTCACCCAGCGCGCGTTCAGCCAGATCTCGGCCACGGGCCGCGCGGCACTGGCCACGCTGGAGGTCAGGCCGCGCAGGATGTCGCCGCGCAGCTCCACATAGCGCAGCCGCGCCGGGATGTCCACCAGGCGCAGCAGCGCCACCAGCAGCACCGCCTTGTCGGGCGCGTCCCCGCGCCCGGCGTCCAGCACCTCGCGCGGCGTGTGCAGCCGCAGCTTGAAAGGTTTGGCAAAGGGAATGCGCTTGACGAAGCCGTAGATGGCCAGGGCCTTCTCGCGGTTGTTCTTGCACAGCTGTGTCAGTGCCCTGGCCCGCAGCCGCAGCTTGGGGTCTTCCAGGTCCAGCAGGGGCGTGGGGCCCAGCCAGCGGCCGGGGTCTCCCACATCCGCCTGCGGCGGCGTACCGGGTGGTACCGAGGATTCAGACACGGGTACAACTTTCCAACGACGGCCCCCCACCCGCTTCGCGCCGGGCCGGGAGTGTCCGCATGCCCGGGGGCGGAATGCCCCCGTCGATGCGGATCTTGTATAGACAATTGTACCGGCCATGCCTGTTTTCACAGCCCCCAGTGTCGCGCGCGCGCGTCAGCCGCCGCGGGCCTTTTTCAGCGCATCCAGCACCGTGGTCACGGCCTCTGCACCAATGGTGGGCACGTTCTTGTCGTACACCGGCTTGACCTTGTCAAACATGCGCTTTTGCTCGGCGGCGCTGATCTCGTTGACCTGCATGCCCTTGGTCTTCAGGCTGGTGAGTGACTTTTCATTCAGCGACCGGTTGGCCGCGCGCTGGACCTTTTGCCCTTCCATCGCCGCTTCACGCAGCACCGCCTGCTCGGCCGGGCTCAACTGGTCCCACAGCTTCTTGCTGTACAGCACCAGGAACGGCGTGTAGGCATGGCGCGTGACCGACAGGTACTTTTGCACTTCGTTGAACTTGGACGTCTCGATCGTCACGAACGGGTTTTCCTGGCCGTCAATGGTCTTGGTCTCCAGCGCGGTGAACACCTCGCCGAACGCCATGGGCACCGCATTGGTGCCCAGTGTCTTGAAGGTGTCCAGGAAGATGTTGTTCTGCATCACGCGGACTTTCACGCCGTCAAAGTCCTCGACCTTGGCCACCGGACGCTTGCTGTTGGTCAGGTTGCGAAAGCCGTTTTCCCAGTACGCCAGGTTGACCAGGCCCGCTTCTTCAAGTTTCTTGTTGAAATAGGCGCCGGCGGGGCCGTCCAGCACGGCGTCGGCTTCTTTCTCGTTGGCAAACAGGAACGGCAGGTCAAACACGCCCAGCTCCTTGACAATGCCCACCAGCGGGCTCGACGAGGTGCACACCATTTCCTGCGTGCCCGCGCGCAGCGCCTGCGTGGCAGGCAGGTCGCCGCCCGCTGCGCCGCCCCAGAAGGCGTTGATCTTCATCTTGCCGCCGGTCTTGGCGGCCAGCACTTCCTGCATCTTCTTGACGCCCACGCCCACCGGGTGATCTTCGTTCACGCCGTTGGTGAACTTGATGGTGCGGTCGGCGAACTGCGCGAAGGCAGAGGTAGCGACCAGCAGCGAAGCGCCGGCCAGCACCGATACGAGGGTTCTGCGTTTGAACATGGTTGTCTCCTAGGTAATGTTGCAGGGGTTGAGGAAAAACAGGGGGAACTTCATTGCATCCACCATTTCAATGGCACGAGCACGATCTCAGGGAAAAACACGAGCAGGAACAGCACGGCCAGCTGCGCCAGAAAGAACGGCATCACGCCCTTGAAGGCTTCATCCATGGTGATCTTCGCCACGCCGCACACCACGTTGAGCACCGTGCCCACGGGCGGCGTGATCAGGCCGATGGCGTTGTTCATGATGAACATGATCCCGAAGTACACCGGGTCAATGCCGGCCTTGAGCACCACCGGCATCAGCACCGGCGTGAGGATCAGCACCGTGGGGGTGAAGTCCAGCGCGGTGCCCACAATCACGATCAGCACCATGATCACGAACATCAGCAGGATCTTGTTGCCCATGAAGGGCGACAGCATGTTGGCTACCTCGGTCGGGATGTTGGCCACCGTGATGAGCCAGGCACTGACCATGGCCGCGGCCACCAGGAACATCACCACCGCGGTCGTCTTGCCGGCCGACAGCACCAGCTGGTACAGCGCCGACCATTTGAGTTCGCGGTAGATGAACATGCCCACCACGAAGCTGTACACCGCCGCCACCACCGCGGCCTCGGTCGGCGTGAAGATGCCGAACTTCATGCCGCCCAGGATCACCACGGGCAGCGCCAGCGCAAAGCCCCCCTCGGCGGTGATCTTCGCCCGCTCGGCCATGCCCACGCGGGGCGCGGGCTGCACGTTCTCGCGCCGGGCCACCCACCACCAGGTGATGCCAATGGCTGCGCCCATCAGGATGCCGGGCACGATGCCGGCCAGAAACAGCTTGGTGATCGACACATTGCCGGCCACGCCAAAGATGATGAGCCCGATGGACGGCGGGATCACCGGCGCGATGATGCCGCCCGCGGCGATCAGCCCGGCCGAGCGGTTCACCTGGTAGCCCGCGCGTTTCATCATGGGAATGAGCAGCGCCGACAGCGCGGCTGTATCGGCCACCGCCGAGCCCGACAGCGATGCCATGATGACGGCCGCGATCACCGCCACATAGCCCAGGCCGCCGCGGAAATGCCCCACCCAGGCCATGGCCATGTTCACGATGCGCCGGCTCAGGCCGCCGGCGTTCATGAACTCACCGGCCAGCAGGAAGAACGGCACGGCCAGCAACGGGAAGTTGTCCGCGCCATCCACAAAGCGCTGCGCCAGGATCTGGCTGTCAAACGCCGGGAGCGCGCCGGTGGCCGCCATGAACGACATGAGCGCCAGGCCGCAGACCAGCAGCGCATAGGCAATGGGCATGCCGATCGCCATGGCGCCCAGCAGGCTGAAGACAAAAACGGCAACCGTCATGCGCGCGCTCCCGGCACCTCATGCGGCACGTCCTCGGATTCGACCACCTGCACCAGTTCATCCTCGCTGAGCCGGCCGGTGAACAGCCGGTACAGCACGCTGATGTTGAACAGGCCCATGACCACCGCCACCACGTAGCCGATGCCGTAGATCCAGATCATGGAAATGCCCACCACCGGCGACACATTGCTCACCTGCAGGTCGTGCATCTTCCAGGTGCCCAGCAGGAACAGGCCGTTGCACCAGAGCATGAGCATCTCGCTTGCGAACAGGCAGGCCTTCCTGCCGCCCACCGGCAGATGCTTGACCAGCGTGTCCACGCCCAGGTGGCCTTTTTCGCGCATGGCAATCATGGCGCCGATGTAGGTGAGCCAGACAAAGCAGTAGCGCGACATCTCGTCCGAGACGGTGATGCCGGAGTTGAAGCCATAGCGCAGCACCACGTTGCCGAACACCATGATGACCATGGCCACCATGCAGGCCACGACCAGGAACTCCAGCAGCCTGAAAAAATAATCGATGGTCTTTTGCATGTTGTTATGAGGCGACCTTGAGCAGCGGCGCGGGGATGTTCAGCCGGGGCAGGCGCCGGCGCGAAGCCAGCACTTCCTCGATATCCCCGCGCGCGCCGTCAATCAGCACGAGGATGGCTTTTTCTGCCTTGACCGGGTTGTGGTCGATCACGGCGTCCAGCACGGCGCGGTGCAGAGGCAGCGAATTCCTGGGCCCGTCCTTGCGCGTGGTGGAGATTTCAAAGCTGGTGCGCAAAAGCGCGCTGAGCGCCTTGCTCATCTGGCCCAGCATGCGGTTGTGGCAGGCCCGCAGCAGGCCCTGGTGAAAGCGCAGGTCATACGTCACGTAATCGCCACCCTCTTCCACCGCGCGCTTCATGCCGGCGAATGCAAGCTCAATCTCGGCGATGTCTTCCCGCGTGGCGCGCTCGGCGGCCAGCCTGACGGCGGCGGGCTCCACCACGCGGCGCAGGTCCTGCAGGTCGCGCAGGAATTCCGCCGTGAGTCCGGCCTTGGACTTCCAGACGATCACGTCAGGGTCGAACCAGTTCCAGTGGTCGTCCTTCAGCACCCGGGTGCCGACCTTGGGGCCGGTGCTGACCAGGCCTTTGGCCACCAGTGATTTCACCGCCTCGCGCACCACGGTGCGGCTCACGCCCAGCTCCTCGCAGAGCATGGGCTCGGGCGGTATGGACGCGCCCGGCGCGTAGCGCCCCGCGACGATCGCTTCGCCGAGATGGTCAACCGTATTGCCGTGGACGTTCTTGATCATGGTTTGTACTGAGCCAGCACCGCCAATGGTATGACGATAATATGAAAGAATATTCAGGACTAACCCTTATGACTGACCGCAAAAAACCTTCTGAACTCCGCTCCCAGCAATGGTTTGGCCGCCAGGACCGCGACGGCTTTGCCTATCGCAGCTGGGTCAAGGGCAAGGGCGTGCCGCACGACCAGTTTGATGGCCGCCCCGTCATCGGCATCTGCAACACTTTCAGCGAACTCACGCCGTGCAACAGCCACTTCCGCACGCTGGCCGAGCAGGTCAAGATCGGCGTGTACGAGGCGGGCGGCTTTCCGCTTGAGTTTCCGGTGATGAGCCTGGGCGAAACGCTGCTGCGCCCCACCGCCATGCTCTACCGCAACCTGGCCAGCATGGACGTGGAGGAATCCATCCGCGGCAACCCGATCGACGGCGTGGTGCTGCTCATGGGATGTGACAAGACCACGCCCAGCCTGCTGATGGGCGCCTCCAGCGCGGGCCTGCCCACCATCGGCGTCAGCGGCGGGCCCATGCTCAACGGCAAGTGGCGCGGCCAGGAGCTGGGCAGCGGCACCGGCGTGTGGAGCATGAGCGAGCAGGTGCGCGCGGGCACGCTCAAGCTGACCGACTTTTTTGAAGCCGAGAGCTGCATGCACCGCAGCCATGGCCACTGCATGACCATGGGCACGGCCTCCACCATGGCCAGCATGGTCGAGGCTTTGGGCATTGGCCTGCCGGGCAACGCCGCCTATCCCGCGGTGGACGGCCGGCGCAACGTGCTGGCGCGCAACGCCGGGCGGCGCATCGTGGAGATGGTGCACACCGACCAGACCATCAGCAAGGTACTGACGCGCGAGGCGTTCGAGAATGCCATCCGCACGCTGGCGGCCATTGGCGGCAGCACCAACGCCGTGATCCACCTGATCGCCATCGCGGGCCGGCTGGGCCTGAAGCTCACGGTGGATGACTTCGAAAAGCTCGGCAGTGAACTGCCCTGCCTGCTGAACCTGCAGCCCAGCGGCGAGCACCTGATGGAAGACTTCTGCTACGCGGGCGGCCTGCCGGTGGTGATGAAGGAAATCCAGCACCTGCTGCACCGCGACATCGTGACCGTGAGCGGCAAGACCGTGGGCGAGAACATCGCCGACGCGCAGAACTTTGACCCGCGCGTGATCAAGAAATTTGACGCGCCATTCAAGGAGAAAGCCGGCATTGCCATCCTGCGCGGCAACCTGGCGCCGCGCGGCGCCGTCATCAAGCCCAGCGCGGCCACGCCTGCGCTGATGGTGCACACCGGGCGCGCCGTGGTGTTTGAAGACAGCCACGACTTCCACAAGCGCATTGATGACGACAGCCTGGACGTGGACGAGACCTGCATCCTGGTGCTGAAGAACTGCGGCCCCAAGGGCTACCCCGGCATGGCCGAGGTGGGCAACATGCCGCTGCCGCCCAAGGTGCTGAAAAAAGGCATTACCGACATGGTGCGCATCAGCGACGCCCGCATGAGCGGCACGGCCTATGGCACCGTGGTGCTGCACACGGCACCCGAAGCCGCCGCCGGCGGGCCGCTGGCCATCGTGCAAAACGGCGACATGATCGAGCTGAACGTGCCCGAGCGCAAACTGCAGCTGCTGATCAGCGACGACGAGCTGAAAGCACGCCTGGCCAAATGGACGGCCCCGCCGCCCGCGCTGTCGTCGGGCTACTGGAAGCTGTACATCGACCATGTGCTGCAGGCTGATGAGGGTGCGGACCTGGACTTCCTCGTAGGCCAGCGCGGCGCATTCGTCCCCAAGGACAACCACTGATGGCTCCCCCCCGAAGCGCCTTCGGCGCCTCCCCCTCAAGGGGGCGCCACCAGCGGCCCGGCAAAGCCGGTTCCGCGGTGGCACTGGAACAGGCACTCGCGAATGGACAAGCCTTTTGACGTCGTAGCCCTGGGCGAGGCCATGGTCGAGTTCAACCAGACCCGGGCCGGTGAGCCTACGTACCTGCAGGGCTTTGGCGGCGATACCAGCAACGCAGTGATTGCCGCGGCCCGCGCCGGCGCCCGCACTGCGTACCTGAGCCGTGTGGGGGACGACTGGTCGGGCCAGCGGCTCATGGACCTGTGGCGCACCGAAGGCGTTGACACCCAGGCGGTGGAGGTCACGGCCGACGCACCCACCGGCCTGTATTTCGTGACGCACGGACCGAACGGCCACGAGTTCGGCTACCAGCGGCGCGGCTCGGCCGCAGCGCGCATGACACCGGCCTGGTTCAGCGGCGCGCCGCAAGCCGTGGTGGCGCAGTCACGCATCCTGCATGTGTCCGGCATTTCCATGGCGATTTCGCAAAACGCCTGCGATACCGTTGTGGCCGCCATGCGGGCCGCGCGCGGCAGCGGCACGCAGGTGTCGTTTGACACCAACCTGCGGCTCAAGCTGTGGACGCTGGAGGCAGCGCGCGCAGCCATCGCGCAAGCCGCTGCGCTGTGCGACTGGTTCCTGCCCAGCATGGACGATGCGGTGCACCTGAGCGGCCATACCGAGCCCGGCGATGTCATCAATTGGGCTCATGCATTGGGCGCGCCCACGGTCGTGCTCAAGCTGGGCAGTGACGGTTGCCTGATCAGCCAGGGAGGCCAGCAGCAGCACATCCCCGGCCACCGCGTGCCGCTGGTGGACGCCACCGGCGCGGGCGACTGCTTTTGCGGCAACCTGCTGGCGCGGCTCGCTGCGGGTGATGCGCTGACGGATGCGGCACGTTATGCGAACGCGGCGGCGGCTGTGGCTGTGCAGGGGTTTGGGGCTGTGGCGCCGCTGCCGCGTCCTGTTGAGGTCGGTCAATTGATATGAAATGCCGGCGTGCCGCACGTTGCACCGCGCGGCAAAGTCACGCCTGGGCGCGCAACGGCGGCATGCCGACAACGGGCTTCGCGACAGATATATAAGACTACTCATGCAAAAACTGATCGCCATCGACTGGGGAACCTCGTCTCTGCGTGCCGCACTGCTGGATGAGCAGGGCAACGTGAAGGAAGAACGTACCTCCGCGCAGGGCATCCTGGCCATCGCCCCCGGCGGCTTCCCCGAAGCATTCAACGCCCTGTGCAAAGGCTGGCAAAAAGACGACACACTGACCTTGATGTCCGGCATGGTCGGCAGCCGCCAGGGCTGGATGGAGGCGCCCTACTGCCCCTGCCCCGCCGGCTTTGACGACATCGCGCGCCAGCTGGCCTGGGTGGAGCCCGGCCGGGTGGCCATCGTACCGGGCATGAGCTGCGAGCGCGACGGCGTGCCCGACGTGATGCGTGGCGAGGAGGTGCAGGTGTTCGGCGCGCTGCGGCTGCTGGGCCTGACCGACGCCACCGTGGTGCTGCCCGGCACGCACAGCAAATGGGTCACGGTGCGCGGCGGGCGCATTGAACACTTCGCCACCTGGATGACGGGCGAGTTTTACGCGCTGCTGCGCCAGCATTCCATCCTCTCGCGCACCCTGCCCGCGCACGACGGCGAGCTGGACATCGCGGCGTTTGACAGGGGCGTTGACCGCGCGCTGCAGACTGCCAGCCTGCTGGGCAGCGCGTTCAGCGCCCGCACGCTGTCGCTGTTTGATAAGTTGCCCGCGGCCGCCCTGCCCAGCTATCTTTCAGGGCTGGTCATTGGCGAGGAACTGCGCGCGCAGGCACCCCAGGCCAGCTCGGTGGTGGTGATGGGTGCGCCGGCGCTCACCCAGCGCTATGACCGCGCCCTGGCCCACTGCGGCATCGCCACGCAGCACATTGGCACACAAGCGACGTGGCAGGGCCTGCGGGCGATTGCCGCAACGCTGGAGGACACACCATGACACCCCAAGACAAACTGGCCCGTGCGCTGCAGTCGTTGCCGCTGGTGGCCATCCTGCGTGGGATGACACCCGCCGACGCCCCGGGCGTGGGCGCGGCGCTCACCAACGCCCGCTGGCAGCTGATCGAGGTGCCGCTGAATTCACCGCGGCCGCTGCAAAGCATTGCCACCCTGGCCACGCAGCACCCGCAGGCGCTGGTGGGCGCGGGCACCGTGCTGCGCGCCCAGCAGGTGCGCGAGGTGCATGCGGCCGGCGGGCAGCTGATCGTGTCGCCCAACTTCAACGCCGAGGTGGTGCGCGAGGCCGCTCGCCTGGGCCTGGTCTGCCTGCCCGGTGTGATGACCGCCACCGAAGCCTTTGCCGCACTGGACGCCGGGGCCAGCGGCCTGAAGCTGTTCCCCGGTGAAATGGTCACGCCCGCGGTGGTCAAGGCGCTGCGTGCCGTGCTGCCCGAAGGCACGCTGGTGTTCCCGGTGGGCGGCATCTCGCTGACCAACATGGCGGCCTACCGTGCGGCGGGCGCCGACGGCTTTGGCATCGGCTCGGCCCTGTACAAACCGGGCATGACGGCAGTCCAGGTAGGCGAATCCGCGGCCGCATTCGCTGCAGGGTACGCCGGTATCATCCGCGCATGACACAGCAGATTTCTTTCGGTTTGCAAGGCCGTGTGGCCATCGTCACGGGCGGGTCCCAGGGCATTGGCGAAGCCTGCGTGCGCCGCTTTGTGCAGGACGGCGCGCAGGTCGTCATTGCCGACATGGCCGATGCACCCGGCGAAAAGCTGGCCGCCGAACTCGGTGCGCTGTACGTGCACTGCGACGTGGGCGACAAGGCCCAGGTCGATGCACTGGTGGCCGCCACGCTGGCGCGCCACGGCCGCGTCGACATCCTGGTCAACAACGCTGGCATCTTCAAGGCCAGCGATTTCCTGGAAGTGTCCGAGGCCGACTTTGACGCCGTGCTGCGCGTGAACCTCAAGGGCTCGTTCCTGGTGGGCCAGGCCGTGGCGCGCGAGATGGCCAAGGTGGGCAAAGGCAGCATCGTGAACATGAGCTCGGTCAACGGCACGCTGACCATCCCCACCATTGCCAGCTACAACGTCAGCAAGGGCGGCATCAACCAGCTCACACGTGTGATGGCACTGGCGCTGGCCGACCGCGGCATCCGCGTGAACGCCGTCGCGCCCGGCACCATCGCCACCGAGCTGGCCGCCAAGGCCGTGCTGACCAGCGAAGAAGCCAAGGCCCGCATCCTGGGCCGCACGCCCATGAAGCGCCTGGGCGAGCCGCACGAGATCGCCGACGCCGTGGCCTACCTGGCCAGCGACGCGGCCAGCTACGTGACCGGTGAGATCCTGGTGGTGGACGGCGGGCGCATGACGCTGAATTACACCGTGCCGGTCTGACACCATGAGCCGCTGGGCCGTCAACGAAGACGAGGTCGTCTTCACCGCCATCCGGGCCCAGGGTGCGGGCGGGCAGAACGTCAACAAGGTGTCCAGCGCGGTACACCTGCGGTTTGACATCGAGGCGTCGTCACTGCCCGAGGACATCAAGGCGCGCATGCTGATGCTGGGCGACCAGCGCATCACCGGCCAGGGTGTGGTGGTGATCAAGGCGCAGACCAGCCGCAGCCAGGAACAGAACCGCGCCGAAGCGCTGGAGCGCCTGCAGGCGCTGGTGGACAGCGTGGCCGTGCCGCCCAAGCCGCGCAAGCCGACCCGGCCCACGCGCGCATCGCAGGTGCGGCGCGTGGACGGCAAGACCAGCCGGGGCGAAGTGAAGAAGCTGCGCGGGCGCGTCAGCGGCAGCGACTAGAAAGCAACGGCGTCAGCCCTTGGCGACATGCATGGCGTACAGCTTCTGCATGCCGCCGATCCAGCGGTCGTAGTCCTGCCCCTTGGCGCGGAAGTAGGTCAGCACCTCGGGGTGCGGTAGCACCAGGAAGCGCTCGTCGCGGATGGTGGCCATGACCTCGGCCGCCACCTGCTCGGGTGTGAGGATGCCGTCATGCCCGGCCGAGCCGCCGTCACCAGTGACCATGTCGGTCTGCACCGACTGCGGGCACAGGCAGCTCACGCGCACGCCACGGCGGCCGTAGGCAATGCGCAGCCATTCAGCAAATGCCAGCGCGGCGTGCTTGGTCACGCCATACGGCGCGGTTTCCACAATGTTCAGCAGGCCGGCGGCGGAGGCAGTGACCATGAAGCAGCCCTCGCCACGCGCCACCATCTCGGGCACCACGGCGCGGGCGGCCCACACATGGGCCATGCCGTGGATCTGCCACATCTTGTCCCACAACGCGTCTTCCAGCTCAAAGCCGCCCATGGTGCCCAGGATGCCGGCATTGGAAAAATAGGCATCCACCTGGCCAAACTTTTCGCGCGTGGCGGCCACCAGCGCCTGGATGTCGGACTCCTTGCTCACGTCGCAAGCCACGGCCATGCCGCCGCATTCGGCCGCCACGCCCTGGGCGCGCTCCAGGTTCACATCGGCCACCACGATGCCGCGCGCGCCGTCCTGTGCCAGCCGCAGGGCCAGCCCGCGGCCAATACCGCTGGCGCCACCGGTCACGATAGCCACTTTGTCACGCAAGTCCATGCCCGTCTCCAGGGAAAGCGAAAACCGCAAGTATGAAACCGGCCCGCCCCGCAGGCATGCCGCCTGCGGGACAGTGTGTCACGCCCGCGCGGCGGCGCTACACTGCGGCGCATGACGCGACGTGCCGCCACCTTCTATGAGTTGCTGGGCGTGAGCCGCGAGGCCACGCCCGACGACATCCGCACCGGCTACCGCCGCCGCGCGCAGAAGTTTCACCCCGACAAGTACCGTGGCCGCGGCGATGCCGCAGCCATCATGGCGCAGATCAACCGCGCATATGAAGTGCTGTCCGACGCCGGCCGGCGTGCCGCATACGACAGCGACATGGATGCGTCTGCCCAAGGCAGCCGTGTGGTCCCCGTCGTGCCGCTGGGTATTGGCGGCTGGCCCTGGTATGTGCTGAGCGCGACGCTGTGCATGATCCTGCTGGCCATCGGATGGCTGGCGCTGCGCACGCTGGCGCCGCAGCGCGTGACCTACGTATCGGGTCCAGCTGCGGCGGCCACACCGCAGGCGCAGCCGGCCAACGCCGTGGCCGCGCCGGAGGTCAAGCCGTGGCAGGAGCCCGCTGCGCGCGCCGTGCCCCTGGCCGATGACCCGGTGTCGCGGCTGGTGCGCGACGGGGTGCTCGCGCCGGCGCCGCCCGCGCGGTAGTTCAGCGCGAGCCCGTAACTCCCACTTCGATGCGGCGCCCGGGCTGTACAGACGCTTTCATCGCCGCGCGGCCAGCACCGCCGGCGTGCGCGGCCAGCCCGGGCGGCCGAACCAGGCGCCGCCGGCCACCGACCACGCATTGACGCCGCCATACACCACCATCGCCGCGGCCTGCGCGGCAAACACAATGGTCAGGTCCCCGCCCCAGCGCAGCGCCAACCAGCCGCCCGCAGCCGCCACGGCCAACCGCGCCGCATTGCCCACCACGGGCCACAGCAGCTTGCCTGCGCCCTGCGAGGCAAAGTACAGCACCAGCCCCACACCAAAGAAACCATAGAACGGGCCCACCACCTGCAGGTAACGTGCGCCCGCCTCAATCATGGCCGGATCGCTGTCAAACAGCGCCACCCACGCGCGCGGGAACAGCGCCGCCGCCAGGCCGATGGCCTCGGTGAGCACAAAGGCCATGCCCGCGCCCACCCAGGTGGCGCGCAGCGCGCGTTCGCGCTGGCCGGCGCCAATGCAGGTGCCCACCATGGCCAGCAGCGGCCCGCCGATGCCGAACACCAGCGGCACCAGCAAATACTCCAGCCGCGACGCCGTGCCGTAGCCGGCAATGGCGGCCGGCCCGAACGCGCCCGCAAAAGCAGTAGCGATGCCGATGCAAAGATTGGTGGCAATGGTGGACACGGCCGCCACCAGCCCCACGCGCAGGATGTCGTTGAACAGCGGCCAGCGCAGCCGCACATGGGCCAGCGACAGCCGCATCAGGCTGCGCGGCGAGCGCAGGTAGGCCACCAGCGCCAGCGTGCCCAGCAGGTAGTACACCAGCAGCGCGATGGCCCCGCCCGCAATGCCCAGGGCCGGCACCGGCCCCCAGCCGAAGATCAGCAAAGGCGACAGCGGGATCAGCACCACCAGCCCCACGGTCGCCACGCCCGCAGGCACGGCCATGTTGCCTGTGCCGCGGATCACGGCCGACAGCGCATTGAAGACCCAGATGACCACCGCCCCGGCAAACACCCAGCCTGAATACACCAGCGCAGCCTCCAGTGACGCGCCTGTGCCGCCCATGCGCGCGTACAGCGCCCGGCCAAACACCAGCAGCGCAACGGTGAACAGCGCGCCGAACAGCACCGCAATCACCAGCGCATGGAAGACCAGCGCGTCGGCGTCGGCCTTGCGGCGCGCACCCAGCGCACGCGCTATGGCCGAGGCAATGCCACCGCCCATCGCGCCGGCCGACATCATCTGCATGAGCATCACGGCGGGGAACACCAGCGCCATGCCCGCCAGCGCATCCGTGCCCAACTTGCCGACAAACCAGGTTTCAATCAGCCCGGCCGCCGCCTGCGCCAGCATCAGCAGCACATTGGGCAAGCCCAGGCGCAGCAGCGTGGGGGCAATGGGCCCTTCCAGCAGCAGCCGCGTGCGCGGGTCCAGCGCCGCGCCGCTCATGCAGCCGCCGCGCCCGCGCGTTGGCGCGCGGGCAGCTTCGCCTCGCGGATCGGCAGGTGGATCAGCGCGGCGCCCACAGCCAGCACAATGTCGATGTACCAGACCCAGTCATACGCCCCGGTGGCTTCAAATACCTTGCCACCCAGCCAGGCGCCCAGGAAACCGCCGACCTGGTGCGTGAGCATGACAATGCCAAACAGTGTGGCCATATTGGCGGGACCGAAAAACTTGGCCACCAGCCCGGCGGTGGGCGGTACGGTGGACAGGAAGGTCAGGCCCATGACGGCGGCAAACACCAGCATCACCGGCCCTGTTTTGGGCGCCAGCAGAAAGACGATGACGGCCACGGCCCGCGTGGCATAGACCAGCGACAGCAGTGACTTCATGCGCCAGCGCCCCACGGCCCAGCCCATGGCCACGCTGCCAATGATGTTGAACAGCCCGATCATCGCCAGCGACCAGCCCGCCCACTGGGTGGGCAAGCCACACGCCGCGATCACGCCAGGCAGGTGCGTGGCCAGGAACGCCACGTGAAAGCCGCAGACAAAAAAGCCCAGGCCCAGCAGCACATAGCTGCGGTTGCGCAAAGCGGTGGCAATGGCCTCCCGCGTGCCCACCACCTTCTGGCCGGCGGGCGCGACCTGCAGCGAATTGCCCTTGAGCAGGAACGCCGCCGGCAGGCATAGCAGCACCAGCAGGCCCATGACCTGCATCGCATTGGCCCAGCCCAGGCCCACCATCAGCGTGGCGGCAATGGGCGCCATGACGAACTGGCCAAACGAGCCCCCCGCGTTGACGATGCCGGTGGCCAGGCCGCGCCGCTCGGGCGGAATGAGCCGCGTGGTGGCAGCCATCAGCACCGCGGGCCCGGCCATGCCTGCGCCGCCAGCCGACAGCACGCCAATGGCCAGGACCAGGCCCCAGGTGGTCGTCATGTACGGCGTGATGAAGGTGCCCAAAGCGACCAGCAGCGCGCCCACAAACAGCACACGGCCCGCGCCCACCTTGTCGGCCATGGCGCCGGCGAACGGCTGCGTGAGCCCCCACCAGAGCTGGCCAAAGGCAAACGCCAGGCTGATGCTGGCCAGCCCCAGGCCGGTGGAGGTGTTCAGCGGGCTCAGGAACAGCCCCATGGTCTGACGCGTGCCCATGGTCAGGGCAAAGGTGCCGGCGGCCGCCAGCAGGACCAGCCACAGGGCGGTACGAGCCGGTGTGTGTGCGTTATTCGTCATGGGGTTCTCCGTCGGGCACCGGTGCGAGCCGCGCCATGCAGTCGTCGATCAGGGCATGCAGCGCCAGCACGTTGGCCACGCCCAGGGTGTGGTTGATGGCCTCCTGCGCCACGCGCCAGCGGCGCTGCGCCTCCTGACGCTTGTCGCGGCCGGCGTCGGTGATCGTCACGATACGGCTGCGGCCGTCGGTGCCAGGGCCCAGCGTCAACCAGCCCGCGGCGGCCAGCGGCTTGAGGTTGCGCGTGAGGGTGGATGCATCCAGCTTCAGCACCTGGGCCAGCTCGCCGGGCTTCAACGGACCCAGCTTGACCAGGCATGACAGCAGCGAGTACTGCGTGGTCTTCAGGCCGGTCTTGCCGACCTCGGCATCGTAGTGCTGCGCCACGCGGCGCATGAGCTGGCGCAGCTTGAGGTTGGTGCAGCCCTGCGGCTTGACAGCGGTGTCCATGTTGATTATTGTATCCACAACTATTGCATATACAAGCTTAATCTGAAATTGGAGCGTTTGATGTCCCACAGCAACACCCTTGAGACGTGGCTGGCCGAGGAACGTGAAGTCATGGCCCGCATGCAGGGCGGCGCAGGGCCCGGCGTGTCCCGCCCCGACCAGGTGGCCGGAAAAACCGGCATTGAAATGATGCAGGCCATGCTGCGCGGTGAGCTGCCCTACGCACCCATCGCCAAAACGCTGGACTTCATGCTGATGTCCGTCAGCGAGGGTTCGGTCGTCTTTCAGGGCACGCCTGGCCCGGCGCACCTGAACCCCTTGGGCACGATCCACGGCGGCTGGTATGCCACGCTGCTCGACTCCGCCCTGGGCTGCGCGGTGCACACCATGATGCCGGCGGGCCGCGGCTACACCACGGCCGAGCTGGGCGTGAACCTGGTGAAAGCCATCAACATGAACAAGGCGCCGCGCGTGCGCGCCGAGGGCAAGGTCATCCATTGCGGGCGCCAGCTGGCCACGGCCGAAGCCCGGCTGTACGGCCCCGACGGCACGCTGTACGCGCATGCCACCACAACCTGCCTGGTGTTTGAGATGAAGGCGCCCGTCTGATGCGCGTGCGGCCGATAATGCGGCCATGCGACTCCTTCACACCATGCTGCGCGTTGGCGATCTCCAGCGCTCCATTGACTTCTATACCCACGTGCTGGGCATGACGCTGCAGCGCCGCTCTGAAAACCCCGAGTACAAGTACTCGCTGGCTTTCGTGGGCTATGGCGGCAACCCCGAGCATGCCGAGATCGAGCTCACCTACAACTGGGGCGTGGACAAGTACGAGCTGGGCACTGCGTATGGCCACATCGCGCTGGGCGTGCCCGACGTGTACGCGGCCTGCGAGAAGATCAAGGCATCAGGCGGCAACGTCACGCGCGAGCCCGGCCCGGTCAAGGGCGGCACCACGGTGATTGCCTTTGTGACCGACCCTGACGGCTACAAGATTGAATTGATCCAGCGGCCTCAGTACGGCGAAGGCCAGGGCCTGCGCTAGGGCTTCAGAGCGTCGGTCAGCCAGTTGGTCACCAGGTCGGTGTACATGCCCGGCGCGCCCAGCTGGCGGTTGATGTCGGCATGGCTCAGGTCCCGGCCCCAGATGGTGATGTAGTGGCCGAAGTGCGCGGCCTTTTTCTCGTAATGCAGGGCCTTGCCGCAGGGGTCGTCGTCGCGCAGCCTGCTGCACACCATGAGCAGCGCGGGCGCACCCGGCGCTGACACCTGGTGGTAGGGCGATACGGCCTGCCAGTAAGCGGGGTCCTTGCCGAATGCGCGGTCGTACAGGCGCGCATGGGGCGCGCGCATGAGCTGCTCCACATCCAGGGCGGCGCTGTCCAGGCTGACGGTCACGCGCCAGCGCTGGGCACCGGCCTGCTCCACCAGCGCCGGCGCTGAATGCAACAGCATGGCCAGGTGCGCACCAGCCGAATGGCCCATGAGCACCAGCCGCTTCGGATCCGCGCCCCACTGTGGCGCTTCCTTTTGCACCAGCGCCAGCGCGCGCGCCACATCGCCCGCCTGTTCCAGCGGCCGGGCCGCCGGCAGCAACCGGTAGTTGGTGGATACCAGCACATAGCCCAGGCCGTCTACCCAGTGGCGCAGCTTGTTCTTCAGCACGTCGGGTGACGCCTTGTCGCCAAAGGCCCAGGCACCGCCGTGCACCAGCAGGATCACCGGGCCCGCCGGTCTGGCGGGCAGGTACACGTCAAAGCGCTGGCGCGCGTCGGCGCCGTAGGGCACATCGCGCAGCACACGGGTGCCCTGTGCCAGGGTGGTGAAGGAAGACGCCGCCAGCAGCAGCGCAACGAAGAAAAGCCGGATGCTACGGTTTTGATCGCGCATGAGCGCGCTTTTATTCGTGGGCTTCATTCCCGCGCCGCCGGCCCCCGCGCCAGCGTGGCGGCCTCGCGGGCCAGCGAGGTGATGCGCGCCCAGTCGCCCTGGGCCACGGCGTCGGCCGGCGTCAACCACGAGCCGCCCACGCAGGCCACATTGGCCAGCGCCAGGAACTCCGCCGCATTGGCCGGGCTGATGCCGCCCGTGGGGCAAAAGCGCACATCGCCAAACGGCCCCTGCCAGGCCTTGAGCATGGCCAGCCCGCCCGCCTGCAGCGCGGGAAAGAACTTGAGCTCGGTGTAGCCGTCCTCCTGCGCGGCCATGATCTCGCTGCCGGTGGCCACACCGGGCAGCAGCGGCAGGCCCAGCTCATGGCAGGCGCGGCCCACCGCATGGGTGTAGCCGGGGCTCACGGCAAAGCGCGCACCGGCCAGCGTGGCGGCCTGGGCATCGGCCGCGCTGCGCACCGTGCCGGCGCCCACCACGGCGTCGGGCACATCGCGCGCGATGGCTTCAATGCAGGCCAGCGCCACCGGGGTGCGCAGCGTCACCTCCAGCATGCGGATGCCGCCGGCCACCAGCGCGCGCGCCAGCGGCACGGCATGGGCCACATCGCCCAGCACGATCACGGGGATGACGGGCGCGTCCTGCATGACCTGCAGGGCAGTCAGGTTCACAGCCATGCGCAGGCTCCTTGTTCGGCCACAGATGCATTGCGGCGAAAGCCCGCAAACAGCTCGCGGCCCATGCCGGTGTGGTTGGCCGCACGCAGTTCGTCAGGCATGGCGGCCGTCCGTCGCTGCGCCCATTCGTCTTCGGGCACCAGGGCCTGCAGCGTGCCGGCCACCGCGTCCAGGCGGATGATGTCGCCGTCATGCACCCGCGCCAGCGGCCCGCCGGCAGCGGCCTCGGGCGACACATGGATGGCCGCGGGCACCTTGCCCGACGCACCGCTCATGCGCCCGTCGGTCACCAGCGCCACCTTGAAGCCGCGGCCCTGCAGCACCGCCAGCGGCGGCGTGAGCTTGTGCAGCTCGGGCATGCCGTTGGCCTGCGGTCCCTGCCAGCGCACCACGCACACCACATCGCGGTCCAGCTCGCCGGCCTTGAAGGCCACATGCAATGCGTCCTGCGAATCAAACACCCGGGCCGGCGCCTCGATCACATGGCGGTCGTCGGGCACAGCCGACACCTTGATCACGCTGCGCCCGAGGTTGCCGTCCAGCAGCTTCAGGCCGCCCGTGGCGCTGAACGGCGCGCAGACGGGCCGCACGATGGATTCGTCGCGCGACACACCCGAATCACGCCACACCAGCGCGCCGCCGTCCATCGCGGGCTCGCGCGTGTAGTCGCGCAGACCCCCGGGGCTGACGGTCAGCACGTCGGGGTGCAGCAGGTCGGCGTCCAGCAGCTCGCGCAACACGTAGCCGGTGCCACCTGCGGCCTGGAACTGGTTCACGTCGGCCGAGCCATTGGGATACACCCGCGCCAGCAGCGGCACGGCCGCCGACAGCTGGGCAAAGTCGTCCCAGTCGATCTGGATGCCCGCGCTGCGCGCCACGGCCACCCAGTGGATCAGGTGGTTGGTGGAGCCGCCGGTGGCCAGCAGCGCGACCATGGCGTTGACGATGGCGCGTTCGTCCACCACCTTGCCTATCGGCGGGCAACCCGTGGCCAGCACGACGCGCGCAGCCTGCCGCGTCAGCTCATCGCGCAACGCACCACCGGGGTTGACGAACGCCGTGCCCGGCACATGCAGGCCCATGGCCTCCAGCAGCATCTGGTTGCTGTTGGCCGTGCCGTAAAAGGTGCAGGTGCCCGGCGCGTGGTAGGCCGCCTGCTCGGCCGCCATCAGCGCGTCGCGCCCCACCAGACCTTGCGCGGCCTGCTCGCGCACCCTGGCCTTGTCGCTGTTGCTCAGACCGCTGGGCATGGGCCCAGCCGGTACAAACACCGTCGGCAGATGACCAAAGTGCAGCGCGCCGATCAACAGGCCCGGCACGATCTTGTCGCACACGCCCAGCATCAGCGCGCCGTCAAACATGTCATGGCTGAGCGATACCGCCGTGGCCATCGCGATCACGTCGCGGCTGAACAGGCTCAGCTCCATGCCCGGCGTGCCCTGGGTGACGCCGTCGCACATGGCGGGCACACCGCCAGCCACCTGCGCGGTGGCGCCGTGGCTGCGCGCCTCGTCCTTCACCAGATCCGGAAAGCGCGCCAGCGGCACATGGGCCGACAGCATGTCGTTGTAGGCGTTGACGATGGCGATGTTGGGTGCGCGCTGCGTCACCACCTTGAACCGGTCGTCGGCCGGTATGCCGGCAAAGGCATGCGCCACGTTGGCGCAGCCCAGGCGCTCGGCACCGCGATCACGCGCCGCGGCCTGGTCCAGCTGGTGCAGGTAGGTGCTGCGCGTGGGCGCACTGCGCTCGCGGATGCGGTCCGTGACCGCGTTGATCACCGGGTTGAGTTTCATTGGGATTCAGTAACTAAATTACGCTTCCCATGGTACCCCTTCACGCACCTGCCGTGGGTCATTGCGGTTACAGACGGGTTACCAATCAAGGGGGCAGGACCGGTGCGATGAAAGGATTTGGGTGCGGCGCTAAAGTAGCGGCTGATGACATTGCCCGTCAAACCCCTGCGTGACCCGGCCCCCCTGCTCGCCCAGACGATGCGCGAATGGGGTGGGCATTCGGACCTGTGGCTGTTTGGCTATGCGTCGCTGATCTGGAAGCCCGACTTTGACTACGCCGAGCGGCGGCCGGCCCGCGTGCACGGCTGGCACCGGGCGCTGAAGATGTGGAGCCGCATCAACCGCGGCACGCCCGAATGCCCGGGCCTGGTGTTTGGCATGCTGTCCGGCGGCACCTGCCAGGGCATGGTGTTTCGCATCCCGCACGCCGATGTGCCGGCCGTGATGGACAAGGTGTGGGCACGCGAGATGGTCACCGCCGTGTACGACCCGCGCTGGCTCACCTGCCACACGCCGCAGGGCCCGGTGCAGGCGCTGGCGTTCACGCTGTCGCGCAAAAGCCCCAACCACACCGGCGAGCTGACCGAGGCGCAGTACCGCCAGATCTTTGCCGACGCCTGCGGACGCTACGGCACGACGCTGGAATATGCGCAGCTCACCCACGAAGAGCTGCGCCGGCACAACATCCATGACAAGGCGCTGGCGCGGCTGCTGCGCATGGCGCAGGCAAAGTAGCCACCCTGTCGGCGAAGCTACACCCGATGGCGTGGCAAGGCCGTCTCAGCCCTGCGCAGGTCGTCCACCGTGTCCACGTCGGTCACCACGCCCACGTCGTCCACCGTCAGCAGCGTGGCGCCCAGCGCCTTCACCACCGGCTGCGCGCCCTGCTCACCGCCCAGCGCCATGAGCTGCGCGCCACACCCGGCGGCAAACCCGACCGGATGACCGCACTCGCCCTGGTACACCGGCACCACCACCGCATGCTGCCCCAGTGCCTGCGCCACGGCGCGCAGCGTGGCAGCTTGCACCAGCGGCAGGTCGCCCGGCAGCACCAGCCAGCCGGCCGCGCCGGCCGTGGCGCGTACGCCGGCGGCAATGCTGTCGCCCATGCCCGGGCGTGACGGGTCGGCGTGCACCACATGGTGCGGCAGGCCGCTTTGGGCCACGGCATCCAGCACATGCTGCAGCACGGGTTTGCCGGCCAGCAGGGCCTGCAGCTTGTGGGTGGTGCCGCCGGACGCGGCAAAGCGCTCGCCGCGGCCGGCAGCCAGCACCAGCACGGTGGGCAGCATGGCAGGTTGACTCACATCAGTCATGGTGTCTTTCGGGCATGCCTATACTGATTGAGTATGTCAGACACACCCTCTTCCATCGCCGACCTGCGCAAGAGCTACGAGCGCGCCGAACTCAGCGAGGACGCCTCCCACGCCGACCCGCTGCAGCAATTTGCCCAATGGCTGCAGGAGGCCATTGCGGGCGCGGTGCCCGAACCCAATGCCATGACGCTGGCCACCGTGGGCGGCAATTTGCGCCCCAGCACGCGCGTGGTGCTGATCAAGGGCTATGACGAGCGCGGCATCGTCTGGTACACCAACTACGACAGCCGCAAGGGCCAGGAGCTGGCGGGCAACCCGTTTGCGGCGCTGCAGTTCCACTGGGTGGAGCTGGAGCGCACGGTGCGCATTGAAGGCCGGGTCGAGAAGACCAGTGCCGAGGAAAGCGACGCCTACTTCCACAGCCGCCCGCTCGATTCACGCATCGGCGCCTGGGCCAGCCCGCAAAGCCAGGTGATCCCCAGCCGCACGGTGCTGGTCACCAACGCGGCCAAATACGGCGCGCAGTTCATGCTGAGCCCGCCGCGCCCACCGCACTGGGGTGGCTACCGCCTGGTGCCCGACACCTGGCAGTTCTGGCAGGGCCGCAAGAGCCGCCTGCATGACCGGCTGCGTTACACGCTGCAAGACGGCGGCTGGCTGCGCGAGCGGCTGGCGCCCTGAGCGGTCAACGCCCCTTGTGCGAATCAGCGGCCATCCCCTCCAGAACTTTTGCCACACGGTCCAGTTCGGCCGTGTCGTGGATCGGGGCCGAGCACGCGCCGTTGGTGCACAGGAAGGCTGCGGCGCGCGGCAGCTCGGGGTATTTCACGTCAGGGTTGGGCATGTTGCCTTCGGCCCGGTCCCACCACTCAATGCGGCGGTACACCGCCGGGCGTGACAACGCGGCGCTGTACAGCCGGGCGGCCGTTGCGTCACCCTTGGCGCCCACGATGGTGATGTGGGTGGGGTCGTTGGCCAGCTCCAGCGCGGCCTGCAGCACGCCGGGCTCGGTGTTGCGCGCCAGGGCCACGGCCGGCGTGGCGATGTAGCGCATGGCGTGTTCAGCCATCGCCCGGTGCCTGGCGTCACCGGTATAGCGGGCCAGTGCGTTGCCAAAACGGACGGTGGCGATGTTTTCGTCCGTCACGGTCTTGGGTTTCAGGACCGCCCTGGCTGAGTACGGTGACGTGGCAAAGCCCGGGCGCTGCGGCACGCGAAACCGCGTGTCGATAAACTGCGCCGCGCGTACCGCGCCGGCAAGCCACGCCCGGTCGGCCGTGGCTTCGTACAGCGCCAGCATGGCACGGCCCATGGCCAGCGTGTCTTCCAGATAAGGGCCGCCCGCGTCTTTGCCGCCATGGCGGAATCCGCCGGTCTTGCCCAGTGCGCGGTGGGCCTGCACCCAGCGCGCGGCGGCCAGTGCGTCGTCCAGGTAGGCGCGCTCGCCGGTCAACGCATACGCCGCAGCCAGGGCCTGGATCATCCAGCCGTTTTCACGTGCATACAGATTCCTGTCCACCGCCGGTATGCCCTGCTTGCGCCGATCGGCGTCATTCAGCGCGAAGTAGCCTTCGCTGTGCTGGCCCTTGACCAGGTCTGCGTCCTGGCTCACATAAAACGCGCCTTGCGGCGAACGCATGAAGGCGCGCAGGTAACGGTGGATGTCCTGCGCCGCCTTCTTGTAGCGCGGGTCGCCAAAGCGCGCCCAGCCAGTGGCGTACAGACGCAGCGCGTCGGCCTGGCTCTGGATGATTTTTTCAAAGTGGATGTTTTTCCAGTCGCCATGCGTGGCGTACTGGAAGATGCCACCCCACGCCGGGTCCATCAGCGCCAGCGCGCCGTCCAGCGTCTGGCGTGCCATGCGCCCCGCAGCGGCGTCCCCCTGCGCCGCACGCAGCAGACCGTATTCCACCGTGTCGCGGTCAATGTATTTGTGGTCCTGCTGCAGGCCGCCGAGTCTGGCGTCGTGCGTGTCGCGCCAGCGTTGTTCCAGCTGGGTGCGCACCGCGGCGGCCAGCGTGGCGTCGGGCGCGAACTGGGTGACCGGCTGGCTGTCGGGGTACACCACGGGCGTCGGGTCGCGGATGATTTCCTCCAGCATGGACACCATGAGCGGCGGGCGCACATAGCCGCGGCGCTTGGCGATTTCCTCACCCGCCGGGCCGAACACCACGGTGGCGGGCCAGCCGTAGTCTTCATAGCGGCGCGCGATTTCGGGGTGCGCGTCGGAGTCCACCTTGACCGGAATGTAGCGCTCGCGGATGAGCTTGAGCACCCTGGGGTCCTGGTAGGTTGTCGCGTCCATCACGTGGCACCAGTGGCACCACACGGCCTCCACATCCAGCAGCACGAATCTGTTTTCCCGTTTGGCCCTGGCGAACACAGCGTCAGACCAGGGCTGCCATGCGATGGGGGATCTGCCCTGCGCCTTGCCTGCGGCCAGCGTGGGCATGGGCAGCGCAGCCAGCGCCAGCATCAACAGCAGCAGAAGGCGGCGCATGTTGGGGCCCGCCGTCAATCCGACACAATGGAAGAAATCATGCCTTCGGCTACCCAGGTCTTGAGCAGTGTGGCAGCGCGCATCGGTGCCTGGTCCTGCGGCACCCAGCGGCACAGGCCCGCGCACAGCTGCGCGAAGTTGCGCCCACGTGCCACCGCAGCCAGGGCCCAGGCTTCGTCCGCCGGGAGCTGGCGGTAGCGCGGCGTCTGCTCGCGACGCCACAGGCCCCAGGTCCGCGGCGCCGCTGACTTGCGCGCGCGCGGCAGGGGGGCACCGCTGCTGTGCGCCGCCCAGATGGCGGGCGCGTTGCATTGCAGCGAAAGCCGCTGCACGGCCGGATGCAGCGTGAAGCCCAGGCCTGGCCAGAGCTCAGGCGACACGCGGGCCATGTCGTCCAGCGTGATCACGCTCGCGTCGGCGGCGTCAAACGCCAGGCCCACGGCCCATTCAAACTGCGCCACCTCGGCCAGCACCGGCCGGCGTGCAGCGTGCACGCGCAGGTGCGCCGCAAAGCCGCCGCCGTACCAGCGCAGATTGGGGTGGCGCGACGCATGGGCAGCAATGTAGCCGCGCGCCAGCACATCGAACCAGTCTTCACCGGTCAGCGCCAGCACCGCCGGGTAGTCGGTCTGCAGTGCTTCGATCAGGCGCAACTGATAGCCGCTGGCGTAGATGCCCAGGCGTTGGGTCGCGCTGATGCGGCCCGCATCCACGATGTGGCGCAGGCCGCCCACGGCACGCGGCGCATCGGGCCACATCACATGGCGCTGGATGTCACGCTGGATTGCCTGCAGGCTCGTCATGCGGCCGCCTTCAGTGCTGTATTTCCCAATACGCGCGCCTGGTCCAGCTCACTGACCAGTTCGGCCAGCGGCGGGATGTTGGCGTCACGCTCGATCATGGTGGCCACCGGGCCAAAGCGACGCACCGCGGCGCTGTACAGCGCCCACACATCGGCAGACACCGGCGCGTCATGCGTGTCGATGATGTAGTCGCCGCAATGGTCGTGCCCGGCCAGGTGGAACTGGCGCACGCGCTGCGCGGGGATGCGCTCCAGGTACGTCACCGGGTCGAAGCCGTGGTTGAACGCACTGACGTAAATGTTGTTGATGTCCAGCAGGATGTCGCAGTCGGCCCGGCTGGCAATGGCCGCCAGGAATTCCCACTCATCCATCTCGGACGACTCGTAGGTCATGTAGCTGGAGACGTTCTCCAGCAGGATGCGCCGGCCCAGGTAATCCTGCACGCGGGCCACGCGGTCGGCCACGTGGCGCACCGCCTCGGCGGTGTAGGGCAGCGGCATCAGGTCGTGCAGGTTCTTGCCACCTACGCCCGTCCAGCACAGATGGTCTGACACCCAGGCGGGTTCGATGCGCCGCGCCAGCGCCTTCAGCTCGCGCAGGTAATCCATGTTCAATGGATCTGTGCTGCCGATGGACAGGGACACACCATGCAGCACCACGGGGTAGCGCTCGCGGATGCGCTCCAGCATGTGCACCGGCTTGCCGCCGGGTACCAGATAGTTCTCCGTGACGGCCTCAAACCAGTCCACGGCGGGCGCGCCGTTCAGGATGTCTTCGTAATGCACCGTGCGCAGGCCCAGGCCAAAGCCCAGGCCCCGCGGTGCAGGCGCGCGTGGGGCCATGCGCCGGATTACGACTTCTTGGCGGCCGTGGCCTTGTCGCAGTCGGCCTTGGTCATGAGCTTCATGCCCTGGCCCTTGCAGGCGTTCTGGCCCTTGCACGAGCTCTTGGCGGCCTTGCAGTCGCTTTGGCCCTTGCAGGCGTTGGCGCCTGCGCAGGCGGCCTTGGCGTCCTGCGCGGCCACGGTGGTCACACCGGCGCTCATGGCGAACAGGCCGGCGGCGGCGGTGGCAATGGTCATGCCCTTGATCAGTCTGGAATTCATGTTGCGCTCCACTAAGTAGATAGATTGGAAAAAGGTCGGGACTCAAGCAGCCATCGGGCGGATGCCGTTTGCGCTGCTGCCACATTTACGTGGCTGGCGGTGTGTCGGATTCAATGCAGGCTTCTTACGACACCCGGGTTTACCCTGCACCCAGCAACAGCATGACCACCGACACCGAGATCAAGCCCAGCCCCGTGGACACGGCCACGCTGGCCGTCACCACCTGTTGCGCCACCTGGTAGCGCTGCGAGAACAGGAACACGTTGGCCCCGATGGGCAGCGACGCGGCAATCACCATCACCGCCAGCGGCACGCCGCGCAGGCCCAGGGCCCAGCCGGCGGCGGCCATCAGCGCCGGGTGCGCGATGTTCTTGGCCAGCGCCACCATGAAAGCGCCGCGCAGCTGCGTGCCGGCCGGGTTGGAGGCCATCGTGGCGCCCACCATCACCAGTGCCAGCGGGCCGAACGAATTGCCCAGCAGCTGCAGCGGGCGGTCGATCACGTCGGGGATCTGCAGGCCCGACTGCCCAAACAGCAGCCCCACGATGATGGGCAAGGGTACCGGGTGAATGACCGCGTTGCGCACCGCCAGCAGCACGGTGGACACCATGGCCGCGCGCGTAACGGGCTGGCCCTGCGCCGCCTGCTCGCGCGCCACGGCAAATTCCAGCACGATGGTGGCCACGGTCAGCAGCACCAGCGCATGCAAGGAGATGAGCGTGAACAGGATGAACAGCCCGGGCTCGCCATACGCCAGCCCCACCAGCGGCACGCCGATCATCACGGTGTTGCTGAAGGTCGCGGCCAGCGCCAGCACGGCCGAGCGGCGGCCAAAGCCCAGCACCGCAATGACGCCGAAATACACCACCAGCGCCACGCCAAAGTAGATCGCCAGCGCCTTGAAGTCCACCTGCAGGCTCTGCTGCGACGCCATGGTGCGAAACAGCAGCGCGGGCGCCAGCACCATGAACACCAGGCTGGACAGGTCCTTGACCGACGCCGCGCCAATCCACTGGCGCCTGCCGGCCAGAAAGCCCACCGCAATCAGCAGCACAACCGGTATCAGGGCGGAGGCGACGGGGTGGTTCACGGGTTTGCGAAGCGAGGGGAGTGCAGCTAGTATAACGAATGTTATTACAGGAGTGACTGCAATGTACGCACTGAAACTCACCCAGATCGGCAACTCTGTCGGCGCCATTTTTCCCAAAGAACTGCTTGCACGTCTGAGCGTGGAAAAGGGTGATGAGTTGTACCTGACCGATTCGCCTGAAGGCATGCGCATCACCATTCACAACCCCGAGTTTGAAGCGCAAATGCGAGCGGCAAGAGACATCATGAAGGAGCGTCGTGCTGTTCTGCATGAGCTGGCCAAATGACAGTGTGGGTCTGGTTGCACCCGGAAGTCGTTCTCGCCGTTCATGAAGCCCAGCTCGCCGAACATGGCGGTGGCACGGGCATCCGGGACAAAGGCCTGCTTGAATCGGCGCTCACTCGGGCCGGCAACCTCGCGACGTATGGCAAGCCCGATGCCGCTGATCTTGCCGCGGCGTACGGCTATGCCATCTCGCGCAACCACGCGTTCATCGATGGCAACAAGCGTACGGGGTTCGTGGCAGCAGAATTGTTCTTGCGGCTCAATGGCCATGAACTGCAGGCCAGTGATGCCGACTGCGTGCTGACCATGCTTGCCGTTGCAGCAGGAGACATTCCGTGTTGATTTCCACTGAATCCTGACCCCGGTTTTTCATCTAATTTTGACCCCACCCTTGGTGGAGTAGCCGGGCTACTCGGTTGTGGATAAGTCTAACGTCGACGTTATCGTTTCTCCTTTCGTT
>JBFWUB010000030.1:0-49409 GCA_050247515.1 Ramlibacter sp. | reverse complement strand
CACCACAGACCACCAAGAAGGAGAAGGCGACCAAGAACTTATCCACAACGTGAGCGTGAAGTTCACGAATCAGGGTGGGTCAAGATTCGATGGAAATGGTGGGTCAGCTTTGCATGGAAATCAACACCCCTTGAGGGTTGTCAACGGGGACTGGACTTGATAGAACGCGGCGCGCTGGGGCAGCGCCATGTGTCCCGGTCTAGCCTAGGATGTTGTCGGCGATCTATCCGTGCGATAGTGCGGTCCGATGCTACTCCGGTCATCGTGGAAGCCATCAAGCCAGAACCATTGTCGGGGCGGCTATCTGGGAGTGGGATTGAGTCGTCTGCGAGGTCGTCAGGGATGTCAGCTGCGCGGGCTCTGGTCTGACGTCCGCCACGGGAGAGGGTCGGACGTCGTTGAACCTGTTGATCGACCATTGGCTCCAGGGAATAGGCCGGGCCTGCCCCGATAGCCGCGCCAAGCAGCCGCATTATGAGGCTCAGCGGGCGGCGCAAGCCTCTTGACACGCTGCGACAAAAATTTTTTGCTTGGTTTATTAGTCGTCCAGTGCGTGAGCTCGAGCCTCGCTGATCTTTTGCAGCAGAATTTCCTCGTCTTTCTCGCCCCCTTTCCCGGTAATGCGGGTAACGATTTCCCGCTCGATAGCCCACTGGTAGCTTTGAATCGACGCATAAAGGGCGCTTTCGCTCACGGTTATTTCCTTCTCCGGGGTTTTGGCGCGGCCGTCGCCCAACATCAAGCTGAACACCAGCATCATCGGCGCAGCAAGCCTACCTTGTGCCTCATCGTCCTCCTCGTCTTGCTCGGGATCCTCAATGGCTCGGAGATCCCGTGCCACCGAAAGCAGCAGCGGCTCGGGAAGCGACGCCGGTAGCGCCGCCAGCTTGGAACTGTGCCGACGCAGCACACTCGTGAGTTCGACGAGGTCCGTGGGTTGTGTGGGGCGATGACTACAGAGGTTCACCAAGGTACTCCATTTCGTGCAGATGGTTGTTTCAGCGGCAGCGGGCACGCGCGTCTAGCTGCTACTTATAGTCTGTAGACGGATAGTCGTCAATCGAGCGAACCTCAAGCCCGATGAGCACGAGGTACAAACCGCCGCCGAACGCAAGGACCCGCTTGGCGTCAAATCTGCGTACGCGTCGCAAGGCTGTAGGGTTGTCGCAGGAAGTACTCGCGGACTTGGCAGGACTCCACCGTACTTATGTTGGGGGCATCGAGCGGGCGGAACGCAACGTCAGCATTGATAACATCGAAAAGCTTGCTGCGGCACTCGACGCTGACGTGGTCGATCTGCTGGCCCAAATCTAACGGGATGCCGAAAAACGCACGTCGTCTGGAGCCCGCGTAATATGGCCGGGGAACGTCGGCGTCCAGCGCAATGATTCCCTGCCCACGCTGTTTTTACCTTCGGTAACCAGCTTATCCTGCAAGGCCGCCACCGACACCGTGGCCTCCATCCCAGCAGCTAACCTCAGGAAGTACGCCATCGTTCTCGTTCGAGAACATGGTCCCAGTCTGCTCCATCCGCGAAGGGATCCTCAGCGTCTGGCCCGCGTGCACATGCCTATACACCAGGCAACAAGCTGGTACTGGACGTCCAACTCGGAAACGGCTCCCGAACCACAAACGCCAGATGGGGTGATCTCGGTTTACGTGCATAACGCTCCGGTTGAATGCCCGGGTAAACCCTCGTATTGATCCCGTATCACTTTCTGTCCGCCTCGCATATCTCATGCTATCGAAATAATTGGAGTGAACTTTCGAGCGCAGAAATCATCTATAGAAATAGCTCTCAAAAATCAAGGCCCTTCTACAATCTTCGCCATGTGTGTTCGCCGCCGTCAACGCCTGATCACAGTGCTCTTCGCGCTGCTCAGCCTGCTGTTCATGCAGTTGGCAGTTGCCGGCTATGTCTGCCCGGTCGATTACAAGGTCGGCGAAATCGTCGCAATGGCTGAAGCAGGGATGCCTTGCGCTGGCGAAATGGCCAAAGTCGATGCCGAGCAGCCCGGTCTGTGCCACGCGCATTGCCACTCTGCTCAACAAACTGTCGACAAGGGTCAAGCGCTGACGCTTTCGGACGTTATCGCGACGGGCTTCTCCTACACGATCGAGCCACTTCGATCCTTCCCCGCGCGTCAGCCAGCGCAAGTTTCATTCTTGTTGCGAAGCACGGCGCCGCCGATCGCAGTTCGCAACTGCTGCTTCCGATTCTGAAATTCCAGAGCGTTTAACCGCTGCCTGCGCTCTTGTGCACGGGCAGAGTGTTCTCAATCGTCTGGAGTTGTCATGCTTTTTTTCCATTCAAGGCGTCCGTACGCCTTGGCCTTCATTGCCGCTGTTCTCAGCTTACCTGGGTGGACAGCAGAGCCTTTGAGCCTGTCTGAAGCGCAGTCGCTTGCGGTTGCTCGCTCACAGCTGCTGGCGGCCAACAACGCGGCCATCACTGCTTCGCGGGAGATGGCCGTAGCTGCAGGCCAGTTGCCCGACCCCATTCTCAAGTTCGGCGTCGAAAACCTCCCACTCACTGGCCCTGGCCGCCTTAGCCTCTCGCGCGACTTCATGACGATGCGCCGCATTGGCCTGTCCCAGGAGCTGCCTCGCGCGCAGAAGCGCCAGCTGCGTGCCGAACGCGTTGAGCGTGAAGCCGACAGCACCCGTGCAGAAAAACAGTTGAACGTCGCCAACATCATGCGTGACACCGCCATCGCATGGATCGAGCGCTACTACACCGATGAGATGCGCCATCTCCTGCTGCGCCAGATGCGGGAGACTGAACTTCAAGTGCAGACCACGCAGTCGGGGTACGGAGTCGGGCGCAACAGCCAGGCGGATGTCTTCGCTGCCCGCGCAGCGCTTGTCATGCTCGAAGATCGGCTGAGCGAGATCGACAGACAAGCCAGAAACGCCGCGTTGACACTCGCGCGCTGGATTGGCCCAGACGCGAACCGGACAGTTGCAACCACCCCTCCGCCCTGGCAGACCAGCTGGCTGGACGGCGTGGCGCTGGAGGCACATCTACAGCATCACCCCGACCTGATATTGCTGCGCGCCCGTTTGGAGGCGGCACTGACCGAGGCGCGCCTGGCAGAGGCCAACAAGAACGCCGACTGGAGCGTGGAAGCCACCTACAGTCAGCGCGGCTCGGCTTACTCCGACATGGTTTCATTCGGTGTTTCGGTGCCGCTGCAATGGGACCAGAAGAGCCGCCAGGATCGTGAAGTCGCCGCCAAGCTGGCCCTGGTCGACGAGGCCCGCGCCAGATACGAAGAGATGCTGCGCCAGTATGACGCGGAGCTGAAAAACCTGCTCAACGACTGGCGTACAGGCAAGCGCCGTGTCGCGCGTTATCTCGACGAGTTAGTCCCCTTGGCCACGCATCGGTCCGACGCCGCCCTCACGGCCTATCGCACCGGCAAGGGTGATCTCGCCGCTACGCTATTGGCGCGCCGCGATGAAGTCGATACCCGGATGCAGGCACTTGCCGTGGAAATGGACACTGCCCGCGCCTGGGCTCGGCAGAACTTCCTCATCCCCGAATACGTCCCCGGCACGCTGACCCAGGAGCAACCATGAACAAGAACTATGTTTTAGCGGCCGCCGCATTGGTCGCTGTGATCACCGCCGGCGGCTACGCAATCTACGAGATAGGCATGCGCCGGGGCAGCAGCATGGCTGCCATGCCCGGCGTAGCGCCTGTGCTCCAGCCCCCAGGCGCCGTGCCGCAAAGCATCGCTGAGGGCGAGGAGGCAACGCGGCGGCATATGGCCGGAGGTGTCAAGGCTGGGGATATGGACCCGGCAAACGGCCGCAAGATCCTTTATTACCACGACCCCATGGTGCCAGGCAACAAGTTCGACAAGCCTGCCAAGTCGCCGTTCATGGACATGATGCTGGTACCCGTATATGCAGATGGCGACACCGATCAGGGAAAGGTGACCGTCAGCCCGCGCATCCAGCAGAACCTGGGGGTGCGCACGGCGGTGGTCACACAAGGCAAGCTCACGCCGCAAGTTGCGGCGGTGGGCAGCATTTCCTTCAACGAACGCGACCAGGTTGTTGTGCAGGCGCGTGCTGCGGGCTACGTGGAGCGCTTGTACGTACGCGCAACACTGGATCGAGTCGGCAAGGGCCAGCCACTGGTTGATCTGTATGTGCCTGATTGGGTGGCCGCGCAGGAGGAGTTCCTCTCGCTCAAGCGGATGCAGAGCGATGACGTGGCAGCCTTGATCGATGGCGCGCGCCAGCGCATGCGGCAAGCCGGCATGAACGAAGAGCAGATTGGCCTGGTGGAGCGTACCGGCAAGACGCAGGCGCGCACGACCATCTCCGCGCCCATTGGCGGCGTGGTCGTCGAGCTGTCGGTGCGCGAAGGAATGACAGTGATGGCTGGTGCGCCCCTGTTCAAGATCAACGGCCTTTCCACGGTGTGGGCGAACGCCGAAGTCCCGGAGAGCCAGGCCGCGTTGGTGCGACCAGGCGCGATGGTGCGAGCCCAAAGCCCAGCGGCGCCGGGCGTGTCATTCGAAGGCCGGGTGCAGGCGATCCTGCCGGAGGTCAACGCCGCAACGCGTACGCTCAAAGCCCGCCTGGAACTGAACAACCCCGGAACGCGACTCGTACCGGGCATGTTCGTGTCCATGCAGTTCATGGACACACGCGGAGACAACGTGTTGCTGATCCCGACAGAGGCCGTCATCCAGACCGGCAAGCGCACGGTAGTGATGGTCGCGGAGGAAAACGGCAAATTCAGGCCCGTGGAGGTTCAGGCGGGGATTGAGTCGGGCGGACAAACCGAGATCAAGCGCGGCTTGCAGCCCGGCCAGAAGGTGGTTGTCTCGTCGCAGTTCCTGATCGATTCGGAAGCCAGCCTGAAGGGGGTCGAGGCAAGGTTGAACGAAGCGCCCAAACCCACCGCCGCCAACACCGCACCGCGCCATGATGGGGAGGCAAAGATCGAGGCGATTGGGCCCGACACCCTCACGCTGTCGCACGGCCCCATCCCCTCCCTCAAGTGGGGCTCGATGACCATGGACTTCAAGCGGCCGCCGCCAGACGCATTGCCGCGCAACCTGGATGTCGGAGACCGGATCACCTTCGAGTTTTACATGGGAACCGAGGGTCCTCCGCAGCTCACACGCGTGTCCCCGATGCCGGCGCAGCAGCAAGCCCAAGGGGCCAGGAAATGATCGCCCGGCTCATACGATGGTCCATCAGCAACCGCTTCCTGGTCCTGTTGGCCACGATCATGATTTCGGGCTGGGGCATCTTCTCGCTGTTCAAGACCCCGTTGGACGCGCTGCCGGACCTGTCCGACGTGCAGGTGATCATCCGCACCTCCTACCCTGGCCAGGCGCCCCGTATCGTCGAGAACCAGATCACGTACCCGCTCACAACAACGATGCTTTCCGTGCCGGGTGCGAAGACCGTGCGCGGCTACTCGTTTTTCGGGGATTCGTTCGTGTATGTGTTGTTCGACGATGGCACGGACCTGTATTGGGCCCGTTCCCGGGTTCTCGAGTACCTGAACCAGGTCCAGTCCCGCCTGCCTGCGGGCGCCAAGGCCACGCTGGGGCCCGACGCGACCGGCGTAGGCTGGATCTACCAGTATGCGCTGATTGATCGCACGGGAAGCCAGGACGCTGGACAGCTGCGAGCCTTGCAGGACTGGTTCCTGAAGTACGAACTCAAGAGCGTTGCGAACGTTGCCGAAGTGGCTTCCGTCGGCGGCATGGTGCGCCAGTACCAGATCGTGCTCGATCCCGACAAACTGGCCGCATTTGCCATACCCCACACGAAGGTGATCGAGGCGGTAGGCAAAGCCAACCAGGAAAGCGGTGGTTCCGTCCTGGAACTGGGCGAAGCCGAATACATGGTGCGCGCCTCGGGTTACCTGCAGTCGCTTGACGATTTCCGCCAGATTCCGATCGTGACTTCGGCGGCGGGTGTGCCGGTGCGCCTCGGCGACGTTGCCCGCATCCAGTTGGGCCCGGAGATGCGGCGAGGCATCGGCGAACTGGACGGCGAGGGGGAGGCAGCCGGCGGCGTGATTGTCATGCGCTCCGGCAAGAACGCACTGGCGACCATCGAGGCGGTCAAGGCCAAGCTCAAATCCTTGCAGGCGAGCTTGCCCAAGGGCGTCGAGATCGTTCCGGTCTACGACCGCTCCAGCCTGATTGAACGAGCCGTGGAAAATCTCTCCTTCAAACTGCTTGAGGAGTTCCTGGTCGTCGCCGTGGTGTGCTTCATCTTCCTGTTCCATC
Source organism: Ramlibacter sp. (assembly GCA_050247515.1). GTDB lineage: Bacteria > Pseudomonadota > Gammaproteobacteria > Burkholderiales > Burkholderiaceae_C > RAM1. The sequence goes on along the minus strand of JBFWUB010000030.1, from coordinate 43,140 downwards.
TGCGCTCGGCTTTCGTGGCCATCATCTCGCTGCCGCTGGGCATCCTGGCGGCCTTCATCGTCATGTACCACCAGGGTGTCAACGCCAACATCATGTCCCTGGGCGGCATCGCGATCGCCATCGGCGCGATGGTGGACGCGGCCGTCGTGATGATTGAAAACGCCCACAAGCATCTGGAAAACTGGAAGCACGATCACCCTGACAAGACCCTGCAAGGCGAAGCGCGCTGGAAAGTGATTGGAGATTCGGCGGTCGAGGTCGGGCCCGCGCTGTTCTTCTCCCTTCTGATCATCACACTGTCATTCATACCGGTCTTCACGCTGGAGGCGCAGGAAGGGCGGCTGTTCTCGCCGCTGGCCTTCACGAAGACGTACGCCATGGCGGCGGCTGCCGGCTTGTCGGTCACCCTGATTCCCGTGTTGATGGGCTACCTGATTCGCGGCCGCATCCCGGATGAGAAAGCCAATCCGCTGAACCGCTTCCTGATCGCGGTGTACAGGCCGATGCTCGATCTGGTTCTGCGTGGACCGAAGATCACCCTGGCGCTCGCGGCTATCGCGCTGGTTGTCAGCCTGTGGCCGCTGCAGCACATCGGCGGCGAATTCATGCCGAAGCTGGACGAGGGTGATCTGCTTTACATGCCGTCGGCTTTGCCCGGCCTTTCCGCCGGCAAAGCCTCGGAGCTTTTGCAGCAGACCGACCGCTTGATCAAGACGGTGCCCGAAGTGGCCAGCGTGTATGGCAAAGCAGGCCGCGCCGAGACGGCGACCGACCCGGCGCCGCTGGAGATGTTCGAGACCACCATCCAGTTCAAGCCCAAGGACCAGTGGCGCGCAGGCATGACGGCCGACAAGTTGGTCGAAGAGTTGGACAAGATCGTCAAGGTGCCCGGCCTGGCCAACATCTGGGTGCCGCCGATTCGCAACCGCATCGACATGCTCGCCACGGGCATCAAAAGCCCGGTCGGCGTCAAGATCGCCGGGCCGGATCTGGCGGAGATCGACCGCGCAACATTCGAGATTGAACGGGTTCTCAAGGATGTTCCCGGTGTCAGCAGCGCCCTGGCCGAGCGCCTGACGGGCGGCCGCTACGTTGACGTCAATATCCGAAGAGATGCCGCTGCCCGCTTTGGACTGAACATCGCTGACGTCCAGTCAGTCATCAGGTCGGCCGTAGGCGGCGAGAACATTGGTGAGACTGTGGAGGGCCTGCAGCGCTTCCCGATCAACATGCGCTACCCGCGCGAGTTCCGCGACTCCCTTGAAAAGCTGCGCACCTTGCCCATCGTCACCGAACGCGGGGCCAGGCTGGTGCTGTCCGACGTGGCGGACGTGCGCATCACCGACGGGCCGCCGATGCTGCGCAGCGAAAACGCCCGCCTGTCCGGTTGGGTCTATGTCGACATCCGCGGGCGCGACCTGAGATCGGCGGTGCAGGACATGCAAAAGGCCGTCGCCGAAAAGGTCAAGCTGCCGCCAGGCTACTCAATCTCCTGGTCAGGCCAGTTCGAATTTCTGGAGCGCGCCACCGCCAAGCTGAAGATTGTGGTGCCCTTCACGCTGATGATCATTTTTGTACTGCTGTACCTCACCTTCAAACGGTTCGAGGAGGCCACGCTGATCATGGCCACGCTGCCGTTCGCCTTGGTGGGTGGCATCTGGCTGCTCTACTTGCTCAGCTACAACATGTCGGTGGCCGCTGCGGTAGGCTTCATCGCCCTGGCCGGAGTCTCGGCCGAGTTCGGTGTGATCATGCTGCTGTACCTCAAGCACGCTTGGGAAGAGCGCCTGGCCCAGGGCAAGACCGACGATGACAGCCTGCTGGACGCAATCCGTGAGGGCGCTGTTCTGAGGGTGCGGCCAAAGGCCATGACAGTCGCGGTCATCCTGGCCGGTCTGTTTCCCATCATGTGGGGAACCGGAACCGGTTCGGAAGTCATGCAGCGCATCGCGGCGCCAATGGTCGGGGGGATGATCACCGCTCCGCTGCTGTCGATGTTCGTCATCCCGGCGGTCTACCTGTTGATGCGTCGACCACGCCGGGCTGCGCCCACGGGCTGCGGTTAGGACTTGGCGCCTGATTGGGCACCGCACGCGTTCGCCGATCACAGCTTGGCTGTCAATCCTGCGCCAGTGCGTGGATGATCGGACAGGTGCCCTTCGCGGTACCCGTATCACACTCGCGCAGCAGCGCAGTCAAAGCTTTGCGCATCGCCTTGAGGTCCGCGAGCTTGCTCTCAATGACTTCCAGCTTATGTGCGGCGAGTTCGCGGGTCTCGGCGCACGCACGCGACTCATCGAGATCTAGCAGGCTGCCGATCTCGTCCAGCGTGAGGCCCAAACCTTGCGCACGCTTGATGAACCGCACACGTTTGACGGCATCAATGCCATAGCGGCGCTGGCCGTTCATCGGTCTTTCAGGTTCGGTCATCAATCTGCGGCGCTGGTAGTAGCGCACGGTCTCGACGTTCACGCCCGCCGCGGTGGCCAGTCGCCCTATGGTCAGCTCGGTCATTGCTACCCCTCTTGACTCCGTACTATGGTACGGACTTTAAACTCTTCGCCATGCAACAGGTTCACTCAACAATGGAAAGACGCTCAGTCAAAGGGGCGCTCCTGGCGGGCGCCCTGGCCGCCATCGGTGCCTCGGCGTGCTGCGTCGGTCCACTCGTGTTGCTGATGTTGGGAATTGGCGGAACCTGGGTGGCCAGTCTCACTGCGCTTGAGCCGCTGCGGCCCTGGCTCGTTGGCGCGACTGTGCTGTTTCTTGGGTTGGCGTACCGCCGCCTTTACTTGCGTTCGCCGGTCTGTGAACCGGGCGCTGCGTGCGCCAAACCGATAGTGCTTGGGCGTCAGCGCAGGATCTTCTGGCTCGTGTCGCTGGCGCTTGTGGCATTGTTGTCGGCCCCCTGGTTGGCGCCGTTCTTCTTTTGAAAGGACTTCCCATGCGTAAGTCGCTTACTAGCCTGATGGTCGCCTTGGTTCCCCTCGTCGGCCTTGCGGCCACACCCCAATCCACCATTCTTGATGTGCGGAACATGACCTGCAGCCTGTGCCCTTTGACGGTCAAGAAGTCCCTTGAGCAGGTGCCCGGCGTGAGCCAGGTGCGCATCGACTTCGAGAAGAAGACGGCGATGGTTACTTTCGACGCCGACAGGACCACCGCCGCCGCACTGGCCAAGGCCACCACCGACGCGGGCTACCCATCGACGGTGCGCAAGTGACAGCAGCCACCATCGCCACACTGGACTCGGTCCTGACTTGCCCTCATTGCGGGCACACCAAGATGGAGCGCATGCCCACCGACGCATGCCAGTTCTTCTACGAATGCGAGCAGTGCAAGACGATGTTGCGGCCCAAGACCGGGGACTGCTGCGTGTTTTGCTCCTACGGCTCGGTGAAGTGTCCACCTGTTCAGTTGGAACGGGGATGCTCCAGTTGCGGGGGTTGACGGCCGTCGGGTGCGTAAGCGGCGACGACGGCTGCGGCGCGCGTACGCCGCATGCCGTCTGCAATTGAATCCCTGGAATAGGGGGTCGGGTCAGCGCCGCACCAACGACACCACGCAGTTGCTCACATCCATATACACGGGGTCCCCGGGCTTCAACTGGGACGCATCCTTGTCTAAAGGAACTACGCGGCGCTGAGTTCGTCCGAGGCGCTTGTACTTGACGAGTGCGAAAGGACTTGCGCCCAGTTGCTCAGCCGTCAGCGACAGCCTGCAATCCGAGAACTGCGGTGCGGGGATGCTCGCGGCCGCGCCCATCGACTCGATTTCGCCCTCCCGCCATCCGTCCGCAAAGTTGTACTTTCCCGCGTATACAGTGCTGCAACCGGCCGCCACAGCGCTTACGAGCAGCACCGTAGCGGTCAAGCACATTCGTGGCCAGCTATTGGCCGAGCGCAATGTCGTGGTCATGCTCACTTGATCTCGAAGCGGGCCGTGGCCGCCGGCTTGCCCGCCAGCGTCACGAGTGCAATGCCCTTGGTCCCCTTGGCCACCTTGAACGTCCCTTTGGCTTCGAGCTTGTCGCCGGCCGGTGACAGGTCGGCCTCGGTTTTCTCGGCACCGTTCAGCAGCGTGACCTTGGCTTTCGCGCCATCAAGCTTCACAGCCTTGCCGTGGTCACTCACGTAGATTTGGATCATGTCGGGCTTGGTCACAATTTCCACATCGCCCGCTTTGGTTTCCACCACCACGCCGCCGAATTTGGACGTGTGGTCATGGTTGCCGGCAGCCTGTGCGGTTGCGGCGCTGACAGCGAAGGTGGCCAGAATGGCGAGGGTCTTGAGTTTCATGGTGTTTCCTTTCGGGTTGGGTTGTCAGAAGGTTTCAGAGCCAGAGTCCTCGACGAGGGCTGCAATCGGCTTGCGGCCAAAAAGCGCCACCATCGCAGGGGTCAGAAAAGAGTCAAGCAGGGTCGAGGTGATCAGGCCCGAGAAAATCACCACGGCCACGGGGTGCAGGATTTCGGTGCCGGGCATGTCGGCCTCAAACAGCAGCGGGGCCAGCGCCAGCGCAGCCACCAGCGCCGTCATCAGCACGGGCGTCAACCGCTCCTGCGAGCCGCGCAGCAGCATCTGCGTGTTGAAGTTCTCGCCCTCGAAGGCACACAGGTTGATGTAGTGCGACACCTTCAGGATGCCGTTGCGAATGGCAATGCCCGCCAGCGTGATGAAGCCCACCAGCGCCGCCACGCTCAGCGGCTGGCCCGACAGCCACAGGCCCACCACCGCTCCCACCAGCGCCAGCGGAATGTTGGCCATGATGATGGCCGCCAGAATGCCCGAGCGGTAGCGCGAATACAGGATCAGGAAGATCAGCCCCACCGATGCGATGGACAGCAGCCCGATCAGCCTTGACGCTTCCTCCTGCGCCTGGAACTGGCCGCCGATGCTGATGAAATAACCCTCGGGCAGCTTGGTTTCGCTGATCGCTGTGCGGATGTCGGTCACCACATCGCTCAGCGCGCGCCCCTGGGCATTGGCCGACAACACGATACGGCGGCGCCCGTCGTCGCGGCTGACCTGGTTGGGCCCGTCAGACTCTTCCACCGACGCCAGCTGCGACAGGGGTACGCGACCGCCGGGTGTATCGATCATCAAGTTGCGCAGGCCCTCGATGCCGCGTGATGTTTCGGGCAGGCGCAGCACCAGGTTGAAGCGGCGGCTGCCCTCCACGATCTGCGTCACGCGCTCGCCGTCGATCAGCACCTGCAGCTCGGCCAGCAGCTTGGCGGGCGGTATGCCCAGGCCCAGTGCCCGGTCGTAGTCCACCTGGACCTTGATCTGTGGCGTCAGCACCTGCTTTTCCACTTCGAGGTCCACCACGCCGTTGATGGACGACAGCCGCAGGCGCAGCGCCTCGGCCTCACCGCGCAGCACGTCCAGGTCATCACCAAAAATCTTGATGGCGATCTGCGAGCGTACGCCCGACAGCATGTGGTCGATGCGGTGGCTGATCGGCTGGCCGATGCCGATGGCCGCAGGCAGCGTTGCAATGCGGCTGCGGATGTCGGCGTACACCGCTTCGATGCTGCGGTCGCTGCGCTTGAGCTTCAGGTCCAGTTCCGACACATGAACGCCCTCGGCGTGCTCGTCCAGCTCGGCGCGGCCCGAACGGCGGCCCACGTGCTCAACCTCAGGCACGCCAGCCAGAGCCTTTTCAGCGATGCTGCCGATGCGGGCCGATTCGGTCAGAGTGGTACCGGGGTTCAGCCGCAGGCCCACCAACGCCACACCTTCGTTGAACGGTGGCAAAAAGGTGGTGGGAAACAGCGGTACCGCCAGCATGGCCAGCACGGCAGAAACTGCGCCCGCCGCCACCCAGGCGCGCGGCGCGGCCAGCACGCGGGTCAAGGCGGCAGCGTAGCGCGCCTTGATCCACGCCTGGACCCTGGTGTCGCCATGGTCCAGCCCCTTGATGCGCGGCAGCAGGTAATACGACATCACCGGCGTGAGCGTGACCGACACCACCATCGACGCCAGCAACGACACGATGTAGGCAATGGCCAGCGGCTGCATAAGCCGTCCCTCGATGCCGGGCAGGAAGAACAGTGGCATCAGCACTAGCACGATGATGACTGTGGCGATCACGATACCCGAGCGCACCTCCAGCGTGGCCTTGGCAATCAACTCCAGCGGACCCATGCGGTGATTGGGGTGTGCAGCCCGGTCCATCTTGAGCCGGCGCAGCACGTTCTCCACACCCACCACCGCGTCGTCCACCAGGCCACCGATGGCAATGGTCAGGCCGCCCAGCGTCATGGTGTTGATCGACAGGCCGAAGTACTTGAACACCAGCACCGTGATCATCACGCTCAGCGGAATGGCGGTCAGCGAGATCAGTGTGGTGCGGATGTTCAGCAGGAAGAAATACAGCACCACCGCCACCACCACCGACGCCGCCAGCAGCTTGCCGCGCAGCGTGTCCACCGACGATTCAATGAAGGTGGCCTGGCGCATGGTGATCTTGGGATCGCCCATGCCGGCGGGCAGGCCCTTCTTCAGCTCATCCAGCGCGGCCTCCACCTTCTCGGTGAGCTTCACGGTGTCTGCGTCAGGCTGCTTCTGGATGCCCAGGATCACGGCCGGCTGGCCGTTCAGGCCCGCATCACCACGCTTGATGGCGGGCGCGAACGTGACAGTGGCCACCTGTTGCAACTGGATGGCGCGCCCATTGCGGAAGGCCACGGGCAGGCGCTGCAGGTCTTCCAGCCGCGTGGTGCGGCCAATGTTGCGGATCAGGTATTCCCGCGAGTTCAGCTCCAGAAAGCCGCCGCTGGAGTTGCCCGAGAAGCCCTTGAGGGCAGCTTCGATGCCTTCCAGGTCCACGCCCAGCGCCGCCATGCGGGCGGTGTCGGGCTGTACCTGGTACTGGCGCACCTCGCCGCCAATAGGCACGACCTGGGCCACGCCCGGCAGGGTCAAGAGGCGCGGGCGCATGACGAAGTCGGCGTATTCGCGCACCGCCATGGGGCTGATCTTGCTGGTGTCGATGGGCAGCGCCAGCAACATGATCTCGCCCATGATGGAGCTGATCGGGCCCATGCCCACGTGCTCCACGCCCTGCGGCAGTTGCTCGCGCACAACCTGCAGGCGTTCGCCCACCATCTGGCGGGCGCGGTAAATGTCGGTTTTCCAGTCGAACGTGACGTACACGAACGACAGGCCAACGCTGGACACCGAGCGGATGGATTCCACGCCGGGAATGCCACCCATCGACGTTTCCAGCGGGAAGGTGATGAGCTGCTCCACCTCTTCGGGGGCCATGCCACCAGCTTCCACCTGCAGCGTGACCGTGGGTTTGTTGAGGTCGGGGAACACATCTACCGGCATCTTGACGAGCGTGAACGCGCCCAGCACCAGCAGCACTACCGACATGACGATCACCATCAGGCGATTGCCCAATGAGGCATGCACCAATTTGTCAAACATGGGTGTGCCTCGCTTCAGCGGACCTGGTTGACCAGCGGTGCGCCTTGCGTCACCACCCGGTCACCGGCCTTGAGCCCGTCCACCACCGACACCGTTGCGCCGTCCAGCGCAATTGCCCGCACGGGGCGCGGCTGGAACACCTCGGCACCGGTGTGCACCCACACCATGTCCTGATTGCTGGGGTTCTTGACCACGGCGCCGGTCGGCACCGCAAAGCCCTTGACGGTTTCGCGCGTCTGCACAATCACCTTGACCGGCTGGCCCACGGCCAAAGGCACGACTCCCTGGCCAGCGCCGGTGCTGAACTGCAACGGAATGGCGCCTTCGCGCAGGGTGCGCCCGGCGCCCACGAAGCGCAGTGCCACACTGGTACCGGGCGTGGCGCTGGCGCTGGCCGATGCGATGTTGCCCAGCAGGGCCGCGTCAAACGCGCTGGCTTCCACCATCAGCCGTGCCGGGTCGACGATCTCGAACAGGACTTCGCGCGCATCCACCACCTGGCCGGCCACCACGTTGGCGGCGGCGATCACGCCTGACACGGGCGCCACCAGCGCCTCGGTCGCATTCACACTGGCGCCTACCGCAGCCAGGCGCTGCGCCAGGCTGTCGGCTTCCGCGCGCGCGGCGTCAACGTCCTTTTGCGCCACGGTGCCTTCCAACTGCTCCAGCCGCGCTACACGTTTGCGGGCCAGGTCCAGGTTGGCCTTCAGCTCGGCAGTTTGAGCAACCTGGTTGGCGCGTTCGATAGCGGCGTTGGAAGCGCGCACCACGGCCAGCGTTTCGCCCTTGCGCACGGCCTGGCCCAGCTGGGGCAAACCGCGTGGGCCGGGCTCGATGCGGCCTGCCTGGGTGGGCTGCACCTTGCCGCCGGCATTGGGGTCGGCCACCACGCGGCCGGTCAACTCCACCGTCTTGGGCAAGGCTTTTTCTTCGGTCACCACCGTTCGCACGCCCAGCTGGCGCTGGCTGGGTTTGGGCAGAAACACGCTGCCGTCGGCTTGGCGCTTGGGCGAGTTGCCGCCGGCCGATGCCGCCTCTTCGCCATGGTCATGGCCTGGGCCTGCCGTGGCGTCGATCGGGACCGCAAGGCCCGCTGCCACAACGCAAGCCGCCAGCAGCGCCGTGATGCTGCGACGGCCAAAGCGCCTCGCGGCCGCAGCGGCCAGCGCCAGCAACACCAGTGCCCCGGCAGCATACCCGGCCCAGCGCAGCCAGGGGCGGGCGGCTTCGTCGTGGGCGTGGTCGGCGTGGGCGTCTTGCAGCTTCAGGTCGCCCGCCAGCAGGTCGGTGTCTTTGCCGTCGTTGACGGTAAAACTCACGGGCACCGTGCCCGGCGTTTTGAAGACAGCATGTTCAAAGCGGTAGGTGCCGTCGGGTTGCGCCGTGGCTACGCCCTTGGCTGCACCAGCCTCAACCTCGATCCTGGCCCCCGACACCGGCTCATTACTGGCATAGCGGTCCAGGTAGACGGTCATGACGCCGGCGTCCACGATGGCTACCAGCTCAAACAGGTCTGAATGACTGGTCACGCGCGGCGATGCCGTGCCCGATGCTGCTGGCGCTTCGTCACCGTGGTCATGCCCTGGGCCGGCCACGGCAAAGGTCGCAGCCATTGCAAGGAGCACGGCCAGCGTGGCGATTTGTGCACTTTTGACGCGGGCAACGGCCCGGTTCTTGACTTGGTTCAGCAGTTTCATGGGAGCAGTCCGAGGGCTTGGTTCAGTTGGGCGATGGCGCGCGCGGTGTCAATGCGGGCGCGGGCCAGCGCGAGGTCGGCATCGTATTTGTCGTTGTCGGCACGCATGCGGGTGGGCAAGTCTGCTTCGCCCAGCTGGTGGGCCTTGGCGATCAGTGCCTGCGCCTGGCCCGCCAGTGCGGCGCGCTGCGCGGTCAGCACTTCATTGCGGCGGGCAGCATCCAGCTGGATGCGGGTGCTTTCGCGCTCGGCATCGATCTGGCGTTGCAGGGCGTCGGCCTCTGCCTCGGCGGCATCCAGCTCGGCTCGGGCCGCCGCCAGCTTGGCGGCATTGCGGGTGTCGCCGCCGAACGGGATGCGCAAGGCGAACCGCATCGTGGTTTCACCCGGCGCACCGGCAGCAGCGCGTTCGCGTGCCACGCCCACGCCAAGCTCCATCGGGTCGCGCCGGTCGGCGTCGGTCAGCGCCATGCGCATCTGCGCGCTGCGCACCTGGGCCTGCGCCGCCAACAGGCCGGGGTGTGCAGTGGCGGTGCCAGGTTGCTCACCGCCTTCGGGCGCAGCACTCAGCCCTGTGAGGCTGCGCCAGTGATGGCGAGCTCGCTGCAGCGAAGCGTCTGCCTGGGCCAACAGGCTTTCCGCCTGCCTGGCGGCACTTTGGGTCTGCAGGAGGTCCACGCGAGCGATGTCGCCCGCCTTGACGCGGCGCTCGGTGTCTGTGGCCAGACGCGTGGCTTCGTCGAGCTTGCGCTCGGCCAGCGCGCGTTCGGCCTGCAGTGTCGCCAGTTGCCCTGCGGCTTCGCGCAGTTCGCCTGCCAGTTTGAGCCGGGCCAGTTCATTCTGCTGATCCAGCAAGGCAGCATCGGCGGTGACCTGGCGTTGCGTGGCGTGGCGCATGCCCGGGTTCCACAGCGGCAGGCCAATTTCGGCCTCGTATTCGCGCAGGCCGCCGTTGGCTTGCAAGCGGTCAGTGCGGTGCGCGAGGGTAGCGGACGGGCTGCCGGACAGCAAACCACGGGCTGCGTCAGCGCGCGCCTGCAGCTCGGCCTGGCGGCTGGTGGTTGCACGCGCTACGGGGCTCAGTGCCCAGGCCGCGTCAAGCGCCTGACGCAGGGAAACGGGTGCAGGTGTGTTGGACTGGGCCTGCGCGGCCACGGACAGGCCAAGGCACAGGCCGGCAACGACGCATGCGCGTCGAAGCGACAAAGGTAAAACAAGCAAGACAGCTCTCCGAAGCAAACAGATACTTCGGCGAACCTTGATGGGCTGACGGCGGAAAGAAGGCTGACGCCAGCAGGGTCAAAGGCTCGCCACGGCGGGGGTGGCGAGTGCCCATTTGGGGCGTTCGATGTCGTCTGGGACCAGAAAAGACATGAACTGTCGAACAGAAGCTGCAAGCGTGGTGCGTTCAGGCGGCGTAGTGGCTTCGCCGGTGGTGACGGCGATACCCAGAACCTGTCCACACTGGGACAGGCCGCAGTGCTCTTCATGGTCCGCCTCGGCTGCACCCGGCGCGCTGAGGCTTTGCCCGATGTGTTCAAGCTGATGCAGTTCTTCGGCCGTTGCGTGCGCCTGCGCGAGGCCGGCCACAAGGCCGAACCACAAGACGAGCATGAGACACAGGAGTTTTTGCACGGGCGCGATCATAACAACTGGGCGTGACGGCTGGGCGCAAAGGGGATTGCGATCAGGTGTAACGGCATTTGGTGCAGCTTGCATAAGCGGCCTTGACTTCATCGCCAATCAACGCTTTCAGCTGCTGCGTGCCGAAGTCAACCAGAGGCTCGCCGTTGGCGTGGAAGGTTGGCGTCCGCTGGATCTTCGGCGCCGTGAGCGCCGCCGCGTCCTGGGCCAAGGCGGCCGCGACGGTCTCGGTCTTCATGTCGGCGTGCACCCGCTCGATGTCAATGCAAGCGGCCGCGAGCGCGGTCCACAGCTGAGCAATGTCTGGCTGGTCATGGCTGGCCCAGCGATCCTGGGCTGCCAGCGCTGCCTCAACGGCGGGCCAGAGCTTGTCTTGTCGCCTGGTGGCTTCCAGCATCAGGGAGGCCTGATCAGAGTCCTTGTGCAGAAGTGCGTACCGCAGCTCGGCGCCTGCACTGACTGACGTGGCGGCGGGAATGGTGGCGGCCCATTTCGCGACGCTGGCCAGCGGAAGCTCGCTGCACGGCGCGGGCAAGCTCTCGCCTTTGATGATCACGGGTCCCAGCCGATTGCCCGCGCTGCCCGGAGTCCCGACGGCCAAGGAGGCTGGTGTCGACGGCATGGACTTCAATCAGTGGTGGGCGGTGGTCGCGCCGGCGACCACGCCGGTGGAAATCGTGGAGCGACTGCGTTCGGCGGTGGTGGCCGCGCTGAATCACCCGGCCACACGCGAGCGTCTTAATACTCTGGGCGTTGACTTGAAGGGCTCAACCCGCGACGAGCTGCGCAGCTTCATGCGAAACGAGGTCGATCGCTGGGGTGCGATCGCAAGGAAGGCGGGCGTGAAGCCCGAGTAGGACTCTGTGCGGGTGAGCTTCATGAAGACAGCGTGCACGGATAACAAATCTGTAATGCGTCTGTTGGTTTGTTGTGCGCCACCCGTTCCTAGACTCTGCCCCGTGATGCAAACGTCTTGCCTCACCTGGTCGCGGCTGCTGTGGCCCGCCAGAGTCTTAGGAGACCATCATGAAGTTTCGCCATATCGTATTCGCCGTCAGCCTTGGTGCCATCGCCTCCACGTCGTTCGCCACCCAGCTCTACCACCCCAGCAACGCCGAGGAAGGGGCGACATTTTTGCCGCTGCACCAGTCTGGCGGCCTCGCCCGCGATCAAGTGCAAATGGCCGTGATGGACGCTCAGCGAGACGGCACGCTGAGCTGGATCAGCCGCGGCTATCCGAGCACGTATCCGCTGGTCCAAGGCCCCAAGCTGAGCAACTCCAGGCAAGAGGTCGAGGCGGAACTGCGCACCTGGCAGAAAAATCCCGTATCGCCGGACGGATTACGCTACGTGCCCGGGGAAATCGGTTGGGTGGAAACGCGTTAGTCGCTCCCGACCAAAACGACAATCGGTAAATGTGCATAACGTGTCGTCCGACCACAAGCTCGACAAGTCTCAGTAGAATCCGCAAAGCATGTCGCGTTTTAGCTTGTTCCTCGCTTGGCTTATCGTAGCCGCTGTCCCCTTGCAGGGACTGGCGGCGGGGTCCATGCTGTTTTGCGGTCCGAACCATGGGGAAGCCCGCGTGGCCGCCGCGCAACAGGTCCAGCATTTGCACGGTAGCGCCGCAGCAGTTGAGCATGAACATTCGAAGCAAGTTGATGCTGTCGATGTCCAAGCGAAGAAAATCGGAAGCGGCGGTGGCAAAAAGTTGCCGGACGCGGCGCACAAATGCGGCGTCTGCGCCTCCTGCTGCAATATCGTCGCTATCACCGAATTCCCGCGACTGATGGCTTTCGCGGCAGTTACTCAGGCTGAGTCGGCCGAGCCTTTCGTGCTGATTCACGTCCGACCTTCCGAAGTCCCCGACAAACCACCTCGCGTCTGATCGCAGCCAAAAGTGCCAGTTTGACTGGCGCTTCGGGTGCTTTCGTCCGTCCGTTTCGCCGTTGCGGCGATGACGGCGCATTCCAATGAACAACGCGAGGTTCCTATGTTTCAACCCATGCTGGCCAGATGGCTGGCAATCTCATCGGGTCTGTTGACGCTGGCAGCGTCAGCTCAGACTCCAGTGGCCCCGGGCGGGTATCGCTCGGCCTTGGAGGGCTACCAACCATACAGCGAGAGCAAGACGGTGCCCTGGAAAGAAGCCAACGACACGGTAGGCAAGATCGGTGGCTGGCGAGCCTATGCAAAGGAAGCAGCCGAAGGGCCCGGGCAACAAGGGCACGCCGGCCATGCGGCGCCCGCGGCGAATGTGGCTAAGCCCGCCGCCGGTCAAGCCAAACCTTAGAGGGCGAACCAAATGCAAAGAAACTTTCGAATCGCAGGTTTGGGCGCTGCCGTGCTCCTCCTTACTGGATGCGCGAGCGTCAACATCGATCAAGCCCTTCAGGAAACTAACCAGTCGACCCTGGGCTTCACCCAAGGCAAGCTGGAGCTCAGCCGAACCGAGCAGCAGCGTCAGTCTCGAGGCAGGCTCAGCGAACAGCTCTTGGCCCAACCTTTGACAATGGACGACGCCGTGCAGCTCGCCCTTGCCAACAGCCCGTCAATGCAAGCGCTTGTGGCGCAGAGCTGGGCTGACATGGCGGCCGCCGAACAGGCGGGACGCATAGGTAATCCCGTCTTCGCATTCGAGCGCATCCGTGCCGGCGACGAGTTGGAGTTAGGGCGCCTGCTGTCCTTCGGCCTTCTGGACCTCCTCACGCTGCCCCAGCGCCAGGTGATTTCTCGCAACCAGGTCGCCCAGGCAAAAACTCAACTGAGCGGCACAGTAGTCGAGCAGGTGAGCCAGGTGAGGCAGGCCTGGGTTCGCGCTGTCGCCGCCCATCAGTTGATGCAATACGCGGACCAGGTCAACCGGTCGGCCCAAGCCAGCGCGGAACTGGCCAAGCGCATGCAGCAGGTGGGGAACTTCACCAAGCTGCAACGAGTACGGCAGCAGGCTTTTTATGCAGATTCGGCGGCACAGATGGCTTCGGCACAGCATGCGGCCACAGCCGCACGCGAGGAACTGGTGCGTCTGCTCGGGCTGACGGACGCACAGGCGATGCAGCTGAAGCTGCCGGATCGCCTACCGGATCTGCCAAACGAGCCGAAGGCGGCCAGCGCCGTCAGCGCATCTGCCTTGCAGCAACGGATTGACGTTCAGCTGGCGCGCCTGCAGCTTGACGTGGTCGGGAAGTCGCAAGGCCTCGCGCTTTTGAACAGCCTGCTGGATGTCGAGGCTGGGGTCCGCCGCGACACTGTCTTCGACAATCATTCAGGTGAAAAGAGCCACCGCAGAGGCTATGAACTGGAGATCCGGCTTCCGATATTTGACTGGGGTGGAGCCCAGCGCGCCGGCATGAATGCGCAGTCGCTGGCCGCCGCCAACCGTTACGAGGCCGTCGTGCGCTCGGCCTCCTAGCAGCTTCGCGAGAGCTACTCGGCCTACCGCACGGCCTACGACTTGGCCAGACACTACCGCGACGAGATCGTGCCGCTACGCAAGGTAATGGCCGAGGAGAACGTGCTTCGCTACAACGGCATGTTGATAGGCGTGTTCGAGTTGCTAGCCGACAGCCGCGACCAAATCTCCAGCGTCATGCAGGCCATCAACGCACAGCAGCAATTCTGGCTGGCTGACGCCGGCTTAGCCTCTTCGATCATCGGCAAGCCGGTTGCGATGGGGGCAACACCAGTCTCTTCCAGCGCAGCAGGCGGCTCGGAAGGGCCGGCTCATTGATGGCTCGCCACTAGATATACACGGAATCAAATATGACCAGTAGACGCAATTTCTTATCCGGCGCCGGTGCGATTACAGGAGCGCTCGCCGTCGCCTCGGTGAGCAAGGTCGCCATGGCGGCCTTGCCCGAACCGGTAGTCCAGACCAAGCCAGACACCATGCCCCCTCTGGTACCCAATACCGGCAGGCCCTACAACCCCATCGTGACGCTTAACGGCTGGACGCTGCCCTGGCGCATGAACCAGGGCGTCAAGGAGTTCCATCTTGTCGCCGAGCCGGTGGTGCGGGAAATGTCGGAAGGCTTCAAAGCCCACCTCTGGGGCTACAACGGCCAGTCGCCGGGCCCGACGATCGAGGTGGTGGAGGGCGACAGGGTCCGCATCTTCGTTACCAACAAGCTGCCCGAGCACACCAGCATCCATTGGCACGGCCAACGCCTTCCCAATGGCATGGACGGCGTGGCCGGGCTGAACCAGAAGGCTATCGATCCCGGCAAGACATTTGTCTACGAGTTCGTGGCGCGGCGCCCGGGTACTTTCATGTATCACCCGCATGCCGACGAAATGACTCAGATGGCAATGGGCATGATGGGTTTTTGGGTAACCCATCCCAAGGGCAAGCACCCTCTGATCGATGAGGTCGACCGTGACTTCGTCTTCCTGCTGAATGCGTACGACATCGACCCGGGCGCCTACACGCCCAAGATCATGACCATGCTGGATTTCAATCTCTGGTCATGGAATAGCCGCGTCTTCCCGGGCATCGATTCGCTCAACGTTCGTCTGGGCGACAAGGTGCGCATCCGAATGGGCAACCTAACCATGACCAACCACCCCATCCACCTGCACGGCCACGAGTTCCTGGTGACGGGAACTGATGGTGGGCCGACGCCCAAGAGCACGCGCTGGTACGAAGTGACGACCGACGTGGCGGTGGGCCAGATGCGGCAGATCGAGTTTCTGGCCGACGAGGAGGGCGACTGGGCCTTCCACTGCCACAAGAGCCACCACACCATGAACGCGATGGGCCACGACGTGCCCACCATGATTGGCGTAGACCACCGCAAGGTGGTGAAGGACATCACCAACCTGGTCCCCGACTACATGGTGATGGGGGAGCGCGGCATGGCCGACATGGCGGAGATGACGATGCCTTTGCCAGACAACACAGCGCCCATGATGACCGGAACAGGCCCCTTTGGCTCGGTCGAAATGGGGGGCATGTTTTCCGTGGTCAAGGTGCGCAAAGACCAGAAGCGGGGCGACTACAAAGACCCGGGTTGGTACAAGCACCCGGCTGGCGAGGTGGCCTACGAGTTCACCGGGTCCATGCCCAATCCGGCGCGGTTTGCGTCTGAAGGCGGGAAGTCGATGCCGGTGCAAAACATGCCCGTGAAAGAGGTCGAGGTTCAGGTTCGCAAGCCCATGGGCAAGATGAAGCACTGATTTTTTTGTCAACGAAAGGAAAAACGGATATGAAACTGATCAACGCAATTCTGGTAACCGCCCTGTTGGGATTCTCACTGGTCGCCACCGCCCATGAAGGCGAGGACCACAAGAAGAAGGCCGGCCCGGTCAAGAAGGAACAGAAGGATTGGGGCATCGCGGGTGACGCCAAGGCCGTCAAGCGGACGATCGAGGTCACGATGACCGACAACATGCGCTTCACTCCCGACAAGATCGACGTCAAGCAAGGCGAGGTGGTGAAGTTCGTTATCAAGAACAACGGCAAGATGATGCACGAGATGGTGATCGGCACGAAGAAGGTACTCGACGAACACGCTGCGCTGATGGTGAAGTTTCCGAACATGGAGCACGAGGAGCCCTACATGACGCACGTGGCCCAGGGGAAAACCGGCGAAATGATCTGGAACTTCAACCGCGCTGGCGAGTTCGACTTTGCCTGCCTGATCGCCGGCCACTATCAGGCCGGGATGGTTGGCAAGATCAAGGTGGTCGCGGCAGGCAAGAGTGATGGACACACCACCCACAAGCACTGACGGCATTTTCAGCCGCCGCGCTGTTCTGATCGCTGCCGCCGGTAGCGCGCTGCTGGCCATGCATGCCCCGGCCTCGGCGAAGACGATCTTCGCCGAGGTCTGGAAGGACCCGAACTGCGGCTGCTGCAAGGACTGGGTCGTCCACCTGGAGGCCGCCAGCTTCAAGGTGAAAGTCAACGACACAGGAAACGAAGGCATCCGCGAGCGTCTGCGCGTGGACCGTAAGTACGGCTCGTGTCACACCGCGCTCATCGGCGGTTATGCCATCGAAGGGCATGTGCCAGCCAGAGAGATTCGGCGGCTTCTGAAGGAACAACCAGCTGCACTGGGACTGGCGGTGCCCGGAATGCCAGTGGGGTCGCCGGGGATGGATGGAGGGCTCTATGGGAACCGCAGGGATCCCTACAGCGTGATGCTGCTGACCAAGGATGGCGGCGCCACGGTTTATCAACGCTATGAAGGAAGTAAATCATGAAATCCATCAGACATGCACTCCTGGTCGCGGCCGTGGGCGCCGTCGCAGCCTTACCGATAGCTGTTGCGGCCCAGGCCCCTGCGGCTGGCTCCGCCGCGGCGGCCAAGCCGGCGGCGGGCGAAATGACCGAGGCCGAAGTGCGCAAGGTCGACAAGGACAACAATAAGATCACGCTGAAGCACGGCACGATCAAGAACCTCGACATGCCGCCCATGACCATGGTGTTCGGTGTCAGCGACGCCGCGCTCCTGGACAAGGTGAAGCAAGGGGACAAGGTTCGCTTTACTGCCACCGGGGACGGCGGCAAGTTCACCGTGACAGACCTTCAGCCGGCCAAGTGAGGCGGCGCGGCCGATGGCCCATGAGATGTTCAAGATTGCCAACGCCTCGCAGGGGACGTTGAGCATCATCTTGGTGGGCGGCGGGTTCGTGGGGATTTTCTTGGCCGCTATGGCAGGGTTTCTTATCTGGCGCGACAAGCGCCGCGGCTTGGGAAGGCCCAGGCAGCGCGGCCCCCGCACACGCAAGTCCCGAAGACGGTAGACAAAGCCGCAGGGACTTGCTTGCACAAGTGAGTGGCGAACGCCCGCTTGGCGCGGTTCGTTCAAAGGGAGTAGGGGCAGCAGTCAGCACCAGGCGGCGCTGAAGCAGTCGCGGCGTTGTGCCGCCAGCCGCCATTGGCGGTCAACCGCGCCTTGGAGAATAACCATGCCCCACCAGAAACACCTTTCATGCATCGAAGCCTGCCACGCCTGTGCGGTAGCCTGCAACCACTGCGCTTCCTCCTGTCTGCAAGAACAGGACGTGAAGATGATGGCGCGATGCATCGCAGTGGACATGGATTGCGCTGCGATCTGCCAACTGGCCGTCGCAGCGATGGCCCGTGGCAGCGAACATGCGAAGGCCATCTGCGGCCTGTGCGCTGACATCTGTCAGTCGTGTGGTGACGAGTGCGCCGAGCACGAGATGGAGCATTGTCAGCAGTGCGCGAAAGCATGCCACCAGTGCGCCCAGGAATGCGGCAAGATGGCCGCAATGGCTTGAGCAACTTACCCTAACGAAAGAACCAAATGATTCACCAACGTCAACTCACCGTGGCTTGTCGACTTGCTGCAGCCGCAGTTGCAGCAGTGTTGCTGCAACCCGTGGCACAGGCGCAGACGCCCGCCAAACCCGCCAGCGCCACAATGGCCGGGATGGGAATGTCATCGACTATGCCGGCCGGCAAGATGGACATGAAAGCCATGATGAAAGACATGAACGACAAGATGTCCACCATGCAGATGACCGGCAAGACAGACGTCGATTTCGCGATGATGATGCGCATCCATCACCAGGGCGCGATCCACATGGCCGAAGCGGAACTCAAGGATGGAAAAGAGCCGCAGATGAAAAAAATGGCAAAGGACATTATCTCGGCGCAGAAGAAGGAGATCGCCCAGATCGACAAGTTCCTGGCAAAGCAGGGACATTCAATGGACAAGATGAAGAATTAACACGCTTGCCGGCGGGAGCATCATGGGCTACTTGCTTGTTTTACTCCTAGCCGGGCTATGCGCCATCGGTCCTGTCCGGGCGCACGAATTCTGGACATCACCTTCAACGTTCTCTCCGGCAAGAGGTAGCACGTTCGAACTGAGCCTGTTCGTCGGTGATTTTTACACCGGCTACCTGATTGACGCGATCATGGGACTATCCGTGGTGTACAAGTCGCTCGACAACCTTGGCGCCTTTCAACGTTGGTTTGGCGTCCAGCCCGACACCAGGGCGGCGACGCTGATCCAGCCGGATCTCCTGACGAAACACCATGTACAACGATAAGGCCCCCCACGGTCGGAGCTACCGAGCACCGCCAACCTCCTTCGCTCGACTGCCATCGCATTCGCCGCCGCCGCAGTGCTGCTCGTCGCGGTGGTGGTGCCCGCCGAATACGGCATCGACCCGACTGGCATCCGCAAGATGCTGGGCCTCAAGACGATGGGCGAAATCAAGATGGACATGGACAAAGGGTCGACGGTGCAATACCGGTGGGCGACACGCGGCGGCCCGGTGACCTTCGATACCCACGGCGAAGGCTCCGAGGTGAAGTATTCGGTCAGCTACAAAAAGGGCAAAGACGCGTAACAGGATGAAGGGACCCTCGAAGCCGCCTTCATGGGGGCAGCACGGCTGGTACTGGAAAAACCGAGGCACGGAGCCCGTCACTTTGGAGATCATTACGGCAGGTGAATACGCGTCCATCAAGCCGGTCCTCTGATCTCAGTCAGTCGCGTCAGCCGAGGAGGGAAACATCAATGTGAAGGCCGTTTCGCCGCCGGGATTGCTGTGCACCGACACCTGGCCGCGGTGCGCTGCCATGATCGAACGCACGATGGCCAGCCCGAGTCCTGTGCCCCCGCCCGAGCGAGCACGGCCAGCATCGATTCGATAGAAACGATCGAAGATGCGCTCCAGGTGTGCGGCCTGGATTCCCTCGCCCTGGTTTGTCACGGCCAGGAGCACGCCTTGCGGGTCCCCGCTGATGGCCACGCTGACCTTGGAGCCTGAGTCGGCGTGCCGGATGGCGTTGCTGACCAGGTTGGTAATCGCACGCTGAACGAGCAAGCGATCTGCCCTGACGGCTGCGGAGCCCGTGACTTCCACTGACACCGCGCGTTCTTCGGCGACAAGCGACAGGTAGTCGGCAATCTTCTGCGCTTCAGCAGCCAGGTGGACAGGCTCAAGTTGCAAGGGGTTGTCGTCGCCGTCAGCGCGGGCAATGAAAAGCATGTCAGAGATCAGGCGGGACAGGCGCTCCAGCTCTTCGACGTTGCCCTCCAGCACGCCCTGGAGATCCGCGACGCTGCGCGTCTGCGACAGCGCAACCTGGGTGCGTCCCAGCAACGTGGATACGGGTGTGCGCATCTCATGGGCCAAGTCTCCGGCAAATTCCTGCAGCCGCCGGTAACTACCGTCGATCCGCTCCAGCATCGCGTTGAATTCTCTGGCGAGGTGGGTCAACTCGGTTGGCAAGCCGGCGGTGGAGATGCGCTGACTGAGCGACTCCTTGCCGATAGAGGCCGCCAGCCGGTGGAAGCGCTGCAGCGGGGAAAGACTGGTGCGCGCGATGATCCAGGCGCCCAGCCCGACCAAAAGTAAGACCAATGGCAAGCCCGCGAAGGTCGCCTTCATGAACCCGGCAAGTAGTTGGCGGTCCTGGCGCCGGTCCATGGAAAGGTAGAAGCGGATCGGCTGGCCGTTTGCGACCGAGGCAAGACCGCGCATGGCGCTGAGGCGTGATCCTGCGAACGTTTTCCAGGCAACGATGGCCCCGCCATCGTCCGGCACGGAGGCGAGAGCGGCGACCGAATGGCGCGCGATCTCGGAGAACGCGAGAGACTCGGTGCCGCCCGCCGGATCGACCAACACCAGGTGCAGGTCATCGTGGCCGATCAGCAAGTCGCCAAATCGGTGGCGGCTCTCGTAGATTCTGATGGGCGCAGGAACTTCCGACAGCAGGTGCAGCAACAGGTCCCTCTTGCCCCGCATCTCCGCGGCAGACCGAGCGTCTAGTTGATTTGACAGTGCCAGATAGCCCACAGCAATCGCACCGCTCGCCACGACCAGGCCGAACAGCGCACTGGCCAGCGCGATCCGCAACGCAAGCGACGACGGCCGAAAAGAGGTGAGCGGTCTGCCTCGGCTCAAGGGCTCAGCTTCTGCGTTCCAGCACGTAGCCGACGCCGCGCACCGTGTGAATCAGCTTCTCGTCGAACGGGTCGTCGATTTTCGCGCGCAGCCGACGGATGGCCACTTCGACCACATTGGTGTCTGAGTCGAAGTGAATGTCCCACACCAGGGACGCAATCTGGGTCCTGGACAGGACCTCCCCCGACCTTTGCATCAACAAGGTGAGTAGCGCGAATTCCTTGGCGGACAGATCGATGCGCTGGCCGGCCCGAGTGGCCCGGTGCCGCACCGAGTCCATCTCCAGGTCCTCGACTCGCAGCATGGAGTCCACAGCCGCAGGCAGCCCGCGCTTGAGTAGCGCCCGGACACGAGCCAACAGCTCCGGAAATTGAAATGGCTTGACGAGGTAGTCATCGGCGCCCAGGTCGAAACCGCGCACCTTGTCGTCGGTTTTCCCCCGTGCGGTGAGCATCAAGACCGGAATCTGCTTGGATGTGCGCAGTGCCGAGAGCACCGCAAAGCCATCAATACCAGGGAGCATGACGTCCAGAACGATCAGGTCATGGTCACCGTTGGCCGCCGCATGAAGCCCATCCGTTCCATTGTGGGCAACCTCAACCGCGTAGCCGCTCTCGGCGAGGCCTTGGCGAAGGTATTCGGCTGCTTTGGGCTCATCTTCGATGACGAGAATTTTCAACTCAAACCTCGGTTCAAGATAACGGTTTTGTAATCTGCAGGTCAGCGCCCAGCTGCAGCCGGTTTACTACAGTAGGAACTCAGATGCGGTCGTTGCAGCGGCGCCCTTAAAGGCGGAACCTGCGAACGATGTTAAAGCATCCAAACCACTCAAGGAGCCTTCAATGCAATCGAAAATCAATGCTCTCTTCTCCGCTGCGGTCCTGTCGGTCACTGCTTCAAGCTTTGCCCTGGCCTCGACCGACGCGCCCGCGGGTGGGGCGGCCAATGCTTCGGCGGCCGTTGCTGCCAAGCTGACCGCCGGCGAGGTGCGAAAGGTGGATGCCGAGCAAGGCAAAGTGACCATCAAACACGAGCCAATAGCCAACCTGGAAATGCCTGCGATGACGATGGTGTTCAAGGCCAGCAAACCCGAATTGCTGAAGAACATCCAGGCGGGCGACAAGATCGAATTTCGCGCCGAGTCATTGGCGGGCGCATTCGTAGTGACCGACATCAAGTCGGTCAAGTAGGAAACGCGATTTTGGCAAGGTGGATTTGGCGGCGAGCTCTTCGATCGAAACTGCGGAATAGATGAGCGACCTTCCCTAAGGAGGCAACCCTGCGCATGGACTCGCGCAGGGAAGTGAAGATGAGGACCTATTGCAATTTGGGGGTGGTAGTGCAGTGGATCGTGCTTCCGCCCCTGGTCATTTGGTTCTGCAAGCGACAGATCGGGCCATGGGTTGAAGTCTGAGGATGATCTACCAAAGGAGACTTTCCGGTCCGCAGCGAACTTCCGCCTGCATTCCACCCGCGCCTTCTCCCGATTGATACCCGTGGAAACTTGGTCTCAAGTACATGGAACTAGTCTGGTGTGGTTAGAACGCCCGAATGGCCGTCGCGGCGGCTCCGGCGGCAGCAATCGCACCAAAGCCGGACACCACACGCCATCCGAGTCGCGTACCGCCAATGCCGAAGGCCATGGCCGCCTTGCTGAACATGTTCGCGACCGCGGCCAGCAAGATTGCAGTCGTGGCGGCATGCGCGGCGAGTTCTCCCTGCGCCTGCATCTGGACACTGGACACGAGAATCGCATCGACGTCGGCCAAACCCGAGACGAAGGCTATTCCATAGATGCCGGCATTCCCCAGCACGTCTTTGCCGGCGCGGATGGCGACTGCCGCGAAGCCGAGAACGACGCCAAATCCCAACGCAGTCGGGAGATCAAACACCCGGACGATGGCTTCAATCGGGGCTGTGTCCGGCGCTGCGCTGCGTCGCCACAGCCATGCCGCGGCTACGAAGGCCGCGCCGCCGAGCAGCGCGAGGAACAAGCCAACGTCCGCCGCCAACCTGGGCTGCAGGGCGACCACAAGCACAGCCATGCGAAAGAACATCACGCCGCACGCCAGCAATATCGCGGCCGCAGCGGGGCCGTGGATTCCTGGTTGCGACCGCGCGACCCGAGCCAACGCGAGGGTCGTTGCAGTTGACGATGCCAGACCACCAAAAAATCCCATCCAGAGAAGGCCTTGCCGCGCGCCGCGCAAGCGCATGGCGATGTGCCCGAGGAGCGACAAGGCCGCAACCAGCACCACGGCCAGCCAGAGTTGATAGGGGTTCAGTGCCGCATACGGTCCGTAACCCGCATTGGGCAGCAGCGGTAGCACCACCGCGCTCAAGACGCCCAGTTGCAGGACGGCGTTGAGTTCGGGGGGCTGGATCAGCCGCACCCAGCGATGCAACACGGGCTTGAGATCGAGCAGCAGTGCCACGACGACGGCAGTGCCAACCGCCAGGACCGCGTGTCCGTGTGCGGCCAGCGCTCCCAATCCGAACGTAGCCATGGCGGCGACGGCGGTCGTGATGCTCAGCGATCCCGCCGCGTCAAAGGCGCGGCGGAACGAAACCGCAAACAGCAGGACCACGGCCAGCAAGCCGCTTGCCAGGAGCAGTTGCGGCGCCGGTCCCAGCAGCGCGAGCAGCCCGCCCAGCAAGCCAATCAGCGCGAACGTTCGCAGACCAGCAACGCGCCCGCCCTCCGGCAGATCGCGGTCACGCCAGCCACGCTCAAGGCCCACCATCAGGCCGACGCCCAGCGCCGCTCCCAGTGCCTGCGCGCCTTGCGCGAGGCCCATGTCATCTGGATTCACAGCAGCCCACAAGGAACGACGCGATATGCACTTTCATCCTGGGCAAATTTTCGTCGTACGCAGTCGCAGCCGGTTGACTTGCCTCAAGTCAGAGCCAAACCGGCGGTCTTAACCTGTGTGCAGTTCCAACAGAAGAAAGGCGACACGCCATGAAATCACTCCCCCTCAATCCATTTTTCGCCTCCGCGAGTGCGACGTTGGTCATCGCGGCAGCAGCAGGCTGGTATCAGCCGGCGGTAGCGCAGGCAGTCCCGCCGGCGGCGACCCAGACCACAGTTGAGCGTGGCGTTACCGTCAAGGTGACACCCAGGATGTTTTCCGGTTCAGTATGGGAGTTCGCCGTCGTTCTGGACACGCATGCGGAAGACCTCAAGGACGACCTTCAGAAAACGGCGATGCTTGTCGTCGACGGTCTTGAGGTTCAGCCGGTCGCCTGGCAAGGGCCTGGCGCGGGAGGCCACCACCGCGAAGGGACGCTTACCTTTGCGGCTCCGGTGGGCGCCACGGGTACCGTCGAACTTCGAATCAAGCGCGCCGGAGAATCTACTCCCCGCGTGTTCCGTTGGGACACGGCTGCGCTGAAATAGTCAAGTCGTCCACGTTGGCAAGTCCGGAGCCCGCTCTCACTTTTCAGCGTCCTGTTCGACGCGGACCGTGCGCAAGCGCAGTGCGTTGACGATGACGCTCACGGACGACAGCGCCATGGCTGCAGCAGCGATGATGGGAGAGAGCAGCCAGCCGAAGAACGGATAGAGCACGCCTGCTGCGATCGGGACGCCAGCCACGTTGTACACGAAGGACAGGAACAGGTTCTGGCGGATGTTGCGCATGGTCGCACGCGAAAGCCTGCGCGCTCGCACGATGCCCATCAGGTCCCCCTTCAACAGCGTGATCCCGGAGCTTTCCATCGCCACGTCCGTGCCGGTGCCCATGGCAATCCCGACTTCAGCAGCGGCCAGCGCGGGGGCGTCGTTGACGCCATCGCCTGCCATCGCAACGATCCGGCCTTCGCTGCGCAGGCGCTGGACAATCTTCGCCTTGTCTTCGGGGAACACCTCGGCAACAACTTCTTCGATGCCGAGCTCCTTGCCGACTGCCAGTGCCGTCGTCTTCCCGTCGCCCGTCAGCATCACGATCCGGACGCCGGCTTCTCGCAGGGCCTGCAGGGCCGCGGGTGTGGTCGCCTTGATCGGGTCGGCGATGGCGACGAAACCTGCAAGCTTGCCCCCCCAGGCCACAAAAATGACGGTGGCGGAGCGGGCTCTTTGCAACTCGGCGGCGGCCTGCAGTGGCGTCACGTCGATGTGGCGCTCCGCGAGGAACTTTGCGGCCCCACTGACCAGTTCGACCCCGTCAAGCTTGCCGATTACTCCCTTGCCCACCGGCGAATCGAAATCGGTCACCGCTGCGAATGGCAGCTTGCGCTCCTGAGCAGCGACCACAACGGCCATCGCAAGCGGGTGTTCGCTGGCACGTTCGACGCTGGCGAGCTTCTGCAGAACATCTTCCGGATTGAATCCCGGCACCGGTTCGATGTGGACGACCTTGGGCCGGCCTTCGGTCAGCGTGCCGGTCTTGTCCACAACCAGGGTATCCACCTTTTCCATGCGTTCCAGAGCCTCGGCATCGCGGATCAGCACGCCGTGCTGCGCACCGCGCCCAACGCCCACCATGATGGACATCGGAGTAGCCAGGCCGAGCGCGCACGGACAGGCGATGATCAGCACCGCCACCGAAGTGATCAGCGCATAGGAGAGCGCAGGGCTGGGCCCCCAGAACAACCACACAGCAAAAGTAACCAAAGCGACAGCGATGACCACGGGAACGAACCACCCCGCCACCTGGTCCGCCATGCGCTGGATGGGCGCGCGGCTGCGCTGCGCGGCGGCGACCATGTGCACGATCTGTGAAAGCAGCGTATCGGCCCCGACCTTTTCGGCACGCATGACAAAGCCACCGGTCTGGTTGATCGTTCCGGCGGTGACCTTGGCCCCCGGTGTCTTGGCCACCGGCATCGGTTCACCCGTGACCATCGATTCGTCCACAGTGCCCTTGCCCTCCACCAGCGACCCGTCCACCGGCACCTTCTCGCCGGGTCGCACGCGCAGCTGTTCACCGACCTGAATGGCGTCAATCTGGACTGTTTCGTCCGAACCGTCAGGGCGTACCCGGAGCGCCGTCTTAGGGGCCAAGTCGAGTAGAGCCTTGATCGCGCCTGAAGTCTTCTCGCGCGCACGCAGCTCCAGCACCTGCCCCAGGAGCACCAGCACCGTGATGACAGCAGCTGCCTCGAAGTAGATCGCGACTGCGCCGCCATTGCCGCGCAGTTCCGCCGGAAACAATCC
Organism: Ramlibacter sp.; assembly: GCA_050247515.1. Taxonomy (GTDB): domain Bacteria; phylum Pseudomonadota; class Gammaproteobacteria; order Burkholderiales; family Burkholderiaceae_C; genus RAM1. The sequence continues at coordinate 17,315 of JBFWUB010000030.1, read as the reverse complement.
GGGGACGAGCGTGCCCACCATCGAGTAGATCCAGGCGGCGCCCGTGCCGAGCGCGATCAGCGTGAACATGTTGAGGCTGCGGTTCTTGAGCGATTCCCAGCCGCGTACAAAGAAGGGCCAACCGGCCCACAGCACGGCCGGCGTGCCGAGCACCATCTGGATGAAGTTGGAAGTCTGGGGCTTCACGAGGTGGCCGATGTTCAAGACGTGGCTTCCCATTTCCAACGCCAGCACAGGCAGGGAGAGCGCCAGGCAGATCCAGAACCTGCGCGTCATGTCGCGCAGTTCCGGGCTTTCCCCCGTTTCCCTGTGCGCTACCACGGGCTCGAGTGACATGCCGCAGATCGGGCAGTTGCCCGGACCCACCTGGCGGATTTGCGGGTGCATCGGGCAGGTGTACTCCTCGCCTTCGCCGCCCTTTGTCACCGCGACGGCAGGGGCGGCAGGCAGTGGGGCTGGGTGCCCCGGGAAAGGCTGGTGCTGGCGATGCACATGCCTTGCATGCGTCGACGCGGACCCCGCGGGTTGCAGGTTCATTCCGCACTTCGGACATTGGCCGGGCCCAGGCTGCCGAACCTCGGGGTGCATCGGGCATGTGTATTCGATGTGTTCCACTGTCGCCGCGCCGGCCTGGTGCTGTTGTTCCTGCTGCATGGTGGATTCCCGCCTTTGCTATTTTCAATGTCAACCGGCGCAATTCGCTGGAAGTCGTGCCCTATTAGGCGCCCCGAACGCAAACCGCGGGGTCGATTTCTGACCTTACCCATCGCGGACTCCGTTAGCCACAGCATGAAGTGTCGGGCTCGCCGCTTGGTTGACGCACATCAACTGGCGCGGACTTGCGGGGTCAGCAGCCGCAGCCGCCAGCTCGCTTTTGCGCATGAGCAGGGCTGTCCGCAACAGCCTCAACGGTGTACCCGGCCTCGGCAATCGCTTCCGCCAACTCGACATCGGCCGCGTCGCCAGAGATTTTCACCAGCTTCTCCTGGATATTGAAGTCCACGCCGGCGTCCTTCGCCACGGAGGCAACGGCGCTTGCGATCGTGCTGGCGCAGTGGCCGCAGGTCATGTCGGGGATTCGGAAAGTGGTCATTGCATGTTCCTTTCAAGTGCTGCGGAACCACTTTAGACCTTGACACGGTGACAAGGTCAATGGGCAATTGACCAGCTGTGGCACGCAATTGATCTTTCTCAATCCAGACCAATGTGTTCGGAGGCAAGTGCGGGCCAACCTCATGGGAGTGTGTGGAACGCCTCAATGCTTCTACAATCGCCAAGTGTCCACGTTTCGTCGTCATCGTATCTTCACGGTGCTTTTCGCACTGATCAGCCTTCTGTTCATGCAGCTGGCGGTGGCAGGCTACGCGTGCCCGGTCGAAGGCAAGGTCAGCGAGGTCGCGGCCATGGCCGACGCGGCGCTGCCTTGCGCCGGCGACATGGCCACCGTGGATGCGGATCAACCGGGGCTGTGCCACGCGCACTGCCAATCTGCCCAACAGGCCGCAGACAAGGTTCAGGTTTCGACCCCTGTAAGCGGCGAATGGGTCGTTGGCGACAAGCTCACGCAGCCTCCTGTGCGCCGACAGATTTCCACGCTTCACGGATGAGCTGTGACACCGCGTCCGGGACGACCATGGGCTTGAAGGCGTTGACGTGGCTGCGGCCAATGTTGCCAAGTGGCAACCGTTGCAGCAGGTGCCCCAGAGGAACGAGTGCAAGCCTAAGCAACTGGCCGCTGATTTCGTCACGATCTTGCATCTGCCGCGCATAACGCAACATCCAGATATGCGACTGCCAATGCAGGCTCAGCACCGTTTGCCCGGTCACATGGGCGGCCTCCAGCCACAACCAGCGGTCTTTCTCAGGTTGCCCGTCGCTACGCTGAAAGGCTTCGATCAGGTAGTTAAAAGCTTGGGCACGTCTCTCGGCAGAGTTGGCTGTGGCCGGAGTGACTGTCATGGCTGGTTGCTCCCGCGCAGCAGGCGCAAGCCATTTGCAATGACCAACAGGCTCGCGCCCATGTCCGCGAACACTGCCATCCACATGGTGGCGCTGCCAAACACGGCGAGCACCAGGAAAACGCTCTTGATACCCAAGGCCAGCGTGATGTTCTGCCAGAGCACGCTGTGCGTGCGCCGCGACAGACGCACCGTCTCCGCAACCCTGCGCACGTCGTCGTTCATGATCACCACATCGGCCGCCTCCATGGCAATGTCAGTCCCGGCTCCACCCATGGCAAAGCCGATGTCGGCCTGTGCCAGTGCAGGGGCGTCATTGATGCCGTCTCCCGTCATACCGGTTGGGCCGTAGCGAGCCTGCATGTCCTTGATAGCCTCCAGCTTGGCTTCTGGCAGCAGATCGCCGCGGGCGTCTTCGATGCCGGCCTGGGCGGCGATGGCCTTTGCGGTCGCAAGGTTGTCCCCTGTCAGCATCACGGGCGTGACACCCAGGGACTTCAATTCAGCGATGGCCTGACGGGATGTCTCCTTGATGGTGTCGGCCACTGCGAAGATCGCGATCACCTCGCTGGCGTTGGCAAGCAGCGTTACCGTACGGCCCTGCTGCTCATGTTTGCCCAGCTCGGCTTCCAGCTCCGGTCCGCATAGCCCACGCTCGTGAACGGCACGGTGGTTGGCTAGAAGCACCTGATGCCCTTCAACCTTGCCTTGGACTCCGCGGCCAGGAAGGGCGCTGAAATCGTCTACGGGCGATCCCTCGCCCTCAAGGCCTGCGGCAATGGCATGCGACACGGGATGGTCAGAGCGGCTTGCCAGACTCAATGCCAATCGCTGGGCTGTCGCGGTATCCGCGCCCTTCCAGGCTTGCCACTCGACCAGCTTGGGTTTGCCCTGGGTGATTGTCCCGGTCTTGTCCAACGCAACTGTTTTCAGGGAACGGGCAGTCTCAAGGTAGGTTCCTCCCTTGATCAGGATGCCCCTGCGCGCCCCTGCGGCCAAACCGCTGACGACTGTGACGGGCGTAGAGATGACCAGCGCGCAGGGGCAGGCAATGACCAGCAGGACCAGCGCCTTGTAAATTGCCTCCTGCCACGTCAAGCCCAGCAGGAATGGGGTGAGTGCTGCAACAGCAACTGCGAGCGCGAAGACAGCGGGGGTATAGATGGCAGCGAAACGGTCGACAAAGCGTTGGGTGGGCGCCCGCGTCCCTTGAGCCTGTTCCACTGCATGGATGATGCGAGCCAGGGTGCTGTTGCTGGCCACCGCTGTCACACGGACTTCAAGCTCACCCGTTTCGTTGATGGTGCCGGCAAACACCTGGTCGCCAGGCGCCTTGTCCACGGGAATACTTTCCCCTGTCACCGGCGACTGGTTGATCGCCCCGGTTCCCTTTGTGATGATCCCATCAAGGGGCACCCTCTCGCCGGGACGGATGCGCACGCTGGAGTCGAGCGGAACCTGGGTAACCGGCGTGGGCTGCCATTGGCCCTGTGTAGTCAACATCAGTGCTTCTTCCGGCGCGAGCTCCAGCAGTCCTTTGATGGCGTTGCGTGCACGGTCCACCGCGCGCGCCTCGATCAATTCAGCGATCGCATACAAGGCCATGACCATGGCCGCCTCCGGCCATTGACCAATCAGGAAAGCGCCAGTGACCGCCACAGACATCAGGGCATTGATGTTGAGCTTGCGCCGCCACAGCGCGGCCATGCCCTTTTTGTAGACGTCCAGACCGGCGAGCCAGATGGCAACGCCGGCCAGCGCCATGCCCGTTAGCTTCCAGAGCAGCGTCTCGGGAGCAACAAAACCCACCACTTCAGCGGCGACAGCCATGCCCAACGCCAATCCCAGACGCATGATGCCGCCGCCCAGGTTTTGCTCGTGGTCATGCGGTTCGCTCTGGCCATTGTCTGCCCCGGCACGCGCAGGATCCTGATTGACAGGATCGGGATTGAAGCCAGCGTTGCGAATGGCATCCAACGCCCGCGGTAGAACGTCCAGGGGCGCGTCAATGCCCAATGTCCGGGCGCTCAACTGGAAGTTCAGGGAACGAATTCCTGGAACCGGGTCCAGTGCCCGGCGGATTTCAGCCTCTTCGGCGCTGCAATCCATCGTGGCGATGCGAAAAACGGGGGCGTCTGCCACTGGGGTACTGGCTGAAGGCGGAGTAGCGCAAGCGGCTGAGCCGCAATTGTCTACAGGGGGCAGGTTATTTGTATCCATGGCTTAATTGGAAACCCTGTAGTGGCATTAGAGTCAAGCTGGAGCACCAAATGAAGATCGGAGAACTGGCCAAAGCGGCGGGAACCCAGGTAGAGACCATCCGTTACTACGAACGCGAAGGCCTTTTGCCGCTGGCAAACCGCACTGAAGGCAACTACCGCGTGTACGACAGCGCACATGCCCAGCGCCTTGCATTCATACGACACTGCAGGTGCCTGGATATGACACTGGATGAAATCCGGGTACTGCTGCGGTTCAAGGACGCGCCAAAGGACAACTGCGGCGAAGTCGATCAACTGCTCGAAGCCCACATCACCCACGTGGTAACCCGCATCAAAGAACTGAAAGTCCTAGAGAGGGAACTGCGGTCTCTGCGCGCGAAATGCTCGGACGTCGGACGCGCTGCGGCCTGCGGAATCCTTGAAGGGCTTGAGACTGCAGCCCGCGAACATGACCACTCAGCGCATCCATCGACAGACCGTAGACCTCATGTTCTCGGATCCCATTCAGTTCACCGTCACTGACTGTTGTCTTCCTTTCCCGTTGCCTGGCGACATGAAAGGTAGTCAACCATGGGCTACTAGATGGATTACAGCAACACGACGATCGTCAGCAGTATGGCCGGAACGACGAGCTTGAGGTTAACCGCCTCGAGCCCAGCAGGTCCAGTTACCAGAATCGCGACAACTAGTAGCGCGTTTGCTCTAGCGCATCGCATTTCTAGGGCTTGTCCACCAGATTCACTGCCTTACTGAAACCGGGAACCACGCGCGCATAGCCAAGAACCGACTGAGCACTTCGATGCCCCGTCATCGCCATAGTCTCGGCAAGTGGAATGGACTGCCGATTGGCTTCTGAGACAAACCCGCTGCGCAAGGAGTGAGCCGAATAGGCACCATCTACCCCGGCGAGGCTGCACCGCACCATCACAATATCGCGTACAGCCGACGGCGAAAGCGGTTCACCGACATGTCCGCCCTTGCGTATTCGCCGAAAAATCGCCCCATCCAAAATGTTCGCAGCCGATAGCCATTCGCGCAGCGCCGCGGCCGCCGCACCTGCGACGGGCTTGAAATTCTCCGGGCGGTCCACCCCCGCCTGATTGGTCTTGGAGTGCGTCAGCTCGTAGCTGTAGCTGCCATCGTCCAGGCTGCGCAGGTACTGCATGTCAGCGCCGGCGACTTCGGAGCGCCGACGTCCACCGCTGGACCACGCGAACAACAGCAGCGCACGGTCGCGCTTGCCCCGCAGCGACTCGTCGCAGGTAGCAAGCAGGGCCTGTAGCGGGTCCCGGGTCAGGGCGTCTTTCTTGCGGGGGAGGGCGCCGCGTTTCGCATGGGCCCGACGAGTCATGGCTAAAAGCTCCTTGACCTTGGGGTCCTGGCAGGGGTTCTTCAGATCGCGCAACTGGTGCGCCTTGCTCAATACGGCGATCCGGTGCACCAGGGTGTTCAGCGCCATGGGGCCCGGCTTGCCCTTGAATCCGGCATCCACCAACGCGGCATCGATGGCCGGCGGCAACTCATGCGCCAGGCCTTTGGGCGTTGATCGCTCAACGTGGTCGACGATGAATTGAAGGACCGCCGGCGCCGCCAGGGGCAGGGCGATTTGAAGGCCGTAGCGCAGGCCGAACCAGGCCGCCCAATAACGCAGGGCGCCGCGGTAGCTGGCCTGGGTGTTGCGCGACTCGCCTTCCTGCAGCATCTCGTGGACCGCTCGTTCGGTGACCTCCGACAGCGCGGTGGGCACCAGGGCGGGGGAGCTGAAGAGGGCGGGGAGTCGCATGGCCTTGGGCTGGTTTCGGGTGGGAGGGCGGGGCGTCGAGACTGCGATAAGTATCGTTTATCGTGGGTAACTGTAAAACCGGGAACAGGGCGATTAACGTCGCGAGCGGCCGGCCAGCGCCGAGACGCGGATGACCGACCTGCAGCGTCTGTTCGATACGCCCGGCGGCACGGGGGTATCGCGGCTCGCCAAGGCCAAGGTGTCCGGTAGGGCGGACTCGTCTCATCAGACGTTGCCCACGTCTGGCGAGGGCTCCGGGCGGAAGTCACTACGTCGGGTCTGAAGTCGGGTTGGGCCTTATCTCCCCAATGACGGACCTTCGTAGCGGCGCGTGGGTGGTGGTGTGGGTTGCGGGGGCGACTGCGACTGGATCAAGCCCTTTGCTCGCGCGCACTCAATCACGAATTCGGTCAGTGTCATTGCGGCGATGCTCGTCGCGCCTACGCCCACAAAAACCATTCCGCCCATACTAGTCAGGTCTTTCTGACGGCACTTGCTTAGCGCTACCATGTACGCCAGCAGTTCCAACGCCTTGGCTCGATGGAGAGACTCGTGGGTACCCAAGTGATCACCCGCCGCATCGGTCAGGTCCCCATACTGACGGTGGCGCAGCACGAGTTGCCCACCGCCGCCATAACATGGCGTAGCCTCGCCGAAGATAATGTAGTGAGCGAGCGCACCAGGCAGGCTTAACAGCTTGGGCGACAGCAACTGGACGGCCTTCGCGTAGTGACCCCCGGCAGCTTCACGCTGTGCAGGGGTCAGCTTGTACTTGTCCAACTCGCGAGCGACGGTGCCTTTGTCCTTCTTGAATTCGATGAGCGTGCACCCAACGTGGTCAGCCGTTATCAGGTCACCAACGCCTGCTTCAACGTCGCCGTCCAGAGGAATGCTGAACGCCGCATCGGACAAGATGCGGCGTACATAGAGATGCTCGACCGTCTTTTCCCACCACCAGGCTCGCGCCATAACCACTCCCTGCGTTTGTTCGGTTCCGGCTGAAAATGCCCTAATGGCGTGGCGCCAACCGGTAGCTGTTGCGGTGATCGCCGGTCCCACTTTGCACCATACCTCGCGCCTGCAGGCAATTGCAAGCAGACAAGACTGCCCATGGCACTTCGGTTAGCTTTTCAGCCACTTCGGTATAGGGACGCAGCCGACTATCGAGCGCCGACAGCACGCGCTGCTCGAAGCCCGCGCTGGTGGGGTGAAACGCGTCGTTCAAGTCGCACCAGTAGATTCGCGAGCGCCAGATTATGAAGTGGCTCTTACAACCTGTGTGCCGCCATACCGACGGGTAGAGGCTGACGCCCTCTCTTTCGATATACGCGCGCCACGCCGGCCCGGCGCGGCGGTCCAGGTTGATCGTCAATATCTCGCCGCAACCGTCGGGGCACACCATCGTGAGCGATCGATCCACGCCACGGCGAACGACGACGGCCTGACCTGGCAGCCGTACCAGACGATCCGCGTCGTGCCGATGCTCAACCAAACCTCGGAAATCAAGCGCCTTGGCCCGCGGTTTCATGCAGCCTCCTGATACGAGCATTCAAGCTGCTGAACACCCTTGAGCAGTTGACAGCCCAGGATCCAGGCCCATGTGCGGCGAAACATGTCAACTTCTTGTGCCTCAGGGTCGGGATCAAACATGGCCCGGCGCAGCAGGAAAAGCGCCAATGTGATCGCGTAATCCACGGGTGGGCTGGAGGCCAGGGCCACCGCCCGTGTGTGCAGGACGGCGTCACGCATCCAGGCGAGCGTCGTAGCGCCATCGAGCACCGGCGGCACCAGCACGTTCTGTACGGCGAAGAGTTCCCGTACCGTCCGCAGCCATACGTCTTGGTCGATTGCAACTTGCGGCGGCGGCATCTGGAATGCGATCCACACCTCCATGCAAGCAGGGTCAGCGCTGGGAGGGCCCATGGTGACACGTGCCAAGTCGATGATGATCGCATCCTCGCCGCGCACCCGGACGTTGTCTGCGTGCAGATCGCCGTGAATCGGCGCCTTCGGCCAAGTCCGGGTAGGCAAATTCAGGAAGCCCTCCCAGACTGAGAGTGGCTTTTGCGCGTACCCCAACGACGCTGCCGACTTCACGTAGCGGCTCCTTACGTTTTCGTAGGAGAAGACATTCGCCAGCGCCGGCGCGATCGAGCCGGTTTCAGATTGAACCGCCGCGGCCGAGGCACGCCAGCCAGCGAGCGTTTCCTCGAACAGCGCCTTAATCGCACCGCTGGCGCGGCCTTGCAAGATCAGCGACCACAGCGACTCTGACCGGGTCACGAAACTGCCCACAAGGATGCCTAGGTTGCTGCCAATTAGACAGCGCCCCGGCTGCAAATTGGGCCTGAGGTTCCAGGCAATATGGCTCTCCGCAAAACGCGCGTAGCAGTCGCGCTCGGTCACGATCTGCACCGCGCGGTCAAGCTTGGCAAAGAAGGGCAATGGGTGCGGCCCGGCCATGGAATTGGCGAGAGTCGCTTGCACGAGCAAGGTCGCGGCCGAACGTCCACCCGGCAGTGGCATGAGTTCGACCGACGAGCAGTCGCCGAAGGCGCGCTGCAGCAGGAACTCTTGCTGCTCGGTGAGCTCGAAGCCTGGCGGCTTGATAAACTTCAGCGCGCGATTGACGGATGGTCCGGGATCGTGGCGCGCGAAGACTTCCGCAATCTCATGTGCAGTAGCACCGATGCGGTAGCGCACGTGATCGCGTACCGGTCCCTTCGGTAGCAGTTTCTCCAGGCTCCTTTGGACGAACTCGAGAGCGAGTGGATCCGCAAGCAGCACCATGACGTGCAGGCCGTGGTTGACCGCGTCGACGACGCAGCCCAGGACCTGGATCACGGCAGGCACCATCGGCGGCATGGCGCACAGGACAAACCCGCGCGCATGAACGAGATCCAGCGTCTCAGGTTGGGCGCGGGCCAGATCAATTTCGCACAAGGCCAAGCCGCGGTTGATGTGCTCCGTGCGGTGTTGGTCCGCCGGCGAGGCGCCCACCCAGAGAACCTTGCTGCGGTCAAACATAATGCTGCTCATGGCGAACCGGTAGCGACCAGCTATTGCCGCGCGCAATTGCGCCTGCAGGGCCGCAGACAATGCAGTTATGCCGACAGGGCATCACTTGGGGACGCACGGAACCGCGGATGCCGTCGTAGTGCAACATGCGCGCTTCACCAGGATAGGAAGTGAAGGCGGACAGGAACATGGCAACCGCGGCCGATGTGACGACCCCGTTCAGGGGCATCACCGCAGGCTGAGGCACCGAAGCGTTTTCGAAGTACGGGTCGGCTCTGCGCTGCGCCACGCTCATCATCTCCCAGCGCACTTGGTCGCCATTGAGTCCATCGCCGCAAACAAGGCAGCCCAACCCAGGCGCCAGCATCTGCACGCGGCCGGTCACCGAGGCAATATGCCCGTCAGCAACGCGGATGGCCACCCCCATGTCGATCGTGGGGATCAGGTATTGATAGGCCAGTTGGTTGATCAAAGCCCGGCTGGCCATGGAATCGGTGCAGCAAAAGATGAAATCGGCCTCTGTCAGCCGCCCCGCAACTGCGGGGTCCACCACGTCGCCGACGATCGATTCCACGTACGCGTCTGGATTGATAGCGGCGGCCGCGCGCTGCGCGATCAGCGCCTTGCGCCGCCCGACGTCCGACGGTGTCGCACCCATCAGCCGGTTCAGGTTGGTTCTGTCTACCACGTCGTGGTCGATTACCAGCAGGCGGCCCACACCCAGGTGGGCAAGCTGTTGGGCGACGATCGAGCCCGTGCCGCCCGCACCCACAATTGCCACGCTAGCGTGGCGTAGAGCGAATTGCCCTTCGGCCCCGAACGCGCGCACCTGCCGGTCGTAGCGTTCGTCGGTATCGCCAGGAGTGCTTTTTCCATAGCGGTGCATGAGTTTGCCAAGGCCGATAGTCGCGCCCACCGGCCCGCCGCCGAGCTCGCGCACGAATACATCCGATTGAGTGACCACCCCTGCGAAGTGCGGAAGGCCCGGCAAGCGCGCGTTGAAATAGGCGGCCAACGGCCACTCGCCCTCATCGTCGGTCTGCGAAAAGCCCCGCAACGGATGCTCGCCAGGATGGGTATGCAGCAGAATCACGCCGGCACCCGCGGCGCGGGCTTGATTCGCGATCTCCAGCACGAAGTCCGGTGTCAGGGCCGCATGAACCGCGTTGCGCGCGGCGTACGCGCCGGGCGGCGCAATCCGCAGGCCGTGGACCGTGTAGCGCTGCCGCCCCGCAGTGGTAGTGGCCGGGGACACAAGCCCAACGGCACAGGTCTCGGACGGGTCGCGCGCTGCTGCTTCATGCAGTTGCGTCAGGCTGTCTTGGGGAAACACAAGCTGCGTCATACGGGCCGAGCCAGGCGCTGGCGAATCACGGTCAGCCACGTCATGAGGTCGTCGCGCGCGGCGTTCCACACCTTTAAGTGCCAGGAGAACCACAACGCCTGCTGGCCCGGCATATGCGGAATGGGCGTGCTCAGGGCGGCGTTCTGCGGGACGGCGCCGGAACTCAACCGAAGGTCCGGGTCAGCCCAGAAGCAGTCCGGCTGCGCATAGGGATAGCCTTGCGGGGCCACCAGGTGCACGACCGTGTGCGACTTGTTCCAACCCGCCGGTAGTGCCACCTGCGGGATAGAAATCAGCTGGCTGCCGTCGGGCAGCTGGCGCAACTGCAGCTCCGGCTCACGCGCGCGCAGCCGTTCCAAATGGACATCGATGGGGCCCATAGCGTTCAACCGAAGTCGGCGGGCGGCACCAAGGTGAACCGGCGCGGTCCGCCCTTGCGTTCGTCCAGGGACACAAATTCGTCGTCGAGGACGATTCGGTCCGGATCGTTGCCATGCCCCTCGAGCGAGAGCTTGGTGCCGGGCGGCACATCGGCCACGTGGGCCTTGATTTGCGCGCCGGTCAGCTTGGGCTGATCGGTCTCGTATTTTTCCGTGCCCACGAAGAACTTGTAGACCTCGTTCTTCTTGTCAGTTTGCTTTCCGCTCATATGAAACCCTTTCCATTGGTGTGTCGCGGTTTAGTGGCGAAAGATCCAGACCGCATGCCTTTAAATGCTCCAGCCACACCCACGTCGTGACATGCGCCAGCAGATTTCTTACGTGCGGTGGGGATCGGCCATTCCATAAAGAGGAAGTGCTCCATCAAGGTGTGATCCGGACATCAAGCGCAATCGCCCGGGGCAGCTCATCCACTTTGAGGAGGCGCTGGACAGGGGTTTGGCCTATCCTGAGCGGGCGACGCCAAATTGCACAAAAGAAGGGCGTCGATGTCCGTGTTCATGGAGCCAAGGAGCATTAGCGGTGACGGAGAACAACTTGATGGAAACGGACAGCCTCTGGTCGCCCGAGGACTTTCAAGCCTGGCTTGCCAGCAATATGGCCACCCGGGTCGAGCAGAAGCGCTGGATCCTGGCGGCCAAGCGCCTGCTCAAGGGTTTTCCGGTTGAGCCGGAAGAGCTGTTGCGCGAGACAATCCTCAGGGTCCTAGAGGGCAAGCGAAAGCTGAGCCGCAAGGTCCCGATTGATGTCAATGTGTATGGTTCGATGCGCAGCATCGTATCGAGTTGGCACAAGCAGCGAAAGCGCAAGCCCGAGATGAGCCTGGAAGACCTGATCAGTTGGGATGACGAGGGCCAGGACCCGCTGGAAGTGATGCTCATTCCCGATGACGCGCGCGCCTCCAGTCCCGAGGAAGAATTGGCGTACAAACAGGAAATCGAAGCCTTGCTGGAAATATTCGAAGACCGACCGGAGGCCCAAATGGTGCTGATGGGACGGGTGGACGGTTTGAAAGGCTCGGCCTTGGCTGAGGCAGCTGGCCTCGACAGCACCGCCCTCGCATCGGCGTTGCGGCTCATTTCTCGCCGGTTGACGACGCACAGGAGAGAAGCATGACCAAGCCCAACGCGCGAAAACAGCTCTCCAACATTTGGTTGGTGGCGGCCGAAGACCTGATGGCGATGACCGAAAGCGAGATCGACGCCGAACTAAAAGAGCTGGGCGTTGACCCTGAGGCCGCAGCGCATAAAGGCAAATCCGCCATCGAAAAGGCGATTGCGCAGTCGCGGGCCGCACGCCGCGCGCAGATGCGCAGCCGGATGGAAGCTGTTCGAAATGCGCCAGCTGCGCCACGTGATCCGTCGATCACCGGGGAGATGGCCAGACAGCATATTGCGCGCATGCAGGCTGCCAACGATGCGCGCCTGACGCTGGCCGCCCGCAACCGAGATCCCGATCAACTGGGTGATGAGGAAGCGCTGGAACTGTACTGGCAGCTGCAAGAGCTTTCACGGTAGGCGACTCCATGCGACGGCCCGAGGAATTGCTCGAACGTTGTCTGGTGGACTCGCCGGAAGACATTGACCAGGAAGTCCTCGCCCACGAAGCTGGACTCAAAGTGGTGGACAAACCTCTGACGGGTTGCGAGGCCAGCCTGGTCGGCATCGGCGACAAGGGGATCGTCACCGTCACCACAGGTGTGGCACCGGTTCGGCGCCGGTTTTCAATCGCACACGAGATCGGCCACTGGGAGCAGCATCGCGGCCAGAGCTTCTCCTGCCGCATCGAGGAGCGCGCGCTGGACAAGGCGGCCCGCAGCAAGGAGCGGGAGGCTGACGACTATGCGGCCTCCCTCATGATGCCCACCAACCTTTTCAAGGAAGGTATCGCCAGCAGAAAAGCCGGCGTATCTTTGGCCTTGGTGTCCGAACTGGCGACGATCTTCAACGCGAGTTTTCCTGCCGCTGCAATCCGCTATGTGGAGCTGTCGGGCGAGCCGGTGGTCTTGGTCTTCAACGGAGCGGGCAACGGCCGGTGGTGGCACTCGCGGTCAAAGCGCGTACCGGAGCATCTGTACTTGCAGCGTGAAATCGACCCAGACAGTTTTGCCAGCGACTTGGTCCACGCTGCGAGCCCCGCCAAGAAGTTCGGCAAGATGCCGGCGGAAGCGTGGTTCGCGTCCATCAAAGAAGACCGGTTCGAGTTGCACGAACACTCGATTCGCTTCCCCGAGGGCATCTACACCATCCTGCATCTGACGGACGACGAGTTGATCGAAGAGAGGATGTCCGCAAAGCGATCCTGGCGCGATCGCGAATAGCTTGCGGTGCTTCGCACACAACTAGCTCCTGCCACTCAGTTATGCCGCTCCCAGACATCGCCGGTGCACTCAGGTCCTTACAGGAAGCCTTTAGCGCGGGCGCAATACGCCTGCAGCCAGGTGCGCTCGACCCTGAACTGTTCGTGCACATGGATCGGCCCAACGGCGAATTGCGACTGACCTATGTCAGGCTGCGGGGAAAGAAGGTGACCGCCATGGTGCAGTTCATCCCTTGCGATCCTGTCGAAGACGAGCCATGCTTCAACGTGGGATGGGCCGTCCCAGAGAATTTGAGAGGGCAGGGAAGATCCGGCGAGGCCTTCATTGCTGCCGTGAAGGAAATGCGGCACGGGTTTGCATCCCATGGAATGGATGCTTTCTGGATTGAAGGGGTCGTGGGCGAAGATAACGTGGCCTCTCAGCGCGTCGCAGAGCGAGTCATTTCGGGGCTCCCGTGACCACGGACATCGATAGCACCGCAGGCGTGCCGGTCGTGCAGTACCTGCGCCGAATCGACGCACAGACGCAGCTGTAGTTCTTGCTGCTGATGGGACGCTCTGGAGGGTACGGCGAAATTGGTTGACGAAACGCCATAATTGCACAAAAATGCGGTTGACGAACTTCCGGATTTGCACAAATGACCAACCCGCCTTTGCCTTCCGTGTTTCATCCTCAGCTGTCAGACGCGCGGCTGACGGTGGTTTCCCAGCTGCTCCTGGAAGAGCTGTATGCGACGGAAACTGATCTGGTGCGCGAGACCGACAGTGGCTACACACGTGGGTGCACCACTTTCGGCCGACAAAGAAGCCGCCTTGTCACCGAAGCTCTTTCGGGCAAACACCCCTGGCTCGAGCTGCGGACTGGCGCGAATGATGTCGTGTTCGCAATCGGGGGAATCCCCTGCCGATTTAGTAATGACGATCCCCGCAACCCGTCCAAGGACGCAGTGCTCACAGCAAGCCGCTTCCAGATGGACTTCCTAGAAATTGCGGAGCAAGGCGAGCCGGGTCGGTTCTGCTTCGTCATCGACCGCGGCTATTCCGAAGACCAAGAGCCGCGCGTTGTCTTTCTCGGCTTCACGCCGGGTGGCGCCGTCGGCTGTCGGTGGGAATCCGGTGCCGTGCGGACGCTGCGCCGGGCCGACAAGACCACACCTCCTAAAGCCATTGAGGTCGCCAAACCCGCCGTGGCGCCGAAGAAGCGGAAGAAGGACTCCGGCGACGATGCAGCGACTGCGATGTCGCGATGAACGTCTTTGCTGGAAACAACCTTCGACTCATCCGACTCTTTCACGACAAATCGCTCACCGAGCTTGGTGAGAGTGTCGGTGTTTCGAAGCAATACCTTAGCCGTGTCGAAAACGGCGCCGAGGCAGTGACCCCCGCCATGGAAGCCGCGCTGGCTGAGCATCTCGGCGTCCTGCCGGAATTCTTCCGCTATGTCGATCCTCATCCAATCGTCGATGAACAATGCCACTTTCGCCGGCAGCTCACCACCAAGTTATCACTGCGACACGTCGCGCGCGCACGTGGCGAAATGCTCAAGCGGATGGTTGGCGTGATCGACGAGCACATCGAACTGCCTGCTTACCGCGTGGCTGAAGCGGATCCCGCAACGAGCGAGACAATCGAGCGTGGAGCCGAGCAATTCCGCGTGTTGTTTGGACTGGGATGGGGGCCCTTGAGCAACCTCGCGCGCATCGCAGAGAACGCTGGCGCTGTCGTGATGCGATTGCGCGGATTGGCTCCGGAGATCGATGCGATTTCCTTTGCCACGAGGCGGCCGTTAATCGCATTGAACGCGCAAGATCGCTCTCTATGCCGTGAGCGTTTTGGCATCGCGCACGAACTGGGTCATTTCGCGTTGCACATTAGTGTAATGACCGGGGACCGCCTCACGGAAGGTCAGGCGAATCGATTCGCCAGTTCGCTTTTGCTTCCGCGAAGCACGTTCGCGTCCGAGTACAAGCTGGCACTGCGCGGGCGTGGATTGTCCTGGGCTGGGATGTCCGAACTCAAACTGCGCTGGGGGGTATCCAAGGCAGCCCTCTTGTATCGCGGCCACCAGCTTGGATTTTTCTCGGACGAACAGCTGCGCACGGGATTCTCATATCTGAACCGCCACGGCGAAGCCACCTCAGAACGTGAAGATGCTGCGATGCCTCGCGAAGAACCAGAAGTCGTAGGCGACAGCCTGCACGTCATGCGTGAGCAACTCGGTATCCCTGTCGCGACGGTCGCCCGAGAAATGCGAGTGAGCCTTTCCCTATTGACGGACTTGCTTGGCATCCAACTTCCAGCCGCCCCGCGCGTGGTCCCGTTTGCGCGGAGGGCATGAGTGCGATCGGTTTGCTGCCGCAACGACGGGTCTGTTAAGGGGCCGGAGCGGGATTCAGGCAGGCAAGACAGACTGATGGCGGTCGACATCTTTGCTGTTGGCAGCATCTAGGGACGCCAGTACACCGGCCCTGAACTGCACGAGATGGCGACCAAGCACCTGCGCCGCTACAGCGCCATGTCGCTGGTCGAGCTGGTGCGCGCGGACCTGCAAAACCCGCAAGGTAGCTCACTGAACCAGATCAAGATCGCGCCAAGGCTGTCGCTCTTGCTGCTCAAGTGGGCGCTGCTTGATCCAGCCGTGCACCTCGACACTAGCCGCCAACCCTCGGGGTCAGCAGTACGCCGATGGGCCGATGGTGCCGGTCCGTTCTGGCTATTGGGATGAAGGCGCGATGACCAGGAGTCGCCAGCGCGGCGGCTAAGGGTCCGCAGGCCCGTCCGGCGACGCTGGTAGCGTAGCCGCCTCATGCAGTTTGCTAAATAAAAGTACATACAATGTATGATCTATTATAAAACGCATGCATAGATATCGATAAATATCCTTTATCGTGGGTAAAAAAGGGCGCTGGAGCAGGGCGATGAATCTGAAAAGTTCGAGGGGCGTTCAGCAGCATGAAGTGAATGCGGCGGCCGATACGCTGATCGCTCAAGGCGTGCGGCCGACCATCGAACGCGTTCGTGGCCAGTTGGGGCGTGGTTCTCCGAACACGGTCGCGCCCATGCTGGACACCTGGTTCGCTGGCCTGGCTGGACGACTCGGGCTTGACGCGGGCCTGGAGGAGGGCGGACCACCACCAGAAGTGCGGCAACTGCTTGGACAGCTTTGGTCTGCTGCGGTTGACGCCGGCGAACATCGAGCGGGAGCCGCCCTTTCCGCTCAGCACGGTCAGCTCCAAGCCGATCAGCAGGCCTTGGCCGCAGCCCGCCAGAACCTTGCCGCCCAGGAAGCCGCGTTGGCCGAGAAGGCCGCCGGCATCGACCAGGCCCTGCAGCTGGCCAAGCGACAACTGGATGAACGAAACGCCGAGATGACGCAGCTCCGATCGGAACTGAGCGCCGCGATGGCCGATTTGACCCGGGCACGCTCAAGCCTGGCCGGCGTCGTTCAGGAGCGGGATGCGGATCGCCAGGCGTTCGCCGAGCAGCAACGCGTCCACGCCGCAGAACGGCAACGCATCGAGGAGCGCACCGGCGGTACCGAACGCCGGTTGCTTGAAGACGTCGACCGCAACCGACAGGATGCCAAAGCGGCGCGCGGTGCTCTTGCCGATGCCCAGCGTCTGCAGGAGGGCCTGCGTGAGAAAGTCGAGGCGCTGACCGTCCGGGATCATGATGCCCGCGTGGAGATCGCTGCATTGACCGAGCGACTCGCGGCCGCCAGCCTGAGGGAGTCGGATCTGTTGCAAGCGCTGCAGGCGCACCAGGATGCTGCCAAGGCTCACCGAACGAAACCTGCGGTCAAAACCAAGCGCGCCAGCGTGCGCCCGGCGCGTTAGAATCAGGCTGTAAGCGCTCGGATCCCACGGTTGGAATGCTCGCGAAAGCCAGCATCCAGACGCCGAGACGTAAATGAAACTGCCACGGTGAACCCGTGGTCACTCGGCTGCCTTTGGCAGCCTTTTTTATTGGCGGTGGGCCTTGCGGTGTACGCGATACACCGCAGCCAGAAAGGCGAAAGCCAGATCAACGGATCTGGCTTTCATTCGCTACCCGAAAAACGCATTCATCGAGAGCATGACGCACACGGGCAAAGAAAGCGTACTCGCTAGGGAAGGTCTGAACAAGTCCACCGAATTGGGCGGCGGTGCGTTGATACGGGCAAAGGAATTCAGCCGATGAGCCAAATCAGCTTTGCAGAAGCCGAGCAAACCAGCAAGAAGAAACTCACGC
>JBFWUB010000029.1:0-50620 GCA_050247515.1 Ramlibacter sp. | reverse complement strand
GGCCACCATACCCGTTTACAAAGCGAACAGGAAAGTCAATGAAATCAACGGTCTACCCAGACCACCCCCGCGCCAGTGCTAGCTTTGCGTACCGTCACTTATTGCACTGAAAACGAGGAGACCCCGCCTTGGGCATCGGCTCGGTCGGCCTGCTGCTCACCGGTACGCCCCTGGCCTTGATGATCCAGGCCTGGGGCTGGCGCGCGGGCTATGTGGGCATGGCCGCCTGTGCCGCGCTGGCGTGGCTTGCCATCCTGCTGCTGGTGCGTGAAACGCCGCCTGCCCACCCCAACGGCCGGCCGTCGATGCTGGCTGCGCTGCGCGGCTATGGCGAGCTGTTCCGCCTGCCGCACACCTGGGGGATCATTGGCCTGGCCGTGTTCACTTATGCCTCGTTCCTGTCGCTGCGCGGGCTGTGGCTGGGGCCGATGCTGATTGACCGGCATGGCTTCAGCCTGGTGGCCACGGGCCATGTGGCGCTGGTGCTGTCGGTGCTGGGCATGGTGGCGCCGCCGCTGTTTGGCCGGTTTGACCCGGGCGATGCGCGGCGGCGCGGCTGGCTGTTCCGCTTCACGCTGGGGTGCGCCGGCCTGTTTGTGCTGCTGGCCTTGCCGCTGGGCGCCGCGTCGGACGTGGCGCTGTCGCTGGCCGTCGGCCTGGTGTCGGGCTACATGGTCATGCAGTACGCCGATGTGCGCGCCGCCTACCCTGCCGCCATGACCGGGCGGGCCATGGCGCTGTTCACCATGGCCATGTTCATGGGCGTGGCCGTCATGCAGTCGCTCACGGGCATGGTGGCGTCGGCCGCGGCGGGGCTGGGGGTGGAGCCCTACGCCGCCGTCATGGCGTCGATTGCCGGCATGCTGGCGCTGGGGGCGGTGCTGCTGCGCTGGCTGCCGCAGCCGCCACGCCCATAGGCAGCCTTGAGGCGGCTGCCGGGGCCGGCTGATCAGTGTCACGCTAGGGCCGGCGCGCCTGGCGCAGGGCCCACACCACGGCGGCCAGGGTGAGGGCCACCGTGACCAGCGTCAACAGGGCACTCACGGCGTTGCCGGCAACACCCAGGTCGACGCCCTTGCTGCTGAACACGCTGAAGTCCCACAGCGCATGCAGGGCCACCGGCAGCAGGATGCTGCCCGCCAGCCGCAGGCTGGTGTACAGCGCGCAACCCATCACAAAGGCGTAGGCCACCTGGCCCAGCGTGGCGCCCAGGGCCTGCCCGGCCAGCGCATTGGGCAGGTGGAACAGCCCGAACGCGGCAGCCGACACCAGCAGAACGCGTGCCTCGCTCGCGGGGCCCGTGCCACGGGCGCCGGTGGCCACAATGCCGCGAAACAGCAGCTCTTCATTGAAGCCGACCATGACCATGGCCAGCGCCAGCACCGCAATGTAGGTCGCGTCCAGGCTGGCCCATGGCGTCGCAGCCAGGCGCACCGCCACCAATAGCAGCCAGCCAAGGGGAATGAGCCAGAACACACGCGGCATGGCCAGCGGCACCTGCCGCCGCCAGATCACGCCCGACCAGCCGGCGCGAGCCGACACCACCAGCCCCCACAGCAATGACAGCGCCACCATGGGCACGATGCCGCGCAGGACGTTGCGGGTGTTGTCGCCGATGGTGTTGTAGTCCACCTGCAGCCACCAGCTCAACAGCGGCAGGAAGGCCGCCGCGGGCAGGACCATGAAGACAGCGGTCAACAGACGCGGTGGCCAGCGCGGCGCGGGTGTCATCGTTTTGCGCTTTCAGTGCTCGCGAACGGCCTGTGGCCTGAAGTCTGCATCCGCCCAGGCGGCCGCGCTGCTGCGTGTGAGCCTGAACGACGGCGCCACACGCGCTTGAGCGATCAGGTCGCCGCCGGCGCCGGTCGCGCTCAGCGTGGCGCTCGGGTTGTCTTCATCCGGCTCAATGTCCAGGCTCACGGTCACACGCGCCGTGCCGTGGGTGATGTCTATGGCCTGGTGCAGCGTGGCGTGCAGTTGCTGTTCGTGCCGGCGCACAAATTCAGCGGCGGTCTTGACCAGCGTGTTGAAGGCCGCGGTATCCAGCGGCTTGGGGTTCTTTTTGTCGCGGCCCATGGTCCAGGGGCCGACCAGGGCGGGCTCGGCCTGGCCGTCGGGCGTCATGGCCACGGCCCAGCCGTCGTCGTCTTCGTTCTTGATGACCTGGGCGGTCCAGCCGTTGTCGCGCCACAGGCGGGCTTCGGTGATCTTTTCTTGCGTGTTGCCGGTTTCTGTCATGCAGGGGGCCTGGTTGTGTCAGCCGGCAGTTTACGATTGATGCCCCGCAAGGGCATGAACATACAAGGAATCACACACCATGGGCGCGCAGTGGAAAGCAAAAGGCAAGGCAGCGGCGGCAGACGCCCGGGGCAAACTCTTCGGCCGCCTGGCCAAGGACATCATGGTCGCCGCGCGCAGCGGCGCCGACCCCGCCCTCAACGCGCGCCTGCGGCTGGTGGTGGAGCAGGCCCGCAAGGTGTCCATGCCCAAGGACACGCTGGACCGCGCCATCAAGAAGGGAGCAGGCCTGACCGGCGAAAGCGTCAATTTTGAACACGTGATCTACGAAGGCTTTGCGCCGCACCAGGTGCCGGTGATGGTCGAATGCCTGACGGACAACGTCAAGCGCACCGCGCCCGAGATGCGCGTGCTGTTCCGCAAGGGCCAGCTGGGCGCGTCCGGTTCGGTCAGCTGGGACTTTGACCACGTGGGCATGATCGAGGCCGAACCGGCCGCCCCGGGCGCGGATGCCGACATGGCCGCCATTGAGGCCGGTGCGCAGGACCTGGAGCCCGGCGAGGCGGACGGCACCACGCTGTTCATCACCGCCCCCACCGAGCTGGACCTGGTCAGCCGCGCCCTGCCCGCCCACGGCTTTACCGTGCTGTCGGCCAAGCTGGGCTACAAACCCAAAAACCCGGTGGATCCGGCCAACCTGAGCGCGGAGCAGCTCGAAGAGGTGGAGACCTTCCTGGCTGCGATCGACGCGAATGACGACGTACAGAACGTGTTTGTGGGGCTGGCGGGATGAACCGCCGCCTGCGAAAGATTGCCATGACACTTCTCGTCGTTGTCGTCGTGCTGCCGGCGCTGGTGCTGCTGGCTGCACAGCTGGGTGCCTTCAAAGGCACGGCCCCCACCAACCTGGGCATCCGCGACGGCCGCCTCAAGCCGCCCGCCAAAACGCCCAACAGCGTCACCAGCCAGGCCGGGCTGTACCCTGACCACCCGCAGGCGCAGCGCGCCGCCATTGCGCCGCTGAAGTACACCGGCGACGGCAAGGCCGCCATGCAGAAGATCGCCCGCATCCTGCGCGGCATGGAACGCACCGAGATCATCACCGAGCAGCCCGGCTACCTGTATGCCCAATGCACCACCCGGCTGATGCGTTTTACCGACGACATCGAATTCATGCTGGATGAGTCCGCCGGTGTCATTCACGTGCGCTCGGCCAGCCGCATCGGCCACGGTGACCGGGGCGTGAACCGCGCGCGGGTGGAAGCCATACGGCACCAACTGATGGCCCCATGACAAAAGCCGCCCGAAGGCGGCTTTTGCATTGACAGCCGGTGCGGCTTATTCGCTGGACACTTCTTCGGGCTCGGGCTTGGCCTTGCCCTCTTTCTTGGGCAGCGGCTGGATGTCCAGCAGCACCTCGGACGTTTCCACGCCCTTGTCGTCGGTCTTGAGCTCGATGTCCACCGTCAGGCGGCCACCGTCGGTCAGGCGGCCAAACAGCAGCTCGTCGGCCAGCGCCCGGCGGATGGTGTCCTGGATCAGGCGCTGCATCGGGCGTGCGCCCATCAGCGGATCGAACCCCTTCTTGGCCAGGTGCTTGCGCAGCTTGTCGGTGAAGGTGACTTCGACCTTCTTCTCGGCCAGCTGGGTTTCCAGCTGCAGCAGGAACTTGTCCACCACCCGCAGGATGACGGCTTCGTCCAGCGCCTTGAAGCTCACCGTGGCGTCCAGGCGGTTGCGGAACTCGGGCGTGAACAGGCGCTTGATGTCGGCCATCTCGTCGCCCGCCTCGCGCGGGTTGGTGAAGCCGATGGTCGCCTTGTTCATGGTCTCGGCGCCCGCGTTGGTCGTCATGATGATGATGACGTTGCGGAAGTCGGCCTTGCGTCCGTTATTGTCCGTCAGCGTGCCGTGGTCCATGACCTGCAGCAGCACGTTGAAGATGTCCGGGTGGGCCTTTTCGATTTCGTCCAGCAGCAGCACCGCATGCGGCTTCTTGCTGATGGCCTCGGTCAGAAGGCCGCCCTGGTCAAAGCCCACGTAGCCCGGGGGCGCACCGATCATGCGGCTGACCGCGTGGCGCTCCATGTATTCGCTCATGTCAAAGCGGATCAGGTCGATGCCCATGATGTAGGCCAGCTGCTTGGCAGCCTCGGTCTTGCCCACGCCCGTGGGGCCGCTGAACAGGAACGAGCCAATGGGCTTGTCGCCCTTGCCCAGGCCTGAACGCGCCATCTTGACGGCGCCGGCCAGCACTTCCAGGGCCTTGTCCTGGCCGAACACCACGCTCTTGAGGTCGCGCTCCAGCGTCTGCAGCTTGCTGCGGTCGTCGTTGGACACGTTGGCCGGCGGAATGCGGGCGATCTTGGCGACGATTTCCTCGACCTCGGTCTTGGAGATGGTCTTCTTGCGCTTGCTCACCGGCAGGATGCGCTGGGCCGCGCCGGCCTCGTCGATCACGTCAATCGCCTTGTCGGGCAGGTGGCGGTCGTTGATGTACTTGGCGCTCAGCTCGGCCGCGGCCTGCAGCGCGGCGGCGGCGTACTTGACGCTGTGGTGCTCTTCAAAGCGCGACTTCAGGCCCTTGAGGATTTCCACCGTTTCCTGCACCGTGGGCTCCACCACGTCCACCTTCTGGAAGCGGCGTGACAGGGCGGCGTCTTTTTCGAAGATACCGCGGTACTCGGTGAAGGTGGTGGCGCCAATGCACTTGAGCTGGCCGCTGGACAGCGCCGGCTTGAGCAGGTTGGACGCATCCAGCGTGCCGCCCGACGCCGCGCCGGCGCCGATCAGCGTGTGGATCTCGTCGATGAACAGGATCGCGTTGGGCTTGTCCTTCAGGCTCTTGAGCACGCCCTTGAGGCGCTGCTCGAAGTCGCCTCGGTATTTGGTGCCGGCCAGCAGCGCGCCCATGTCCAGCGAATACACGTTGGACTCGGCCAGGATCTCGGGCACGTCCTTTTGCGTGATGCGCCAGGCCAGGCCCTCGGCAATCGCCGTCTTGCCCACCCCGGCCTCGCCCACCAGCAGCGGGTTGTTCTTGCGACGGCGGCACAGGATCTGGATCACGCGCTCGACCTCGTACTCGCGGCCGATCAGCGGATCAATCTTGCCGTCCCTGGCCATCTGGTTCAGGTTCTGGGTGAACTGTTCCAGCGGCGACGCCTTTTCGTTCTTCTCGCCGCCCTCTTCACTCTCGGCGGCGGCGGGATCATTGCTCTTGGCGGGCTCAGGCGGATCGCTCTTCTTGATGCCGTGGGCGATGAAGTTGACGACATCCAGCCGCGTCACGCCCTGCTGGTGCAGGTAGTACACGGCGTGGGAGTCCTTCTCGCCAAAGATGGCGACCAGCACGTTGGCGCCGGTCACTTCCTTCTTGCCGTTGCCGGTGGACTGCACATGCATGATGGCGCGCTGGATCACGCGCTGGAAGCCCAGCGTCGGCTGGGTGTCCACGTCATCCGAGCCCGCCACCTGGGGCGTGTTGTCCTTGATGAAATTCGTGAGCGACTTGCGAAGGTCGTCGATGTTGGCCGAGCAGGCGCGCAGCACCTCCGCGGCACTGGGGTTGTCCAGCAGGGCAAGCAGCAGATGCTCCACCGTGATGAACTCGTGGCGCTGCTGCCGGGCCTCCACGAAGGCCATGTGCAGACTGACTTCCAATTCCTGGGCAATCATGTGAATTCCTTTTTGCCTTGCTGTTAACTCAACTCTAGATCAGTCCGACCCTGATTTATTCAACCGGTTCACTCACACACTGCAGCGGATGCCCGGCCTGCTTCGCTGCTTCCTGCACCTGGTCCACCTTGGTGGCCGCGACATCCTTCGAGTAGATGCCGCAAACCGCTTTGCCATCCAGATGGATCTTCAACATGATCTGGGTCGCTGTTTCCCGGTCCTTGTTGAAGAACTCCTGGATCACGACCACCACGAATTCCATCGGGGTGTAGTCGTCATTGAGCATGACGACCTGGTACATCTGCGGGGGTTTGGTCTTCTGTGTGCGGCGCTCCAGCACGACGGAACCGCTGTCATCCCCGCGTGCCGGCTGGTCATACGTTGCCGGTGGTTTGGAGGGGTTTTTCGTAGCCATGAATTTCATTCTATCGAGCAGGCTGATGCGCTGCACCAAGGCCTGCGGATGACTCCGTTTTCGTGACATTCAAGCGACAGCTCTTCGTACCCGCAACAGCCATTCTGGGCCTGCAACAGGGGTTCAATCGGCGAAAAAGAGGCAGAAACCGGCCTTCGTGAAAATGTTGACAGTTCCGCCCGGATTCCCTCACACTGAGTAAGGTTTGAGGGAACCGACGGGGGCAGACATGGCAACGGGGACAGTCAAATGGTTCAACGACGCAAAAGGCTTCGGGTTCATTGAGCCTGAAGGCGGCGGCGCGGACGTTTTTGCCCATTTTTCCGCCATCACCATGGAGGGCTTCAAGACCCTGAAGCAGGGCTCACGCGTGAGCTTTGACCTGGTGGATGGCCCCAAGGGCCAACTGGCCCAGAACATCCGCTCGGAATCCGCCGCGCCCGGCGATGCCTCTTTCGCCCCTGCGGCACCAGCGACCCAGGACGGCCGCCCGCCCCCCCGAACCTCACGCGTGCGCGCCCCCCAGTTCCATGCGCCAGCCCATGGCGATATGGCACCGAACAAGCCGGCGCCCTGAAAAAAAGCCGCCCTGCGGCCTTGGCCCGGGCGGCTTGGTGCCGGTGGCCGCGACGCAGCGGCCCACCGCGCAATTACATGTTGTCGATCATGACCTGGCCAAAGCCGGAGCAGCTCACCTGGGTGGCGCCATCCATCAGGCGCGCGAAGTCATAGGTGACCTTCTTGGACAGGATGGACTTTTCGAGCGAGCTGATGACCAGGTCGGCGGCTTCGGTCCAGCCCATGTGGCGCAGCATCATTTCGGCGGAGAGGATTTCGGAACCGGGGTTCACGTAGTCCTTGCCCGCGTACTTCGGGGCCGTGCCGTGGGTGGCCTCGAACATGGCCACGGTGTCCGACAGGTTGGCGCCGGGCGCGATGCCAATGCCGCCAACCTGCGCGGCCAGTGCGTCGGAGATGTAGTCGCCGTTCAGGTTCAGCGTGGCGACCACGCTGTACTCGGCCGGACGCAGCAGGATCTGCTGCAGGAAAGCGTCGGCAATGCTGTCCTTGATGACAATGTCCTTGCCCGTCTTGGGGTTCTTGAACTTGCACCACGGGCCGCCGTCGATCAGCTCGGCGCCGAATTCCTTTTGCGCCAGCGCGTACGACCAGTCACGGAAGCCACCTTCGGTGAACTTCATGATGTTGCCCTTGTGCACGATGGTCACGCTGGGCTTGTCGTTGTCGATGGCGTACTGGATGGCCTTGCGCACCAGGCGCTCGGTGCCTTCGCGCGACACGGGCTTGATGCCGATGCCGGACGTGCCGGGGAAGCGAATCTTCTTGACGCCCATCTCGTTGATCAGGAAGTCAATGACCTTTTTGGCCTTGTCGGTTTCGGCTTCGTATTCGATGCCGGCGTAAATGTCTTCGGAGTTCTCGCGGAAGATGACCATGTTGGTCTTTTCCGGCTCTTTCAGGGGGCTGGGCACGCCCTTGAAGTACTGGATGGGGCGCAGGCAGACGTACAGGTCCAGTTCCTGGCGCAGGGCCACGTTCAGGCTGCGGATGCCGCCGCCCACCGGAGTGGTCAGCGGGCCCTTGATGGACACCACGTATTCGCGCACCACGTCCAGGGTTTCCTGGGGCAGCCACACGTCGGGGCCGTACACCTTGGTGGACTTTTCACCGGCATAGACCTCCATCCAGTGGATCTTTTTCTTGCCACCGTAGGCCTTGGCCACGGCTGCGTCCACCACCTTGAGCATCACCGGCGTGATGTCAAAACCAGTGCCGTCGCCTTCGATGTACGGAATGATCGGCTGGTCCGGCACGTTCAGGGACATGTCGGCATTGACGGTGATTTTCTGGCCTTCGGCGGGCACCTTGATGTGCTGGTACATGGAAGAGACGTCTCCGGGGGTAGGCGCCGGGCAGCAGGGGCCCGGCAGGTTAGGCAAAACCCTAGGATTCTAGCGTCAAATAATTTTCGCGCCGCTGTCAACCGCCGGTAAACCAGCGCCGTTACGGTTGGGCCTTCCGGCTTCCGGAAGGAATTTTCGAAAATTCAATTCACCCTAAGGACTCATCAAAATGAACAAGCTCATCGCTGCCCTGATCGCCGGTCTCTTCTGCGTTGGCGTTTTCGCCCAGGCCGCCGCCCCCGCCGCCAAGAAGGAAGAAGCCAAGCCCGCCGCAGCAGCCCCGGCCGCCGCCAAGAAGGAAGAGGCGAAGAAGGAAGAAGCCAAGCCGGCCGCCAAGAAAGAAGAAGCCAAGAAGGACGACAAGAAGGCCGCCAAGAAGGAAGAGAAGAAGTCGTAATTCACGGCGCTCTCACTGAAAAAGCCCGCCGCGCGCGGGCTTTTTTGCGGGCCTTGCATGCCGTCGCTGCGGATCTGTCAACCGGCAGTGGCGGGCCCGCGTTACGGTTGGGCCTTCCGGATTTCCGAGCCGAAGGAATTTTCGAAAAATCTCACACCTCAAAGGACACTCTCATGAACAAACTCATCGCTGCGCTGATCGCCGGCCTGTTCTCCGTGGGCGCATTCGCCCAGGCTGCCGCGCCGGCTGCCAAGCCTGCCGCCGCCCCGGCCGCTGCGGCTCCCGCCGCGGCACCGGCTGCCCCTGCCGCAGCCGCCGCGCCGGCCGCCAAGGAAGACAAGGCTGCTGCCGCCAAGAAGATGAAGGAAGAAAAGGCCGCCGCTGCCAAGAAGGCCAAGGAAGAAAAAGCTGCTGCCGCCAAGAAGATGAAGGAAGAGAAGGCCGCCGCTGCCAAGAAGGCCAAGGAAGAAAAGGCCGCTGCCAAGGCGGCCAAGAAGGAAGAAAAGAAGTCGTAATTCACGGCTGCCTCTTGCGTAAAGCCCGCCGCGTGCGGGCTTTTTCATGGGCACAATCCACCGCATGAACAAATTCACCGCCTTCCTCCTGGCTGCGTGCGCGGCTTGCGGTACCGCCTTGGCCCAGGACGCTCCCCAGATGAATCTGCAGCGCGTCAAGCTGTCGGCGGGCATGCACCAGATCGATGCCCAGGTGGCCGTTACGCCCGAGCAGCGCAGCACCGGCCTGATGTTCCGCAAGGACATGCCACAGCACGAAGGCATGCTGTTCGTGTTCGAGCAACCGTCGGTACAGTGCTTCTGGATGAAAAATACCCTGCTGCCCTTGACAGCGGCCTTCGTGGCCGACGACGGCTCCATCGTCAATCTGGCCGACATGAAGCCGCAGACCACGGATTCACACTGTTCGGCCAAACCCGTTCGCTATGTGCTGGAAATGAACCAGGGCTGGTTTGCCAGAAAGAACATCAAGGCGGGTTTCCGGCTGGCCGGCCCGCCATTCCAGGGCAAATGACGCCCCCCGCGCCATGAAAAAGGGCCGCATCGCGGCCCTTGTGCCTCGCGCACGCTTCGTTTACGCGAAGTTGGCCTCGGCAAAACCCCAGTTCACCAGCTTGTCCAGGAAGGTCTCGACGAACTTGGGGCGCAGGTTGCGGTAGTCGATGTAGTACGCGTGCTCCCACACGTCCACGGTCAGCAGCGCCTTGTCAGCGGTGGTCAGCGGCGTGCCGGCGGCGCCGGTGTTCACGATGTCCACCGAGCCGTCGGGCTTCTTCACGAGCCAGGTCCAGCCCGAGCCGAAATTGCCCACGGCCGACTTGACGAAGGCTTCCTTGAACGCGGCGTAGCTGCCCCACTTGGCATTGATGGCTGCCGCCAGGGCGCCGGAAGGCTCGCCGCCGCCGGCGGGTTTCATGCAATTCCAGAAGAAGGTGTGGTTCCAGATCTGCGCGGAGTTGTTGTAGATGCCGCCGCTGGACTTCTTGATGATGTCTTCCAGCGTCATGCTTTCAAACTCGGTGCCCTTTTGCAGGTTGTTGAGGTTGCCGACGTAGGCGTTGTGGTGCTTGCCGTGGTGGTATTCGAGCGTTTCCTTCGAATAGTGCGGGGCCAGCGCGTCGATCGCGTAAGGCAGCGGAGGCAGGGTGTGTTCCATGGGGCTTTCCTCGTGATTTGTTGGACTGAAACGGTCGAGTATAGGAATTAAATGAGGCGTGCAGGTAACACGGCCAGATCAACCTCGCCATCGGCAAGGGTTGCGCGCAGGGCCTGCCCCACACGGGTCTGCGCCGCGTGGGTCACGGGCTTCCCGTCGGCGTCCTGCAGCATGGCATAGCCGCGCTGCAGCACCAGCCGTGGGTCCAGCAGATCAAGCCGCAGCCGCGCCCGGTCCAGCCGCGTGGCGGCCGCTTGCGTGGCACCGCGAAGAGCGGCGTCCAGCCGCTGTCGCAGGTCGTCCAGTCGGCCGCGATGCGCCAGCACACCGCTTCGCACGCCATAGCGAAGCTGCTGCGCGTGCTGCGACAGGCGCAACTGCTGGCGCGCCACCAGCCCGGACGGCCGACCCAGGTGCGACGCGGCCAGGTCCAGGCGCTGGCCCTGGCGGTCAACGTACGCCAGGGCCGCGTCATGGAGGCGCCCCGCGACAAGGTCCAGCGCACCCAGCCAGACTTCTCGCGGCTGCGCCACCAGTTCGGCCGCCGCGGTGGGCGTGGGCGCTCGCAGGTCGGCGCAAAAATCGGCAATGGTGAAATCGGTCTCGTGCCCCACCCCGCATACCAGCGGCACGGGGCTTTGCACGATGGCGCGGGCCAGCCGTTCGTCATTGAAGGCCCACAGGTCCTCGATGGAGCCGCCGCCGCGCACCAGAAGGATCGCATCGATGGGCACGCCTGCAACTGCGCCCTGGTACAGCCGGGTCAACGCCGCGACGAGCTCGGCCGGGGCCTGCGCGCCTTGCACCGCCGCCGGCGCAATCACCACCGGAATGTGCGGTACCCGCCGCCGCAGCGCGGTCACTACATCGTGCAGCGCCGCCGCGCCCAGCGACGTCACCACCCCAATGCCCCTCGGCATCAGCGCCAGGTTGCGCTTGCGCGCCCCGTCAAACAGGCCTTCGGCTTCCAGTCTGGCCTTGAGTTGCAGGAACTGCTCGAACAAGGCGCCCTGTCCGGCGCGGCTCATGGCTTCCACCACGAGCTGGAGATCACCGCGCTGCTCGTACAGGCCCAGGCGTCCGCGCACCTCCACCAGTTCGCCATCGCGCGGCGCAAAGTCAAGCAGGCTGGCCGCGCGGCGAAACATCGCGCAGCGGATTTGGCCGTTTTCGTCCTTCAGCGAGAAGTAGCAATGCCCGCTGGCTGCGCGCGAGAAGCCTGAAATCTCCCCGCGGACCGCCACGGGATTGAAACGCGCCTCCAGCGCGTCAGCAATGGCGCGGCATAGCGCGCCAACTTGCCAGATTCGCGGCGCCGTTGCTGGGTTGGTGGCCGCAACCATCAGGAAATCCGCGCTTTCCCGCAGGATTTGAGGGGGTAATTAGTCCACAACCGCGGCCCTGTTTGCGGAAAATCCGCAGAAACACGGGAAAACGCTGATTCTGTCGAGCAAGCTGTTGATTTCATTAAGGAATTTTCTGCTCAATTTGTCATCGTTCTGTCACGCCCACGCATTGGCGCGGGTTCGCAGCCCGTCGATGCCTGCTTCTGCACAAAGTTATCCACAGCTTCTGTGGGCGGCGTCCGACATTTCGGCGCCTGCTGCGCGCCATGTGCGAAATCAGCAATCGGGGAGTGGCGGTACGCCATAATCCCGGGACCCCGACGCTTGCGTACACACCCGCGGAGACTGCATTTGCTTTCGATCATACAAGCCGCAGGCTGGCCCATCTGGCCCTTGATAGCCTGCTCCATCGTGGCGCTGGCCCTCATCATTGAACGCTTCATCAGCCTGAAAACCGTGCGGATCGCGCCGCCCAAGCTGCTGGAGGAAGCGCTGTCCGTCTCGCGCACGGCCGTGCCCACGCCCGATGTGGTGACGCAGCTGGAACAGAACTCGGCACTGGGTGAGGTACTGGCCAGCGGCTTTCGCGCGCTGAACAGCAACCCGCGTTGCTCGGAAGCCGACTTGCGCGCGCAGATGGAGGGTACGGGCCGGGCCGTGGCCCACCGGCTTGAGCGCTACCTGGCCGCCCTGGCGACCATCGCCTCGGCCGCGCCTTTGCTGGGTTTGCTGGGAACGGTGATCGGAATGATCGAGATTTTCGGCTCGCAGTCGCCCACGGGCGGGGCCACGGGAGGCAACCCGGCGCAACTGGCGCATGGCATCTCGATTGCGCTTTACAACACGGCCTTCGGCCTGATCGTGGCCATTCCCGCGCTGATTTTCTGGAGGTACTTCAGGGCCCGCGTGGACGGGTATCTGCTGAGCCTGGAGCTGGCTTCCGAGCGCTTTGTGCGCCACCTCAACACACTGCGCAAGTAAAAGCCCCGCACGCCATGAACTTCCGCCCCCGCAAGAAGGATGAACCCGAGATCAACCTGATTCCGTTCATCGACGTGCTGCTGGTGGTGCTGATCTTCCTGATGCTGTCCACCACCTACAGCAAGTTCACCGAGCTGCAGCTGAAGCTGCCGGTGGCCGACACCGATGCGCAACGCGACTACCCGCGCGAAGTCATTGTGGCGGTCGCCAGTGACGGACGCTATTCCATCAACAAGACGCCGGTCACCGGCCGCAGTGTCGAGGCCGTGGCCATGGCGCTTGTCGAGTCGGCCAAGGCCGGCAAGGACACCGTGGTCATCATCAGCGCCGATGCCGCTGCGGCGCACCAGTCGGTCATCACGGTCATGGAAGCCGCCCGCCGCTCGGGCCTCACCCAGATCACCTTCGCCACGCAGTCCTCGGCCCAGGCCGGAGGGCGCTGAGGTGAGCCAGGTCCTGCTGCGTGCCTGGACGCAGCGCGGCCTGCTGGCCAGGCTCCTGTGGCCCCTTTCGCTGGTACTGCGCGGCCTGCTGGCGGTTCGCCGCGCGGCTTACCGCGCCGGCTGGCTGGCCAGCCACCGTCTGCCGGTGCCGGTGGTTGTGGTGGGCAACGTGGTGGCCGGCGGGGCCGGTAAAACCCCCCTCACCCTCGCCTTGCTGGAGCATCTGGCCACGCGTGGCCTGCGCGCTGGCGTGGTGTCGCGCGGCTACGGGCGCGCCGCCTCGGGCTGCACGGCCGTCACCGCCACCACCCCGCCCGCGCAGGCCGGCGACGAACCGCTGCTCATCGCGCGGCGGGCCCGGGTGCCCGTGTTCGTGGACAGCGACCGCGCTGCGGCGGCACGGGCGTTGCTGCGGGCCCATCCCGCCACCCAGGTCATCGTCAGCGACGACGGCCTGCAGCATCTGGCGCTGGCGCGCGACATCGAGGTCTGCGCCTTTGATGACCGCGGCACCGGCAACGGCTGGCTGCTGCCGGCCGGGCCGCTGCGTGAACCCTGGCCGCGCCGGGTGGACCTGGTGGTGCACACCGGCAGCCACCCGGCTTTTGGCGGCTGGCGCGCCCGGCGCAGCCTGGCCCGCCATGCCGTGCGCGCCGACGGCAGCACAACACCGCTGACTGCGCTGGCAGGCGTGCCCTTGACCGCTTTGGCTGGCATCGCGCAGCCCTCAGCTTTTTTTGCCATGCTGCGCGAACAGGGCCTGCTGCTTGACGAGGCCCTGGCGCTGCCAGACCACAACGACTTCACCGGCACCCTGGCCGCGCTGAATGCCGCGAACACCCTGGTATGCACGGAAAAGGACGCCGTCAAACTCTGGACCCGTCGGCCCGATGCATGGGCCGTGCCGCTGCAGGTCACGCTGGATGCCGGGCTGGTCCAGGCATTCGATGCCTTGCTGGATGCAAAGCTATCATTGCCGCATGGATCCCAAACTGCTTGAACTTCTGGTGTGCCCGGTGACCAAGGGCCCGCTGCTGCTGGACCGGGACAGGGCCGAGCTGGTATCGCGCAGCGCACGCCTGGCCTACCCGGTGCGCGACGGCATTCCCGTCATGCTGGAAGCCGAGGCCCGCACACTCAGCGACGAAGAACTTGAACAGCTGCCCGAGCGCACGCCGCTGGTGGGATGAGCTTCACCGTCATCGTGCCGGCGCGCCTGGCATCCACCCGCCTGCCCGACAAACCCCTGGCCGACATCGGCGGGCTGCCCATGGTGGTGCGCGTGGCCCGGCGCGCGACAGCGTCGGCTGCGGCCCGGGTGGTCGTGGCGGCCGA
Organism: Ramlibacter sp.; assembly: GCA_050247515.1. Taxonomy (GTDB): domain Bacteria; phylum Pseudomonadota; class Gammaproteobacteria; order Burkholderiales; family Burkholderiaceae_C; genus RAM1. The sequence continues at coordinate 36,191 of JBFWUB010000029.1, read as the reverse complement.
CAGCCCATTGACCGTGCAGGCCTGTGAAGCCCACGGCGTCCAGGCCCTGCTGACCCGGGCTGACCACCCTTCGGGCAGCGACAGGCTGGCCGAGGCCTGTGCGTTGCTGGGACTGGGGGGCGATGAGGTGGTGGTCAATGTGCAGGGCGACGAGCCCCTGATCGACCCGGCGCTGATCGACGCCGTGGCGGCCATGCTGGCATCGCACCCGCAAGCCACCATGAGCACGGCTGCGCACGCCATTGAAGATGTGGCGGAATTCGCCAACCCCAATGTCGTCAAGGTCGTGACCGATGCGCGGGGCATGGCGCTGTATTTCAGCCGCGCCTGCATCCCGTGGTGGCGCGACGGATTCACCCAGGGGATGCACGCCCTGCCCGATCCCCGGCCGCTGCGCCACATAGGCATCTACGGCTATCGGGTGGATTTCCTGCGACAGTTTCCCACGCTGGCGCAGGCTCCCATGGAGGTGACCGAAGCGCTCGAACAATTGCGCGCCCTGTGGCATGGCCACCGGATCGCGGTGCACGTCACCGACCAGGCGCCCGGCCCGGGCGTGGACACCCCGCAAGACCTGGAGCGCGTTCGCAGGCTGTTTTGAGCCCCGCGCGGTCGCTTGCGGCCAGTACGGGATGACCCGGTGGCGGGTGGGCCCGTTCGTAAGGCGCGGTAAAGGGCACGCGTGCTATCCTCTGCCGCAATGATGCGCGACGGCCCGGCGCCTGCCCCGGCGCCTGCAGCGCACGCCGATTTCACACTATCCGAGGACATCCATGAGACTGATTCTGTTGGGCGCACCCGGCGCCGGCAAAGGTACGCAGGCCGCGTTCATTTGCCAGAAGTTCGGCATTCCCCAGATCTCCACCGGCGACATGCTGCGCGCCGCCGTCAAGGCCGGCACCCCGCTGGGCCTGCAGGCCGACGCCGTGATGAAGTCCGGCGCGCTGGTCAGCGATGACCTCATCATCAGCCTGGTCAAGGAACGCATTGCCCAGCCCGACTGTGCCAGGGGTTTCCTGTTTGACGGCTTCCCACGCACCATTCCGCAAGCCGACGCCATGAAGGCCGCCGGCGTCAAGCTCGACTATGTGCTGGAAATCGACGTGCCGTTTGACGCCATCATTGAGCGCATGAGCGGGCGCCGCTCGCATCCCGCGTCGGGCCGCACCTACCACGTCAAGTTCAATCCGCCCAAGATGGAAGGCAAGGACGATGTGACGGGCGAACCGCTGATCCAGCGCGACGACGACCGCGAGGAAACCGTCAAGAAACGCCTGGAGGTCTACAGCGCCCAGACCCGGCCGCTGGTGGATTACTACTCGAGCTGGGCCAAGGCAGACCCGGTGAACGCGCCCAAGTACCGCGCCATCAGCGGCACGGGCTCGGTTGAAGAGATCACCGCGCGCGCCATGCAGGCACTGGCTGCCTGAAAAGGCCGTCAAGCCGGGCTGGATCGCAGGCCATAGGCCTTGCCGTCAACGAACAGATATTCGACGCGCACAATCGCGCCGCCCTTCTCGTCCTTGAAGGTAAATCCGACCAGCGAGAGCATGTCACCGGCCTTGATCGGGGCAACCTTCCAGGCTTCCATGCGGGTCAGAGGTGCCAGTTCCACCTCCCACTTGCGGTCCTTGCGGTTGGGCACCACGGCTTTGGCCAGCAGGGCCTTGCCGTCTACGGGCGACGACTGCGCCGGCACGGTGCGCTGCGCCAGGTCCGCCGGCACCTTCAGCCCCGCCGGCACTTCCAGCTCCAGCTCGGCATGAGGGTTCTGCCATTTGGCCCTGGTGACCCGGCCTTCGAGATAGATCGGGCGATCCTGGTCAAAGCTGCTCCAGCCATGGTGGGCCCAGGCGCCCAGCGGGGCGAGGGCGCCGGCGGCCATCAGGGTACGACGATTGAACATGGACGACTCCTAGAGGTAAGCAATCCAGCGGCCGCAGGCAATCACGGCCAGCCAGATCAGGGTTGAGGCAATCATCTGCACGCGGGCCACTGCGTCCAGCCGGTCCAGTGACCTGCGCCCGTGAAACCATGCCGCATTGCAGCCCGCTACAAGCAGCAGCAGCATCTTCAATGTGAATGCACGGTTGGTCAGGAGTTCCTCGGGCTGGGACGCAAACATGAGCAAGCCCGAAACCCCGGCCAGGCCAAAGCCCGCCAGGGCAGTCGACAGGCTCAGGCGCGCCAGCTCATGCACCGGCAGCGCCGCACCGCGGCCCAACACGCGCAATTCCAGCAGTACCAGGTTGCCAAGCAGCAACGCGATGCCCGCAATATGGACGATCTCGAGCGCGGGGTAGGCCCAGGCGTGGGTTTTGATCGCGGTGAACATGCGGTCAACGGGTCAGTGCATGAGCTCAAGCATCAAGGCAATCCGCGCCTTGACGGGCGAAAGGCCCCGGGAGTCCGGGAAAGCGTCGGCGCCAGTGGCCAGTACACGGCCATTGGCGCAGCGCGTGGCGCGCACCACGCGCATCCCTGCTTGACGGGCATCATGCAAGGCGGCCAGCAGGTTGCTGTGCAGGGTGCCGTTGCCAGTGCCTGCAACGACGATGCCTTGCACCCCCTGCGCCGCCAGCGCCCGGACAAGCGCACCGGTGGCTCCGGCGTGGCTCAGCACAATTTCCACTTGCGGCACGGCCCGGACGGACGTCGCCACCGCGGCCAGGGCTGCAGCAGCCGGCGCTGGTTCGCCGGCCGGCCATGGCCGCAGCACCCGCACCGCCCCCTCCTCCACATACCCCAGCGGCCCGGCATCCCCGCTGCCAAATGCATCCAGCCGATAGGTGTGCACCTTCTGCACGTCATTCGCACCGTGGATCACCCCCGCACACACGGCCACCACACCATGCGCTGCGGGCAGGCACGCCACCGTCACGGCATCCACCAGGTTTTGAGGCCCGTCGGGCACCATGGCAGTGGACGGGCGCATGGCGCAGGTCAGCACCACCGGCTTCGCAGGCGCGAGCACAGCCTGCAGGAAATAGGCTGTTTCTTCCAGCGTGTCGGTGCCGTGGGTGATGACCAGGCCCTGAACATCGTCCTGCGCAAGCCAGTGGGCGCAGCGCAGCGCAAGCGTACGCCAGACCTCAAACGTCATGTCCTTGCTGTCCAGTTGCGCCACCTGTTCGGTGTGCAGCGGCAGCCCCTGCAGCGCCGCAACAGGCGCAAGCAACTGCGCAACACCCACCTGGGCGGCGGTGTAGCCGACGTTGTCCCCGGGGCTCGCCGCCGTGCCGGCAATCGTGCCACCCGTGCCCAGAACCACAATTTTCTTGACGCTCACTTGCAAACTTTCAAAAACTGGTTAAAAATACAGTTACTGGATATTAAGACAGCTTGCCTTGACCCAGACGCCTGAAAAGGAACCGCCATGATCGAAAGCCCGAAACTCACCGCGCGGCAGCAACAGATTCTGGAACTCATCCAGAGCGCTATTGCGCGCACTGGTGCGCCACCCACACGCGCCGAGATCGCTTCCGAATTGGGCTTCAAATCTGCCAACGCCGCCGAAGAACACCTCCAGGCCCTCGCACGCAAGGGCGTCATTGAACTCGTCAGCGGCACATCCCGCGGCATCCGGCTCAAGAGCGAAACGCTTCGCTCCATCAACGAATCCCGCATCAAGCAATTTTCCCTGCCACTGCCAAGCCTGGCCCAGCTGGCGTTGCCACTGATTGGCCGCGTGGCGGCAGGCTCACCCATTCTCGCGCAGGAACACGTAGACCAGACCTACTACGTGGAAAGCAGCCTGTTCCAGCGCAAACCTGATTACCTGCTCAAGGTGCGCGGCATGTCCATGCGCGACGCCGGCATCATGGACGGCGACCTGCTGGCCGTGCAAGCCACCAAGGACGCCAAGAATGGCCAGATCGTGGTGGCACGTCTGGGCGAGGAAGTCACTGTCAAGCGCTTTCGCCGCAACAAGCACCTGATCGAGCTGCACGCGGAAAACCCGGACTACCAAACGATCATCGTGGAGCCGGGGGAACCCTTCGAGATTGAAGGCCTTGCCGTCGGCCTGATCCGCAACACCATGCTGATGTAAACCTGCTGTCACACAAGGGCTGCCGCAGGTGGCGGGCGTATGGCGCAAGTCGCCATCACCCTGCATCAGCCCTGGTTCCGAATCCTGCCTGTGTCCAATCTCTGCTGTTAGGAGTTTTCACATGGGAATCGCAATGTCTGCCGTTCACGGCCTTTTTACCCCGCTGCACGATCTGTTGGCGTGGTTTTTGTCTCCTGTGCAACCGCAACGCCCGGTATCGCCCGCCGTGATGGCACCCTCCTGCGCCGCCGCACGGGTTGCACCGCTCAAAATCAGCGGCTGCGCCCGCCGCATCCAGCGGCCATTGCGGGTCGTGCGCGTCATGGACAGGGACAGTCCGCGCGCGCCGTCTGGTGGGCGCCTGGTGATTTCGGGCCGCCTGGCCGACGTTTGCGCCGAACTGGACCGTCTGGCCGCACTGGAAGCTGCCCGCCACTGACGGTCTGTCCAGCGGGGTTGGTGCGCTCAGGCCTTGTTGCCTGCCAGGTAATCTGCCTTGCCCAGTTCCACGCCGTTGTGCCGGAGGATGGCGTAGGCCGTGGTCACATGGAAAAAGAAGTTGGGCAGCACCCAGTGTTTGAGGTAGGCCTCGCCCTTCATCGTACGGGTCTTGTCCTTGCCCACCGGGAAAGTGATCTCCCTTTCCTCGCTGCCGTCCAGCCGCTGCGCTGGCACCGACGCCAGATAAGACTGCGTCTTGCGGATGCGTTCGGTCAGCTCGCCGAGGCTGGATTCCGTGTCGTCAAACTTCGGTGCCTCCACGCCCGACAGGCGCGCCACCCCGTTCTTGGCGGCGTCGCAGGCAATCTGGATCTGGCGGGTCAGGGGCAGCATGTCGGGCGCCAGGCGCGATTGCAGCAGCACGGCAGGCTCAAACTTCTTCGCCTCCGCATGAGCCTGCGCCCTGTCGAGGAAGTGGCTCAGGTTGCCGAGCATCTGCCCGAACACCGGTTGGCTCACGGATGACATCGAAACGGACATGGAATCTCCTTGGGTGTTGATGCGGTGCAAAGGTCGCCATCGTAGCGGTGCCGCGCCCATCCTGCAGGCACCGGGGCAGCACGCGCCCAAGGCACAATCGGGCGCATGAACATCGTGATCCTTGACGACTATCAGGACGCCGTACGCAAGCTGCGCTGCGCGGAAAGGCTCGACGCCTATCCGGCCAAGGTCTACACCAACACCGTCAAGGGTATCGGCCAGCTGTCGGTCAGGCTGCGTGATGCCGACGTGATCGTGCTCATCCGCGAACGCACCCAGATCACGCACCAGCTGATTGAAAAGCTCCCACGGCTGAAACTGATCGCCCAGACTGGCCGGATTGGCCCCCATATTGATGTCGCTGCCTGCACCGAACGCGGCATTGCCGTGGCTGAGGGCACGGGCAGCCCGGTGGCCCCGGCTGAGCTGACATGGGCGCTCGTCATGGCGGCCACGCGGCGCCTGCCCCAGTACATCAGCACGCTCAAGCACGGCGGCTGGCAGCAGTCGGGCCTGAAAAGCGCCTCCATGCCCACCAATTTTGGGCTGGGTACCGTGTTGCGGGGCAAGACCCTTGGCATTTGGGGGTATGGCCGTATTGGCCAACTGGTCGCCGGCTACGGCAAGGCCTTCGGGATGAATGTCCTGGTGTGGGGGCGCGAGCCGTCCCGCCAGCAGGCGCAGGCCGACGGCTGCGAGGCCGCCGACAGCCGCGAACATCTGTTTTCACTAAGCGATGTCCTCTCGCTGCACCTACGGTTGAACGACGAGACCGCGGGCATCGTCACCCTCGAGGACCTCTCGCGCATGAAGCCCACGGCGCTGTTCGTCAACACTTCACGTGCCGAGCTGCTGGGGCCCGATGCTCTGCTGGTGGCACTGAACCGCGGGCGGCCCGGCATGGCTGCCATTGATGTATTCGAAAGCGAGCCCATCCTGCAAGGCCACGCGCTGCTGCGCCTGGAGAACTGCATCTGCACGCCCCACATTGGCTACGTCGAGCAGGAAAACTATGAGCTGCTCTTCAGCGTGGCCTTTGACAATGTGGTCAATTTCATCAAGGGGACGCCGACCAACATCGTGAACCCCGGCGCCTTGCAGGTGCGACGCTGAAAGCCGCCCCTACCCCCGCCCCCGCCCTGCCCGGCGCGCTGTGGGCACTGCTGTTCGGCAACTTCGTGATCGGCACCGGCGTGATGGTCGTGCCAGGCACGCTGAATGACATCAGCAGTTCGCTCCAGGTGTCGGTGCCGGTGGCGGGGCAGCTCATTTCGGCGGGCGCGTTGCTGATGTGCCTGGGCGCACCGCTGCTGGCCGCCGTGGTGGCAGGCTGGGACCGCCGCCGCCTGCTGGCCCTTTCGATGCTGTGGTTCGGCGCGCTGCACCTGGCCTGCACGCTGATGCCCTCGTTTGGCGCCCTGCTTCCCATGCGGGTGCTGGCCGTCATTTCGCCGGCCATCTTCACGCCGCAGGCCGCCGCCTGCGTGAGCCTGCTGGTACCGGCCGAACAACGCGGGCGCGCCATTACGTTTGTGTTTCTGGGCTGGTCCGTGGCGTCGGTGCTGGGCATGCCGCTGGGAGCGCTGATTGGCGGGACCTGGGGCTGGCGAACGGCGTTTGCACTGGTCGGCGCCTTGAGCCTGGCAAGCGCCATCTGGGTCTGGCGCGCCATGCCCGACGGCGTGAAGCCGCCCGCCTTGACGTTGAATGCCTGGAAGGAGACGTTGCGCTCGCCCGCGCTCATGCTGTGCATCGCCGTCACCTTGCTGTACTCGGCGGGACAGTTCGTGCTGTTCTCGTACTTCGCGCCTTTCTACAAGGCCCGGCTGGGTGTCACGCCGGGCCAGCTTGGCCTGTTTTTCATGTGGTTCGGTGCCTTTGGTTTTCTGGGCAACGTGCTGATGTCGCGCCATGTTGACCGCTTCGGCGCGTCACGCTGCGTGATGCTGGGTATCGCCAGCATGGCCCTGAGCCTGCTGCTGTGGCCACTGGGCAGCAGCCTGGTACTGGCCGCGCTGGTGGCCGTCCCCTGGGCCCTGGGCTGCTTTTCGTCCAATTCGGCGCAACAGGCCCGCCTGGCAGGCATCGCGCCGGCGCTGGCCGCGGCTTCGATTGCGCTCAACACCTCGGCCATGTATGCCGGTCAGGCCGTGGGCGCGGCCAGCGGCGGCTGGCTTATTGCTCACGGCCAGATGGGCCTGCTGAGCTGGGCAGGCCTGGCGGGGCTGCTGGCGGCCATGGGCGTCAGCTGGTGGGCCACCCGGCACGCGCTGATCCGCCGCCCGGTCTGAGGTCTCAGCGCTTGGGCTTCCTCGGCGCGATGTCGCGCTCGGTCGCGGCGTCAAACAGGTCAAAATCAACCAGGTTGCTGTCTGCGGGCTTGTCGTCGTCCGTGCCGCTGTCGATGGAATCCAGGGGCAGACCCAGCGTCGGGTCAGGTCCCGCGTTTCGCTTGGGATCGTCGGCAATTTCCATGAAGGCAGACGTCAGCGGCGCAGGCTCGGACAAGTCGATGTCAAGCCCCAGCCGCGGTGACGGCCGCGGCATGGGTATATCGGGCAGCGGCACGTCGTCGTCGTCCGCCGAGCCCAGCGAGTTGCCGGAGGAGTCGCGCTCCGATCCAGACTGGCGCTCCATCTCCAGCGACGCCGACAGCGGCTGGATGGATGTGTTGGAAAAGCCTGACGTCTGCTGGCCATCCACGCCCGGCGGCTGCGACAGGCCCGACATATCGAAATCCATGACGTTGCCGCCGCGCTCCACCACATCCTTGGCCATCGCATACAGCAGCAGCAGCTCGCGGTAGGCCTCCAGGCCGAATGCCTCGCCATCACCGCTGCCGGGCTTGCGGAAAATCGATTCTTCAATGATCTCCAGCACCTTGGGCGATGGCCACAAGGCCTCAATGCGGGCGAGCGCATTGTGGTAAGCCTCCAGCCCGCTGCTTTTGTCGCTGTATGCGTCAAACACCGGCACCTGGGCGTTGAACACCTTGTTGAAGTCCTCGCGCAGCTGGTCGTATTCTTCGCGGCGGTTCAGCGCATGGTAGATCTTGAGCAGGTCAAGGTAGGCCAGCGCGCTGGTCTCCACGTTGTCGCTGATGTGGTTTTTCAGGACTTCGATGGCTTGCTCGTGCTGGCCAAGCGAGATGAAAAAGTCCGCCTGCTGCTGGATGTCAAAAAGCTCCTCCGCATTCACGGCGCGCGCGCTGCCGGGGATGCTGGCGACAAAATCGCCGTGATCCACGGCACGTGCCACCGCCGGCGCGGGCTCAGGCGGCGGCACCACGGGCCTCGCCGTCTTGAGCGTGGCAAACATGGACTCATCAACGTCCAGGTCCACGTCCACGACCGACGTGGCGCCCTGGCTCCTCGACGGGGGCCCGGCCTTGTGGGGTGCAAGCGACGGCATCAGCGAGTCTGGCCCCACCTGCTCGGGATCGCCGCCGGCCGTTTCACCCTGACGCCACCAGTCCTGGCGGCTGAATGCCGCGTTTCGCGACCGCTGCCACAGATAGCCGGCACCAGCCAGCGCCAGGGTCAGCAAGACCAGCAGCGCGTACACCAGCCCGTTGGCATAGCGTTCACTTTGGGCCTGCTGCAGTTGCGCACGCAGGTCATTCAGGCTGGCCTGGTTGCGGGCCGTCTGCTCGCGCAGGCCCTTGACGTCGGCTTCCAGTGCCTGCATGCGCTGGGTATCGCGCAGGATGTCCTGAGGCTGTGCGTTGATGGCGCGCCACAGCGCGGCGGCCTGCGCCCTGGCCTGGGGGTTGTCCGTCGGCGCCGTGAGCATTTCGGTCGACGAGCGCAGCGTCGGGTCGCGTTCGATGAGCAGGTCCAGCGGGTCGAGCTTGAGCCGCGAGCGCGCCGCCGGTGCGGCTGGCGCGGGCCGCCGAACCACCGCTGCGGGCCGTTGCGCGGGGGCGGCCTTGGGCACGGGCTGCGCCGCCGGGGCCGCCGGGCGTGCGGGCCGGGGGCGCGCCGGCGCGGCCGCCGCACCCGCGCTTGCGCCGGCCGCGCTGGTAGCAGAAGCAGCAGAAGCAGCCGGCACAGGTGCAACGGCAACAGGTGCAGGTGCAGGTACCGGCGACGCGCCCGGCGCAGCGGCAACGACGGGCGGCACGACCTGCACCGGCTGCGTGGCAGCGCCTGTATCGGTGGGGTAATCCGCCAGCAGCACGTAGCGGCGCGTGACCTTCTGCGCGCAGCCCGCGCGCAGGTAAACCGTCACCACCGGCTCGTCCACGACGGCCGACGAGCGAATCCGCACGCTGGCGTCCAGCGCCCCGGCCGCCGGCTGAAACTGGACGGCCACCCGGCTGGCATCGACGCGGTTGTCGCCATGAAAGACATCCGCCTCAAAACAGGACGAGGAAGCCTCCTCGGCTGCCTCCAGGCGGACCTGGACCGACAGGTCCAGCGGCCGGCCGATCAGGGCCGCGCCGCGCGTGCGGCCCAGGGTCATGGCTGTACTGCCCAAGGCAGCAAGCAACAACACACCCCCGGCAACGGTTTGGCGCAACTTCAAGTTCGGTTTCATGGACTGGAAGGGATTCTGGCACAGGCAGGACAGCCACGGTGGCAGGTATACGCGCGTCGCAAAGGCCTGCGTGATAATCGCCGCCATGAATCCTGTCTTTCACAACGTCGGCGTCGTGGGCGCCGGTGCCATGGGCCGCGGCATTGCCCAGATTGCCGCCCAGGCCGGCAGTACCGTCAAGATTTTTGATACCCAGCATGAGGCCGTGGTCAAGGCCCTCGACGCCGTTAGTTCGCAATGGGACAAGCTGGCGGACAAGGGCCGGCTGGACGCAGGTCAGGTGGCGGCCTTCAAGGCCCGCCTGCAGCCGGCGGCCACGTTGGCCGACCTGGTTGGCTGTGACATGGTGATCGAGGCTGTGGTGGAGCGCCTGGATATCAAGAAGTCCCTGTTCGCCGAGCTCGAAGGGCTGGTAGCGCCGCAGGCCGTGCTGGCCACGAACACTTCTTCGCTGTCGGTCACCAGCATCGCCGCGGGCCTCAAACATCCCGGGCGCATGGCCGGCTACCACTTCTTCAATCCCGTGCCGCTCATGAAGGTGGTGGAAGTCATCGCGGGCCTGAAGACGGACACCGCAGTTTGCGAAAGGCTGGCTGACTATGCGCGGCAGATGGGGCACACGCCGGTGCAGGCGCAGGACACGCCCGGGTTCATCGTCAACCACGCCGGGCGTGGCTACAACACCGAGGCCCTGCGTGTCGTCACCGAGGGGGTAGCCGATTTCGCCACCATCGACCGCATCCTGAAGGACCAGGCCGGCTTCAAGCTCGGACCGTTCGAGCTGATGGACCTGACCGGGCTGGACGTGTCGCAGCCCGTCATGGAGTCGGTCTACCGCCAGTACTACGAAGAGCCGCGCTACCGCCCCACGGTCATTGCAGCCCAGCGCCTGGCCGGCGGGGTTCTCGGGCGCAAGACCTCTGAGGGGTTTTACCGCTATGTGGACGGGGCCGCCCAGGTGCCGCCCGAACCTGCCGTGCCCCAGGTGACCGAGCTCCCGCCGGTGTGGGTGTCCACGCGGGCCACCCGCCGTGCCGAGCTGTACCAGCTGCTCAAGGACCTGGGCGCGCACATCGAAACCGGCCAGTCGCCGTCTGCGCAGGCACTGACGCTGGTGGCGCCGTTGGGCTTTGACGTGACCACCGTGTCGGTGGTGGAGCGCCTGGACCCGGCACGCACCGTAGGCATCGACATGCTGATCGATGACAAGGCCACGAAGCGCCGCGTGCTGGCCACCAATCCCGCCACGCGCGCCGACATGCGAGACGCCGCCCACGCGCTGTTCGCGCGCGACGGCAAACCCGTGAGCGTGATTCGCGACAGCGGCGGCTTTGTCACCCAGCGGGTGCTGGCCACCATCGTCAACATTGCATCCGACATCTGCCAGCAGCGCATCTGCACGCCTGCCGATCTGGAAACGGCGGTCACGCTGGGCCTGGGCTACCCGCTGGGCCCGCTGGCCATGGGCGACCGGTACGGCCCGGCCAATGTGCTGGAGGTGCTGTTCAACATGGGCACGGTCTATGGCGACCCGCGCTACCGCCCCAGCCCCTGGCTGCGTCGGCGCGGCGCGATCGGCCTGTCGCTGCTGCATGACGAAAGCGGACCCTGACATGACCGCGGCACTCAAGAGCACCAGCCATGGCCAGACCATGGTGCTGACCATCAGCAACCCGGAGTTCCGCAATGCGCTGGGGCCGGAGATCTATGCGGCGGGTATCGAGGCGCTGGGCGTGGCGGAAACCAGCCCCGAGGTCCGCACGGTCGTCATCGCCGGTGAGGGCACCAATTTCTGCGCCGGGGGCAACCTCAACCGGCTGCTGGGCAACCGCCAGCAGCCACCGGAGGTGCAGGCCCAGAGCATCGAGGGCCTGCACACCTGGATCGAAGCGATACGGACTTTCCCCAAACCGGTGATCGCCGCCGTCGAGGGTGCCGCCGCCGGTGCTGGCTTTTCGCTGGCCCTGGCCTGCGACCTGATCGTCGCGGCGGACGACGCGGTGTTTGTCATGGCCTACAGCACCGTGGCGCTGTCACCCGACGGCGGCGGCAGCTGGAGCCTGGCGCGGGTACTGCCGCGCCAGCTCGCCGCCGAACTGCTGTTGTGCGGCGAGCGCATCGGCGCGCAACGCCTGCACGCGCTGGGCGTGGTCAACCGCCTCGCCGTGCCAGGCCAGGCGCTGACGGACGCCTTGGCGCTGGCCAGCGGGCTGAACGCGCGTGCGGCCAATGCGCTGGCCAGCGCCAAGGAGCTGCTCAACGACGCGGACCATGCGCCACTGAGCACGCACCTGGCGAGCGAGCGCGACCACTTCGTGCGCAACCTGCACCACGTGAACGGCGGCATCGGGATCTCGGCCTTCCTCGCCCGGCAGACGCCCAGGTACGAGTAACGCCCACAAAAGCCATGTGCTTCAGGTGACAACCCTGAGGCTGTGTCGCGGTCCCGCACGCGACAATCGTCCTGTCATCAGTCACGCAAAAGACAGACCATGGACGACCCCATTCTTACCATCGAGGAACGAGAAGCGATCAACGCCGGTCGCTGGTTTTCCTCACTTTCACCATCACTGCGGCACGACATACTCCGATGCGCCTACGTCAAACGCTACAAGGACGGCGAGCTGATCGCCGCCCGCGGCGATGCGCCCGAGGAATGGATTGCCTGCGCGATGGGCGCGGTGCGGGTGAGCTCCACCTCGATCTCGGGCAAGCAGGTCACGCTGACCTATGTGGAGCCCGGCATCTGGTTCGGCGATGTGGCCATCTTCGACGGCGACCGGCGCACCCACGATGCCTATGCGCATGGGGACACCACCATCCTGTGCGTGGCGCGCGGCGACCTGCGCAAGATCCTGAGCCAGCACGTGGAGCTGTACGAGGCCATGCTGCGCCTGCACGCGCGGCGCATCCGCCAGCTGTTCGGGCTGGTGGAAGACCTCAACACGCTGCCCCTGCGCGCGCGGCTGGCCAAGCAGCTGGTGCACCTGGTGCGCAGCTATGGCGTGCCCTCGCTGTCCGACGGGCGCGAGGTGCGCATCGGCCTGCAACTGGCCCAGGAAGAGCTCGCCCAGCTGCTGGGCGCCTCGCGCCAGCGCGTGAACCAGGAGCTCAAGGCCATGGAACGCGAGAACGTGATCCGCATCGAGCCGGGTGGCCTGGTCGTGCGCAACCGTGACGCGCTGATGCGCATTATTGAAACCGACACCTGAGACATCACCTTTGCCCCCACCCTGCGCGCCATGACCGACTTCGAGCACTTCACCGGCACCCGCCCCGTCACCGACAAACATGCGTTCGATGTCGCCGCGCTGTCGGCCTGGCTGGACGCCCACCTGGACGGCTTCAAGGGGCCGCTGACGGTCGAGATGTTCAAGGGCGGCCAGTCCAACCCCACGTACAAGCTGCTCACACCCACGCGCAGCTACGTCATGCGCGCCAAGCCCGGCCCGGTGGCCAGGCTGCTGCCGTCGGCGCACGCGATCGAGCGTGAGTTTGCCGTCATGCGCGGCCTGCACGGCACGGATGTGCCGGTGCCGCGGATGTACTGCCTGTGCGAGGACGAGGCGGTGATCGGCCGCGCTTTCTACATCATGGAGTTCATGCAGGGCCGCGTGCTGTGGGACCAGTCCCTGCCCGGCATGTCCAATGCCGAGCGCGGCGCGATCTACAACGAGATGAACCGCGTGATCTCGGCCTTGCACTCGGTCCAGTTCGCCGACCGTGGCCTGGCCGGCTACGGCAAGCCCGGCAACTATTTCGAGCGCCAGATCGGCCGCTGGAGCAAGCAGTACGTCGCGTCCATCACCCAGCCGATTGCCGAAATGGACGAACTCATGGCGTGGCTGCCGGCGCACATCCCGGCCGATGCGCGCGACGAAACGCGCGTGTCCATCGTGCATGGAGACTACCGCCTGGACAACCTGATGTTCCATGCCACCGAGCCGCGCGTGATTGCCGTGCTGGACTGGGAGCTTTCCACGCTGGGCCATCCGCTGGCCGACTTCAGCTACCACTGCATGGCCTGGCACATCCCGCCCGGCTCGTTCCGCGGCATCGGTGGCCTGGACGTGACCAGCCTGGGCATCCCTACCGAAGACGAATACATCCGCCTGTACTGCGAGCGCACCGGCCTCACCACGCCGGCCGCGCTGAAGGCCGACTGGAACTTCTACATGGCCTACAACCTGTTCCGCCTGGCCGCCATCCTGCAGGGCATTGCCAAGCGCGTGGAGGCCGGCACCGCCTCCAGCGCGCAGGCCGCAAGCTCCGGCGCGGGCGCGCGCGGCCTGGCCGAGATGGCCTGGAAGTTCGCACGCCAGGCCTGACAACCCCGATTCCAACGGAGAACCACATGGACTTTGAATACTCCCCCAAGACCAAGGAACTTCAGGCCCGCCTGCTGAAGTTCATGGACGACTACATCTACCCGAACGAAAAGACCTACAAGGAAGAACTCGAAGCCAACACCGCCGCCGGCAAGCGCTGGAGCGCGCTGCAGACCATTGAAAACCTCAAGCCCAAGGCCCAGGCCGCCGGACTGTGGAACCTGTTCCTGCCGGTGGACAGCGCCCAGGCCTCGGGCTATGAAGGCGCGGGCCTGACCAACCAGGAATACGCACCCCTGGCCGAGATCATGGGCCGCGTGATCTGGGCCAGCGAGGTTTTCAACTGCTCGGCACCCGACACCGGCAACATGGAAACCATCGCCCGCTATGGCGACACGGCCAACAAGGCGCGCTGGCTCAAGCCGCTGCTGGAAGGCAAGATCCGCTCGGCCTTTGCCATGACCGAGCCTGAAGTCGCGTCCAGTGACGCCACCAACATCTGCACGCGCATCGAGCGCGACGGCGACGACTACGTCATCAACGGCCACAAGTGGTGGATCTCCGGCGCGGCCGACCCGCGCTGCGCGGTCTACATCACCATGGGCAAAACCGACCCCGAGGCACCCCGCCATTCGCAGCAGAGCATGGTGCTGGTGCCGGCAGATGCCAAGGGCATCCGCATCGTGCGACCGCTCAACGTCATGGGCTATGACGACGCGCCGCACGGCCACGTCGAGATGTACTTTGAAAACGTGCGCGTGCCGGTCAGCAACATCCTGCTGGGCGAAGGCCGCGGCTTCGAGATCGCGCAAGGCCGCCTGGGGCCGGGGCGCATCCACCATTGCATGCGCCTGATCGGCATGGCCGAGCGCGCGCTGGAGCTGATGTGCAAGCGTGCGTCGTCACGCGTGGCCTTCGGCAAGGCTGTTTCCCAGCAAACGGTGACACAGGAACGTATTGCCGAGGCGCGCTGCAAGATCGACATGGCGCGATTGCTCACGCTCAAGGCCGCCTGGATGATGGACGTGGCAGGCAACAAGGTCGCGCGCACCGAGATCGCCATGATCAAGGTGGTTGCGCCCACCATGGCGTGCCAGGTGATCGACTGGGCCATGCAGGTGCATGGCGGCGGCGGCATGTGCGACGACTTCCCGCTGGCCCACGCCTATGCGAGCGCGCGAACCCTGCGCTTTGCCGACGGCCCGGACGAAGTGCACCGCAATGCCATCGCCAAGTGGGAGCTGGGCAAGTACGGCGCCTATGGCCGCGACGCTGAGGTGCCCATCACGCGCGGTAGCTAGCCAGCACCCCCACGCTTGTCACCGCGTGTGCTGCGCTTGGGCTGATCAAATGGCGATGTCGGTGGACAGTCCGCCCAGGGCGGACTCGCAGGCGCTGGTGAAGATGGCCGCCGCATGCTGCAGCGTGGCCATCTCGGGCGGGTTGTATTCCATGCGCAGATAGGCCTTGCCGCGCAGCAGCATCAGCATGAACGGCACCTCGGGCAGCGGCCCCGGCTCGGGCCAGCCCACGAGCAGGTCGGCCAGACCGGCATCCATGAAGGCCAGCGCGTTGTCGCGCTGGTCGGCCAGAATCGCGTAGCGCTGCCAGAACGGGCGCGGCAGGCTGTCCCAGCCCACCTCTTCGTACATGGACAGCCAGCGCATTTCCTCGGGCAGGTTGGGGTCAGCCGTGGTCTGCAGGCTGTCGGTATAGATGGAATAGGCCTTTTTTTCCAGCGCTTCCTTCAGCGGGCGGTTCATCACCAGCACGGCGGCATCTTCATTGATGCCCAGCTCGGCGCGGGCGCGCAGCTCCTCGCCCCGGATGAAATTGCGCGACGGCCGGCCCAGTTCCATCCGCCAGGATTTGCCGCTGACCTTGCCGGTCAGGGAAAAGCCCTTGCCGGCATCCATGCCCGTGAAACCAAATCCTTGCGTGCCGGCCCACTCGGACACCTGTGTATTGGCCAGTTGCGAGCTGGGCGCAAAGCCTTCCTTCGCGTCCCTGGAAAATGCCTTTTTGAGCCGGTCGAACATGTTGGAATCATTTCCCCTAAAGCCGCATTATTGAAGCAAACCGCCGGATGCCCCTGACTCCCACGCAGCGGCCAGGTACGGCAGGTGCCAAACAGCCACAAAATTCACGGCGCCAGGCGACTGGCCGGCACGGCTTACGGAAAACTCCCAGCACAAAGCATTCATTTCCCTAAAGCGTCGGGCGCGGTTGCCGAAATCATGTCATGAGTCCATCAACCGTGGGAGCCATGCCATGACCTCAATCGCCTTATCACCGTCGACTCCGCCGCGCGCCGCACCTGCAGGTACCTACGGCGGCTTTCGCCTTGGAGAGCTGCAACTGGCGGTGCCCATGAGCGCATTGCGCGAAATCGTGCCATGCGACACCCTGGTTCCGCTGCGGGGCATGGCCGACTGCATCGCCGGAGGCCTGCAACGCGGCAAGGCGGTGGTACCCGTGGTGGACCTGCGCAGCGCGCTGGGCCAACCGCTGGGCAGCGCGCTGGCCGCCAACGTCTTGGTGGTCACCCATGAGGGCGAACTGCTTGGCTTGCTGGCCCACGACGTCACCGGCATCCTGACGGGCGCTGCCGTGATGGCCGAGCCGGCAACCGCAGCCGCGCGCCACGCCAGCCCGCTGGTCAACGGCCACCTGCCGCTGGGCGACGGGCGCAACCTGCGCATCCTGTCGCTGGCCGCCGTGGCCGCCCTGCCCAGGATCCGCACCCAGCGCAAGCCCGTGGCCCGCACCCGGGCCCTGCCAGCCTGGCTGGGCGCGCTGGCCGGCTTCTGGCGCCGCCGCGGCGGCACGCCGGCCTGGAGACTGAGCTCCGCGCAGATGTCGGGCATGTGGGACACCGTGGCACCGGGCATTCGCGGCTGAAGGGTCAGGCCCGGGCCGGCGTCGGCGCCACGAACGCTTCAACGCAAGCCGACCTTGTACTTGTGCAACACGGCGGCGCGATGCCGCTCGGCATCCTCCTGCGCGGCCGCGGACGGCGCCGCAGCCGGGCCCTGCTGGGCCACCGCCGGGCTGCTGCTGTCGCGCGGGCCCATGATCATGCGCTCCAGATAGGCGCCCTGCTCGCGCAGTTGCTCGCTGGTGCTGCGTCGCGCCATCTCGATGACAGAGCGCGCGTACGCCTGATCATGCAGCAGGTTCATCACGTTGATGCTGCAGCCGAACTCATGGCGCACGCGCACCACCATGCGCATGCCCAGGTTGATGACATCGGAGTGGGAGATGGCGGCGGTCATGAGGTTCCCCTGGCAAAGCGGTTCAGGACGCGAGGCTCTCGCCGTGCTGCGACAGGTCCAGCCCCACGTGCTCGTCACGCGGGTTCACACGCAGGCCGGCAATGAAATCCAGTGCTTTCAGGATGCCCCAGGTCATGAGCCCGGTATAGGCCATCACGGCGGCCGCGCCCAGTGCGTTGGTGGCGACATCGGCCGTGATGGGTGCGATCGCCTTGAGGGCAAAGACCGGCGTGAGCACCGTGCCAACCACCCCGCCCACGCCGTGCAGCGCGAACACGTCCAGTGAATCATCAATGTGCGTGAAGTGCTTGAACGTGGTGACCACTGCGAAGCACACGACACCAGCGGTTGCACCGATGGCCAGCGCACCGCCGACGCCCACGTAGCCCGAGGCCGGGGTTACCGCGATCAGGCCGGCGATGGCGCCCGTGGCCATGCCCAGCACGCTCATCTGCTGGCGACGGAACATCTCGGCCACGCCCCAGCACAGCGCGCCCGCACCGGCGGCCAGCTGGGTGGCCAGCAGCGCACCGGCGGCGCGGGCGCTGGCTTCGTAGGACGAGCCGGCATTGAAGCCGAACCAGCCTGCCCACAACAGCCCGGCACCCAGCACGGTGAGCGCCAGGTTGTGCGGCACCATGGGCTGCTTGCCGAAACCCTGGCGCGGGCCGACCGCTATGGCCGCCGCCAAGCCGGCAGCGCCGGCCTGAATGTGCACAACCGTGCCACCCGCAAAATCCATGTGCCCCATGGCCATCAGCCAGCCGTTGGGATGCCACACCCAGTGCGCCACCGGCGCATAGACCAGCACCAGCCAGATGGCGCCAAACACCATGCTGGCGCCAATGCGCAGCCGCTCGGCCGTGGCGCCCAGGATGATGGCGAATGTAATGATGGCGAAGGCCATCTGGTAGAGGAAGAACACCGCTTCAGGGATGGTTGGCGCGATCGGATGGATGGCCACCGAGGCGCCGCCGATCAGGCCTTCGGCCATGACGCGGCGCAAATCGCCGATCCAGGCGTTGCCCGGCGTGAATGCCAGCGAATAGCCCACCAGGGCCCACATGACGGTGATGACACCGATGCCGGCAATGGTCTGGGCCATGATGGACAGCGTGTTGCGCGTGCGCAGCATGCCGCTGTAGAACAGCATGATGCCGGGCATGGTCATCAGCAGCACCAGCACGGTGGATACCAGCATCCAGGCCGTGTTGGCGCCATCCAGGCTGGAGGCCGGTGTGGCAGGCGCTCCGAATGCGGGCGCCGCGCCCCCCATGATGGCAAGCACGAAGGCGAGCCCAAAAATAGATGCCTTTGGTGTACTCACGATGCGTCTCCTTGTTAAAAGTGAAACCAAGTGTAGTAATTGGCCTCAGGGATTCAAGAAGACGAGACGTAAGTATGGTCAGGACGTTCGGCGCGCGGTTTGGGGGGGAATTGGCCTGCCCGGAGGGAATCGAACCCCCGACCCACAGCTTAGAAGGCTGTTGCTCTATCCAACTGAGCTACGGGCAGTGGGAGGGAAGAAAATTGGTCGGAGCGATAGGATTCGAACCTACGACCCTCTGGTCCCAAACCAGATGCGCTACCAGACTGCGCTACGCTCCGAAGCTCGCCATTCTATCGTTACGCATGCAACAACCCGCTGATGCCGACCGCCGCGCCATCCTGACGTCTGGTGTCGCCGCCGTTGTGGCCCTGCTGGGCAGCGGCTGCGCGGCCACTGCCGGGCCAGCGCCCTCCCCGCCGGCCGACGCGCCTGACGCCCCGGGCTTCAGCGCTGTACCCCCATCCGCCGCCGACAGCCTGGTGGTACCTGCGGGCTATGAAACCACCCTGCTCTACAAATGGGGCGATCCCACCGGCATGCCCGGCACCATGCCGCCCTGGCGGCCCGACGCGTCTACCACCGCGGCCGACCAGGCCCTGCAGGCCGGCATGCACCATGACGGTATGCACTTTTTTCCACTGGCGCGCGATGGCCGGCGCGGGCTGCTGGTGCTTAACCACGAATACACCGACGAAGGCCTGCTGCACGCCGACGGCCTGCGCGGCGCCAATTCCCTGGAGCGGGTGCGCAAATCGCAGCACGCCATGGGCGTGTCGGTGATCGAGGTGGCGGCGGGCCCGGGCGGTTGGCAGCAGGTGCTGCCATCCCGTCATGCCCGTCGCATCCATGGCAACACGCCCATGCGCATCGCCGGGCCGGCTGCCGGCGCACCGGCCATGCGCACCGCGCTGAACCCGGCCGGCGACGCGGTGCTGGGCACAGTTGCCAACTGCGCCATGGGCGTCACGCCCTGGGGCACCTACCTGACCTGCGAAGAAAACTTCCAGGGCTACTTTGGCGGGCCTGGCAGGGCACGCGCAGACCTGCCCGCCAGCCTGCACCGCTATGGCGTGGCGCCCGGCGGCCAGTGGGTGGACTGGTGGCAGCACGACGAGCGCTTTGACGTCACGCGCCACCCCAACGAAGCCAACCGCTTTGGCTGGGTGGTGGAGATCGACCCGATGGACCCCACGTCCACCCCGGTCAAGCGCACCGCCCTGGGCCGCAAGCGCCAGGAAAGCGCCACCTGCACCCTCACCCGCGACGCCCGCGTGGCGGTGTACATGGGTGACGACGGCCGGTTTGAGTACATCTACAAGTTCGTCAGCCACGACCGCGTGCGTCCCGGCGGCTACGCCGCCAACCGCGACCTGCTGGACCACGGCACGCTGTACGCCGCGCGGTTTGACACGGGCGGGCGCGGGCAATGGCTTGCGCTGCGGCCCGGCGCCCCCGGCCTGGCCACGCTGGCCGACGTGGTCATCAACGCCCGCGGCGCGGCCGATGCCGCCGGCGCCACGCCCATGGACCGGCCCGAGTGGATTGCGGTGCACCCGCAAAGCGGCGAGGTGTTCGTCACGCTGACCAACAACAGCCAGCGCGGCCTTCCGGGGCGCCCCGGCCTGGACGCCGCCAACCCGCGCGCGGGCAACGGCACCGGCCACATCATCCGCTGGCGCGAAGCCGGGGCCGACGCCGCCAGCACTGCGTTTGACTGGGACATCTTTGCGCTGGCGGGTGACCCGGCCGTGCCGGGCAGCGCGGCGCGCTACCCGGCGGCGGACGCCGACGCCTTCGGCGCCCCGGACGGTCTGCACTTTGACAGCGGTGGCCTGCTGTGGATCCAGACCGACATGTCGGGCCAGCGCATGCACAAGGGGCCGCTCGCGCGGCTGGGCAACAACCAGATGCTGTGCGCCAATGTGGCCACCGGCCGCATCCGCCGGTTCATGACAGGCCCACGCGGCTGCGAAATCACCGGCTGCGTGGTCACGCCGGACCGGCGCACGCTGTTCGTGAACATCCAGCACCCGGGCGAGACCAGCGACGACGGCGGCACCAGCGGCCACTGGCCCGACGGCGGCAACATGCGCCCGCGCTCGGCCATCGTGGCGGTGCGCCGCACCGACGGCGGCGTGGTGGGCACGTGATGAAGCGCGTGCTGATGTGCCTGACCAGGTACCGGAGCCGGGCCTGCTGCCTGGCCGCCTGCGCGCTGTCCATGTCGCTGGCCGGCGCACAGCCGCTCAACCCGGCCTGGGACGGCGACTGGGTGGCCGCCGAAACCACGCAGGGCCGCCCCGACAGCAGCCTGCGCATCACGCGCAAGGCCGCGCAGACGCAGCTGATCCAGCACGGCCAGGCCTGCACCCTGGCGTATGACGGCATGGCCGAACCGGCGGCGCTGGCGCGGCGCATCCAGGCGCTGCAGGCCTGGCAGATGGACGCGCGGCACTGGCCCGCAGGCACCCAGCCGGCCCAGCTGGTGGGCCTGCGCCATGAATTTGACGCGGCCTTGCAGATGGTGGCCCGCCTGACGGGCACGCGCTACCGCGCCACGCGCCTGCGCGGCGAAGGCTGCGACGACGCCGATGACATCTTTTATGTGCTGCACGCGGGCCAGCAGCTGCTGCGCCTGCGCTTTCCGTCCGCCAGCCTGGGGGTGGACGTCACGGTTTTCCGCAAAAGGAGTTCCCCATGAGCATCCGCATCGTTCGCCTGGGTACGCCGCGCGCCAGCGGCGAAGGCCTGCGCATCGGCACCGTGCGCCGCCCGCCGCGCGGCGTGCCCAAGGCTGAATTTGCATCGCAGGACTGGTACGACGTGTGGTACCCCAACCTGGCACCCAGCGCCGAAACCATGCAGCTGGGCCAGGCGGTCGCATCGGACAAGGAATGGGCGGCCTTTCGCAAGAAGTACCGCAGCGAAATGGCCGAACCCGACGCCAGCCGTACGCTGGACCTGCTGGCCGCGCTGTCGCATGGCAGCCATTTCGCCATGGGCTGCTACTGCGAGAACGAAGCGCGCTGCCACCGCTCGCTGCTGCGCGAGCTGCTAAAGGAACGGGGCGCCAGCTTGACCTGACGGGTCTGCTCCAGTGCCACCGCGGAACCGGCTTCGCCGGGCCGCTGGTGGCGCCCCTTGGGGGGAGGCGGCCGCAGGCTGCTTCGGGGGGAGCGTCTACAGCTTGACGTATTCGTACTCGACCGGGTTCGCATTGATGCCGCGGTCCGGCGGGGCGATCCAGGCGGCCATCTTGCCCGGCTCGGTCACGCGGTGCATCAGGCTTTTCACAAAGCTGATGTCTTGCGGCGTCGGCAACCAGCTGTCTTTCTTCGCATCGAACTCGGCCTGGCTGATCGGGTTGCCCACCGGGTCGGTCGGGATGCCGGCCCACACACCCACCGCGCGGCGAAACCGCGTGGACGGCAGCTTGAGTTCAAAGTCCACGCCCGCGCGCTTGATCGCCATGTTCCAGCGCGTCACGCCCACGTTGCAGTCCTTCACGTACTCCAGGCGGGTGATTTCATTCATGCCATTGCGCACCGAAATGGTTTCGTTCTTCAGCCCGCCCTGCCCGTCCGGCACCTGGATGGTCATCTCGGTTTCAGCTTCCACATGGTCGGCAAATTTGGCCTCGTCCGGGCGACCCTTGATGCCGTTGCTGAAGTAGTTGGCGGCGTTGCTGGACGCCTCGGAGCCAAACAGGTCCAGCGAGCTGGTGAACCAGAAGTTCATGAATTTCTGGATCGTGGGCAGGTCGATCACGCCGGCCTTGCGCAGCGTGGCCACGTCGTCGGTGTCCAGCTCCTTCATCACTTCCAGCGTGCGCTTGATCACGCGGCCCACGCCGGTCTCGCCCACGAACATGTGGTGCGCTTCCTCGGTCAGCATGAAGCGCGTGGTGCGCGCCAGCGGGTCAAACGCGCTTTCGGCGAAGCTCTTGAGCTGGAACTTGCCGTCGCGGTCGGTGAAGTAGGTGAACATGAAGAAGCTCAGCCAGTTGTCCATGGGCTCGTTGAAGGTGCCCAGGATGCGCGGCTTGTCGGCGTCGCCGCTGTGGCGCATGAGCAGCTCTTCGGCCTCTTCCCGGCCGTCACGGCCAAAGTGGGCGTGCAGCAGGTACACCATGGCCCACAGGTGGCGGCCCTCTTCCACGTTGACCTGGAACAGGTTGCGCAGGTCGTACAGGCTGGGCGCGGAGTGGCCCAGCAGGCGCTGCTGTTCCACCGACGCGGGCTCGGTATCGCCCTGCGTGACGATCAGGCGGCGAAAGGTGCTGCGGTACTCACCGGGCACGTCCTGCCACACATCCTGGCCCATGTGGTCGCCAAAGCCGATCTTGCGGCCCTCTTCCTTGTCAGCCAGGAAGATGCCCCAGCGGTAGTCCGGCATGGGCGTGTAGCCGTAGCTGGCCCAGCCGGAGGCGTCCACGCCCACGGCGGTGCGCAGGTAGACCTCGTTGGCCTTGAAGTCGCTCGGGCCCATTTCGTCCCACCAGTTCAGGAAGGCAGGCTGCCAGTGCTCCAGCGCGCGCTGCAGCTGGCGGTTGTCGCCCAGGTTGACGTTGTTGGGGATCAGGGCTTGCAGGTCGATCGTGCTCATGGTGTTTCCTTAGACGCGTTTCCAGTCGAACTTTGCTTTTTTTCCGGTACCGAACAGCTTCAGCGCGCCGTCCTCGCCAACGGCATTGGGACGGATGAAGATCCAGTTCTGCCAGGCACTGAGGCGCCCGAACACGCGCGTTTCCATCGTCTCCTTGCCCGGGAAACGCAGGGACGCTTCCATGCCTGTCATGGCGTCGGGCGACAGGCTGGCGCGCTCTTCCAGCATGATGCGGATCTCGTCTTCCCAGTCGATGTCGTCGGGCGTCAGCGTGACCAGGCCCAGCGCCAGCGCCTGGTCGGCGCGCAGCGGGCTGTCCTGCAGGCCCTGCAGCTGGGCAATGGTCTGCGCGTCTTCGCAAAAGCGGGTTTGCAGCCGCGTCAGGCCGTTGACCATGGGGTAGCGGCCGAAGTTGGCCGCATTCAGTTGCAGCGCGAGCGCGGCGTCGGGGCTGTCGGGCAGGTCCAGCATGTAGATGCGGTCGCAGGCCGCGGCCAGCTCATAGAAGGTGCCGGCAAAGCACGAGCCTTCGTCCACCAGCGCGATCAGCGAGCGGCTGGTCACGTCGATGCGCGCCAGCGTGCGGCGCAGCGCGCCCGTGGTCTCGCGCACCAGCCAGTGGTCCTTGAGCTGCTCCAGCACGGCATCGGCCTGCATCACGCGGGTGGCATCGCCACGGGTCCTGATGACCCAGGTGCCGGTTTCCAGCTCATTGGTGCGCAGGTTCAGGATGGCGTCGTCCAGCTCGCGCTGCATCTTCAGCGGCCACCAGTGGGCGCCGGCCGCCTCGATCGCCTCGGGCGTAGCTTCAACAGCCGCCGTGGGCGCAGTGATGGTGATGGTCGCGATGCGCGAAGTGCGGTCCACCAGTGCATCCACCGTGCTGTAGTGGTAGCCGGCGTCGTCAATGGTCACTTCCAGTGGCGTCAGGGCGACGCCGCCGGTGCCGTTGCGGCGGGACTGCGCGCGCAGCGCGGCGATCTCTGCGTCCACCAGCGCGCCGAACTGTTGCGGTTTGGCATGGGCGTCGATCAGTTTCCAGTCCTTCGCTCGATCAGCCCGCACGCCTTCGCTGGTGGTGCAGAAGATGTCGGCCAGATCGCGGCGCACCTTGCGCTTGTCGGTCACACGGGTCAGGCCGCCGGTGCCGGGCAGCACACCCAGCAGCGGCACCTCGGGCAGGCTCACGGTCGAGCTGCGGTCGTCCACCATCACGATGCGGTCGCAGGCCAGGGCCAGCTCATAGCCACCGCCCGCGCAGGCGCCCGTCACAGCTGCAACGGCTTTCAGGCCGTCGTGGCGTGATGAGTCCTCCAGCCCGTTGCGGGTCTCGTTGGTGAACTTGCAGAAGTTCACCTTCCAGGCGTGGGTGGACAGGCCCAGCATGTAGATGTTGGCGCCCGAGCACCAGATCTTTTCCTTGGCCGATTCAAACACCACCACCTTCACCTCGGGGTGCTCAAAGCGGATCCGGTTGAGCGCATCGTGCAGCTCGATGTCCACGCCCAGGTCGTAGCTGTTGAGCTTGAGCTTGTAGCCGGGCTTGATGCCGCCGTCTTCATTGATGTCCAGCTTGAGCCGGGCCACGTCGCCCTGCACTGCCAGCGTCCAGTGCTGGTATTTCGTCGGGTGCGTTTCAAAGCGCACCAGCTCGCGTTCGCCTTGCTTGAACAGCAGCGGTTCGGTCATGGCATTCATCGTGTCTCCTTGGTGGGAACGGCTCTTTCGAGGTCTTTGAGTGATTGCTTCACAGTGCGCGCCGCCGTGTCCACCACGGCGTCGGCGCGGGCGTACAGGGCTTCGCGGCTGGCCAGGATGCGGCGGATATCGTCCAGCGCCTCACGGGTGGCGCCGCCCTTGGCGTTGTCGCCGGCGTCAAACGGGCGCATGTCGCCCTGGGCCACCACGCGGCTCATGTGCTCCTCGGGGCTGGCCTTGAGCCACACGCACCAGAAGTGGCTTTGCAGCAGATCGAATGTCTCGCGCTCGCTCACAATGCTGCCGCCGGTGGTCATGACCACGCCGTCAGGGTGCTCTTCGGCAATGCGCAGCAGCGCGCGGCGCTCATAGCGGCGGTAGCCGGCCTGGCCGTGCAGCAGCAGTATTTCATTCATGCTGGTGCCGGCCTCGCGCTCGATCTCGCGGTCCAGCTCCACAAAGGGCACGCCGCGCTGCGCGGCCAGTTCGGCGCCCAGCGTGGTCTTGCCGGCGCCGCGCAGACCGATCAGGGCCACGCGCCTGTCGCGGCCCAGCGCATCGGCCATGCCAAAGGTGCTGCCCAGCAGCGAATAGGCCTGGTCCAGTTGACCGTCGTCCAGCCGGGCCAGCAGGCCGTGCACGCGGGCCAGGGCCGGCCGCGGCGCGTCCTGCAGCAAGTCAAGAAGGGAGATGTTCAGCGCGCGGGCAGCGGCTTCCAGGGAGTTTATGGACACATTGCCCTTGCCGCTTTCCACATCGGCCAGAAAGCGTTCGCTCAGCCCTGAATCGGCGGCCAGTGCCTTGCGCGTCATCCCCCGGCGGGCCCGCCAGGCCCGCACGCGGGCACCCAATTCAGCCATCGTGGCTTTGGCTTCCGCTTCAGGCATGGCAAGGATGTTGGGCTCAGTCATTCGAAAAAAGTTTGACGCAGATCAAGATTGCAGTATACTTCCTGCCAATCAAGTGTCAAGCAGTTTATTGCATCTTTTGTCTGGAGACCCAAGGTATGAAGCTCAAAATCCTCGTCGGTACCATGACCAGTACGGCTGACTATGTAGCGCAGGCGATCCAGATGGACTGCGCCGATCTGGTGGAAGACATTGAAGTCCAGCTGATGGACGGGCTGGACATCTCGGTTTTTGACGAAGATGCACTTTATCTCATCTGCACGTCCACCTACGGGTCGGGGGACGTACCTGACAACGCCCGCAACCTGTATGAGTCGCTGGATAGCGCGCCCAAGTACCTGGGCCATGTGCGCTACGGCGTGATCGCGCTGGGTGACAGCACCTATCAGCAGACCTTCTGCTTTGGCGGCAAGAAGTTTGACGAGCGCCTGAGCGGCCTGGGTGCCCAGCGCATTGGCGAGGTGTGGTGCCATAACGCCAGCGCCGGCACGATGCCGGAAGAGCTGGGTACCGTGTGGTGCCGCGAATGGCTGAGCATGGTGACGCCCCCCGAAACGGCCTGACGGCCGTCACCCCCCACTGGGGGGCGGCCCCTGCGGCCCGGCAAAGCCGGATCCGCGGAGCCACTGGAATTGGTATCGCAGAACAAAGAGTGAGACACCCGCATGAGCCTGAGCAGCGCCGACCACAGCACCAGCCCGCCCCGTGTTGACATCCCGCGCCAGTACAACGCGGCCCATGACCTGCTGGCGCGCAACGCCCAGCGCGCGGCCAAACCCGCATTCATTGACGCGTCCACCGGTGCACAGCTGACCTACGGAGAGCTGACCGAACAGGCCCACCGGCTGGCCAACGCCCTGCGCGCGCGCCAGTTGGCGCCCGAAACGCGCGTGATGGTCGCCATGCTGGACACGCCCGAATGGCCGGTCGTGTTCCTGGGCTGCCTGCTGGCGGGGGTGGTGCCGGTCGCGGCCAACACGCTGCTTACGGCCAAGGACTTTGACTTCATGCTGCGCGACTCACGCGCGCAGGCGCTGTTTGTCTCGGCCCCGCTGCTGCCGGTGTTCGAGCCGCTGGTGGCGTCAATTCCCGCGCTCCGGCATGTGTTCGTTGCCGGCGGCACCGGGCCAGACAGCGTGGCCGCGCTGGTGCAATCGGGCAACGCCAAGGCCCAGGTGGCCGACACCTGCGCCGACGACGCGGCGTTCTGGCTGTATTCGAGCGGCTCCACCGGCACGCCCAAGGGCACGGTGCACCTGCACAGCCACCTGATCCAGACGGCCGAGCTGTATGCGCGCCCCATCCTGGGCATCCGCGAAAGCGATGTGGTGTATTCCGCCGCCAAGCTGTTTTTTGCCTACGGCCTGGGCAATGGCCTGACCTTTCCGATGAGCGTGGGCGCCACGGCGGTGCTGCTGCCCTCGCGCCCCACCCCGGCCGACGTGTTTGGCGTTCTCAAGACATTCAAGCCGACCATCTTCTACGGCGTGCCCACGCTGTACGCGGCGCTGCTGGCCGACCCGGCGCGCGCGCAACGCGCCGAGCTGTCATTGCGCGTGTGCACCAGCGCGGGCGAGGCCCTGCCCGCCGAAATCGGCCGCAAGTGGA
Organism: Ramlibacter sp.; assembly: GCA_050247515.1. Taxonomy (GTDB): domain Bacteria; phylum Pseudomonadota; class Gammaproteobacteria; order Burkholderiales; family Burkholderiaceae_C; genus RAM1. Next base: position 8,868 of record JBFWUB010000029.1, on the reverse strand, counting down.
CGGCCGAATACGGCTGCGAGATCCTGGACGGCATCGGCTCCACCGAGATGCTGCACATCTTCCTGAGCAACCGCCCCGGCGCGGTGCGCTATGGCACCACCGGCCAGGCCGTGCCGGGCTACGAGCTGCGCATCGTGGGCGACGACGGGCATGAATGCGCGGCCGGTGAAATCGGCGAGCTGCAGATCAGCGGCCCGAGCGCGGCGATCATGTACTGGAACAACCGCGCCAAGACCAAGGCCACCTTCTGCGGCGAATGGACGAGGAGCGGCGACAAGTACACCCGTGACGCCGACGGCTACTACACCTACGGCGGGCGCAGCGACGACATGCTCAAGGTCGGCGGCATCTACGTGAGCCCGTTCGAGGTAGAAGCCTCGCTCATGACCCACGCCGCCGTGCTGGAGGCCGCCGTGATCGGCGTGGCCGACACCGACGAGCTGGTCAAGCCGCGTGCCTACGTGGTGCTCAAGCCCGGCCAGACCGTCACCGCGGACGAGCTCAAGGCGCATGTGAAAACGCAGCTGGCGCCCTACAAATACCCGCGCTGGATCGAGTTCGTACCCGAGCTGCCCAAGACCGCCACGGGCAAGATCCAGCGGTTCAAGCTGCGCGCGGCACAATGATTGCGTCACTGTTCCGACAGCCCATTCGGGTAACCCATGTTGCGCAACCGGGGCGGCTGGGTTAAATTGCTTTAAGCCTAAACAAAAGGAGATATCCATGACCTCACGCCGTCTCGTCCTGACCCGCAGCGCCGCCATCGTGGGCGCAGCCTCCACCGGCCTGCTGCTGCCCCAGATTGCCCGTGCCCAGGGCAACAAGGTGCGCGTGGGCTTCATGCTGCCCTACACCGGCACCTTCGCCCAGCTGGGCGTGGCCATTGAAAACGGCGTGCGCATGGCGATCGACGAAAAGGGTGGCAAGCTGGGCGGCCGCGAGATCGAATGGTTCAAGGTCGACGACGAGTCCGAGCCGTCCAAGGGCGTTGAAAATGCCACCAAACTGGTGCAGCGCGACAAGGTGGATGTGCTGATCGGCACGGTGCATTCGGGCGTGCAGATGGGCATCCAGCGCGTGGCGCGTGAATCGGGCGTGCTCAACCTCATCCCCAACGCCGGCGTGCATGCCGCTACCCGCGCCCTGTGCGCGCCCAACGTGTTCCGCACCTCGTTCAGCAACAGCCAGCCCACGCGCGCGCTGGGCCAGGCCATGGTGGCCAAGGGCCATAAAAAGGCCGTGTGGATCACCTGGAAGTACGCCGCGGGCGACGAAGCCTTTGAAGGCTTCAAGGAAAGCTACACCGCAGCGGGCGGCACCATCATCAAGGAACTGGGCCTGCCCTTCCCCAACGTCGAGTTCCAGGCGCTGCTGACCGAGATCGCCTCGCTCAAGCCGGACGCCGTGGCCTGCTTCTTTGCCGGTGGCGGCGCAGCCAAGTTCATCCGCGACTACGCAGCTGCAGGCCTCAAGGGCAAGATTCCGCTGTACGGCTCGGGCTTCCTGACCGAAGGCGTGCTGGACGCCGCCGGGCCTGCTGCCGACGGCATCATCACCACCATGCACTACAGCGATTCGCTGGACACACCGCGCAACAAGAAATTCCGCACGGCCTATGCATCCCAGTTCAAGATGCAGCCCGACGTGTACGCGGTGCAGGGCTACGACACCGGCCTGTTGCTGACCCAGGGCGCGGCCGCCGTCAAGGGCGATCTGAGCAACAAGAAGGCGTTGTACGCCGCCATGGAAGGCGCCGTGATCGACAGCCCGCGCGGCAAATGGACCATGAGCAAGTCGCACAACCCGGTGCAGGATATCTACCTGCGCCAGGTCGAGAACAAGGAAAACAAGGTGATCGGCATTGCCGCCAAGGCGCTGGCCGATTCCGGTGCCGGCTGCAAGATGGCGTAAGCCTTGCTTGCACGCAAAATGGGAGGTGACGCCTCCCATTTTTTTGACCTGTCACGCCTGCCGCCCTGCACTTCATGACGCTTTCCACTTACCTTTTGTACGTCGCGGCCGTCGCGCTGCTCATCCTCACGCCCGGGCCCACCATGCTCATGTGCATGACCAATGCGCTGAACCATGGGCCGCGCCGCGCCATGACATCCGTGGCCGGCGCCGTGACCGCCGTGCTGGGCGTCAAGCTGCTGTCGGCTCTGGGGTTGGGTGCGCTGCTGTCGGCGTCCGAGGCCGCGTTCACCGCCGTCAAGGTGGCCGGCGCGGCCTACCTCGTCTGGCTGGGCATCAAGACTTTTCGCAGCGGCGCGGCGCTCCAGTTGGGCCAGGGCGCGGCGCCGGGCCGGTCGTTCTACCTGCAGGGGCTGCTGGTGGGTGCCAGCAATCCCAAGGCGGTGCTGTTTTTTGCGGCGTTCTTTCCGCAGTTTTTGAACCCGGCCGCACCCATGGCTCCGCAACTGGCCATCCTCGCGCTGACCTTCGTGGCGTTTGAGTTCGCCGTGCTGACGTTGTGCGCCCTGGGTGTGTCGCGCCTGGTGCCGCTGCTCAAGACCAGCGGCCCGGTGAGGTGGATCAACCGCATCTGCGGCGGCCTGTTCACGGTGATGGGCGGCTTGTTGCTGCTGACACGCAGGCAGGCGTAAATGGATCTCGCCAACTTCCTCATCCAGCTGCTCAACAGCGTGCAGTACGGGCTGCTGCTGTTCATGCTGGCCGCCGGCCTCACGCTGATCTTCGGCATCATGGGCGTGGTCAACCTGGCCCACGGCAGCTTCTACATGCTGGGGGCGTACCTGGCCTGGTCGCTGTCGTCGCATTTCGGCAGCCTCACGCTGGCCATCCTGGGCGGCGCGGTGCTGGCGGTGGCGTTCGGCCTGGCGCTGGAATGGCTTTTGTTCCGCCATTTCTACCACCGTGACCACCTGGACCAGGTGCTGCTGACCTTTGGCCTGATCTATATCTTTGAGGAGCTGCGCTCCATCCTGTGGGGCGACGATGTGCATGGCGTCAAGGTTCCGGAACTGCTCTCCGCGTCCATCCCGCTGACCGACAACCTGTCCTACCCGGTGTACCGGCTGTTCATGTCGGGCGTGTGCATTGCGCTGGCCATCGCCCTGTACCTGCTCATCAGCAAAACCCGCCTGGGCATGAAGATCCGCGCCGGCGCCTTCAACCGCGACATGACCGAAGCGCTGGGCGTCAACATCAAGCTCATCCACGCCATCGTGTTTGCGCTGGGCGTGGGCCTGGCCACGGTGGCCGGCATGATCGCCGCGCCGATTTCCAGCGTGTACCCCAACATGGGTTCGCAGGTGCTGATCATGTGCTTTGTGGTGGTGGTGATCGGCGGCATCGGTTCGGTGCGCGGTGCGCTCATCTCGGCCTTGCTGGTGGGTCTGGTCGACACCTTCGGCAAGGTGCTGCTTCCGTCGATGGCGGGCATGCTGGTTTACATGTTGATGGCAGCTGTGCTGCTGTGGAAGCCTGAAGGGCTCTTTAAACAATGAAAAGTATGGCCCCCACGCTTGTCACTTCGTGTACTGCGCTGCCCCCCGAGGGGGCCTTCGTCGCCTTGGGGCGGCCCGGCGGCGACTCATGACTGCAAAGTCCAACATTGAAGTCCTGCCGCGCGGCGTGCAGGTGGCGCTGGCCCTGGGCCTGGTGGCGCTCGTCGCCTTCCCCTTCGTGGGCAGCGACTTTTACGCGCAGATGGTCGCGCGCATGATGATCATGGCCATCTTTGCCATGAGCCTGGACCTGCTGCAGGGCGTGACCGGCCTGGTGTCGCTGGGCCATGCGGCGTTCTTTGGCATTGCGGGCTATGCGCTGGCCTTCATGACACCGGCCGGCGAGCCTGTGAGCCTGTGGTGGACGCTGCCGCTGGCCGTACTGGGCTCGGCGCTGGCGGCGCTGGTCATCGGCTTCTTCGTCGTTCGCACGCACGGCATCTACTTCATCATGGTCACCATGGCGTTTGCGCAGATGGTGTTCTACCTGTTCTTTGACAACAAGGCGCTGGGCGGCTCCGACGGCATCTACGTCAACTTCAAGCCGAACGGCGGCTTCTTTGACCTGGACAACAAGCTCGTCTTCTACTACTTCACCCTCGCCTGCCTGCTGGGCGTGTATTTCTTTTTGCGCCGCCTGCTGTTCAGCCCGTTTGGCCGGGCGCTGGCGGGCATCCGCGTCAACGAGCACCGCATGCGCGCCATGGGCTTTGGCACCTTTGGCTACAAACTCGCGGCCTTCACGCTGGCCGGTGCGCTGGCCGGGCTGGCGGGCTACCTGTGGGGCGCGCAGACGGGCTATGTGAACCCCGAGCTGATGGGTTTTCACATGAGCGCGCACGCGATCATGATGGTGATTCTGGGCGGCATGGGCAACTTTGCCGGTGCCATTGTCGGCGCCTTCGCGTTTGAATACGTGCTGCATGTGTTCAAGGACCTCCCCACTGTGGGCGCCTTCCGCCTGGGCAAGCACTGGCAGCTGTGGATGGGCCTGTTCATCGTGCTGCTGGTGGTGTTTGCGCCGCGCGGCATCCTGGGGCTCGTGGGCAAGCTGCTGCAGCGCAAGGGGGCTGGCCATGACCAATGAAGTCCTGCTGAGCGCACGCAACCTGACCAAACGCTTTGGCGGCCTGGCCGCCGTGAACGACGTGTCGGTGGACCTGTGGCGCGACCGCATCCATGCGGTGATCGGCCCCAACGGCGCGGGCAAGTCCACGCTGACCAACCTGCTGTCGGGCGACCTGCCGCCCACGGCTGGCACGGTCACGCTGGGCGGCGCCGACGTCACGGGCCACAGGCCCGAAAAGATTTCACGCGGTGGGCTGGGTCGCAGCTACCAGAAGACCAACATCTTCCTGCCCTTCACGGTGTGGGACAACGTGCGCCTGGCCGCGCAGTCACGCGCGCCCCAGGCCTGGCGCTGGCTCAGCCGGGCGGGCAGTTTTGCGCAAACCAACGAGCGTGCCGAGCGTGCGATGGAGCTGGCCGGCCTGGCGCCCCGGCGTGATGCCGTGGCCGGCACCATCAGCCATGGCGAGCAGCGCCAGCTGGAAATAGCCATGACCCTTGCCACCGAGCCGCAGGTGCTGCTGCTGGACGAACCCCTGGCCGGCATGGGCGTGGCAGAAGCCGAGCGCATGGTGCAACTGCTGCTCAAACTCAAACAGGCCCACGCGATGATGCTGGTGGAGCACGACATGGATGCGGTGTTTGCCCTGGCTGATCATTTGACGGTGATGGTCAACGGGCAGGTGATTGCGAGTGGCTTGCCTGCGGCCGTTCGTGCTGACTCCAATGTGCAGGCGGCTTATTTGGGTGAGGAGCATTGACGTGGCTTTGTTTCCTCTCGCTGGGGTTCGCGGCGGGCGGTGTGCGGCGGGGCTCATGCTGCGGTGGTTTTTGCTGCGCAAAAACTCCGCTGTGATGCTCGGGGGTCGGTCGCGCCGCGAAACTCGCTACGCGCTGCGCGCTACGCTCAAACAGTCGCGGCGAGCATGTCACGACGCGCGCTGCGCGCGCCGACACTCCCCCCTGCGCTTCTCGCCACCGCAGAAATCGCCCCGCCGCACACCGCCCGCCGCGAACCCCGGTCCCGGGCATGCCCACCGGTGGCGCGCCAACAACGGCTCTGCAAAGCTGCGCCTGCGGGCACGCCGCCATGGGGGCGCCTCTGTGGCGCCGAGCAGCGCAAGGGTGAGTGTCGGCGCGCGTGAGCGCGCTTCGTGCTCTGACTCACCGCACCTGTTCGAGCGCAGCGCGCAGCGCGTAGCGAGTTGTGCGGTGCGACCGAACCGTGAGCAGCACAGGGCAGTCGCCGCAGGCGACCGTCACAGTGAAGCCCCCAGGGCGGCGTGCCCGCAGGCGCAGCTTTGCCGCGAGGTACAGGAATAAAAAATGACAGACCAGCTCATCCACGCCAAAGGCCTGCATACCTATTACGGCGCCAGCCACATCCTGCGCGGCATCGACTTCCAGGTAGCGCGTGGCGAAACCATTGGCCTGATGGGCCGCAACGGCATGGGCAAGAGCACGCTGCTCAAGAGCCTGATGGGCCTGGTCAAACCGCGTGGCGGCACGGTGCACATCATGGGCCGCGACATGACCGGGCGCGCGCCGTACGAGATTGCCAAGCTGGGCATTGCCTATGTACCTGAGGGGCGCGGCATCTTTGGCAACCTGAGCGTGGTGGAAAACCTCAAGATGGCCGCGCGCGCCGGCACGCGGGGGCAAAAAGACTGGACCTACGACCGTGTGCTGGAGACCTTCCCCCGCCTGAAGGAACGCCTGGGCCACGGCGGCCAGCAACTGTCGGGCGGCGAGCAGCAGATGTTGACCATCGGCCGCGCGCTGATGACCAACCCCGACGTGCTGATCCTGGACGAAGCCACCGAGGGTCTCGCCCCGCTGATCGCGCGCGAGATCTGGCGCATCTGCGGCGTGATCCGCGAATCGGGCATCAGCAGCATCATCGTGGACAAGAACTGGAAGCACGTCACCCAGATCACCGACCGCAATGTGATCCTGGTCAAGGGCGAGGTGGTTTTTGCCGGCACCTCGGCCGAGCTGCATGCCCAGCCGCAGCTGCTGGAGCAGTACCTCGGGGTCTGAGCGATGGGCGACACCCCCCGCCGCATCCTGCTGGCCGCCGTCAGCCTCGTGTTGGCGGGCTGCCTGGCCGCCATCCTGTATGCGCTGTCGCAGCCGTCCATGGGCCTGCGGCTGGTGCCCCATGTGGCGCAGGGCGCGGAAGTCGCCCGTCACCTGCGCATTGCGCAAAGCCCCGCTGGCGGCCCACCGGTGGGCGCATTGGCGGTGCGCCTGCAGGGCGCGCGCGATGCGGTCGACCTGCAGGCCCAGGACCTGATCGAAGAGCCCGATTTCATCGACAGCTACGCCGACATGGACGCGTTCTTTGAGCGCCAGACGCGGCTGGCGACCTTGATGAAGGAGCCCCGGCTGGTGCTGCACTGGCAGGCAGCACCCGGCGCACCTGCGCTGACATCCACGCTGACCTTCACGCCCCGGCGTGACCCATCCTCACTGCCGCTGGTGTTCTGGTTCCAGCTGTTCGCGGGTGCGGCCAGCCTGCTGATCGGCGCCTGGGTGTTTGCGCTGCGGCCCAACGACTGGGGCCCGCGCATGCTCGCCGCCTGCGGGCTGGCGTTTCCACTGTCCACCATGACGGCAGCGGTGTACAGCACGCGCGAGCTGGCCATTGACGGCACCGTGTTCCGCTGGCTGTCCACCGCCAACCACACAGGTGCACTGATGTTCGGCTGCGGGCTGGTCGCCATCTTTTTGACGCACCCGCGGTTGCTGGTGCGTCCGCGCTGGCTGCTGGTGCTGCCGCTGGTATTCGGCATCTGGCAGCTGGCCGACACCTTCCGCTGGGCAGCCGACCAGGACTGGGGCGCGCGCATTCCCATCATGATCGAGATGCTGCTGGCCATTGCGCTGGCCGTCGTGCAGTGGCGGCGCAGCCGCGGCCAGCCGGCCGAGCGTGCCGCGCTGCGCTGGCTGGCGCTGTCGGCCCTGGTGGGCTGCGGCATGTTCGTGCTGATGGTGGTGTCGGTGGGTGTGTTCGGCCTGTTCCCGCCGCTGGAGCAGGGCTATGCGTTCGGTTTCTTCCTGATCATGTTCTTTGGCCTGGCGCTGGGCGTGGGCCGCTACCGTCTGTTTGAGCTGGACGAATGGGCCTACCGCGTCCTGCTGTGGGCGGCCGGCGTGGCCCTGGTGGTGGTGATCGACGCCGTGCTGGTGCTGTGGCTGCGCTGGAACGCCACGCTGTCGCTGGGCACCACGCTGCTGCTGTGCGGTGCTCTGTACTTCCCGGCGCGCCAATGGCTGTGGGGCCGGCTGGTGGAACGCGGTAACGCCAGCGTGGACCAGATGCTGCCCGAGCTGGTGCGCATTGCGTTCTCGCCGTCCGCCGCCGGACGCGAGCGGCTGTGGGCTGCCGCGCTGCAGCGCCTGTTCAATCCGCTCAAGAGCACGGCCGACGACGGCCCCGCCCTCACCCGCCCCGCGCTGGCCGACGACGGCCTGGCGCTGCGTCTGCCCGCCAGCGGCGGCGTGGGCGCGCGTGTGCTGCGCTACCGCGACCACGGCAAGCGCCTGTTTTCGGGGCGCGACGTGGAATTCACCGCGTCGCTGTGCATGTTGATGGACCAGGCCGCCGAGGGCCGCGATGCGCATGAACGCGGCATCCGTGAGGAGCGCCTGCGCGTGGCGCGCGACATGCACGACGACATCGGCGCCAAGCTGCTGACGCTGCTGCACATTGACGACCCGCAACGCCAGAAGCCGCTGCTGCGCGAGGCCATGACCCAGCTGCGCAGCATCGTGCGCGGCCTGGCCGGTCAGGCCCAGCAGTTTGACGACTTCATGGCCGATCTGAGGCATGTGTCGATGGAGCGCGCGCAGGCCGCGGGCGTGGCGCTGCACTGGCAGGCCGACCTGGGCCCGACGCCCGAACTGAGCGCCCGCCAGCAATACCAGTTGCGCGCGGCACTGAATGAGGCACTGAGCAACGCCTTGCGCCATGCGCAGGCGCGCAACATTCACGTGACGTGGCAAGAGCAGGACGGTTTGGTATCGGTTGTGCTGACCGACGATGGCCAGGGCATGCCTGCAGATCGTTTCGCACACACAGGATTGGGCCTGGAAAGCATCCAAACCCGCATGCGGGAGATCGGCGGTGCTGCGGTTTGGACGGTCCCCGCGGAAGGCGGAACGTCAGTTCGATTGAGTGTTCCGACGCGCTCCGATACGAACTGAACCGCCCCGGAATTTGAGGAGGCTCTTTTCTCTGAGAGGATTGAGCCATGAAGAAGTCACCCAAGTTTCCCCCTGAAGTCCGCGAACGCGCTGTCCGCATGGTGCGCGAGCACCGAGGCGAGTA
>JBFWUB010000028.1:0-59399 GCA_050247515.1 Ramlibacter sp. | reverse complement strand
AAAGGAGAAACGATAACGTCGACGTTAGACTTATCCACAACCGAGTAGCCCGGCTACTCCACCAAGGGTGGGGTCAAAATTAGATGAAAAACCGGGGTCAGGATTCAGTGGAAATCAACACACACACGCCGGGCATGGCGCGTTGGCCGGCATCGCGCTGGTGATCGCCGCGGTGGCCTGCTTTGCCACGCTGGACACCACCACGAAGTACATCAGCGTGGGCGTGCCCGTGCTCATGGCGCTGTGGTTCCGCTACCTGTTCCAGGCCGTGGCCACGGCCGTGGTGGTGCTGCCCGCGCGCGGGCTGTCGGTGCTGCGCACCCGGCACCCGAAATTCCAGTGCCTGCGCGGCGTGCTGCTGCTGCTGACCAGCCTGTTCGCGTTCTTCAGCCTCAAGTACATGCCCGTGGGTGAATTCACCGCCATCGTGATGATCACGCCGCTGGTCATCACGCTGCTGGCGGCCACGCAGCTCAAGGAACGCGTGTCTGCGCTGCGCTGGGCCCTGGTGGTGGGTGGCTTTGCCGGCACCATGATCATCATCCGCCCCGGCAGCGACGACTTCAACTGGACGCTGCTGCTGCCCCTGGGCCTGGTGGCGACCAACGCGTGGTTCCAGGTGCTGACCAGCAAGCTGGCCAAGACCGAGGACCCGATCACCATGCACCTGTACACCGGCTGGGTGGGCGCGCTGCTGGCGTCGCTGGCGCTGCCGTTTGTGTGGACGGCGCTGGGCAGCTGGGCGCTTTGGGCGGCCCTGTGCCTGATGGGCCTGATGGGCACCGTGGGCCATTTCCTGCTGATCCTGGCGTACAAGCGGGCGCCGGCGGCCACGCTCACGCCCTACCTGTATGCGCAGATCGGCTTTGCCATGCTGGGCGGCTGGCTGGTGTTTGCCCATGTGCCCGACGGCTGGTCGCTGGCGGGCATCGCGCTGGTGGCCATCTGCGGCGCGGCCGGCGCGTGGCTGACGGTGCGCGAAAGCCGGGTGCTGGTCGAGCCCGTGGAATCCTGAGCGATCATTGCGCCATGGCCCAGTACTTTGAAGTCCACCCCGACAACCCCCAGCCGCGGCTGCTCAAGCAGGCTGCGGCCCTGCTGGAACGCGGCGGCATCGTCGCCGTGCCCACCGATTCCAGCTATGCGCTGGCCTGCCACCTGGACGACAAGGCCGCCGCCGACCGGCTGCGCCAGATCCGCGGCGTGGACGAGCGCCACCACCTCACGCTGCTGTGCCGCGACCTGAGCGAGCTGGCCAACTACGCGCGCGTGGACAACAGGCAGTACCGGATGCTGAAGGCCGCCACGCCCGGTGCGTACACCTTCATCCTGGAAGCCACGCGCGAGGTGCCGCGCCGCGTGAGCCACCCGCAGCGCAAGACCATCGGCCTGCGCGTGCCCGAGCACCCCGCGCTGCAGGCGCTGCTGGCGCTGCACGGCGCGCCGCTGCTGGCCACCACGCTGATCCCCCCGGGTGAGACCGACCCGCTGAATGACGCGCACGACATCCGCGACCGGTTTGAACACCAGATCGCCGCGGTCATCGATGCAGGCGCCTGCGCGTCGGAACCCACCACGGTGATTGACATGCACGAGGGCGAGCCCGTCGTGGTGCGTCAGGGCCGGGGCGAACTGGCCCGCCTGGGGCTTTGAAGCCGCTCTGAGACAATTCACACGTGGACATAGCCAACCTGATTCAAACCGTCGCGATCTATGCACTGCCCGTGCTGTTCGCCATCACGGTGCACGAAGCCGCGCACGGATACGCCGCGCGCTATTTCGGTGACAACACCGCCTACATGATGGGGCGCATCACGCTCAACCCCGTCAAGCACATCGACCCGCTGGGCACGATTGCGATGCCGCTGCTGCTGTACTTCGCCACATCGGGCGCCTTCCTGTTTGGCTATGCCAAGCCGGTGCCGGTCAATTTCGGCCACCTGCGCAACCCCAAGCGCGACATGATCTGGGTGGCTCTGGCCGGCCCCGCGTCCAATTTCGTCCAGGCGATCGGCTGGGCCGTCCTGTTCACCGTGCTGGTAGCCATGGGCGTTCAGGAACGCTTTTTCCTGGACATGGCCAAGGCCGGCGTGCTGGTCAACCTCGTGATGTGGGCCTTCAACCTGTTTCCGCTGCCGCCGCTGGACGGCGGGCGCATCCTGGTGGGCCTGCTGCCCTGGAAGCAGGCCCAGGCCGTCTCGCGCATCGAGCCGTGGGGCTTTTTCATCGTGATGGGCCTGGTGCTGCTGGGCGTTGTCGGCACCTACTGGCTGCGCCCCCTGATGGACGTCGGCTACGTCATACTGAATTTCCTGCTGACCCCCGTGGCAGCCCTTTTACGCTGACCCTGTCATGAGTTCCGCCATCACCCGCTTCCTCACCGGCATCACCACCACCGGCACGCCGCACCTGGGCAACTATGTGGGCGCGATCCGCCCGGCCGTGGCCGCCAGCCGCCAAAGCGGCATCGAAAGCTTCTATTTCCTGGCCGACTACCACGCGCTGATCAAATGCGACGAACCCGCGCGCATCCAGCGCTCCACGCTGGAAATCGCCGCCACCTGGCTGGCCGCCGGCCTGGACACCGAGCGCGTGTTCTTCTACCGCCAGTCAGACATCCCCGAGATTCCCGAACTCACCTGGCTGCTGACCTGCGTCACGGGCAAGGGTGTGCTCAACCGCGCCCATGCCTACAAGGCCTCGGTGGACAAGAACAACGCCGCGGGCAATGACCCCGACGCCGACGTGACGGCCGGCCTGTTCATGTACCCGGTGCTGATGGCGGCCGACATCCTGATGTTCAAGTCGCACAAGATCCCGGTGGGGCGCGACCAGATCCAGCACATCGAGATGGCGCGCGACATGGCGTCCAGCTTCAACCATCTGTACGGCGAGCATTTCGTGCTGCCGGAAGCAGCCATTGAAGAGTCCGTGGCCACCCTGCCCGGCTTGGACGGGCGCAAGATGAGCAAGAGCTACGACAACACGATCCCGCTGTTTGCGCCGCGCGAGCAGATGCGCAGGCTCATCATGGGCATCGTGACCGATTCACGCGCGCCCGGCGAGCCCAAGGACACCGAAGGCTCGGCGCTGTTCCAGCTGTACCAGGCGTTTGCCTCGGCCGAAGAAACCGCCGCGCTGCGCCAGGCCTATGCCGATGGCATCGCCTGGGGCGACGCCAAGCAGATGCTGTTTGAGCGCATTGACCGCGAAGTCGCGCCCATGCGCGAAAAGTACGAAGCCATGGTCAACGACCCGCGGCAGGTCGAGGCCATCCTGCTGGCCGGCGCGGCCAAGGCCCGTGAACTGTCACGCCCCTTCATGGCCGAACTGCGCCACGCCGTGGGCCTGCGCAACCTGGGCGCCGTGGCGCAGGCCGCCGTGACCAGGGCCGCCAGGGCCGCGCTGCCCACCTTCAAGCAATACCGCGAAAGCGACGGCCGGTTCTACTTCAAGCTGGTGGCGCCCGGCGGCGCGGTGCTGCTGCAAAGCCCGGGCTTTGACTCACCCCGCGAACCGGGCCAGCTGATCGCCCGGCTCAAACACCAGGACAGCACCGCCATTGCCGAAGTCACGCCCTGGTGGCTGGCGTCCGAGGCGCCCGCTGCTGTGATCGCCTTGCTGGCCGAAGCCGAGTAAGCAGGCCTTCTGGCGACAACAGAAGTCATTTCATATGCAGAAAACTGCATTCGGCGTTATCCTCCATGTCTAACCCCATCTGGACGAAAGAACTTTCCGCATATGAGCCTCTATGTCATTGACGACCACCCCCTGATCCGTGAAGCCGTGGTGATGATGCTGCGCCGCCTGCGCGGAGGCGCCAAGGTCGTCGAGCTGGACCGCCTGGGCGGCATGGAGTCCGCCGTCAAGGCCAACGGCGCGCCCGAGCTGATCTGCCTGGACCTGAAACTGCCCGACACCACCGGCACCTCGGGCATCCATGAGCTCAAGCGGATGTTCCCCGATACACCGCTGGCCGTGCTGTCGGCATCGCCCGCCGCCGACGCCGAGGAGCAATGCATCGAGGCCGGCGCCGACATCTACATCGAAAAATCCTCGGGCGCCAGCGAAATTGGCGCCGCGCTGCGCGCGCTGATGACCGCCGACGGTGGCTTTGAGGAACTGACCCCCACCGACAACAAGCTGTCCAAGCGCCAGAAGCAGCTGATCGTCATGCTGGACCGCGGCCTGTCCAACCGCGAAATCGCCGACGAGCTGGGCATCAGCGAGCACACGGTCAAGGTGCACCTGTGGCGCCTGTTCCGCCGCCTGGGCGTGAAAAGCCGCACCCAGACCATCCACTACGCGCGCACTCACGGGCTGCTGCCCAGCTGAGCGGCGGCGGCCCGCTCGGCCGCCTGCTGCGGGTCGGTCGGCTCCATCAAAAGCCGAAAGCGCGTGCCCCGGCCCGGGCGCGACGACAGCTGCAACGGGTGACCCAGGATGTGCGACAGCCGCGCCACGATGTACAGGCCCAGGCCAAAGCCGTCCTCGGTGCCCGCATGCACGGGCACCTTGTAAAACTCCCGGAAAATCTCTCGCTGGTACTTGGGCGCAATGCCCACGCCGGTGTCCCAGATCTCGATGCGGCAGCCACCCGGGCCAAAGCGCGACGCCACCAGCACGGCCCCGCGCTCGGTGTACTTGATGGCGTTTGACACCAGGTTGCCCACGACACGGCGCAGCAAAATGGGGTCTGACATGATCGCGCCGGGTACCGTATGCAGGCGAAACTGCAAGCCCTTGGCCTCCGCCACAGGGCGGTACTGAAGCTCCAGGTCATGCAGCAGCTTGGGCAGATCCACCGGCTCGATGTTCAGGCGGATCTTGCCGGAGTCCAGCCGCACCAGGTCAAACAGCGAATCAAACAGCGCATTGACGGCCTTGGTGCACTCCAGGATCTTGGGGCCGATCTCGTCGGCCAGTTCAGGCTCGCTGCCCAGCCAGTCGGCGTACAGGCCCAGGGCATGGACGGGCTGGCGCAGGTCGTGCGCGGCGCTGGCCAGAAAGCGGTTCTTGATCTCCACCGCATCCAGCGCGGCCTGGGTCTGGCGCGTGAGCGATTCAATGAGCTGCATGTTGCGGTACTGCAGCTCGAAGTTCTTGCGGTGCGTCACGTGCAGGCGGCGCCCGGCCTGCAGCAGCAGTTGCCAGAACATCACCAGCAGCACCACCAGCCAGTATTGGTAGGTGGGCCCTTCAAAGTGCAGATCCACGCCGATGCGCCACAGCATCACTGCCAGCGGCAGCAGCGCCAGCACGTGCAGATATTCGCGCATGGTGCGCAAGTGGAACGAAAAACTGTTGATCGAGAACATGCCCAGGCCCGCCAGGATCAGCCAGCAGATGAACTGGTCCTGCAGCGGCGCGCGGTCAAAGTGCAGCAGGGGCGACAGGCCCCAGGCCAGCGCGCTCAACGGCCAGATCCACTGGTACTTCATGAAAAACGCCGACTGCTCGGCGGCACCGGCGGTGAGCACGTCGCGCGTGTACAGATGCACCACACGCAGGCGCAAGGCCGCCACGCCCAGCGCCAGCGCCGCCCAGGCCAGCAGCATCACGGCGTTTCGGTCATTCCAGAGCACTGCCACCAGCAGCGGCACCAGCAACAGACCCACCAGCCGCGTGCTGCGCGCGGTCCGCATCAGGCCGCGGATCAGCTCGCCATTGATCCATTCCGCTTCGGCGGCGGTGGCGATGGCAGGGGGAAGGTCAGGCTTCATGAAACCCCGAGTCTAGCGCCGCGCGCGCCCACGGCCTGCCTTCAGCGGCCTAGAATGGGGCAACCCTGTCAGTTCCCCGAAGGAGGCTCCTTGAAGCACATTCCCCACGTTCTGGCCCTGCTGGCCCTGGCCGCGCTGTCCGCCTGCACCACCACCCAGGGCCCGCCGGTCGGCGGCGGCTACAAGCCCGGCGAAAGCGCGCCCGCGCGCATCTCCGAAGCCGAGGCCGAAACCCTGACTGCGCAGTACCTGGACCTCAAAAACCAGCGCACCACCCTCGTCAACGCCATGGCCACCACCAGCGACCCGGCGACGCGCACCCGTTTTTCACAGTCGATCGACATCCTGAATCGGGACATGCAGCCGCTGGAATACCGCCTGCGCTCGGCCGGCCGCCCCATCCCCTGAAAACGGGCCCGGGCCCGCGTGCTAGCATGGTTGATGCAGCCACCCGACACACGCGCCCCGGTCCGACTCCATTACGCGGTTGAGCTGCACTACGACGTCCTGAGCGCAGGCTCGGACTTCATCTTCAACGTCCAGGCCGCGCGCACGCGCCACCAACACGTGGTGCAGGAAAGGCTGGACATCAGCCAGCAGGTGCTGCTGCAAAACCACACCGACCACGCCACGCGCGCGCGCCACCTGCGCCTGCGCGCCGACGCCGGGCCGTTGAGCATCCGCTACAGCGCCCTGCTGGACGTGGCCCACCACCACGCCGACCCCGCCATGCTGGCCGAGGTATGGATCCCCGAACTGCCCGGTGACGTGCTGCCCTACCTGTACCCCAGCCGCTACTGCCAGTCAGACCGGCTGCACCGCTTTGCCGTGGCGCAGTTCGGCAGCCTGTGGCAAGGCTATGGGCGCGTGCAGGCCATCTGCGACTGGGTGCAAAACCACGTGGCCTTTGTTTCCAACAGTTCGGGCGGCACCACCACGGCCTGCGACACGCTGCTGGACAAGCAGGGCGTGTGCCGCGACTTCGCCCACCTGATGATCGCGCTGTGCCGCGCGGTGAACATCCCCGCGCGCTTTACCACCGGGGTGGACTACGGCGCCGACCCAGCCCTGGGCCCGCAGGACTTTCATGCCTATGTAGAGGCCTTTGTCGGCCACCGCTGGTTCCTGTTCGATCCGTCCGGCACGGCCATCCCCATGGGCTTCATCCGCCTGGCCACCGGGCGCGACGCCGCCGACGGCGCGTTTGCGTCCATCTTCGGCAGTGTGGTGGCGCACCCGCCCGTGCTGTCGATTCAAGCCGTGCCAGGGTCGGACGGGGTGCTACGCGTGCCGCAACGCATCGCCACCGCGCTGTCCACCGACGACGCGCTGGCGCTGCCGGCTTCCTAGGGGCTGGCCGTTCGCTGCGCGTGCGCGCCTGATAGACCGCAATCTGCGCCGCGCGCCAGCGTCACGGCCACCTCGTCGGCGCCCTGCAGCAGCAGGGCCCGCCAGACCGGTTTGAGACACATGTGACGATCACGGGCAAGAGCTGACGTCTGGACCTTCCTGGCTGAGCAGCGCTGTGGGCTTCAATTCAGATTTTTCCGAAGTTTTCCTTCCGGTGACACTGCTTTTCTGGAAGCTCAGGCGCCATTAAAGTCGCGGCCTCCTCAGTCGCTCACGGACAAAAATGGAAATCCCACAGGATTGCCGGCCAGAAGCTCGTCATCTGCACCAACGGAATCAAGTACACGCCGATGTTCGTGGTTCTTCTGTCATGCCCGGCAACCCCTTCACTGTGCCGGCCGCGAATGCGTTCGCCACCCAGGGCTCGCGCCATCCATCTACTGCTGGCAGACCTGACGGACCGATTCCACCTTCTGGCGCCTGGCCTGGCGCGGGCCACCCACCCAAGGCGCCGCTGACCGTGCCCACGATATGAGCTTGCACCTGAAGCGCTGGTTCCGTCAGCTGGAGCCCCGGGTTCTGGACACCTTGAGCGGGCCGCTGCTGCGCAAGTGGCGCCCCTGGCTGGACCGGCATGAGGTATTCAGCTTCAGCCGCAACCCGCTGGCGCTGGGCGTGGCCATCGGCATGTTCTGCGGCCTGATCCCCGGGCCGCTGCAGGTGGCCGGCACGGTGCTGCTGTGCGTGTGGTGGCGCGGCAACCTCATTGCCGGCACGCTGGCCACCTTCTATACCAACCCGCTGACCATCGTGCCGATCTATGCCGTGGCCTACCAGATCGGGCAGTGGGTACTGCCTGGCAGCCACGCGCTGCCGCCCCTGGACGGCCATGGCGACGGGCACTGGGCGATGAACCTGTTTCACTGGGTACAGGCCATGGGTTGGCCACTGGCTGCCGGATTGCCGCTGCTGGGGCTGGGCCTGGCGCTGCTGGCCTGGCTGGTCGTGCAGGTACTCTGGCTGGCACCGGTGTACCGTCGGCTGCATGCGTTCCGGCGGTTTGTGATGTGACCGGACGCATGGGGTGAAACAACCGGGTTGATCTGGGTTTAACCGGGAAGAAAGAAAAAAAGGCCCTGAAATCAGGCACTTACGCGGCTTGGGGTGTGGATAAGCCGGACGAGCCGCGGACGCGTGCCAAACGGCCTGGGCGGGCCCAGGAGGGCCTCCAGGAGCTGCTCGGCCGGGCTGGGCAGGCCAGCGGCCCAATATCGCCAATCCTCCAATGACAGCGCCCGGAGCATGGCCTCGTCGCCATTCACCAGGCCGGGTTGCCGGGCCGGTGTCAGCTGCGGCGAACTCGGACGGTGGCGTCCGAGTTCCCGGGACGCGTCCGAGTTCGCGTAAGTCATTGATTTTCCTAGCCTTCTGCCGGAAATCACAATTTGGGGCGTTTTGCTGAACTCGGACGCTGTTTGCGACATTTTTAGGCAGAACTCGGACGTTTTGAAGCGGGTTTTCAACCCCGTTTTCAGGGGCTGATCAGGCTGATGCTACGGCATCCACGGGTGGTGTCCACCAAGGGAGTAACAAAGGCTTTGCCGCAGCGGCTTCCTGTTGCTCCACGGAGCGGCCCGCGGGCCATCGCAACGTCATGTAGCACGCTCTGCAGCACGTGAAAAGACCATCCGGTTGCTGCCTCGCAGCGAACCAATATTCGGTGTCGTGGGGCCAGTATTCATTGCACTTTGGGCATCGCTTTTCTAATCCGATTTCACTGAAGCGGCTCTTGCCGTTGGCCAGCCGCTTGTGCAAAAGAGAGGGGGGCAACAGCGGGCAGTAATAGCCTTGGATTTCAGCATCGACGCCGCGATCTTTCATGTCGGAAGCTCTGAACTAAGGTTGCCGGCGGTGGGTCGCGGCGAGCAGTCGAAAAAGGTGGCGACGGGTCATCCCGGACTCGCGGCGAACCGCGTTGAAATCCTCGCCAGCCCTGATCCTGGAAAGGTAGTGATCGTTGCGGTACTGGCGCAGCGCGGCATCGCACTTGGCCACGTAAAGCACGGTGCCCTTGTATCGCTCCACGAGCTTGGTAGCGGCTTCGTGGCCGATGTTTTCAACCAGGAACGCCCATGCGCGCGAGTCGCCGTCCACCACCTCGGGCACCTTCAGATCGTCACCGCCGCTGACCTTGACCAGGTCGATCGTCGCGTTGAGGCCGATCACGTCCACCAGCTCCTGGATTGATTCCGGGAGACCACCAACCGCGTCTTCATTGCGAAGCGGCATAGTGGAGTCGAACAGGTTGAACTGCTCGATCGGCGCGGCGACGTATCGGCTGCGGCTCATTCCGTGGGCGCACCCTTGCGCTGTTGTTCGTAGGTGAGCGCCGCAGTGATCTTGTGCAGCTGCTCGTGGTCGCACCACTCAAAGCGATCGACGCCGAACATCTGTTTGCTGATGCCGTCCGCGTAGCTGTCCGGCAGCCTGCCCAGGCTGATGAGTTGGGCCCGGATGCGACTGCACAGCGCGCGCTTGTCTGCCGGGGGCGTAGGGCGCTTGGGCCGCTTGCCGTTGGCGGGCTTGAAGCCAAGCCTTGCCAGGTGGTCCAGCACCTTGGCGCGGCCGGCGTGGTCCAGCTCGGCGGCTGAGCGCACACGTGCCTGCGTCCACAGCATTTGCCGATAGTCTTCATCGGTGGAAAAGATGCCCTTGGCCGTGAGCTGCTGTTTGGCAATATGAATCTTGCCCAGCTCACGGTTGCGGTTGTCGCGGGCCAACTTGCTCATGTGCGCCTCCGCTGGCGGCGCACGCTCGCAGACAGGTGATCCAGAGCATTTAGAGCTTCGCGTGCCTTCTTAAGCGAACGATCCATGTCCGCTTTTATTTCTTCGATGCTGCGGCGGGGATCGCAATCCCAATGGTTTTTGGTGGCGCCGTTGTACGCCTGACCCGGTTGGACGGGCTTCTTGCAGATGTTGCAGTTCGGCATCATGGCGATTCCGTCAGAAGGTGGGTGAAAAGCCCAGACGGCTGGTGGGCGTGCTGCGGGCAGTGGTCCAGGCCGGGCCCAGCCGTCTTGGCGTGCGCCTGGCAGATGTAGGCATCGCAGGTGCGGCCTTTGCCGAGGGGGAAGTCACACTGCAGGGTGGCGCTCGTGGGGCACGCATGCCCACCTTCGGTGCCCACGCAGCGGTGGCGCCGTGGCTTGGATACGCGCACGTGCACGGGCGTGCCGTTGATCTGGTACCAGGGCATTACCGAGCCCTCCCCAGCTGGAAAACCGACGAGATGGCGCCCAAGGGCGCTTGCCCGAGCCGCGCGATGGAATGAATGACCACGCGGTCGAACTTTTCGTTGTGTGGACGCCTGGGCTTGCGCTGGATCACGTGTGCATGGCCGGCCTCCAGGTCTTCAAGGTACGCCAGGCCGGCCGGGGTGAGGCGATACACGCGGCTACGACGTAGGCCTTCAGCCATCGCGTAGCCTTGTTCGATCAGTTGCTTGAGCTGGTACCAGACAGAGCCGTTGGTGTGAACCTTTGTCTCCTGCAGCACCTCACCCAGCGCGGCCAGCTTCAGGCCGGCCGGGTGCAGCTTGAGCGCGCGAAGGACGCGAACCCGGCGGGTGGTCATAGCGGCAGCTCCATCGTGTTGCGGCCTTCCCTGCGCGACATGTAGGCCGTTGTCAGGTGGTGCTTCTGGTCGTAGGCCAGGTGGTGGCGCTGGCACCAGGCGCGCAGGTTGTCGTCGTCGCAGTGCTCGGGCGTGTGGTCCAGGTGCGCGACGGTCAGGACGATGCGGATGATCTTGATATGGCCTTTGAAGCCTTCGCGCTCGATCTCCACCGTGCTCTCGGGTGTCACGCGGCCGCGCCAGTTGCGCACGTGGTTCCACTGACCAGCCAACCAATATCCCACCTGGTGGTGTTCGGCGGTGCAGCCCTCGTGTTCGCACCGCGGCCGGCCGCTTGGCGAACGCCGCGCGGCCCGTGCCAGGATGCGCTCCCGGATTTGTGGCCAGTCGCGCGGGTACCGCGCTTTGTTTTCAGGCTTGATGGGCATGATCAGCCGCCAGCCGAACCAGCGAAGGGTGCTCAGGATGTGCAAGCAAGAGCCCGCGCGCCGTCAGATAGGCGATCGCGTTGGAAACCTGTTCGTAGATTTCATCTTCTCCTTCGAGCTCAAGACGCAGTTCGTTGTTTTGCGTCTGGTACCAGGGACCGCCGTTGACTTCGTCGGCGTAGCTACGGCACTCGCCCATGATCAGCTCCCACGCGGCCGCGTCTGCGATGCTGATCGCGCCGCCGACCTTGGCAAGGTCGGCCAGCAGCGCGTGCAGGTGCTGCACATCTGGGTTGGCCAGAAGCTGCTGGATCGCGCAGTTGGTGATCATGGCGTCACCTCGTTCATCCAGTAGTCGTCTTCGTCAGGCGGCGCTACCTGAGCCTCAACGACGCGAATGCCGCACCAGCCGTGGGGCGTTCCGTCCTCACCACCCCAACCCTCATAGCCTCGTTGATCAACGCTCCAATGCTGTGCGATCTGCGCCGATTCCGGGATCGAGCTGAATTCCGCTCCGCCGTCACGCAGCATAGAGTCCGCCAAGGACGATGCGAAGGAACGGACCACCGCAATGACGACGTCACCACCAGCCCTTTTCAGACGCTGCTCGTGGCCGCTCCAGAAAGTGAGAATCTCAGTCGCCCGCTCGGCGGTCAGTTTGGTGGTGTCCACTTCCAGAAGCACCATGATGAACATCGCCGGATGCTCGAATTTGTAGCGCTTGAGGGCGTTCATAGCTCGCCATCCCCGAGACCAAAAACCACGGTATGCAGGCGAGCTGCGCCGTTGCTGGCACGATTCCGGTTGACCCATAGGTTCAGGGCGATCAGCGCGTCTTCCACGTGTTTGTTTTCGGCTACACCCGGCACGAGCAGCTGTCCTTCGCACACCCCCCAGCCATGCCGCGCAACACCACCGAGGATCAGCTCCAGAGCACGCCTTGGCCCGGACGCGAATGCAATCGCCGTGTCGGGCCCGACCGGCAGTTCATCATGGATCTCGATCAGACCGGTCGCCCACGCCCAGGCGTAGGCCTTCGGATCGGCGCTGACGCGCCAGGTGGACGGCTTGAACGACGTGCTGGGCTGCACCAGCTCGACGCCGACAAAGGCTGGGCCAAAGTACTTGCGGCCGAAGGCCTCTGCGGCTTGCTGCTCGCCTGCGGTGCAGGATGCCTTGACGCCATTGACGGCTGCTGTCTGGTACGTGCCAGTGGTCTGCCTTACGGCAACTTCGATGGCGGTCGGTGTGGTCATGGCGTCACTCCTGCAGCGCTGACGCGATCAGCTCCAAGTAGGCCACCACCTGGCGTGCCTGTGCCTTGCTCAGATCGACCGATCCGGTTTCGTTGCTGATCAGCAACGTGCCGTTGTTGAACAGCGCGCAGCTGACGGGCTCGAGTGGTGCGGCCTGGACAGTTGACGGTGCGGGCAGTCGCGCCACGCGCGGCTTTGCAGGCGCTTTGGCAGGAGCGCTGGGCTTGGTTGTGCGCTTCGCTGGTTTGACGGCCTTGGCGGGCTTGCTGCGCGGCGCTGCTGGCTTTTCCCCACGCTTGGACAACCAGCGCTTGAAGCCACGCGGTTTCTTCGTTGTGGTCTTCGCCTTCTTCGCTGGCGCAGCGGCCGCTTTCGGCTTGCGAGTGCGCGGCTCCTTGCGCGGGGGGGGGGGTAGTCAGTTTGATGCGCTTGACGCCATCGGCGCCAGTGACGCGAGCCCAATAGCCCTTGGTGATGCCGTTTTGAACCACTGTGCGGGCCGTTTTCAGATCGATTTCAAGGGTCTCGGCCAACTGCTCGGTGGTGAGCTCACCGCACGCCTGCAATGTGAGCTTGGCGCGCGCCATAGGGGTCGCGGGCGGCTTGGAGGCGACGTCAGCTGCGGCAGCTGCTGCAGGGCTCGCGCTTGTGCGTGGCACCTGGGGCTGCTCGGCCAGCTCCAGGCCCCTGTTGGCGGCGTACTGCTGCGCTATCAAAAACGGTGAGGTCACAGCGCCGGGCGCTGCTGCTGGCGGCGCCCCTGCGGCGCTGACAATGCGGCGGTCGAACTGGCCGGTGTGGCCGTCGCCGTTGGTGGTGTCAAGATCATCCATGTATTGCTCCTGCTTCGTTGAAGGAATGCCGACGTGGTCAGTCGTCAGCGGATGCCCGCGGGTTCACGGGATTGCGGGTTTCGTACATCTGGCGCACGTCGCCGATCGCGCGGCCGGTGAGCGTGGCGTAGGCCTCGGTGAGCAGCTCGAACGAAGCAGAGCCGTTGCCCAGGTACCAACCCACGTGGCTGTGGTCACGAATGCGCTGCAGCACGAACCCGATCGCCTTCTCGGCCTGCTGTTCCTTGGACAGGCCGGCCATTTGCGGCGCATTGGGGTCAAAGCGGTTCATAGCGCTGCCACGTCCAGGCTGATCGGGAAGTAGTTGCCGCTGGCGTCGTCGCGCTCGTAGAAGCGGATGTAGGGCTTGGTGCCCGAGACCGTCATGCTGTCGCCGATGGCCTGCATGGCCTGCAGCCACTTCGGGTCCTGGATCTCCAGGCGGCGCAGGCCGAGCACGCGGGACGTGCTGATCTTGCCGGCGCTGTCCACCTGGAAGGCGTCGTTGACCAGCACCTTGATGTTGTCGTTGCTGCCTTTGGACCAGGTGCGCACGCATTCATCGATCAGCAGCTTGGCAGCCTGCAGGCGTTCATCGAACGCGATGTGCTCCTGCATGGCGCGGACGATCTTGAAACGGCCGTCAAAGCTGGTCAGCATGACGTTGCCCTTCTTGCCACCCAGGGTGACGCCGTACTCGGCCAGGCTGGCGTCCACGAAGTCGTTGACGGTCTGCATGGCGGTGGTCTTGAAGCCCACCAGGCGCGCGCTCTCGGCCTTGGCCTGCTCGCACAGCTCGGTGACGGTCTTGTGGCGGCGCTTGTCCACGTCCTTGATCTTGGACGTGGGGATGAGGTTGCCGTTGGCGTCCTGCCAGTAGCCGGCCGGGATGGTGGGCGTGGTCATACAACAAGCCCTCCCCAGCCGTCTTTGTCGCACAGGGATTCGCCATTCCCTTCCAGGAAGTCCACTGCGTCGATCGCGTTGTCCAGCAGCATGGTGCCGATCGGGTACATGTTGTGCACGTCGTCGTTGGAGAAACGACACTCCAGCACGTCGATCTGCGCGTCGATCAGGGCGTGGTTGTCATCGCCGAACGCGGTGTAGCGGCGCACGCGCGGCTTGATCTCGCGCAGCTTGGCGATCTCGTCGGCGACCTGTTGGTCGGTGGGTGGGGTCAGCATGGTTGCCTTTCGTTGGTCAGGTGGGAAGGTGGAACTGCCCGCGCAGGTCGGGCATGGACACGCGGTTCATGGCGGCGACCTGTTGCAGGCCGGTCATGGAGCGCGAATAGAGGAAGTTGCAAGTCGCCTGCAGCTCTGCGGCGTCCGCGGCCATGAAATAGCCGGTGCTGGGGTGGCCGCATACGTGCTCACCGGCCATGCGCAGCTCGGTGATCACCTCGCGCACCTTGCGCTCCAGGTGCTCGGTGGCCGTGGTCTGGCCGGTGATGCGCTGCACCAGGTCGCGCACATGGATGCCTTTGTCCTGGCCGATGTGGTGCTGAAGCTCGGACAGCACGGCTGCGGTGGTGATCTGCAACATGGCGGTGCGTCCTGTCAGTGCATGGCCGAGCTGGGCGACGGCGTCACGCTCGTTCGAAACGTAGCGTCGGCCTCGGCGGCTTTGAGCATCAGGCCCAGCAGGATGGCGCCGCCTTGCTGGACCATCTGCTCGGCGGCACCGACGACGCACTGATTGCGCTCGGCGCAGCGCATGTAGCTGGTCAGCAGCGCGGACAGCGCCACATTGCCCGGCAAGCCCTGGACGAGCGCCGCGAGCTGGTCGCAAAGAACCTTGACCGCCTCAACATCGGCGGGCGTGAAGCTGGCGGGAACGGGGGTGGAGTGCATGGTCATTCCTTCGGAGGGGTTGGAGTGGTCAAGGCGGCGCGCATCTGGCGCACCAGGGGGCTCGTGACGGGCTGGGCGGGTGGCTGTGGGGCCACAGGCTTGCGCGAGGCGATCGCCTGCTGCGTAGCGGCCAGCTCCGGGCCCAGCTCGTCCAGTACGGCGCCGATATCCAGGCTGGCGCTGGCACGGGCGGCGGTGCTGGCCGCGCGCCGGTTGTGCTCGCGCTGGGATTCGTCAGCGCGCTCGACCTTGTCGGCCATGCCCTGCAAGATGGCGTAGAGGTAGCCGTGCCCCGACAAAGGCAGACGCAGCTTGCCCGCATCGCGCTGGCTCAGCATGGCGTCGATGGCGATCGCCCAGGCAGCAAGCGGCGCCTCCCAATCGCGGCCGCTGTGGGTGATGGCCTGGCGCTGCAGGTCGGGCAGCAGCTCGGTGATGACACGGGCCTTGCGGGCCATCGTCATGCGGTTCTTGGGCGGCGCAAACAAGCCCACGTAGGCCAGCACGCGCGCACCCAGGGGCACGCTGACGGCCGCAAGGTGCGCGAAGGCCCTGCGGTCCAGGTCATGGGCGAACAGCGCCTCAAAGGTCAGCGCGGTGGCGCAGGACGGGCAGGTGAAGTCGGGCACGCTCACATGCCGCTCCTGAAGGTATGGCGCTTGCCCATGTGCAGGCTGGGCACGGCGGCGTAGTCCATTGCGCCGGGGCGCATGGCGGTGGTTGTGGGGCGGTACACCGGGCCAAACATGCTCATGCGCCGCGGCTGGGCGACGTTGGCGAAGTCGGGCTCAGGCTCGGGCGCGGCCTGGTTGGGGTCTGCCGTCCAGTAGACGGTGCCGTCAGAGCTGGGCTTGCGCGTGGCGAAGCCTTCGGCCTGCAGGTATTTCATGCGCCGGTTGACCCAGCCGGGCGCGCCGCGACCAGAGGCCAGCGCCATGTTGCGAAAGCGCGTCTCCAGATCGGCCTCGCTGGTGGGGCCGTTGCTCTGCAAGAACGCGAGGATGGCCTGGTTGATGCGGCTTTTGATGGTGCCCTTGGGCACGCTGAGATTGGTGAGGTGCTTCATGCGCATCCCCCGATGACCATGCCCCGCAGGATCCAGCTGGTCAGGTCGGCCATCAGGACCAGCATGGCCAGGGCCATGACCGCCACAAAGACCGGGTGGCGGAGTTCGTCATAGCCAGGCCCGGACAAACGGGCGCGGCGGCTGATCGCGCGCTCTGCACGGCGCACAGCAGCGCGGGACTGGCGCATGCGGCGCCAGTGGTTGAAACGGGCTTGCAAGCCCCTGAGAACGCTCATTTCTTGCCTCCGGTGAGGACCACCAGGCGCGTGGTGCGGCCGGCGGTGAAGTCCATGTAGTCGCGCCAGGCGTCAAAGATCGCCAGGCGGCGGGTGACGCCGTAGAAGCGCTGCAGGCGACGGGCGCGGCGCTTGATCCAGCCCAACGTGGGGCGCGCGTAGTTGGGCGCGCTCATGCGGCACCGCCTTCGGCTTTGGGGTTGTTGGGGCAGCGGCGGCAGGCCCTGAACAGGCGCACGCGGTGCGAGTTGATCGCCGAGAACGGCTTTTCGCGTTCGTCCTGGCACACGCGGGCATTGATGCTGCCCAGCACCGGGCACAGCACCTCGGTGTTGAGCAACTCACCACGGATGCGCTCGGCCAGTCGATCGACGTTGCCGATGTAGCGGCCGCGCAAGGCATTGCTGATCGTGCCGTCGCTCACCTTCAGCCGACGCGCTACCTCGGCTTGGGGCGTGCCGTTGCAGGCCGCCTTCAACGCTTCGAGGGCATCCGACGGCAGCGGCTTGGCGTCAGGACGGTTATTCGAGCGCATCGACTACCTCCTGCGCGGATTCCTGCCACATGAAGTTGCCGGTGTTGCGGTCAAACACCGTCTTGCGGCGGGTGACGGCCGGCGCGTGGGCGCCGGTGTAGTTCGCCAGCCGATAGCGTGCTGCGGTGCCTGGTTTGGCCGCGGTCAGCAGCTTGAAGTAGCCCGCGCGAGCCAGCAGGCTCACGTAGGTCTTGGCCGTCTGGGGCGATACCACCAGCACCTGGTTGCCCAGGCCCGCCGGCATGGAGGCTGCGCGCTGGATGTCGTGGTAGTCAAAGCTCTTGAGCACGCGCATGGCCCGCCACATGGCCAGCGTGGCGCCGCCCTGGACCACCTTGGCGCCGTCGCGCCCGACGCGCGGGGCGTCCAGCGTGTCTTTGGCGACGCGGTAGCGCGACTGCGCGAAACCTTTGCGGGAGCTGGCCAGCTTGGGCGGCTCGGTGGCCACCACGTGGCCGGCCTTGACCAGGCTGCGCAGATAGGTCTCGCACGTGTCCAGGCGCACAACCGGCTTTGTGGCGTCCTGCCACTCGACCAGCGTGAACTCGCGCAGCTTGCGGGCCGCAGCCCACAGGCGTTCACGCGGGGTCAGCATGCCGGAGACTTCGAGCTCAATGGGCTTGCGAGCCATCAGCGAACCCTCCCAGGGGCGGCGCCGGTATGCACGGTGATGGGGGCGCCTGCAGGCGCGTCGGACGTGCCGTTGGCGTCGCACCACTTCTTGACGTTGACCAGCGTGGTGGCCACGCGGCGGGTGATACCGCCCGTTTCCGAAAGGATGCGCTTTTTGAGCTCCGGCGCGATCGTGATGCCGCCGGTGTACATCTTGGCCAGTTGGTCCAGATCGGTGATGGAGCACAGCGCCGCGGGCTGCCAGACCAGAACCCGGTTGTCAAAGCGCTCATGCGCCTTGAGCTTGGCGGGCAAATCCTGCTCGCCGATGATCAGAACCGGCACGCCGGTCTTGTCATGGATGTCGCGCAGCAGCTCAATGCGCTTGGTATCCACGATGCGGTCGGCCTCGTCCACGATCAGGGGGCGATCGCTCAGGCTGAAGGCCTCGAACACATGGTCCATCTGCGTGGGGATGGAGCCCTTCACATTCAGGCCCAGGGCCATGACGATGTTGTGCACCAGGCTTTTCATGGTGTCGTATGAGCGGCACTCCACATAGACGCCGTTGAAGCCGAGCGGGTGGGCGGCAAAGGCCGAGGCGAAGCTCTTGCCCACGCCGCTGGGGCCGTAAAAGCAACCGATACCCGGCAGGCCAGGCTCGCGCTTGGTGAGCGTGTCCATCACCTGGTGCATCAGAGCCACGTTGCTGGTGGGCGCGATCTCGCCCCCGGTTGCTGTTGCCAAAACTTTCTTATTTGTCATACACTGCGTTCCTCTGCTTACGTTGAAGTCCTGAAAGCCCGGTCTGGTTGGTCGCCTACCGGGCTTTCCCTTTTGTGGTTCAGCCCGTCAACACGTCGTCGGCGGACAAACCAAAACTCTCGAAATAGCTGCGCATCGACCTCCATTCGTCGCGCTGGCTGTAGCCCTCGAACCAATTGGCGTCGGCAGGCGGCAAGGCTTCGCCGCGCTGGACGCGCTCTTCAAACTTGAGCCAGCGGGCGTAGCGGTGCTGCGGCTCGTCGCGCAGTTGCACCACTTCGGCTGGCGCGCTCAGGCGCTGCGCCAGCGCGGCCTGGCCGGCGTTGAGCTGTTCCTCCGTGACGGTGGGTGCGCCTGCGGCCGTGATGGATGCAATGGTTGGGCTGGTGTGCTCCAGCGGGGGGCGCACGATGGCCACCACGTTGTCGGCGCTGGCTATCGCCTGGTCCGTGCGCTGCTGCTGGATGACGGCAACGGCGGCGTTCTTGTCGAACTTGCGCGTGAGGGCTTTGAGGTCGCGTTTTTGCTGGCTGAGCACCTGGCGCTGGTGCGCCTTGCGTGTGGCGGCAACCTCGGCGCTGCTGATGCCCAGGCTCTTGAAGTCGATGGCTTCGCAGATGTACTGACCCGACAGGTCGAACACCCAGCAGCGGCCCTGGTTGGCCTCGTCCACCTTGAACTGGAACTCCTGGCCTTCCATGCCGCCCAGCAGCTTGTGGTTGTACCAACCGTTCTCGATCTTGAGTCCCTTCTTGGTAAGGGTGCGCACGCCGCCTGCGGAGCCGGGTGCGAGCAGCACGTCCAGCGCGCGCTCGGCCACCATGCTGGGCTGAAAGCCTGCCGCCATCTGGTTGGGTGTGCGGCCCTGCAGGGCCTTGCGCGGGGTGGCGTGCAGCTTGTCGCAGTACTCGTCGATGCTGGCCTGCAGCTGCTCGGGCGTGAGGCGCAGCTCGGTCTCGGTGGACTTGTCAAACAGGCGCTCGCTGAAGGAGCGGCGGGCCTCGATACCCTTGCGCTCGGCCACGCTGTGGCCGATGTAGCCTTCCAGCAGCTCGAAGTGGCGCTTCATGAGGTTGCCGATGGCACGCTCGATGAAGGGCTTTTGGTGCGGGGAGAAGGGGTCGCACAGCGGGTGTTCGATGGCCAGGCCCAGCAAGGCGGCTTCAAGCTGCGCGGCGGTGTAGTCCTTGCCGTTGTCCGTCTTGATGGCCTGGGGCACGCCCCAGGCGGCGATGGCGCGGCGGATCAGGCTCATGATGGCGCCGCTGCGGCTGGTGCGCGCGACCATGAACATGCGCCGGTCGGTGTACACGTCGATCACGCCGATGATGGCGTGGCGCTTGCCGTCGGCCAACATGACGTCGCCGGTGGTGCTGTCCATCTGCCACTGCTGGTTGGGGGCGGTGATGCCTTCGCGCATGTCGCCCGCGGCGCTCATGAACTTGTTGCGCCAGCCGTCCGGGTTGGTCAGGCCTTCAAGCAGCTGGGCGTTCTGCGACTTCCAGTAGCTCAGGGCGCGGCGGAAAGCGCGGTCTGAGGGCAGGCCTTGAAAGCGGGTTTGAAGGTCTTCGTAAATGGCTTGGGCGCTGATGTGCGGCTTTGCCAGCAGTGTGGCCAGCACGGCGTTGCCAACCTCACCGGCCAGCGCCTGGTACTGCCCTTTGCGGTGGTGTTCGCGCGGGGTGATGGCGGCAAGGCCGCGCTCCTTGACGCCCAGGTGCCAGGCGCGCAGCGTGCTGAATGAAATGGAGGGGAAGCGCTCCAGGGAGGCGGCGTCGGCCTGGATGCGGCCGGTCTTCCAGGAATGGCAGAAGGCATGCAGCGCCGGGGTGAGCGGCCCGCCAAAACTGGCCCAGAACCGCTGAAACAGCACCAGCACGCGGGCAATGGCGTCCTGCCTGTCCTTTTGCCAGCCGGTGACCAGGGCGGCATCGCGTGTGGCCTGGGCGCGGGCCTGGGTGGCGGTGGGAATGGATGCCTGGACGGCCTGATCGTCATTGGCCGCGGCGAAGCGGGCTGCCCATTCAAGCCGGGCCGGTGCGGGCAAGGCGTCTACCGCATATTCAAGACCACCGCCGCGACCTGACCGGGGGCGGCTGGGCAGGCCCATGCGGGCTGCGGCTTCACGGGCACGGCGTTCACTGCTGGGAAAGCCGGGCAGCGCGGCGAGCTCGGCGGCTGATGCGTAGGCTGTCATTGCTTGCCTCGCGCCGAACGGACCGGCATCAAATTCTGCGGCGATGCGACCACGTAGCCGCTCTTCAGTCCGAGCGCTATAGCCACCCGGTGTCCCTGTCCGCGTCGGCCTTTGTTGTGACCGTAGAGAACTGCCTTGACGGTTTCTGTGCTGAAACCGTGTGCGCGGGACCACTCAGCGATTGACACTCCAGATCTGCGAAGGCCGTCCAGAGCCTTCTGCTCGACGGTTTCCGGGCTGCTCGTCTGGCTCAGCAAGCTTAGACGTCCGTCTAGATGAAGCTTGAAACGCGGCTTAACTTGCTTCATCGCGCAATCCTCGCCAGGCGCTGGTACTTCCCCGGCCAGAGAAGGTGAGGCTGCGACCCGATGAAGCCAGCGATCTTTTCTGCAACCGGGCGGGACACAGTGCGGCCATGAATGACGTTACTGACCAGCATGCGCGAGCGGCTCATTGAGTCGGCAAGGGCGGCTGGAGAGCTGCCCTTCATGCGTATCGCGGCTTTGATTTGTTCGGGGTGCATTTCGGTGATATGCTGGATTTCAAAGCGAAACATTTCAAGTTGAAACGTATCCTAATTTCAAAATGAAACTTGTCAAGTCCCTTTTGCATTGCAGGGGCACCCTTTGAGTCGAGAACTCGTCGATGCAACCCTGGAGCGGTTGCGGCTCGCCTATGGCGCACGAACGCTGCGGGATCTGGCTTTGCGTCTAGAGATGGACGAGACCACGTTCAGGGTTTGGCAGAGCCGGGGCAAAGTGCCATCCCGTGTGTTGGCTGATGCGAGCGCTGAAACCGGGCAGCCTGTGGGCTGGCTCTTGGACGGTGTTTCTGAGGAGTTGGGGCCGGGTGTCGCAGAGCCGCGTGGGTCTGTTTTTTTTGAGTCAATAGCGAAACAAGTAAACCTAAGCGCGGACGAACTGGCGCTGTTGGAGAATTACCGAGCGTCGTCGCCTGCCGGTCGGCTCGCACTTGAGGCGGCTAGCATTGCGCTTGCGAAACAAGGAATAAAGGAGAGGAAAGCAGCATGAGATACAGCCCCGTTCTGATCGCCTTAGTGATGACCTTGCTGGCGGCAACGTCGTCGGCCACGATCAAGGTACAGCCCGAGCAAGCGGAGAAATTCCGACGCGATCTGCGCGCAGCGGTAGACCGCGGCACTAGTAGCCTTGGCAGTCTTGTGGAAAGCCGCGCACATGCCCAGCGTCTCCAAGAGCTTGAATCAAGATCGAAGCGCCTTTTCGGCGATGTGTTCAATCCGAAGTTCGGCGCCTGTGTGAAGGCAGCCTCACTTATTAAAAGTGTTTGGGTTGACCAAATTTCATTGGCGTCCAAGCCAGGAGCTGTTGCAGCTGGCGGACTGTCCCGCCTCTCGTTTGATGCCGGTGTTGAATACGCGGCCTGTCGGATCGCCATTGATGAGTTGACGCCGGGCATCCCCGCCGAATGCCTCGTTCGCTACGACGCCTCAAAGCGGCCTGCAGTTGAAATTCCCCGCCCAGCACACTGCCCCAAGCTCCCATAGCCCGTGCAGTTGTACACGGCCCTTTTAGTGGCGCTGGTGCTGGCCAGCGGCTCAGCATGGTCGGGTCACCGCAGCGCCGCTGTCCGAATGGAGTTCCAGCGGCACAACCCCTGCCCGTCCACCGGGCTGCGCCGTGGCAGCTGCCCTGGTTACGAGATCGACCACGTGGTGCCGCTGTGCGCGCGCGGGCCCGACCGGGTGGAGAACCTGCAATGGCTTACAGTGCAGGCTCACCGCGCCAAGACGCGGGGTGACGTGCGCCACTGCGCCGCTGAACGACGGCGCGCGCGCCAGCCTGACGCAAATACAACAGAGTGACATAGGTCACTCTGCCGCTAGTGCAAGCGGCCCGGCATTCTCGCCGGCATGCACTCAAACACCCCGCTCGCCACCCTTCGCACCCCCCTGCCCGGCGTACCCCAGCGCCCGGTGGACCTGATCGTCATCCACTGCAGCGCCACGCCCAGCGGCAAGCCGCTGCAGCAGGGCCAGCCCGGCCAGGCGGGCTACCTGAACAGCGCAGCCGTGATCAACGCCTGGCACGCCGCGCGTGGCTTTCGCCGCAACAGCGCGGCACGCCAGTGGTTCAACCCCCAGATGCCGTCCATCGGCTACCACTACGTGATTGACCTGGACGGCACCGTGCTGAGCGGGCGCCACCTGGACGAGGTGCCCGCCCAGGCGGCGGGCTTCAACGCCAAAAGCGTCGGCATCTGCCTGGTGGGTGGGGTGGAGCGCGAGGCGCAGTACACCCAGGCGCAGTGGAAGAGCCTGACCGAGCTGATGGTGGCCCTGCTGGCCGAGTACGGCCTGCCCGCGGCCGCGCCGCGGCGCGTGGATGACGCCACGGCTGACGTGGGGTACCGGGTGTTTGGCGGCGTGTGTGGTCACCGCGACCTGAGCCCTGACACCAACGGCGACGGCCAGATCAAGCCGGCCGAGTGGGTGAAGACCTGCCCTGGCTTTGATGTGACGGAATGGCTGACCGCGGGCATGTTCCCGCCCCATCAGCGGCACGTTAGCAAGGGGGTTTGAACATGCGTGGAAGCATCTTTTTGGGCGCTGTGGCTGCGATGCTGGCCAGCGCCGGGGCTGGTGGCGTCGGCGGCGCGCTGCAGGGCCGGGTGTTGGCGGTGGATGAGTCGGCGCGCGTGGTAACGCAAAGTGCCTTGAACGCCGCGGCGCGCTATGAGCGCGGTACCGCAGGCATGCACCTGGGCGGGCGATACCTGGGTGACGACGGCCAGCAGCGCCGTGCGGGCTACGGCTGGACGAACCGGCATGCCCAGCGCGTGGCCCGCAAGAAGCGCAACCAGGCGCGGCACCGCGCCGCCTGCAGGGGGCGCAAATGATCTCGCACTTTGTGCAGCCAATGAACCTGTTTGCCAGCCTGCTGGTGCTGGTGCTGCTGACGGCCGTGTGCCTGGTGGGGGCGCTGGTGTGCCACCAAAGCGCCCGCGCCGCAGACAACGAAGCCGATGCGGTGCGCTATGGCGCCGCACGCATGCTGGCCGGCGCATTCACGTTCGTGTTTGGCGTGGCTGCTGCGGCGACGGCCGCGCTGATGTGGGCGCTGTCATGACAAGCACACCGGGCGAGCGTGCCTACAACGACTACTTCTGGGCCCGCCACGGCGTGAACTCGGAAGGCCAGCCGCTGCCCGTGTGGCTGGATCTGCCGCCCAACATGAAGGCGTGGTGGGAGATGACGGCGATCCGCCCACCAGGTGCGCGCACCTGGTGGCAGCGCCTGGACTTCTGGGTGAATGCCGGCGTGCTGGCCCTGGCCACGGCGGAGAGCCAGATCGGGCTGCTGCGCGACGTGCTGCCGGGCCCCATCTTTGCCTGGGTGGCGTTTGGCCTGCCGCTGGCCAATGCGGGCGTGCGCGCCTGGCGCGCCTGGAGCCTGAAGCCATGAGCCCCCTGCTGTTGCTGCGCATCGGCGTGGTGGCCGCGGCCGGCCTGGCGCTGTGGGGCGGCATCAAGGCCGTGACGGGCCACTACATCCAGCGTGGGGTAGCCCTGGAACAGGCCAGGAACACGAAGGCTGCGCTGGAAGACGCCCAGGTGGCCGCCAAGGAAACCCAGCGCAGGCTGGACCAACAAGAGGAAAACCAACGTGCACACAACGCTGAACTTGCCGCAGCGCGCAGCGCTGCTGCTCGCAACGGCCGCGCTGCTGAGCAGCTGCGCCATGAGAACGCAGCCATCGTCCAGCAGTGGCGGGGCTACCTCGGCGATACCGCCGCTGTCGCAGAGTGCGCGCCAGCCGGCGACGCCATCGGAGTGCTTGCCGACGTGCTCGGACGGGCTGATCGCCGAGCGGGCGTCCTGGCCGACTACGCCGACGCCGCCCGCGCGGCCGGCCTCAAGTGTGAGCGGGACTACGACGCGCTGAGCGGCGCCCGGCCCGCGGCGCTGCGCCCGGCTGGCGGTGCGCCAGGCCTGCGGCTGCCCACCAATCAAAACTAAAAGGGAGAAGCGCTTGACGCTCAATTTGGAATTCACGCTGACCCACCTCATCACGATTGGTTTGTTCCTGACCAGCTCGTTCGTGGGCGCGCTGTGGGCCTTGGTCAAGGTGATCACCAGGCAACAAGAGGAACGCCTGAAGGAGAGGTTTGCCGAGACGAACAAGGCGATCGCCGGCTTGGCCGCAGACCTGCGCAAGGAGGTTGAGACCACGCGCAAGCTCGAAATGGCCTTCCTGGAATTCAAAGCTGAACTTCCGCGCGAGTACCAGCGACGTGACGACGCCATCAGATCACTCGCGACCATCGAGGCGCGTATCGACAACTTCGCGCTGCGCATGGAACGGGCGCTGAGCAACAAGGGGACCACACTGTGAACCAGAGGCTGTTGCTTCAAAAAATCCGGCGCGAGGCGACGCGTTGGCACTTGCTCACCGCGATCTATCAGTCGCGGCCGTACGGCATCTACACCGAGGCGCTGCTGCCGGTCATCCAGGCCGTCTACACCGACGCGACGCACCTGGAGATCCGCCAGGAGCTGGATTACCTGGAAGAACGCGAGCTGGTGAAGATCAAGCGCGACGGCATGGACCGCTGGATGGTGGATCTGAGCCGAACCGGCATGGATTGCGTTGAGTACACGATCGATTGCCAGCCTGGCATCAGCCGGCCGGTGATCACGCAGGGGTAACCATGCCCAAGCGCCCCAAAGTGCTGGAGCTGCCCCAGGAGATGCGCCATTGGCTGGAGCAGGCGCTGCTGGCCAACGGCTTCAGCGACTACGTCCAGCTGGCGGCCGAGCTGGAAAAGCAAGGCCACAAGATCGGCAAGAGCAGCCTGCAGCGGTTTGGCACGCAGCTGGAAAAGCGCATGTACCAGCTGAAGGTGGCCACCGAGCAGGCGAAGGCCATCGTGGAGGCCAGCCCCGACGACGAGGGCAGCATGAACGAGGCGCTGATCCGGCTCACCCAGGAGAAGCTGTTCACCGTGCTGATGGAGCTGGATGTTGATCTGGAGTCGATCAACCTGCCCAAGCTGACCAAGGCGATCGCTGACCTGGCGCGCAGCTCGGTGACCACCAAGCGTTACGCCAGCGAAGTGCGCGCCAAGGTGGCCGAGAAGATGAAGGCCGTGGAGGCCGAGGCCAAGAAGATGACCGGATCACCTGAAGAGGTGGCGCTGGCCATGCTGCAGAAGGTGCGCTCCGTGTACGAGGGCGCGCTGTGAGCAGCAAGCGCGCGATCCGCCGCAGGCTGCAGCGCAAGGCCTGCCAGGGCAAGGTGCGGCATGCCAATGAAGCCGGTGCCAACGTGGCGCTGAGGAAGCTGCGGCGCACAGGCACCACCGATGGCGTGATGCAGGCCTATGCCTGCAGGTTCTGCGGCGGCTGGCATATCGGGCACGTGCCTGGTACTGGGAGGGCGCTGTGATTCGCCGCTTCATGCTGCGCCTGATCTTCCGCACGTTCGTGCTGGTGGTCGCGCTGATCCTCCCGCTGATCACGCTGTGGCTGTACCTGAGCGGTGAGCTCACGCAGGGTTACTGGCGCTCGCTGTTCGAGGGCTATGAAGAATGGTGGCCGGCCTTCAAGCGGGGCGGCGCATGAGCAGCGGCTTGCTCTATCCCTATCAGGCGCGGTGGCTCAAAGACAAGAGCCGCTTCAAGCTGGGCAAGTTCGCGCGCCAGACCGGCAAGACGTTCACGACCACGCTGGAGATCGTGGACGACGTGCACGAGGCCGAGATCCTGAAGAAGCGTTCGCCCTGGGTGATGCTCAGCCGCGGCGAGCGGCAAGCGGCCGAGGCGATGGAAGAAGGGATCATGCGGCACAACGCGGCCTATGGCGCCGCGTTGAAGATCGCCCGCGAGGACACCGACTTCTACGATGAAGAAAGCGGCATCCGCCGCCGGGCGCTGCAGCTGATCTACCCGAACGGCAACAAGATCACGGCGTTGCCGGCCAACCCGGACACGGCGCGCGGCTTCAGTGCCAACGTATTCCTGGACGAGTTCGCATTCCACAAGGACAGCCGCAAGATCTGGACGGCGCTGTTTCCGGTGATCAGCGCCGGCTGGAAGCTGCGGGTGACCAGCACGCCCAACGGCAAGGGCAACAAGTTCTATGACCTGGCCACGAGCGTGGACGGCGGCTGGTCCATCCACGTCGTGGACATCCTGCAGGCGATCGCCGATGGCCTGCCGCGCGACGCCGAGGAGATGCGCCGTGCATTGATGGACGAAGACGCCTGGGCCCAGGAGTTCATGCTGCAGTGGCTGGACGAGGCCAGCGCCTGGCTGAGCTACGACCTGATCAACAGCGTGGAGCACGACCACGCGGGTGTGCCTGACCACTACACGGGCGGGCCCTGCTATGTGGGCGTGGACATCGCCAGGCGCAGCGACAACTTCGTGATCTGGGTGGACGAGCTGGTGGGCGACGTGCTGTGGTGCCGCGAGGTGATCGTGCGCAAGCGCATCAGCTTTACCGAGATGGACGCGCTGCAAGACGACGTGGAGCGCCGGTATCGGGTGCTGCGTTATTGCATGGACCAGACCGGCATGGGTGAAAAGCCGGTTGAAGACGCGCAGAAGCGCTACGGCACCAGCCGGGTTGAAGGCGTGCTGTTCACCGGGCCCAACAAGCTGCAGCTGGCAACGCTGATCAAACAGAGCTTTGAAGACCGCAAGAGCCGCATACCGATGGCGGACGACATGCTGCGCGGCGATCTGCACCGGGTGCGCAAGATCCCGAGCCCGACGGGCGCGCCGCGCTTTGATGCCGACGCTGACAGCAACGGCCACGCCGACCGCTTCTGGGCCAAGGCGCTGGCCTGCCTGGCGGCGCATGGCGCTGTGGGGCCAGTGAAGGTCGCCAGCCGGCCGGCGCCGCCCGGAACGTCTGTCGCAAGCCAGCTGGCGGGGTACCTGTCATGACCCTTCTAAGTTTGCGTCCGCTAACTTTTTTGGGGCGCTTTTCAAGGCGCCCAGCAGCCCCCCGGCCCCTGCCACCCCCCGGACTTTTTGATTCGGGGCCGTTTGCGAGTATCGGGAGGCTTTTAACTGGCATCGGCGAGGCGGGGGAACACCCCCCGGAAACCCCATGAAAAACGGAATGTGGGTTTCGCCCACGGAATTTGTCTCATTCGCGCAACAGACCGAGCCGTTGGCCGGGCAGATCGCCACGCGAGCGGCGGCGGGGGATTTCAGCGGCTTTTTTGGCTTGCTGCCCAACCCCGACCCGATCTTGAAGCGCATGGGCAAGGACGTGCAGGTGTACCGCGACCTGCTGGTGGACTCCCTGGTGAAGGCGCACCGGCGCCGCCGCGCTGCAGCCGTGCTGGCGATGGAGCGCGGCCTGGTGGAGGAAGAGTCCAAGGCCAGCCCGGCGCGCGTGCGCAAGGCGGTGGAGGCGATGCTGGCCGGTATGGACCTGCAGCGCATCGTGCGCGACCAGATCGACGGTGCCTTCTTTGGCTACCGCGTGAGCGAGGTGATGTGGGGCCACGTGGGCGGCGTACCTGCACCGGTTGACCTGATTGCCAAGCCCAGCGAGTGGTTTGGCTTTGACCCGGAGACGGTGGCGCTGAAGTTCAAGCCGCTGCGCTCGCTGCTGGGTGAGGCGGTGCCCGAGCGCAAGTTTGTGGTGGTGGGCAAGATGCGCAGCTGGGAGAACCCATACGGCGAGCCGGACCTTGCGTCGTGCTTCTGGCCGGTGACGTTCAAGCGCGCCGGGCTCAAGTTCTGGGTGACCTTCACGGAAAAGTACGGCATGCCCTGGCCGGTGGGCAAGCTGCCGCGATCGGCCCACCAAAACGAGATTGATGACCTGGCCGGCAAGCTGGAGGCGATGGTGCGTGACGCCGTGGCCGTGGTGCCGGATGACGCCAGCGTGGAGCTGTTGACGGTGGCGAGCACGGCGAACGCCGAGCTGTACGAGAAGCTGCTGATGTTCTGCCGCAGCGAGATCACGATTGCGCTGCTGGGCAACAACCAGAGCGTGGAGATGCAGGCCAACCGCGCCAGCGCCGTGGCCGCCCAGGACGTGGAGGCGGATCTGCGCGACGACGACGCCCAGATGGTGGCCGCGGGGATCAACTGCCTGGTGCGCTATTTCTGCGAAGTGAACTTCCCTGGCGTGACGCCGCCGGTGTATGGCTTTTGGGAACAGGAAGAGGTGGACGAGGTCCAGGCCAAGCGCGATTCTCAGCTCAAGAGCGCGGGCGCGCAGTTCACCAACGCCTATTTCGAGCGCACGTACAACCTGCAGCCGGGCGACCTGGCCGAGCAGCGCGCGCCGGATCCTGAAGGCGGGCCCGGTGCTGACCCCACGCGCGGCAAGCCGGGCGCTGGGGAGGATGACCTGAGCTTTGCCGACCCGACCGTGCCCGCCGACCAGGCGGCGCTGGATGCGGCGATCGAGCAGTTGCCAGGCGAACAGATCAACGACGCCATGAAGCAGCTGCTGCGCCCGGCGCTGGCCGCCATTGAGGACGCCCAGACGCCCGAGGCCGTGCTGCAGGCGCTGGCTGACGCCTGGCCCGACATGGACGCCACAGCGCTGCAGAAGCTGATGGAGCAGGCGTACTTTGTGGCCGACGTGGTCGGCCGTGATTCCGTGCGAGAGGAAGCCCAATGACGAAACGCGTGATCGACCAGCCCTGGTTTACCGTTGGCCCGCCCTGGGGCGACGGCACCTGGATCAATGCCGGCAGTGAAGACCCGCACCGTGGAACGCCCGTGTGCGACTGCGAGGACGACGCCGAGATCGCCGCGCACATCGTCAAGGTGCACAACACCGACCTGGCGCGCCGCGTGGTGGAGCGCAAGATGGGAGTGCGCGATTGAGCATCGCCGCCGCCGATATCGGCGCATCGTTCACGTTGCCGCCTGAGCGGGCCATTGCGCACCTGAAGGCCAAGCAGGCCCAGGTGACGGGGCCCTGGCGCGATTGGCTGGACGGCCAGCATGCACGCGCGTTTACGGTGGCCAACGTGGCGAAGCTGGATGTGCTGCAGGACATCCAGGATTCGCTGACCGTGGCGCTGAGCAAGGGCCAGACGCTGCAGCAGTGGAAAGACGGCCTGGTGCCGATGCTGCAGAAAAAGGGCTGGTGGCAGCGCGAGGGCACGGTGCAGCAGCTGCAGGCGGCCGGCCGCGTGGACGCCGCCACAGGCGAGATTGCCAAGGGCCTGACGCCGCACCGGCTTAAAACCATCTTTCAAACCAATATGCAAAGCGCCTACATGGCCGGGCGCTATGCGGAGATGGTCGAGCAGGCCGAGGACCGCCCCTACTGGCAGTACGTGGCGATCCTGGACGGGCGCACGCGGCCGGCCCACCGGGCGATGAACGGCAAGACGTTCCGCTATGACGACGCGGGCTGGAAAACGTTTTACCCGCCTTGCGGGTTCAACTGCCGGTGCCGGGTGCGCAATTTCACCCTGCGCGACGTGGAGCGCCGCAAGATCCCGCTGAGCAACACCGACGGCAAGCTGAGCGACGTGCGCGTGCCGCTGCGCGGTGGCGGCAGCGCCACGGTGACCCGGTACAGCGACCCTGGCCTGCCGGGAGGGCGGTTTCAGCCCGACCCCGGCTTCAGCAACAACCCTGGGCTGAATGCCTGGCAGCCCAGCCTGGAGCCGCTGGACACCCAGCTGTCGCGCCGGTATGTGGAGACGGCCGTGCAGGGCCCGGCGTTTGCCAGGTTTGTGCAGGGCCAGAGCGAGGGCGTGTTTCCGGTGGCGGTGCTGCGCCCGGCTGACCAGGTGCGGCTGATGTCTGAGACGCCGGTGGCGTACCTGAGCTCGGCCACGGTGGCCAAGCAGGCGCAGCGGCACCCGGAGATCGGCCTGCAGGACTACCAATTGATCCCGCAGATCGTGGACGAGGGCGACCCCTATGTGCAGGGCGGCAACCGCCTGGTGTTCCTGTTCGAGGGTGACCAGGTGTGGCGCCTGGCGCTGAAGGCGACGGCCAAGCGCAGCGAGCTGTACGTGTTGAGCCTGTTTCGCACTACGGCGGAGAAGGCCCGCCGGGAAATCAGGGAAAGGCTGCAGCGCAATGGCTGATACCTGGAAGACGTGGCCAGCGCGGGGCATCCAGCCCCGCCAGAGCTCGTGCCCTGGGGCACGGCCTCGGAAGGATTCCGACGCTGGCCTCGCCATTGTAGGAGGAAGCCGTGGCTAATGCAGTGGTCGAAGCGCGCCTGGAATACAAGCCGGTGATTAATGCCATGCGCGCCGCGGCCGCGGCGATGGCCGACCGCCGCCCCCTGATGCGCGCCGTGGCCGGGATCATGCTGGCCGCAGTGGAGGACAACTTCGAGCAGGAGGGGCGCCCGAAGTGGAAGGACCTGCACCCGGCGACCAAGCTGTCTCGCTACAAGGAGGGCAAGTGGCCAGGGAAAATCCTGCAGCGCAGCGGGCGCCTGGCCAGCTCGATCACGCAGAGCTTTACCAGCAACCAGGCGCTGGTGGCCACCAACCTGCCCTATGCGCGGATCCAGCACTTTGGCGGTCGCACCAAGGCCCACGTGATCCGGCCCAAGACCAAGCGCGCCCTGGCGTTTGGCGGGATCGTGGTGCGCGAGGTGAACCACCCCGGCAGCGTGATCCCGGCGCGGCCGTACATGCGCCTGACGCCGCGCGACCTGCGGGACGTGATTGAGACGGCGCAGAGCTACCACCTGCGCGCCATCCTGGCCAACGACCGCAGGGCCAATGCGGGGTGACACAGGTCACTCTTCCGCCGCACCCATCAACCCACGAAAGTACGCCAATGCCCTCTTTCCAACTTTTCAAGCCCGACACGACGATCACCAGCGCCGAAGGTGTGGCCGTGACGCTGACGGCCGAGCAGCTCAAGGGGATTGCCCAGCGCTATGACCCGGCGGTGCACGAGGCGCCGATCATCATCGGCCACCCGACCCACGACGCCCCGGCGTTTGGCTGGGTCAAGGGCCTGAGCTTTGCCGATGGCGCACTGGTGGCTGATGAGCAGCAGGTTGACCCGACCTTTGCCCAGATGCGCAGCGAGGGGAAATTCAAGAAGTGGTCGGCGCGGTTCTTCACGCCGAACGCGAAGAACAACCCGACGCCCGGCGAGCTGTACCTGAAGGACGTGGGCTTCCTGGGCGCGGCCACGCCGGCCGTGAAGGGCCTGCGCGCGTACAGCTTTGCCGATGACACCGACGAGGTGCTGACCGCCGAGATCAGCTTTGCGGACATGCCGGCGTACAGCGGCGGCTACATGGCGCGACTGTTTCGCGGCCTGCGCGACTGGCTGATTG
This sequence comes from Ramlibacter sp., assembly GCA_050247515.1. Lineage (GTDB taxonomy): Bacteria > Pseudomonadota > Gammaproteobacteria > Burkholderiales > Burkholderiaceae_C > RAM1. Next base: position 27,627 of record JBFWUB010000028.1, on the reverse strand, counting down.
ACAAGGAAGGCAAGGAAGTGGCCGACCGCGTCTTGCCCGACTGGGAGGTGCAGCACCTGTCTGACATCAGCGTGCGCGCCGAGGCCCAGGACAAGCCCGCCCTCAGTTTCCGTGACCCCAACCCTGCTTCAAAGGAGAAGCCTGCAATGAAGACCCCCGAACAGCTCCAGGCCGAACTGGTGCAGGCCAACAAGGACCGCGACGCCGCGTTGGCCAAAGCCAAGACCCTGGAGAGCGCCGAGACTGCGCGCCAGGCCGAAGCGCGCCGTGCCGAGCATGTGAGCTTTGCCGACAAGCTGGTGGCCGAAGCGCGCTGGCCGGCCGGCGCCAAGGACGTGCTGGTGGCCACACTGGAGATGGCCGCAACGCCCACGGACAAGGGCGTGCTGAGCTTTGGCGATGGCGACGCCGCGCGCCCGCTGCACGAGGCGCTGCGCGAGCAGCTGCAGGCGCTGCCGGTGCAGGTGACGTTCCAGGAGGTGGCCCGCAAGGGCAGCCAGGGCGGCGCAGGTGACGGGCTGGTGAGCTTTTCTGACCAGCCGGGCTATGCCGGCGTGCAGGTGGACGCGGATCGCCTGGACCTGGACCGCCGCATCAAGCAGCACATGCAAGCCCACAGCGTTGACTACGCGACCGCCGCCGCGGCCGTGAGCAAGTAACCCCATTTCACTCAAGGAGCTTCACACATGGGACGCCTTTCCAATATCCGGATCGTTGACCCGGTCCTGACCAACCTGGCCATCGGCTACACGAACGCCCAACTCGTCGCCGAATGGCTGTTCCCGTTCGCGCCGGTGGACAAGGAACGCAGCAAGCTGCCGAAGTTCGGCAAGGAGGCGTTCAAGATCTACAACACGCTGCGCGCGCTGCGGGCCAAGTCCAACCGGATCAACCCGGAAGGCATCACGGACATGGACCTGGTGACGGACGAACACGATCTGGAATACCCGATCGACTACCGCGAAGAAGCTGAAGCCGCCTTCCCGCTGCAGGCGCACGCCACGCACACGGTGACCGAGGCCATCCAGCTGCGCCGGGAAAAGACCTGCGCTGACATGGCGCAGAACGCGGCCAACTACGGCGCTGGCAACAAGATCACCCTGGCCGGCACCAGCCAGTTCACCCACGCCAGCTCGGACCCGATCGCCGTGATCGAGACGGCCAAGGATGCTGTCCGCTCCAAGATTGGCCGGCGCCCCAATACGATGGTGATCGGCGCGACGGCGCTGCGGCCGCTGAAGTTCCACGACAAGCTGGTGGACAAGATCAAGTACGTGCAGAAGGGCAAGATTCGCCTGGAACACCTGCGCGAGCTGTTCGAGATCGAGAACATCGTGGTGGGCGAAGCGGTGTATGCCGACGACAACGATGCGTTTGGCGACATCTGGGGCGACAACATCGTGCTGGCCTACGTGCCGCCCAAGTCCAACGGCAGCATGGATCGCGACGTGCTGGCGCCCAGCTACGGCTACACACCGCGGCGCAAGGGCAACCCCTCCGTGGACGTGCGTACCGAGGACGGAAAGATCGAGCTGGTGCGCGCCACCGACAACTACCGCCCGTACATCGTGGGCGCTGACGCCGGCTACCTGATCAGCGACACCAACGCGTAAGCAACAACCGCACGGGGCAATGCGCCCACGGCCCGCTTCGGCGGGTCGTTTTTAACAGCGCTGGACTTCAACGCTGCTGAAAACGGACTTCAACCAGGAGAGTGCACTGTGAAACAAACATGGGATTTCATTGCCTTGACGCCCATCCTGCTGGACGGCAAGACCTACGCGCAGGACGCCAAGATGACGCTGGACGAAGAGCAGGCGATGGCCCTGGGGCCCAAGCTCATTAAGCCGGCGCCTCCGCCGCCCGCGCCTGCTGGGGAGCCACCCGCCCCGCCGATGCCTCCGCCGCCCGCGCCGCCCGCGCCTGCTGGGGAGCCACCCGCCCCGCCTGCGCAGGCACCTGCACCTGCGGCCGCCCCGGCCGCCAGGAAGCGCTGATCAACCCACCAACCGTGAAAGTGAACCATGAAGACTGAACAACCGATCCTGACCACCTCCGTCACGGCTGCGGCCGCGTTGTCGAAGTGCCGTTTTGTGACCACTGCCGGTGCAGTGCCAGCAGCCGGCGCCAAGGTGCTGGGCGTGACCAATGCCGCGTATGACCTGGGCGAGCAGGCCGGTGTGGGCGTGCTGGGCATCGTCCTGGTGGAGTCTGGCGCCGCAGTGGCTGCCGACGCCGACCTGCAAACGGACAACCTGGGCCGCGCGATCACCAAGGACGCTGGTGTGTACACCGGCCGCGCGATGGACGCTGCCACCGACGCGGGGCAGTTCATCCGTGTGGTGCGCGGCATCTAAGGCCAGCCATGCCCTACGCCACGCCCCAAGACCTGATCGACCATCTCGGCGAGCGCGAAGCGCTGGCGCTGAGCGATCGCGAGCACACGGGCGTGGTGCAGACGGACGTGTTGACCCGGCTGCTGGCGCTGGCCGAGGATGAGGCCAACGGGCACGTGGGGCGGCGCTATGCGCTGCCGCTGCGCACGACGGCTGGCGCTGAGGCCGGCACGCCGGCCAAGCTCAAGGGGGCGGTGATCGACATTGCGCGCTACCTGGGCACGGGCACCGAGATTCAATCGACCGAGGACATCCGCAACCGCTACAGGGACGCGGTGCACTGGCTGGAAGGTGTGGCCAAAGGCACCATCGCGCTTCCTGGCATCGCGATGGCCGGCGCCGGTGGCCCGGCGCCCACCGGTGGCGCCACGGCTGTGCGCACGGGCGGCAAAGTGTTTGGCGACATGGGGGACGTGCTGTGACGTCCCCCGTGATCCTGATTGAGCAGGCGATCACCGCGCGCTTGCGCGCGCAGCGGCCGTACTCGCTGACCGTGGAGAGCTATGGCGCCGAGCTGGATGACGAGTTGTTTGCGTGGGTCCGCACGCTGCCCGCCAGCTGGGTGACGTTTGGCGGCATTACGAGCATCAAGCGCAGCGGCGCACGCACCTGGATCGTGGACGGCTCATTTGAGGTGCTGGCCGCGCAGCGCGCCCTGGTGGAGAACGACGCCAGGCTGAAGGACGCCACGCACGGTCTGGACGTGGGTGTGTACCAGCTGCTGGAAGACAACAAGCTGCTGCTGGCCAACCAGGTGCTGGGCCTGGCCATTCAGCCGCTGTCGCCTGGCGAAGTGCGCCCGGTGATGAAGAGCAAGGTCAACCGCGACGCGGTTCATGTGTATTCGCAGACCTTTCGCACGCAATGGCGCGAGGTGATCCCCGAGGACGGGGCCGTGCCCGATGGCCTGCTGATGACGGTTGGCCTGAACTACCTGCTGAAGCCCGGTGACAACACCGTGGACGCCAGCGATGTGATTACCACCACCCCCTGAAGGACGCGCCATGCTCGTACAAGCTGCCGAGGGCCTGCAAGTGCCCCGTGAAGACAACCCCAGGACCTACATCGGCCAGCAGCCGGTGGAGATCGTGCCCACGAACTACTACATCCGCCGGCTGGCGGCTGGCGAGCTGCGGGAGGTGGCCGCTGCAGCGCCGGGCCCTACCGAGAGCGGCGGCGCGAGCAAGAAGAGGTAGCGCCCCGAGCCACGATGCCGCCCGCACTGTACGTGCCCCACGGCCACCGCACCGCCCTTTGGCTTCAATGAGGAACATTTGAAATGGCAAGCCCCAACATCAGTTTTGACCAGATCCCCAGCAGCAATCGCAAGCCGGGCGTGTACATGGAGTTCAACGCCAAGCTGGCGGTGCGCACGCTGCCCAGCAATGCCCAGCGCCTGCTGATCTTGGCGCCGATGCTTGCCACCGGCACCGCCCCGGCTGACTCGGTGACGCTGGTGTTCAGCGACGAACAGGCCGCAACCTTGCTGGGCCGTGGCTCGTTCGGCCACCTGATGGTGCGCGCGGCGATCCGCGCGTACCGCTATGCGCGCATCAGCGTCATGGCGCTGGCCGATGCCGGCACGGGCGTGGCAGCGGCGGGCACGGTGACCTATGCCACGAATTCGACCAGCGCCGGGAGCGTGACGGTGAATGTCGGCGCCGGCTCGGTGACGGTGCCCGTGGCCAGTGGCGCTACGCCCACCGAGATTGCCGCTGCCGTCAAGGCGGAGATCGACAAACAGGTGAACTGGCCGGTGACCGCGACGGTGAACGCAGGCGTGCTGACGCTGACGGCCAAGAACAAAGGCACGCTGGGCAATTCCATCAAGGTGAGCGCCATCAACGACGTGACCGGCACCACGGTGGCCGTTGTGGCCATGACGGGCGGGCTGAACGACCCGGACCTGAGCACCAAGCTGCCGCTGATCTTTACCGCCAGCGATGAAATCCTGCTTACGCCCTGGGCGAACCAGACGGCACTGACTGCAGTGCGCACGCATGTGACGGATCGCTCGGGCCCCCTTGAGCAGCGCGGCGCGGTGGTGGCCTATGCGACCACAGGCACGCTGTCGGCCGCCACGACGCTGGCCGGGCAGATCAACCATGAGCGATTTACCGGCGCGCTGCTGCCGGACACGGTGAGCGTGCCGAGCGACCTGGCAGCGGCCTATGCGGCCGTGATCAGCAGCGAAGAAGACCCGGCGCGGCCCCTGAACGGGCTGCACCTGGTGGACATCGTGCCGCCGCCGCAGGCCAGCCGCCTGGGCCGCGTGGAGCAGGAAACCTGCCTGGCCAACGGCGTGACGCCGCTGGAGGTGGGGCCCGGCGAGCGCGTGCAGATCGTGCGCGCGATCACGACTTACACGCTCAACCCGGCTGGTGTGACCGATATCGCCTGGCTGGACCTGACGACGATCCGCACGATGGACTACGTGCGCAAGGCATGCCGCGAACGCGTGGCGCTGCGCTTCCCGCGCGACAAGCTGTCTGCACGCACGCCGGCCAAGGTGCGCAGCGAGCTGCTGGACGTGCTGGTGAAGCTGGAAGAGCTGGAGATTGTGGAAGAGGTGGAGGCCAACAAGGACGGGCTGATCGTGGAGCGGGACAGCCAGGACCCCAACCGCCTGAACGCCAAGATTCCGGTGGACGTGGTGAACGGCCTGCACGTGGTGGCCGGTCGCCTGGACCTGCTGCTGTAACCCGAACCCGCCTCAAAGGAGATTCAAATGGCATTGGAAGAGTACGTTGGCGCGATCGTGATGGAGATCGACGGCCGCGAGGTGGAAGTCACAACCCTGGACGTGAAGGACGTCACCGGGCGCAAGCCGGTGAAGACGATGAACCGCACCGGGCGCCTGAAGGGCTTTACCAAGGGCGTGGGCCAGTACGACCTGAAGGTGACGGCGGTGGTGCCGGTAAATGGGACGGCGCCCAACTGGTCGAACATCGAGGGCGCCAAGATCACCCAGGAGCCGCTGGCCGGCGGCAAGCGCGTGAGCTACCTGGACTGCTTTACCGTGGACGTGGGCGAGCAGTACAGCGTGGAGAACGAGGCGCGCGTGGACATCAACATGCATGCGCTGCGCCGGGTTGAGGAGTGATGCATGCTCCTGGAATCTGGAACATTGCCCGTCGGCGTGACGGTCAAAGGGGTGCGGTACCAGGCGTTTGAGCTGCGGCCTCCGACGATCAACGACAACATCATGGCCACGCTGGAAGTGGCCGAGATGCAAGAAGGGGCCGGGCGTGGCCTCAAGTTGTCTGTGGCGGTGCTGGCCCAGCAGCTGGTGAGCCTGGCCACGGTACCAACCACGGATGCGGCGCCGGTATGCCTGCCGCGCGAAGAGATCACCCTGGAAATGGTGCTGCAGCTGCACCCCAGCGATTGGGATGCCCTGCTGGAAGCCGAGGCGCGGCTCAAAAAAAAGTTGCTCAACGGCGGGATGCCCTTGGATGGTGGAACGCCGTGCGCGCCTGGTGCGTGCGAAACCGCGTCAGCGAGCGCGACGTGATGGCCATGCACCCTGATGATCTGGCCGCGCTGATTGACGCCGTGGCAGGCACCCAGCGCAGCGCGACGCGCCGCGTGGTGTCGCGCCGCGTCAAGCGCGCGCTGAAGGGCGACGGGGGGCGCTGATGGACCTGGCCCTGGTGCTGCGCCTGCAAGACCGCCTGATTGGGCCGCTGCGCCAATCAGTGGATGCTTGCGAGCGCGAGCTGAAGGAGTTGCAGGACCAGCTGAAGGCTACGGAGCGCGCCAGCGCTGGTGCCGGGGATGGCCTGGAGAAGCTGGGCGACAAGGCCAGCCGCGGCGGCAAGCGCGCGCGCGACGAGCTGCGCGGCCTGGGCGAGGAGGCGGACAGGGCTGGTAAGAAGACGCGCGACCTGGGCAGCACGCTGGAAGCGTCACTGGCGAAGATGCGCAGGATCGGCCAGGGCGCGATGGGTGCGTTTGCGGGCTATCAGGCCGGCAAGATGGTGCTGGCGCAGCCGCTGCAGCGGGCGGAGGACTACGAGCTGGAGCTAGCCAGATTGAGTAACACGGCCTACGCCGACCGGAAAACTGTAGCGGGTCGCCAGGCTGGTCAGCGAGAGCTTGATCAGACGATCCGTAACGCGACGTTGCAAGGAGTGACGCGCGAAGACGCGATGGCAGGTCTGAAAACGATGATTGCCGGGGGCGTGAGTCGCGATGCGGCGAAGACGATGCTGCCGATGATTTCAAAGTACGCGATGGCCGGTGTCGTGGGCGCAGAAGACATTGCGAACATCGCTATCAAGAGCGCGAAAAGTTCAGAGATCGACCCCAGCGAAATTGGCGACATTCTGGAGCAGGGACTCACAGCAGGAAAGCTGGGCAACTTCGAGTTCAAAGACATGGCTCGCTGGCTGCCACAACAAATTGCTATGGCCAAGGGCATGTTGGGCATGAGCGGAAAAAAGGATTTCGCAACGCTGCTCGCCGCAAATCAGATGGCTGCGACCACGGCTGGCAGCAGTGCCGAGGCAGGCAACAACTTGGTGAACTTTCTGGGCAAGATCAACAGCTTCGACACGGCCAACGATGCCAAGAAGCTGGGCATTGATCTTCCCGGCTCGCTTGCTGCAGCACGCGAGAAAGGTGTTGATCCGATTAACGCATTCATGAACTTGTTGGAACAAACAGCGGCAGGTGACAAACAGTACGTTGCCTTGCAGGAAAGGCTTAAAGGTGCGAAGGGCGAGAAAGAGAAGGAGGCGACGCTCAGAGCCATGACGGACCTGATGATGGGCAAATCCATCGGCAAGCTGGTGCAGGACCGGCAGGCACTTATGGGGTTGCTTGGCATCCTCCAAGATCGCAAGGGCTTTGAAGAGTTGATCGCGCGAATTCAGAGCAGCAAAGGGGAAGGCGACCTCGATCAAGCCGTCTTACGAGAGACCACTGCCATCAAGAATCAACAAGCGAACAACGCGCTTTACAACGCTCAGTACGACGCCCTCAAAGGCGTTAACCAAGGGCTTGCAGATACCAAGGCATGGCTGGGCCAACTGGCTGGAGACTACCCCAATCTCGCCAAGGCCGTTGTCGGCCTGACACTGGCTGCGGGCGCTGCAGCAGCAGCTCTGAGCGCGCTGTCCATCGTTGCCCTGCTGCAGCGCGGTGGTGCTGGTGGAATAGCCAGTGGCGCGCTCGGTGCCGGCGCTGGCGCGTTGGCCGGCGCCGCCCGCTTTGCCGGTGGCATTGGCCTGGCTGGTGGCCTGGGCTACGGCGTGGGCACACTGATTCACAAGGGCATTGAGGGCACTGGCTTCAGCAATGTGATTGGCCGCGGCGTGGCGTCTGTGGGCTCGTTCTTTGGCAGCGAGGAGGCCGCACGGGCCCTGCAGGCCGAGGATGCGATGGAGCGCCAGGTGGGGTCGCGCGCGCGCGCTGCGCTGGGCCAGCCGGCCGGTTCTACCGTGGACTGGCAGGCGGTGATGACCGAGGCCAAGAAGCCCCAGGAGGTTGTGCTGAAGATCGACGCCCCGGAGTTCATGACGGTGCAGCAGATTTCAACCCAGGCCGCGCGCGACGCGCGCCGCCAGTAGGAGCGCACGGATGGCCTGGGCCCAGCGCATGCAGGACGCGAAGTTTCGCGGTATTGCCTTTGAGATGCTGTCGGTGTCTGACCAGGGTGGGCATGCCCTGGCGGTGCACGAGTATCCGTACCAGGACGGCGCCGCACTGGATGACCAGGGCGCCAAGGGCCGCCAGGTGCGGGTGAAGGCGATCTTCCGGGGGGATGCCTACGAGGAGCAGCTGGAAAATTTCATCCACGCCCTGAATCAGCGCGGCGCCGGCCAGCTGGTGCACCCGATCTTTGGGGCCCTGACCGTCAAGGTGCAGGAGTGGGTGGTGGACCACAGCACCGAGATCGTGGACGGTGCGGTGCTGGCGGTGACGTTCCTGGAGGACGGGCTGCAGCAGCCGGTGTTCAGCCGCGCGGTGGTGGACCAGGGCGATATGGTGACGGCCCAGGCCGTGGCCGGCCGCGAGGTGGCTGTGCGCAGCGTGGCCCGCGCGGTGGACGTGGCCAGGGCTGCGGGGGATTTCCCCCGCCTGAATGCCCTGCGCACGGCCCTGACCGGCGCGATACGGCGGCTGCGTGCTGCGCTGGACTTTTCGCCGCTGCGGGCCATCCTGAGCGATCTGGACCCGATCCTGTACCCGCGGGCCTGGGCCAATGACTTTCTGGCGATCATCGACCGGGCTTTTCAGGGGCTGCCGTTTGGCGGTGTGAATGATCTGTTTGACCGTGTGGCGGTGGGCGTGGCCTTGCAGGCTGTTGGTGGGGTGGCTACGCCCCTGGAGCAGGGCCGCATGACCGAGTTTGCCCTGGTGCAGCGCGCGCTGGCCCCCCAGCTGCAGGATCTGCCCGCAGTGGAGCTGGGCCTGGTGCCGGCGGACCGCGCCGCGGTGCAGGGCTTCATCCGGGTTGCCTGCAGCTGCAGCGTGGCCGAGGCTGCTGCGATGGTGCTGGTGGCCGAGGTGCAGGACCGCGTGCTCGGCGTGCCGGATCTGGAGCGCGTGGCGGCTGGGTCGCGCGAGCTGCTGCAGGCGGCGCTGGACCAGGTGCGCACCGGCTTTGAGGCTGACGACGCCGGGCCGCTGGTGGACGCGCTGCGCCGCCAGGCGGTGGCGGTGCAGCAGCTGGCCCTGGATGCGATCAGGTTGCGGCCCCCGCTGGTGTCGCGCGCCGCACCTGTGGGTGGCCACTGGCGCCTGGTGGCGCATGCCCTGTATGGCGATGCGACGCGCGCGCCCGAGCTGTCCCGTCTGAACAACTCGGGGCGCCGGCTGTTTGTGCGCCCGCGCGAGGAGGTGCGTGCCTATGCCCGCTAACGCTGCTTCCAAGGTGGAGCTGTCGATCGGCGGCTTCGTGAATGACCGCTGGATGGCCTATGAGGTGGACAGCGATCTGTTGACGCCGGCCGACGCCTGGCGTGTGAGCGTGGGCCTGGGCGACAAGCCGCTGCCCACCGAAGTGCAGCCAGGTGCAGCCGTGACGCTCAGGGTGGACGGCGAGCTGGTGCTGAGCGGGGTTTGCGACGAGGTGATTGAAGATGTGGCGCCCGGCAAACGGTCGCTGGAGCTGTGCGGACGTGATGGTGCCGGCGTGCTGCTCGATTGCAGCGCACCGGTACTTGTGGCCACGCAGCAGCTGCTGGAGACGATCGTTGCCAAGGTGGTGCGGCCGCTGGGCGTGACGAAGGTGCGGATTGATGCGGCCAAGCAGCTGCTGCGCGAGCGCGTCAACACCGAGCCGGGCGACAGTGCCTGGAGCACCTTGCAGCGCGCGGCCGAGGCCAATGGCTTGTGGCCGTGGTTTGAGCCTGATGGAACGCTCGTGGTGGGTGGCCCAGACTATGCCGCCGAGCCGGTGGCCGAGCTGGTGATGAAGCGCGACGGCTTGAGCAACAACCTGTTGAGCCTGCAGCGCCGGCGCAGCCTGGCCGAGCGCTTCAGTACGGTGACTGTGCTGGGTCAGGCGCACAGCGGCATGACCGCCGGCACCGGCAGCAACAACGTGCGGGCCACCGTGGAAGACGACGGCGTGCCGACCTACCGCCCCAAGGTGCTTTGCGACCACGAGGCGCAGACCACGGCGATCGCCCAGGCCCGCGCGCGCAAGTTCATCAGCGACAGCCGGCTCAAGGGGTTCGAGCTGCGGGGCGAGGTCAGCGGACACCGCTGCGGCCCCGCGCCTGCGCCCCTATGGCGTCCTGGCCAGCGCGTGCGGGTGGTGAGTGAGCCGCACGAGATCGACGGCGTCTTCTTCCTGATGGGGCGGACGTTTGTGCTGGACCGCAAGCGCGGGCAGATTACAAGGCTGCGGCTGAAGGAAGACGGCGTGTGGACGCTGGACGCGCACCCGCACACCCGCAAGCACCGCCGCGGCAAGAACAGCCTGCCGGGCAAGGTGTACGACCTCTCGAAGGGGGGCGGTTCGTGATTGGCGACGCTGTGAAGCGCTACGTGGGCGACGCTATGCGCCAGGTGCGGCTGGCCTTTCGCGCCGTGGGGTCGGCCACGAAGGCCAGTGAGACGCGGCGCATTCGACTGGTGGACGGCGAGGGCCTGGCGGGTGAGCAGCTGAAGAGTGTGGAGCTGTTCCAGCAGTTTGGCTTCACCTCGGCCCTGCCTGCCGGCACCCAGCTGGTTGTGTTGCCCCTGGGCGGCCGCACAAGCCATGCGGTGGTGATTGCAACCGAGAACGCGGCTTACCGGCTGGAGGTCAAGGAGTCTGGCGAGGTGGCGCTTTACAACCAGTGGGGCGACTACGTCTGGCTCAAGAAGGAAGGCCAGATGGTGCTAAAGGCTGCCACCAGCGTGGAGATCGACACGCCTTTGGCGCACTTCACCGGCTCGGTGGTGGTGGCCGAGGCGGTGACGGTGGGCGTGGACGTGGTTGCTGCGGGCATCTCGCTGGTGGACCACGTGCACGACGAACAGGGCGATTTCTCGCCCACGAGTGCTCCCCGATGAGCGACGCCCTGGTTGACCCCTACACCCGGGACTACGTGCTGCCGGCGTTTGACGGCGCCGAGCTCGTGCGCGACCCAGTGCCGGGACTGATGAATGCCGCCTACATCCGTGTGGCTACGCCGCTGGGCAGCTGGTGGGCTGACCCTGCATTGGGGTCGCGTCTGCACGAGCTGCAGCGCGAGAAGGATCTGCCGCGCGTGAGCCTGCTGGCCAAGCAATACGCCGAGCAGGCGCTGGCACCGCTGGTGGCTGACGGGCGCGCTCAGGCGGTGACGGTTGAAGCGCACCAGGTGCGTGACGGGCGCTTGCAGCTGGGCATTGAGGTGACGGATGGCGGTGGCGCTGAGCACCGCTTCCAGTACTTTGTGAAGGTGGCTTGAAATGGGTTTTAACGTCCCTTCGTTCGAGGCGATCCGCGAGAGTTACCTGAACACGGTGCGCGGCCTGCAGCCGGACGCGCCGATCGGCTCGGACAGCGATAACCACGTGCGGGCGTCCAGCATGGCTGCAGTGGCGGAGCAGCTGTATGCGCACCAGGCGTGGGTGGCTCGCCAGCTGTTCCCGGATCTGGCCGACGTGGATGTCATGGAGAAGATGGCCAACCAGCGCGGAATCACGCGCAAGGCTGCCGTCGCATCCACTGGCATTGTTCGCTTCAGCGGCGTGGCTGCGGCCGCGGTGCCGCTGGGCACGTTGGTGGATTGCCCGGCCACAGCGACGGTTGCCGGGGTGAGCCAGCAGTACGCTACGACGGCCGCGGCGGTGATCGGTGGTGGCGGCACGGTGGACGTGGCTGCAGCTGCCGTGGTGCCGGGTGAGGCTGGCAACCTGGCCGCGGCGGTGCTGGGCACGATGCCGAACCCGCCGCTGTCGGTGGCGTCTGCCGAGATCCTGAGCATGGGCACCGGCGTTGACGCTGAGTCCGATGGTTCATTGCTGGACCGGCTGCTGTTCGATCTGCGCAACCCGCCTGCAGGTGGCAACGCGGCCGACTACCAGCGCTGGGCCCGCGAGGTGGCAGGGGTGACCCGCGCATTCGTGTATCCGCTGCGCCGCGGGCCGGGTACGGTGGACGTGGCCCCCTTCCCTGCCACCGGGTTGCCCGCAGGCCCGTTGCTGGCTGCTGTGCAGGCCTACATTGATTCAGTGCGGCCCGTGGGGCTGGAGGTCAACGGGTTCCAGGCTGTTGCAGCCACGGCCGTTGTAGTGCCAGTGACGGCCATCATCACGTTGCAGGGGGGCTATGTGCTGTCTGCGGTGACTGCTGCCATCACGACTGCACTGCAGTCCTATTTCTCGCTGCTGGCACCTGGTGAGACCGTGGTGCGGACCAAGGTCATTGCGCTGATCAGTGACACACCTGGGGTTGCCGATGTGATCCTGCTGGCACCCGCGACCAACGTGGCCACGACCGTGGACGCAGTGACGCTGCAGGTTGCCCAGCTGGGCGCTGTGGGGGTGACGACGTGAGCGTTCAAACCATTCGTGATGCGCTGCTTGCGAGCTTGCCTCCCGTCTCCTACGACCCGAGCGCGCCCCAGGTGCTGCGCGAGTCGCTTGCGCCCGCGACCGTCCTGGCCGGTGCTGAGCAGCTGATCGCCGACATCTGGCGTGAGCAGGATCCGCATTTTGCGGACGTGACGCTGGCGGATTGGGAGCGGGTGCTGGGCTTGCCAGATTGCTGCACCACCACAGCACAGACTGTCGAGGAGCGCGTTGCCGCGGTCGTGGAAAAGTGGCTGATGCGTGGCAGGCTGGACCGCGCGTATTACGTGGCGATGATGGCGCGCCGAGGCGTGGCGATCACCATTGATGAGCTGGGCAATCACAAGTGGCGCGTGAACGCGCCGATGTTCAACTACAAAGAGTTCCTGGCGGGCGCGGCTGTGGCTGGTGACCCGCTGCGTGACTGGGGCCTGGAGCCGATGGAATGCCGCATCACGCGACTGAAGCCGGCGCATACGCTTGCGGTGTTTGGCTATGCCGTGACGCCAGGCGCTGAGAACAACCTGGACTTCACGGCCAACCAATGCAGCCCATTGATCACGTCCACTGGAGGGCTGAAACGCACCTACGTGGACAGGGACGGGGTGCGCCGGGCCAGTGTGAGCGCGGCTCGGTTGGACTTTGACCCGAAGGGACGGACGAACCACGTGCGCAACTCGGGCATGCGTGGCGCCGTTGCGGGCACGCCTGGCACGACACCGGACAACTGGTTGGTGACGACTGGCGGAGGCGTGACGCGGCAAGTGTTGGGGACCGGGGTTGTGCGGGTGGGAAACACGGACGTGCCCTACATCGACGTGCGCTTCAGCGCTGCCGCTGCCGTCAATTCATTCGTTGTGTTTGAGACGTTCGGTCAGATTGCTGCCGCGCAAGGTCAAACCTGGACTGGTTCCGCTTACCTGCAAATGCTGGCCGGCAGCACCGCGAACCTGTACTTCGATGTCGACGTGGTGGCGCTTTCTGCTGCTGCGGCAATCGTTGGGGAAAACTTTGTGGCATTCGTGCCGACAGCAACGCTCACGCGGAGGGCCAGCACATCAACTCTCGCCAGCGCGCTGACTGCGTTTCTTCAGCATTCGATTCGGATCGTTGCATCGGGTGCGTATGACATCACGCTGCGGATTGGACTGCCACAACTGGAACGTTCGGCTGCAGCTACGCCGGGCATTGTGACGTTCAATGGTGCAGCGACGGTGTTTGACTGCCGTGGGCTGCTGAATGAGCTAGATACGGCAAACCAGGTGCGCAACAACAAGATGGGCGGCGTTGTGCCTGGCAGCTCCGGAACGATGCCCACGTACTGGGCCACAACACCGTCAACAGGAACTTTCACTCGCACTGTGATTGGCACAGGTGTTGAGGATGGCATCCCCTACGTTGAAGTGCGACTCCAGTTCACGGGTGCAAGCGCCAATGCAGCGGCTTTCGCGTTCGAGAGCAGCACGCAGATTGCAGCGCTGGTTGGCGAGAAGTGGCACACCAGCGTGTACTGCCGGATTGTCGCGGGCAGCCTGACAAACCTTGACGCCATCGTCTACATCAATGAGTTGAACGTTGCGGGTGCATTCATCACAAACGGCACATCGTCGCTGTTGTCGATGACCACGGCGCCTTTGCGAGAGCAACGGTTCAGCTTGAGCCGAACGGTGGTTGATGGGTTGACGCGATACGTGCTGCCAGGCGTCTACTTTTACAACGCCGCAGGAGCGGCAGACATCACGATCCGCATCGGCTATCCGCAGGCCGAGAAGCGAGACTTTTCCACGTTTCCTGTGCCGACTGACGTTGCTCTGGAGACAGGTACTGCCGCCACCCATCTAATTGGTGGCGCCAGCTTTTCAAGCTACTACAACCCGCTGGCCAGCACATTCGTGATTGACTTTGTACCCTTTGCCCTGGTCGGGAACGAAGTGTTCTGGGGCGTTGGCCAGGCTGGTGTGTTCAACAACTCGGCGTACCTGGTTTACAGCGGCGGACAGCTGGCGCTCATCGTGTATTCGGGCGGGGTGAACACGGCAGCACTGCTTCTGGGGGCGCTGGTACCGGGCAACCGCTACAAGGTCGCAATCTCCATGCGGCCTGGCGAAATTGCTGCGCGCGTCAATGGCGGCGCGGAGCAGCTGTCGGCCGGCGCGATGCCGCTGGTGGTGAACAACGAGTCTTTACTGTGCACCCCTTGGAATGGGGGGTCATCCTATCCTGCCGCATGGCTACGCCAGCGTCAGTACTTCCCGCGCGCGCGCCGCGCTGAGCTGGCGAGCCTTTCAACTCTATAGGGCGAACGAAACATGCATCGCATTGACACATCGACGGCCGCTCCTGGCGGCTTCTTCACGGAAGGCGACCCGACTGAGCCGACCGCAGCGACACGCGTCTCGGCCGACTTCCTGAATGCATTGCAGCAAGAAGTCTGCAACGTGATTGAAGCGGCGGGCCTCGCACTGAACAAGGCGGACAACACGCAGCTGCTGCAGGCGCTGCGCCGTGGCAGTGAGCACGGGCGTTGCATTGGCTATTTCATGGCTCATTTTTAAGGGGTTTTAACTATGCCTTCTGGTCTTTTTGGAAAGGCGAATCTGGCAGCTGGCGTGAGCACGCAGATTGGTGCTGCGGTGGCCGCTGGCAAGTGCTGGACGCTGTGTGTGAAGTTTGCGAACCGCAACCTGCAGCCGATCAAGGTGAGTGTGGCCGTGACTGCCGGCGGCGCGCCTGCTGATGCGGACTGGGTTGCTTTCAATATGCCGGTGCTGGGCCCTGGTGGGCACGAGGAGACCGGCATTGTCGTGGGGGCCGGCGAGGCGTTGTATGCCCGGTCTGACCTGGCCAATGTGTCCGTGCGGGCGCACGGTTTTGAGGAGAGTGCTTAATGGGCTCGGTTACCAATCCACCGATCAACCAGGGCGGTGCCCAGGTTATTGGCAGCGGCGATGTGGCGCCGTTCCCGTATGGCCAGCGTGTGTTCGGCGTGGGTGCGTATTGCGCCTACATCGTGGCTGGTGTGTATGCGTACACGGTGCCGCCTGGCGTGTCGCGTTTGCGGGTGCGCGTGGGGGGCGCGGGTGGCAGTGGCGCTGTGAATGTGCAGGCGGCAGGGCGCTGGGTGGCGCATGGCGGCGCGGGCGGTGGCTATGCGGAGAAGATTTTTGACGTGGTGGCGGGCACTACGTACACGATCACGATTGGCGCTGGCGGTGTGTCTGTAACGCGCTCGACGGTGGGCGTGACGGCGGGCAACGCGGGAGGGACGTCGTCTTTCGGGGCGGTGTGTTCGGCGACGGGCGGTGCGGGTGGTACGGCCAATGCGGTGAGCAACACGCCGCCTGCGTTGCCGGCAGGTGGCGTGGGTGTGGGCGGCGACATCAACCTTACGGGTGGCTCGACGGGGACGGTGACGTTCCATTCGGCCGACAGCAACGCCTTTGCAACGGGCGGCGGCAGCGCTGCGACGTGGATGGGTAACGGCTTTGCGAGCGGCAACATCACCAGCGCGAGCACACAGGCGCAGTGCGCAAGCGGTGGCGCTGGTATTGGCGGGCGCAGCGGTAGCGTGAATGCTGCCTCTGGCACTGTGCATCAACTTGCGTCCGCTGGCGGTGGCGCGGGCGGGCCGTCTTCGCCAGCGGTGGACGGGTTTGGCGCGACGATTCAGCCGGGCGGGCCGGATGTGTACGGTGTGCGACCCACTGGTGCTGGCGGCTCTATTCCGACGTGGGCGCTGCCGCGCTGGCTGGGCGATGTGGCGAGTGCTGGCGGCGGTGCCGTGAGCGCTGCGCAGGCTGGCGCGAATGGCGGGCCTGGCGGTGGCGGCGGTGGCTCTGCCTTTGGCGGCGGTGCTGCGGGCGGCGCGGGTGGCGTCTTTGCAGGCGGCGGCGCCGAAGCTGATTTCTCCGGTACGACTACTGGTGGCCCTGGTGGCCTGGGTGCTGGCGGTGGCGGGGCTTGTACAGCGATTGCTGCGGCAACCTCAACAAGCGGCGCCGGTGGCGATGGCTTCTGTGTTGTGGAGTGGTGACATGACGACGTTTGCACGCATTGTGGGTGGGGTCGTGGTGGAAGTTTGCGCTGGTGACCCAGCGGAGCTGTATCACGCGTCTGTGGCGGAGCTTTTCGAGTCTGTGGCTGACGAAGTGCAGCCTGGATGGCTGCGTTTGGAGGGCGGTGAGTTTGTAGCGCCTGAGCCGGCGCCAGCGCCTCTTGCACCTGCGCCGGCACCGGCGCCTGCGGGGCTTGACTTGGTGGCGCGCCAGCTGGTGCTCGTGGTGGACGATCACATCAACAGCACCGCACGTGGCCTAGGCTACGAGAGCATCGTGACAGCAGTGAGCTACGCGACGGAGCCTGCTGTGCCGAGGTTCCAGTCGGAGGGAATTGCGTTGCGCGCCTGGCGGTCACTGGTTTACGCGCGGCTGTACGAGCTGCAGGCGGAGGCATTGGCCGGGGCGCGGCCGATTCCGACTCCGACTGAGCTGATCGGGCTGCTACCCGAGTTTTTGGCGCCGGTGTGAAGGTGGCAGTGGTGCGCTACTTACGCTCGCGCTTGGTGTTGCTGGCCATCGTTCTGCTCTGCCTGGTGGCCGGCCTCGCGGCGGTGCTACGGCTGGGGTGGGCGTTTCTTGTCAATGAGGACAGGGCGTGGAAGCTGTCTGTGGCGTTTGACCAGCTGGGCAACGCAGCGGGCAATGGTGACCCAGACGAGACGATCAGCTCGCGCGCCGGCAAGGCGCGCCTGCAGGGCCGCGTCTGGGGCTGTGTGCTGTGCAAGGTACTGGACTGGCTGGACCCGGATCACTGCGCCCGGATGATTGAGCGCGATCGTGGAAAGCGCATCGGGTCGACGTAGCATGCGACCCTGAAAAAAAGACAGGGCGAGTGCCCTTGGTGCTGGAACACCTTGGACACCCGCCTCCGCCGTGAGCAAGCACGGCATTGGCCGAAGACCCTGCCACCTGTACAGGCCAGGGCATTATCGGAGATGCCATGCAAGAGGTTAGATGTGGCCACTGCAGCAGGAAGCTGGCTGTGGCTGAGTTTGTGAGGTTGCAGATCAAATGCCCGCGTTGCGGGACTTTGAATGATGTGAGGGCCGCGAGCCCCACACCTGCGCGCCCTGGAGCGCCCAACACTGAAGGTAGTGATGGCGAGTTCAAAGGGGGCGCAAAAGCTCTTTAAAAATGAAGTTGAAGCGGCGCCGATGGTGCCGTGGGTCGGTGGCAAACGGCGCCTGGCACCGCAGATCATCCCGACGTTGCCGGATCACACCTGCTATGTCGAGCCGTTCTGTGGTGCTGCCGCGCTGTTCTTTGCCAAGCCTCCGGCCAAGGTCGAGGTGCTGAACGACATCAACAGCGACCTGATCAGCCTTTACCGGGTGGTGCAGAACCACCTCGATGAGTTTGTCCGGCAGTTCCGGTGGGCGCTGGCCAGCCGCGAGCTGTACGGCTGGCTGCAGGCCACGCCCCCAGCCACGCTGACCGATATCCAGCGCGCTGCCAGGTTCTACTACCTCATGAAGTGCGGCTTCGGTGGCAAGGTGGACGGCCAGACCTTCGGCACGGCCACCACCGCCAAGCCCCGGCTGAACCTACTGCGCATGGAGGAAGACCTAAGTGCCGTCCACCTGCGTCTGCACCAGGTGCAAATCGAGCACCTACCCTGGGCGGATTGTGTTGCGCGGTACGACAGGCCGCACTCGTTGTTCTATATGGACCCACCGTACTTTGGCACCGAGGGCTATGGCGTGGACTTCGGCCTGGAGCAGTACACCCGCATGGCCGAGCTGATGCGAACGATGAAGGGCAAGGCGGTGGTCAGCGTCAACGACATCCCCCAGATGCGGCAGGCGTTCGCCGGTTTGACCATGAAGCGCCTGGCGATCAACTACACCGTGGGCGCGGCGGGCCAGGGTCGCGGAGACAAGTGGGAGTTGCTGATCCGCAACTACTAGACAAGGCCGGCACGAATAGAGGGCCTACAAGGGCCGAACCGGGGGCGCCGCGCCTACCGGCTTGGCCTAACCGGTTTCGTGGCTTGTTGGCCGTTCTGACGCGTCGTTTTTGAGGTCTTTTCAGGCCGTTTTGACCGGTGCAGCTGTGGCGTGCACCTCAGAGGGGCGATACGGGCGGCGCGGACGCATGGACAAAAATTCAGTTCCACGCGTCCGAAAGTTCGATTCCACGCGGCCGCTTACATGTGAGAAACAAGAAACAGACGCTTTAAGCCGAGCGACTTGCGCGGCATATGCGCCTAGGCTGCGCCTCATGCGAAGTGACAAGGCAGTGGGTGCGGAGGCGCGATGATAGCTGGCGGAGAGGGTGGGATTCGAACCCACGGTACCTTGCGGTACGCCTGATTTCGAGTCAGGTACATTCGACCACTCTGCCACCTCTCCAGTATCCGGTTTCGCGTGGTGCGAAGCCGCGTATTCTAACCCAAGGTGCCGGGCTCAAGCGGCCAGGCGGTCCACCCCGCCCATGTACGGGCGCAGCACCTCGGGTACGGTCACCGAGCCGTCGGCGTTCTGGTAATTCTCCAGCACCGCCACCAGCGTGCGGCCCACGGCCAGGCCGGAGCCGTTCAGCGTGTGCACCAGCTCGTTCTTGCCCGCCGCGTTCTTGAACCGCGCCTGCAGCCGGCGGGCCTGGAAGGCCTCGCAGTTGCTCACCGAGCTGATTTCGCGGTAGGTGTCCTGCGCGGGCAGCCACACCTCCAGATCGTAGGTCTTGGCCGCGCCAAAGCCCATGTCGCCGGTGCACAGCAGCATCACGCGATAGGGCAGGCCCAGCTTTTGCAGCACGGCCTCGGCATGGCGGGTCATTTCCTCCAGCGCGTCGTCGCTTTTGTCGGGGTGGGTGATCTGCACCATCTCGACCTTGTCGAACTGGTGCTGGCGGATCATGCCGCGCGTGTCGCGCCCGGCGCTGCCGGCCTCGGAGCGGAAGCACGGCGTGTGTGCAGTCAGCTTCATGGGCAGGGCCGACTCCGCCACCACCTGGTCGCGCACCAGGTTGGTCAGCGGCACTTCAGACGTGGGGATCAGGTACAGCGCGGCGTTGTCCGGCACGGCTTCGCCTTCCTGTCCGCCCTTTTTGGCGGCGAACAGGTCGCCTTCAAATTTGGGCAGTTGGCCGGTGCCGCGCAGGGTGTCAGCGTTGACGATGTAGGGCACATAGCACTCGGTATAGCCGTGTTCCTGCGTCTGCACGTCCAGCATGAACTGCGCCAGCGCCCGGTGCAGCCGCGCCAGCGGGCCCTTCATGACGGTAAAGCGCGAGCCGCTGAGCTTGACGCCGGCCTCAAAGTCCAGGCCCAGCTTTTCGCCAATGTCCACATGGTCGCGCACGGCAAAGTCCAGCTTGCGCGGGTTGCCCCATTCACGCACCTTGACGTTGCCGTGCTCGTCCGCGCCCACGGGCACGCTGGCGTGCGGCAGGTTGGGCACGGCCAGCAGCAGCGTCTGCAGCTCGGCCTGCAGCTGTTCCAGCCGCACGGCGGAGCTGTCCAGTTCACCCTTCAGCGCATTGACCTGGGCCATCACCGCGTCGGCGGATTCGCCCTTGGCCTTGAGCTGGCCTATCTGTTTGGACAGGCTGTTGCGCTGGGCCTGCAGTTCCTCGGTGCGGGTCTGGATGGTCTTGCGCTCGGATTCCAGCGCGGTGAACGCGGCCACGTCCAGGAAGGGCTGCGGGTTCTTGCGCGTTTGCAGCGCGGCCTCGACCGAGGCCAGGTCT
Source organism: Ramlibacter sp. (assembly GCA_050247515.1). Taxonomy (GTDB): domain Bacteria; phylum Pseudomonadota; class Gammaproteobacteria; order Burkholderiales; family Burkholderiaceae_C; genus RAM1. The sequence goes on along the minus strand of JBFWUB010000028.1, from coordinate 7,487 downwards.
TTTCGTAACAGTGTGATATCGAGCATGGCTGAATTTTAGTGGGCGGGGCTTTCGGGGGTAGCATGAACGCCGCAACCGTGCGGGAGCAACCCATGCAGATCGAACCCTACCTGTTCTTTGACGGCAACTGCGAAGCTGCCCTGAGCTTTTATGCCCAGTGCCTGGGCGGGCAGATCACGCTGCTGCGCCGGTTTGAAGGCTCGCCCATGGAGGCGCAGCTCAGCCCCGACTGGAAAGACAAGGTCATGCACGCCACGCTGGAGGCCAACGGCCAGCGCTTCATGGCCAGCGACCGCATGCCGGGCCAGCCGTTTGCCGGCCATGCGGGGTTTTCCATGTCGGTCAACATCCCGCAGGACACCGCCCGGGCCGAGGCCGTGTTCAAGGCGCTGGCCGCCGGCGGCATTGTGACCATGCCGCTGGCCGAGACCTTCTGGGGCGCGCACTTTGGCATGCTGGTGGACAAATTTGGCGTGGGCTGGATGGTCAACTGCGATTTGCAGCCGCCCGCTCCGTAGCGCGGCCCAACAATGCGGCTCAGTGGGCCAGCGTCGCCGGGTCCAGGTTGGCGCCACAGATCACGAGGCACACGTTTTCATCCGCCCGTGGCACATAAGCCCCGGTCTGCAGCGCGGCCAGGCCCAGCGCCGCAGCGGGCTCCACGGCCAGCTTCAATTCATGCCACAGCCACAGCTGCGCCGTGCGAATGGCGGCGTCGGGCAGCAGCAGCGCGTCTTTCACGTTCTGCTGCGTCACCTCCCACGCGATGGCGCCGATGCGTTTGGCACCCAGTGAATCCGCTGCAATGCCGCCGACGGCCACGTCCACGGGCTGCCCCGCCTCCCGCGCGCGGTACAGCGTGGGCGCCAGCTCGGGCTCCAGCGCCACCACACGGACTCGGCCGGCAAACCAGGCGGCAATGCCGGCAATCAGCCCGCCGCCGCCCACGCTGGCCAGCACGCTGCCGGGCACGCCCGCCTGCGATTCAATTTCCATGGCCAGCGTGCCCGCGCCGGCCACCACCTCGGGCTGGTCATAGGCATGGGTCAGCAGCGCGCCGGTCTCGCGCTGGCGGTCCAGGCAGGCGGCCAGGGCTTCGGCATAAACAGCACCGGTCACCACCACGTCAGCGCCCAGCTCAGCCAGCCTGGCCCGTTTGGCGGGGCTGGACACGGTCGGCAAAAACACCTCACACCGCACGCCCAGTGCCCTGGCCGCCGCAGCGGTGGCAATGCCGGCATTGCCGCCGGACGCCACGATCACGCCGCTGGCGGGAATGGTGTTGGCCATCAGCCGGTTGAGCATGCCACGCGCCTTGAAGCTGCCGCCGGTCTGCAGGTGCTCAAGCTTCAGCCATACCTCGGCGCAGTTCACGCCCAAAGCCGCGCCGGGCAGCTTGATCACCGGGGTTTCGCGCAAAAAACCGGCCGGGCCGCCGTGCAGGCGCTGCGCCGCCTGCGTGATCAGGTCAGGCGTCATGCGTCCAGCTTCAGGCCCTTGGGCAAGGGGAATTTCACCGTTTCCTGGATGCCGTCCATCTTGCGCACCGACACGGCCCCAAGGGCCTTGATGCGGTCGATCACCGCGCGCACCAGCACCTCGGGCGCGGAGGCGCCGGCCGTCAGGCCCACGCGCGCCTTGCCGTCCAGCCACTGCGCCTGCAGCTCGTCGGCTGAATCGACCATGTAGGCGTCCACGCCCAGCTTGCGTGCCAGCTCGGCCAGGCGGTTGCTGTTGGAGCTGGTGGGGCTGCCCACCACGATCAGCAGATCCACCTGGGGCGACATGACCTTCACCGCGTCCTGGCGGTTCTGGGTGGCGTAGCAGATGTCCTGCTGCTTGGGCTCGCGGATGCGGGGAAAGCGCTTGCGCACGGCGGCGCTGATTTCGGCCGCGTCGTCCACGCTCAGCGTGGTCTGCGTGACCACGGCCAGCCTGTCGGTCTGCGCGGGCTGCACCCGGGCCACGTCCTCCACGTCTTCCACCAGGTGGATGCCGTGGTCCAGCTGGCCCATGGTGCCCTCCACCTCGGGGTGGCCCTTGTGGCCGATCATGATGAACTCGTAGCCCTCCTTGGCCAGCTTGGCCACCTCCACATGCACCTTGGTCACCAGCGGGCAGGTGGCGTCAAACACCTCGAAGCCGCGCGCCGCGGCCTCGTGCTGGATGGCCTTGCTCACGCCGTGCGCGCTGAACACCAGCGTGGCGCCGGGCGGCACATCGGCCAGGTCTTCAATGAAGATCGCGCCCTTGGCCTTGAGGTCGTTCACCACATAGGTGTTGTGCACGATCTCGTGGCGCACATAGATGGGCGCGCCAAACTTTGCAATGGCACGCTCCACGATTTCAATGGCGCGGTCCACGCCCGCGCAGAAGCCGCGCGGCTCGGCCAGCAGGATTTCCATTTCCTGGTTCTGATTGCTCATAGCACCCCGATCACATGCACTTCAAACGTCACGGGCTTGCCCGCCAGCGGGTGGTTGAAGTCAAACAGCACGGCGTCGGCCTTGCCATCGCCATCGCCATCCTTGCCCACCTGCTGCACCGCGCCGGCATAGCTGCCCATGCCGTCAGGCGTGGGGAACTGCACCACATCGCCCACCTGGTACTGCTCGTTCGGGTCGCCCATCTCATTGAGCAGCTTGCGCGCCACCCATTGCTGCATGTCGGGGTTGCGCTCGCCAAAGGCCTCGCCCGCGGGGATGTCAAACGTGGCGCGCGCGCCCTCTTCCAGCCCGATCAGGCGCTGCTCCATCGCGGGCGACAGCTCGCCCGTGCCCAGCGACAGCGTGGCCGGCTTGTCGTGGAAGGTGTTGATGATGTCACCGCCCGGCCCGGCCAGGCGGTAATGCAGCGTCAGGAACGATCCCGCCTGCACGCGGGGAGGGTTGGGTGCCATGGAACTCTCTATAAACTGGCCCCCATTGTAGAAACCCCGCCCCACAGCCCACCCCATGCGCCTCAAAGACCTTCCCGCCGATGCGCAGCCGCGCGAAAAGCTGCTGGCGCGCGGCGCCGCCGCCCTGGGTGACGCCGAACTGCTGGCGCTGATCCTGCGCACCGGCATCGCGGGCAAGGGCGTGCTGGCGCTGGCCCAGGAGCTGCTGGACGAATTTGGCGGCCTGGCCGGCCTGCTGAACACCGGCCCCGACGACTTGAAGCGCATCAAGGGACTGGGCGGCACCGCCAAGCGCGCCGAGATGGTGGCCGTGCTGGAGCTGGCCCGCCGGGCCGTGGCCCAGCGCCTGCGCGAACGCGAGGTGTTCTGCACGCCCGGCGCCGTCAAGCATTACCTGCAGCTGCACCTGGGCGCGCGCCAGCACGAGGTGTTTGCCGTGCTGTTCCTGGACACGCAAAACCGCCTGCTGGCGCTGGAGGAACTCTTTCGCGGCACGCTCACGCAGACCAGCGTGTACCCGCGCGAGGTGGTGCTGCGCGCCCTGCACCACCAGGCCGCCGCCGTGGTGCTGGCGCACAACCACCCCAGCGGCAGCGCGCAACCCAGCCGCGCCGACGAAGCGCTGACCGGCACCCTGAAGGCCGCGCTGGCCCTGGTGGACGTGCGCGTGCTGGACCATGTGATCGTGGGCGCGGGCGAGGCCCTGTCGATGGCCGAGAAGGGGCTGGTATGAAGATCCAGTCGCTGCAGGACCTGAAGCTGGTGCAAAAGAAGCTGGCCGAGCAGCAGAAGCTGGCCGCGGCGCAGGAGGCCGCGCGGCAGGAGGCCGAGCGCCGCCGCCGCGCCGAAGAGGATCTCTTCAAGCGCGCGGCCGGCGCCGTCCAACCCATCCGCCAGCCGCCGCGTGTGCCGCTGGCCACGGAGCAGCCTGCGCCCATCCCCGTGCAGCAGCAGCTGGACGACCAGCGCGTGCTGCTGGAAAGCCTCTCCGACGAATTCGACGCCAGCACGCTGCTGGACGTGGACGACGCCATGAGCTTTCGCCGCCCCGGCATCGGCACCGACGTGACGCGCAAGCTGCGCACGGGCCACTGGAGCATCCAGCGCGAGCTGGATCTGCACGGCCTGCGCCGCGACGACGCCCGCGAAATGCTGGGCGCGTTCATCCGCGAATCGCACCGCCACGGCTTGCGCTGCGTGCGCGTGGTGCACGGCAAGGGCCTGGGCTCGCCCGGCAAGGTGCCCGTGCTCAAGGGCAAGGTCCACAGCTGGCTGATCCAGAAGAACGAGGTGCTGGCCTTTGTGCAGGCGCGCGCCGACGAGGGCGGCGCGGGCGCGGTGGTGGTGCTGCTGGCGCCGGCGGCCTGAAGGCGCCTCAGACCCGGGTGTTGCGCATCCAGTCGGCCGTCTGGAAGAAGCTGCCCCTGAGCCGTGCGCGCAGGTCCTCGGGCACACCGGTCTCCCCCATCGCCTGGTCCATGCAGGCCAGCCACTGGTCGCGCTCCTGGATGCCGATGGCAAACGGCAGGTGGCGCGCGCGCAGCATGGGGTGGCCAAACCGCTCGGTGTAGTGCTGCGGCCCGCCCATCCAGCCGCACAGGAACCAGAACAGCCGCTGGCGGGCATTGGCCAGGTCGCTGCCGTGGGCGGCCCGCAATGCCGCGTAACCGGGCTCCAGGTCCATCAGGTCATAAAAGCGCTCGGTCAGCGCCTTGATGCGGTCTTCTCCGCCTATCCATTCGAAGGGGGTGGCGAAGGCGGGTTTTTCTTCGATGTTCATGACCCCGACTTTACTCAGCCGCCCGTCGCAACGTGGTCATCACCGGCCGGCTGAGCACCTCGCGCAGGCCCCACCAGCCCGCGGCCAGGGCCAGCACAGCGCCGGCCAGCGCGCCGCCCAGCAGCACAGCGGGCGACACCGTCCATTCAAACTCAAACGCATAGCGCGCCAGCCCCCAGCCCACCACCGACGCCACGATGGCGGCCAGCAGGCCCGCCAGCAGGCCCACGCCCGCCAGCTCGGCCCGCTGCACCTGGCGCAGCAGGCTGGCGCGCGCGCCCACGGCGCGCATGATCGCGTATTCACGCGCGCGCTCCTCGCGCGTGGCCGTCACGGCGGCAAACAGCACCACCACACCGGCTGCGAGCGTGAAGCCGAACAGAAACTCAATCGCGCGGATCACCTTGTCCAGCACGCCCTGCACCTGGTTGAGCGTGGCCGTCATGTCCACATTGGTGATGTTGGGGAAGGCCTTGACCAGCGCGTTGTCAAAGCCTTTGGTGTCGGGCGCGCGAAAGGCGCTCATGTAGGTCACCGGCACGTTTTCCATGCGGCTGACCGGGTACATCACAAAGAAATTGGCCCGCATGGAGCCCCAATCCACCTTGCGCAGCGAGGTGATTTTGGCGTCAGTGGCCACGCCGCCGATGTCAAAGCGCAGCGTGTCGCCCATCTTGAGGTTCAGCGTTTTGGCAATGCCGTCCTCCACGCTGATGGCGCTGGCCTCTTCGGGCTGCCAGGCGCCGGCCACCACTTCGTTGTGCGGCGGCTGCATGGCGGCGTGCGACAGGTTGAATTCGCGGTCCACCAGGCGCTTGGCGCGCTCGTCGGTGTAGTCGTCGGGCGTCACGTCGCGGCCGTTCACCTGCACCAGGCGGCCGCGGATCATGGGGTACCAGTCCAGCTTGGCCACGCCGGCATCGCGCAGGTTCTTCAAAAACGCATCGCCCTGCTCGGGCATGACGTTGATGACAAAGCGGTTGGGCGCGTCCGGCGGCGTGGCCTTGCGCCAGCTGCTGATGAGGTCGGTGCGCAGCAGCACCAGCAGGATCAGCGCCAGCAGGCCCACGGCCAGCGCACTGACCTGCACCACCGCATAGGCCGGCCGCGCGGAAATCTGCCGCGTGGCCAGCACCAGCCAGCGCGGGGCCGTGGCCTCGTTCACGCTCTTGCGCAACAGCTTCACCGCCACCCAGCTCAGCCCGGCAAACACCGCCACCGCCACCGCAAAACCGCCCACGGCAATCACACCCAGCAGCAGGTCGGAGCTGGCGGCCAGCAGCAGCGCGGCAAAGCCGGCCACGCCCACGCCCAGCACGGCCAGCGACGCGGGCTTGAGCCCGCCCACGTCGCGGCGGATCACGCGCAGCGGCGGCACCTGGGCCAGCTGCAGCACCGGCGGCAGGCCAAAGGCAAACAGCAGCGTCAGGCCCATGCCCATGCCAAACGCCACGGGCCACAGGCTGGCTGCGGGCAGGGCTGCGTCCACCAGGCCCGCCAGCAGCATCACAAACACGTAATGCACGCCGTACCCGATGGCCACGCCCAAAGCGCTGGCAAACAGGCCGATCAGCGCAAATTCAAACGCATAGCTCATGGCAATGGTGCGCTGGCTCTGGCCCAGCACGCGCAGCATGGCGCAATCGTCCAGGTGGTTGGCGGCAAAGCCGCGCGCGGCCAGCGCCACGGCCACCGCGCTCAGCAGCGCGGCCAGCAGCGCTACCAGGTTCAGGAATTTTTCGGCGCGGTCCAGCGTCTGGCGCATCTCGGGCCGGCCGGACTCCAGTGACTCCAGCCGCACGCCGCGCACCTCTGCCCTTTTGATCTCGGCGTCGGCCCACTGGTTGAAGGCGCGCACCTGCCTGTCGGTGCCCGCCACCGCAAAGCGGTAGTTCAGCCGGCTGGCCGGCTGCACCAGGCCCGTGGCCTGGATGTCGGCCTGGTTGATCATCACACGCGGCGCAAAGCTCATGAAGCCGCCGCCGCGGTCTGGCTCGGTCACGATGATGCGGGCGATCTTCAGCGCCGAATCGCCCAGCAGCAGCGCGTCGCCCATCTTCAGGCCCAGCGCGTCCAGCAGCGGTGCGTCCACCCAGGCCTCGCCACGCGCGGGGATGTCGCGGGTGGTCTGGCCCGCAGCCTCGGGCGCCGGCGCCACGCGCAGGCTGCCGCGCAACGGGTACCCGGTGTCCACCACCTTCAACGCCACCAGTTTGCTGGCGCCACCCTGCGATTCACTGGCGCGGCCCATGGTGGGAAAGCCCAGCGTGCCCGTGGCCTGCAGGCCCAGCGCGCGGGCACGGTCGATGAAGGCCTGCGGCGTGGGGTTGTCGCTGCTGACCACGGCGTCGCCGCCCAGCAGCTGGCGGGCGTCGCGCGCCAGCCCGCCCTTCAGGCGGTCCGCAAAAAAGCCCACGGCCGTGAGCGCGGCCACGGCCAGCGTCACCGCCACGATCAACAGCCGCAGCTCGCCCGCGCGCAGATCGCGCCACAGCGTGCGCCAGCCCAGGCGCCAGGGGGATGTGTTCATGGTGGGAACCTTAACCCAGAAGTCTGAGCGACAAATGAGCAGGGGTTGACCTTGCGGGGTTATTGCTTCCGCGTCAGCTATTGGCAGCACCGCGCGCAAGGCTGTGGGTGGGGCCGTCGGCGCTTCACTTTGGCGCCCCTACGCTGCGCTGCGGGGTGCCCTGCGCTTCTCGCTCCGCGGGGCGGCTGCGGTCGCTTCGCAATGGCGCTGATACGCGCCATTCCATAAATCGTCCTCGCCGGTCCGCCTGCGGCGGACTCCCCCCGCTGCGCTGCGAT
>JBFWUB010000027.1:0-64554 GCA_050247515.1 Ramlibacter sp. | reverse complement strand
CAGCGTGAGGCGAGAAGATGAGGCCAAAACGGCCTGAAAACGCAAGTCGAACGCCGCATCCGGTCGTCACGCGGCGACTTGATGCGCCCGCCCTTCATGTAATTCCGCCTTGTTCAGACCTTCCTTAGATGCGGCGCCAGTGCCTGCCATGTCGCTAGTTGATGGCTGCGGTCAATTTTGACGGCGGAAGGCGCGGCAATGGGCGAGCTTTTGGCCGCATCAAACAGCGGCTGGACTTCAGCGGGGCTGACGATCGGACTGTAAAAATGGCCTGGTGGCGCAAACAGAGGTGCTGCAGTACCGCAGAGCCGCTTGAACTCCGAACTCTGCACGAAGGTCTCGACCAACTCGTTCAGGCCCAACCCGGTTTGAAGCCGGGTAACCCATGCTTTAAGCTCGCCCGCAGCAGGGGTACGGTGAAAGAAGCCCATGTAGAGGTCCTGTATGAGCTTTTCGTGGTCAACCATTGCGGTGACTCCTAGAACACGGTTGCAAAACGACGAACTTACTGAACCATGGGCAAGCTTAGCACTTGCTGTGCATGGTCATCAGCCGGTGCGCCGAACATATACAGCACCCAAAATGACGCCGATCTCGCGATCATCTCCCGTATCGGCAAGGTCTCCCATTGAATCCTGGCTCACATTTAGTTCGCACCGCAGCCAGTCAGCGCCGCGCGTTGTGAATTGGAATTCGAAGATCACCATGTCTGGAGGCGCCGTGCGCGTGATCGTCACTTCACCACCACGGATCACTACAGAAGCCGATGCATTCGGCATCAGTTGATTCGGATCATTCAAGTAGACAAAAACAGAATAGCTCCCCGCATCTGCCAACGGTATATCAATTACCGGCTGGGCATCTTCCGACCACCTGAATACGGTGTTCAACTCGCTAAGTTCCGCGTCGTTCCAGCCAGCCCCGATGGGGCCGGCAAGATCAAGCTCAAATGACTCTTGTTCGCGAAGGGAAATCCCAGACCTAACGCAGTAGCTGGCGCGATAGACCTCATAGTCAGCATCCGAGAAGCCATGAACAAAAAGTAACGCAGCTTGCTGGTAGAAGTCGGAGTCAAATTCCGAGAGAAACGTCATAGCCTGCTGCAAGTTTGGTTCGTACCTATAAGCTCGGCGCTTGTACAGCGTCGACGGTGGAAACAAGCCTTCCCTGCAAATCAGGCGCTTGATCTGGAGGTCGAGGCTATTGAAGTCGAGCACATAGTCAAAATTCCGAAGTGCATCAATCGCAGGACCAACATGAGCCGCCTTGATGTAGGACTGATACCCAGGTGCAATTCCGTACCGCCTGTCTATCATGTAGCGAAAAAAGTCAAACGAAGGGGAAAAATAAACACTGTAGACGTTGTATACGCCGTTGTTTTGTGTCTTTGCAAGCCTGAGTTCATCGTTGAAGTAACCGGTCTCTTCGGCAAACGCAATGATCGAAGCCAGAACGTGCAGCGGCTCCCGCAGGATGGTTATTCGCCGATCAAACTCCAGATGGGCGACGCCACTAAATGGAATATGGCCGGACACATAGCGATTTGTCTCTTGAATCGCTGCAACGAACTCGCCATTGGTAGATGAATGTTGCACCATACGACATGATTGCTTTGCCGAATAGTGGCCTGAAATGACGGAGTCGAGCGTAGTTCCGCCAGTTTTCGGAACGTGGGTTAGCAGGATGGATTGTCGGCGTCGGGGCGTCATCTGAATCAGATGTAGGGAAAAGTTGACGGCGTCAGCTAGCGGACGCAGGTCCAGCGGAACCTGTGAAGAGCGCGGGATTTAAGGTGGGTGCGGACGCATTGACGGGCCTGATGCAAAAGTCCGGTGACCAGCCTCGGTAAAGGGCTGGCGTCAAGCCAGGCTGCTTTTTTCCCATCTCAGCGAAAATCATTGTCGGTTTGATGCGTCCACTGTCGATGAGTTCTTCATTGGCAAACTCCAGAAAATCCAGCAACGCAAGATCTTCCGGTCGCTCCAACGAAAAGTTGTGACCAAACCCGCGATCTACGAATACGTCGACGAGCCCCCCATAGGGCAGAAGTGCGGCGAACGAGAATCGGCTAACCAGAAGCGGCAAAATGTCTTGTGCCCGGATTCCTTCGAAACCTTCCACTGAACAATCCCAGTCCGAAAAATTCTCCTCGAAGCGTGCCAGCGCATGGTTATGCTTCAAGCGGTTGGGAAGCATAGGCCAGAGGTTGTCAATCCAGGCCTTAACCTCCGGCCAGCGGAGGTGTCCGTTTCGTCCAATCACATCATTGGTAACAAAGACGCCTCCATCCTTCAGCCCTCTGGCAACTGCGTCGAAAATGGACTCCAGCGCTACCATGTGATGCAAAGAGTGGCTTGCCATGACCCCGTCTAGTGAATTGGCGGCTGGTATCCATGTATTCAGGTCACATCGCTCGACTGCCACATGGTCCTGCAGTGCGCTTGCAGCGATCCGCTCGTTCGCGCGGGCGACAAGGACCGGCGCAACCTCATGGCATACGAGCCGGAAATCATCAAGACCTTTCTGGCGCAAGTACTGCGCCACTGCGACTTCAATGGTCGCGTCGCCGGCTCCAAGGCTTGCGAACTGGGCGGTGTAGCTGCTCTTTGATGCGCTCCGCAAAAACGCATTGCCATAGAACTCGACAGCCGAGTCGGCGCCCGTTACAAGGCGAAGGCGAGGTCGGAGATGCTTGTTCGACCAGTAGTGGAAAATCGCAGGCAGATCGTGGACAGTGGCCGCGTTCACGTATTGCTGCTTCTGCTCGTGGAGTTTTCGTTCGTATTCGTTATTCATGATGCAACTGGTACTTCCGCAGCCACCTAGCAAATAGCAGCCAAAGTGTTGTTACTTGTATCCGTGTACAGATCACACTGGCGGAGGGCGTCCTGCATTTCGAGTACGCCTTTATGGAGGCCATAGTGTGCCTGGGCAAAAGACAGTGCCCGACTGGACATCTTCGCCCATGCCTTTTCGTTGTCATACACGCTGCCAATTGCAGCGACCCAGTCTGTCGGCTTTGTCGCAATCAGTGCATCCATGCCATTGCTCAGAGGAATTCCTTCAGCCGCAATCGGGGACAAAACGCACGGTACGCCATGCGCCAAGGCTCCGATAACCTTCCCCTTGATACCTGCCCCGGTCTGTAGCGGCGCTACAAAAACGCGACACTGGTTGTATACCTCGGATACTTCAGCAACCCATCCTTCAATCAAAAGATTGCTGTGCTTTCTGGCCAGTTCCATCAAATTTTTAGGAACGTTGCTACCGTAGATGCGGACTTTGACGCCAGGCATAGATTTGTCGAGTAACGGAAGTACTTGGTGCGCGAACCATTCCACGGCCTCACTATTCGGCAAGTGATTGAACCCACCTAGGAAGGCGACGTCTTTCCTCACTGCATATGAGGGCACATCCTTGGCGATATCCGTAACCCAAGGACATTTGGCGACCCTTGTTGAATTCAGGTTGTGCGACTCAATGACAGCCTTTTCCACATCTGTGTAGGAAAGCACCAAGTCCACGTTGCGCATGACTGCAAGCTCCTGGTCTCGTGTCTGTATCGCCTTGCTCATGGCCTCGTCGCTTCTATTGAGCATGGCTGCGCGCAGTTCCCGAAGGAAGTGAAGATCCGCGTTGTTGAGGACGATTTTGGCCTGCGGTGCATGGCGTCGGATTTTTTCGACAAGGCTTTGCGCGACGTAGTACCTGGTTACGTACACCATGTCGAACTCGCTACCGCGCGATTCCAGCACGGCTTCGATGGACGTCACATACGGTGCATGCAGGCACTCCACGCCCATGCGTTGGAGGTTCTCCGTATAGTGGCTCATCCACGCCAAGTTTTGCGGCACGAATGTGCATTTGAAGCCCAAGCCCTGAAGCATGCGAATTTCTTGTATGGCCGCAAAACTTCCCGCATCCTTGTCCGGCATGGGTATTTGGGCATCGATGAGCAAGGCCCTGAACTGGATGTTTCTATCCTTGTTCAAATCTGGATCTGTGCCTTCTTTGCCGTTGTTGCGGCATGCACTAATCCATCGGCTCTTGAACTTCGGGCGGTTTATCTCCTGGAACTTCTTGATACCGGATGAGACGTCTTTGCCATTGCTGATGCCTTCAAAGTGGACCACAACTGCTGTTGGCGCGTAAACGGTTTTGTAGCCGCGCTCACGGACCTTGAAAGCCAGATCAGTGTCTTCAAAGTATGCTGGTATGTAGGCTTCGCTGAAGCCATCCAGCTCGTTCCAGAGTTTGCGGGGCAACATTACGCAAGCCCCAGAAAGATAATCCGTCTGGCGCGCATAGTTGTAACGCGGATCATGCGGGTTGCCGTGGCGGCCATAGTTCATGGGGTTGCCAGAGTTCCAGACGATTCCACCCGCCTCCTGAAGGGTCCCGTCCGGGTACAACAGCTTGGCGCCTACCATGCCCACGTCAGAAAAATGCTCGAAAGGCCACAACAGTTCCTCAAGCCAGCGGGCAGTTACCTCGGTATCGTTGTTGAGCATGACAATGTATTCGCCGACTGCCTGGCTCGCGCCAAGATTACAAGCCCGTACAAAGCCAAGGGGATCTGCGTTCCGTATGTGCCGCACGCCATCTATTAGATTCAGAAGTTCAGATTCGCGCGCGTCGGACCCGTCATCAACCAAGATTACTTCAAATGGGACGTCTGTTGCGCCCAGCAGCAGCGATGCTAGGCAATGATAGGTGACATGAAATTTGTTGTGAACAGGTATAACGATGGAAACCATTGGTTGGGTTACCGACGGGAATCGAAGCGGTGCATAGAACTTTGCTGACTCATCGGCGCCATGGCTGACTGAGTTATGTACATGTATCAGCTGGGCAAGCGTCTGCTTTGTGACTTCCTTGTTCCTCCCCACGACACGAGCCTCATCTGATCCCGCTAGTTTTTCGATGGCGGCGATGAGCGACTCGTACCTAAAGCCCGCGGTCGTTGACAAGCTGGCTTTGAAGCCGGTACGCGCGTATTGGAGGAGTGCAGTTTCCGGTGTCCATGCAAATGGCATCTGGACAACAGTTGATTTCACGGCACTGGCAACGCCGTCCATTCGAACGCTGAACGCATGGGCGCGGCCATCGTATAAGCTGGCGGGAAGCCCAATCCTGAAACGGATAGTGCGTGGGGCAGACGGGTCAGTCTGTGCTGTGCCCTTTGCGACGATTTCACCGCTACCAACATCGATCACGTTGAGCGATAGAGGCCGATTCGGAGGAGTGCTCAGGCACGCCCAACCAGTCAAGGCGCCCAGCTCCACGGTGATATCTCCGATTTCTGCAGTCAATCCGGACGTTGTTTCCCGGCTCGTTTGGGTTGTAGTAGAGAACAGGTAGTCCGAGTCGGCAATTCGAAGCTGAAGCTCCGTCAAGGCTAGGCCCAGGGCGTTCTCCGGTATGGGCAACTCGAACCCATAGAATCCGTCACCCCGACCTGCCTCCAGGACATCCTCGCGGAACTCCTTGGCTGAAACTCTCGAAACAGGCGTCCCGCTTACCAGTAACTCCACATTCAGGCGTCGCAGCAAATTGGAGCGATCACACACCCAGCCCGAGATCACCGAGGGCCCCCAAACGTCAACGTGCCCCTCGTACGCGCTGACCGGCGAAGGCGTGCTCGGTTGCTGCACGCCCTGGAGTGGTGCTTCCTCGTCAATAGAGTCGTGGGTGTTCACCTGGGGGATGCTTTTTTGTTTTGTACTTCGACTCGTCGACTTCGCCATACGATTGCTTCCTTGAGTTGATTTTTTCAATTCACAGCTAAAAAATTCTGCTGGCGGGCGCAAATCGCACCCACTAATTCGCCGGGACGGCAAGTTAACGGCCTAGCTTCATCTGCATCTGCTCGCTTGGCAGCAGCTCCATGCGGTCGTCGTCGCGCATGATGCACCTGCCGTCGCGCTGCACCCCGGGGATGCCCTCACGCTGAATGTAGCGCCACACGTCCAGCTCCGTCCAGTTGCTTGGAGGGGAACATGCGCATGCTCTCGCCCCGGCCCACCGGGCCGTTCACCACGCGCCACAGCTCGGGCCACATTTGGGGTCCCAGCGGTAATGTTTGTCGCGCAATGAAGAGTGCGCTCCTTGGACCGCGACGCCTCTTCGTCCCGCCGCGCTCCGCCTATCACCGCGTTGTATCGGCCCGCGTCCAGCCCCGGGCGCTGCGCCTCCGCCTGGCGGAGGTGGTTCATCTCGGAAAATACCCAGCGGGTGTCGATGTGCAGTACCGGCATGGGCAGCCGCCCGGGGGGAAGTGCCTTGCGCGCCAGGTGCGGCATGGCCGATGCATCCTTGCCGATGCAGCGATCCAGCAAGTCGTTTTTGCCGTCGTCTGCAGGGCCGCAGGTAAACAGGTGGGGCATGTGGGTGAAGCGTGTGCGTGCTTTGCTGGGGTATGTTACCCGCGCATTTTTTTTGTGTGCAAGCGCGGTGCCATCCCGTGCAGCGTTAACATCAAACCGGCGCTGCTGGGCGTAGCAGCAGGCCGGCGGCACCAATTGCAATGCCTGGCGTTGGTGCAGATTTGATCGTCCATCTGACTTGAGTCCAGCAAATTGGTGAAGCGAAACATTGCAGCATCCGGCGGGACGTCTAAGGCTCCCAAAGAGCCGGGTCGGGCGGGTTCAGCGGTGCCTCTGCAAATCAGCTTCGTCGTCCCGCTGTACAACCACCTGGCGCAAACGCAGGCCATGCTGGCGTCACTGCTGGCGACGATGCCCAAAGGCGTGACGTATGAAATCATCCTGATCGACGATTTTTCAACCGACGGCACGCGGGCCTGGTTGGCAACGCTGGCTGACCCGAACATCAAGACACTGCTCAACCCGCACAACCTGGGTTTCGCCAGAACCAGCAACCGGGCGGCACAGGTTGCAAGCGGTGAGGTGCTGGCGCTGCTCAACAACGACCTGTTGCTTTCGCCCGGCTGGCTGGCGCCTATGTTGCAGACGCTGCTTTCGCCAAAGCTCAAAGCCGGTTTGGTCGGCAATGTGCAATACCGCGTGGCAGACGGCAAGCTGGATCACGCCGGGGTGCAGCTCACCCCTGGTGCCCAGCTGGTCCACATTCAAACCCTGGCGGATGATGCGCCTGCGCACACCCGGGCATGGGCCGTCACGGGTGCCTGCATGCTGATGCGCAAGGCTGATTTTGATGCGATGGGCGGCTTTGATGAGCAGTTTGTAAACGGTTGCGAAGATATTGACCTGTGCTTCAGGCTGCGGGCCGCTGGCAAGGCCATTTATGTGGCCAACACCAGCCGCATACGCCACCATGTCAGTCTGAGCCGAAAGGTCAACACCCTGCGCAACGAGCGCAACAGCCGCTACCTGTTTAGCCGCTGGCGCACATTGATCAAGCAGGAATTGGCAGCCCAGTGGGCAGGTCTGTTGCAGGCCGGGCCGCACGCCTACGCCGGTTTGATCAGCGGGCATTTGGCCCCGGCATTTACGGCCCCCCCCCCAGCCGCAGCACAGGTGATTGCTGAAGCGATGTTGCTGCGCCAGGAGTACCGATGGGCGCGCATTCTGGGCGACGCAGACCCCCGCCCGGCTGCAGCAGGCCAGTGCACCGCAAGCGGGCTGGTCTACCGCCATGGTTTGAATGGCTACGCTTTAACGCAAGGTGCAAGCTTTGCCTTCAGTGGCTTGCGCAGTGTGCGCAACTTTTACGTTTGCGGCTACGCCACCGTTGACTTTGCAAGGCAACCTGTTGCCATCACCATCAGCGTGAACGGTATTCAGGCGCAAACCACCACACTGACCACCGGGCGCAGCATCAACGTGGGCATCATCGACCCCATCTTGCTCCAGGGGGCGCCCAACCATTTTCAGGTGACGGCGCATTTTGTGGGCCGGCGGGGGCAGCTGTTGGGCGATGCCAATGCCGCGCTCGTCGTTACCCACATCGTGATTGACGATCAAGGGGTGAGCACCATTAAACTGACCCAGACGATGGAGCAAACTGCCATGCCCCCCAATCTGGACTTGCAGGACTTGATACTCGCGCTGCGGCCCGACCTGTGCGAACGGTTTGGTTTTGATACGCCCCAGGGGCGTCCCGGGTTTTTGGTCTGGCTGATGACCAGCGGCCTGCTGGAATACAAGGCACTTTTTGACGACCCTGCGTTCAGGGCGCGGGTGCAGGACAGTGCACGGGGCAAGGGGGCTTTGACGGGCTTGCAACGGCTGCTGTGGCAGGCCAGGCCTGACGTGCAGCAGGCGTTTGCGCTGCCGCGCCAATCCGCGGACTATTTGCATTGGTTCTATCGCCACGGCGTGGGCGAGCATGGGGTATGGCATTTCCTGGATCCCGCGGAAAAAGCGCGGGCCCTGCAGCAAGAGGGCCCGTGGCAGGCGTCCTTTAAACAACGGGCCCTGGACGATGCCTTGCGCCCGCCCGCCATCCCCTGGCGGCAAAGGCCATGGGGCGTGAATGTGGTGGGTTATGCCTTTGGGCAGCTGGGTATTGGCGAAGACGCGCGCATGGCCGCCACCGCTTTGCGCGCAGCGGGCGTACCCATGTGCATGCTCAACTTTGAGCCCGGCCCGGACGTTGCCCAGAACGACACGAGCATGCAGGCGCATGTGACGGCCGACGGGCCGTATGCAGTGAACCTGTTTTGCCTGACGGCCCTGGAGCACGGGCGCTTTTATGCCGAGCGGGGTCTGCAGCAGCTGCAAGGCCGGTACAACATCGGCTACTAGCCCTGGGAGCTTGCCAAGTGGCCTGCCCAGTGGCGCAAGATGGTCCATCTGGTGGATGAGGTCTGGGTGTCCACGCGCCACACCTTTGACGCCGTGGCACCCCTGTGCCGGGCGCAAAAGCCGCCGGTGCCGGTGCATGTGATGCCCATGGCGGTGGACCTGGGGCCGGTGGCCGCACCCGGTGGGCGCAGCGGCGTGCGCAAGCGGTTTGGCCTGCCGCGTGCGGCGCGCCTGTTCTGTTTTTCGTTCGATTTGAACTCGTCCGTGCACCGCAAGAACCCGCAGGCCGTGGTGGATGCCTTCCTGAGGGCGTTTGCGGCGGACGAGTGGTCGGCCGCGCAGGTGGGCCTGGTCATCAAGGTGCATCCGCCCAGGCAGCCCAACCCTGCGTGGGACAAGCTCAAGATGCTGGCCGCGCAGGACAGCCGCCTACATGTGATCGAGCAGACCCTGCAGCGCCCGGACCTGTTGGGCTTGTACCAGGCGTGTGACTGCTTTGTCTCCTTGCACCGCGCGGAAGGCTTTGGCCGGGGCATTGCCGAGGCGCTGCAGCTGGGCTTGCATGTCGTCACCACCGGCTACAGCGGCAACCTGGACTTTTGCCAGGCCCCCGAACTGGCCGAAAGGGTCGATCTGGTGCGTTACCGCCTGGTCAAGCTCAAGCCCGGCCAATACCCCTATGCCGATGGCCAGGTGTGGGCCAACGCCGATGTGGGGCACGCGGCGCAGTGCATGGCGGCGTTTGTACAGCGTTTCCCACCAGGGGCGGGCAAGCCTGTCGGGCCACCCCATGCGCCGCCACCGCGGGGCTGGGCTGTCTTCAGCCCCCAAACGGTGGGGCAGCACTACCAGCAGCGGCTGAACGAGATTGCGCAGCTGACGGCAAATCTGCGCTTCATGGCGCCGGGCTTGAGCAGCTGAATGAGCCTGGTCATCCATATAGGTACCGACAAAACCGGCTCTACGGCGCTGCAGAAAATACTGTTTTCGCCTGCCAATGGCCCCGCGCTTTCGGCGTTGAACATCCGGTACGTCACCGCCGGCCTGGGCACCATTGACAGCCATGCCCACCTGCACGACACCGCCCGGGCGGGCAATTTTGAAGCATGGGGCCAGGTCTTTGATGAGGTGAAGGCCAACACCGACATACACCATGTGATCAGCTTTGAGGGGCTCTACCACCTTGGCCAGCAGCAATGGCAAGCCATCAGGAATGTGCTGCCCGGAATTGATATCAGGATCGTCATTTATTTGCGCCGGCGGTCGGACCTGGTCAGGTCGGGCATAGCCCAGCTTTTCAAGTCGGGGGGCAATCGGCCTTTGCGTGAATACACACCCGCAGCCATGTTTGCGCGCCGGCAGGCCTATTTGCCCATCCTGAACAGGGCAGAGGCTGTTTTTGGCCGCCAGGCCATGGTGGTGCGCCGATATGAAAAGTCGCAGATGTATGCCAACAACATCTACGCTGATTTTTTGCGCGCCGCCGGCGCAGACGCGCTGGCCTTGTTGCCGCTCGCGCAGCAGTGCCAGCAACAAGCGCCCGTCAACCCCACGTTGAACGTGGAGGCGATTCATTGGCTGGACAGGCTGGACCAGCAGGGCATCAGCAAGCCCCTGCGCCGCAAGGTGGTTCGGGCGTTGCTGGCGGCAACGCAGGGCGCCAACACCACGATCGTGCCCGACGCTGTGGCGCATGCAATAGACCAATCTTTTGAGCAGGAAGACCGGCAAATCGCCGCCACCTACTTTGACGCCCCCGTTCTGTTTACCGAGCCATCCAGATTCGTCCATGCCCCGCCGGATGCAGCCGCCCTGAAAGCCTGCTTCAGCCTGATTGAGCCCATCCTCAAGAATGCTGAAACACCGTTCTTTGATGAAGCCTTCTACTTGGCCAGGTACCCTGATGTGGCCAAGGCCGTGCAGGAAGGGCGCATGGCCTCTGGCTGGCGGCATTACCTGCTTTACGGCAGAAATGAAGGGCGAAAGACCTCGGCGGACTGAACTAGAAATACCCCTCGCGCTTTTTCTTCTCCATCGACCCCGCCTCATCCTTGTCAATCAGCCGCCCCTGCCGTTCTGAAAAGCGCGACGCCTGCAGCTCGTCGATCACCGCGTCCAGCGTCTGCGCGTCAGACTCTATCGCGCCCGTCAGCGGGTAGCAGCCCAGGGTGCGAAAGCGCACCTGCTTCATCTGCACCTGCTCGCCCGGCAGCAGCTGCATGCGGTCGTCGTCGCGCATGATCCACATGCCGTCGCGCTGCACCACGGGCCGCGGTTTGGCAAAGTACAGCGGCACCACGGGGATGTTTTCGCGCTGGATGTAGCGCCACACGTCCAGCTCCGTCCAGTTGCTCAAGGGGAACACGCGCATGCTCTCGCCCGGGCCCACCCGGCCGTTCACCACGCGCCACAGCTCGGGGCGCTGTCGTTTCGGGTCCCAGCCGTGGTGCTTGTCGCGCAAGGAAAAAATGCGTTCCTTGGACCGCGACGCCTCTTCGTCGCGCCGCGCGCCGCCTATCACCGCGTCGTACCGGCCCGCGTCCAGCGCCTGGCGCAGGGCCTGGGTTTTCATCACGTCGGTGTGCACCTTGCTGCCGTGGTCAAACGGGTTGATGTTGCGTGCCACGCCGTCGGGGTTGGTGTGCACGCGCAGGTCCAGCCCCAGGCGCTGCGCCTCCGCCTGGCGGAACTGGATCATCTCGGCAAATTTCCAGCGGGTGTCGATGTGCAGCACCGGCATGGGCAGCCGCCCGGGCGAAAAGGCCTTGCGCGCCAGGTGCAGCATGGCCGACGAATCCTTGCCGATGGAATACATCAGCAGCGGCCGTTCAAACTGCGCCGCCACCTCGCGAAAGATGTAGATGGCTTCTGCCTCCAGCGCGTCCAGCGTATTCAGCATGCTCATTGCCGCTCCAGGATGAACTGCACCACCTGGCGCGCACAATCGTCCAGCGCGCGGCCGCTGGTGTCTACCGTCAGCTCGGCGGCCAGGGGCGCGTCATAGGGGGCAGACACGCCGGTAAATTGCCCGATCTTGCCCGCGCGCGCCAGCTTGTACAGGCCCTTGGTGTCGCGCTGCTCGCACACCGCCAGCGGTGTGCTCACATACACCTCGGCAAAGTCGCCGGGCGCAAAGCGCTGGCGCACCGCGTCGCGTTCGCGCTGGCTGGGCGATATGAATGACGCCAGCACGATCAGCCCGGCGTCCACCATCAGCCGCGCCACCTCGCCCACGCGGCGTATGTTTTCGGCGCGGTCGGCGTCGGTAAAGCCCAGGTCCCGGCACAGCCCGTGGCGGATGTTGTCGCCGTCCAGCAGATAGGTGGCGTAGCCCCTGGCATGCAGGGCCGATTCCACCGCGTTGGCCAGCGTGGTCTTGCCGGCGCCGCTCAGGCCCGTGAACCACACCGTCAGCGGCTTTTGCTGCAGGCGCTGCGCGCGCTGGGCACGGCCCACCGTGGCGTCCTGCCAGAACACCTGGCGCGGCGCCGGGTCCAGCACCATGCCGGCGGCCACGGTCTCATGCGTCACGCGGTCCACCAGCAAAAAGCCGCCCAGCGTGCGGCTCCCGGCATAGCGCGCCAGCGCCACCGGCCGCTCCAGCATCACTTCGGCCAGCGCAATCGTGTTGGCCACCAGCGGGCCGGCGGGCGCCAGCTGGCCCAGCCTGTCGGGGCTGTCCACATCCACCAGCCCTTGCACCTTTGCCAGCGTGGCGCCGGTGCTGCAGGTGGCCAGGCGCAGCTCGTACCGCGCGCCCGGAGCGGCGGGCGTTTCGCCAAACCACACCAGGTGGGCTTGCACCAGCTCGCTCACCGTCACGGCGGCGCGGTCGGTCACCAGCACGTCCCCGCGGGCCAGGTCCAGCTCGTCTTGCAGCATCACCGACACGGCCTGGCCGGCGCCGGCCGCCGGCAGCTCGGCGCCCAGGGTATGGATGGCCTTGATGCGGCTGGCCTGCCCGCCGGGCAGCGCATGCACCGCCTGGCCCACGGCCAGCGTGCCGTGTGCCACGGTGCCGTCGTATCCGCGCCACTGGGCGTGGGGCCGGTTGGGCCGCTGCACCGGCAGCACGCCCGCACTGGCGGCCGCAGGCGCCGCGCCCTGAGCTGCAGGCGCCGTGCCCGCGCCGGCCTGCATCTGCTGCAGCACCCATTGCAGCAGCGTGGGGCCGCTGTACCAGGGCAGGCCCGGTGCGCGCTGCACCACATTCAGGCCCTGCACGCCCGATGTGGGTGCAAACACGACACTGTCAAACGGGTGGGGCAGGGCGGCCAGCAGCGCCTGCACCGTGGCCTGCAGCGCGGCAAAGGTGGCGGCGGCGTCGGCCACCAGGTCGATTTTGTTCACGGCCACAAACAGGTGGCGTATGCGCATCAGGCTGCACACATACAGGTGGCGCCGCGTCTGTGCCGTGATGCCGCGCGCGGCATCCACCAGCAGGATGCCCGCTTCGCACTGCGACGCGGCCGACACCATGTTGCGCGTGTACTGCGTGTGGCCGGGGCAGTCGGCCAGCACCAGCGGCTGGCCCTGCAGCATCACGTAGCGCCAGGCCACGTCAATGGTGATGCCCTGGGCCTTTTCGTCGATCAGCCCGTCAAACGCGAGTGAATAGTCGGTGCCGTTGAAGGCGCGCTGGCGGCTTTCGGCAGCCACCTTGGCCAGCAGGTCGTCGGGCAGGCTCTGCGTGTCAAACAGCAAACGGCCCAGCAGCGTGCTTTTGCCATCGTCTACCGAACCGCAGGTGAACAGGTGGGGCATGTAGGGTGGCGCAACAGGGCGCGTTGGAAGGGGCTGATGTTAACTGCGCGCGTTGCGCCGGCCTTTGCAGTGCAAACCCGGTGCCATCCCACAAATAGGGGAGGCGCGGGGCGGGCCCTGCACGCTACAGTCGCAGCAGCGAAACAGGTTTTTTTTGCTGCGCCGCGCAAAAATGAGTCCAAAAGCATCTAACATTCGCGCTGGCGCAATGTTTGCTTGGCCTGATTTAAAGCAGCAAAGTGTGCAGAATTGACATCAAGTTTTTTTGTAACTTGTTTCGCGCGCTACTAGAATTGGTGCAATTCGAAACAGCTGGTTGCAAACAGCTTTGGTTGTGTTTTAGGGGTGTTGTATGGCTTCAGATTCATTGTTCGGTGGCGGTGGCGATGGCCAAGAAGACGGCGAGGGCACATCCGGTAGCCTGTTTAGTCAGTTGGACGAGGGTGACCGCGCACTGCTCGACGCCCTGCTGGCCGACTTCTCTGGTGGCCCGGCGGTGGACTTTGACGGCGGCAAGCTGATCAGCGGCGACGGCCCGGGGGGTGAAAAGCAGGGTGCCTTGGTGCCTGGTTCTTCAGATATGGACGGCATCATCACCAATGGTGATCTGACGTTGGAGGTCGATATTCCTGCCGGCGTCGGGCTCACCTTCTCTGGCAAAGATGGTCAAACCGAAAGTGCCGCTGAAAACTACCTGAACACCCAGATCGCCGGCTACTTCGTAGGCAACGTCGTAGGCCCCGAGACTCTGCCCGGCGACAGCAGCCCCGAGCAATTGCAGCAGCGGGCCCTGGTAGGCGCGGTGGATGACGTGTTGAGCTCTTTTGATGGCGCTGCCAAGGATTATTCTGTCCGCGTGCTCGATTTTCCGACAACGAAGTCCAAGACCTCCACTCCCCAGACGTCCCCCTTGGTGACCTCCCCGTTGGTGGTGAGCAACGACTCCGACACCTTTACCATCGTGGGAGGCCTTCAGCCGCAGGCTGGCGTCGTGCCCACGAAGCAGATTCTCTTCGACGCTGGCGCATCCAAGGGCAAGCAGATCTTTGCAATAAACATGACCAAGCTTGGCATGGAAACCGAGCTCGTCCTCAAGAACGTGGAAGGCGCTGTACTGGCCGGCCCCGGCAACCTGCGGGTGGACGGCACGGTGGGTGCGCGCATCAACAGCGACAACTTCGGCCAAAACGTCACCGGTGGCGGCGGCAACGACACCCTGGTGGGCGGCGGCAACGACACGCTCACGGGCGGTGTGGGTGCCGACATTTTTGGCTTTACGTCCACGGCCAAGGGCAACTTCACCATCACTGACTTCAACAAGACCACCGACCAGATCGGCCTGAAGCTCACGGGCGTGACCACCTTTGCCCAGCTGCAGGCGGCCGTGACCGGCGGCTCGTATGCCAACGGCGCCATGACGTACAACCTGGGGCCCGATATTTCCATCACGCTGGTGGGTATCAACCCGTTTGACATCACGGCAGACATGATCAAGTTCACCTACTGATCCTGCGCTGCGTCCCTGCAAAGCCCGCTGTGCGCGGGCTTTGCTGTTTGCAGACCGCTCTTTTCGCTTGATGCCCTTTCGCCTTTCCCCGCTGGTGCTTGCAGACGGCTTTGCCTGGGGCTGGGCCCTGGGGCGCGGTGCCGGCCCTGTGGCCGTGCATCTGTATGCCGACGGTCGCCGCGTGGCGACCGAGCTCACCGGCATCACCTTGCCTGCAGCCGTGCTGCGCGGCTGTGGCCGCCCGCCCGCCGGCGCCGCAGGCTTTGCCTTTGCGCTGCCTGCGCGGCTGCTGGATGGCTTGCCGCACGACATTCACGTGGCCCTGCCCAGTGCCGAAAGCGGCGGGCTGCACGGCGCGGTGCTGGCCTGGCGCAGCGGCCCGGTGGGCGGCACGGTGCGCCAGCAAGGCCGGCAGTTTGTGGGCACGGTCTGGTTTGCCAGGCCGCCGGCGCGGCCTGCCCGGCTGCAGGTCAGTGACGCACAGGGCCGGCGGCTTTATTCACTGCGCCTGCAGCCGGCCGCCACACCCGACGCGCAGGGCTACCCGGCCGCGTTCGCCGTGCCAGCCGATGCCCTGCCCGAAACCGCCCGCCGCGGGCCGTTGCACTTTGCCTGCGGCCACCAGGCGTTGCAGGGCTCGCCCTGCGTGCAGGCCCAGACGCTGGTGGGCCTGCTGGACGATGTGGCCGTCGGCGGCCGTATCACCGGCTGGGCGCTGGACGCCACCGACCTGCTCAACCCGCTGGAGCTGGTGTTGCGGGTGGACGGGCAGGCCGTGTCGTGGTTTCGCCCCAATGTGCGCCGCACCGACATCAGCAAATACCTGGGCCTGCCCGACGAAGGCCTGGGCCTCGCGGGTTTTGATGTGCCGGCGCCGCCGGTGCTGGCCGACGGGCAGCGCCACGCGGTCGAGGTGGTGTCTGCCGCCGACGGCCAGCCACTGAAGAATGGGCGCCAGCAGGTGCAGCTGCCGCGCGCCGGCCTGCCGCTGGATGCCGCGGGCCCGCCCGCCCTGCCGCCGGTGCGCCGGGCGTGGCCCCAGCCCACGGTGTCGGTGGTGATCCTCAACCGCAACGGCCACGATGTGCTGCAGGCCTTCCTGCACAGCTGGGCGCGCCACAACACCACCGAGCCCGCCGAGCTGATCGTGGTGGACCATGCCTCCACCGACGCCAGCCTGGCGCTGCTGCGCCAGTGGCGCGGCCGGCTCGACCTGCAGGTGCTGGCGCTGGACCACAACGGCTCGTTCTCGGCGTCCAGCAACCTGGGCGCCAGCCGGGCGCGCGGGCAGTACCTGCTGTTCATGAACAACGACATCGTCTGGCTGCAGGACGCATTGCCGCGCCTGCTGGAAAGCCTGCACGACCCGCAGGTGGGCGTGGTGGGCATCAAGCTGCTGAAGGTCGTGGGTGAATCGCGCGCGGGCGCTCGTTTCGCCAGCGAAGTGCAGCACCTGGGCGTGCGCTTCAAGCTCAACCAGCAGGGCTACTGGCCTTATGAGGCGGAGCCGTCGGCCCTGCACGGCGAGTCCGAGCACGCGCCGCAGTGTGTGCCGGCCGTTACCGGCGCAGTGCTGCTGTGCCGCAAGACAGACTTTGACGCTGTGGGCGGGTTCGATGCGGCGTATTTCTATGGGTTTGAGGACGTGGAGCTGTGCCTGCGCCTGGCCTACCGCCTGCGCAAAACGGTGGTGTGCCGCAACGACTGCGTGGCGCTGCACCACCATGGCCACACGCGCCTGTCGGGCCGCGAGATGTCCATTTACGACCGCGTGCAGCGCAATTCGGCCGTGCTCGAGTCGCACATCGGCGTGTGGGTCAAGCAGGCGTACTGGCGCAGCCTGGTCACGGGCGACGGCTACATCACGCGCGAGCCGCTCACCATCGGCATCGTGCTGGACAGCCCTGAGCGCAACACGCCGCTGTGGCATGACGCACTGGCGCTGGCCGCGCAGCTGCGTACCGCGCTGCCGCACGCACAGCTCAGGCTGCTGCCGCCGGAGCGCGACTGGAAAAACGCCGCCGGTCTGCATGTGCTGCTGGTGGCCGACCTGCGCTACGACATCCGCGCGCTGCACCATGCCCGCGCCGATGTGCTCACCGTGGCCTGGCTGCGCGGCCCGCCCGCGCGCTGGCCGCGGCTGGCCTGGTGGGATGAATTTGGCGCCGTGCTGGCGCCCGCGCGCGGGCCTGCCGCCGGGGATGCGCTGGTGCAGCTGCTGGGCCCGCAGCGCTGGCGCCTGCGCGTGCTGGTGCAGGTGCCGGGCGATGGGCAGGCGCCGCCCGCCGGCCTGGCCGACGCGCAGCGCCTGCAAAAGCACCTGCGTGCCCAGGGCCTGCCGTGCTGGGTGCGGGTTGTTGGTGTTGACGACAAACCCGCGCCCATGGCCGATGTGTGCCTGACAATCGGGCCGGTGGCCGCACAACCTGAAAACGGCCTGTTGCAGCTGGCCTGGCCCGGTGGCGCGGCCCCCTTGCCTGGCGCGGCCTGGCTGGCAGAACAAATGGAGAAGCGTGTTGGAAATACTTTTCGTTCACCCTAATTTCCCCGGGCAGTTTCGCAAGGTGGCCGCGGCGCTGGCCCGCATGCCCGGCGTGCGCGTGGTGGGCGTGGGCGATGAATCGTGGATGAAAAAAACGGTGGCGCTGGAAGGCGTGCCTGTCATTGGCTACCCCGCGCCGCCCGAGGGCGACAAGGACCAGCTGCATCCGTGGTCGCGCAAATTTGACGCCGCCGTGCGCCGTGGCGAGCAGGTCATGAATGCGCTGGCCGCGCACAAGGAGCAGGGTCTGGAGCCCGACGTGATCGTCACGCACCCGGGGTGGGGTGACGCGTACTTCCTGCGCGATTTCTTCCCGGGCACCAAGGTCGTGGGCTTGTTTGAGTATTACTACCATGCGCGCGGTGCGGACGTGGGCTTTGACCCGGAGTTCCCGTCCAGCATGAACGACATCTTCCGCCTGCGCACGCTCAACGCCACGCAGCTGCTGGCACTGGATTCATGCGACGAAGGCTTTTGCCCCACGCAGTGGCAGCGCAGCCGCTTCCCGGCGATCTGGCAGCAGCGCCTGGGCCTGATGCATGAGGGCGTGGACACCGCCGCCGTGTGCCCCGACCCCACCGCCCAGGTGCAGCTGGCCGACGGCACCACGCTCAAGGCCGGTGACGAGGTGCTGACGTTCGTCAGCCGCAACCTGGAGCCCTACCGCGGCTACCACATGTTCATGCGCGCGCTGCCCGCCATCCTGCAGGCGCGGCCCGACTGCCACGTGGTGATCGTCGGGGCCGACGGCGCCGCCTACGGCCCGCCGTGTGGCGGGGGCAAGACCTACCGCGAACGCTACCTGGACGAGGTGGCGGAAGAGCTGGACCTGTCGCGCGTGCATTTCACCGGCACGCTGGCGCATGCTGACTACGTGCGGGTGCTGCAGGTGTCGCGCCTGCATGTGTACCTGACGTACCCGTTCATCCTGTCGTGGTCCATGCTGGAGGCCATGGCGGCCGGCTGCCTGGTGCTGGGCTCGGCCACGCCACCGGTCGAAGAGGTGATCACCGAGGGCGAGAACGGATTGCTGTTCCCGTTTCACAGCCCGCGTGTGCTGGCCATGCGGGCCATTGACGCGCTGGCCCACCCGGCCGACCATGATGGGCTGCGCCAGGCCGCGCGCCAGACCATCATGGACCGCTATGATTTTGAAACCGTGTCGCTGCCTGCGTACAAACGCATGATCGAGATCTGAGGAACTGCCCCGATGGCCAAATCCATTCCCACCCTGCTCAAGGAAGCGGGTACCCACCTCGCCCAATACGACCTGGGCTCCGCGCTGCAGCTGTACCGCGAGGCCATGGCCCGCGAGCCCGGCAACGCCGCCGCGGCGCTGGGCATGGCCATGGTGCTCAACCGCACCAACAAGCCGGGCGAGGCGCTGCAGCTGCTTACGCGCATCTGGGCGTCGGTGTCGCGCGCCAAGAACAAGCTGCCGCCGCCCCAGCAGGCCACGGTGCTGGCCCAGATGGGCCTGGCCCAGCAGGAGCTGGGCCAGCTGGGCGCCGCGCTGGAGTCGTACCGCCAGGCGGTGCGGCTGGTCAATTCCGAAGACCTGCACCGGCGCATCAAGCAGATCGTGCCGCTGGTCAACAGCCCGGCCCCGGTGCAGCAGCTCATCCTGCACGGCCGCGCGCTGATGGCCGCACGCCAGGTACAGGAGGCCGCCAAGACCTACATCGGCGCGCTGAAGCTGCAGCCCGACAACGCCGACGTGCTGCACGAGCTGGCCATGGTGCTGCAGGAGCTGGGCGCGCACGACCGCGCGCTGCCGCTGCTGCAAAAGGCCGTGATCCTGGCGCCCGACCGGCCCGAGTTCTTCAATGACCTGGGCATGCTGTTCCAGCGCCGGGCCGACTTCACCAAGGCCGTCAGCTTTCACAAGCGTGCAATCAAGCTGGCGCCGGGCTTTTCGTTTGCGTACATCAACCTGGGCGTGGCCCACAAACGCCTGGGGCAAAACGACGAGGCCCTGGCGGCCTACCGCAAGGCGCTGCAGATTGACCCCCATTCGCCCGAGGCCCACAACAACCTGGGCAACCTGCTGCGCGTGGTGGGCGATCTGCCGCTGGCCCGCCAGCACCTGGAACAGGCCTTGAAGCTGCGCCCCGGCTATGCCGACGCCAAGGCCAACCTGGACGCGGTGGAGCTGGCCTTGCAGGAGGCCGCGAAAGCGCCCGCCAAAAAGGCTGCGGCGAAGAAGGCTCCTCCGGCCAAGGTGCCGGCAGCGAAGGCGCCTGCGGCCAAGGCGCCCGCGGCCAAGCCTGCGACGGCCAAAAAGCCGGTGGTCGGGCCTGCCGCCAAAAAGCCGGCAGCCAAGGCGCCCGCCGCGACCAAGCCTGCCGCCAAAAAGCCTGCCGCCAAGAAGCCTGTCGCCAAGAAGCCTGTCGCCAAAAAAACCGCAGCCAGAAAAACCGCTGCCCGCCGCAAATGAACGTGCTGCTCACAGGCGGCGCGGGCTACATCGGCACACATACCGCCGTGGTGCTGCTGGCTGCGGGCTATGATGTGGTGCTGCTGGACAACCTGTGCAACAGCAGCCGCGACGTGCTGGGCCGGCTGCAGCGCGTCACCGGCCGGGCCGTGACGCTGGTGGAGGCCGATGTGCGCGACACCGCACGCGTGACCCAGGTGCTGCGCGATCACGCCTGTATGGCGGTAGTGCACTTTGCCGGCCTCAAGGCCGTGGGCGAATCTGTGCAAAAGCCCATCGACTATTTCGCCAACAACGTGCAGGGCACGGTGAGCCTGCTGCAGGCCATGCAGGGCACCGGCGTGCGCCACCTGGTGTTCAGCTCCAGCGCCACGGTGTACGGTGTGCCGCAGTACCTGCCGCTGGATGAACAGCACCCCACGTCGGCCACCAACCCCTATGGCCGCAGCAAGCTGCACATTGAAGAAATCCTGGCCGACCTCTGCGCGTCAGACCCGGCCTGGCGCGTGGCCTGCCTGCGCTACTTCAACCCTGCGGGTGCCCACCCTTCGGGCCTGCTGGGTGAGGAGCCGCAGGGCATCCCCAACAACCTCATGCCCTATGTGGCCAAGGTGGCCGGTGGCGAGCTGCCGCGCCTGGGCGTGTTTGGCAATGACTACGACACGCCCGACGGCACCGGCGTGCGCGACTACATCCACGTCATGGACCTGGCGCAGGGCCACCTGGCCGCGCTGCAGTTTCTGCAAAAGCAGGCGGGCTGGCACGCCATCAACCTGGGCACGGGTCAGGGCTACAGCGTGCTGCAGATGGTGCGCGCGTTTGAATCCGCCAGCGGCAAGCCCGTGCCCTATGACATCAAGCCGCGCCGCGCCGGCGATGTCGGCTCGTGCTATGCCAACCCGGCCAAGGCCAGGGAAGTATTGGGGTGGGAGGCCACGCGCGGCCTGCAGGAGATGTGCGACAGCATGTGGCTGTGGCAGAGCAAGGCGGCGTTGAAATAAGGGGATGCCAACCGCTGGTGCCCGGGGCCGGAATCGAACCGGCACGCCTTGCGGCGGGGGATTTTGAGTCCCCTGCGTCTACCAATTTCACCACCCGGGCAGGGTCAGGAAGCAAGCCGGAAATTATGGCACAGTGACGTGCATGACCAAGCGCACGAACTACCCGACGATTGAAGACGCCATTGGCAAAACACCGGTGGCCGCCCTGCAGCGCATCGGCGCCGCCGACAACGCCCAGCGCGGCAATGTGATCCTGGGCAAGCTTGAAGGCAACAACCCCGCCGGCTCGGTCAAGGACCGGCCCGCGCTGTCGATGATCCAGCGCGCCGAGGAGCGCGGCGACATCAAGCCGGGCGACACCTTGATCGAGGCCACCTCGGGCAACACCGGCATTGCGCTGGCCATGGCCGCCGCCATCAAGGGCTACCGCATGGTGCTGATCATGCCCGAGGACTTGTCCATCGAGCGCGCCCAGACCATGAAGGCCTTTGGCGCCGAGCTGATGCTCACGCCCAAAAGCGGCGGCATGGAATACGCGCGCGATCTGGCCGAGAACATGCAGCGCGAAGGCAAGGGCCGCGTGCTGGACCAGTTTGCCAACCCCGACAACCCGCGCATCCATTACGAAACCACCGGCCCCGAGCTGTGGGAACAGACCGGCGGGCGCATTACACACTTCGTCAGCGCCATGGGCACCACGGGCACCATCACCGGTGTGTCGCGCTACCTGAAGGAAAAGAACCCGGCCGTGCAGATCATCGGCGCGCAGCCGCATGAGGGCTCCCGCATCCCGGGCATCCGCAAATGGCCGCAGGAATACCTGCCGAAGATTTACGACGCCAGCTATGTGGACGAGCTGGCCTACGTGAGCCAGGACGACGCCGAGGACATGTGCCGCCGCCTGGCGCGTGAAGAGGGCATCTTTGCCGGCATTTCGGCCGCGGGCGCCTGCTGGGTGGCGCTGGAGCTGGCCAAAAAGGTGACCAACGCCACCATCGTGTTTGTGGTGTGTGACCGGGGTGACCGGTACCTGTCCACGGGTGTGTTCCCGGCATGACGGCGGGGTTCAGGTTCTGCCCCAGCTGTGCCACGCCGCTGCAGCTGCTGGCCCAGATGGAAGACGGCGGCGAAAAGCAGCGCCTGCGCTGCCCGGCCTGCGGCTTCACGCACTGGAACAACCCCACGCCGGTGCTGGCCGCCGTCATTGAATACCGCGGCCAGATCCTGCTGGCGCGCAACGCGGCCTGGCCGGGGCGCATGTTTGCGCTGATCACCGGCTTCATGGAGGCGGGCGAGACGCCCCAGGGCGGCATTGCGCGCGAGATCAAGGAAGAGACCAACCTCGATGCATCCGAGCTCAACCTGATCGGCGTGTATGACTTCCAGCGCATGAACCAGGTGATCATTGCGTACCATGCGGTGGCCGATGGCGAGGTGGCGCTGTCGCCCGAACTGGCCGAATACAGGCTGTACGACTACCAGGACGCGAAGTGCTGGCCCGCCGGCACCGGCTATGCGCTGGCCGACTGGCTGCGCGGGCGCGGGTATAACCCCCAGTTCGTGGAATTCCCCAAATCCCCAAGGACCGAGTGATGCAAATAGACAAAGACCTGGACACGCGTGGCCTGAACTGCCCGCTGCCGATCCTGAAGGCCAAGAAAGCCCTGACCGACATGGCCTCGGGCCAGCTGCTGCGCGTGGTTTCCACCGACGCGGGCTCGGTGCGCGACTTTCAGGCGTTTGCCAAGCAGACGGGCAACGAGCTGGTGGAGCAGCAGACCACGGGCGCGGATTTCATCCACGTCCTGCGTCGGCGCTGATCGCCGGCGCTAGTTGCCTTGAACGTCCAGGCCCTGCAGGTACGCGCGAAACCGCGCGCCTACCTCGGGGTGGCGCAGCGCAAATTCCACCGTGGCCTCCAGAAAGCCCTCCTTGCTGCCGCAGTCGTAGCGCTTGCCGGCGTAGCGAAAGGCGTGCACGCCCTCGGTGTCCATCAGGCCTGCAATGCCGTCGGTCAGCTGGATTTCACCGCCCGCGCCGCGCGGCTGGTTGCGGATGCGCTCAAACACCGCCGGCGTCAATATGTAGCGGCCCGCCACGCCCAGCCGGGACGGCGCCGCCTCTGGCACGGGCTTTTCCACCATCTGGCGCACGCGCATCACGCGATCGTCCACCGCGTCGCCGGCCACGATGCCGTAGCGGCGCACATGGGCGGCCGGCACCTCCTGCACGGCTAACAAAGATGTCTGCAACTGACCAAATGCGCTGACCATTTGCGTCAGCACACCCGGGCCGTCGCCTTCGCCGGTCATCAGGTCGTCGGCCAGCAGCACGGCAAAAGGCTCGTTGCCTACCAGCGGCTGGGCGCACAGCACCGCATGGCCCAGCCCCAGCGAACGCGGCTGGCGCACGTAGGAACAGTCCATGTCGTCGGGGGACAGCGAGCGCACCAGCGACAGCAGTTCGTGCTTGCCGCTGGATTCCAGCTCGGTTTCGAGCTCGTAGGCGGTGTCGAAGTGGTCTTCAATGGCACGCTTATTGCGGCCCGTTACAAAAATCATGTGCCGTATGCCAGCGGCATACGCTTCTTCCACCGCGTACTGGATCAGCGGCCTGTCCACAACGGGCAGCATCTCTTTGGGCTGGGCTTTGGTGGCAGGTAAAAACCGCGTTCCAAGGCCGGCAACCGGGAAGACGGCCTTGCTGATTTCTGTGACTTTTTTCATCGACGCTGCTATTTAATCTCGATAGAGTGTGGCCGTAATGAAACAAACAGTAAGTGAATACTTCTGTCAAGGATAGGCGCTGGTGGACATCTTACTTCTTGAGCGACTGGTACCGGAGGCTTTGGCCTGGCTGGAATCGCGCCATTCGGTGGAGTACCGTCCCGAGCTGGCCGCCGACCCTGCCGCGCTGCGCAAGGCCGTCTACAAGGCCGAGGCCGTCGTCCTGCCGCGCAAGGTGGCCGTCACCCGTGAATTCCTGGACTTTGCGCCGCGCCTGCGCGCCGTGGCCCGCATGCATGTGGGCACCGACAACACCGACCTTGAAGCCTGCCGAGACCGGCACATCCGCGTGATCCAGGCCAGCACGGCCACCGTGCGTTCCAACGCGGAATATCTGCTGGCCAGCCTGCTGCTGATGTACCGCCGCGGCATCGGCTCGGCCCTTATTGGCGACCGCCACGCCGACATCCGCCTGGGCCGCGAGATCAATGGCAGTGTGGTGGGCATCCTGGGGCTGGCGCCGGCCGCCCATGCGCTGGCGCTGATGCTCACCTCGCTCGGCGCGCGCCTGATCGGCTATGACCCCGCCGTGCACCACACCGCGCCCATCTGGCAGCGCCTGGGTGTGCAGCCTGTGAGCCTGTCGGACCTGATGGCCCGATCCGACGGCGTGTCGGTGCAGGTGATGTACGCGTCGCGCTACCAGGGTTTCATCAACGACAAGGTGCTGGCCCATTGCAAGCCGGGCCAGCTGTGGGCGGGCATCAGCCGCTCGGCGCTGTTCGAGCCCCATGCGTTTGCCCAGGCCCTGACGGATGGCCGCATCGAGGCCTGCATGCTGGACGGTGCCGAGGCCGGCTTTGCCTCGCGCGGCTCCCCGCTGCACGAGCGCGACAACCTGTTCCTCACCCCGCGTATTGGCTCGCACACGCGCGAGGCGCGCCTGCGTTCCAGCTGGTATGTGGCCCACCGCGTGCACGAGGCCCTGAGCGCCACGCGCATGAGCACGCTGGACTCACTGACCAGCGCGCCGATGGAACTGGAGCCCGCGGGCGGCGGCGCCGGGCGCACGACGGAGCCTCAGTTCGTCATTCGCTGAAGGCTTGTCCTTCACACCAGCCGTGCGAGCTGGTCCTGCACCTTGGCCAGTGTGGCGGCAAAGTCGGTCACGCGCTTGCGTTCCAGCTCGATCACCGCCGGCGGTGCCTTGGCCACGAAGGCTTCGTTGGACAGCTTGCCGTTGGCCTTGGCGATCTCGCCCTGCAGCCGGGCGGCTTCCTTGCCCAGGCGGGTTTTCTCGGCAGCCACGTCAATTTCCATGTGCAGGCACAGGCGGGCTTCGCCCGCCACGGCCACCGGGGCGGCCTGCGCTGCCGCGGCCCAGGCGGTTTCGTCGTCAAACACCTTCACCTCGCTGAGCTTGGCCAGCGCCTGCAGCACGGGTGCCGCGCTGCGCATGAAGTCTGCATCACCCACGACGTAAAGAGGCAGCTTCGTGGCGGGGGATACATTCATTTCACCGCGCAGGTTGCGACAGGCGTCCACCAGCGATTTC
Source organism: Ramlibacter sp. (assembly GCA_050247515.1). GTDB lineage: Bacteria > Pseudomonadota > Gammaproteobacteria > Burkholderiales > Burkholderiaceae_C > RAM1. The sequence goes on along the minus strand of JBFWUB010000027.1, from coordinate 39,293 downwards.
AGTTTTGCCACATGGGCGATGGACGCTTCGTCAATCTTCTGCGGCTGGGCCTCGGGGTAGCGGGCAATGCTGACCGATTCACCCGGCAGCCCGGCCACCGGGGCCACCTTCTGCCAGAGCTCTTCGGTGATGAATGGAATGATGGGGTGCGCCAGCCGCAGGATGGCCTCCAGCGTGCGGATCAGGGTGCGCCGCGTGGCGCGCTGCTGGCTTTCATTGCCGGTCTGGATCTGCACCTTGGCGATTTCCAGGTACCAGTCGCAGAACTCGTTCCACACGAAGTCATAGATCGCGTTGGCCACGTTGTCCAGCCGGTATTCGGCAAAGCCCTGGGCCACCTCGGCCTCGACCTGCTGCAGGATGGACGCGATCCAGCGGTCGGCCTGACTGAACTGCATGTAGCCGTGGAACGGGCCACCGGGGGCGCATTCGGCCTTGGTGTGTTCTTTCAGCCCGCAGTCATGGCCCTCGCAGTTCATCAGCACAAAGCGCGTGGCGTTCCACAGCTTGTTGCAGAAGTTGCGGTAGCCCTCGCAGCGCTTGGGGTCAAAGTTGATGTTGCGCCCCAGGCTGGCCAGCGCGGCAAAGGTAAAGCGCAGCGCGTCGGCGCCATAGGCGGGTATGCCGTCGGGGAATTCTTTTTCAGTGTTCTTGCGCACCTGCGGCGCGGTTTCGGGTTTGCGCAGGCCGGTGGTGCGTTTGTCCAGCAGCGGGGCCAGGGCAATGCCGTCGATCAGGTCCACCGGGTCCAGCACGTTGCCTTCGCTCTTGCTCATCTTCTTGCCGTGCGAATCGCGCACCAGGCCGTGGATGTACACATGCCTGAACGGCACGCGGCCCGTGAAGTGCGTGGTCATCATGATCATCCGGGCCACCCAGAAGAAGATGATGTCGTAGCCCGTGACGAGCACCGTGCTGGGCAGGTACAGGTTGTAGTCGCTGGTGGGGCTGTCATCGACCTGCGGCCAGCCCATGGTGCTGAACGGCACCAGCGCGGACGAATACCAGGTGTCCAGCACGTCTTCGTCGCGCGTGAGCTTCTTGCCGGCACCAGCCTTGGCTTGTGCCTCGGCCTCGTCACGCGCCACATACACCTGGCCGTCTTCGTCGTACCAGGCGGGGATCTGGTGGCCCCACCACAGCTGGCGGCTGATGCACCAGTCCTGGATGTTGTTCATCCACTGGTTGTAGGTGTTGACCCAGTTCTCGGGCACGAAGCTCACCTGGCCCGACTGCACGGCGTCGATCGCTTTTTGCGCGATGGATTTGCCCGTGGGGTCAGATTCGCTCACCTTGGTCATGGCGACGAACCATTGATCCGTGAGCATGGGCTCAATGACCTGGCCGGTGCGCGCGCAGCGCGGCACCATGAGCTTGTGTTTCTTGGTTTCCACCAGCAGGCCCAGGGCCTCCAGGTCGGCCACCACGGCCTTGCGCGCCACAAAGCGGTCCATGCCTCGGTATTTGGCTGGGGCGTTGTCGTTGATGGCGGCGTCCAGCGTGAGCACGCCGATCATCGGCAGCTTGTGGCGCTGGCCCACGGCATAGTCGTTGTTGTCGTGCGCGGGCGTGACCTTGACCACGCCGGTGCCAAAAGCCTTGTCCACGTAGTCGTCGGCAATCACCGGGATGGTCCTGTCGCACAGGGGCAGCTGTACCAGCTTGCCGATCAGGTGCCTGTAGCGTTCGTCCTCGGGGTGGACCATCACGGCCACGTCGCCCAGCATGGTCTCGGGCCGCGTGGTGGCCACTGTCAGCACGCCGCCACCTTCCACCAGCGGGTAGCTGATGTGCCACAGGAAGCCTTCTTCCTCCTCGCTTTCCACCTCCAGGTCGCTCACGGCCGTCTTGAGCACCGGGTCCCAGTTGACCAGGCGCTTGCCGCGGTAGATCAGGCCCTGCTCGTACAGCCGCACAAAGGTTTCCGTCACCACCCCCGACAGCTTGGGGTCCATGGTGAAGTACTCGTGCTGCCAGTCCACGCTGTCGCCCATGCGGCGCATCTGGGTGGTGATGGTGTTGCCGGATTTTTCTTTCCATTCCCACACTCGGGCGACGAAGTTCTTGCGGCCCAGGTCGTGGCGGCTGACCTTCTGTTCCTGCAGCTGCCGCTCGACGACGATCTGCGTGGCGATGCCGGCGTGGTCGGTGCCCGGCACCCACAGCGTATTGAAGCCCTTCATGCGGTGGTAGCGCGTGAGGCTGTCCATGATGGTCTGGTTGAACGCATGCCCCATGTGCAGGGTGCCCGTCACGTTGGGCGGCGGCAGCTGGATGCTGAACGACGGCTCACCCGCTTTGGCGGTGCCCGTGCCGCGGTGGCCGGCGGCGGCGTAGCCGCGTTGTTCCCAGGTGGGGCCCCAGTGCGCTTCCAGCGGGGCGGGTTCAAAAGATTTGGGCAGGCTGTTCAAGCCCGGTTGCTGCAGGGTGTCGGTCATCCCCGAATTTTACCGGGGGGTCTCTTTCGCAGCGGTGATGCAGTCCTTGAGCACCTGGGCGTCGCCCACCTGGTTGGCCAGCAGCAGGATCAGCCGTGCGTTGAACAGTTCGGACTGCTCGCCGCTCAGGCCCGCGTGGGCGTCCATGAGCTGTTCGTAAAAGGTGTCTGCGTCCTGCAGGTTCAGCGTGGTTTTCATACGGTGGCCTCCGGTTGGTGCGTGGCGCCCAGCGCCCGCGTCACGGCATGGACCAGTGCGGCGTCAATGCCCTCGCCGGTGGCGGCCACGTAGGCGTCGGGCCGTACCAGCGCCCAGGCATGGCCAAACACATGGCAGGCGCCCTGCAGGTGGCCGTGCGGGTCGCGCACATGTTCGGTGGCGTTGGCGCGCGCGGTGGCGTCCAGCACCTGCACGCAGCGCACCGGCGCGGTCTGGGCCAGCGCGCGCAGGCGTTGCAGCGCGTCGCGGCCCAGGTCGCCAAAGGCCAGCAGCAGCAGGTCCCCGTCGGCCCACCGCAGCAGGTCATTGACCGTGCCGGTGCCGCCGTCGGCCCAGCGCAAGGCCACGTTCTGCACCGGCAGCCCGCCAGTGCTGTCGCAGGCGGCGGACTGTGTGTAGGGGTTGGCAATGGCCATGCGGCCGGTGTTGACGAACTGGCGGGCAAACGGGTACTGCTTGGCCAGGCTGATGGCCGCATTGCGGAACACGCGCTCCATGCCGTCGGCCGGGCGCAGAAAGCGCGCCGTGCGGTTGGTCACGCGCACGTTCTGCGTGGCGGCTTCGTGGCGTTCCTGGTGATAGGTGTCCAGCAGTGCGGGGGCGGCGCGTCCGCGCAGCACGGCGGCCAGCTTCCAGGCCAGGTTGTCCGCATCGGCCACGCCGGTGTTGCCGCCGCGCGCGCCAAAGGGGCTCACCACCTTGGCTGAGTCGCCCATGAAGAACACGCGGCCGTGGCGCATCTGGTCAATGCATTCGCTGCGGTAGGCATAGGGGCCCACCCACACAATTTCCACCCCGCAGTCGGGGCCGAATTGCCGCGCCAGCCGTTCGCGTACCACGTCCTCGCGGCTCACATAGGCCGGGTCGGCGTCGGGCGCCATCTGGTAGTCAATGCGCCACACGTCGTCACCCATCAGGTGCTGCCAGACGGCGCGGTTGTCGTTGAATGGCGCCTCGATCCAGGTATGGCGTTCCACCGGCGGGTGCTTTGTGAAGCGCACGTCGGCAATGCACCAGCGGTCGTCGCCCTTTTTGGCGGTGACCGAGGCATTGCACCAGCCGCGAAACGGGCTGCGCGAGCCGGTGGCGTCCACCACGTGGTCGGCACGCAGCTGGTAGTCGCCCGCGGGCGTGGTCACGCTCAGCGTGGCGCCGCCGGCGTCCTGCGTGAAGGCGGTGACGCGGTTGCACCAGCGCAGGTCCACATGGCCCAGCTGCAGAATGCGGTCCACCAGGAAGGCCTCTATATAGAACTGCTGGATGTTGATGAACGGCGGCTGGGTGGACAGGTTGTAGGCGCTTTGCTGCTTCAGGTCAAAGGAATAGACCTCGTCGTTGCCGGCGAAGGTGCGCCCCACGCTCCACTGGATGCCTTTGGCGGCGATCGGCTCGTACACGCCCAGGCGGTGAAAGATCTCCAGCGAGCGTTGCGTGTAGCAGATGCCGCGTGACGACGCGCCCTTCACGCCCACGGTGTTGTCTTCGTCCAGCAGCACGGCGGCCACGCCCTGGCGGGCCAGCGCGCAGGCCAGCGTCAGGCCCGTGATGCCGCCGCCCACGATGACGATGGGGCTGTGCCCGGGCTGCCCGGCGGCGATTTCGGGGGGCGCGACAAAGGGGTATTCGGGCAGCACGTAGCCGCTGCCCTGGGTGAATTCGTAGCCGTTGCTGAAACTGGTTTGCGCGTAGCTGCTGGGCATGGCGGAGGGCCTTGACATCGTTATTTTTTGGCGGTGTATTCCGGGCGGTCGTTCTGCTGGGGCTTCAGGGCCCCGGCGGCCTTGCCCTCGGCGCGGTCGCGGCGCCATTGCTCCTTGCGGGCGGTCCATTCGCGCAGGCGGGCATGGGCTGTTTTGCTTTCCTGCAGCATCTGGAATTCGTCGGCGCGCTGGGCGGTCAGCTCCAGCCGCACGCCGTTGGGGTCAAAGAAATAGATGCTGTCAAAGATGTGGTGATCGGTGATGCCCAGTACCTCGATGCCGTGCGCTTCCAGGCGGGCTTTCATGTCGGTCAGGGCCTGCACCGAATCCACCCGGAACGAGATGTGGTTGACCCACAGCGGCGTGTTGGGCGAGGGCAGGGCGGCCTCGTCGTTGCCCAGGTCAAAAAATGCAATGAACGAGCCGTCCTGCAGGCGGAAGAAGAAGTGCGTGTACGGGCAGTATTCGCCGGTACTGGGCACCACGTCGCTCTGGATGATGTGGTACAGCGGCAGGCCCAGGATGTCTTCGTAAAAGTGCCGGGTTTCCTCGGCATCTTTCGCGCGGTAGGCGTAGTGGTGCAGCTGGTGGATCGGCGCGGGCGCGGGCAGCGCGGCGGGGTCTTTGAGGACGGCGGCCATGGTGTCTCCTTGAAGGCTTTGCAATTTACTATTGCGTAACGGATTTACTATACCGTAATTCTTGAGCACATCCAAGGCTGCGTAGCCTGCTTATTGAGAAGCATTATCAATACTATCGATGTGATAGGCATATTCGATGCAGTGAATTGACGCAGCCAATTAGACGTGCGGCCCTAACCGGACTACGCTGCGGAAGTCTTTGATCCCAACCGTGTTCAAGGCGCCCCAGTCAGTTTGTTCAACCCACGAAGGAGATATCCCATGGCAGCACTCAAAGGCTCCAAGACGGAAGAGAACCTGAAAGCCGCATTCGCCGGTGAATCCCAGGCCAATCGTCGCTACCTGTATTTCGCAAACAAGGCCGACGTTGAAGGCCAGAACGACGTGGCGGCGCTGTTCCGCTCCACGGCTGAAGGCGAAACCGGCCACGCCCATGGCCACCTGGAGTGGCTGGAGCAATGCGGCGACCCGGCCACCGGCCTGCCCATCGGTCCCACGCGCGACAACCTGAAGGCCGCCGTGGCCGGCGAGACGCACGAGTACACCGACATGTACCCGGGCATGGCCAAGACCGCGCGCGAAGAAGGCCATGACGAAGTGGCGGACTGGTTTGAAACGCTGGCCAAGGCCGAGCGTTCGCACGCCAACCGCTATCAGAAAGCGTTGAACGAACTGGTGGATTAAGCCCACCCCCGAGGCGCTTTGCGCCTCCCCCTCAAGGGGGCGCCACCAGCGGCCCGGCAAAGCCGGTTCCGCGGTGGCCCTTGAAATGACACCGAGGACACTGCGATGACGGTAAGAGAAGGTAGCCTTGAGGCGCCCACGCGCCATCCCCTGGACTGGAAGAACGCGGAGTTCTGGAACGAGGACGCCGCGTTCCATGAACTCGAGCGCATTTTTGACATCTGCCACGGCTGCCGCCGCTGCGTGAGCCTGTGCGGATCGTTCCCCACGCTGTTTGACCTGGTGGACGAAAGCGCGACGGGCGAAGTGGATGGTGTGGCCAGACAGGACTACTGGAAGGTGGTGGACCAGTGTTACCTGTGCGACCTGTGCTACATGACCAAGTGCCCCTATGTGCCGCCGCATGAATGGAACCTGGACTTCCCCCACACCATGCTGCGCGCCAAGGCCATCAAGTTCAAAAAGGGCGAGGTCAAGGCTGGCGAAAAATTCCTCGCGTCCACCGACGTGCACGGCCAGTTTGCCGGCATACCGGTGGTGGTGCAGGTGGCCAACGCGGCCAACAAGACGAAGTTTGCCCGCGGCGTGATGGAAAACATGCTGGACGTGCACAAGGACGCCTGGCTGCCTGAGCTCGCCACGCGCAAGTTCCGCTCGGGCGCGAAGGATTCGCAGGGCCACGCAGTGCGCGACGGCGCCAAAACGCCCGGCAAGGTCGCCATTTATTCCACCTGCTACATCAACTACAACGAGCCCGGCATCGGCCACGACCTGCTCAAGGTGCTGGACCACAACGAGATCCCGTACGTGCTGGTCGAAAAGGAAAAATGCTGCGGCATGCCCAAGCTGGAGCTGGGCGACCTGGATTCGGTCAACGCGTCCAAGGAAGCCAACATCCCGGTGCTGGCGAAGTACGCCAAAGACGGCTTCGCCATCCTGAGCGCGGTGCCCAGCTGCACGCTGATGTTCAAGCAGGAGCTGCCGCTGATGTACCCCGATGACGCGGACGTGCAGCTGGTGAAAGACGCGATGTGGGACCCCTTCGAGTACCTGATGCAGCGCAAGCGCGATGGGTTGCTCAAGACCGAGTTCACGAAGCCGCTGGGCAAGATCAGCTACCAGATCCCCTGCCACGGCCGCGTGCAGAACATCGGCAGGAAGACCGAGGAAATGCTGAAGATGATTCCGCAGACCTGGGTGCAGACCAACGAGCGCTGCTCGGGCCACGCGGGCACCTTTGGCGTCAAGAAGGCCTACCACCCCATGGCCATGAAGATCGGCAAGCCGCTGTTCAAGAAGATGGCGGATCACCCGGGCTCGGGCAAAGCCGAAGACGGCAGCGTCAAGAGCGCGCCGGGCGTGCCCGACTGGATCAGCTCCGACTGCCCGCTGGGCGGCCACCACATTGCGCAGGGCTTTGAGGTGAACCAGCTGGGCAACCCCACGCTGGCCCACCCGCTGACGCTGGTGCGCATGGCGTACGGAATCAGTTAAAGGCAACGACGATGCAACTCACCGGAAAAATCACCCGCGACAGCCTCATGACGCTGGAGGCCTACAGCAAGTACCGCAAGGAACACAAGGCGCAGGTCATTGCCCACCGCAAGCTGCGCAGCGTGGGGCTGGGCGAGCACATCACGCTGCAGTTTGAAAGCGAGACCAGCATCCGCTACCAGATCCAGGAGATGCTGCGCATTGAAAAGATCTTTGAGGAAGAAGGCATCGAGCAGGAAATCGAAGCCTATGCGCCGCTGGTGCCTGACGGCAGCAACTGGAAGGCGACGATGCTGATCGAATACCCCGATGAAAACGAGCGCCGCCGTGAGCTGGCCCGCCTGATCGGGGTGGAAGACCGCATGTTCGTCGAGGTGGAAGGCCACGCGCGCGTGTACGCGATTGCCGACGAAGACCTGGACCGCGAGAACGACGAGAAGACCTCGGCCGTGCACTTTGTGCGGTTTGAACTGACGCCGGCCATGTGCGCCGCGGTCAAGGCAGGGGCCAGCGTCAAGCTGGGCTGCGACCACACGAATTACCCCGCCCACATGACGATCCCGCCCGAGACGCTGGCGTCACTGGTGGGTGATATCCGCTAGCGTCCTGTCACGCCGTGCTTGAACCGGCGTCCATCGCAGGCGCAAACAGATCGACCCGGTCGGTGATGATGCCGTCCGTGCCCAGGTCGGTCAGCCGCTGGGCGGCCCATTCGTCATTGACCGTATAGCTCAGCGTGCGCAGGCCGGCGCTTTGGGCCTGGCTGACGCTGGAGGCATCCCACAGCGCGTGGTTGCACACCACGGCCACGCATTCCAGCGCCAGCGCCGTTTCCAGCCAGCCCGTCCACAGCGTGTCCAGCAGCAGGCCGCGGGGCAGGGCCGGCGCGGCGCTGCGCGCGCCCGCCAGTGATTCCGGGCGGAACGACGTGAGCAGCGGCGGCACGGCCTGGCCTTGCCACAGCTGTTGCGCCTCGCGCGCGACCACTTCGCCGGTCTTTTGCTCCAGGCCTGGCGTGGGCTTGATCTCGATGTTCAGGTGGTAGCCGTTGGCCAGACAAAAACGCGCCAGATTGGCCAGCGTGGGCAGTGGCTCGCCCGCGTGGGCGCGCGAATGCCAGCCACCGGCGTCCAGCTGCGCCAGCGCGGCCCAGGGCTGGTCGCCGCCAATGCCCTGGCCGTTGGTGGTGCGTTCCAGCGTGGCGTCATGCATCAGGAACACCACGCCGTCGGCGGACAGCTTGGCGTCGCATTCAAACATGCGGTAGCCGTGCGCCGCGCCCAGGCGGAACGCCGCCATCGTGTTTTCAGGCGCCAGCTTGCCGGCGCCGCGGTGGGCGATCCAGCGCGGGTAGGGCCAGAAAGAAGTCGTCCCCACGCTCGCCACGGGTCAGATCCGCTTGCCGCTGGCCGCGTCAAACCAGTGCACGCGGTCTTCACGCGGCGCGGCGTGGATGATGCTGTCTGGCGCCGGGATGGCGGTGCCTTCTTCGCTGCGCACGATCACCTGTTCGTCGCCCAGGCGGGTGTAGATCAGGCGTTCGGCGCCCAGCAGCTCGGTGGTTTCCACGCGCAGCTCCCAGCCGGTGCTGCCGATATCCAGGTGCTCGGGCCGCACGCCCATGATGGCACCCGTGCGCGCACCGGGGGCGTTCTTCAGCAGGTTCATGGGCGGCGAGCCGATGAAGCTGGCCACGAAGGTGGACGCCGGGGTGTGATAGACCTCTTCGGGCGTGCCAAACTGCTCCATCACGCCGGCGTTCATGACGATCATGCGCTGGGCCAGCGTCATGGCCTCGACCTGGTCGTGCGTGACGAACAGGCTGGTGATGCCCAGCTCGCGGTGCAGCTTCTGGATCTCAAGCCGGGTCTGGGCGCGCAGCTTGGCGTCCAGGTTGCTCAAGGGCTCGTCAAACAGAAACACCTGGGGCTGGCGCACGATGGCGCGGCCCATGGCCACGCGCTGGCGCTGGCCGCCCGACAGCTCGCGCGGCTTGCGCGTCAGCAGGTGGCCCAGCTCGAGGATTTTGGCGGCCTTGTCCACGCGCTGCCTGATCTCGTCCATGGGCATCTTCTTGATCTTCAGGCCGTAGGCCATGTTCTCGAAGACGCTCATGTGCGGGTACAGCGCGTAGTTCTGGAACACCATCGCGATGTCGCGCTCGGCCGGCTCCAGCTGGTTGACCACGCGTGGGCCAATGGAGATTTCACCGCCCGAGATTTCCTCCAGCCCCGCAACCATGCGCAGCAGGGTGGACTTGCCGCAGCCCGACGGGCCCACGATCACGATGAACTCGCCGTCGGCGATGTCGGCGTTCACGCCGTGGATCACCTGCAGTTCGGCCTTGCCTTTGCCGTACTTCTTGACGACGTTCTTGAGTTGGATTGAAGCCATAGATACAGTTAAGTTGGATTTTTCAAGCGGCCACCGTGGAACCGGCTTTGCCGGGCCACTGGTGGCGCCCCCTTGAGGGGGAGGCGCCGAAGGCGCTTCGGGGGTGGTTCATTTCTCCGTGTCTACCAAGCCCTTGACGAACCATTTCTGCATGAGCATCACCACAATGGCCGGCGGCAGCATCGCCAGGATGGCAGTGGCCATGACCACGTTCCATTCGATATACACCTCGCCAAAAATCAGGCGCTTGATGCCCATGACGATGGGGTACATGGATTCGTCGGTGGTGACCAGCAGCGGCCACAGGTACTGGTTCCAGCCATAGATGAACTGGATCACGAACAGCGCCGCCATGGAGGTCTTGGACAGGGGCAGCAGCACGTCCTTGAAGAAGCGCATGGGCCCCGCGCCGTCCATGCGCGCGGCTTCCACCAGCTCGTCGGGCACGGTCATGAAGAACTGCCGGAACAGGAAGGTAGCCGTGGCCGATGCGATCAGCGGAATCGTCAGGCCCGACATGCTGTTGAGCATGCGCAGGTCGGAGATCACCTCGTAGGTGGGGCCGATGCGCACTTCCACCGGCAGCATCAGCGTGACGAAGATCATCCAGAACACCAGGTTCTTGAACGGGAAGCGGAAGTACACGATGGCAAATGCCGACAGCAGCGAGATCGCGATCTTGCCGATGGCAATGATCAGCGCGCTGGCCAGGCTGATGCCCATCATCGGCAGCGCCGGGGCGACGGATGCCCCGGCTTCGGTCTTGCCGCCAAACAGCGCGAAGCGATAGCTTTCAACGATGTTGTTGCCCGGCAGCAGCGAGATCGGGTTGCTGGACATGATCTGCTCGGCCGTCTGGGTGGAGCCGATGAAGGTCACGTAGATCGGGAAAAACACCACAACCACCCCCAGGATGAGGATGGCGTGCGAGATGAAGTCGAGGATGGGGTTGCGCTGGATCATGTCAGTAATGAACCTTCTTCTCGACGAACTTGAACTGGATCACGGTGAGCGCGATCACGATCAGCATCAGGATTACCGACTGCGCGGCCGAGCCGTTGATGTCCATGGCCTTGAAGCCGTCGTAGTAGACCTTGTAGACCAGGATGGACGTGTCCTTGCCCGGGCCGCCGTTGGTGGCGGCGTCCACGATGGCGAAGGTCTCGAAGAACGCATGCACGACGTTGATGACCAGCAGGAAAAACGTGGTGGGCGACAGCAGCGGAAACACAATGGTCCAGAACCGCCGCCACGGGCCGGCGCCGTCGATGGTGGCGGCCTCGATCAGCGAATGCGGGATGGACTGCAGCCCGGCCAGGAAGAACAGGAAGTTGTAGGAGATGTACTTCCAGATGGACGCCATCACGATCAGCGCCATCGCATGCCTGCCGTTGAGCACATGGTTCCACTCAAAGCCCATTTCGATCAGGGCATAGCGGATCACGCCATAGGGCGAGGCGAACATCATCAGCCACAGCACACCGGCGACCACCGGTGCCACCGCATACGGCCAGATCAGCAGGGTTTTGTAAAGCCCGGCGGCGCGCACCACGCGGTTGGCCATGACGGCCAGCAGCAGCGACAGTGCCAGGCCGCCGACAGCCACCAGCGCCGAGAAAATGGCGGTGATGCGAAAGGAGTCGAGATAGGAGGGATCGGCAAACAGCCGCTTGAAGTTGTCCAGGCCCACGAATTCGCGGGTGGCGCCAAACGCGTCTTCCTGCAGCACGCTCTGGTACAGCGCCTGGCCGGCAGGCCAGAAAAAGAACACCAGGATGATCGCCATCTGGGGCGCGATCAGCGCCCAGGGCAGCCATGAGGATTTGAAGGTGACTCGTTTTTCCATACTGATATTCTGGCCTGCAACAAAAAAATCCTCCCCCGCTAGGCGGGGGAGGGCAGGGGTGGGGGTGCCGTCAGTACGGCCAGAGGCAAAAGTCCGTCAGGACTTGTTTGCCTTCTCGAAGCGTTCCAGCTGCTCGTTGCCGCGCTTGACGGCATTGTCCAGGGCTTCCTTGGGCTGCTTGTTGCCCTGCCACACGCCTTCCAGTTCCTCGTCAATGATGGTGCGGATCTGGACAAAATTGCCCAGACGCACGCCGCGCGACTTGTCGGTGGTCTTGCGGATCATCTGGTTGACCGAGACGTCGTAGCCGGCATTCTTCTTGTAGAAGCCGGACTTGTCGGTCAGCTCGAACGAGGCCTTGGTCACCGGCAGGTAGCCGGTGCGCTGGTGGCTGGCGGCGGCCACTTCAGGCTTGGACAGGTGGTTCAGGAACGCGGCCACGGCCTTGTATTCCTCGGGCTTCTTGCCGGCCATGACCCAGATGCTGGCGCCGCCGATCACGGTGTTCTGCGGTGCGCCCGGCACGTCGGGGTAGTAGGGCAGGGTGCCAATACCGTAGCCGAACTTGCCGTTGCGCTTGACGCTGCCGGCCAGGGCCGACGAGCCGGTGGCCATGGCGCATTCGCCCGAGACAAAGGTGGCGTCGGCCTTGTTGTCGCGGCCCTTGTAGACAAACAGGCCGCTCTTGGCCATGTTGGCCAGGTTCTCGATGTGGCGCACGTGCAGCGGGCTGTTGAAGGCCAGGCGCGCATCGTTGCCGGAGAAGCCGTTGTTCTTGGTCGCGTACAGCACGTTGTGCCAGGCCGAAAAGCTCTCCAGCTGCGTCCAGCTGATCCAGCTGGTGGTGAACGGGCACTTGTGGCCGGAAGCCTTGAGCTTGGCGGCTGCCAGGGCCACTTCAGGCCAGGTGGTCGGCGGCTTTTCGGCGTCCAGCCCGGCGGCCTTGAAGGCGTCCTTGTTGTAGTGGAACACCGGCGTGGAGCTGTTGAACGGGTAGCTCAGCATCTGGCCATTGGGGGCGGTGTAGTAACCGGAGACGGCCGGCACGTAGATGCTCGGGTCGAACTTCAGGCCGGCGTCGTTCATGACCTTGGCCACCGGCACGATCGCGCCCTTGGCGGCCATCATGGTGGCGGTGCCGACCTCAAACACCTGGATCATGTGCGGCGCATTGCCAGCGCGGTAGGCCGCGATGCCGGCCGTCATGGATTCGGCGTAGCTGCCCTTGAACGTGGGTACGACCTTGTAATCCTTTTGGCTTGCGTTGAATTCCTTTGCCAGGTCATTGACCCATTCGCCCAGGGCGCCGCCCATCGAATGCCACCACTGGACTTCAGTCTGGGCCTGCGCGGGAAAGGCAAGTACGGCGGCCAGCGCCGCGGCGGAAAGTTGCAGTTTCATGAGTTCTCCTGAATTGGATGCGCGAGATTACGATGGATTTGTGACAGGCGATTTAATCTGCCCGTCATGGCGGCCACAAGCGGGATTTCCATGAGCGCGGGGCTGGTCTTGTCCCCTGCGGGACCGTGAATTGGTGCGCTGCGGTAACATCCGCCTTCAGCCGGGGTGCCTTTCTGGCTGAGCCCAACCAGAAGCCCGATGAACGCTCCCACCACGCTCCAACACCTCATGGCCGCGGTCGACGACGCGCCGCGCCTGCGAGAGATTCCCTACAACTACACCTCGTTCTCCGACCGCGAGATCGTGATCCGGTTGCTGGGCTCGCGCGCATGGGACGTGCTGAACCAGCTGCGCGAGGAGCGCCATACCGGCCGTTCCGCCCGCATGCTGTACGAGGTGCTGGGCGACATCTGGGTGGTGCAGCGCAACCCCTACCTGCAGGACGACCTGCTGGACAACCCCAGGCGCCGCCGCCAGCTGGTGGATGCCTTGCGCCACCGCCTGGCCGAGGTGGACAAGCGCCGCACGCCGGATACCGACCCGCAGCGCGACGCGCTGGTGGGCGAGCTGCTGCAGGCGGCCAACGCCGCCATCCGTGCGTTCGACGCCGCGTTTGCTGAAACCGCCGAGCTGCGCCGGCGCGCCCAGCGACTGCTGGGCAAACACACCGCGCGCGACAACGTCAAGTTTGACGGCCTGAGCCGCGTGTCGCACGTGACTGACGCGACCGACTGGCGCGTGGAGTATCCGTTCGTGGTGCTCACGCCCGATACCGAGGCCGAGATGGCCGCGCTGGTGCAGTGCTGCATCGAGCTGGGCCTGACCATCATCCCGCGCGGGGGCGGCACCGGCTACACCGGCGGCGCCATCCCGCTGACCTGGAAGAGCGCGGTCATCAACACCGAAAAGCTCGAAGCCATGACCGAGGTGGAGATGGTGTCCATCCCCGGCGTGGACCATCCGGTGCCTACTGTCTGGACGGAAGCCGGCGTGGTCACGCAGCGCGTGGCCGACGCGGCCGAACGCGGGGGCTATGTATTTGCCGTGGACCCGACGTCGGCCGAGGCCTCGTGCATCGGCGGCAACATCGCCATGAACGCGGGCGGCAAAAAGGCCGTGCTGTGGGGCACGGCGCTGGACAACCTGGTGTCCTGGCGCATGGTCACGCCCGACGCGCAGTGGCTTGAGGTGACGCGGCTGGACCACAACCTGGGCAAGATCCACGACGCGGAGGTCGCGCGCTTTGAGCTCAAATATCTTGAAGCCGACGGACGCACGCTGGTGCGCACCGAGCGGCTGGAGATTGCCGGCAAGACCTTCCGCAAGGAGGGCCTGGGCAAGGACGTGACCGACAAGTTCCTCAGCGGCCTGCCCGGCATCCAGAAGGAAGGCTGCGACGGCCTGATCACCAGCGGGCGCTGGATCGTGCACCGCATGCCCGCCCACACCCGCACGGTGTGCATGGAGTTCTTTGGCAACGCACGCGACGCCGTGCCCAGCATTGTCGAAATCAAGGACTTCATGTTCGCCGAGCAGAAGCGCTCGGGCGTGGTGCTGGCGGGCCTGGAGCACCTGGACGACCGCTACCTCAAGGCGGTGGGCTACGCGACCAAGAGCAAGCGCGGGGGCTTTCCGAAAATGGTGTTGATCGGCGACATTGCCGGTGACGACGCCGACGCCGTGGCGAGGGTCACATCCGAAGTGGTGCGCCTGGCCAATTCGCGCAGCGGCGAAGGCTTTGTGGCAGTGAGCCCGGAGGCGCGCAAGAAGTTCTGGCTGGACCGCAAGCGCACGGCCGCCATCAGCAGGCACACCAACGCCTTCAAGATCAACGAAGACGTGGTGATCCCGCTGCCGCGCATGGCCGAGTACACCGACGGCATCGAGCGCATCAACATCGAGCTGAGCCTGCGCAACAAGCTGCGGCTGGCCAATGAGCTGGAAGCCTTTTTCACCCGCGGCAACCTGCCGCTGGGCAAGAGCGACGACGCCAGCGAAATCCCCTCAGCCGAGCTGCTGGAAGACCGTGTGGCCCAGGCCGTGGCACTGATCCGCGAGGTGCGCGGGCAGTGGCAAGGCTGGCTGGACCAGGTGGACCCGCTGTTTGCGCAGCTGCAGGACCATACCCTGCGGGCGAGCTGGAAGGTGCAGATCCGCGCGCCGCTGGCCCACATCTTTGCCGGCGATGCGTTCAAGCCCATCCTGGAAGAATGCAACGCGATCCACAAGCGCGTGCTCAAGGGCCGTGTGTGGGTCGCGCTGCACATGCACGCGGGCGACGGCAACGTGCACACCAACATTCCCGTCAACAGCGACGACTATGAAATGCTGCAGACGGCGCATGAGGCGGTCAAGCGCATCATGGTGCTGGCGCGTTCGCTGGACGGCGTGATCTCGGGCGAGCACGGCATCGGCATCACCAAGCTGGAGTTCCTGATGGACGCCGAGCTGCAACCGTTCACCGACTACAAGCAGCGCGTGGACCCCGAGGGCCGCTTCAACAAGGGCAAGCTGCTGCGTGATGGCGGCGCCCCCGGCATGCACGCCGACCTGACCAATGCCTACACGCCCAGCTTTGGCCTGATGGGGCATGAGTCCCTGATCATGCAGCAGTCAGACATCGGCGCCATTGCCGACAGCGTCAAGGACTGCCTGCGCTGCGGCAAGTGCAAGCCGGTGTGCGCCACGCATGTGCCGCGCGCCAACCTGCTGTACAGCCCGCGCAACAAGATCCTGGCCACCTCGTTGCTGGTGGAGGCCTTCCTGTACGAGGAACAGACCCGCCGCGGCGTGTCCATCAAGCACTGGGAAGAATTCGAGGACGTGGCCGACCACTGCACGGTATGCCACAAATGCCTGTCGCCCTGCCCGGTGAACATCGACTTCGGCGACGTGTCCATGAACATGCGCAACCTGCTGCGCAAGATGGGGCAGAAAAGCTTCCGTCCGGCAGCGGCGTTCCAGTCGTGGTTCATCGGCACGGCCAGCCCACGTGCGATCCGCTTCGGCCATGCGCTGACCAACCTGAGTTTCAAGGCCCAGCGCCTTGGAAACGACGTGATGAAGGTGCTGGCGCGCAAACAGACCCAGGCGCCGCCTGCCACGGTGGGCACGGCGCCCATCAAGGAGCAGGTGATCCATTTCATCAACAAGAAGATGCCCGCCGGCCTGCCCAAGAAGACCGCGCGCGCCCTGCTGGACATCGAGGACAAGGACTACGTCCCGATCATCCGCAACCCCGCGGCCACCAACGCCGAGACCGAAGCGGTGTTCTATTTCCCCGGCTGCGGCTCCGAGCGCCTGTTCAGCCAGGTGGGCCTGGCCACCCAGGCCATGCTGTGGCACGCCGGCGTGCAGACGGTGTTGCCGCCGGGCTACCTGTGCTGCGGGTACCCGCAACGCGGCAGCGGCCAGTTCGACAAGGCCGAAAAGATCATCACCGACAACCGGGTGCTGTTCCACCGCGTGGCCAACACGCTGAACTACCTGGACATCAAGACAGTGGTGGTGAGCTGCGGCACCTGCTACGACCAGCTTCAGGGGTATGAATTCGGCAAGATCTTCCCCGGCAGCCGCATCATCGACATCCATGAATACCTGCTCGAAAAAGGTATCACCCTGGACACGTCGCAGGGCGCGGGTTACCTATACCACGACCCTTGCCACACACCCATGAAGCTGCAGGAGCCTATGAAAACCGTCAAGGGCCTGATGGGCGACAAGGTGGTGCAAAGCATGCGCTGCTGCGGTGAAAGTGGTGGTCTAGCCACGTCGCGGCCCGATGTTTCCACGCAGGTGCGCTTTCGCAAGGAAGAAGAAATCCGCAAGGGCGAGGCGCAGTTGCGTGACGCGGGTGCGGTGCAGCCAGGCCGGAACCTGAAAATCCTCACGTCATGTCCTAGTTGCCTGATGGGCTTAAACCGATACCAGAATGACCTGAAGACCGGCCTGCTGGAGGCCGACTACATCGTGGTCGAGATGGCCAACCAGATCCTGGGCGCCGACTGGATGCCTCAGTACGTCCAGGCCGCTAACAACGGCGGCATTGAGCGCGTGCTGGTCTGACCATGGGGGCAGTGGCCTGCAGCCTGTGCGAGGCCGACGGTGGCGCGCTGGTCTACCGCGTGCCGGCGTTTCGCCTGGTGCGCGCCGACGAGCCTGGCTTCCCCGCGTTTTACCGCGTGGTCTGGAATGAGCACGTGGCCGAGTTCTCGGACCTGGACAAAGGCGCGCAGCGCCTGTGTCTGGACGCCGTGGTGGCGGTGGAGCAGGCGCTGCGCGAGCAACTGCAGCCCACCAAGATCAACCTCGCATCCCTGGGCAACAGGGTGGCCCATGTGCACTGGCACGTGATTGCGCGATTTGATTGGGACAGCCACTTTCCGTCGCCGGTGTGGGCGGCGGCGCAGCGTGCGTCGCCGGCCGACCGTTGCGCCGGTGTGCTGGCGCAGCGCGAGCAGACCGAGGCACTGATGGTGCGCAAACTGCGGGCGCTGGGCGCTTAAAACACCGGGGATCGTGAAATCCGCACGTTTGTAGCCCGCGCCCCTTGGGGGGCTTGGGACTTTTGGCCTAGGCGTTGAAGCAAAAACCTCCTACAGTGCCGGTATATTCGCAAGCGCACGTGTAAAGCTTTTCCGGAGGTTGCAATGCCCGCCCCAAATGTTCACCCCAGGCGACTGGCACCCTTGGCTTGGGGTGTCTGCATGCTCCTGGCTGCGGCCGCCGGCCAGGCCCAGACGGCTGGCGAAGTCGAGTTCGCGCGGGGTGTGGGCTTCGCCCAGACGCCGGGCGAAAACCCCCGTACGCTGGGCCGGGGCATGCAGCTCAAGGAAGGCGACCGCCTCACCACGGCCAATGGCGCCTCCGCCATCATCAAGCTGGCCGACGGCACGCGCATGACCGTGCGGCCCAACTCCGAGCTCGTGCTGCAGCAGTACCAGTTCAAGGAAAACGCCCCCGACAACAGCATGCTCATGCAACTGGTGCGTGGCGGCTTCCGGGCGGTGACGGGGCTTATCTCCAAGACGTCGCCCAACGCGGCGCGTGTGCAGACCAATACCGCCACCATCGGCATCCGCGGCACCGACTTTGACGCGCGCGTCTGTGCCAAGGACTGCGGCGCCGAATCGGCCAAGGTGGCCGATGCATCGCGGCCCAATGCCGTGCTGGCCAGCGCCAAGGTGGTGTCGGCCCAGGGCGACGTGAACGCGGTCGACGGCGCGGGCCAGCGCCGCCGCCTGGTCGATGGCGGCAGCATCTACCCCGGTGACTTGGTGGAAACCGGCGCAGGTACCCGGGCGGTGCTGGTGTTTCGCGATCAGTCGCGCATGTCGCTGGGCTCGGGCACGAAATTCCGCGTGGACAACTTCGTCTTTGATGAAAAGAACGCGGGCGAAGGGCGCTTCCTGGTGTCGCTGCTGCGTGGCTCGGTGCGCGCCCTGACGGGTCTGATCGCCAAGGCCAACAACCGCAACGTGGGTTTCAGCACGGCCACGGCCACCATCGGCATCCGCGGCTCCGGCGGTGACATCAGCTGCACCGGCGCCTGTGCGGGCGAGCCCGGCGGCGGCGACGCCGGCCTGAGTGTGTTCACCTGGCTGGGCTCCTTCACGGTGACGCCCCAGGGGCAATCCGCGTTGCAGGTGCTGCAGGCAGGGCAGGGTCTGTTCATTTCGCCCTCTGGCATCCGGCCGATTGCGACGCAGCCGCCCATGGAAAGCCCCCGCCCGGACCAGATCAATGTGCCCCAGGGCACGCTGGATAAGTTGTTTGCAAGCAACAACGTCGCCGATACGGAAGAAGGCCTCTTCGTTTTCGTGCGTGATGGTCATATCGAGATCGCAAGCAAGAACGAGGTCCTGCACCTGGGCAAAGGTGAAGCCGGCTTTGCCAACAACAACGGCGATACCGCCCGGCCCGCCGTCATTCCCAAATTCATCCAGTTCGACAACCTTCCCCTGCCCACCACCAAGAACCCGCTGCTGGTCAGCGTGCTGGCCGATTCCGGCATCAAGACTGCCAAGCAGTGCAATTGAAAGCGTTACCAGACGTGACAAGTCTGGTGATGGGGTGCGACAATTTGAGTCAGTGATGACTGACTTGATAGGGTGAACAACAAGATGAAACAAGGCGCAAGCAAACGTGGCGGCCGGTTCCGCCGCCCTCAGTTGGCCATGGCCGCGGTATTTGCCGGCCTGGCCGGGGCGGCATCGGCGCAGGCGCCAGCGCCCGCTCCAGCACCGCTGACTGCGGCGCCCGCGCCCGTGTTTGCCATCAAGGGTTTCAAGATCACCGGTGAGAACCCGCTGGGCGATGGCGACACTTCGCGCATCCTCGCGCCCTACCTGCGCGCCGATGCGAACATGGACACGCTGCAAAAGGCCACCTCGGCGCTGGAGGAGGCCTTGCGGGCCAAGGGCTTTGGCCTGCACCGCGTGGCGCTGCCGCCTCAGGAGGTCGGCGACACCGTCACCCTGGAAATCGTCAAGTTCACCATCAGCAAGCTGACCATTGAAGGCGCCAGCATCTACAGCGAGGCCAATATCCGCCGCAGCATCCCGGAGCTGCGCGAAGGCCACACGCCAAACTTCAAGACCATGGCGGTGCAAACCGCCATCGCCAACGAGAACCCCAACAAGCAGATCCAGGTCGGCATCAAGGAAGCCGAGGAGCCCGACAAGATCGACGCCACCCTGACCGTCAAGGAAAGCCGGCCCTGGACATTCGCGCTGGCGCTTTCCAATGGCGGCTCCGAGTCGTCCGGCAAGGATCGCTTCACGGTGACCGGCGGGCACACCAACCTGTTCGACCTTGACCACCAGTTCACCGGCGCGTACACCACATCCATCGAGCGCTTCAGCGACGTGAAGCAGCTGGGGCTGCAGTACCGCGTGCCGCTTTACACGCTGGGTGGCGTGCTGGGCCTGAGCTACACGCGGTCGGACGTGGTGGGCAATTTCGGTGTGTTTACCAGCACCGGCGCGGGCCATACTTTCGGTGCGATCTACACGGCCTACCTGCCGCCCGAAGGTGGCCGGCGCAGCTATGTGACCTTCGGGTTCGACGACAAGGTCTTCAACGCGTCCAAAATCAACGACATTCCGGTGCCCGGCCAGGTCACGCGGCGCAGCCGCCCGGTGACGCTGGGCTATACCGCCAGAACCGAGTCCGATACGTCGGTATGGGGATACAACGTGGAGCTGGCGGCCAACACCAGCAGCGGCACCGGCAACGACCTGGCGTCCTACCAGACGGAAGACCCCCGCGTCACCACCACGCGCTGGAAGGCGCTGCGCGCGGGCATCAATTATTCCGCCAGCTTCGCGGGCAATTGGTTGTGGAGCGCGCGTTCCCAGATGCAGTACAGCCCCGACGTTCTCATCTCTGGCGAGCAGTTCGGCATTGGCGGCTCCACGTCGGTGCGCGGTACCGAGAGTGAACGCCCCATCTCCGGTGACCGTGGCCTGTCGGCGTCGCTGGAAGTCACCACGCCGGAGTTCCTGCCGGGCCTGCGCCTGGCCGGCTTTGTGGACGCCGGCTGGCTGGGCAACAACAATCCCAACGGCACGTCCAAGCCGTCCAGCGACCGCCTGGCCGGCTTGGGACTTGGCCTGCGCTATGGCGCCGGCCCGGTATCGATCACGGCCGACTATGGCCGCCTGGTGCGCGGCAGCAACGTGCCGCTGACCATCAACACCGGCTCGCCGCAAAAGGGCGACGAGAAGCTGTACCTCAACATGTCGGTGCGGTTCTGAGCGCCATGGCAGGGTTGCAGGCCGGGGCGCCCACCCCCGTTTCGCTCACGGTGCACAACCAGTCCAGAGTGCTGGAGGTGGCTTTTTCAGACGGCGCGTCGTTTCGCATTCCGTTTGAGCTGATGCGGGTCTACTCGCCCTCGGCCGAGGTGCAGGGCCACGGCCCAGGCCAGGAAGTACTGCAGACCGGCAAGCGCGATGTTGATCTGGTGGGTCTGGAACCGGTGGGCAATTACGCCGTGCAGCCCTCGTTCTCCGATGGCCACGACAGCGGCCTGTTCTCATGGGCGTACCTGTACGAGCTGGGTGCGCGCCAGGACCAGCTGTGGGCCGAGTATGCACAGCGGCTGGCATCTGCAGGCGTGGATCGCGACGCACCCATGGCGCCCCGGGGCGGACACGGCTGCTCGCACCACTGATTGCGTTTCGTCATATTCCCGACAGATTCCCCGCATGGGTGCGGGGTTGTCGCCATCCCGTGGGTCATTCGGCCCTAGCATTCCCTCATGGCTACCACGCATTTCGGCTTTGAATCTGTGAACGAGGACGACAAGGCACGTCGCGTGCGCGGCGTGTTTGATTCTGTCGCTCCGCGCTATGACATCATGAATGACCTGATGTCCATGGGCCTGCACCGCGCCTGGAAGGCCTACACGGTGATGGTGGCCAACCTGCGCGACGGCTCGCGCGTGCTGGACATCGCGGGCGGCACGGGCGACCTGGCGCTGGCCTTCGCAAAAAAGGTGGGCGCGAGCGGTCAGGTGGTGCACACCGACATCAACGAAGCCATGCTGCGAACCGGGCGCGACCGGCTGCTGGACGCTGGCGTTGCCGTTCCCACGCTGGTTTGCGACGCTGAAAAGCTGCCCTTTGCCGATGGCCATTTCGACGTGGTCAGCGTGGCCTTTGGCCTGCGCAACATGACCCACAAGGAAACTGCGCTGGCTGAAATGAACCGTGTGCTCAAGCCAGGCGGCAAGCTGCTGGTGCTTGAATTTTCCAGGGTGGCGCGCCCGCTTGAGAAGGTCTACGACTGGTACTCATTCAGTGTGCTGCCGCGCCTGGGCAAGCTGGTGGCCGGCGACGATGCAAGCTACCGCTACCTGGCGGAATCCATCCGCATGCACCCGGGCCAGCAGGAACTCAAGGCCATGATGAAAAAAGGCGGCTTTGGCCATGTGGATTATCACAACCTGACCGGCGGTGTGGTGGCCCTGCATGTTGGAATCAAGTGTTGAAGTGATCCGGAGGTGACATGAAGTTGCTGTCATTGATTCTTGCGGGCGTGATGCTCGTGGCCGCCGTCGAGGCCGACGCCAAGCGCCTGGGCGGCGGCAAGACGCTGGGCCGTCAGTCCAGCAACGTGACGCAGCGAGACGCCGCGCCTGCCGCCCCCGCGGCGCCTGCGCAAAGCGCGACCAATGCCGCGGTCGCCAAACCTGCGGCCGCAGCTGCGCCGGCTGCTGCCGCGCCCAAGCGCCCATGGGGGGCCATGCTGGGCGGGCTGGCTGCTGGCCTGGGGCTGGCCTGGCTGGCCAGTTCCCTGGGTTTGGGCGAGGCATTTGGCCAGTTCATGCTGGTTGCGTTGCTGGCGCTGGCCATCATGGTCGTGATTGGCATGGTGATGCGCTCGCGGCGCAACGCGGCGACGCCCGCTGCCGCGCCCGGCCCCTATGCCTTCCAGGGCGCGAGCTCCGCGGCGGATGCCACCGCGTTGCGTCAGTACAGCCCCGACAAGGTGGGCAACGATGCGTCGGCCCGGCCGTGGGAGCGCAACAGCATGTCCTTTGATGCCGGCAAATACGCGGGCGCCGCAGAAGCGGGTGGCGTGCAGATCGGTTCGGCGCTCGCGGGCGCGCAATACTGGGGCGTTCCCGCAGGCTTTGACACCGAAGGCTTCCTGGCGGCGGCCAAGCGCAATTTCGTGACGTTGCAAGACGCCTGGGACCAGGCCGACATGGTCACGCTGCGCTCGATGATGACCGACGGCATGGCCGGCGAAATCCGCGAACAGCTGGCCGAGCGCGAACGCCACATGGGTAGCCAGCCCAACAAGACCGACGTCGTCATGCTCGAGGCGCAGCTGCTGGGCATTGAGGACCTGGGCGACGACTACATGGCGAGCGTGGAATACTCCGGCATGATCCGCGAGCAACCCTCGGCAGGCCCCAGCCCCTTTCGCGAGGTCTGGAACATGACCAAGCCCAAGAACGGCGCGACGGGCTGGCTGGTGGCCGGCGTGCAGGCCCTGCAGTAAACCGGGTAACCTGCTGGCGTGCGAAAGCGGACCGCATAATCGGGGGACTATGGCAACACAGTCCCCCTTTCCTTTTCTGGACACCTTGTTTGAGAAGCTGGGCGCGGGCCTGCAGCCGCCGGCCTGGGCCGTGGAAGAGACCCACCAGCGGCTGGTGTTGCTGATCAACCATGTGCTGATGCAGGAGCCCGAGGCCCAGGCTCGCCTGGCCCGCCAGGCAGGCCGCGTGACCGAGGCGCGCTGGCGCATGTTTTCCATCCGCCTGGCCGCGACGCCGGCGGGCCTGCTGGAAGTGGCCCCTGCCACCGGCACACCCGATCTCACCCTGACGGTGACCGAGGAGTCCCCTTGGGCACTCGCCCAGGCCGCGCTGCGCGGTGACAAGCCGCCCGTGCGAATTGAAGGCGACGTGCAGCTGGCCGCCGAGGTCAACTGGCTGGTGGACAACCTGCGCTGGGATATGGAAGAAGACCTGTCACGCCTGATGGGCGACGCGCCGGCTCATGCCCTGATGCAGGGCGTGCGCGGCATGGGCCAGGCCCTGCGCCAGTTTGTAGGCGCGCGACCGGGCGGCGGCGCGGCATGACGCGCTACCTGCGAGGCGTCTTCATTGTCTGGGTGGCGCTTCGCTACGGCCTGGACGAACTGGTCCTGACGAGTTTCCAGAAGCCCTGGCTGCGGGTGATCGCCCGCATCGTCTCGGTGGGGCGCAACCTGCGCGCGCCGCGGGGCCAGCGCCTGCGCGAGGCGCTGGAGCGCCTGGGCCCGATCTTCGTGAAGTTCGGTCAGGTGCTGTCCACCCGGCGTGACCTGTTGCCCACCGACATTGCCGACGAGCTGGCGCGTCTGCAGGACCGGGTGCCGCCATTCGACTCCGCGGTTGCGATTGCCACCATTGAGCGGGCCTTTCGCCGGCCGGTAAACGATATCTTCGTGAGCTTCGAGCGCGAGCCGGTGGCCAGCGCGTCCATTGCCCAGGTGCACTTTGCCGTCATCCGCGACCGTGGTGGCCGCGAACGTGAGGTGGCCGTCAAGGTGCTGCGCCCCGGCATGTTGCCCGTGATCGAAAAGGACCTGAGCCTCATGCGCATGATGGCCGGCTGGGTTGAGAGCCTGTCGGCCGACGGCAAGCGGCTCAAGCCGCGCGAGGTGGTGGCCGAGTTTGACAAGTACCTGCACGACGAGCTGGACCTGGTGCGCGAGGCCGCCAACGCCGCCCAGCTGCGGCGCAACATGGCCGGGCTGGACCTGGTGCTGATCCCCGAGATCTTCTGGGACTTCTGTCACCCCGAGGTCATGGTCATGCAACGCATGCACGGCGTGCCCATCAGCCAGGTGGAGCGCCTGCGCGAGGCGGGCGTGGACACGCGCCAGCTCGCACGCGACGGCGTGACGATCTTTTTCACGCAGGTGTTCCGCGACGGCTTTTTTCACGCCGACATGCACCCGGGCAACATCCAGGTCAGCCTGGACGCGGCCACTTTCGGGCGCTACATCTCGCTGGACTTCGGCATCATCGGCACGCTGACCGAGTACGACAAGGAATACCTGGCGCAGAACTTCACCGCGTTCTTCCGCCGCGACTACAAGCGCGTGGCAGAGCTGCACATTGAATCCGGCTGGGTACCCCCAGGAACGCGGGTGGACGAACTGGAGTCGGCCGTGCGCACCGTGTGCGAGCCGTACTTTGACCGCCCGCTGAAAGAGCTGTCGCTGGGCATGGTGCTGATGCGCCTGTTCCAGACCTCGCGGCGCTTTCACGTCGAAATCCAGCCGCAACTGGTGCTGCTGCAAAAGACGCTGCTCAACATCGAGGGCCTGGGCCGCCAGCTCGACCCGGACCTGGACTTGTGGCACACGGCCAAGCCGTTCCTGGAGAAATGGATGGTCGAGCAGATCGGGCCGCAGCGCCTGATCGAGGAGCTCAAGGCACAAGCCCCGCGCTATGCCAAGGTGCTGCCCGACCTGCCGCGCCTGCTGCACGACTATCTGCGCCAGCGCCCGTCGGATCATCGCCGCGACCTGCGGGACCTCCTGACGGAACAGCGCCGTACCAACCGGCTGCTGCAGGCCATCATCTACGGTGGCATCGGTTTTGCATTGGGGTTAATCGCGATGCAAATCGTCATGCGGGTGCGCGTTTGGTGATTTGCCTGCCCTAGAATCCGGCCCGAGGAGTGAAAAGAGATGAATGCACTGATCACCTTTGTCCTTGCCTACCTGGCGGTCACGATCGCGATTGGCCTGATCGCCGCACGGCGCGTCAAATCCTCGCGGGACTACATGATCGCGGGCCGCAGCCTGCCGCTGTACATGAACGTGGCCACGGTGTTTGCCACCTGGTTTGGCGCCGAAACGGTCCTCTCCGTGTCTGCCACCTTCGCCAAGGACGGCCTGTCGGGCATTCCCGGTGATCCGTTCGGCGCTTCTGTGTGCCTGGTGCTGGCGGCACTGCTGTTCGCCCGGCTGTTCTACCGCATGAACCTGCTGACCATCGGCGACTTCTACAAGCAGCGCTACGGCAAAGGCGTGGAGGTGATTACCAGCGTGGCGATCGTCGCGTCCTACCTCGGCTGGACCTCCGCGCAGATGACCGCGCTGGGGCTGGTGATCTACGTGCTGTCGGGCGGTGCGCTGGCACTGAATCACGCCATCCTGATTGGCGCGGGCGTGGTGCTGGTCTACACCATCTTTGGCGGGATGTGGTCGGTGGCCTTTACTGATTTGTTCCAGACGGTGGTCATTCTGGTTGGGCTCACGCTGGTGGCTGTTCTTGTGGGCGATCTGGCCGGGGGCGCCACCAAGGTGATTTCGCAGGCGGCGGCGGAAGGCAAGTTCAACTTCTTTCCCAGCGATGCGCCGGGCTGGTGGGCGATGGCGGGTGCGTTTTTCGCTTTTGCATTTGGCTCCATCCCCCAGCAGGACGTGTTCCAGCGCATGACCAGCGCCAAGGACGAGAAGACCGCCGTACGTGGCACCGTCATCGGCGCGCTGATCTATTTCTGCTTCGCGTTCGTGCCCATCTTCATCGCCTATGCGGCGCTGGTCGGCGACCCGGAGTTGTCCAAGCTGTTCGGCGGTGAGGACGCGCGCGAGATCCAGCGCATCCTGCCCGATCTGGTGCTGGGCAAGATGCCGCTGTGGGCGCAGGTGATGTTCTTCGGCGCGCTGCTGTCGGCCATCCTGTCCACGGCCAGCGGTGCGCTGCTGGCGCCCACGTCGCTGTTCACCGAGAACGTGTTGCGGCCCTTTGTGCCCCACATGAGCGACCGCCAGTTCCTGCTGACGCTGCGCATCATCCTGGTGACCTTCACGGCCTGCGCGCTGCTGTTCGCGCTGAACAGCACCAGCACCATGTATGAGATGGTGCAAAACGCGTACAACGTGACGCTGGCCGGTGCCTTTGTGCCCCTGTTGGCCGGTGCCTACTGGAAGCGCGCGACAACGCAGGGCGCGCTTTTCTCGTCGATCGGTGGCATATCGGTATGGCTGGTGGCCCAGAATGTGGCGCCGGAGGCGCTGGTGCCGCCCAACCTGGTGGGCCTGTTCGCCTCCATCGTGCTGATGGTGATGGCCTCGCTGGCACCGCAGGTGATCCGCAACCAGGGGCATCCGGTCCCGCGTGGCTGATGGGCGCAGCTGCGGCGGCGGTTGAAACCAACCCCGCCGCCTATAATTGAGGGTTTTGCAAACTTGACCCTCCACCGCCATGCCTATCTACGCCTACAAATGCGAGTCCTGCGGGCACAGCAAGGACGTTCTGCAGAAAATCTCTGATGCGCCGCTGACCGAATGCCCGGCCTGTGGCAAGGCCACGTTCTCCAAGCAGGTGACTGCCGCGGGCTTCCAGCTCAAGGGCTCCGGCTGGTACGCCACCGATTTCAAGGGGGGCGGCACGGCCAGCCCGGCGCCCGCCACCGCGGCCGACGCCAAGCCCGCGGATGCCAAGCCTGCGGACAGCAAGCCGTCTGATTCCTCCCCCGCCAAGGCCGAGTCGGCACCTTCGGCGTCGGCCGGCGGCTGCGGCACTGCCTGCGCCTGCCACTGAAAGCCCGAATGGCTGCTCTGCGTAAATGGCTTTTTGCCGGGTTGCTGGTCATCGTGCCGGTGGCCATCACCGTCTGGGTGCTTCAATGGATCATCGGGACGCTGGACCAGACCCTGCTGATCCTGCCGGCTGCCTGGCAGCCCGACAAGCTGCTGGGGTTTCATATTCCTGGCTTTGGCGTGGTGCTGGCGCTGGTCATCCTGCTGGCCGTGGGCGCGGCTGCCAGCAACTTTTTCGGCCGCACCCTGCTGGGCTGGTGGCACAACCTGCTGGGGCGCATCCCGGTGGTGCGTTCGATCTACCTGAGCGTCAAGCAGGTTTCCGACACCCTGTTTTCCGAGACCGGCAATGCCTTTCGCACCGCGGTGCTGATCCAGTGGCCTCGTGAAAACATGTGGACCATCGGCTTTGTCACCGGCACGCCCGGCGGCGACGTGGCCACCTACCTGCAGGGCGACTACCTCTCCGTTTACGTGCCCACCACGCCCAACCCGACGGGCGGCTATTTTGTGATGCTGCGCCGCGAGGACTGCATCGAGCTCAGGATGAGCGTGGACGAAGCGCTCAAATACATCGTCTCCATGGGCGTCGTCGTGCCCGGCGGCCCCTTCAACCAGAACATCAAGTAAGCGCCGTCCCGGCGCAGCCATGCCATGTCCCAAATGCGTACGACTTATTGCGGTCTCGTGACCGAAGCCCTGATGGGCCAAACCGTGACCCTGAGCGGCTGGGTGAACCGCCGCCGGGATCATGGCGGCGTGATCTTCGTGGACCTGCGTGACCGTGAAGGTTATGTGCAGGTGGTCTGTGACCCCGATCGCGCAGAGATGTTCGCCGTCGCCGAAAGCCTGCGCAATGAATTCTGCGTGCAGGTCAGGGGTGTCGTGCGCGCGCGTCCGGCCGGAACCACCAACGACAAGCTCAAGAGCGGGCAGATCGAGGTGTTGTGCCATGAACTCAAGGTATTGAACCCCTCGGTCACGCCGCCGTTCCAGCTGGACGACGACAACCTGTCCGAGACCACGCGCCTGACGCACCGGGTACTGGACCTGCGCCGTCCCTACATGCAGAACAACCTCATGCTTCGCTACCGCGTGGCCATGGAGGTGCGCAAGTTCCTGGACGCCAACGGCTTTATCGACATCGAAACGCCCATGCTCACCAAGAGCACGCCCGAGGGCGCGCGCGACTACCTGGTGCCCAGCCGCGTGCACGACGGCATGTTCTTTGCGCTGCCGCAGTCGCCCCAGCTGTTCAAGCAGCTGCTGATGGTGGCCGGCTACGACCGCTACTACCAGATCACCAAGTGCTTCCGCGACGAGGACCTGCGCGCCGACCGCCAGCCCGAGTTCACCCAGATCGATATCGAAACCTCCTTCCTGACCGAAGAAGAAATCCGCGCGATGTTCCAGGGCATGATCACCACGGTGTTCAAGAACACCATGGGCGTGGACCTGGGCGAGTTCCCCGTCATGACCTACCAGGACGCGATGCACCTGTACGGCTCCGACAAGCCCGACCTGCGCGTGAAGCTGCAGTTTGCCGAGCTGACCGATGTGATGGGCGACGTGGACTTCAAGGTGTTCTCGGGCGCCGCCAACATGAAGGGCGGCCGCGTGGTGGCATTGCGCGTGCCCGGCGGTTCGCAGGAAAACGGCGGCATCAGCCGCGGCGAAATCGACGCCTATACCGAGTTCGTCAAGATCTACGGTGCCAAGGGCCTGGCCTACATCCGCGTCAACGAGCTGGCCAAGGGCCGCGACGGATTGCAATCGCCCATCGTCAAGAACATCCACGACAAGGCCCTGCAGGCCGTGCTGGAACGCACCGGCGCGCAGGACGGCGACCTGATCTTCTTCGGTGCCGACAAGGAGAAAATCGTCAACGACGCCATCGGCGCGCTGCGCATCAAGGTCGGCCACAGCGAATTCGGCAAGAAGAACGGCCTGTTTGAAGCCGGCTGGCGCCCGTTGTGGGTGGTGGACTTCCCGATGTTCGAGTTCGACGAGGAAAACCAGCGCTACACCGCCGTGCACCATCCCTTCACTGCCCCCAAGGAGGGCCACGAGGACTGGATGGTCACCGCGCCCGAGAAGTGCATCTCGCAGGGCTACGACATGGTGCTCAACGGCTGGGAAATGGGCGGCGGCTCGGTGCGTATCCACCGCGCCGACGTGCAGAGCAAGGTGTTTGACGCGCTGAAGATCGGCCCGGAAGAAGCGCAGGCCAAGTTCGGCTTCCTGCTGGACGCGCTGCAGTACGGCGCCCCGCCGCACGGCGGCCTGGCCTTCGGCCTGGACCGCATCGTCACGCTGATGACCGGCGCCGAATCCATCCGCGACGTGATCGCCTTCCCCAAGACCCAGCGCGCCCAGTGCCTGCTGACCCAGGCGCCCAGCCCGGTGGACGAAAAGCAGCTGCGCGAGCTGCACATCAAGCTGCGCAACGTGCAGCCGGCGTGACGGCGCGGGGGTACGAACGCAAATGAAAGGCGCCTGACCGGCGCCTTTTTTTCTGGCTAGAATAGGACGATTCTGGCCAGTAAAGGGTATTGCATGAACAGTGTCTGGCAATTGCAGGCCGCCAAGAACAGGCTGAGCGAACTGGTGGACGCGGCTGTGCTGAACGGGGCGCAAATCATCACACGGCATGGCAAGCCGGTGGTCAAGGTGGTGCCGCTCAGCGATGCCGAGCTGGACGCGGGCGGGGCGCTGCCTTCGCTTGAAGGATGCCTGCTGAACGCGCCGCGTGGTGCCGCATTGCCCGCCATGCCGCGCCGCACGCCCAAAAAGCCATTCAACTTCGAGGACTGACGATGGCCGGTGCATGGCTGCTGGACACTTGCGTGCTGTCCGAGGTGGTCAAGTCCCAGCCGCAACCGGGTGTGTTTCAGTGGCTGGAGGAGCACCAGGGGCAGGGCAACATCAGCGTGGTCACGGTGGCGGAGCTCAGCTTCGGGGTTCGTCGCCTGCCTGCAGGGCGCCGTCGCAACCAGCTGCAGCAGTGGCTTGGCGACATCCGCACGAGGTTCCACGACAGGATTCTGCCCACTGACGAGGCTGTCTGGATCAGCTTTGCCAACCTCAAGGCCGAGCTGCTGGACAGGGGCAGGGCACAGGACGACCTGGATCTGCTCATCGCGTCTACCGCGCTGGTGCACGGGCTGACTGTGGTCACCCGCAACACCCGGCATTTCCAGCACACGGGCGTTGCCCTGGTTGACCCGTGGGCCTGAACGCCCGGGGGACAGGCCGCCCTCTCAAAATCCCCGAATCCGTGCTGGTGGTGATCCACACGCCGGTATTGGACGTGCTGTTGATCCGCCGGGTGGATGCCGGCACCTGGCAGTCGGTCACGGGCTCCAAAGACGCGCCGGACGAGCCCTTCATCCAGACCGCCATCCGCGAGGTCGCCGAGGAAACCGGCATCGACTGTGCACCCGGCAGCGCCTTGCATGCCGGCCTGACCGACTGGCACCTGGAAAACGTCTACGACATCTACCCCGCCTGGCTGCACCGTTACCCGCCCGGCGTCACGCGCAACACCGAGCATGTGTTTGGCCTGCAGCTACCGGTGGGCACACCCATACGCCTGTGCCCCGCGGAACACTCCGCCTACCAGTGGCTGCCCTGGCGCGAGGCCGCGGACACCTGCTTTTCACCGTCCAACGCCGAGGCAATCATGATGCTGCCGCGCTTTTTGCGTTAAGGTTTGCGCATGGATATTCTTCGTGTCGCCACCTACAACATCCACAAAGGCGTGCAGGGCATTGGCCCCGCGCGGCGGCTTGAAATCCACAACCTGGGCCATGCGGTCGAGCAACTGGACGCCGACATCGTGTGTCTGCAGGAGGTACGCAAGGTGCACCGCCGCGAGGAGCGCTATTTCAAGAGCTGGCCTGAGCTGCCGCAGGCCGAGTTCCTGGCGCCCGAGGGCTACCATGCGGTGTACCAGACCAATGCGGTTACCCGCCATGGGGAACACGGCAACGCCTTGCTGTCGCGCTGGGACGTGGTGTCGCAAGGGCACGAAGACATGTCGGACCACCGCCTGGAGCAGCGCGGGCTGCTGCATGTGACCCTTGACGCGCACGGTCACCGCATCCACGTGATCGTGCTGCACCTGGGGCTGATTCCAGGCAGCCGGCTGCGCCAGGTGGCGCAGGTGCAGCAGTTTATTGACCGCGAGGTGCCCAAGGGCGAGCGCCTGGTGGTGGCGGGTGATTTCAACGACTGGGGCGCGCGCCTGCGCCCGGCCCTGAATGCCATGGGCCTGAAAGACTTCGTGGCCGACCGGCTGCTGACGTTCCCGGCGCGGCTTCCGCTGGCGCAGCTTGATTTTGTGTATGCGCGCGGGCTTGAACCCATGGGGGTACATATCCCCAAGGGCCGCATCTGGTGGCGCATGTCCGACCATCTGCCGCTCATCGCGGAGTTCGCGCTGTAGGCACATGTCGCACGCCAATCCCCTGCTGCGCGATGGGCACGAGGTGCAGTTGCTGGAAGGCAGCGTCGAATACTTCCCCGCGCTGATTGCCGCCGTTGGCGCGGCCCGGCACCGTGTGCGGCTGGAGACCTACATCTTTGACCTGACCGGCAGCGGTGCCGACGTGGCCGAAGCGCTGATGGGCGCGGCGCGCCGGGGCGTGAACGTGCAGGTGGTGGTGGACGGCTACGGCACCGGCGCCATACCCCACCCCTGGCCCGACCGCTTCGCCGCCGCGGGCGTGCAGTGGGCGGTGTATTCGCCACCCGGCACGCTGGGCCTGCTGGTTCCGGGGCGCTGGCGCCGCCTGCACCGCAAGCTGTGCGTGGTGGACGGTGACATCGCGTTTTGCGGCGGCATCAACATCCTGGACGACTTTCACGACCCCAACCACGGTGGTCTGGCCGCGCCGCGCTTTGACTTTGCGGTGCGCTTGCGCGGCCCGCTGGTGGCCGAGATGGACGACACCATGGGCGTGCTGTGGCAGCGCATGCAGGCCGCGCGGCGCCTGCGCGCGCGCCAGCTGGCCGGCGCGCTGGAATCGCTGCGCGAAGCCCCGGCGGCCGCGCCGCAGCGTCACGCCGACCCGGCCGGCACGCTGGCGCGCGCGGCGCTGGTGCTGCGCGACAACGTGCGCCACCGCAGCCGCATCGAACGCGCCTACCGCCGCGCCATCAGCACCGCGCGCGGTGAAGTCATCATCGCCAACGCGTACTTCGTGCCGGGGCGCAAGATGCGCAAGGCGCTGATCCGCGCGGCCCAGCGCGGCGTGCGCGTGCAGCTGCTGCTGCAGGGCCGGTACGAATACTTCATGCAGTACTACTCGTCGCGCCCCGTGTACGGCGCGCTGCTGCAGGCGGGCGTGGAGATCCACGAATACGCCCCCAGCTTCCTGCACGCCAAGGTGGCGGTGGTGGATGGCCAGTGGGCCACCGTGGGTTCGTCCAACCTCGATCCGCTGAGCATGCTGCTGGCGCGCGAGGCCAACGTGGTGGTGGACGACGCCGGCTTTGCCGGCGCATTGCGTGACCGTCTGCTGCGCGCCATGCAGGAGGCCGGCGCGCGCATGGACCCTGCTGAATTTGCCAACCGCTCGCTGCGCGATCGTGCGCTTGAGTGGCTGGCGCTGGGGCTGATGCGCCTGGCGTTGCTGGTGCACGGCAAGGAGTACCTCTGAGCGCCGACCTGATCGTGCAAAAGCCCGAGGGCCTGTACTGCCCGCCGGGCGATTTCTACATCGACCCCTGGCGGCCGGTGGACCGGGCCGTGATCACCCATGCCCACGCCGACCATGCGCGCGCCGGTCACGGCCACTACCTGGCCGCTGCGCAGGCCGAAGGCGTTTTGCGTGCGCGGCTGGGCGACATTGCGCTGCAGCCGCTGGCCTATGGTGAACGCATCGTGCACCACGGCGTCACGGTGTCATTGCACCCCGCGGGCCACGTGCTGGGCTCGGCCCAGGTGCGGCTGGAACACGGCGGCCAGGTCTGGGTGGCCAGCGGCGACTACAAGGTCGCACCTGACCCGACCTGCGCGCCGTTTGAGCCCGTGCGCTGCAACGTGTTCATCACCGAATCCACCTTTGGCCTGCCCGTTTACCGCTGGCCGGATGACCGCGTGATCTTTGACGAGATCAACGCCTGGTGGCGGGCCAATGCGCTGGCGGGACGGGCCAGCGTGCTGTCGTGCTACAGCTTCGGCAAGGCGCAGCGCCTGCTGGCGGGCGTGGACGCATCCATCGGGCCGATCGTGGTGCATGGCGCGGTCGAGCCGCTGAACCAGGCCTACCGCGCCGCCGGTGTAGCCCTGCCGCCCACCCAGGCCGCGCAGGACATGGACAAGGCCGGCCTGCGGCGTGCGCTGGTGCTGGCGCCACCGGCGGCCAGCGCAGGGGTCTGGGGCCGCCGTTTTGGCGACGCCAGCCACGCCTTTGCCAGCGGCTGGATGCAACTGCGCGGCGCGCGTCGGCGCGGCGGCTACGACCGCGGCTTTGTACTGAGCGACCATGCCGACTGGCCGGGGCTGATGGGCGCCATCCGCGCCATCGGCGCGCAGCGCGTCATCGTCACGCACGGCAGTGTGGCGGTGATGGTGCGTTACCTCAGTGAGCTGGGGCTGCAGGCCCAGGCGTTCGAGACGGAGTACGGTGATGAGCGGGTAGAGGCGGGGAGCGAGGCTTCATGAAAATCCTGGTGCTGGGCGGCCACGGCAATTTCGGCGCGCGCATCTGCCGCGCCCTGGCGCACGACCCTTCGGTGCAGCTGGTCGTGGCGGCGCGCAACAAGGCCGCGGCCACGGCCTTTGCGCAAACCCTGGGCGCGCAGGCGCTGGTGCTGGACGTCTCGGATGGTGCGCTGGCCGCAAAGCTGGCCGCGGAACATGCGGGCCTGGTCATCCACACGGCGGGCCCGTTCCAGGGGCAGGACTGGGCTGTGGCGCGCGCAGCGGCACAGGCTGGCTGCCACTACATTGATCTGGCGGACGGCCGGCGCTTCGTGTGTGATTTCGGCCCGGCGCTGTCGGCGGCGTTCAAGGCAGCGGGGCGCTTTGCCGTCACGGGCGCCAGCACCGTGCCGGCCCTCAGCAGCGCGGTGGTGGATGCCCTGTTGCCCCGCTTTTCGGCGCTGGCGTCCATCGACATCTGCATCGCCCCGGCCCAGCGCGCGCCGCGCGGCGTGGCCACCATGGCCTCGGTGCTCAGCTACTGCGGCGAGCCGGTGCAGGTCTGGCGCGGCGGCCGCTGGCAGGCGCAGACCGGCTGGGCCGACCCGCGGCCGGTGCAGTTCGCGCGCATGGCCGCGCGGCCCGGCGCGCTGTGCGACATCCCCGACCTGGAACTGCTGCCCGGGCGCTACCCCGGTGTGCAGGACGTGATGTTCCGCGCCGCGCTGGAGGTGCGCCTGGGCCAGCAGGGCATGGCGTTGCTGGCCGCGTTGCGCCGGCGGGGTTGGCTGCCACCGCTGTCGGCCTGGGCGGGCGCGCTCAACCGCGCGGGCCTGCTGCTGGACCCCTGGGGCTCACCCGTGGGCGGCATGGTGGTGCGCCTGCGCGGCACGGGGCAGGACGGGCAGGCGCTGCAACTGGCCTGGCACATCACGGCCGGCAACCACCATGGGCCGGAAATCCCCTGCATGGCCGCCATCCTGCTGGCGCGCAAGCTGGCGCACGGCGTGGCGCTGCCCCCGGGTGCCGGCCCCTGCATGGGCTGGCTCACGCTGGACGAGTTTGCGCCGGAGTTCAGCCGCTGGGGCATGGTGACCGATCTGGTGCAGGAGCCGACTGGCGATGGCGCATAACCGTATTGAATTTGATATGCCAGCCTCGGCCGAGACGGTGTTCGATGTATTTCATTTTCATGAATGGCGCCACCGCTGGGATTCTCTGGTGGATGCAACGCATGTGATCGGCGGCGCTCCTTGCCCCTATATCGGTGCCATTACGGAAAACGCAGGTGGTGGCGTGTTGCGCGGCCTGGCGATGCGTACTCAATTCATTTCATTTGACCGCCCTAAAGTGGCCGCCGCCACGATGCTGGGCCGGTCATTCCCGTTCTGGCGCTGGAGCGCGTCCATGCGACATCGCGCCGTTTCAAGTGAGCAGTCGGTGATGATCTATACCTACAGCTTCACCACTGGACCGCGGGTCCTGCGCTGGCTGATGGAGCCTGTGACTCGATGGGTCTTTGAATGGCAAACGCGCAAGCGTTTCGCGCGGATGCGCGACTTTCTGGAGCAGCATCGAGACGAGGTCCGTGCCTGGCAAAGGCAAAGGAGCAATGAATGACCTACCTCGTCATCAAATGGCTGCACCTGCTGGGCGCCGCGGTGCTGCTGGGTACGGGCATGGGCATCGCATTCTTTGCCTGGTTTGGTTACCGCGCGGCGCTGCGTGATGACAACCTGGGCCTGCTGCGTGGGGTACTGGTGCTCACCGTGCGTGCGGATGCGATGTTTACCGCAGTGGCTGCAGTAGCGCAGCCAGTGACGGGGTTCGCGCTGTGGCGCATGACGGGCGGGGCCTGGCCCAGCCCGTGGCTGGCCTGGGTGCTGGGCGCGTATGTGTTCGTGGGCGCGTGCTGGCTGCCCGTGGTGGTGCTGCAGATCCGCCTGCGCGACGCCGCATTGGCGGCGCCGTCCATTGGCGCGCTGGACGCGCGCTTTCATGCACGCTTTCGCCTGTGGTTTGCACTGGGCTGCCCGGCCTTCGTGGCCATGCTGGCCCTGTTTGCGCTCATGCTGGCGCGGGGTTACATGGCCTGACCCATGAAAGCCTTTGCCCGCCTGTTCAACGAGCTGGACATCACCACGTCCACCAACGCCAAGGTCGAGGCGCTGCAGCGCTACTTTGCCTCCGTGCCCGCGCACGATGCGGCCTGGGCGGTCTATTTCCTGTCCGGGGGCAAGCCGCGCCAGGTGGTAGCCACCGCGCGCCTGCGTGCGCTGGCCTGCGACATGGCGGGCATTGAAGACTGGCTGTTTGAAGAGTGCTACCAGGCCGTGGGCGACCTGGCCGAGACCATTGCCCATGTGCTGCCGCTGCCCGGCGCGGTGTCGGACGTGGGCCTGGCCGAATGGGTGGAGCAGCGCCTGCTGCCACTGCGCGGCCTGGCGGAGGAAGAAATCGCCGCGCGCGTGCGCGGCTACTGGGCCGAGCTGGACGCGCAGGGCCGCTTCCTGCTCATCAAGCTGGTGGGCGGAGGGTTCCGCGTGGGCGTCAGCAAGCTGCTGGTGCAGCGCGCGCTGGCCGCGCATGCGGGCCTGGACGCACGCCGCGTGGCGCAGCGCATGATGGGCTACACCGACGGCAAGTCCACACCCTCTGCCGCGCGCTTCGCGGCGCTCATAGCGCAGGACGATGACGCCGCCGCGCCGCAGGACAGCGGCCAGCCGTACCCGTTCTTTCTGGCGCACCCGCTGGATGCGCCGCTGGAGGCGCTGGGCGAGCGCCTGGGCCCCGTCACGCAATGGCAGGTGGAGTGGAAATACGACGGCATCCGCGGCCAGATCGTGCGCCGCGCGGGCCAGGTGTGGGTGTGGTCGCGCGGCGAGGAGCTGGTGACGGATCGCTTCCCCGAGCTGGTGGCGCTGGCGCAGGCCCTGCCCAATGGCACCGTGCTGGACGGCGAGATCATGGTCTGGCAAGACGGCCCCGCGCCGTTTGCGCTGCTGCAGCAGCGCATTGGCCGCAAGACATTGACGAAGAAAGTGCTGGCCGATGCGCCCGTGAGCTTCATGGCCTATGACCTGCTGGAAGACGGTGGGGTGGATGTGCGGGCGTTGCCGCAGCATGAGCGCCGGGCTCGCCTGGAGGCCGTGCTCACAGGATCGGGGATTCGCCTGTCACCGGTAGAAGCAGCCCCATCGTGGAGCGGCTTTGCGCTGCTACGCCAGCAGTCGCGCGAACGGGGCGTCGAAGGCCTGATGCTCAAACGCGTGGACGCAGCTTACGGGACAGGCCGGACGAAGGCCGATGGTTTATGGTGGAAATGGAAAGTCGACCCCATGACCATCGACTGCGTGCTGATCTACGCACAGGCCGGCCACGGCCGCCGCGCCTCGGTCTACACCGACTACACGTTCGCCGTGTGGAGCCGCCCGCCGGTGGACCGGGCAGAGACACAAGCCGTGCTGGATGCGATCGAACAGCGCGAGCCCGCCCAGCCCGGCGCGCTGCAGCTGGTGGCCTTTGCCAAGGCGTACTCGGGCCTGACGGATGAAGAGTTCAGGCAGGTGGACGCCGTGATCCGCAAGACCACGCTGGAAAAATTCGGCCCCGTGCGCAGCGTGCGCCCGTCGCTGGTGTTCGAGCTTGGCTTTGAAGGCATCAGCCGCAGCCCCCGCCACAAAAGCGGCATCGCCGTGCGCTTTCCGCGCATGCTGCGCATAAGGCATGACAAGCCGCTGCACGAGGCCAACACGCTGCAGGACCTGGAAGCGCTGCTGCCATGAACCACCGCCCGAATTGCCCCACGCGCGCCCGGTTCGAGCAGGCCTTCATGGACGCCGGCGCCATCGAGCCTGGTTGCGAAATATGCGACCATTGCTGACGCATGATCCCATTCCAGTCCACCGCTGTTGCCCAAGCGTATGGTGCGTTCCCGACCGGCATCCGCCGCAGGTTGCTGGCGCTTCGCGAGCTTGTCTTTCGCACGGCGGCATCCACGGACGGCGTGGGCGAGCTGCAGGAAACCCTGAAGTGGGGCGAGCCGGCGTACCTCACCACCGCCACCCGCAGCGGCAGTACGGTGCGCCTGGGCTGGAAGAAAGCCAGGCCGCAGGAATACGCCATTTACTTCAATTGCCAGACCACCCTGGTCGACACGTTCCGGACGCTGTTCCCGCACGAACTCCGGTTTGAAGGCAACCGAGCCATTGTCTTGCGCGAAGCGGATGCGTTGCCCACGGAGGCGCTGCGCTTTTGCATCGCGGCGGCTTTTACTTACCACCTTGGGTAGGTGACCCGACGATCATCGGGCGCTAGACGTTCGAAGAGGCAGTGTGCCGAAACTTGCCTTCCTGCCAGAACAGCCTGCCAAAGACCGCGTGCCTGATCTCGATCAGTATGCTGAACTCATGGAGCCCCAAGTCGGAATGACAAAGATGCACGCGGCCAGGGCTGAGCCAATCAGGCAATGTCAGGCGGTACGCGGCGATTTGCAGGAAGTAGCCGGCATCCGAGAATCGCAATCCTTCGGGCGCTGCCGCCACGCGCACGTACATCCCGAAGCCTCCGCCCACGTGCTCCGCGAGTTCTCCGCTGGCTTCCAGCTCCATGCGCGATTCAAAGATGAAGGGCTTGCGGTCCTGGAAATGGTAGACGCGCCGTTTGCGCACCGAATGGTCGCTTCTGTCTTTCCACACCTCGATATCGACCGGCACGTTGGCGCCTTCCAAATGCGTCAATGCGCCTTCGCTCATGACCTACTGTAGCCGCTGAAGGACACAAAACCCTGCGATCGGCTCCCGAATACACCGGTGTTAGCATCTTTGGATGCTGATGAAAGCCGAACCACCCATGAACGCAGCCGACGACGAAGCTGGCACGCCGGTGTCAGTGAAGATCCGCGAGCGCATCAAGGCCGCCCGCAAGCGCTTCCACTCCAACGACAACATCGCGGACTTCATTGAACCCGGCGAGCTGGAAAAGCTGCTGGACGAGGTGGAAGTCAAGATGAAGGGCGTGCTGGAGAGCATGGTGATTGACACGGTCAATGACCACAACACTGGCGACACCGCGCGGCGCGTGGCCAAGATGTACCTCAACGAGGTGTTCCGCGGCCGCTATGTCAAGGCGCCCACCATCACCGAGTTCCCCAACGCCGAGCACCTGAACGAGCTGATGATCGTCGGCCCCATCACCGTGCGCAGCGCCTGCAGCCACCACTTCTGCCCGGTCATCGGCAAGATCTGGATCGGCGTCATGCCCAACGAGCACACCAACGTGATCGGCCTGTCCAAATATGCGCGCCTGGCCGAATGGGTCATGGGCCGCCCGCAGATCCAGGAAGAGGCCGTGGTGCAGCTGGCCGACCTGATCATGGAAAAGACCCAGCCCGACGGCCTGGCCATCGTGATGGAAGCCAGCCATTACTGCATGGCCTGGCGCGGCGTGAAAGACATGGACAGCAAGATGATCAACTCCGTGATGCGCGGCGTGTTCCTGAAAGACTCCACGCTGCGCCGCGAATTCCTCGCCCTCATTCCGCAAAAAGGCTGACCCCATGCTTGTACGCCTGCTTTACGCCAGCCGCGCGGTGGACACCAGCGCCGACGCGATCGACGCCATCCTGACCCAGTCGCGCCGGCCCCTCGTCGTTTCGTGTGGAAACCAACGGCGACAATCGGTGGTGGTCGTAGCGCCGTGTGGGCATGTGGGCAAGTCGCAGAGCGGCTTGTCCACATGCCCATGCGGCCTTGTAGTGCATGAACT
>JBFWUB010000026.1:0-65529 GCA_050247515.1 Ramlibacter sp. | reverse complement strand
CTGAAACTGATGATCCCCTCGGTACACTTTGGCACTGGCGGCCCCCGTTGTGATTGACGTAGAACACCAATGACAACGCGCCTCGGCAGGGGGCCGCCGACTTCTACTGATGAAATATCCGGGCTAGTCATCTGCGTTGGGTTGGACGCAGGAACGCTGCGGGCCGTTGCCACCCGCGCCGGAGCTGCCAAGGTGCTGGAAGGCGCGGAAATCATCAGCCACGCTGAATTGAGCGGGCTGGAGTCAAGGCAGCGCGAGCCTCGCAATGCGCTTGTGGTGTTCGACTTTCTGCAAGACCACTCCCTGGCCAGAACCATCAACGCTGCACTTCGCGGCGTCTGCAATGGGGGCAACGTCACGTATCTTGCGGCGCTCTCGGTCGCAGACACGGCGCGAGCTGCAACAGACTTGGACGTGTTTTTGACCTTCGGCGAGCGTGGGCGCGACACCTTCACTTTCAGGTCGGCCGGCCGCGTGCTCCTGCCTTACAACTCCAACGAATCGTCGTCGTGGACTCGAGAGCGCGCCCTTCTTCAGAGCATTGCGGGCAAAGCGGCCCTGGAACCCCAACTGCAAGCTCGCTTGGAATGGCTCCAAGGCGCCGGGGTTGAGCACCAGCAGCTCTTCCTGCCCGCGATTGATGGAAATCAGCTGCAGGTCTCGCCTGATTTCGTGTTCCTGCCGACAACCGAGAGAGCTGAGAATGTCTTCCAGGGAGACATCTTCGCTGTGGTCAGCAACGTCCTGGCATGCGCACGCGCCGGGGATGCGAATGCCACCCTCGGAAAGGCGCCTGGGCGCGACAGCATGGTGCCCGCCTGGAGGCAGACTTCTCTGTTTCAGACGCTGCTTTGTCCTTCCAACTTCAAGGATTTCAACGATGCCATTCTGCGAGCAGCGCTGCTCAGAGCAGCGACCGAGCAGGAGCTGAATTACGTCCTGAATGACCTCGTGAGCGCCGAGATGCTCGACCTGCTCGTCGGGCAGCTACAGACGTGGCAGACCGGCTCGGGGGACGCCTTGCCTGAATTCCTGCTCGCGCTCGCCAGCGGCCGGATGAAGCTCACGTCCTCCCACATGGTGCAGCTTCAGGAGGCAGTCGCCGGGGCAAACTTGCCTGCACACCTTCAGCAACTCGCCAGCGCGATAGGCGTTGAGCAACGGAGCTGAAAAATCGTTGGCCCCAGGTGGGCGACCGCAAGGTTGTTCTTGGTATCCACCGCGGCCTGGACGTTGCAGCCAACGACGCCCGTGGCTCTCCCGTCGCTCGTCATCGAGCGCGAGTCCGGGTCTGTCGTAGAAAGCTGCGCGTCGTCCTGGCCCTGCAGCTTCTCCTTGAGTTACCCGAGCTGCCGTACCTGCTGCCGCAGTCGCTCGATCTTCTGCCCCAGGCGTTTTGTCTTGCCTTCGGCGTCGGTCGGCTGCGTCCGATCTGCCGTCTCCATCGCCTCCAGACAGTGCTGAATGCTTTGCTCGATCTGCTCCACGCGTCTGTTGTTGACGGCGGACGGGATCCGCTTCTATTCGGCGGCGAGGAGGCGGCTTTTACCCATGTGGCGGTTTGGGACGGAACGGACGAAGCAAGGGCCCCGCTCAAGGGGCCCTTGGGATGGATGGATGCGAGGTCGCCGGGGTCGTCAGAACGGGTCGTTCGGATCGAACCCTGTTGGGGGCTTGGCATCGTCATCTACGAGTTGGTCGCACCAAGCCTGCTGCGCGGCAGAGCCGTACATCATCCAGAGCTGTTCGCGCAGGGCATGCAGGCACTCGAACACGGCCAGCGCCTGCTCGGGCGACCAGTGGGTGGGAAGCCACGGCGCTGGCGTATCGCGCCGCTTCATGGCTTGCCCCGGCCGGTGGCAGCCTTGCCCGAACGCTGCCTGGCGCGCGCGGCCAGCCGCTCCTGCGCCTCCTTGGCGCGATAGGACTCGCCCTCGATACGCACCACCTCGGCGCGGTGCATCAGACGATCGACCAGCGAGACGACGCACGCCGCATTCGGGAACACCTCGCCCCAGTCGGCGAAGGCCTTGTTGGTCGTCACCACTGTGCTCTTGTGCTGGTAGCGCCGGCTGACCAGCTCGAACAGCAGGTCGGCGTGGCGGTTGGAGTACGACAGGTAGCCGACCTCGTCGATCAGCAGGAGATCGGGCGCGGCGTAATGGCGCAGCCTGCGACGCAGGGCCGAATCGCTGTCCAGGGCGGCCAGGTCACCGAGCAGGTGACCGGCGGTGACGAACAGCGCCGTGTGGCCGGCCAGCACCGCCTGGTAGCCCAGATTGGACGCGAATGGTCTTGCCCAGGCCGTTGCCGCCGACCAGCACCACGTTGGTCGCGTCGGCCATGAACTGCAGCGTCATCAGCTCCTCGATGGCGGCGCGGTCGATCTGCGCGGGCCAGCTCCAGTCGAAGTCGGCCAGCGGCTTGAACTGCCCGATGTGCGCGGCGCGCACACGGCGCTCGAGGCTGCGCTTGCCGCGCTCGGCGATCTCCCAGGCCACCCACTGCGCCATGCGCCGTGCGGCTTCGGCATCGGCCATCAGCTCGGACCAGTGGGCCAGCAGCCCATGCAGGCGCAGGCTGGCCGCCTGCGTGCGCAACTCGGTGGCGTTCATCGATACCTCACTCGTCATGGGGTTCTCCCGGCTCGGGCTGCGCGGCGCGCACGATCTGGTCGTAGGAGGCCAGCGCATGCGATCGCACTGGCGCGTCACGCCGCACGACCGCCTCGCTCAGGCACAGGGCCACAGGCGGCGGCAAGCCTTGTTCCTCGCGCGCGCGCTCCAGCGCCAGGCGCACCGCGTTCGGATGCAGCACGCCCTGCGCCAGCGCGGACTCAATGGCTGTTTGCAGCGCCGCGGCACCGTAGCGCTCCAGCAGGCGCAGCAGCGCTGCGGTGACGGCACCCAGGTTGTGCCCGCGCTCGGCCGCGCGCGCCAGCAACTTTGCCGCCGCCGGCGCGGCATGCGCGAGCCGGTCGACGCCGCGATGGGCCCGGGCGGCGCGCTTGTCCTCCACCAGCGCCTGGATGTGGGCGGTGTCCTCGATCTGCGCGCCACTGTCCCAGCTGCGCGCATGAGAAGCAACTTCCACCGGGCCATCGAACACGCGCACGCGCCGATCGTCGGCCAGCAGTTGACCGCCTTGAACTTGCTCCCGTCGATGGCCACGACAGCCTGAGTGAACAAGTTAGCCAAGCTCAACGGCTCGTCCGCGTAACGGGGCTTTAAGGCTCGGCCTGCGCCTGCCTAGTCGCCTCGCGCACCCGTCCAGCGGCACCGTGCGGCCGGTACTGGCCGACCACCACGCCTTGCGCCCGCCAGCCAGAACGAGGCTCGTTCGCCAATGCGAAAGTGCTCCCTCGACGCAGCACCAGCAG
This sequence comes from Ramlibacter sp., assembly GCA_050247515.1. Classification (GTDB taxonomy): domain Bacteria; phylum Pseudomonadota; class Gammaproteobacteria; order Burkholderiales; family Burkholderiaceae_C; genus RAM1. The sequence goes on along the minus strand of JBFWUB010000026.1, from coordinate 62,150 downwards.
GTGGCTGAGCTCGACTTGGTCCGCAGGTGCCAGCACGAGGAGGTCGCCGGGCCAGACCGACTCGTCCACCTTCCAGTTCTCGTCTACCCGGACGACTCGCAGTTCTTCGCCAGCAGGAAGGACCTGAAGGAGCTCGACGGGGATTGACGGCCGGCCCGGCGCATTCGGGAACACAGGGTCTGGCGTGAGCTTGCCGAACTCGTCGCTGATAGGTATCGGTCAGGGCAGCACCAAGTCGTACTGAGTGCCATCGGTCCAGGCCCTGGTGCAGTGCACAAGCAGGTGTATTTCAGTCCGGACCACCCTTGGCAATGCAAGGAACTGGATCGACTCTGGATGCGGGGCACCGCCGTCGCTCACGCGAGAGCAACTCGATGCGCTCGTACTCGGGTTCCTTCGCTCGAGGAACGGGGGAACCAAGCGTGCCCCAAGGATACCGGGTGGAACACGCGTCTTCTCCGCAGCTGTAGGGTGGTCCCGCAGGCCCGCGTGCACCTCTCCGCCGGACTCCGACGCCACCGCCGAGGATAGACTTTCCGTGTCGGTCCGGCCCGAAAGTAGAGGTTTTTTCAGAAAGCATCTATAATGTAGAAGAATTCTTAACTTTGTAGAGCTTTTCGCAGCCCAACAATGGCCACTCCGCTCGGCTACAACGCCCTCGTCACCCGCTTCAACTTGGCGGTGCCACCGCTTCGCCAGACATTTTGGTTGGGTGAACGTGCTGCCGAAACTCACACGCAGGCCGCCGATGGCACGGAGCGCATCGAGTTACCCCGCGGTCGCGTCTCTTCCGAGCAGAGCACCGTTGAGCAGCTTACTTTCGCCTTGAAGCGTGAGCATATGAACCTGACGGTGTTGGGTGCTCTGTTTGAGCAACCACAGGTGCTCACGGATATACAAGAGTGGCTCACCAGCCGCCCCACGTCCGGCTACGCGCGCCAGGCGGGATACCTTGCGCACTGGCTAGTGGGCGCCGCTTTCGACTACCGCGCGCCCGCTGGAACTCCCCGGATGCGGCTGCTCGACAGCGACGAATACCTGGTGGGTCCTGAATCTTCCAGCCCGCAGTTTGCCGTGGTCAACAACTTGCTCGGCAGCCGGGAGTTCAGCCCGCTCGTGCGCAAGACGGAGACGCTGAAGGCCCTACTCGCTGAAGACCTGCGTGCAAGGGTGGCCGAGGCGATGGACGCCATCGAGCCGGAAATGCTTAGCCGCGCTGTGGACTACCTCTACTTGTCGGAGACCCGGTCGACGTACAGCATTGAAGACGAGATACCTGACAGCAATCGCGCTGCCAAGTTCCGCCGCCTGCTGGAGGCGGCCGGCGCCACCGGCGATTTGACCGAAGAGCAACTGTGCGAGTGGCAAAACCTCATCGTTACGCCGCTCAGCGCGGAGTACAGCTACCGGGCGTCCCAGAACTGGCTGTCACGCCCCGGGCGCCTGCGCAATATCGCAGACTTCATCCCGCCGCCGGCCGAACTCGTCGGGCCCATGATGCAAGGGGTCAGTCGCCTGGCCGCCTACGCCAGCCAAGGTGTTCTCGACCCCGTGGTGGCCGCTACCTGCGCCGCGTTTGGCTTAGTCTTCGTGCACCCGTTCTTCGACGGTAACGGCCGGCTCCACCGCTTCCTGCTCCACCACGTGTTGCGCCAATCCAGTTTCACGCCCGCGGGGGTGGTGCTGCCCATTTCAGCCCGGATGCTCAAGCAGCTCGACCGGTACTCGACGCTGCTGAAGGCATATTCGCAGCCAAGAACGGCCCTGGTGAACTACCGCTTGGACAGCGACAGCGCCACCATCCACGTGACGTCGCCCCAACCCCTGTGGCTCTACGCCTACTTCGACGCCACCGAGATTTGCGAATTCGTGCTCCAGTGCTGCAAGCTTTGCGTCGAGGAAGACTTGGCCGCCGAGGTGGAGTACCTGCGCAGCCATGACCAGACGGTGCGTGAGCTGGAAACTTGGTTAGACATGCGGCAAGCGAAACTGAACTCGCTCATCGACATCATCGTGCAGGGACATGGCTCACTGTCTCGGCGAAAGCGCAGCTTCGTCGAGGAGCTCACGGACGAGCATGTCGCACGTATCGAGGAAGTAGTCGCGCGCAATTTCGCCGAGTACATCGACAAGCGGGTGTAGAAGTTTTCGTTGGAAGCTGCCCGGAAATAGCAGTTTTCGAAGTTTCGTAGACCTTTTTGCCGGCGGCGAGCGCCCTCATAGAGGAATCTGAAGCTTCGCGTGCTGCCTCGCTCAGCCTTGACTGTACGGGCGTACAGCTCCTTCTTCGAAGGGAGAAGCCTGCGAATGCGCGGCGCGGTTAGAGCACAGTAAGCGGCTCGGCATTCCACCTTGCTTCCCCCAGCTAACGCAGCACGATTGCTGTCCATCAAAGTTAGATGGACAGCAAGATGGACGAGCATCGCAAAACCCGGCGGCGGCATAGCGCCGGCTTCAAATCCGAGGTCGTGAACGCCTGCCGGACGCCGGGCGCCTCGGTGGCCGGCGTAGCGCTAGCCTACGGGGTCAACGTCTGCTCCTCCAGGGTCTCAAAGCGCCGGCCCTTGAGGGCGGTGGCCTGGGTATGCCCGATGGCGCTCTCCACCGTCCCCTTGCGGTTGGGGTCTCGCACCCGCGCTGGGTCGGCCACTACCTCATAGTGCGCAAGCGTGGCCGCGTACACCGGGTTGAGGGCCGGCTCGTACAGGTCGGGCTTGAGGACGCCCTCCTTGAGGTTGTCCAACTTTTGTGGCGCGCCCCGTTATGTGTCCACCCGGCTTGGAAGCCGCGTCGGCGATGGCGAGTCACCGGTTGATGGGCACAAAACCGTCACAGCGACAGCAGCCATTTCATCAGGTCCTGATCCTGATGCCATCGGATGTGCGCGGGGGATGCCTCCGAAGTTGTCGGAGGCATGCATGCCGCGAGGGCAGTCATCTTGTAAGCGCTCTTTAAACCACGTCCTTGTGGCCGCGCGCGCACACTGAGAACCTACGTGCCCACGTAAAGGAACATGGGCACGTAATGTCAGAGGGTATGGAAGATCTCGCGCGGCGGCTGGTGATTGGCCGCAAGCGCGATGGCCGCAGCATCTACGACGAGCAGGCCAAGCAGGAGTTGATCCTGGCGTGCTGCCAACCGGGAGTGTCGATCGCGAAGCTGGCGCGCGAGTGCGGCGTCAATGCGAACCAGGTGAACACGTGGGTGCGGCAGTACGAGCGCCGCGTGAAGGCGGCAGCGCAGCAACCGCCGGTCGTGGAGATTGCGGCACCGGCATTCGTGCCGGTGGCCGTCGAGCCTGCGCCGGCGCAATCGGGGCAACCCGCGCTGGATCTGCAGGCGCGCCTTCCCAACGGCGTGGTGATTGACCTTCGAGGCTGCGACCTGGAGCAAGCGGGCCGCCTGGTTGAAGCGCTGGGGAGGATGCGGTGTTCCGTCTCGACGAAGGGCTGAAGGTCTACCTGCACCGCGAGCCGGTGGAGTTCCGGCTGAGCATCAATGGCCTGGCGGCCCTGGTCGAGAAGGCGCTCGGCCTGGATCCGTTCGCGCGAGCGGTGTACGTGTTCGGCAACCGCCGGCGCAACCGGGTGAAGCTCCTGGGCTGGGATCGCAACGGCTTCTGGCTGCTGCTCAAGCGGCTGGAGCAGGACCGCTTCGTGTGGCCGGCCGAAGATCGTGTCCCGACGCTGACGGTCGAGCAGTTGCACTGGCTGCTCGAGGGCATCGACGTGGCGGCCGTGCACCGTCATCCGCGGCGCGTGTACGCGCAGGCCAGCTGAGAACGCGGCTTCGCGCGTCGTGCCATTGCGGCAGACCCGCATGGCGCGATGATGAACTCCGAAATCCGGGGGCAACCTCAGTCGCGAATGGTTGTAGAAGGCGATCCAGTCCATGACAGCCCGCCTGGCCTGCTCGCGGCTGGCGAATCGTTGCCCATGGACACAAGCGGTCTTCAGTCGTCCCCACAGGCTTTCGGTGGGCGCGTTGTCCCAGCAGTTTCCCCTGCGCGACATCGAGCTGCGGATGCCCCAGGCCTGCAGCGTGTTCCGGAAGTCCTGACTGCAGTACTGGGCGCATTCAACCGGTCGTCGCAACACATTCGTTGAACATCTCAGCCGGTGTTTTGTAGCCCAGCGTCTTCCTTGGGCGCTCGTTCAACTTCCGTGCGATCGCATCCAGGCTGGCCTGCGAGTAGTCTGAGATGTCGAGACCCTTGGGCAGGTACTGCCTGAGCAGGCCGTTGGTGTTCTCGTTCGTGCCGCGCTGCCATGGGCTCTGGGGATCACAGAAGTACACCTGGATGTCCGTGGCCAGCGTGAAGCGCTTGTGGGCTGCCAACTCTTTGCCGCGGTCCCAAGTCAGTGATCGATAGAGTTCCTGTGGCAGCTTACGAGCGTGGCGCACGAGAGCATCCACCACAGTCTGCGTGTCCTTGCCGCCCATCAATGCCGTCGACGTGCGCGAACTCTATGAGGAACACAGCGTCGTTCTCGTCTCGCGCGAGCACCCCCTGGCATGCCGGCGCAAGGTGGACCTGGAGGAACTTGCCTCGCACCCCTGGGTGCTGCCCTCGATCGATACGCCGCTGCGCCCCAAGCTCAACCGCATGCTCTCCGTTCACCGCTCGGGGCCGCCGGCGGCCGGTCGCGATGTGCAGACCGACTCGCCGTCGCTGGCGTTCAGCCTGGTGCGCCACGCCGGGCTGGCATGGGCAGTCGCCAGCCGCCATGCCATCTGGTATGCCCGCCACGATGAGCTTCGTGTGCTGGAGTGCACGCCCCACCTGCTCAGCGGGCCGATCTGCGCCTTCACGCTGCGGGGAGGGCCGCTTCGAAATCCGACGCGTGTCCTGATCGACTGCCTGGCCGACCTGGCGCGTCAAACCCCAACCTGAGCATCCTCATCCCAGCCTGTCTTGGGATCCCTGTGCCTGCGCACCTCTTTCACTCACCTATGAGTGATGCAGAATTCGGTTCGCCCATCAACCCCACGCCCCATGAAGAAGCCCAGCCCGAGCGCACCGGCCTTTGCCAACCGGAACCTGCCCCTGCTGCTGTTGCAGGCGCGCGAAAGCGTGATCCGCCGGTTTCGGCCGCTGCTCAACGCCAACGGCGTGACCGAGCAGCAATGGCGGATCCTTCGCGTGGTGGCTGAACGCGGTCCGACCGAGCCCCGGGACCTGGTACATCTTTGCGCTATCACCAGTCCGAGCCTGACCGGGATCCTGGCGCGCATGGACGACCTGGGGTTGGTGAAGCGAGAGCGCGTCGAGTCGGACCAGCGCCGACTGCTGGTGTCGATCACGCCCAAGAGCCGAGCGCTGGTGTCACGCCTGGCACCGAAGATCGACGCGGTCTACGCGCAAATCAACGAGGTCCTGGGCCGCGAGTTCAATCAGCGTTTCTACGACGCGCTGGACCGCCTGGTGGTGGTGCTGGCTGACGGTGAAAATGAGCCGGCAAAAGCCATGGACGGTGCGTGAGCGGAAGTGACTGCCCAGGCAGCCTGGGTCGCTCACGAGGCGAGCGTCCGGGCCGAGCCTGAAGTGGCCCACATCCGCCGGCTTCCACCCTGGCGCCGGTTGGCGTCACCTTCGACCAGCTCCGAGTGCACCAGGTCCTGTGCGCGCCGGGCCAGCACCTGCAGCAGCGCGCTCAGGCGCTCGACGTCATCGGCTGACAGCCCCTCCAGCAACGCGGCGTTGATTTGTGCCACCCGCGGCAACAGCCGTTCGTGCAAAGCCTTGCCGGCATCCGTGATTGCCATCTGTGCATAACGGCCGTTGACGGACCGGTGGTTTTTCTGGACGAGCTTCTTGTCACGCAATGACCGCAGCACTTTAGAAGTGAGCGAGCGGTCCAGGCGGGCGTAGCTGGCCAGGTCCGAGGGAGGCGTCGGACCCAGGACACACAGCAGCGACAGGAACTCCCACTCCGTGCGGGTGATGCCGAACTCGCCCTCGCACAGCCGGCGCACATTGGCGCCATTGAGGTTCGAGATCCGATTCATTTGGTAGTTGACCATGTCCACGATGCTTCGCGGCGCGTCCAGTCGAAGCGGCCAGTGGGCATGGCCAGGACAGGCGGTTGGGGAGCCGGGATCGGCGGGCGTCATCGGGTATTCCCTGGCTAGCGTGGATTTTTTCCATTTTAGGCGGCCGCACTATGCTGAAAAGAATGACAACGACACACTGCCGCGCCGACTGGTTGCCCGAGGATCTCGCCGAACTCACAAGGCAGATGGCGTGCCAGCCTCATGGCGCCGAGGCTGGCGCGAGCCGCGCACTCGAGCGGGCGGAGCGACTCCAGTCCCTGTGCAGCCTGATCCACCTTGACTCCGACGCGGTCCGTACTGCTGCCCGACAGGCAGACGCATTACCGCCTTCAGCCGCAGCCGCAAGGCCCCTGCATGGCATTGCGCTGGTCATCAAGGACAACATCGACGTGGCCGGCATGCCGACGACAGGCGGCACGCCGGCCATGGCGGGCTTCATCCCGCGTCGCCCGGCGCCCGTGGTTGAACGTCTCATGGAGGCGGGCGCGATCATCCTGGGCAAGGCCAACCTGCACGAACTGTCCCGCGGAGTCACCGGCGAAAACGCGACCTACGGGGCCGTGCGCAACCCCGCTGACCCGGGGCGCATCTCGGGCGGGTCCAGCGCGGGAACGGCGGCGGCGATCGCCGCAGGCATCGTGCCGGCCGGCATCGGAACGGACACCGGCGGGTCGCTACGAATCCCTGCGGCCCTGTGTGGCGTTGTGGGCATGCGGCCCTCGGGCGGCCGATGGCCCAACGAGGGCATCGTTCCCATCTCCCGCACCCTGGATACGGCGGGGCCGATGGGCCGGCGAGTGATGGACTGTGCACTCCTGGACGCAATGGTCACCGGCACGCCTGCAACCCTCGAGCCAGCGATCCTGGCGGGATTGCGGCTGGGCGTGCCCCGGCCCTACTTCTGGGCTTCACTGCAGCCTGAGGTCGCATCAGTCATGGCCGCGGCCCTGGACCGGCTGCAGGCCCAGGGCGTGATCCTGGTGGAGTGCGAGCCGGAGGGGGTGGCCGAGGCTGAGAGCGCCATCATGACCCTCACCCGCTACGAGTCCATCCCGGCACTCAGGGCCTACTTCGAGCGCCATGGCCAGGCTTTCGACCCGCTCGCTTTCGCCGAACGCATCGCGAGCGCCCAGGCGCGCAGAGCCCTTTTAGACCAGTTGGGCGCTGCCGCCGTGACGGAACATGCCTACCGCGATGCCCTCTATGTCGTGCGGCCGCGGCTCATGGATCACTTCGCAGCCTGCTTCCGAAACCACGCGGTCGAGGCGCTGGTTTTTCCCACGACTCGCTTGCCCGCGTCCCCCCTGGGCCAGGCGCTGCACGAGCTGCCGGGCTCACCGCCCGTGCCGACCTTCACCGCGTTCACTCGCAACACCGCGCCCGCATCCCTGGCCTCGCTTCCCGCGATCAGCATGCCGGCCGGCGTGACGCGCGAGGGCCTGCCCGTGGGCCTGGAACTGGATTCCCCCCACGGCAGTGACCGGCGCCTGCTGGCAATCGCAATGGCGATCGAAACGGCGCTCGCCGCCAACGTCCGAGCCGATCGCTGAGTGATCTTTCCCCTTTTCACCCTTGCTGACTCAAAAGGAGACACCCATGCCTGACACCCCCCTGCTCCACAGCGCTGGCCGCCGCCGCTTGCTGGTCGCCCTGGCCTCAAGTGCCGCGCTCATTACGCCTTCGTCATTTGCGCAGGCCAGCGCGGAATCCCTTCGAATCCTGGTTGGATTTCCGGCCGGCAGTTCGTCCGACGTTTCCCTGCGCACGCTGGTCTCCCAGATGCAGGGCCACATCAAGCGGCCCATCGTGGTCGAGAACCGGCCGGGCGCATCCGGGCGGATTGCCGTGGATGCAGTGCGCACCGCGCGCCCCGACGGATTGACCCTGCTGTATGCCCCCCACGGCCCGATGACCCTGTTTCCGCATGTCTTCAAGCGCCTGAGCTATGACCCGGCTCGTGACTTCACCCCCATCTCGCAAGTGGCCGCGTTCGACTTCGGCCTGTTTGCCAACGCCGGCGTTCCGGCCACGAACCTGCAGGAGCTCAAGACCTGGGCACAGAGCAACCCCGCGCTCGCGACTTACGGCTCTCCCGGCATTGGCACGACCCCGCACTTCCTGACCACGGCCTTGGCGCAAAAGGCGGGCATGAGGTTGACCCACGTGCCCTTCGCATCGCCACCGCAGATCATGAGCTCGCTCGTGGGCGGGCACCTGGGGCTGTCCATGGGCCCAATCGACGAAGCCCTGCCCTTCATCCGGGACGGCAAGGTCAAAGCCCTGGGAACCAGCGGTACCGCACGCTCTGCGCTCCTGCCCCAGGTGCCGACCTTCACTGAGCAGGGCGTGAAGCTCGACTTGCTGGGATGGTTCGGACTGTTCGCGCCCGTGGGCGTCGAGCCGGCCCTTCTTGCTGACTACGAGCGCGCCGTCCAGAACGCATTGGCCACTGCGGAGGTCAAGGCCCGCTTTGCATCGATGAACCTGAAGCCGACGGGAACGTCCGCCACCGAACTGGGCAGGATCCGCAGGGAAGAATCGGTAATGTGGTCGCAGGTCGTCAAGGAGACTGGCTTCACACCGGAAGATTGATGCCCGCCGATGCCGACTGAAACCCGTCGGTATCGGCAAGAGCAACAAAGCCTGGGATCGGACGAAGTCAAAAGAGCGCTGCCGTCTTCGTTGGGCCGGCGGCGATCATCGAAGGCACCTTGCCCCAACAGAAGGATCGGGGCCTTCGCGCTTCACGGACTCAACCGGCCTCCCACGCCAGACGACTGCCTCCACGGCGGCGGTGTGCCTGGGCGTCCACGAGCCCCTGCGCCTCAACTTCAAGGGCCCGCTGATGCATCTTGAACAAGCATCGGCCGAGCACCTCTGTTTCTTCGGTGGTGAGGACGGACAGCACGGCGCGGTGCACGGCCACTGATCGAGGAAACACCCGCCGGTAAAGCGCCCAGCCCGCTTCGGACAGGCTGACGAGTGCTCGGCGCTTGTCGCCGGCCAGCGACTCACGCACCACCAATTGCTTCGCGGCAAGCGCTCTCAGAGTGCGCGAGCCCTGTGACCGGTCCACCGTCGTACAGCGCGCCAGATCAGACGGTGAGGTCTTGCCCAAAGCGGCGAGCATGGCCAGGTACTGCCACTCCTCGCGCGTGATGCCGAACTCTCCCTCGCACATGCGCGTGACCAGTGAGCCGCTGACGCCGTAGAACTCCGCCACCCGGAAATTGAGGATATCGAACAGGCTGGCCGGCTCGGCCAGGTTCGGCGCAGTGAGCTGCCCCGGCGGGTGAGTACTGGCGGGCATGGACTAGGGAAATTCCGGGGAATAGTTGATTTTTTCCATTATCCGGATGTCCCCTACTCTGCCAAGCATGACGAACCCTCATTCCACCGAACAAGCCATCGCAGGGCAATGGCGCGCGGGCCGCGGGGAGGCCCAACTGATGCTCACCGATCCCGGTACCGGCGACACCCTCAGCCACTACCGGGCCGCTAGCGCCGAGGACATTGATCAGGCGCTGGAGGCCTGTGAAGCGGCGGCACCAGCCTGGGCCCGCACCACGGCAACCGAACGCGCCGGCATGCTCCGGCGCGCTGCCTCCCTGCTGCGCGATCGCAGTGCGGCCATCGCCCGCCAGCTCACACTCGAGCAGGGCAAGCCGCTGACCGAAGCCGGCCGCGAGGTCGAGCAGGCCGCACTAATGCTCGAGTGGTACGCCGAGGAAGCACGCCGCAGCTACGGCCAGACCATCCCCGCCTCGGTGCCTGGACTACGGCTGGCCACGCTGGCGCAGCCCATCGGCCCAGTCGCCGCCTTCACACCCTGGAACTTCCCGCTGATGCTCTCGGCGATCAAGGTCGGCGCCGCGCTGGCCGCGGGCTGCCCGGTGATCCTCAAGCCGGCCGAAGAGACGCCCAGCGCACCCGCGGCCCTGGTGCGCTGCCTGCACGAGGCGGGCGTACCTGGCGGCGCACTGCAACTGCTGCTGGGCGTCCCCGCACAGATCTCTCGCGCGCTGGTGGAGTCGCCCGTGATCCGCAAGCTCAGCTTCACCGGCTCGACCGCTGTCGGCCGACAGTTGGGCGCCCTGGCCGGCGCGCAGCTCAAGCCAGTCACGTTGGAGCTGGGCGGCCACGCCGCAGCCATCGTCTGCGAAGACGCCGACCTGAAGGCCGCGGTGGCCGCGCTGGCCGGCATCAAATTCCGCAACGCCGGACAGATCTGCGCCAACCCTTCGCGCTTTTTGGTGCACCGCAGCCATGTGGCGACCTTCACCGACGCCTTCATTGGGGCAGCCGCCGCCCTGCGCATCGGACACGGGCTGGAGCCGGGCACCACCTTGGGCCCGCTGGCCAGCGCCCGCCGCCAGCAAGCGGTTCAGGCTCTGGTGGAGGACGCTCGCCATCGAGGCGCCCGCATCACCACCGTGGGCGAAGTACCCGGTAAGGGCTTCTTCGTGCCGCCCACCGTGCTGACCGAACTGGACGAGGCCTGCCGCGTGCTGCAAGAGGAGCCCTTCGGCCCACTAGTGCCCATCGTTCCCTTCGACACGCTGGACGAGGCGATAGCACTGGCCAACCGCCTGCCGGTAGGTCTCGCCGCCTTCGGCTTTACCCGCAACCTGCACACAGCCCGCCACATCGCCGAGGAAGTGAATGCCGGCTCGGTGGGCTTGAACGCCACCAGTCTGATGCTGCCCGAGGCGCCCTTCGGCGGCGTGCTCGATAGCGGCATCGGCCGCGAGAACGGCAGCCAGGGCATCTCGGCCTACTTATCGCTTCGCACCATCGCCACCGCCTGAAATAGGAACCTCACCGTGAACGCTCCCTACGCCCCGGCCGACGTGACCCACATCGACATCCGCGCGGCCAACGCCCAGCACATGTTCCATCCCATGATCGACCCAAAGGCGGCACGCGCGACGCCGCCCCTGGTGATCGAGCGCGCGGACGGCGTGCATGTGTGGGACATAGACGGCCAGCGCTACCTGGATACCGTGGCCTCGCTGTGGAACGTAAACGTGGGCCACAACCGCCCGGAGATCAAGGCCGCCATCACCGCACAGCTGGATCGGGTGGCCTACTACTCCACCTTTCAGAACACCTCCAACCCACCGGCGATCGAGCTGTCGGCGCGACTGGCAACCATGTTCGCACCCGAGAAAATGGTGCGCGTACTGTTCTCCAGCGGAGGCTCCGACGCGGTGGAGACCGCGCTGAAGCTTGCCCGCCAGTACTGGCAACTCGAAGGTCAGGGCGGGCGCACCAAGTTCCTGTCGCTCAAATGGGGCTACCATGGTGTTCACTTCGGCGGCGCCTCGGTCAACGGCAACCCCGCCTTCCGCCAGCCCTACGAGCCGCTTCTTCCCGGCTGCTTCCAGGTGGAGAGCCCCTACACCTACCGCAACCCCTGGAGCGAGCGCGACCCCGCGCGCCTGGCGGCGCTGTGCCTGGAAGACCTCGAGCGCGCCATCCAGTACCAAGGTGCGCACACCATCGCTGCATTCATCGCCGAGCCGGTGCAGGGCGCCGGCGGAGTGATCGTGCCGCACGAGAGCTACTGGCCGGGTCTGCGCAGGGTGCTGGACAAGTACGGGATCCTGCTGATTAGCGACGAGATCGTAACCGGATTCGGGCGCATTGGGTCACTGTGCGGCGCGCGTGCCTGGGGCGTGGCACCCGACCTCATGGCCATGGCCAAAGGCATCAACTCGGGCTATGTCCCGCTGGGCGCCACGCTGGTCAACGACCGTGTCGCCGCCGCCTTCGACAAGCCGGGCGTACCCGCGCCGCTGATGCATGGCTACACCTACAGCGGCCACCCCCTGGCCTGCGCGGCGGCCAACGCCAACCTCGCCATCGTCGAAGCTGAAGGCCTGCCGCAGCGCGCGCTGGAGGTGGGCGGCTACCTGCTGGAGCGCCTGGGCGAGCTGATGCGCCATGCGCATGTGGGCGAGGTGCGCGGCAAGGGTCTGATGTGCGCGGTAGAACTGGTCACCGACCGCGATAGCCGCACCCCCCTGGCCCCGCCTTCACCCTACGTACAGGCACTGACCGCCACCGCCCGGCGCGAGGGCGCCATCATCCGGGTGCAGGGCAACCGCCTTATCCTCTCGCCCCCGCTGGTATTCAGCCGCGCAGACGTGGACGAGACATTGCGCATCCTCGACAGCGCCTTTGAAGCTGCCGCAAGCACCTGATATCCCCCCACCAACGTAGGAGACAAACATGCAGCGACGAATCGCACTTGCCTTCGCGGCCGCTAGCCTGCTGGGCGCCGCTACTCTGCCCGCAACAGCGCAAGACAAATGGCCCGCTAAGACTATCGAGATGATCTATCCCTATCCGCCCGGAAACGACACCGACGCGGTGATGCGTCTGGTGGCGCAAGGCATGAGCCGGCGCCTGGGCGTGCAGGTGCAATTGATCAACAAGCCCGGCGGCGGCGGCGTTGTGGGCATCTCGGAAATGGTCCGCGCCAAGCCCGACGGCCACACCATCGGCGTGTTCACCCCCGGTCCTGGCATCACCCAGATCTTGGCTGGCAACACGCCCTACAAGCAGGCCGACTACATGCCCATCGGGGGCGTGTTCGTGAATGACTTCGTGCTGGCCGTGCGCAGTGGGATTCCGGCCAACACCCTCGGCGAACTGGCCGCTTGGGCCAAGGCAAGCGGCAAGCCGGTGATCATTGGGTCGTACTCGCCGGCCGCGGTGCCCGCGCTCATCGCCGCCAAGATTGCCCGCCAGGACGGCTGGAACTACAAGGTCGTGGCTTACCCCAACCCCAGCGCCAAGGAACTCACCGCCGGCGACGCGGACGTGGTGACCTCCGGCGCGGAGATGATTGCACCGTTCGTCAAGTCGGGCCAAGCCAAGGTGGTATCGGTCTGGATGCCCACACGCAGCACGCACTACCCAAACGTGCCCACGGGCCGTGAGTCCGGCTACGGCGACATGTATTCTTGGGTCGGCGTGATCGCCCCCGCAGGCGTGCCGGCCGAGATCGCTGACAAGCTCAGCGACGCCGTACGCCAGTCGTTAGCCGACAAGGAGGTCGCCGATCTGCTTGCGCGCCTGGGTTCACCCGCGCTGCCGATGAATCGCGCGCAGATGGCACAGCGCATCCAGTCCGACACGCGCTGGATGGGCGATCTGATCAACGAACTCGGTTTGGTGCGCAAGTGATGATGCCCGACACGCCGCGAGCGCAGGCGCCGCGGGCCCCGGCCGGCCGCCGCGCCCTGCTGCTGACGCTTGCCGTTGGCGCGCTGGCGCTGGTGGCGGCCACGCCCTGGCTGATCACGCCCTACAACGGCAGCGGCCCCTGGTACGAGTCCACCGCGTTCTTTCCACGTTTGGCCTTGCTCTTGGTGGCGCTGGGCGGCTTGGCCGAACTGGCTTGGCCGCGCGCCCCGCGCGACGACGCTGATGATGAGGAACTGGACGCGAGCCACTCCCGCCCGCGCCAGGTGCTGGTGGTGATGGCGCTGTTCATCGCCTACGGGCTGCTGGTGCCAGTGCTGGGCTTTTGGGGAGCCACCGCCGCCTTCACCATCGCCGCCGGCCTTGCGCTGGGCCTGCGCGCACGCGTGGCTCTGGCCCTTGGCCTGCCGCTGGCGGCGGTGATGTGGGCGGTGTTCGCCTGGGGCTTGAAGGTCCACTTCGGCTAAGGAGCTGCCATGGAATTCCTGACCGACTTCGCCGCCGGCGTGGGCGCGCTGGCTTCGCTGCCGGTGGCACTGGCCCTGGTGGCCGGTGCGGCGCTGGGCATCGTCGTAGGCGTACTGCCTGGCTGCGGCCCGGGCGTGACCATCGCCGTATTGCTGCCCTTCACCTACGGCATGCCCCCGTTGGCGGGCATTTGCCTGCTGCTGGGCGTCTACTGCGGCGCTTTTTACGGCGGCGCCGTCACATCCATCCTGATCCGCACGCCAGGCGAAGCTTCTTCGATCATGACCATGTTCGACGGCTACCCCATGGCGCGTCGCGGGCAGGCGCAGCGCGCGCTTTCGCTGGCCTTCATGTCGGCGTTCGTGGGAGGCATCACCAGCGCCTTGATGCTGGGGCTGGCGGCACGGCCGCTGTCGACGTTGGCCGGGCGCTTCGGCGCGCCCGAGACGGTGATGGCTATCGTGCTGGCCTCGCTGTGCGTGGCCAAGGCCTACCAGCGGCAGTTCTTCCTGGCGCTGCTGATGACCGGCCTGGGTTTCTTCCTTGCCACGATAGGGATCGACCCCAACTCCAACGAACGCCGCTACACCCTGGACACGACCGGCCTGCTCAACGGCTTGCCCTTGGTGCCCGTGGCCGTGGGCCTGTTCGGCATGGCGCAAGCGCTGGTGATGATCTCCTCGCCCCGGCCGCAGTTCGACACCACCTTGGTGGACAAGGCCGGCCTGAGTTGGCGCGGCTTCGCCGAGGCCCTGCGCTACCCGCGGACCCTGGCAAAGGGCCTGTTCCTGGGCTCGGCCATCGGCGTGCTTCCGGCGGTGGGGGCGGCGCTGTCGACCTCGCTGGCTGGCACTGCTGGCGCTGAGCGTGCGCGGCTTGGCGAAACTGGCCTATGTCGACCCGCGGCTGCTGGGCCTGGGCATCCTGGTGCTGTGCTTCGTGGGCGCCTACGCCGCCGCCAACTCGCTGTACTTCGTCTGGGTGGCCAGCGCCTTCAGCCTCTTCGGCTGGTTCTGCGCCCGCGTGGGCGTGCCCACCATCCCGCTGATCCTGGGAATGGTCATGGGCGACACGCTCGAATCGGCCCTGCGCCAGACCCTGTCGGTGAGCGGCGGCTCGCTGGCGGTGTTCGTGACCCGTCCGATTTCGGCAACTCTCGTGATCGTTGGCGCCGCAGTACTGCTGTGGCCCCTGCTGCAGCGTGTGCTGTCAGTCGTGCTGCCCTGCCCCAACCCAACCGCCACCAAGGAGCCGTCGTGAGGCCGCCGAGCGCGCCGACCTGGGGCGCGTCCCGCAGCCGCCGATGCGGCGCATCTGTGGCATTGCTCCACCGGCCCCGGGGGCCAGAAATCCAGCTCAACACCCTATGTCCGCTTACCTGACCCTCTCCCAGATGCAAACTGCACTGGCCAGCCGACAGTGCTCAGCACAAGAGCTGGTCGAACAGCACATCCAGCGAATCGCCCAATATGACGGGCCGCTCAACGCCGTAGTTGTGCGCCAGTTCGACCGCTCACGCGAACAAGCGGCTGAGGCCGACCATCGCATCTCAAGCGGCTCCGCGCGTTCCTTGGAAGGCATCCCGGTCGTCATCAAGGAAGCCATCAACTGCACAGGCTGGGTGACTTCGGTGGGCAACGCCGAGTACGCAGGCTTTGTGTCGCAACACGATGCGCCCAGTGTGAGACGCCTCAAGGCTGCGGGCGCCATCATCATCGGCAAGAGCAATGTGCCCCCGGAGATGGCGGACTGGCAAGCCAGCAATCCTGTCTATGGCCGCACCAACAACCCTTGGGATCTGCAGTGCACTTGTGGCGGCAGCTCCGGTGGTGGTGCCGTGGTGGCTGCGGGTTTTGCGCCACTGGACCTGGGCAGTGACATCGGCGGCTCTGTGCGTGTTCCGGCTTCGTTCTGCGGTGTCTATGGCCTGCGTCCGAGCGAAACCCTGATCCCGCGCAGCGGCCAGTACCCCATCGAGCCCACGCCGAACTGGGGGGCGGTGCTTGGCGTCCAAGGCCCTCTGGCCCGGAGCGCCGAGGACATTGCCACTGCCGTGCGCATCATGATGGGCCCGGAGGCCGGGGAGGAAGTGGCCTGGCGCGTGCAACTTCCGCCACCCCGTCGCACGACTTTGCGCGGTGCACGGATTGCCGTGCTGCCGGTGCCACGCTGGGTTCCCGTAGACGCGGCCGTTCAGGCGGGCGTGGAGAAGACTATCATGGCACTCAGAAAAGCGGGGGCCGTCGTCGCAACCGCCCAACCGGAGGGCATGGGCGATTGGAAGGAACACTACCGCCTGTACCTTCGCTTTCTTCATTACATGATGAGCCCGCGCTGGGACGGTGAGAAACGCCAGCGCAGCATCGACACCTTGCGCACCCTCGACGACGAGTTTGCCCAAGCGCAGATTGAAGGCTTGAGCAGCACAGGCGCCCAGTTGTTCCACTGGCACCTGGCGCGCGAGAAAGTGCGTGCGTCCTGGCGGCGCTTTTTCCAGGATTGGGATGCCATCCTCACGCCGGCATTCCACACGCAGGCCTTCGCGCATGTTGCCCTTGATGGGCCAGCCCTGGGCGGATGGGCCAATAGCGTGAGCGCCAGCGTCGGCGATACGCAGGTCCCGTACAGCCGCGGTCTTTTTTTTCCGCACGTTTCAACGCTCGCAGGACAGCCCGCTCTTGCCTGTCCTGTTGGTGTCGCCAACGGGCTGCCGCAGAGTGTGCAGTTCATCGGACCGTATCTCGAAGACTTCACTCTTACCGAACTGGCCAGCCTACTGGCGCGCGAAATCGGCGGCTTCACGCCACCGTCCGGATTGCCCGCCTAAGAACTTTGCTCATCGTCGAGCGGATTTAGCGCGGCTAAACGGTGGCGGCGCAATTTGAAGGCGGCACGCCACCACGGCGGGGCTGAGCGTCAGTCGCCAATACGTCGGTGGAGCGCGGGAAACCCCAGGAGCTGCCAATACAGCGCTTCCCAGTAGGCGTGACCTTCAGTCGTCTCGGCCCAGTTGAAACTCTCGATGAGCTCCCACGCGAGGCCGACGTTCACTGCTGTCGAGCTCTGTTGTTGGGCCGCGAAACCGGGAACTTCCATCCATGCCTCCTGACACAGTGCATGGACGGGAAGTGTCGCTGGGCGCCACCGGAAGTCGCGTAGGACGGTAGCTATAGCTCAGCCAACATGCGGGGCCAGCGGTTTCGTCAGGGGCGGCTTGACTCCGACAGCGCCTTCGTCAGCTCGTCTGGGCTGATCGGCTTAATCAAGTGTCGGTCGAAGCCGGCCGCTCTGCCCCGGCTGATGTCTTCCGCCTGACCCCAGCCTGACGCCGCAATCAGGAAGATCCCGGGAAACTCCGAACGCAAGGTGCGCGCCACTTCGTAGCCGCTCAGGCCCGGCATGTCGATGTCGAGGATGGCCACCTCGGGCGCATCACGCCTGCACGCGCCCAAGGCTTCTGCCCCATCGCGGGCCAGACGCACGTCATGGCCCATGATCTGCAGGAGCACCGTGAGCGTCTCGCCAGCGTCCTGGTTGTCCTCCGCCACGACGATCCGAAGCGCCGCGACGTGAGCCGCGGCAGTCGGCGCGGCTGCCGCGCTTGGCGCCCTGGCCGACGCCAAGGGGACAAAGGCGATGAATTCGCTGCCGCTCCCGAGCCCTTCACTGCGCACCTCGATGCTTCCTCCGTGAAGCTCGATGAGCGACTTGGCGAGCGACAGGCCAATCCCCAGTCCGCCTTCGGCCCGGTTGGGCGTGTTCCTCGCCTGGGTGAACATCTCAAAGATCTTGGGCAGCATCTCCGCCGAGATGCCGATCCCCGTGTCCTTGATGGTGACGACCGCCCGATGCGGCTCCGTTCTGACGCTCAGGCTGATGCGGCCACCCGGTGGCGTGTACTTCGCCGCATTGTTCAACAGGTTGGAGAAAACCTGGCTCAGGCGGTGGGGGTCGGCCTGCACGTACACGGCGCCTTTGACGATGCTCAGCTCCAGGTGATGGCCCTTCTGCTCCAGGAGCGGTCGGCTGACCTCAATGGCCGAATCGAGGATGGAGTCCAGCGTCACTCGCGACTTGCGCAGCTCGATCTTGTTCTCACGGATACGGCTGACGTCCATGAGGTCGTCCAGCAAGCGCGCCATCTGGGCGACTTGGCGATCGATCACCTCCCGGGTCCAGACCAGCTGCAGGTCCTCGCGCCCTTTGCGCATCAGGATGTGGACGGCATTGCGGATCGGTGCCAAGGGGTTGCGCAGCTCGTGGGCCACGGTGGCGATGAACGCGTCCTTTTGCCGGTCGGCGGCGTGCAGCGCTTCTTCGGCGCGCTTCTGGTCGTCCACGTCCTTGCAGGTGCCGACCCATTCGGTCAGGGCCCCGGCGTCATTGAACAGCGGGATTCCTCGCGCCTCGATTTGACGGTAGCTTGCCGTCGCGCGGTGCCAGAGACGGGCTGGCGCATAGAACAATCGCTGCTCCCGCTTGGCTTTTGATAGGCAGTCAAGAACACCGGCGCGGTCGTCTAGGTGCAGGGCACCGAGCCAGCCGTGGTCGCGCTGCTGCTCCCAGGTCTGCCCTGTGTAGTTCGACCATAAAGTCTGCTCGGAGGTGAACCGCCCCTCAGGATCGGCCACCCAGACCACGCTGGTGAGGACCCGCAGCAGCGCCTGGCTGCGCTGGGCGCCGAAGCGCTCGTAGTAAGCCTCGACCAGCGGGTCTGGCTCGACTGCGTTTGGGCCTGCGGACTGCTCAGACCCGGTGATATCCATCGAAGGTGCCTCCCACGCGTGCGTCACACCTTGTAACTCTTGAGCTCACGGCGTGCAAGCCCCACTTGCCCGTGAACTGGTGGTGAGAGCGCGCTCCCCTCTTGTCTGCCGTCCTGATATCCAGGACGTGCTGTGCCGGCGCGACAGCTTGGCGCATCGGACAACCGGGCTGGACGCCGCGTGGCAGAAGGCGTCCGCTTACGCGCAGGAGAGCGGCTTCAAATGCGGGCGCCCGGGTGCCTTGCGCACCGGTGCTGCGGTGGATGCCATCACCCCCACCCGGCCATTCGCCACGTTCTGGTCACCGAGCGCGCCTGGAATCGGCGACCTGCCGGTGCTCGCCTATCGCACGGCGGTCGAACTAGACATCGCACGCCAATGCCGGGTGGCCTCAGCGGTCGCTCGCGGCCACCACTGCTGAGGTGAGGACGACTTGCCTCGTGCTGCTTCTATTCAATCCGAGCGATATTCGCCTGCGCAATCACCGCCTTCCATTTGCGGTTCTCGTCGGCGATGCGACGGCTGAACTGCTGTGGCGATTCGTATGTGGCGACGCCGCCTACATCAATCATTTTCTGCTGGAACGGCCTAGACTCGGCGAGTGCCGCGAGCTCCGCAGACAGCTGGCTCACCACGGGTTCGGGCAGGCCTGCGGGACCTACCATGCCGAAGTTGCTGACGACGAGCGTGTCCGCCACGCCTGCTTCTGCCGTGGTGGGAACGTCGGGCAGTAGCGGGTGCCGCGTCGGGCTGGCTTGGGCGATCGCGCGCACCTTGCCGGCAAAGCGCAGCGCCAGTTCCGCCGTCGCCATCCCGAATTCGATCTGGCCGGCGGCCAGATCGGCCAGCATGGGCGCCCCGCCGCGGTAGGGCACGTGCGTGAGCTGCGTGCCGGTGCGTACCTCCAGCAGTGCGCCTGCCATGTGCAGTATGCTGCCTACCCCGGCGGAGCCATACCGGATAGCACCGGGACGTGCTTTCGCTGCCGTCAATAGTTCGCCCAGGGTCTTCGCTGGGAACGCTGCATTCACGATATAGACGATCGGCACGTACGCCACCATCGCGATCGGGGTGAATGCGGTGACCGGATCGTAGGGGAGGCTGCGCTTCATCTGGGGGCCGATGGAGAGCCCGTCGGAGGAGCCGAATAACAGCGTAAATCCGTCGGCCGGGGCTTTCGCAACGTACTCCGTGCCTAGCATGGCGCCCGCGCCAGGCCGGTTTTCCACAACGAAGCTTTGTCCCAGCCGCTCACTGAGCGCCTGCGCCACGGCGCGGGCGGCGAGATCCGTCGCACCGGCGGCGGCGAAGGGCACGATGATCCGCACCGGCCGCGTGGGCCATTTCTGCGCAAAAGCCGGCACGGCCTGCAGGGCGGCTGACGCGAGTCCCGCCTTGATGATCCGGCGCCTCGTCAGACTGTTCATGTTTCGCTCCTTTTGGAATGTTCTGGTAACGCAGGTCAAGCGGCGCGCGGCAGATCGCGCGCTGCGACTTCGATCGCGCGATCGATGGTCCGCGCATCGTCGATCTCGCTGCAGAGCACCAACGCCAGCTTGGCAAGCAGCACCGCGTGTTGGTCCGGGGGAACACGGTCGAGTGCTTGGCAAAGCGCCTGGAAATCGCGTTCGACCTTCGGCGCGTTGGCCCGGGTTTCGGTATGCGTCATGCTATGTCACTCCTTGCTCTTGTTCGAAGTCTGGCCTGCCGTCGCCGCGGCGCGGGCGATGATGGCGGGCGCACTCGCGCGCAACCAGCGCCCAGCGACGTGCTGGTCGGGGCGCACCAGGTAAGCCGCGCCAGGAATTGCTCCCAGGCGGCTGGCGATGCCCGTATCAGCGATCGCTGCCGCGCCAGTAATCGCCCGGGTCGCGCCCACCGCGATACACCGGATCTGCAGGTCCGTGGCGGTCACAGCCTGGAAAATTGATTGGCAGGTCGCATCGGCCGCATCGTTTCCGCCGAAACAGAGCAGCGAAAAGCCGGGGCCCAGGATGTCCAGCAGCCGGCTGTCCTTCGCCTCTTCGTCCGTGCGGCGCACAGGCGTGTCGGGCAGAACCTGGCCAAGAACCGCGCCGCCGGGAAACTCCTGGTCCGCCGCTGCGGTCGCCGCGTCAGCGTCGATCGACAGGACCGGATACGCCGGCAGCCGGAAGGGGTCGAACAGAGCATGCACGAAGCGCTCGCTGAGCGACAGCGACAGCACGGCATCGCGCATCAGCTGCACGCCGGCCGACGGGCTGGTCATGTAGAGAGTCACCTTGGTCAGGTCTTCGATCGTCGATAGAATGGCCGGCCGCCGCTCGGTGTCGTAGGAATCCAGCAGTCGCTCGGGTGCGCGCCCCGACAGAACCAACTCCAGTTTCCACGCCAGGTTCACCACGTCGAGAAAGCCGTTGTTGATCCCGCGGCCCCCGAAGATCGGGATCTGGTGCGCGGCGTCGCCCACGAACAGCACGCGGCTCGCGCGATAGGCCGGCAGGCTGATGGCATTGGCCCGGTACACACTGGTCCAGATGATTTCGTACGGCGCCGTTTCGCCGATCATCTCGAGGTGTGCCTTCAGGCGTGCTTCGATCCGCTCGGGCTTCAGCTCCTCGTCGCTGTCCTCCCCCGGGCGCAGCTGGTAATCGAGGCGCCATACATCGAAGGGCTCCTTGTGCTGGAGCACCGTGGTCCCGGGGGCGTACGGCGGACTGAACCAGACCTGCCGACCGGCCGGCGCATCCGAGCGCATGTGGTAGTCGGTGATGACGAAGCGCTGTTCGAAGCGCCTGCCCTCGTAGTCGAGCCCCACGTGCTTGCGTGTGCTCCCGCGGGAGCCGTCGGCGCCCACCACGTAATCGGCCGAGACGCCGAACCGAACACCGTCCTTACGGTACACCGAAAGCCGTACACCATCACCGTCTTGCTCGAGGGACTCGACCTGGCAACCCCAGTGCACCTCGGCCAGGCCGCCTTGGGCGAGGGCATCGACGAGGATCTGCTCGACCCAGCATTGCTGCAGGTTGGTCATGCGATGCTTCTCGCCGTCGGGCTGCGGCAGCTGCATTTCGTACACCAGCCGATCACCATAATGAACCGTGTTCTGGTCCCAGTTGATGGCTTGCTTCAGCACGGCTGTTCCGACACCGACGGCGTCCAGGATCTGCATCGTGCGTCGGGTGTAGGCCACGGCGCGGCTGCCGTCGGACAAGCGGTCGCGTTGCTCGATAACCAGGCTGCGCACGCCTCGGCGCGCGAGAGCCTGGGCCATCGCAAGGCCAATCGGTCCTGCACCCACGATGACGACAGGCACGCGGGCGCCATCGCGCGCAGGCGCATACGGCATGGTTTTCCACTGGAAGTACATGGTGAAACTCGATCCTCTAGGAGTGGTGGAGCGCTGACGATAGCCAGGACCATCCTCCTCGTCTGTCCTTGAAAATGAGGACAGCGTCAGGTCGTGCCACGCCGCGACCAGCGCGCGGCAAACTCCTGGGCGTTGGCAGCGCCGAGCTTGGAATAGGCGCGCTTTCGCAGCGTCGTGACGGTGGTGCGCGCGATGCCCAGTCGAGCGGCGATGGCCGGTGTGGACAGTCCTGCGCACAGGAGATCGGCGACTTCCTCCTCGCGTGCGCTCAGGACGGGTGCGTCGGGTTGCGGCAACACCGCCGCTGGCGCTGTGCCAATCAGCCGATGGCGGGCGAGCACAGCGCAGGCAACGATCCGCAGCAGCGAATCCGCTCGGCCAATATCCTCCACGGCGAAGGGGCTCGCCCCTTGTTGCCGATACAAATTGACTGCCAGCCAGCGGTTGACTTGCCGGTCCTGCCTTCCGGGGACCACCATCGACAGTCGATCCGATACGTTCCCGCGCTGGTAGCAGTTCTGCAGGTATGCGGGATTGGAAATGTCGGCCCGGCTCTGCGCCAGGATCACGGTTTCCGCCCGCCCCACGCGCAGCAACTCGCAGACGATTCCATAAAGCCGGTCCGCCTGGTAATGGCCTGCCATATACGAGGCAGCGGCGTCATCGGGTATCGTCGGGGCGGATTCAGCTCCGGCCTCGAAGCACAGGCTCGGGCGCGCCTGCTCCGAGAACTCGAAAACGGCACAGTGCCCCACGG
Organism: Ramlibacter sp.; assembly: GCA_050247515.1. GTDB lineage: Bacteria > Pseudomonadota > Gammaproteobacteria > Burkholderiales > Burkholderiaceae_C > RAM1. Next base: position 39,541 of record JBFWUB010000026.1, on the reverse strand, counting down.
GCAGGTCCTTTCCGAGCGCGCTCACGATCGCCCGCGGCAGCGCTCTTGGATCGGAGTCGCCAACGGACGCAACCAGCTGTCCCACCGCCGCGGCGTCCACCAGTCCAGCCAGTGCCGCCTGAGGCTCTGCAAAGTTGCGCACCCACATGCCAGTGTCCTACAGTGCGTCCGAAGGCCCGAGACCCGCACGTGCCTGAGTCTGCCATTCACCCAGGCCAGGCTCGCTATCAGAGCTTCGTTGCGTAATCACACCCAATACTGCGCCAAGCGGTCGCGCACGCCCATCGGTATGTGCCCTAGTCTAGGAGTGAATCCGGGCGGCAGAAGTCTGCCGAACCGAGGTAATTGATCAGTTGTTGAAGCGACGGGGCCGTTCTTTCGGTTCGGCGGCCCGGTTCGCCGATGGGGGCACCAAGAGACCGCCGTGAGCGCCTCCTGGGCGTGTTGTTCCCGGTCGATTCCGCTCATGCTGCTGGCCTCACGCTGCCTTGAGGTTGCCCATGCGCCCCAGATTGAGGGCCATGCAGACGAGCTTGAACTCGGACTACATCCTGTGCAGACCTCTCCGACTGAATTGGCCGAATCCGAGCACGCTGTTGATCCAGCCGTTGGGCGACTCGGCGATCCATTGGCGCGTTCGGTAGTCGGCCTTGCCTTCGTCGGTCTGCTGCTTGGCGGCCATGGTTGCCGAGTTCAGGTTCTTCTCGGCGTCAACCTGCGCACAGCGCTTGCCCTCGCGTCCGAGCGCCACCACCAGGTTGGGGCCTGAAATGGCAAGCGCTTCGTGGCCGCCCGAGGTCGGCGACAACGCGGCAGACGTCGGACAGTTGCTGCCCACGCTCAGGGCCGGGCAGGACAGCACCGGCCAGGCACCTGCGCAGGCGTTGGCCGAGGCGGGATACCCTGAGGCCACGCGCCGCCACCGCCTGCCCGCTCGCCAGGACCAGCGCGGCACTGCGTTGGAAATCAGGCTGCACACGAGCTGGGCAACCCGGTCGCTGTCCCATGCGCCCTGACCATTGCCCACGGCCCTGTGAAACGCGGCGCGGCGCGGGATGGCGATGCCGAAGAAGTTGCGCACCTGACTCGCAGCGATCAGCAGCGCCGCGCCGGCGGTGAAGCCGACGACCACGGTGTGCGAGACGAAGTTGACGAGCTTTCCCATGCGCATCAGGCCCAGCGCCAGCTGCACCACGCCGATCAGGAAAGTGAGCGTGAGGACCTGCCACACGTAGTCGGTGCTCTCGGGCGCGGAGGGGGCTGATGGTGGCGAACACCAGCAGAGAAATGGCCGTGGTGGGACCCGACACCAGGTGCCAGGACGAGCCCCACAGTGCGGCGACGATGGCCGGAAGCATGGCGGCGTACAGACCGTACTGCGGCGGCATGCCGGCGATGGTGGCGAAGGCCACGCCCTGCGGCACCAGCACGATCGCACCGGTCAGACCCGCCAGGGCATCCGCCCGCAGGGTGTCGCGCCCGACGCGTTGCCGCAAGAGAGGAAGGGGAACAGCACGGCCCGGTTCATCTCGTCGATTCCACGTGCGACGATTCCCCTGCCCCGCCTCAGTCCGCGAAGCGGACGTTGCGCGCCCGAGCGACGGCGGTGTAGCGCGCGCTCCTGCTGCATGAATTTCGCCAGCTCGGCGCCGTGCACGCCGGCCGGCTCGACGCCGGGTTCCTGCAGCTTCTTGCGGGTGGCGGGCTCGTGCACGATGCGGCCCACGTCCGCGGCGATCTTGGCGACGATGGCGGCGGGCGTGCCGGCCGGCGCCAGCACCATCATCCAGTTGGAGAACTGGTAGTCGGACAGGCCCGGCAGTTCGGCGACGGCGGGTACCTCCGGCAAGGTGGGCGAGCGCTTGGCCGTGGTCACTGCCAGCACCTTCATCTTGCCGGCCTTTGCATGCGCCACCACGGGCGGCATGCTCACGATCGCCAGCGGAATCTGGTTGCCCAGGACGTTACTGCTCCACAACTTTTAAATCAAAGTTACATCACCGCTGCGCGACCATCATCCGGCCCCGGCGGCAAATCATTTCGTATATTGTTTATGGCGAACCGCCTTCTTCCCGCTCGCCGCGCTCTCCTGCAACAGCCGCGCCTCGGTGCGCACGCTGTCCAAAAAGCGCTCCACCGCGATGGTGGGCGTGTCGTCGGCCCACAGCAGGCCGACCGGGCCCAGGGCCTGGCGCATCACCAGCGGCAGAACGGTGAGCGTGCCCGCGGCCTCGTAGTGCTGGGCCAGCTGCTGGGACACGACGCTGACCATGTCGCTCTCGTGCACCAAGGTCTCGTTGATGGTGAGCGAGACCGACTCCACCTGCTCCACCGGCAGCCTCGTGTTCGCCGCGGCGAACTCGGCCTCCAGCCGCACCCGCATGGGCGTGCCCGGCAGCGGCAGTATCCAGGGGTAGGCCGCGGCATCGGCCAGTGCGAGTCGCTTTTTCTTCAGCAGCGGGTGGCCGCGCCGCACCAGGGCCAGCACCGGCTCCTCGTACAGCGCCTCCGAGCGGAACTCCTCCCCCAGCGCGTGGCCATGGAGACGGCCGATCACGCAGTCCAGCTCGTGCCGGCGCAGCTGCGGCAGCAGCATGTCCAGCGAGTCCTCGTACAGCCGGATCTGCAGGCGCGGCGCCTCGCGTCGGCTACGCAGGATGGCGCGCGGCACCAGCAGCGGCGCCACCGCGCGCAGCACGCCCACCCGCAGCAGGCCGGAGCTGCCGGCCTGGATGGCCTCCAGCTCCTTGCCGGTGCGCAGGCTGTCGCCCAGCACGCGCTCGGCATAGCGCAGCAGCACCTCGCCATGCACCGTCAGGCGCAGCGGCCGCTCGCGCTCGAACAGGGCGCAGCCGGCCTGCGCCTCCAGCTCGCGCAGCCATTTCGACAGGGCCGGCTGGGTGATGTGCATCAAAGCGGCCGTCTCGCTCTGGCTGCCGGTGCGCACCAAGCTGCGGAACACGTCGAGGTGGCGGATGCGCAGGCGCAGCAGCCAAGCAGCGGGTTGGTCTTCCATAACTTTCAGGACATAGACACCAAAGATATTGGCCCTGGACTTTATAGCATCGCTCCGGAGAATGAGCCGGCATGAACCTCTCGCGATCCCCTGGCCCCGCCGCGCGCCCCAACTTCCTGCTGATCATCACGGACCAGCAGCGCTGTGACCACGTCGGCGCCTATGGCAACACCGTGCTCAAGACGCCGCACATCGACAGCATCGCCGCCCGTGGCTGGACGGCCGAGCGCTTCTATGTCGCCTCGCCCGCCTGCATGCCCAACCGCGCCAGCCTGATGACGGGGCGCCTGCCCTCGCTACACGGCGCGCGACACAACGGCATTCCTCTGCCGCTGGAGGCCACCACCTTCGTTCAGCTGCTGCGCGAGGCCGGCTGGCGCACCGCCCTGGTGGGCAAGTCGCACCTGCAGAACATGTGCGGCCTGCCCGCGTCCTGGCCGCCGACCGGGCGGCGCCTGCCGCGCGAGGCGATGCGCCCCTCTGAGGGCAACTACTGGCAGGAGTGGGGGCCGAGCTGGCGCGACATCCCCGGCCACGAGATGGCGCTGCCCTTCTACGGATTCAACGACGTGGCGCTGGCGGTGGACCATGGCGACCAGGTGCGAGGCCACTACTGGCGCTGGCTGCAGGCGCAGCACCCGGAGGTGGCAGCCGTGGCCGGCCCCGAGCATGCGATCCCCACGCCCGAATACCGCCTGACCCAGGCCAAGCAGGCCTGGCGCACCCGGGTGCCCGAGGAATGCTCCACCACCAGCTGGATCACCAATGAGGCGATCGAGCGGCTGCGCGCCTACGCCGCCGGCGGCGAGCCCTTCTTCATGCAGGCGAGCTTTCCGGACCCGCACCACCCCTTCACGCCGCCGGGCCGCTTCTGGGACATGTACCGGCCCGAGGAGGTGGAGCTGCCGCACTCCTTCCATGCCTCCACGAATCCGCCGGCCCACGTCGCCTGGCTGCGCGCCCAGCGCGACGCGGCCCGGGCCGTCAAGCACACGCCCGCCGCATTCGCCTGCGACGAGCGCGAGGCGCGCGAGGCGATCGCGCTGAACTACGGCTCCATCGCGCACATCGACGAATCCATCGGCCGCATGCTGGCCGAGTTGGACCGGCTGGGCCTGGCCGACAACACGGTGGTGATCTTCACCAGCGACCACGGCGACTTCCTGGGCGACCACCAGCTGCTGCTCAAGGGCCCGCTGCACTACCAGAGCCTGATCCGCACGCCCTTCATCTGGGCCGACCCGGCCCGCCCGCGAGCACAGCGCAGCCAGGCGCTGTGTTCCACCGTCGACCTGGCGCCGAGCATCCTGGCACGCGCCGGGGTCACCGCCTTCAACGGCATCAACGGCCAGCCCCTACCCTGCGTTCCCGAAGGCGCGGCCCGGCCCGAGCGCCACTGCGTGCTGCTGGAAGAAGAGGTGCAGCGCGTGCTGTTCGGCTTCGACGCGCCGCCGCGCATGCGCACCTTGGTGACCGACCGCTGGCGCCTGAGCGTGTACGCCAACGCCGCCTGGGGCGAGCTGTACGACCTGCGCGCCGACCCGCACGAGATAAACAACCTTTGGGACGACGCCGCCCACCAGGCCACTCGCGGCGAGCTGATGACCGATCTGGTGCGCGAGATGGCGCGCAACGGCGACACCAGCCCCTACCCCAGCGCCCTGGCCTGAACCCCTCACCGAGCCCTCACGCGCCCATACCGATTTTCAAAGGAGACAAACCGTGAAGAAGTGGATCCCCCTCGTCGCCTGCGCAGCCACCCTAGCCCTCGGCACGGGCAGCGCCCTGGCGCAGACCAAGCTGCTTTTCAGCACCTTCTTCCCGCCGCAGCATCCGCTGGTCACGCAGGTGCTGCAGCCCTGGGCCCAGAACGTGAACAAGGCCACCGGCGGCAGCGTGGTGGTGGAGTTCTCGCCCACCAGCCTGGCGCCCCCTCCGGTGCAGCTGGACATGGTCTCCAAGGGCATCGCCGACATCACCGTGCAGTTCGCCGGCGTGGTGCCCAACCGCCTGACCAGCCTGCTGATCACCGAGGTGCCCGGCCCGGTCTCCAGCGCCGAGGCCATGTCGGTGGCGCTGTGGCGCACCCAGGAAAAGTATTTCGCCAAGGCCGACGAGCACAAGGGCGTGAAGCTGCTGTCCGTGTTCGCGCTGCCGCCCCAGGGCCTGTTCGGCACGCGGGAAGAGCCCTTCGCCAACATCGAGCAGGTCAAGTCCGCCAAGATCGCCACCACACCGGGCACGGCGGCGCGGGCCTATGGCGCGGTCACCTCGGGCGTGGTCGCCGGCCCGGCCGTGCGCTACTTCGAGCTGGTGTCCAAGGGCATGGTGGACGCCTACACCTCGGTCACCCCGCTGGACGTGATGGGCTTCAACCTGGCCCGCTACACCAAAACCGGCATGAACCTGCCCGGCCTGGGCACCGCCGGCTCCTTCTCGCTGGCGATGAACGAGGGCAAGTGGAAGAAGCTCAAGCCCGCCGAGCAGGCCGCGATCACCAAGCTCAGCGGCGAAGCCTTCGCCCGCAGCATGGCCGCCATGGACGTGGCCAACAAGGCGGCGATCAAGTCCATGCAGGAGCAGGGCGTGAAGTTCGTCGACGCACCCGAGGCCCTGACGCGCGAGCTGGCCAAGTCCTTCGCCTTCGTGGAAAAGGAATGGGCCGCCGAGGTGGGCAAACGCGGCGTGGACGGCGCCGCCGCGGCCGCCTTCTACCGCGCCGAGCAGCAACGCGCCGGAGCCGGCCAGTGAACGACAAGACCCCTTGGAGCGAGCGCGCCAGCGGCTGGCTGGAGTCGCTCGGTGCACTGGCCCTGTTCGCCATGATGGCCGTGACCTTCATCGACATCGTCGGCCGTTTCGTGCTGCACCGGCCGCTGGCCGGCAGCATCGACCTGATCCAGGTGCTGCTGCTGCTCACCGCCGGCTGCACCCTGCCGGCCGTCACCTGGCGCGGCGAACACCTGAGCATCGGCCTGTTCGACGGCGCGCGCCCCACGCTGCTGGAGCGCGCGCGCCGCGCAGCGGTCGCGCTCGTTGTCGCGGTGACCTTTGGCGCGCTGGGCGCGCTGCTCTGGACTAACGCGAGCGAACTCGCACGCAACGGCGACGTGATCGGCTACCTGCGACTGCCGGTCGCGCCGTTTGTCTACGCGCTGTCGGTGCTGTGCGCGGTGTCCGCCCTCGTGGCGTTCGCCCTGGTGCGGCGAGCGCTGCGAGCGCCGCGCGCCCCAGCCGCCCTGCCCGACAAGCTTCAACACTCCGGGAGCGCCACGTGATCGCTTCGCTCGCGGGCTTTGCCTCGCTCTTCGCCCTGTGCTTCGCCGGTGTCCCGCTGGCGATCTCCATGCTGCTCGTCGGCGCCATTGGCTTCATGCTGTTTCGCGGCAGCGAAGCGGCGCTCACTGTGGTGGCCCAGCAGGTCACCGACGCCTTCACCAGCCACGGCCTGTCGGTGATCCCGCTGTTCATTTTGATGGGCACCTTCATCCACCGCGCCGGCCTGGCCGACGACCTGTTCTCGGCGGCGCGCGCATGGTTGGGCCATCTGCGCGGCGGTATGGCGCACGCCACCATCGGCGCCTGCGGCGGCTTCTCGGCCGTGTGCGGCAGCTCCATCGCCACCGCCGCCACCATGGCGCGGGTGTCGTTGCCGCAGATGAAGCGCTATGGCTACGACGACGGCTTCGCCTGCGGCACCGTGGCCGCCGGCGGCACCCTGGGCATCCTGATTCCGCCCAGCGTGCCCTTCGTGATCTACGGCATCCTGACCGAGACCGACATCACCAAGCTGTTCATGGCCGGCCTAGTGCCGGGGCTGCTGCTGGCGGCGATGTACATGCTCACCGCCTGGACCGTCGTGCTGGTGCGCCCCTCGCACGGCCGCCCCGCCGAGAAGCTGGCCCTGCGCGAGCGCCTGCAGGCCCTGGGCCGCACCTGGGCGGTGCTGGCCCTGTTCGCGGGCGTGCTGGGCGGCATGTACTTCGGCGTGTTCACCCCCACCGAAGGCGCGGGCGTGGGCGCGGCCGGCGGCTTTCTGTTCATGGTGATGCGCGGCAAGGCGCAGCCGGCGGCGGTGCGCGCGGCCCTCCTGGAGGCGGCCCGCACCACCGCGGCGCTGCTGCTGGTCACGGCCGCGGCCATGGTGTTCAACAACTTTTTGACCATCGCCGGCCTGACCAATGCCCTGGTCGACTGGGTGCAGGCTCTGCAGGTGCCGCCGCTGGGAATCATCGTGGCCATCTGCCTGATCTACGTGGTGCTGGGCTGCGTGTTCGACAGCCTGGCCGCCATGTTCCTCACGGTTCCGGTGTTCGTTCCCATCATCCTGGGCCTGGGGCTCGACCCGATCGGGTTCGGCGTGCTGGTGGTCATCGTGGTGGAACTGGGCCTGATCACCCCGCCCGTGGGCATGAACGTGTTCATCGTCAAGGCCCTGGTACCCGAGGTGGGCATGTGGCGCGTGTTCGCCGGCGTCGCGCCCTTCGTGGTCGCCAATGTGCTGTGCCTGACGATGGTGATCGCCTTCCCGGCCATCGCCACCTTCCTGCCGGGTTTCGTGAAGTAAGTGTTTCTGGAGAATTGAGATGAAGGGTCAGTGGATCGAGGTCCCCGCCAAGGGCGGCGGAAAGTTTCGCGGCTACCTGAGCCTGCCGCGGCAGGGCAGCGGCCCGGGCCTGGTGCTGTGCCAGGAGATCTTCGGCGTGAACGAAGGCATACGCCACCTCGCCGACCTGTTCGCCGAGGAAGGCTATGTGGTGCTTGCGCCCGACCTGTTCTGGCGGCTCGAGCCTGGCCTGGAACTTGACGAGGCGCAGGCGCAGCAGGCCATGGGCTATGCCAGCCGCTTCGACGCCCAGCTGGGCGTCCAGGACATCGCGGCCTGCGCGCAGGCCCTGCGCGACCACCCGTCCTGCAAGGGCCGCATCGGCGTGCTGGGGCATTGCCTGGGCGGCCGCATGGCGGTGCTGGCCGCCGCCGCCGGCGCGGTCGATTGCGCCGTGAGCTACTACGGCGTGGGCATCGACGCGGTGCTGACCCAGGTGGGCGATGTCAAGGTGCCCATGGTGCTGCACTTCGCCGGCGAGGACCGGCTGGTCAAGCCCGCGGCCGTTGCCGCAATCCGCGCGCACTTCGCCGGCCGCGACGACGTCGAGATCTACGTCTACCCCGGCGTGGACCACGCCTTCGCCAATCCGGCGCGCTCGAGCTATCGCAAGCAGGCGAGCGATATGGCGCAAAGCCGCACCCTCGGCCTGCTGCGCCGGGTGATGGGCCCGCACTACGACCTCAATGCCTTGTGGGAAGCCCACCGCGCCTGCGAGTTCGACACGCGCGACGCCGACGCCACCATCGCCACCATGGTCGACCAGCCCTATGTGAACCATATCCCGACCATGACCGGCGGCTATGGCCGCGAGCGCCTGCACCGCTTCTACAGGGACCACTTCATTCCGCAGACGCCCAGCGATGCGCGCGCCATCCCGATCTCACGCACCCTGGGCGTGGATCGCGTGGTCAACGAGGTGCTGTTCTGCTTCACGCACGACTGCCGCTTCGACTGGATGCTGCCCGGCGTGCCGCCCACCGGCAAGTACGTGGAAGTCGGACTGGTGGGCATCATCAGCTTCCGCGGCAACAAGCTGATGAACGAGCACATCTACTGGGACCAGGCCTCGGTGCTGGTCCAGGTCGGCCTGCTCGATCCCACCGGCCTGCCGGTGGTGGGCATCGAATCGGCGCGCAAGCTGATGGACCCGAGCCGCCCCTCCAACACCCTGATCCCCGACTGGCAGGAGGCACCCCGTGGCTGATCGCCTGAAGAATACCGTGGTGGTGCTAACCGGCGCGGGCGGCGGCATCGGCACCGCCCTGACCGAGGCCCTGCTGCAAGCCGGCGTGGCCGAGATCATCGCGACCGGCCGCGAGACGCCCGAGCCGCAGCCGCGCGTGCGCGCCGAGCTGCTGGACGTCACCGACGCGGGCAGCGTGCATGCTCTGGCCGAACGCCTGGGCAACCGCGTTTCGGTGGTGATCCACTGCGCCGGCGTCAACGGCAACCGGCGCCTGTTCACGCCCGGCTACGAGGACGGCGCGCGGCTGGAGATGGCGGTGAACTACTTCGGCCTGCTCAATCTTGCCGCCGCCTTCGCGCCGGCCATGCGCGCGCGCCGCAATGGCGTGTTCGTCAATCTGCTGAGTCTTTTGAGCCACGTGAACCTGCCGCACATGGCCACCTACTGCGCCAGCAAGGCCGCGGCGCACTCGCTCACGCAGGCCCTGCGCGCCGAGCTCTCGCGCGATGGCGTGCTGGTCTGCGGCGTCTATCCGGCGGTGGTGGACACGTCCATGAGCTCGCACATTCCTGGCACCAAGCTGGCGCCAGCCGAACTGGCCCAGCTCATCGTGCAAGGCATCGAGCAAGGCGCCGAGGACATCTTCCCCGGGCCGGCCGAAGCCGCCTATCGCCAATTCGTCGCCGATCCCAAGGGCATGGAGCGCGGCATGGCCGCGCGCCTGCCCTGAGCGGCCGCACACCAGGAGACTGAAAAATCATGAAACAAACCGTCCGCGTCAACGGCTGTGACTTCCGCTGCGACCTGCGGGGCCAAGGCCCCGATATGGTCTTCATCCACGGCGAGATCCACGGCATGGACTACTGGGAACACCAGATGGCCGAGTTCTCCAAGGACTATCGCTGCCTGGCCTATGACCGCCGCGGCCATGCCGGCACGCCGGCCACGCCCTTCGGCTACTCGGTGGCCAACCAGTCACGCGAGCTGCGCGAGTTGCTGGACCACTTCGGCATGCAGCGCCCCATCATCGTGGCCCTGGCCTTCGGCACCACCATCGCCGCCAACTTCGCGATCGACCATCCCGAGCGCGTGAGCGCCCTGGTCATCGCGGCCTGGAGCGAGATGCACGACGCGCGCTCCTACCTTGAGCGCTGGGAGCAATCCGGCATCCGCGCCGCGCAGGCGGTGGAGACGGGCGGGCGGGAGGCCCTGGTCGAGCTGCTGCGCGCCGAAGGCGGCGACGCCATGTTCAAGGTGATCCCGCCGCGCGGCTCGCCCCTGCGCGAGCCGGCCATCCAGCTGCTGGCCAGCCACCCGGCCGACGAGTACCGCCGCGGCATGCTGGAGATGGCCTCCTCCGTGCCGGTGCTCATTCCGCGCTTCAAGGAACTGGACATCCCGGTGCTAGGCCTGTGCGGCACGGAAGACCCCTTCCCCGACCAGCCCGAACAGCTCGCCGGAATGCGCCGCTTCGAAGAGGCCCAGCCCATCCCCGGCGCCGGCCGCTTCGTCCACTGGCAAGCGCCGCAGCCTTTCAACGCCCGCGTGCGCCAGTTCATCAAGGAGAACGCATGAACCACGAAAAAAACTACGACAGCTACCGCGAGGACGTGCCCGGCCGGGCCAACGTGGTGGACACGCCCGAGCTGCTGGCCTACTACGGCCAGCTCGAGCAGATGAAGGCCGGCGCCCTGTGGACCGTGGCCAACAAGATCGAGCCCTGGGAGCCGAAGTCGGAATCGGTCCCAGTGCTGTGGCGCTTTCGCGAGCTGCGCGAGCACGTGCTGCGCTCGGTCTCGCTGGTCACCCCCGAGAAGGCCGGCCGGCGCGTGATCTACCTGAACAACCCGGGGCGCCAGGACGTATCGGCCGCCGTGGGTTGGCTCTACTCGGGCCTGCAGGTGATGCACCCGGGCGAATGCGCCTCCACCCACCGCCACTCGGCCTCGGCGCTGCGCTTCATCATGGAAGGCAGCGGCGCCTACACCATCGTCGATGGCCACAAGATGACCCTGGGCGCCAATGACTTCGTGCTCACGCCCAACGGCACCTGGCACGAGCACGGCGTGGCCGAGGACGGCACGCCCTGCATCTGGCAGGACGGCCTGGACATCCCCTTCGTCAACGCGATGGAGGCGAATTTCTACGAGGTGCACCCCGATCTGCACCAGCAGGTAGCCCACCCGCTCAACGACAGCACCGCCACCTGGTCGGGCACCGCGCTGCTGCCGCACGCGCACGGCTGGACCAAGCCCTACTCGCCGCTGTTCAAGTACGAGTGGGGCCCGACCTACGAGGCGCTGCAGCGCCTGGCGCGCGTGAGCGAAGGCTCGCCTTATGACGGCGTGCTGATGCACTACGTCAACCCGCTGACCGGCGGTCCGGTGATGCCCACCATCGGCGCGAGCATGCAGCTGCTGCGCCCGGGCCAGCACACCCGGGCCCACCGCCACACCGGCAGCTTCCTCTACCAGGTGGCCAAGGGCAGCGGCTACTCCGTGATCAACGGCCAGCGCTTCGACTGGCAGGAGCGCGACATCTTCTGCGTGCCCTCCTGGGCCTGGCACGAGCATGCCAATGGCTCGGCCACCGAGGACGCGTGCCTGTTCTGCTTCAGCGACCTGCCGGTCATGAACGCGCTGCACCTCTATCGGGAGCAGGCCTTCGCCGACAACGGCGGGCAGCAACAAGTTCTTTCTTAACAAACAGGGGATTCCCATGCGTCTTGTCACCTACCGCGCCACCATCGTCGATGCCGCCCGCCTGGGCGTGATCCAGGGCGAGGAGATCGTCGATGTCCAGCGCCTGGCCGCCTCGCGCGGCGAAGTGCTGCCCGCGAGCATGCTCGAGCTGATCGACCTCGGCCCCTCGGGCCTGAACGCGTTGCGCCGCCTGCTGGCCGCCTGCGAGGGCGTGTTCCCCGCCGGCACGGCCGTGCCCGCAGACAACGTGCAACTGCTCGCGCCCATCCCGCGCCCGCGCAAGAACATCTTCGGCATCGGCCTGAACTATGTGGAGCACGTCGCCGAATCCAGCCGCACGCTGGACACCTCCAAGGACCTGCCCAAGCAGCCGGTTATCTTCTCCAAGCCGCCCACCACCGTGATCGGTCCCGGCGAGCCGATCCAGCACAACGCGCAGATCACCCAGCAGATGGACTGGGAGGTGGAGCTGGCGGCCGTCATCGGCCGGCGCGCCAGCCGCGTGAGCGTGGACAAGGCGCTGCAGTACGTGTTTGGCTACAGCGTCATGATCGATGTGAGCGCGCGCGACTGCCGCCGCGCCGGCCAGTGGATCTACTCCAAGGGCATGGACAGCTACGGCCCCTTCGGCCCGTGCATCGTCACCGCCGACGAGATCCCCGATCCGCAATGCCTGGAGCTGTGGCTGACGGTCAACGGCGAGATCAAGCAAAAGTCCAACACCCGCCACATGCTGTTCAAGGTGGACCAACTGGTGGCCGACATCAGCGCCGGCATCACGCTGGAGCCGGGCGACATCATTGCCACCGGCACGCCCGAGGGCGTGGGCGCCGGACGCAACCCGCAGGAGTGGCTAAAGCCGGGCGATGTCGTGGTGGCCTCGGTCGAGAAGATCGGCCAGATCCGCCACCCGGTGGTGGCCGTCTGAGCAGACTGAACATGCTGAACCTGCCCAAGTTCAAGGTAGCCGCGGTGCAGGCCGCGCCGGTGTTCCTGGACACGAACGCCACCATCGACAAGGCCTGCCGCCTCATTCGCGAGGCCGTGGCCGAAGGCGCCGCCTTGGTGGTGTTCCCCGAGGTGTTCGTGCCGGCCTATCCCTACTGGAGCTGGGTGGCCAGCCCGGTGGCCGCCGGCCCCTGGTTTCAGAAGCTGTGCGAGGCCGCGGTGGAGGTGCCCGGCCCCGAGATCGCCCGCGTGGCGCAGACCGCGCGCGACTGCGGCGTGCACGTGGCCATCGGCATCAACGAGCGGGCCGCGCGCAGCGTGAGCCTGCTGTACAACACCATGCTGCTGATCGGGCCCGACGGTGCGCTGCTGGGGCGCCACCGCAAGCTGGTGCCGACCTGGGCCGAGAAGCTGACCTGGGCCAACGGCGACGGCGCGGGCTTGCGCGTGCACCAGACCGAGATCGGTCCCATCGGCATGCTCGCCTGCGGCGAGAACACCAACACGCTGGCGCGCTTCAGCCTGCTGGCGCAAGGCGAGCTGGTGCACCTGGCCAGCTACATCGCGCTGCCGGTGGCCCCGCCCGACTACGACATGGCCGAGGCGATCAAGCTTCGCGCCATGGCTCACTCCTTCGAGGGCAAGGTCTACACGGTGGTGTCCTGCTCCACCGTCTCGCCCGAGATCGTGCAGCAGATGGAGGCGGCCTTCCCCGGCTCGCGCGAGTTGCTCGCGCGCAAGAACAGCGCCTTCTCCGGCGTGATCGGCCCGGACGGGCGCGTGGTGGGCCAGCCGCTGATCGATGAGGAGGGCATCGTCTACGCCGACATCGATCTTTCGCGCTGCATCCAACCGCGCCAGATGCACGACATCACCGGCCAGTACAACCGCTTCGACATTTTTGACCTGCGCGTGGACCGCCGCGGCCTGGAGGCTGCGCGCTTCCTGGACGCACAGGACACGCCGGACGCACAGGATGCGCATCTGCCCGACCTGCTGGGCGGCGCCGAGAACAAAGGACTTCGCGAATGACCCGCACCACTCCCTACCGCATCGGCCAGATCGTGCCGAGTTCCAACACCACCATGGAGACGGAGATCCCGGCCATGCTGCTGGCGCGCCAGCAGATCCGGCCCGAGCGCTTCACCTTCCATTCCAGCCGCATGCGCATGAAGAAGGTGGTCAAGGAGGAACTGGAGGCCATGGACCGCGACAGCGACCGCTGCGCGCTGGAGCTGAGCGATGCGCGCGTGGACGTGCTGGGCTACGCCTGCCTCGTGGCCATCATGAGCATGGGCCTGGGCTACCACCGCCAGTCCGAGCAGCGGCTGCACCAGCGCACGCTGGACAATGGCGCCGAGGCACCGGTGGTCACCAGCGCCGGCGCCCTGGTCGAGGGCCTGCAGGCCCTGGGCGCCAAGCGCATCGTGGTGCTGTGCCCGTATCTGAAGCCACTGACGCAGCTGGTGGTGGACTACCTGAAGGCCGAGGGCTTCGAGGTGCTGGACCATGTGGCCCTCGAAATCCCGGACAACCTGGAGGTGGGCCGCCACGACCCCAATCGCCTGCTGGAGATCTACCAGCGCCTGGACTACAAAGGCGCTGATGCCATCGTTCTGTCGGCCTGCGTGCAGATGCCCTCGCTGCCGGTGATCGCCCAGGTCGAGGCGGAAGCGGGCATTCCGGTGGTGTCGGCGGCCGTTTGCACCACCTACGTGATGCTCAAGCGTCTGGGCCTGGAGACGGTGGTGCCCGAGGCCGGGTCCCTCCTGAGCGGCAAGTACTGAGGACGCCATGCGCAAATTCATCTGGTGCCTCGCCGTCCTGGCGGCGGCGGTCAGCATGGGCGCGGCTTCGGCGGCCGACGCCTTCCCTAGCAAGCCCGTGCGGCTGGTGGTCAACCTAGCGGTCGGCGGGCCAGCCGACCTGATGGCGCGCATCTTCGCGGAACACCTGCAGGCGAAGATCGGGCAGCCGGTGGTGGTGGATGCGCTGCCCGGCGCCAACGGCCTGATCGGCGCCCAGGCGGTCGCGCGCGCGGCGCCCGACGGCCACACGGTGCTGTTCACCGTGGAAAACGTGGTGACCATCACGCCCCTGGTGCAGGATAAGCTGCCCTTCAACCCCCGCACCGACCTGGTCCCGTTCAGCCTGGTCGGCACCTTCGAGCAGGTGCTGGTGGTCAACCCGAACAAGGGCGTGCGCACGCTCCCCGAACTGGTTGCCAAGGCGCGCGCGCAGCCGGTGACATATGCGTCCGCCGGCGTCGGCAGCCCCGGGCACTTGGCCTTCCTGGCCCTGGCGCAGCGCGCGGGTTTCTCAGCCACGCACGTCGCCTACAAGGGCGGCGCGCCAGCGGTGAACGACCTGCTCGGTGGGCAGGTGGACGTGGGCTTTCTGGTGATCGGCGGGGCGCGCCAGCACCTGAAGGCCGGCAAGCTGCTCGCGCTCGCCACTTCCGGCAAGGAGCGCTCGCCGGAACTGCCCGACGTGCCCACCCTCGCCGATGCCGGATACCCCGGCTTCCAGGTCACCTATGCGTATTTCGGCATGCTGCCCAAGGGCGCGTCGCCGCAGGTGACCGCCTGGTGGCAGGAGCGCTTTCACGAGATGCTGGCCGACCCGAAGATGTTGGAGCGCCTCAAGGCCTTCGACACCCGGGTGGTCAACGGCGACGGCGCGAGCGCCCGCGCCTGGATAGAGCAAAGCAGCAGCCGCTGGAAGGCGGCGCTGGCGGGGCAGAAGCTTGACTGATGCCCGTGGCACGACAGACACACGCAGGACAGCCGGGATGGTAGAAACAGTGAAGGCCCGCGAAGGGCAGGTCTCCGTCGGCGAGGCCGTGGGATTGGCGCTGGTGCGCCTAGGCATACGCCGGGCCTTCGGCGTGGTGGGGAGCGGCAACTTCCATTTCACCAACGGCCTGGTCCGCGGTGGCGCCAGCTTCGTGGCCGCGCGCCACGAAGGCGGCGCGGCCACCATGGCCGACGCCTACGCGCGCATGAGCGGCGAGGTCGCCCTGGTGTCGCTGCACCAAGGCTGCGGGCTCACCAACGCCACCACAGGCATAGGCGAGGCGGCCAAGAGCCGCACGCCGCTGCTGGTGGTGAGCGGTGAAACCGCGGACCCCGCATCGAACTTCCACATGGACCAGGACGCGCTCGCGCGGTCGGTTGGCGCCTCCACGATGCGGGTGCGCTCGGCGGCGACCATGCTGGCGGACGTGCGCGCCGCCTATGCGCTGGCGCTCAACGACAGGCGCACCGTGCTGCTGAACCTGCCGCTGCACGTGCAGGCCGAGACCATCGCGATGGAACGGCTGGAGGAGCTGCAGCCGCTGGTGGCCGCCCCCCGCCCCCAGGCGGCGCCGTCCGCGGTGCAGGCACTGGCCGAACTGCTGAAAACGGCGAAGCGTCCGGTCTTCATCGCCGGCCGCGGCTCGCGCGGCGCGGCCGCCCGCGACGCGCTGCAGCGGCTGGCCGACGACACCGGCGCGCTGGTGGCGGAGGGCGCCGTCGCCAAGGGCCTGTTCGCGGGCTACCCGTGGGCGATCGACGTGGCGGGCGGGTTTTCCTCGCCCTTCACGGCCGAACTGATCGCCGATGCCGACGTCATCGTCGGCTGGGGCTCGGCGCTCAACATGTGGACCACCGGCCATGGCCACCTGCTGGGACGCGGCGTGCGCCTGGTGCAGGTGGACCTGGAGCCCGCGGCCATTGGCAAGAACCGGCCTGTGGAGCTGGGCGTGGTCGGCGACGTTGCGGCGACCGCGCTGGCCGTCTCCGAGCTGCTGCGCTCGCATGGTTATCGGGGCGACGGCTGCCGCTCTGAGGCGCTGCGGCGCGACATCGCCGCACGCTGCTCCTGGCGCGACACGCCGCACGAGGACGCGAGCACCGCCACCCAGGTCGACCCGCGCACGCTGTCGCTGGTGCTGGACGGGATGATCCCCGAGGACCGTGTCGTGGCCGTGGACTCCGGCAACTTCATGGGCTACCCCAGCATGTACCTGCGGGTGCCGGACGAGAACAGCTTCGCCTTCACCCAGGCGTTCCAGTCCATCGGCCTAGGCCTGGCCACCGGCATCGGCGCGGCGCTGGCGCAGCCCGCGCGCTTTCCGGTGGTGGCCTGCGGCGACGGCGGATTTTTGATGGGCATCGCGGAGCTGGAGACGGCGGTGCGCCTGCAGTTGGGCATGCTGATCGTGGTCTACAACGACCACGGCTACGGCGCCGAGGTCTACTACTTCGGCCCGCAGGGCCACCCGACGGAAACGGTGGAGTTTCCGGACACCGACATTGCCGCCATTGCCCGCGGCTACGGCGCCGACGGGATCACGGTGCGCGGCAAGGCCGACCTGCAGCGGCTGAGCGAGATGGTACGCGGCGGTCTGCGCCGACCGTTGGTGGTGGACGCGAAGGTCATCGGCGGGAGCTCCTGGTGGCACCAGCAGGCGATGAAGGGCCATTGAGGCCGCAACAACCGGATCACAGGAGTTGATGATGACAGTGCAACGACGAACCCTTCTTTCCCTGGCCGCCCTGTCGCCCCTCGCGGGCATGGCACAGGCCTTCCCCACCCGGCCGGTGAAGATCATCGTGAACTTCGCCGCCGGCGGGCCGCTAGACGTGATGGCGCGCGTGCTGGCCGAGGAGCTGCAAAAGCGCGTGGGCCAGCCGGTGGTGGTGGACAACATCACCGGCGCGAACGGCAATCTGGGCGTGCAGGCGCTGATGCGTGCCGAGCCTGACGGCCACACCTTGCTGTTCACGGCGGAGAACGCCATCACCGTGAGCCCGCACCTGTATGCGAAGCTGGGCCACGACCCGCTGGCTGACATGACGCCGGTGCGGCTGGTGGGCGCCTTCGAACAGGTGCTGACGGTGCCGGCCGGCAGCGGCGTCCGCACCGTGGACGACCTGGTGCGCAAGGCAAAGCAGTCGAAGCTGACCTATGCCTCGGCCGGCAGCGGCAGCCCGGGCCACTTGGCCTTCGTCGCCTTCGCCGAGCGCGGCGGGATCCAGGCCACGCACGTTCCGTACCGCGGCAACGCGCCGGCGGTAAACGACCTGCTGGCCGGCCACGTGGACGCCGCGTTCGTGGTGATCGGCGGCGTCCGCCCGCACCTGCAGTCAGGCAAGCTAGTGGCCCTGGCCGTCTCGGGCAGGCAGCGCTCGCCCGAGCTGCCCGATGTGCCGACGCTGGAGCAGGCCGGCTTTCCGGGCTTCAGCCTATCCTACGGCTATGTGATCACCGTCCCCAAGGCCACACCGGCGGCGGCCCAGAGCTACTGGCAGGAGCAGATCCGCCAAGCCCTGAACGCCCCCGCGCTGATCGAGCGCTACCGCAAACTGGACACGCGCATGATCAACAGCGAGGGCGCCGCCGCGCGTAGCTGGCTGGCGCAAAGCTCCGCCCGCTGGAAGACCACGCTCGCAAACGGCCAAGTCAAGGTAGATTGAGTAGATCGGGCGCCATGAGCCGCATCCACATCGTCATCCATCACCGGGATGCGGACACCACGCTGTCGCAGGCGCAGCTGGCGCTGGCCTGCGGCGCTGACGGCGTGTTCCTGATCTCGCATACGGGCGGGGACGCGGCGCTGCCCACGCTGGGCGCCACATTAAACGACTGCTGGGCCACTGTACGCTCCACACGAGATGAGACACCGTCCGTCGGCCTGTGCCTGCTGACGTACTCGCCGGGCCAGGCCATGGATGCGGCCGCGGCTGCGGGTGTGAACGCGCTGTGGGTCGGTGCCTCGGGCATCGCCTCCAGCGGCATCGACGACACCGGCCGCGCCCTGTGCGAGGCCATGCGCCGGCATCCGCAGATCGCGGTCTTTGCCGGCGTGGCCTTCAAATACCAGGGCGAGGAGCCCGACCCCGCGGCCGCCGCGCGCGTGGCGACCTCGCTGGGCATGATCCCGACCACCAGCGGCGCGGCCACTGGATCGGCGCCCGCGCTGGCCAAGATCGAGGCCATGAGCCGCGCCGTCGGCGGCCGCCTGGCCGTTGCCAGCGGCATGACGATCGACAACGTGGCCGACTTCGCGCCACTTGTGTCGGACATCCTGGTGTCCACCGGCGTCTCGCGCGACGAGTACACGCTGAATGAAGGCAAGCTCAGGGCTTTCGTGGCGCGGGCGCGGTAGTCTTAGGGGTTGCGTCTGTCGGAGCTGACAAGCCTTCGGCGCGAGGATCTGCACGTAGGCACCGGCGCCCATGTTCGAGTTATCGGCAAGGGCCGCAAGGGACGATGCACGCCTCTGAGCAAGAGCACGCGCGCCGTACTGGCTGCATGGATGCGAGAACCGCCCCGGGCACCTACGTGTCGACCTGGCAAGGCTGGCTGTACGTTGCGTTCGTCATAGACGTGTTTGCCCGGCGCATCGTCGGATGGCGCGTGAGCAGCTCGATGAGGACGGACTTCGTGCTGGACGCCCTCGAACAGGCCCTGTACGCCCGGCAGCCCGAGCGAGATGGCAGCCTGGTGTGCCAGTCCGATCGCGGCTCGCAATACGTGAGCATCCGGTACACAGAGCGCCTTGCCGAGGCAGGAATTGAACCGTCTGTGGGCAGCAAGGGCGACTCCTACGACAACGCCTTGGCCGAGACCATCAACGGGCTCTACAAGGCCGAATTGATCCATCGACGGGCGCCATGGAAAACCAAGGAGTCAGTGGAACTGGCCACGCTCGAATGGGTTTCCTGGTTTAACCACCACCGATTGCTCGAACCCATCGGCTACATCCCGCCGGCGGAGGCTGAGGCAAACTACTACCGGCAACTCGCCAATCAGGCTCCCACGGGGGCGGCCTGACTTAAACCAACTGGCCTCTACGAAAGCCGGGGCGATTCAGGGGTGACATTGGTACATCTGATGTGCGGTGAGGGATGCGCCCAGGCTCAAAGTCTCCGTTCAATCGATCCAGCGCCAGGGGTGCAGGCGTTCCACGCGACATAGTTCGTTCCTGTGTCCTTTGTCCTGGACCCCCGGGGATCGAACTCTGCCGCTTCCCCAGTGTCCGCCGCGAGAGAAGACTTCTACTCAGCTTTCCGTTTCGCCCGCAGCCGCAGCGCGAATCGGTTCCCTCTCTCCTCAAGCTGACGCCGTCGCGAGATGAGCTCGGCCGAATGACCCTCGGCAAGCTGCCGGCACCACGCGAGGTGCTCGATCCACTCATCACGATCCCGGGCCGCCTGATCCTTCCCCCGGTCCGGCTTTGCCCGGCCGCGGGCGGGCATCACCTCCGGCCCCTCAGATGCGGCGCTCCGGGTCGACAGATAGGTGGCGAGCTGCTCGATGCCCATGAGCAGGTACTCCTCGACCGCTGCCAGGTTCTCCGGCCGCAGCAGCATGAGGAACGCGTACCGGGCCTCCTGACCAGGTAGTAGTGGGCGGGGAGCACGTCGTCGCCGGCGAGCGCTATGCGGCGGTAGTCGCTCCGGGTGCGTCGCCGCCGCTGGACGAACCGTGCGGGCTCTCGAGTGTGCGACCGCCGCCACGACAGGACGAGCTGGACATGCCAGCGGCCGTCGACGAGCAGCACGTGGCGCTGGAAGTCGCACTCGACCGCGCACCCGAGTTCGGCCAGGCGTTCCGCGATCGAGTCCTGCAGGGTACAGCCACCTAATCTGTTCGTCGGGGCCGCTCACAAGGCGCACTCTCCATAGCGTCGTTGCTGCGCCCGTCCCTTACCCGCACGTGCAGAGGCATCCAATGCAGCCAGGTACGCAAACACCAACCCGGGACCGAGGGTGATTCCGGGAGCCGGGTAGATACCGCCCATGGCCGACTGCATGTCATTGCCGACTGCATAAAGCCCCGGGATGACGCGCCCCTCTGCATCAAGCGCTCGGGCGACGGAATCCGTTGCCAAACCGGTTGCTGCGCCGATGTCGGCGGGGTACAGGCGTACCGCATAAAAGTCCGGCGTCTGAACGGGACCGAGGCTCGGGTTGGGGCCGGACCAATTCGCATCCCCGTTGGCGCGCTGGTAAACCGTCGTGCCGCGGCCAAACTCCGGGTCCACGCCGTCTTTCCAATAGCCATTGAAGCGCGTCAGGGTTTTCTCAAGATTGCCGGGAGGAGACCCCAATTTCTTTTCAAGTTTGCTGATCGTGTTTGCGCGGGTTACGTAGCCGTCCTCAAGGGCGCGCCGCGCATCACGAGCGTAACGTCACGCGTGCCCAGCGATAGAAGAAGTCTTCCGACCAGTGCGTTACCCATCAGAAGACGAGTGCCCCGGTGGTAAAGAATTCGATCGACCACATGGCGCTTCGGAAGTACGCACGCGTCGCGTCGATGACGCTTGTTGCGGAGCGGAAGAACGGCAGTGCCCGCTGAATAGCGCGGTAGCATCAAGCCGGCACCGTGGCGCTGGCCGGATGCACCGAGGGCCGTCAACTACTCAATCCTGATGTTCGCTTTCTTGATCACCTCTGCATAGGCCTGCAGTTCGGATTGAATTCGGCGGTTGAACTCGTCGGCCGTTTCCGTCATGGCGGACAAGCCCTGCGCGGACAGTTTTTCCTTGTAGCCCGCGTCCTGGGCGGCTTTCATGACCGCCTGGCGAACCCGGCTGACGATCGGCTCGGGCGTTCCTTTCGGCGCGTGAAGACCGAACCAGTTCTTGTAATCGTCGAAGTCCTTGAGCCCGGCTTCCGCTGCCGTCGGAACGTTTGGCAATAGCGGCGAACGGACTTTCGAAATGATGAAAAGCCCGCGCAACTTGTCTGTTTTGATGTAGGGCATCAGCGTCGTGACGGTGTCCAGGCCCAGCTGGAACTGGTTCCCCATCCAGTCCGGCATCATGGGAGCCGTACCGCGATAGTGCACGGCGGGAATGTCGAGGCCCGCGCGCATCTTGAACAGTTCGAAGAGAACATGCGTGAGGCCGCCGTTGGCCGAAGTGCCATAGGTCATCCGCTCACGCTTGGACAACGCAACCAGTTCGCCCACGTTTCTTGCCTGGACAGCCGGATTGACGGCAAGCACGACGTCGCATTGCGCAACGCCGCAGACGTGCTGCAGATCTTTCACAGGATGCGCGCGCAGCACCGGGAGTGTGCCCGGATTGACGACGATCTGCCCGCTGGCCGACACCAGGAAGGTATAGCCATCGGGCGTCGTGCCGGCGACCAGGTCGGTTCCGATGTTCCCCGAGGCGCCGGACTTGTTTTCAATCACGACCGGTTGTCCCAGGCTGTCGGAAAGATAGGGCGCCAGCAGGCGCGCCACGATGTCGGTGGTACCGCCGGGGGCGAACCCGACGACTATCTTGATCGGCTTCGTGGGGTAGCCTTGCGCGCGGATGATGGCCGGCGCGGCCACCAAGGCACCTGCGGCAAGAAGCGTCCGCCTGCGAATTGCTGTGTTTCTCATGGTCTCTATCTCCTTTGAAAGTAAATCCGTATGCCGCCCGGCAGCCTGCCAACAACTCACAAAGTCGCGTCTCGTGAATCGTTGGAAAAGCATTCGACCGGCATGCGCTTCGGCTCGCGCGGCACCAAGGCCGTAAAGTCCATTCGCTCCAGCACATCGCGGCGCACATCGACTCCTGGAGCCACTTCGGTGAGAACCACTCCCTCGTCCGTCAACTCGAAGACAGCGCGCTCGGTCACATACAGAACACGCTGACCCCGCTGTCTCGCCAGTTGCCCCGCAAAGGTGATATGCGCCACCTGGCGAACGAACTTGGTCACTTCACCATGCCGATCGATATGCAGCGCATCATCGGCCAGGCGGATGCGCGTGCCCTTGGCGTCGAAACTGCCGCAGAAAACCGTCTTGCGCGCGTTATGCGCAATGTCGATAAAACCGCCCGGGCCGACGACCAGCCCACCGAGTTTGGAGACATTGACGTTTCCGGATGCATCTGCTTCCCCGAACCCCAGGAATGCAATGTCCAGGCCGCCACCGGCATAGAAGTCGAACTGTGACGGGCCATCGAGCATCGCGCTCGGGTTGCGGACGAATCCGAATTGTTCGCCTATGAGCAAATCGCCACCGTAGTTGCCATGTTCAACGGTCTGGTAGTAGCGATGCGCATCGCCGCGCCGCGCAACGAGCCTGGCCACGCCGTCGGGCATGCCGAAGCCATAGTTGATCACTGCGCCATCGAACAGCTCCATCCGCGCCCTTCGGGCGATCACCTCGCGCAGCCCGACAGGGGTCTCGGGCTCAGGCTGGACAATGCCTTGGACCAGGCCCGCCATCATCGGATCGAAGATGACGTCGTAGCCCATGGATTGCTTCGGATCGACCACCACCGCGTCCACGATGGCCCCGGGAATTCGAACCGAACGCGCGCGCAGCGTCCCGGCTTCCACGGCAGTGCGCACCTGGGCAATGACGATCCCTCCGGAATTGTGGGCCGCCACGGCGGCTTGGTAGATCTCGAGGTTGGCGGTCTCGTCGTCCAGGCTGATGTTGCCGTGCGCGTCCGCGTAGGACCCGCGGATCAGAGTGACGTTGATTGGAAATGGCTTGTACCGAAGGTATTCCCGGTGGTCCATCTGAACCACCTCCACCAAATCCTCTGTCGTGCGCCGGTTCAACTTGCCGCCGCCAAGACGCGGGTCGACAAAAGTGCCCAAGCCGACGTGAGTGAAGAGCCCGGGCCGCCCCGCGGCAATCTCCCGATAGAGCTGCATGATCACGCCGCCAGGCAGCGAATAGGCCTCGATCTTTTCGTCACGAGCCATCGCCTGCATGCGCGGCGACCAGACCCAGTGCCCGCCGATGACGCGACGCACCAGGCCTTCGTGGGCGAAGCGGTTCATCCCGCGCGCTGCTTTGTCGCCGATGCCCAGTGAATGAACTGCGGTGAGGTTGCGCGGATGGCCCGTGGCCAGGAATCGACGTTCCACCGCCTCCATGAGGTGGCTGGCCTCCATCAGACCGCCACCGCCGCCGCACAAGGCAACGGTATCGCCATCCTTGATCAGGGCGACCGCGGCCTCGGCCGTCAGGAATTTTCCGCCCGGTACGCGGGCGCGGACGCCGCTCATTGGCCGCTCCACCGCGGCGCGCGCTTTTCAGCGAAGGCTCGCGGGCCTTCTTTCGCGTCGGCGCTGGCGAGCATCCGTTCGGCTGCGGGGTAGGTGGCGTGCATGGCCTCCTCGAGGTCACGGCAGGCCGTGCTTTGCATCATGACCTGTTTGGTGCACTCCACCGCCAGCGGCGCGCATTCGATGATCTGGCGCGCCAAGGCCTGCGCGGCCTGCATCGCCTGCCCTGCCGGGACGACGCGATTGACCAGGCCGATGGCGCGCGCTTCTTCCGCACCGATGCGCTGGCCGGTCAGCGCGATCCACATCGCCTCTTTCATTGGCAGCTGACGTGCCAAGCGTTGAAGGGCACCGCCGCCGAGAGCAGCCAGTCCGACCCGCGGCTCCGGCAAGGCGAATTGCGCATGCGCTTCGGCGATCGCGAGATCGCATGCTGCGAGTATTTCTGTACCTCCGCCCAGGCACAGGCCATTCACTGCAGCGATGACGGGCTTCCACAAATCGAAGCGCATGGTGATCCCGCCAAAACCTCCTTTGGGATAGTCGTACTCGCCATGCATCGCGCGTTCCTTGAGGTCCTCGCCGACGCAGAAGGCGCGAGACCCACTGCCTGTGACGATCGCGACACGCAGCGAAGGATCGGCGGCATAGAGATCGAACACGTCGGAAAGTTCCAGATGCGCCGCACGGTGCAGCGCGTTCAGCACCTCGGGTCGATGCAGCGTGACAGTGAGGACTCCATCTTGGGCGTGGAGGTGGCAAAAACGAAAGTCAGATGCGTGTGGCATGTGCGGATGGGGGCAATGGCTTGGGCGCACTGTATGTTCCGGGCAAAATAGCGTCAATTTTGTGATTTACATAAACGTCATAGATGGCATCGAATAGAGGCTGGAGGATCAACGACATGAGCGGCACCCAAAACCTGAACCTGTCACCGCTCATCTCGTCGTACCTGGACGTGCGTCATCTCCTGCTCTTGACGGTCTTGGCGTCAACGCGCAGCGTGACGCGTGCGGCCGAGCGCCTGGGCCAGACGCAGCCCACCGCGAGCATTGGCCTGCGTCACCTGAGGGAGAAATTCAATGACCCTTTGTTCGTGCGGACGAAGGCAGGAATGAGTCCGACCCCGCGTGCAGAGAAGCTATTGATTCAGGCGCAGCATGTGCTGGAGATGCTGCAGACCATGGCAAAGAGCGCGGACGTCTTCGACGCTGCCGATTCATCGCGCAGTTTTCGCGTGTGCGTTCCTGATTCCAGTCACATGACGCTTTTTCCGCGACTGCTTCAACGCATCCGGACCGTTGCGCCCCGAATTCGCGTCGAAGCCCTCCCGGTGGACAATCGCACTGCCCAGCTGCTGGAGTCCGGGGACGCCGATCTGGCCATCGGCGGATTCGTAGACGGGATGGAAGTCGGCTTCTATCAGCAGGTGCTCTTCTCGCAAGACTTCGTCTGCCTGGCAAGTAGCAAGCACCCGCGGATCAAAGGCCGGCTGACGCTGGCCGCTTATTTGCGCGAGGCCCACATCGAAGTGAGCTATGGCAAGGTCAACGAACTCATCGAGTCGGAACTCAAGACACAGGGCATTGAACGCCGCTGCTTGCTTGCGCTACCTGGGTTCCTCGGAATTGCCGCCGCGCTTTCGGAGACCGACATGATCGCGACAGTTCCGCGGCAAGTCGCCGAAGGCTTCACCAAGAACTTCGAACTGCAGGTACTGGCGTGCCCATTTCGAATTCCTGCCTACAAGGTTCGGCAGTACTGGCATGCCCGAATGCATAGCGATGGCGCGAACCAATGGCTGCGCAACCTGTGCGCAGAACTTTTCGGGACTTGATCGACCAAGCCATTGGCACGCGGCTCGGTCGAGCTTTTGCACAATGCGCTTGGGGCGCCGTTGCCACCACAGGCTCCGCGCGCAGACGAGACGCTCGCGCCCGAGCTACGGCGGCAAACTCCTACTGCCGCTTGTTGACCAAGTGACTTTTCATGTCAGGCGCGACCGGACTGTTTTCCTGGGGCCAGACAAAGTCCAGGTAGTCCCGATCCTGCTGTGCCCGCGCCGTATCGATTGATTTGTAGTGCCCATATTTGATCGCCCTGACATAGAGCGGTGGAATCTGCTTGAGCATGTCGGCCCAGCGCAGCGCCTCCGTCTCGAGCTCTCCGTCGGGCACGACGGCGTTGACAAGCCCCAGCTGATAGGCCCGTTCGCTGTCGATCAGCCGCCCGTTCTTCCACGCCATCAGGGCAAATTCCAGGCTCGTCTTGAACGGCATGTAGGGCTGGTATTCCAGCGGTTGTGAAACGACCCCGGCGACGGATTCCGGATAACCCAGCAAGGCGCTTGAACCCGCGATCGTGATGTCACAGCCTTTGATGGCCAGGATATAGCCGATGCCCAGCGTGTAGCCCTGGATGCAACCGATGATGGGCTTGAAGACGCGCACGCCGTTCTTGGGGATGGCGCGCGACATGCGCAACCGCCACGACAGTCCGTCCGTCTGTGCATCGGGTGCGTGTTCGGCCAGCAAGTCGGCACCCGCACAAAAAGAGGGCCCTTCAGCCCGCAGGATGGCGACCTTGACCGCGTCATCAGCCTCCATGCATGCCCAGGCTTCAGCCAATGCGGCAGTCATTCCAGAAGTCAAGGCGTTGAGCTTTTCCGGGCGTCGGAGCGTCACGAACGCGATCCCGTCCCGGACTTCATAGCTGACATGGTTTTCACTCATAGGTGCTCCGCTGGGTTGATGTGAGCGACGCGACCCGGGCGGGTCCACGCCTTCGCAGGTGTCGAACAGGCCACCTATTCAACGTCTTACACTTAGTGTACTATCAATGCAGACCCGGCGCCCGGGAGCGAAATCCGATCGCACCAGCGGCGCCAAGCCACTCAAAGCACTGGAGAGACTTTTGAAATTCAATCGGGTCCTTATCGCCAACCGCGGAGAAATCGCCATCCGGGTGGCGCGCGCCCTTCAGGCTTCGTCGACGCAGTCGGTCGCGGTCTTCTCAGAAGACGATGCGCAGGCCCTTCACGTTCGGCGCGCGGACCAGGCCATCCCCCTGCGCGGCCGGGGCGCGGCAGCCTATCTGGACATCGAAGGCGTCATCGCCGCGGCCCGCGCCACGCAATGCGAGGCGATCCACCCCGGCTATGGTTTCCTCAGCGAGAACGCTGCGTTTGCCGCGGCTTGCCGCGACGCCGGCCTGGTCTTCGTCGGGCCCGATGCCCAGACGATTGCGCTGTTCGGAGACAAGGCGCGTGCTCGCGACTTCGCGCGCAAGGCATCCATCCCGACGGTCCAGGGGATCGATCAAGCCGTGAGCCTGCAGGAGGCGATCGACTTCTTCCGTTCGCTCGGAAGCGAGGCCGCAGTCATGCTCAAAGCCATCTCCGGCGGGGGCGGTCGCGGCATCCGCATCGTCCGCTCGCTCGATGCGTTGGAGGAGGCGTATGAGCGGTGCCGATCGGAGGCGCGCGCCACGGTGGGCAACGGTGACCTGTACATCGAGCGTTACCTGCCCCGGGCCCGGCACCTGGAGGTGCAGATTCTT
Source organism: Ramlibacter sp. (assembly GCA_050247515.1). Classification (GTDB taxonomy): domain Bacteria; phylum Pseudomonadota; class Gammaproteobacteria; order Burkholderiales; family Burkholderiaceae_C; genus RAM1. The sequence goes on along the minus strand of JBFWUB010000026.1, from coordinate 12,507 downwards.
GGCGACGGTGAGACGGTGGCCCACCTGTGGGAGCGCGAGTGCACCTTGCAACGCCAGCACCAGAAGATCATCGAGATCGCGCCCAGCCCCGGCCTGCCGGTCGACATGCGTGAGCGCCTGATCGCCGATGCGCTGCGGCTGGCAAAGCAAGCCCGCTACAAGGGATTGGGTACCGTGGAGTTCCTGGTATGGGAGCGTCCCGATGCCACCCTGGAACACGCGTTCATCGAAGTCAATCCACGCATCCAGGTCGAACACACCGTCACGGAAGCCATTACCGGCATTGACCTGGTCAGCGCCCAGCTGCGCATCGCCGCTGGGGCCCGGCTTGCCGAACTGGGCCTCGATGAGGTTCGCCGCATCCAGGGCTTTGCCATCCAGGCGCGCGTCAACACCGAGCGCCTGGCAGCCGATGGCAAGGTGCTGCCCGCAACCGGCCAGGTCACAGTGTTCGAGCCTCCCTGCGGCCCTGGCGTGCGCGTCGACACCTGCGGCCACACGGGTTTTCGCACAGCGATGGGGTTTGATTCGCTGTTGGCCAAGGTGATCGTGCACAGCACCGAGCCGGTGTTTGCCAAGGCCGTGCAGGCCATGCGCCGCGCGCTGGCCGAGTTCCGGGTGGAAGGCGTGCAGACCAGCATCGGACTTCTGCAAGCCTTGCTGGAACACCCGGACGTTCAGGCGAACAACGTTCACACACGCTTCCTCGACGAACATGCACCGGCCCTGGCGCAGGCCGCGGCACGCTACGAGCAGGCCCACAGTCCCCAGTCCCTCGCCGCCGAAGCTGCAGCGTCTTTCGACGATGTGACCGGCCCGGGCAAGGTGGTGCGATCGCCCGTCCATGCGACGGTCACGGCCGTCCACCTGTCTGTGGGCGACGTGTGTGCGCCACGCACGCCCCTGCTGGTCCTTGAAGCGATGAAGATGGAGCATGTCATCGAGCTGCCCCAAGGCGGACGCCTCATGCGCCTGGACATCCAGGTGGGCGACACGGTGCTGGAGAACCAGCCGCTGGCGTGGGTGGAGGAACTGGCGGCGGACGACCTGCCCTCCAGCGAGGCGGCGGCCGATCAGGGCGGCCGACCCCACCCGGACCTCCAGGCCCTCTTCGCGCGGCGCTTGCAGACCCGCGACGAAGCGCGGCCCGAGGCGGTGGCGCGGCGGCGCTCGCGCGGCCAGCGCACCGCGCGCGAAAACATCGAAGACCTCTGCGACGCCGGCAGCTTCCTCGAATATGGGTCGCTGGTCGTGGCCGCACAGCGTGCGCGCCATCCACTCGATCACCTCATCAAGACCACGCCCGCCGATGGTTTCATCGCCGGCCTGGGTTGCGTCAATGGCCAATGGTTCGACCCGCAGACGGCACGCTGCGCGGTCATGGCCTACGACGCGACGGTGCTGGCGGGCACTCAGGGCCGGGAAGGCTATCGCAAGGCGGTGCGCACCATCGAGCTGGCCGAACGCCTGGGCCTGCCTGTGGTCGTGTATGCCGAAGGCGGCGGCGCCCGCCCGGGCGACACCGAGAAGCCCGGCGAGCACATCACCTTCAACCGCTTCGCACGACTGAGCGGCAAGGTGCCCCTGGTGGGGGTGATCTCCGGCCTGGCGTTCGCGGGCAACGCAGCCTTGCTGGGCGTGTGCGATGTCATCATCGCCACTGAAAATGCCTCCTACGGCATGGGCGGCCCCGCGATGGTCGAGGGCGGCGGACTCGGCGTGTTCCCTCCCCATGAGATCGGCCCTGCGCGCATGCACTACAGCACCGGATGCGCGGACATCCTGGTCAAGGACGAGGCCGAGGCGACAGACATGGCGCGCCGCTATCTCTCGTACTTCCAGGGGCCGATTCCTGCTGCGCCGTGCCCGGACCAGGCCCTCTTGCGCAACGTCATACCGGCCGATCGCCGCCGCGCCTACCAAATGCGCGATGTCATCGACCTGCTGGCCGACGAGGGCAGCGTGCTGGAGCTCAAGGGCGGGTTCGGCCGCTCACTCATCACCGCGCTGATCCGGGTAGAGGGCCACGCGGTTGGCGTGGTGGCCAACAACCCGGCGCAGCTTGGGGGCGCCATCGACGCCGACGCCGCGGACAAGGGCGCGCGTTTCCTGCAACTGTGCGATGCCTTCGGACTGCCCGTCTTGCAGTTGTGCGACACCCCCGGCGTGCTGGTCGGTCCCGTGGCCGAGAAGACCGCCCTGGTGCGCCACTCCTCCAGGATGATGGCGGTGGGCGCGAACATGCAGACCCCGTCGATCACCATCGTGATCCGCAAGGCCTACGGCCTGGGCATGGTGTCCATGATGGGCGGCGCGCAGAAAGCCCCCATGTTCAACATCGCCTGGCCCACTGCCGAATACGGCGCCATGGGCATCGAAGGCGCGGTCCAGCTCGGCTACCGCAAGGAGCTGGCAGCCATCAGCGATCCGCAGGCGCGCCAGGCCTTCTTCGACCAGCGGGTCGAAGAGCTCTATGCGGCGGGCAAGGCTCTGAACAAGGCAACGACCTTCGACTTCGACGAGGTCATCGATCCGGCGGAGTCCAGGCGCTGGATCCTGAGCGCGATCGAGGCTGCGCAACGCGGTCGCGCGTCGACCAAGGGGCGTCACCCGTTCGTCACGCCCTGGTGAGATTTTCAGAAAACTGTGAAGGAGACAGACATGGCGGAAGTAGTAACGGTCGACGTCGAAGCCGGCGTCGCGTTGGTGACCTTGAACCGGCCCGACAGCATGAACGCGCTCGACTCGGAACTCCTGGATCGGCTGCCCCACGTGCTGCGCGCGCTGGCGCATGACCCGGAGGTCGGGTGCGTGGTCCTGACCGGCGCGGGCCGCGGCTTTTGCGCAGGCGGCGACCTGAAGTCCCGCCAGGCGGAGCACGATGCCATTGCCCAATTGAGCGAGGCCGAACGAAACAAGTTGACGGCAGCCTACCGGGTGGACGGCTTGCTCAAGGCGCGGTCCGACAGCCCTCGCCTGCTTCATGACATGTCCAAGCCGACGATCGCCATGATCAACGGGCCCTGCGCCGGCGCCGGCTTGAGCCTGGCAGGCGCCTGCGACCTGCGCATCTCCGCAGACAGCGCCGTGTTCTCCATCGCGTTCACGTCGGTGGGCCTGTGCGGCGACTTCGGCGGCACCTGGTTCTGGACGCAGATCCTTGGCGCGGCGAAGGCGCGCGAGCTCTACATGCTGCCGCGGCGCATGACGGCGCAAGAGGCGCTCGAGCGCGGCATGGTCACGCAACTCGTGCCGGACGCGCAGCTGCGCGAACACACGATGAAGATTGCGCGCGAAATCGCCGCCGGCCCCCGTTGGGCCTACGCCTATGCCAAGGACAATCTGAACATCGCAGAAGACGGAACCCTGGATCGCGTGCTGCAGGCCGAGGCGATGACCCAGGGGCTTTCCGGCCGCACGAACCGCCAATTCGGTTTCGTGCCCGCGTCCGTGCTGTCGAAATCGAAGTGAACCAAAAGGCGAGCATGTCTCCAGCAATTGCCCAATCCCCCTTGCGCTACAGCTACGTGCACGGCGCCAGCGATGTCCCGCTGGTCGGCGAGACCATCGGCGTTCACTTCGAACGGTCGGTCGACCGCTGGGGTGACCGCGAGGCCATCGTCATGCGCCACCAGAACATCCGGTTGACCTTCCGGCAGCTCAAAGACCGTGTCGACAGCCTGGCGGCTGGCCTGCTGGCGCTCGGCCTGGAGCCCGGCGACCGCATCGGCATCTGGGCGACCAACTGCATCGAGTGGGTGATCACCCAATTTGCCACGGCACGCGCAGGGCTCATCCAGGTCAACCTGGATCCCGCCTACCGCACAGCGGAGATCGATTACGCACTGAACAAGGTCGGCTGCAAGGCCTTGATCACCATGGACCGCTTCAAGTCCAGCGACTATCTGGGCATGCTGCGCACGCTCATGCCGGAAATCGACACGAGCACGCCCGGCGCATTACGCAGTGCAAAAGTCCCCTCCCTTTCGTTGTTGATCCACATCGGCCAAGCCCAGGAGCCGGGCTTCTTGCGATTTGACGACGTGGCGGCCATGGCCAGCGATGCGGCGCGCGAGCGCTTGGCGCAGCTGCAGCACCAGCTGCAGTTCGACGACCCGATCAACATCCAGTTCACCAGCGGCACCACCGGCACTCCCAAGGCAACGACACTCTCGCACCACTCGCTGCTCAACAACGCTCTTTCGCTGGGAAGCATCCTGGGCGTGCGTGAGGGAGACCGGCTCTGCCGGACAGGTCCCCTCTTCCACATCATGGGCACGACCGCCAGCCTCTATGCCGTCGGCCTGGGTGCCACGCTGGTGTTCGCCTCGGAGACGTTCAACCCACGCGCGGTGCTCGAGGCGGTATCGCAGGAGCGGTGCACCCACCTGTCCGGGGTGCCCACCATGTTCGTCATGATGTTGAACCTGCCCGACTTCCACACGTTCGACCTGAGCTCGGTCCGGGGCGGCATCATGGGGGGCAGCCTCTGCCCGATCGAACTGATGGAGCGCGTCATGACCGACATGCATGCGCGCGATCTGATCATCACGTACGGCATGACCGAAACGGGCCCCACCAGCATGTGCACGCGCGCGAGCGATCCGATCGAGCGACGCGTGAGCACGGTCGGACAGGTCTTCCCGCACGTGGAAGTCAAGATTGTCGACGCGGACGGCAAGGTGGTTCCGGTCGGTAGCGTGGGCGAACTGTGCACCCGGGGCTACTCCGTCATGCGGGGCTATTGGAACGACCCCGAAGTCACTCGCAAGGCGATCGATGCCAATGGCTGGATGCACACCGGCGATCTGGCGGTCATGGACGAAGAGGGCTATGCGCGCATCGTGGGCCGCATCAAGGAAATGGTCATCCGGGGCGGAGAGAACCTGTTTCCAGCCGAGATCGAGGGCTTTCTCACGAAGCATCCGGACATTGCCGAAGCGCAGGTCTTCGGCGTGCCTGACGAGAAGTTCGGCGAAGAACTCTGCGCGTGGATCCTGCCCAAGGAAGGGCGCGTGGTGACAGAAGAGTCCGTGCGCGCCTTCAGCGAGGGGCGGATCGCGCACTACAAAGTGCCCCGTTACCTGCGCTTCGTGGACCGCTTCCCCGTGAACGCCACGGGCAAGGCGCAAAAGAAGCTCATGCGCGAGCAAATGCTGGTTGAACTCGCGAAGGATGCGTGATGCCCGCCGCTTGTCTACCTGCCTGCAGGCTTGATCGCTGGATTGATTGAACTGAAGAAAAGGACTTCCCATGTCGGGATCCCTGCGTTTGCACCAGATCTGTCTCGTCACGCATCACCTCCCCCCGGTGGAGGCCCAGTTGTGCGAGCTCTTCGAGATCGAGCCTTGCCACCATAGCAACCTGTTCGACGGCAAGTTCGGCATTCACAACGTCGTGTTCGAAATTGGCGGCTCGTTCCTCGAAGTCGTGGGATTGAACCCGGGCGTCGACCCGAAAACAGCGCCGGCCGGACGCTACCTGCTGCGACGCGGCGGAGATGGCGGGTACATGGTCATCCTGGAGTGCAACGACGTCGAGAAGCGTCGGGCCCACCTGGAACATCACGGCGTTCGCATCGTCTTCAGTCCCAAGCACGATGGTTTCAACGAGATCCAGTTGCACCCGGCGGATACGGGCGGCTCGCTGATTTCATTGAACGAAACCGAAGGGCGCCACGGCCTGGTCGGCCCCTACCTCCCGGCCGGTCCGCACTGGTGGCGCAAGGCCCGGCGCAGCGCCAGCGCATTGGAGATCGTCGGCGCCGAGTTGCAGAGCCCGGATCCGAGAGCGCTGGCGCAACGCTGGAGCGGAATGCTCGAAAAGCCGCTGACGCAGCGCGGACCTGACAGCTTCGACATGCCGCTGGACCTGGGGATCCTGCAATTTGGGCCGGCAACCGATGGCCGGGGAGAAGGGCTGGGCGGTTTTGACCTGGTGGTGGCCGAGCGCCAGCCGATTCTCCAGCGCGCAGCCCGATTGGGCGTGATGACCTGGGCCGACGGTGTGATCGTATGCGGCACTCGCATCCGCTTGGTAGAGCCCTGAGCACGATCGGATGACCGCATCAGGTTTCCGTTCAGTAAACGACACCCTCAACGAAAAGGAGACAAGCATGAACGTAACTCGCCGCACGACATTGAAGGCCATCGCCGCAGGGTCCTGTGGGGCCCTGCCGCTGCTTGCGCATGCGCAAGACGACAGTTCGCCCATCACCATCGTGGTGGGCGCCCCCACCGCGATGGATTCGACCGCACGATTGGTCGCCGATTCCATGCGTGAGTCGCTGAAGCGACCCGCCATCGTCGTTCAGAAGTTTGGTGCTGGACAACGGCTGGCGCTGGCGGAGGTCAAGCGCGCGGCACCCGACGGACGAACCCTCGTCTTCACGACGTCGACCGTCTTCACCCTGTACCCGCATCTGTACACGCGTCTCGACTACGACGGCGAGGCCGACTTCACGCCCATCGCCGGCATCGCCAAGTTCGAGATGGCCGTCGCCGTACCGGCCTCCGGCCCAAAGGATTACGCACAACTGATCGAGTCGCTGCGTCGCCAGGGCGATGGCGCGAGTTTCGCCACTGCGCCCGGCATCGGATCACTCCCCCATTTCATCGGATCCGCAATGGGCATTCACCATGGCCTGAAGATGACCCATGTGCCCTACAACACCAGCGTGACGGGGCTGAGCGACTTGATCGCCGGAAGACTCCCGATGCTGATCACCGGCTACCCTGCGCTCATCGAGCTGTACCGCGCCGGGCGCATCAAGGTGCTGGCCGTCACCGGGGACGCCCGCGACCCCCGCGCACCGGAAATCCCGACGTTCAACGAAGTGGGGTTCAAGATCAGGGGCACTACCACGATGGGCGTCTTCGGGCCGGCGAAGATGCCTCCCGAGCTGGTGAACAAGCTCTACGGCGCGGTGCAACCCATGTTCAAGAGCGCCGCCATCCGCGAAAAGCTGGAGATGCAATCGCTGTCTTTCTCCCCCATGTCGCCGGCCGAAATGACAGCCGCCATGCGCATCGAACGCAAAGTCCTGGGCGACGTCGTCAAGGCCAGCGGTTACGTCCCGCAAGCACCGAACTAACCGGGCTTTCGGTGTACGTCGTCACCGGCCGGGGCTCGCAAGCACGCGGACCCCGAACCTGGCGGCGTCGTCCAGACGGACCTGGCTTGCCCTCCCATCCAAGCCATGTCCGTAGAATCCCGAGCGCACGAGTAACGGCATGGCCGAGGCGCAATGGCCTTGTGCAAAGAGACCTCAAGATTGATTCATTCAAACATCCGCGTTCCCAAGACATCCGAACTCGTCGCATCGCGCATTCGCAACGCCATCGTGCGAGGCGAGCTCAAGCCAGGTGACACCCTGCCGCTGGAAGCCCAGCTGATCAGCGACTTCGAGGTTTCCCGGGCCACCGTCCGCGAAGCGATCCGGATCCTGGAATTCGAAGGGCTCATCACCTTGTCGCGCGGCATGCGCGGTGGCGCCCGCGTCAACGAGATCGGCGCGGATGTTCTGGCGCGCATCACGGGCACGCTCTTACAGGCGCGGGGCGCGACGATCGGGGAGGTCTATCAGGTGCGCATGCTCATCGAGCCGCCAGCTGCGCGGCTGAGCGCCCAGAACCGTCCAGAGCAGGCGTGCGAAGCCTTGCGCCAACAGCTGGCGGTCGAATATGCGATGGTGGACGATTACGGCAAGCTGTCCGTTGCGCTCGCTGACTTTCACAGGGTTCTCCTTGAGCAATGCGGCAACGTGACGATAGGCGTCGTGGGGCAGGCACTGCATGGTGTGGTGCAAACGCACCTTCGTCTGGCACACCGACTCAAGCCTGCCGACCAGGCCCGGTACTTGAAGTTGGCCCGTCGTGGACTTCAAGGCCACGAAAAACTCATAGAACTGATCGAGGCCCGCAACGGGCCGGGCGCCGAGGCACATTGGCTTGGTCTTATGGAGGCCACAAGCGACTACTGGCTTGCGGGCCTGTCCACCACGTCCTTCGTCGACGTTCTTGAGTGAACGGGTGTTCAAGTGATCCGTAACGACCAGGCGGAGGTCAATGGGTGGACCGAAGTGGGCGGGTCTGCCTGTGGAGATCGGCTTCTGGACCTTCTGAACGCAGCGTAACGCCGAGCACCAACAAGCGGCTCCGCTCAGCAGCTTCGTCGCGAGAGTCGCATTGCCCGAGAGCATCCGGGTAGGAGAGCGCGCGTTTGTTTGTCCAGGTGGTGCGCCCCGGATCAAACGACAGACATAAGGGTGGCGCAATCCGCGTGCGTACGCGCAAAGAACAAAGCCCCAGGTCCCTTGCGGGCACTGGGGCTAAACATTCTGGTGGCCTGGGGCGGAATCGAACCACCGACACGCGGATTTTCAATCCGCAGAGTAGGTTTCCGGGCACCGTCCGCGCTCAGGGCCTCAGGATTCCGCGGAACGCTTCCGGACTCATTTTGCGAAGGAGGAGATCCAAGGATCTGAGATCCGAACTCTCGGCTTTGGGCGCCGGGCTCCGGATTGCGGGCTACGGAATCCCTACAGCTTATGTTTTGGACGTGACAGGATTTGTTTCTCCAAGCAAGGCTGCTCGGAAAAACAAAAGCTGTATGGCACGCCGCAGGACACGGCACCGAAAAAAAGCCGCCCAATAACCTGTCAGAGACGAATGGTTTGTCGCTGCGGATGAACGCCAGAAAACAATACCTGTCAGGTTTCTCCCGAGCCCAGCAGTTCGTCGCGCAGTCAGGTGCCGGCAAAGCGCTGTTTCGCCACACAAAGGCCCTCGACGGGCACCGCCCCGTGCGAGCCGCGTAGCAGACTTGCGCCGCCCTTGAGCTGGCTACTCAACTTTGGCAGAACCCGAGAAAAATCAGAGGACAGTGCTCGGACCGTTTGTGGGTTGAATTCCGGAACCACTTGAGGTGTGATGGGTCAGCCAAGGAGACGAGCATGGCAAAGCCTAAGGACGGGCCTCGCAGGGCCGTGCAGTACCTCAGGATGTCCACGGACAGGCAGGATCTGTCGATAACGCTTCAGCAGGATGCCATCGGCAGCTATGCGGCTCAGAGAAACATCGAGATCGTCGACTCGTTTGAAGACGAGGCCAGGAGCGGTCTGAGAATCGCAAACCGGCCCGCCATGCAGCGCCTCATGACGGCGGTGACCGATCCTCGCTGCGCCTTCAGCACGATCTTGGTGTACGACATCAGCAGATGGGGGCGCTTCCAGGACACAGACGAATCGGCCTATTGGGACTATCACTGCCGCAGGCACGGTGTTGATGTGGTCTATGTGGCCGAGGGCTTCCCGAGTGAATCGACCCCCTACTCCGCTTTGATGAAGAGCCTGAAACGGGCAATGGCTGCGGAGTACTCCCGAGAACTGGGGGTCAAGGTGCGCGCAGGCATGCACAAGCTCGCCTCCATGGGTCATAAGATGACCGGCGTGCCCAGCCTCGGCCTGGTGCGGCAGGTGGTGTCAAAGGATGGCATCCCGAAGATGATCTTGGGCCCCCACGAGCGAAAGGCCATTCAGACGGACCGCATCAGGTTGATCCCAGGTCCCCCCGAAGAGATCGACCTTGTACGGCTGATCTTCGCGCGGTACGCAGGGACAAGGATTGGGCTCGCTCGTCCTCGTTCATCCTCAGGACCACTAGGCAATCCCAGGCGCGGTGCCGGTGACGGCCCACGAACCATGCTCGGTCTCGGTCACTGCCGTGCTCCCATGCCAACTGGATCTGAATCCGCTTTCCATTAACCTGCAGCGCGCACTCCTTGACCCCGTGCGACACGGTGGCCCCAGCGTCCCGGAGGAGGTCTGCGAGGTCGCCCTTGAATGCCCGACCAATGCGGTACGAGCGGTGATATCGCTGCACCTTCTTTTCTCTTGCGAGTGCCTGGGAACCTTCGGAGGCGAGACTGCGCGCGGCTACGAAGGAGCCAAAGGCTTGCTTGTACGCCTTCAGGGTCGCGCACCCATGGGCGCGAAGATCGAGGCAGCGCAGGCTCGAATTCTCACTCAGTGCTCTTCTGAGGTCTGTCAGCATCTGCTCTTTGGATCGGACCTTCGGTGATCTGTCCCTGAGCTTCTTGTTGGCCTTTTCCCAAAGCTCGCGCGCGATGATCGGCTCAATGATCCCATCGATTCGCTGGTGCTGCTCAGAGGGGAGGACGACACGACGGCCGTTGCCGAGGACACGCTTCTTTCCCCAAACGTAGTCGCCCATGAAGCCTTCTGACCTGATTACGAATTGAAGCTGGCCCTCAGAGAGGAGCCGGCCGCCTCGGCCCCGATAACCTTCGAGGGTCAGCTGACGTGCCAGGGCGCCACTATCCAGAAGAGTGGCACATCTCAAGGCTGCACGACTGCCTCCCTGAGGACTGGGGATCCGTGGCCGCCGTGCAGGCGGAATTGCTTGGTCCTGCCAGGCAAGCCTGACCGGTGTGCCCAGAAAGGGCCGCTTCCGGCCAGAGGACTAAACCGCTACGCGGTAGGTCCTCCGGCTGAGTTCGGGTAGCTCGGGCCGTTGGCAATTCTGCGATGTTGGCAAGCGAGGCAATCCGCCTCGCTCACCGACAGGAGCAGGATCATGAATCCTTCGAGTGCCACCGTATCGCCGCTGCGCATGCGCATGCTCGACGACATGCGCATGCGCAACCTGGCGCCCAAGACGCAGAGCGCCTACGTCCGCGCCGTGCGCAGCCTGGCGAGGTTCTTGCGACGCCCGCCCGACACCGCCTCGGCCGAGGATCTTCGGCTGTTCCAGCTGCACCTGGTCAACGCAGGCACATCGGCCGTTTCGGTGAACGCGACGCTGACGGGATTGAAGTTCTTCTTCGATGTGACGCTCGAGCGTAAGCGATCAATGAACCACGTCCTTGCCGCCCCGGTGGCGGCGACGTAGGAGCCACTCAGACGGCGGCCAGGTCGATGCGCCAGGGCAGCAGCGCGGCGTAGTCGTCGACGGTGCTGGCCTTCGGCAAAGCGATGAACAAGGCGCGCAGATAACGGTAGCCGGCGATGCCGTTGACCCGGCAGGTCTGCAGCAGCGAGTACAGGTTCGCGCTAGCGTCGGCGCCAGCCACCGTGTCGGCGAAGAGCCAGTTGCGCCGTCCGACGCAGAACGGGCGGATGGCGTTTTCCTGGACGTTGTTGTCGATGCTGTAGCGCCCGTCTTCGACGTAGCGCCTGAGCTTGCTCCACTGCGAGGCCAGGTAGTGCAAGGCCCGCCCCAGCAGGCTCTTGGGCAGCACGGCATGCAGGTTGGCCAGCAGCAATGCTTCGATGTCGGCCAGCACCGGCACGCTGTCTTGCTGGCGTCGGCGTCCGAGCTCGATCGCGTCGACCTGGTCGCGGCGAGCCTGCGCCTCGACCTGGTACAGCTTGGCGATCAACGCGATGAAGCGCGCGGCCAGCTGCTGCGGACCACGCTGGTCTTTGGGCAGTGCCTGTAGGGCTTCGAGGAAGTACCGCCGGCAGTGCGTCCAGCAGGCCAGATGCACGAGTCGGTGCGCCTCGGCCACGTTGTCGTAGACCTCGTATCCGTCTGTCATCAGCACCGCCCCGGGGCGGATGCCTGCGTACAGCGTCATCGCCGTCTTCGTCGATCGGCTGGGCGAGTACGAGAACAGCCGAATCGGCGGCCCCGTGCCGTCCTTACCCGAACCATCATGGACTCACCGAATATTCCCGAAGTCCTGAGCAGCTGCATGTCTCCGGAGCTCCCGATCAACCTGTTCGAGACCACCTATTTCCTGAGCCGGGAGACCATCATTCCGACGCCGCAGCCTGGAATGATGTTATGGCGGGAGCGCCTCTTCGCATTCATGGCCCGAAACGCCGGCAACATTGCTGACTTCCTGCGGCTGCCGAACAACTGCGTGATCGAACTGGGTACGCGCGTGCAGATTTAAGCGGGGCCGCTCCGGCTCGCACCAGGCACGCTCGACTGCATTGGCAGGGCCTTCGATCTTTGGCCCGGCCTTTCGGCGATCGCCAGTGCGGTCCGGACCCGCACATCTCGTCGCTCTCTCTCTCTGGCGCCACTCCCACGGCGGCTGCGGCGATCTGTCTGCCCAACAGACCCACGCGGCGCGGGCCTTCCTGGCCATCCATACGCTCAACCTGGTCAGCAAGGTCAGCCTGCCGCTGCCGGTCAGCCTGGTCCCGGTGGCGGGCGGCCTGGCCGGCCTGCTGTTCGCCGTCCTTCTGATTACCGGTGTACACCCAAGCCATACCACGGCGGATCTGCTCCGCATTCTCGTTCACGTCACCAGTCGTCCATTCCCTTGCGCGTCCTTCTTGAGCGAGACGTTCATCGTGATGGTCGTGAGCACATCTGGCCACCCTGCTTTCGGTTGAAGCCAACGGTGAACGGTAATGTCCCCGGGCGTGGTGTAAGTCTTTGGTGCGGTGAGCTGCGAAGGGCGTAGCCCGGAGCAGCTCACCGCGCGCCGGTCGTCCCTGGAGATGGGGTTGGCCATCGTGAAGTCCGGATAAGG
>JBFWUB010000025.1:0-68078 GCA_050247515.1 Ramlibacter sp. | reverse complement strand
CGCGCCGGGTCTTCTTCCGCTTGCCGGCGTACTCCGCGTCCGCAAAACTGATCTGACTCATCGCGTGCTCCTTTGCGTCATTCAACGCACGGCGGCAGAATCGGTGGACTTGTTCAGACCTTCCCTAAAGGATATTCCGTTTCCTGTTCACAAAACGCCTGGCTTTCGATACTACTTTGACAATCCGGCGTTCGGCTATGCCGACGGCAGCATCCTTCACGCGATGCTGAGGGAATACCGTCCTAAGCGGCTGATTGAGGTGGGTTCAGGGTATTCTTCTGCTTGCTCTATTGATACGATCGACAGATATCTCAAAGGGCAAGTCGATGTCACATTTGTTGAGCCCTACCCTGCGCTGCTGCTTGAGCTGATCGGGGAGGACCGGGCCCGGCAATGCACAATCCATCCAACCAAAGTGCAAAACACGGACGTTAGCCTTTATGCATCGCTGGAGGCGGGTGACTTCTTGTTTATTGACTCAACCCATGTCATGAAAACGGGTAGTGATGTCTGTTACGAGCTGTTCAACATCCTTCCAGCGCTTAAGGCAGGGGTGTACGTTCACCTGCACGATGTTTTCTGGCCTTTCGAGTATCCCGAAAGCTGGGTGATGGGCGACAACCGATCGTGGAACGAAATCTATGGACTACAGGCATTCCTGATGTACAACGACGCTTTCAGGATTGAATTTTTCAACGACTACTTCGTACGTAACCACGCTGACGTGGTGCACCGGGACTACCCGGCGATGTTTGGCAATTCTGGCGGCAGCATCTGGCTCAAGAAACTGCGTTAGCGATTTGCATGAAGATCCATAGAATTCGGTCGTCACAGGAATTCGCCACGCACTTCAGGCGAAATGCTCCCTATAACGAGCAGCATTTTCGCGAGCTTGCCCGCTACGTTCCGGCGCATGAAACTACTGAGTTCACCGTACCCGGTTTTTCCTACACAGCCGGCGAGAGAGTGGACTTTGCCGTTGACCGCGTACATGCAGATGCTGATGGCCACATCAACTGGCGTGAGCGCGTGATCTGTCCGGTTACTGGACTCAACAACCGTATGCGAGCCTCGGTCCATCTGTTCGACATTGAAATGAACGTGTACCCTGACTTTGTGATCTACCTTACAGAGCAGGTCACGCCCACGTTCAGATTTTTTGCACAGAATTTCGAGCATGTCGTAGGCAGCGAGTTTCTCGGGCAATCTGTTCCTTACGGCAGTACCGATGCATCCGGCGTTCGAAACGAAAATCTATGCGCACTAACTTTTCCCGATGCAACGTTTGATGCCATCGTCTCGCTGGATGTTCTGGAACACATTCCTAACTTTGCAGACGCTCTAAGGGAATGCTATCGCTGCCTGAAACCAGGTGGTCGTTTGATGTGGTCCGCACCGTTTGCACCAAATTCAGAAAGAAACATCATCCGTGCTGTATTGGGGCCTGACGGATCAATCACTCATTTGCTTCCACCTGAATACCATGGTGATCCTTTGGATCGAGAAGGTGTGTTGTGCTACACACATTTCGGATGGGAGGTTTTCTCCCAGTTGAGGTCGGTCGGGTTCGCCGACGCCTATGCCATCCCATATCAGTCCCTTGAGTTTGGGTATTTAGGGCATGAGTCCTTGATGTTTTTTGCAACAAAATAGCTGCCCCCGGGGCGTTGGATGGGATGAGGCCTATTCACTGCCGTTGCTGCCTTGCGGCCGTCCGAGCCGGTCACATCATCACATTGTGATGCGCGAGCACTCTGCATCAAGTTTGCCATCTGTTGGGAACGCCATGAACGTTGGTTTCGGGCTGCCGGTGAAATGCACCATGGCAGAGTGGCGCGAGAGTCAGAAGGTGTGCAGAAACCTCTGTAGCTCGTCGCTACATGCGCACGCACCGTCATAAAACCGATCCATCGAGCAGTACGCCAGCAAGTCGCCAGGCGACTCCATCTGCTGAAACACGGTCGGCGCCACCTGGGGCAGCCCCGCAAAGTCCACCATCTCCTGCACCCGCACATCCGGCGGCACAAAGACTGCCGGCACGCCTGCCTGCAGCGCCACCACGTTGCCATGGAAGCGCGGCCCGACCGAAAGGTCAAACGAGCCGGCGAAGGCGCGCCATTCATCCAGCGCCAGAAAGAAGCGGGCGTGCGCTGCAAACCATTCGTGCATCTGGCCCCATTCGTAGCGGCCGTCGTTGTAATAGCCGTAGCTGAACACCCGGTTGCGCAGCAGCCCGGCGTATTGCGGGTTGTCTGATTGCGCCGCCATGAAGTCGGCCACCGGCTCGGGTATGCCCATCACGTCCAGGATCACGCCCTCTTCGTTCTGGCACACAAAGCCGCTCGCATGGGCGACAGAAAATGAATTGACCCGGGCCGCCAGGTCCCGCAGCTCACCGGTGAAGCTGTTGTTGGTGCACACCGCCAGCCGCCGGGGCACGGGCGGCTTTATGTTGGCGGGTATGCCCACATAGAGCGACGGGCAGCCGATGACGATGGCCTCTATGCCATGGCGCTGCAGCACCTGCTGGCTGAACGCCCCGCGGGCGCCGGCCACGGTGCCCGCGTGCCGCACCTGCTCCAGCAGCCGCAGGCAGTCAGCCGACAGCACCACGTCGCTGGCCTGCGCGCCCGCGTCGGCCTGCACGCCCACAGACAGCAGCACGGGTTTGAATTTTTCCAGCGCGTCCAGAAAGCCCTCGGGTGCCTCCCAGGTGGCCGACATGAAATTGGCCAGCGGCAACAGCACGGTTGTGCCTGCAGGCAGGCCGCCAGCGCGGCGCACCAGGTCGCCCGACGTCAGGTTGGCCAGGCCGGGGATCAGCTCGTTGATGGCGTCCAGAAACACCAGGTTGCCCGCGTTGTTGGGCCCGCGCAGGAAGTCAATGGTTTTGAATACGTCGGTACCCGGCGTGGCGCTGTACGGCAGCAGGTCGTTCACCAGCAGGCAGCCGCCTGCGGCGCCGCGGCGCTTCATGCGGCGGCCCCGGCGGCCTGCAGCGCCTGCGTGATCTGCAGCAGGCCCGGCGGGCAGCGCAGGTAGGCGCTGATGTCTGGCGCCAGCGACGTAGCCACGGCAAAGCCGGTGCGCCTGTCCTTGGCGCCGTGCGTGCAGTAATGCCGCAGGGCGGACGCTATCCGCCCCTGCGCCACGGCGGCTTCCACGTCGGGGTAGGCCGTGCAGTAGTGCCGTGATTCCTGCGTGACGATGTGCGTCCACAGGGCAGCCAGCGCATGGGTGTTGCCGGCCCTGGTGCAGCACAGCGCCAGGGCCGTCCACAGCAGCGGCGTCAGCTCGGGCTCGTCACCCACCTGGTTCACGCAGCCAAACAGCGTCTGCACAAATTCCGTGCCCGGCACAAAGTCTGAATAGCGCAGGATGCGCACCATCAGGTTGGCCAGCGGTGCATCCAGCCGCTGGGCTCCGGCCATCTGGTCCAGCACCAGGCGGGCCGCCTGGTCTGGCTTGCCGGCCAGGTACAGCGTATAGGCCTGCAGGTTGCACTGCCACAGCGGGTCCACGCCCGCGGCGGCCTGCACGATCGCGCGCGGGATGACCCGGCCCGCGTCGGGCGCCGCATTGGGGGTGGCCACATCAGTGCGGTCACCCAGGTTGGCCGCCCGGCGGAACGCCTGCGCGCACTGGGGCGATTGCGCTCGCTCGGCCAGCTCCGCCAGCCTGGCCATGCGCGCTGGCACAGGCACCGCCGGGTCCAGCAGCTCGTCGTAGCTCACGCCGGGGTAGCGGGTTTCAAACAGCCAGCGGTTGCGGCCCTGCTCATTTGCTGCCACGGTCTTGCCGGCGATCATTTCCAGCACGCTGTTGATGGCGTCAGCCCCCACCGCTGCGGGCGATATGGCGTCCAGAATGCGCCGCTGGTTGCGCCAGGGCGAGCCAGCCGCCAGCATGCCGTTCTTGCCAATTTCATACAGGTACAGCTGCTCGGGGCACACGGTCACGGTCTTGCCGGCCTGTGCGCAGCGCAGGAAGAACTCATAGTCTTCATAGCCCACGCCATGCAGCTCGGTGTAGCCCTGCATCTCGTCAAACACCGTGCGGCGGATCAGGGCCGTGGCGTCGCCAAAGCAGTTTTCAAACAGGCCCACGGCCACCGGCCCTGCCGTGGGGCAGTAGCTCAGCGGGTCGGTGTAGGCGTCCAGCTGGGCGATGGCGGCTGCGCGCTTGGCCTCGGGCATGAAATGGCTCATGCAGGTGGTCACGTCGGCGTTGCTGGCCAGCGCGGCGTCCACCAGCGTCTGCACCAGCTCGGGCTTGGCCAGGTTGTCGTCGTCCAGAAAGATCAGGTAGTCAGATTCGCTTTGCGCCGCAATGGTGTTGCGCGCGGCACCCAGGTATTTGTTGGTCTGCCGGATCAGCCGGCCGCCCACGCGTGCCAGCGTCTGCTGTACCAGCTTAAGGCTGGCAATGGCTTCGGCGCTTTTCGATCCATCGTCCACCACCACGATTTCCAGGTTGGGGTAGGTCTGCCGCACGGCCGACCAGATGGCGTCCAGCAGCTTGGCCGGCCGTTCGTAATGGGTAATGCCCAGCACCACCCTGGGCAGCTTGTTCCGCTTGGCCACGCGCCGCTGGGCCGCGCGGCGCAGCCGGCGCAGTTGCTCCGGCGCCTGCGCATGAAAGGCCAGCCATTCGTCGGCCACCGCCGCCGCGGTCTGGTCAAATGCCGCGGCGCGCGCGCCGGTGTCGATGAATTTCTGCACCTTGGCTGCCAGCGCAGTTGCCGTCAGGCCTGCGGTGAAGCGGCTGCGGTCGCGTGCGGCGATCAGCTCAGCGGCACCGCCGTCGTCGCTGGTCACAAACGCGACGCCTGCGGCCATGGCCTCCACCACGGTATAGGGGCTGTTTTCCACGGAGGGCATCAGTACCAGGGCGCCAGGGCGCCGGCTGATGTAGCGCGCTGCCTGGTCGCGGTCCAGGTCCGCCAGGATCTGGATGTCCACGGACCATTGCTGGGTGCGCTCCAGCAGGTATACGCCCGACGGTTGGCCCCGCACCATGCCCAGCCCGCCCAGAAAGGTCACGCTGATGTGCCGCTGCTCCAGCGTGGGCGCCAGCGCGTCCACCACGTCACAAAACAGCGCGATGCCCTTGCGGTCTTCGTGGCGGCCAAAGAACACCAGCTCGGTAATGGGTGACTGTGCGCCGCCGGGGGCCAGGCGCCGCGTCTGGCCCCCGGGGGCCAGCCGGCCAAAGCAGTTCTTGATGACCCGCGGCTCGCCACCCATGCGAAAGCCAAGCTCCGCCGCGCGCCGCAGGATGTACGCGCTGGGGGCGATCACCTGATCCGACAGACGCAGCTGCTCGCGCTCCATGTGGTCGATCTTGAGGTCTTCAAACGACTGGTACAGGCGCTTGTTTTCCAGCATGGCCCAGCGCGTGGGGCCATGCACCTGCGTCACCAGCAGCGTGCTGCCAAAGGCCAGGCCCTGCGAACGCGCCAGCACGCAGTAATAACCGTTGGCCAGGTAATCTGCAAAGTGGATGACGTCGTACGCACCGTGCTTGAGGTGCTGGTAAACGCAGAACGCGCGCTTGGCCGCATCATGCGGCGCCCATGCGTGCTTATGCAGGTCCAGAAAGCTCACCCGGTACCCTTCGGCCTGGGCGCGCCGGGCCACGCCGTCCATCAACGGCTCGGGCCAGTCGGCCGCCCGGCACACCAGCACCTGCACGTCTGCCCCATTGGCCGCCAGCATGCAGGCCAGCTCTGTGAAAGCGGTGCCGATGCCACCGCTGTTCGGAAGGCCAACCAGCTCTTCCGTGACGATACATACCTTCATAAGCCGCTGCTCTGGTTTGTTGTTGTTGGCGTTGTCTGGAATGCAATGTCGTGGTAGCCCATGGGGTGCAGGGCCAGGTGCTTCACGGGGTAGCCGCGCTGTGCAATGAGTTCGGTCACGGCCTTGGGCACGCCGTAGGGCACGGCCTCAAACGGTGACCACGACACGAAGTCGTTGCACACGATCAGGCCTGCGGGTTTGACGGCATGGACGCATGCGTCCAGGTCCTTGATCACGTGTTCGTAGGCATGCGACGCGTCGATGTAGGCCAGGTCAAAGTAGCCCGGCGGGAACGACCGCGCGACGTCCCACGAGCTGCCCTCGTGGATCTTGAGGATGGCGCGGTCGCTGTCAGTGAACAGCTCGTGCCTGAACAGCGAATAGTCGATGTCCACCACGTGCAGCTCGGCGGGCGCCAGCGTGTCGATCAGGAACTTGGCAAACGCGCCGGTCTGGGTGCCCAGCTCGATCACTTTGCCCTGGTGGCCGATGCGCTGCATCATCTGGTAGCGCGAGGCAGACACCACGCAAGTGTCCAGCAAGGCCTGCGGCAGCTCGTGCGCCACCCGGTGCACCAGAAAATACGGCAGCTCGCCGGTTTCGGCTGAATAGCTGGCCACGGCTTGCTGCAATGTGTGCAACGCACTGCGGCACAGCCGCTCCAGGCTTTCCTTGGTCATGGGTACTGCAATCGGATCAGACAAGCCTTTACAAAACGAAATCGGCCGCGCTGAGGGTCGCCACGCCGGTCAGCTGGATTTCAAAGTCCTGCACGCCGTTGCCGTCAACGTCACCCGACAGGATGTTGCCTGCCAGGCGCAGCTGGCCGGCCGCCGAGAATGCAGCGGAGCCGATGTAGCTGAATGCCTGGTCGCCGCCCAGGCCGGTGTCGGCGTCGATGGTGGACAGGTCGATCAGGTCGCCGTCGGTGGTCTTGAAGTCGGTGATGACGTCGCGCCCAGCGCCCACGGCGGTCTCTGACACCGCGTCAAAGTCATACACATCAATACCGGAGCCGCCGGTCAGGGTGTCGGTACCCGCGCCACCCACCAGGGTGTCGTTGCCTTCGTAGCCCGACAGCTGGTCGTTGCCGGCCGCGCCAGCCAGGCGGTTGGCCAGGCCGTTGCCGCCCAGCACGTCGTTGAAGCCGCCGCCCGACAGGTTCTCGATGAACGACAGCGTGTCGCTGCCGCCCTGGCCGTCGGCGCTGATCGATCCGCTCCACAGCTGGCCCGACACACCGGCCGTGGCGCTGGCGTAGTCGGCCGTGTCGGCGCCGTCGCCCCCAATCAGCGTGTCGGCCCCGGCGCCGCCTGCCAGCGTGTCATCGCCGATGCCGCCATTGACGGTATCCGCACCGTCGCCACCCAGCAGCGTGTCGTTGCCTTCGTAGCCGGCCAGCTGGTCGTCGCCACCGGCACCGTCCAGCCTGTTGGCCAGGCCGTTGCCACCCAGCACGTCGTTGAACGCACCGCCGGTGATGTTCTCGATGAACGACAGCGTGTCGCTGCCGCCCTGGCCGTCGGCGCTGATCGATCCGCTCCACAGCTGGCCCGACACACCAGCCGTGGCGCTGTTGTAGTCGGCTGTGTCTGTGCCGTCGCCGCCCACAAGGGTGTCGCTGCCCGCGCCGCCGATCAGCGTGTCGTCGCCGATGCCGCCGTTGACGGTGTCGGCACCGTCGCCGCCCAGCAGCGTGTCGTTGCCTTCGTAGCCTGCCAGCTGGTCGTCACCACCGGCACCGTCCAGCCTGTTGGCCAGACCGTTGCCGCCCAGCACGTCGTTGAACGCACCACCGGTGACGTTCTCGATGAACGACAGCGTGTCGCTGCCGCCCTGGCCGTCGGCGCTGATCGAGCCGCTCCACAGCTGGCCCGATACGCCGGCCGTGGCACTGGTGTAGTCCGCCGTGTCGGTGCCGTCGCCGCCAATCAGCGTGTCGGCGCCCGCACCGCCCATCACGGTGTCGTCGCCCACGCCGCCATTGAGGGTGTCGGCCCCGTCGCCGCCCAGCAGCGTGTCGTTGCCCTCATAGCCAGACAGCTGGTCGTTGCCGGCCGCGCCAGCCAGGCGGTTGGCCAGGCCGTTGCCGCCCAGCACGTCGTTGAAGCCGCCGCCCGTGATGTTCTCGATGAACCCCAGCGTGTCGCTGCCGCCCTGACCGTCGGCGCTGATGGCACCGCTCCAAAGCTGACCCGCTACCGCGCCCGTGGCGCTGGTGTAGTCGGCTGTGTCGGCGCCGTCACCGCCGATCAGCGTGTCGTTGCCTGCGCCGCCGACCAGCGTGTCATCACCCGCCGCGCCGTTCAACGTGTCATTGGAGGCGCCGCCCGTCAGCAGCTCTGCGCCGGCCGTGCCCGTCAGGTTCAGGCCGCTCACCGGGTTGTAGCCGTTGATGAAGTTGGCACTGGTCACGCTGGCCTTGGTCACACCGGCCAGGCTGGCAATGCTGGTGAAGCCACCGGCACCCGCGCCATCCGCATCCACCTGCACCACGGTGTCAGGGCCCACCTGCGTCAGCTGCACATGGCCTGTGGCAAACGGGTTGCCTCCGGCGTAGTTGGTCAGGCCACCAATCAGGAACGACAGGTCCAGCTGATCGCCGCCCGCACCGGCCGTGAAGTCCAGGATGGAATCGCTGCCGTTCAGGTTCAGGACAAATCGGTCAATGCCTGCGCCGCCCGTCAGGTTGTTGATGCCCGAGCCGCCGTTGACCGTGTCGGCACCGTCGCCGCCCAGCAGCGTGTCGTTGCCTTCATAGCCTGCCAACTGGTCGTCGCCGCCCGCGCCGTCCAGCCTGTTGGCCAGACCGTTGCCGCCCAGCACGTCGTTGAAGCCGCCACCGGTGATGTTCTCGATAAACGACAGTGTGTCGCTGCCGCCCTGGCCGTCGGCCGTGACCGTGCTGCTCCACAGCTGGCCCGACACACCGGCCGTGGCGCTGGTGTAGTCAGCGGTGTCGGTGCCGTCGCCGCCCACCAGCGTGTCGCTGCCCGCGCCGCCGATCAGGGTGTCGTCGCCGATGCCGCCATTGACGGTATCGGCACCATCGCCGCCCAGCAGCGTGTCGTTGCCCTCATAGCCCGACAGCTGGTCGTTGCCAGCGGCGCCGTCCAGCACGTTGGCCAGGCCGTTGCCGCCCAGCACGTCGTTGAAGCCGCCGCCGGTGAGGTTCTCAATGGACGACAGCGTGTCGCTGCCGCCCTGGCCGTCGGCGCTGGTGGCGCCGCTCCACAGCTGGCCCGATACGCCGGCAGTCGCGCTGGAGTAGTCCGCTGTATCGATGCCGTCGCCGCCCACCAGGGTGTCAGCCCCGGCACCACCGGTCAGCGTGTCATCGCCGATGCCGCCATTGACGGCATCCGCACCGTCGCCACCCAGCAGCGTGTCGTTGCCTTCGTAGCCGGCCAGTTGGTCGTCGCCACCTGCGCCGTCCAGCCGGTTGGGCAGGCTGTTGCCGCCCAGCACGTCATTGAAGCCGCCGCCGGTAATGTTTTCCACAAAGGCCAGGCTGTCGCTGCCGCCCTGGCCGTCGGCCGTGACCGTGCTGCTCCACAACTGGCCCGACACCGCGCCGGTGGCGCTGGTGTAGTCCACCGTGTCGATGCCGTCGCCGCCAATCAGCGTGTCGTTGCCAGCGCCGCCTGCCAGCGTGTCATCACCCGCCGCGCCGTTCAGCGTGTCATTGGAGGCGCCGCCCGTCAGCAGCTCTGCGCCGGCCGTGCCCGTCAGGTTCAGTCCGCTGCCGGGGTTGTAGCCGTTGATGAAGTTGGCGCTGGTCATGCTGGCTTTGGTCACGCCGGCCAGGCTGGCAATGCCCGTAAAGCCACCGGCGCCAATGCCGTCGGCGTCCACCTGCACCACGGTGTCGGGGCCCACTTGCAGCAATTGCAGGTGGCCCGTGGCAAACGGGTTGCCGCCCGCGTAGTTGGTCAGGCTGCCGATCACGAACGACAGGTCCAGCTGGTCGCCGCCCGCACCAGCCGTGAAGTCCAGGATGGAATCGCTGCCGTTCAGGTTCAGGACGAATCGGTCAATGCCCGCGCCACCCGTCAGGCTGTTGCTGCCCGCACCACCATTGACCGTGTCGGCTCCATCGCCGCCCAGCATCGTGTCGTTGCCTTCGTAGCCCGACAGCTGGTCGTCGCCGCCTGCGCCGTCCAGCCTGTTGGCCAGGCCGTTGCCACCCAGCACGTCGTTGAACGCACCGCCGGTGATGTTCTCGATGAACGACAGCGTGTCGCTGCCGCCCTGGCCGTCGGCGCTGATCGATCCGCTCCACAGCTGGCCCGACACACCGGCCGTGGCGCTGGCGTAGTCGGCCGTGTCGGCGCCGTCGCCCCCAATCAGCGTGTCGGCACCGGCGCCGCCTGCCAGCGTGTCATCGCCGATACCGCCATTGACGGTATCCGCACCGTCGCCACCCAGCAGCGTGTCGTTGCCTTCGTAGCCGGCCAGCTGGTCGTCGCCGCCTGCGCCGTCCAGCCTGTTGGCCAGGCCGTTGCCGCCCAGCACGTCGTTGAAGCCACCGCCGGTGACGTTCTCGATGAACGACAGCGTGTCGCTGCCGCCCTGGCCGTCGGCGCTGATGGCGCCGCTCCACAGCTGGCCCGACACACCAGCCGTGGCGCTGGTGTAGTCGGCTGTGTCAATGCCGTCGCCGCCGTTCAGGGTGTCGTTGCCGGCACCGCCGCTCAACGTGTCCTGGCCTGCCAGGCCGCTCAGGACGTCGTCATTGGCGCTACCAGCCAGCGCGTCGGCGCCGGTGGTGCCAATAACCGTCTGCCCCGCAGACACCACGATGCTGCTCGTCCCATTGCCCAGGTCCGTCACGGTGAACTGGTTCGCCGCGAACGTGCCGGCCAGGTTGATCTGCACCTCCGCGCCCGCTACGTTGTTCGTGTCAATCCACAGCGTCGTCACCCCACCGCTGCTGCTCACCCGCACGCCCTTGCCCGTCACCGCGCTGCCGTCGCCCGCCGTGGCCAGGCCCGATGCCAGGGCCGTGCCGACGCCGATGAAATCACCCACCGCAAAGTCGGCCAGGGTGTCCACGCCGTTGCCGCTGGCCGCAAAGCGGAACAGGTCCGCGCCCGCGCCGCCCGTCAGGCTGTCGTCGCCCGCGCCGCCGGTCAGCGTGTCGTTGCCGTCGCCACCGGCCAGCGTGTCGTTGCCGCCCATGCCTTCCAGTGCGTTGGCCGCCGTGTCGCCGGTGATGCTGTCGTTGAAGTTGCTGCCGCGCACGTTTTCCAGGTTGCTCAGGGTGTCGGTGCCGCCCTGGCCGTCGGTGGCGGTGTTGCCCGCCAGGTTGACCGTGACCGCAGCGGTCGCGCCCGTGTCATAGCGCACCTGGTCGATGCCGCCCGCGCCGTCGATCGTGTCGTTGCCGCCCCGGCCGTCAAACACTTCCACATAGGCGGTCGTGTCGCTGCCCTTGATGTTGTCGTTGAAGTTGCTGCCGCGGATGTGGTTGATGAGGGTCAGCGTGTCGTTGCCCGCCGCGCCCGTGGCCTTGTTCTGGCTCAGGTCCACCTGCACCGCACCGGTGGCGCCCACGTAGGTTACGCGGTTGCCGTTGGCCTGCGTCACCGTGTCGATGGTGCCGCCGTTGATCACGTCGTCGCCCAGCCCGCCGTCAAACTGCTCGAAGATCGGGCCATCGCTGCCCGTGATCGTGTCGTTGTGGTTGGACCCGTTGATGAAGTTGAGGTTGCTCAACGTGTCGGTTCCGCCCAGGCCGTCGCTGGCCGTGCCGGTCTGCAGGTTGACGCTCACGCCCGTGGTGGCGCTGAAGTAGCTCACCACGTTCAGGTCGCTCAGGTTCACCGTGTCGGTGATGGTGCCGCCGTCCAGCGTGTCGTTGCCGGCGCCGCCGTGCAGCGTGTCGCTGCCGGTGCCACCCAGCAGGCTGTCGTTGCCGTCAAAGCCGTCCAGGTTGTCGTGGCCGCCGTTGCCGGTCAGCGTATCGTCGCCCGCCGCGCCAAACAGGCCGTTGTTGCCGCCGTCGCCCGTCAGCGTGTCGGCAAACAGCGAGCCGTTGAGGTTCTCGATGCTGATGAACGTGTCGTTGCCGTCGCCCGTCGCCGTGTTGCTGGCCAGGCTGGCGGTTACGCCGCCGGTAGCCTGGTAATAGTCGGCGGTGTCGGTGCCGCCCGCGCCGTCCAGCGTGTCGTTGCCCGCGCGGCCCTGCAGCAGGTTGGCGTTGCCGTCACCCGTCAGGCTGTCGTCGTGCACGCTGCCGCCCACCCATTCAATGCCGCTCAGCGTGTCTGTGCCCGCGCCGCCGCTCACGCTGCCCGTGCCCAGGTTGACCGTCACGCCCGAGGTGGCCGCGTCATGGAAGGCCCAGTCGTTGCCCGCGCCGCCGTCGATGGCGTCGTTGCCCAGGCCACCGTTCATGAAGTCGTCGCCGTCACCGCCCAGCAGGCTGTCGTCGCCGTCGTTGCCGTTGATGATGTCGCTGCCTCCCAGGCCGCTGATGGTGTCGTTGCCTTCAGCGCCGCTCAGGGTTTCATTGGCGCCCGTGCCGGTGATGGCCAGGTTGTTGTTCAGCGTGATGCTGCTGGTGCCGTTGCCCAGGTTGGTCACGGTGAATGCAGTGGCGGCGTAGGTGCCTGCCACGTTGATCTGTACCTCGGCCCCCGCAGTGTTGTTGGTGTCGATGTACAGCGTGGTCGTGCCACCGCTGCTGCTCACCTGCACGCCGCCGCTGGTCACGGTGCTGCCGTCGCCAGCCGTGGCGGTGCCGGTTGTCAGGCCGTAGCCCACGCCAATGGCGTCGCCCGCGCCCAGGTCGGTGATGGTGTCCACGCCGTTGCCGCTGGCGGCAAAGCGGAAGATGTCCGCGCCCGTGCCGCCCGTCAGTACGTCATCGCCCGCGCCACCCAGCAGGTTGTCGTCGCCGTCGCCGGCCACGATGGTGTCGTTGCCACCCATGCCTTCCAGGTAGTTGAGGTTGGCGTCACCGGTGATGCTGTCGTTGAAGTTGGTGCCGCGCACGTTCTCCACGTTGTTCAGCGTGTCGGTGCCGCCCTGGCCGTCCGTGGCCGTGAAGCTGGCCAGGTTGACCGTGACGCCCGTGGTGGCGGCGCCCGTGTCGTAGCGCACCACGTCAAAGCCGCCGGCCCCGTCAATGGTGTCGTTGCCGCCGCGCCCGTCAAAGGTTTCCACGTATGCCGTGGTGTTGCTGCCCTTGAGCGTGTCGCCCGAATTGCTGCCGCGCACGTAGCTGATGTTGGTCAGTGTGTCGTTGCCGGCCGCGCCGGTGGCCTTGTTCAGGCTCAGGTCCACCTGCACCGCGCCCGTGGCAGACGTGTAGGTCACGCGGTTGCCGTTGGCCATGGTCACGGTGTCGATGGTGCCGCCGTCGATCACGTCGTCACCCAGGCCGCCGTCAAACTGCTCGAAGATCTGGCTGTTGCTGCCCGTCAGCGTGTCGTTGTGGGCCGAGCCGTTGACGAAGTTGAGGTTGCTCAGGCTGTCGGTGCCGCCCAGGCCGTCGCTGGCCGTGCCGGTCTGCAGATTGACGCTCACGCCCGTGGTGGCGCTGAAGTAGTTCACCACGTTCAGGTCGCTCAGGTTCACCGTGTCGGTGATGGTGCCGCCGTCCAGCGTGTCGTTGCCGGCGCCGCCATGCAGCGTGTCGGCGCCCGCGCCGCCCAGCAGGCTGTCGTTGCCGCCGTTGCCGGTCAGGCTGTCGTTTCCGCCCAGGCCGTCCAGCGTGTCATTCCCGCTGCCGCCGGTCAGGGTGTCGTTGCCCGCCGTGCCCGTCAGCGTCGCCGCCGGCGTGTAGTTCAGGTAGCCGTTGAAGCTGTCGTTGGTGACAGAGAATTCACTGGCGCTGTAGGTGCCCACCAGGTCAATTTCAATGTCGGCGCCCGCGTTGTCGTCCGTGCCCACATGAATACGTGTGACGCCGCCGCTGGGCGTGCCCACCATGACCTGGCCCTTGGTCAGGCCGCTGGCGTCGTTGCCGCTCAGGATGGTGCTGCTCAGCGTCACCACCGGGCCACCAGGGTTGTTGATCGCCAGGTTGTCACCGGCGCTCAGGTCGGTGATGCGGTCTATGCCGCTGCCCTGCGTGGTGTAGGCAAAGCTGTCGTTGCCGGCGCCGCCGGTCAGCGTGTCGTTGCCCGCGCCGCCCTGGATCCAGTTGCGAGCGTTGTCGCCGGTGAAGGTGTCGTTGCCAAAGCCGCCAATGATGTGGACTTCTTCCACATTGCTCAGCGTGTGCGTGCCGCCCAGCGGGTCTGCCTGCGTGCCGTTGGGGCCGGTGGAGGTGAATGTCACCCCTGCGCCTTCGCCGCCGTAGTTGAACGACACGACGTCGTAGCCGTCGCCGCCGTCCACCGTGTCGCTGCCGCCGTCGCCTGAGCCACCGGCGTTGATGTAGTCGTTGCCGGCGCCGCCGTTGAGCACGTCGTTGCCCGCGTCGCCGCGCAGGTTGTCGTTGCCGTCGCCGCCGTTGATCGTGTCGTTGCCGCTGCCGCCCACCAGCATGTTGGCGCCGGTGTCGCCGGTCAGCGCGTCGTCGTACGCGCTGCCGCGCAGGTTTTCAATGTTGGCCAGCGTGTCGGCCGCGTCACCCGCCACCGTGGCCGTGCCGCCGGCCAGGCTGGCCGTGACGGCGCCCACAGCGTCTGAATAGTCGGCCTCGTCGGTGTCGGCGCCGCCGTCCAGTGCGTCGGCACCCGTGCCGCCGCGCAGCGCGTCAAGGCCGGCGCCACCTTGCAGGTTGTCGGCCCCGCTGCCACCCGACAGGAAGTCGTTGCCCGCGTCACCCGCCACGGTGTCGTTGCCGTCCAGGCCTTCGATGGCGTTGTCTGCGCTGTTGCCCGTCAGGCTGTCTGCCTGGTTGCTGCCGCTGGCGTCTTCAATGCCGCTCAACGTGTCGGTGCCGATCGCGGCGCCGGTGGCCGTGCCTGTGCCCAGGTTCAGCGTCACACCGCTGGTGGCATCGTTGTAGCTCACGCGGTCGCGGTCGGCGCCGCCGTCCAGCGCATCGTTGCCCGCATCGCCGCGCAGCAGGTCGTCGCCCGTGCCGCCGTTGAGGTTGTCGTCGCCATCACCGCCGTTCAGGTCGTCATTGCCGTCGCCGCCCAGCAGCGTGTCGTTGCCCGCATTGCCGGCCAGGTAGTTGTTGTTGTAGTCACCTGTCAGTGCATCGGCATGCCCGCTGCCCACCACGTTTTCAATGAACTGCAGCGTGTCGCTGCCGGCCGCCCCCGTGGCTGTGCCGCTGTCCAGGTTGACCTGCACCGCACCCGTGGCCTGGCTGTAGTCCGCGGTGTCGATGTCTGCGCCGCCGTGCAGCGCGTCGTTGCCCGCGCCGCCGGCCAGCGTGTCAAAGCCTTCACCGCCCAGCAGGCTGTCGTCGCCGTCGCCGCCCTCCAGCAAGTCGGCGCCGCCTGCGCCGTCGATGGTGTCGTTGCCGCCCTCGCCCTTGAGCACGTTGGCGCTTCCGTCACCGGTGATGGTGTCCGCATACTGGCCGCCGCCGGCATGCTCGATGCTGACGAACATGTCGTTGCCCATACCGGAGGCGCTGAGGGTGCCCAGGTTGATGGTGACGCTGCCCGTGGCATCGCCATAGGTCGCGGTGTCGATCTCGGTGCCGCCGTCCAGCAGGTCATCCCCCGCGCCGCCGGTCAGCACGTCGTCCCAGCCGCCGCCAAGCAGCGTGTCGTTGCCGCCCGCGCCGTTCAGCGTGTCGGCGCCGGTGTCGCCGGTCAGCACGTTGCCGGCGCCATCGCCGGTGAGGTTGTCGCTGAAGGCCGTGCCCACCACGTTTTCCACGTTGAACAGCGTGTCGGTGCCGCCCTGCCCATCGGTGGCAGTGTTGGCGCCCAGGTTGACCGTCACCGCGGTGGTCGCGCCATCGAAGCCCACGGCGTCGGCATCCGCCCCGCCGTCCAGCGTGTCGTTGCCCAGGCTGCCTTGCAGCACGTCGTTGCCCGCGCCACCGTTCAGGCTGTCGTCGCCGCCCGCGCCATTGAGCACGTCATCGCCGTCCAGCCCGCTGAGGGTGTCCGATCCCAGGCTGCCGGTCAGGGTGTTGTTGCCCGCGTCGCCCGTCAGCGTCTGGCCCGCCGCGCGGGTGACGATGCTGATGCCGCCGCCCAGGTTGGCCACCGTGAACTCGCCGGGCAGGAAGTCCCCCGTCAGGTTGATCTGTGTTTCAGCACCCGCCACGCCGTTGGTGTCGATGTACAGCGTGGTGGTGGTGCCGTTGCTGCTGACCTGCACGCCATTGAGCACCGTGCTGCCGTCGCCCGCCGTCGCCACGCCGTTGGTCAGGTTGGCGCCAATACCGATGGTGTCGCCGATTCCAAAGTCCGCAATGGTGTCCACACCGTTGCCGCTGGGCCCGAAGCGGAAGATGTCGGTGCCGCTGCCGCCGGTCAGCGTGTCGTCGCCACCGCCGCCCACCAGGTTGTCGTTGCCGTCACCGGCCACGATGGCGTCGTTGCCGCCCATGCCTTCCAGGTAGTTGTCGCCGGCATCGCCGGTGATGCTGTCGGCAAAGTTGCTGCCGCGCACGTTCTCCACGTTGGTGATGGTGTCCGTGCCGCCCTGGCCGTCGGTCGCCGTGTTGGCGGCCAGGCTGACCGTCACGCCCGTGGTGGATGCGCTGTCAAAGCGCACCATGTCCGTGCCGCCCGCGCCGTCGATGGTGTCGTTGCCCCCGCGGCCGTCAAACACTTCCACATACCCGGTGGCGTTGCTGCCCGTCAGCACGTCGCCCGCGCTGCTGCCGCGTACGTTGTTGATGTTGGTCAGCGTGTCGTTGCCCGCCGCGCCCGTGGCCTTGTTCTGGCCCAGGTCCACCTGCACCGCGCTGGTAAAGCCCTGGTACGTCACGCGGTTGCCGTTGGCCTGCGTCACCGTGTCAATGGTGCCGCCGTCGATCACGTCGTCGCCCAGGCCGCCGTCAAACTGCTCGAAGATCTGGCTGTTGCTGCCCGTCAGCGTGTCGTTGTGGGCCGAGCCCACCACGAAGTTCAGGTTGGTCAGGCTGTCCGTGCCGCCAAAGCCGTCGCTGGCCGTGCCCGTCTGCAGGTTCAGGTTCACGCCGCTGGTCGCGGCGCCGTATGACACCACGTTCAAATCGGTCAGGTTCACCGTGTCGGTGATGGTGCCGCCGTCCAATGTGTCGTTGCCGGCGCCGCCAGCCAGGGTGTCTTGCCCTGCGCCGCCCAACAGGCTGTCATTGCCGCCCTGGCCCAGCAGGCTGTCGTTGCCGCCCTGGCCGTCCAGGATTTCGTCGGCGCCCGTCCCGGTCAGGGTGTCATTGCCGCCGGTACCGGTGAGGGTAATGAACGGGTTCATCACCAGGTTGCCGCCAAAGGCGTCGTTGTTGACGCTGAAGTTGGCCGCCACAAAGCTGCCCTGCAGCTCGATCACCAGGGGCGCGCCCAGCGTGGCCGTGCCCACGTACACCGTGGTCACGCCGCCCGACGGCGTGCCGATCATCACGTGGCCCTGCAGCAGGGCCGAGGCATCGTTGCCGCTCTGGATGGTGGTGTTCAGCACCGCGCCGGTGAACTGCAGGTTGTCGTTGCCGTTCATGTCGGTGATGCGGTCCACGCCGCTGGCCGCCGTCAGGTCGTAACCGAAGCTGTCGTTGCCGCCGCCACCGGTCAGCGAGTCATTGCCGCCGTGGCCCATGATGTGGTTGCGGCCTGCGTCGCCCGTCAGGGTGTCGTTGCCGCTGCCGCCAAAGACATGGATTTCCTCCACGTTGGCCAGCGTGTCGGTGCCGCCCAGGCCGTCGGCCTGCGGGCCACCGGGGCCTGCCGAGGTGAACGTGACGGCGCCGGTCTGGCCGAAGAAGCTGTTGCTGACGACGTCGTGCCCGTCACCGCCATCGATGGTGTCGTTGGCGCCATCGCCACCGGCGGTGATGTAGTCGTCGCCCTCGCCGCCCATCAGGCTGTCAGTGCCGCCATTGCCGTTGATGAAGTCGTTGCCGCCCGCGCCGTCGATGGTGTCGGCACCCGCGCTGCCGATCAGTGTCTCGTTGCCGGCCGTGCCGGTGATGGCCCCGCCGGGAACGTACTGCAGGTTGCCGCCAAACGCGTCGTTGAAGACCGTGAAGTCTGCCGCGCCGTAGTTGCCCACCAGGTCCACGCTCAGGTCCGCGCCCGCTGTGTCGTCGGTACCGACGTACACCTTGGTCACGCCGCCGCTGAAGCTGCCCACCATGACCTGGCCCTTGGTCAGACCCGACGCATCGTCGCCCGACAGCACGGTCGCCTGCAGGCTGAGCGTGGCGCCGCCCTGGTTCTGGAAGCTCAGGTTTTCACCGGACGCCAGGTCGGTGATGCGGTCCGTGCCCGAGGCCGCGGCCACGTTGTAGGCAAAGGTGTCGCTGCCGCCACCGCCCGTCAGGGTGTCGTTGCCGGCGTTGCCCATGATCCAGTTGCGCTCCGTGCCACCGGTCAGCGTGTCGCCGGCCGTGCCGCCAAAGATGTGCATCTCTTCAAAATTGGCCACGCTGTCGGTGCCGCCCAGCCCGTCGTTCTGCGTGCCGCTGGCCAGCGTGGACGTGAAGCCGACCGCCGTGGTGCTGCCCGCATAGTTGTACGACACGGTGTCGTAGCCGTCTTCGCCGTCCAGGCTGTCGCTGCCGCCGTCGGCGCCCACGATGTAATCGTTGCCGGCCTCGCCCAGCACGGTGTCGTTGCCCGCGCCGCCGTCCAGCGTGTCGTTGCCGGCAAAGCCGTCAATGAAATCGTTGCCGCCCATGCCCAGCAGGTTGTTGTTGCCGGTGTCGCCGTCCAGCGTGTCGGCGTTGTTGGAGCCACGGATGGCTTCAAAATTGCCGAGAACGTCGGCGCCATCCGCGCCGCTGGCGGTGTTGGTGCTGAGGCTGACGGTCACGCCGCCCGACGCGCTCAGGTAATCCACCGTGTCAAAGCCATCGCCGCCGTCCAGCGTGTCGGCGCCCAGGCCGCCGCGCAGGTAGTTGCCGTTGGCGTCGCCGGTGAGCGTGTCAGCGCCCGATCCGCCGCGGATGGCTTCAAAGTTGCTCAGCACGTCGTTGCCGTTGCCGCCGCTGGCCGTGTTGCTGGCCAGGCTGACCGTGACCGCGGCGGTGGCGTTGCCATAGTCCGCGAAGTCAAAGCCGCCGCCGCCGTCCAGGGTGTCGTCGCCCAGGTCGCCCTGCAGCCATTCGGCAGCGCCAGTGCCCGTGAGGCTGTCATTGAACGTGCTGCCACGCACGGCCTCAATCCCGATCAGGGTGTCATTGCCACCGCCGCCGGTGGCCGTGCCCGCGGTCAGGTTCACATTCACACCGGCCGTCGCATCCACATAGCTGACCCAGTCGCCGATCTGCCCGGCGTCATTGCCGCCGCCGTCCAGGCTGTCGTCGCCCTCGCCGCCGTTCAGTGTGTCCTGCCCGTTGTTGCCGAAAAGGCGGTCATTGCCGCCGGCGCCAATCAGCAGGTCGTTGCCGTTCAGGCCGTCCAGCCGGTTGTCGTTGCCGTCGCCCGTGAGCGAATCATTGGAGTTGCTGCCGCGCGCCTGGCGGAAGTTGCTGAGTGTGTCGGTGCCGGTGGCCGCGCCGGTGGCCGTGCCCGCTTGCAGATTGACCGTGACGCCGGCGGTGGCGTTGTGGTACGTGACGCGGTTGACCGTGTTGATGTCTGACGAGATCGCGCCGCCGTCCAGCGTGTCGTTGCCGGCACCCCCTTCGATCTGCTCGAAGATCGCGCGGTCGCTGCCGGTGATGACGTCTGCATGGTCCGAGCCCAACACAAAGTTGATGTCCACCAGCGTGTCGGTGCCGCCCAGGCCGTCGCTGGCGGTGTTGGTCTGCAGGTTGACCGTGACCCCGGAGGTGGACAGCGAATAGCCGGCCAGATTGAAGTCAGAATAATTAACCAGGTCGGTGATGGTGCCGCCGTCCAGCGTGTCGTTGCCGACGCCGCCGCCCAGGCTGTCAGACCCCTCGCCCCCCAGCAGCAGGTCGTTGCCGGCATCTCCGGTCAGCAGGTCATTGCCCGCCAGGCCCGTCAACGTGTCGTCGCCGGTGGTGCCCGTCAGGGTGTCGTTTCCGCTGGTACCGGTGATGTCTGCCATGGCCACTGCTCCTTGAATACAACAGGATGTTTATGAAACAACTTGTTGTATCTGGGAAAGCCAGGTGCGTACATCCCATGTAGTGGTGATTACTTAAGTGCTCAACGAGCACCCGAACCGTCACAGGTTGGCAATAAACCGCATCAACTCGGGCAGGCAAACAGTTTTCAAATCGTAACGGGCCTGCACCGTGGCCCGCGCCCTCGCAGACAGCGCCGCGTAGTCGCCGGGGGACGCCAGCACCTCAGCCACCCGCGTGGCCATGGCCTGCGTGTCAAAAAAGCCGGTCAGCCGACCGTTGTGCCCGTCTTCAATCACCTCGCGCACAGGGGCCGTGTCGCTGCCCACCACCACGTTGCCCGCGCTCATGGACTCCAGGCAGCTCCACGACAGCACGAACGGGTAGGTCAGGTACACATGGCAGGTCGATATCTGCAGCACCTGCAGGTATTGGGCATAGGGCAACGGCCCGAGGAAGTGCACGCGGTCCACCGGCAGGTTGGCGCCCACTTCGCGCAGCATGGCGTCCTTCCAGGAGCCGCCGCCCTTGGGCCGCGCGCCGTAGCTGACGCCGTCGCGCCCCACGATCAGCACATGCGCACGCGGGCGGCGCGCCAGCATGTCGGGCAGCGCGCGCATGAAGGTGTGAAAGCCGCGGTACGGCTCCAGGTTGCGGTTGACGAAGGTGATCACCTCGTCAGCGCGGCTCAGCGTCAGGTTGTCGCGCTTCAGGCGCACGCTGACGCCCGCGGCCGGCTTGACCAGCTGGGTGTCGATGCCGTCAAAGATCACCTGTACCTTGTGCTGGAACGCCGCCGGTACCTGGCTTTTTTGCCACTGGGTGGGCGCGTAGGCTGCATCAGCCGCGGCCAGCGCATGCAGCAACGCCGTGTTCTTGAGCCGCAGGCGCATGCGCGCGGCGGGGGTGTCGGTCTGGAATTCGGGGTCAAACGCGTAGTCCGACCCATCCACCGTGTAATAGAACTCGGCAAACACGACCAGCCGCGCCTGGGGCCACACGTCCTTGCAGAACAGCGCCTCGCCCCAGCCGGGGTGGGCAATGATCACGTCGGGCTGGAAGCCCTGGGCCTTGAGCGCCAGCATGGCAGACGCGCAGCCCTCCGCGCGCACCAGCTTGGCGGCCAGGTCGCCCCGCACCACGCCACCGGCGGGCACGCGCGCGGGCTCGTAGCGCACATAGTGCACGCCCGGCACCTTGCGCCCCGTGATGCCCAGCGCCACCACCTGGTGGC
Source organism: Ramlibacter sp. (assembly GCA_050247515.1). Taxonomy (GTDB): domain Bacteria; phylum Pseudomonadota; class Gammaproteobacteria; order Burkholderiales; family Burkholderiaceae_C; genus RAM1. The sequence continues at coordinate 46,939 of JBFWUB010000025.1, read as the reverse complement.
CGGCCGCCGCCAGCGCCGCGGCCACGTGCACAAACTGGCCCGGGAAGTTCTGGTGCACGAACAAATACTTCTTGCCCATGGTGGTGTGCTCCGGCTGCTTGCGGCGGTGGGTCAAGCCTTGGGCCTGATCGGGTCGGTGCGAAACGGCGCGCCCAGGCTGTTCACGTCGTTGCCGCCTCGCACCTGCAGCAGATCGCACACCTGCGTGGCCGCCACCCCCTCTGGCACCGGCAGGCGGATGCGAAAGCCATACATGGGGTGCGGCAGGTTCAGGCGGCTTTGCACCTGGGGCCGGGCCACACGGTCATATTCGGTCACCACCGTGCGGCTGTCGCCCACCTGCACCTCTATCACCGCGGGCATGCGGCCGTTTTCATGCACGGCCCAGCCGGTAATTTCAAACACATTGGGGATCACCTGCAGCTGCATCACCGCGCCCAGCGTGCCGGTAAACGGCATGGGCGGGGTTGCGCTGCCGGGCGGGTCCATCAGCTCGGCATAAAAGGCGTCGGCCATGGCGTTGACCTTGGGCAGCAGCTGCAACGGCGCGCCGGGGCGCTCCCAGTCCAGGTTGACCACCATGAAGCCGTGGGCCTTGAAAAATTCGATGACAAAGGCGTGGTGCTTGGTGGGCAACGATGCGTCCAGCGCAAAGGTGCGCCCGCCCGCGCGGTCCAGCCACACCTGCGCCAGCGCGGGCAGCTGGTTGGCCGCCAGCACGGCGCGCATGGTGTCGTCCATGGTGGTGCTTGAAAAGTTGGTCGCCACCAGGGTTTGCAGTGCCGGGTCCGCGCTCAAGTGGCCCTGCGCCACCGCCGTCATGCAGGCGTCGCCCGACACAATGGGCACGCCCGCGGGTGCAAACAGTTCATGGCACAGGGTGGTTTTGCCGAAGCCACCCGGTTTCATCAGCAGGTAGGCCACGGGCTTGCGTGCGTTGATGTGCAGCACATAGCGTGGCGTGGGGTCGCCTTTTTGCGGCGTGCTTTTGGACAGCAGCTTCCAGGCATAGGGCGCCAGCACTTCCTTGAGCTTGTCCCAGGTGGGAAACAGCCGCTTGTCGGCGCCGCGGTCCACCTCAACCCAGGCCGATCCCTTGGCCGTGGCCACGCCCAGCTCCAGCACCAGCGTGCCCGTGGGGCTCAGCACGCGCATCACGCTGGCGATCAGCGCAGCCTGGTCGCTCGCATAGTGCAGGGCTGATGCCAGCAGCACCACGTCAAACGGTCCGGGGGGCAGGGTGTCCCAGCTCTGCTTCAAAAACACGGCGCCCGGCACGCGCCTGCGCGCGCGTTCGATGTATTCAGCGGATGCGTCCAGCCCCACCACCTGCGTGGCGCCGGCGTACCGGGCGTACGCGCAAAAAAAGCCCTCGTTGCAGCCCACGTCCAGAAACCGCTGGCCCACCAGCAGCGGCAGACGCAGCGCCTTGAGCTTGGCAAGCGATTCAGAATCGCCCGGTGCATCGGGGAACGACTGGTACTGGTGGCGTTGGCTGGACATGGTGGGGTCGGTGTGGCGGGTTGCTTCGCTAGCCGGTGCGGGCCGCGCGCAGTATTTCCTGAAAAACTTCCACACCCCACAGCGCAGGCCGCTGGCCGGCCAGCTGCACCAGGCGGGTGGTGTCGGCCCGCCACTGGGTGGCCAGCTGCTTTTCACGCGGGGGGGCGGTGGTGCGGAAGTGGTCGGCGGCGGCCAGCCCGTGCAGCGCAAACAGCTCGGTCACCACGTCGGCCGCCCACACGGTGTGCCCGGTGGCCAGCACCACGTCGTGCCCGCGCAGCGCGTCGCAATGGTCGGCCACCAGCGTCATGTATTCCTGGGCGTGGCCCCAGTCGCACCAGAAGTCCAGCGTGTTCAGCGTGACGGCATGGCGTTTGTCTTGCAGGCTTTGGGCCAGGGCCTGTACCACCTGCATGGCAAAAAACTGCGGCGGCCGGCGCTCGGATTCGTGGTTGAACAGCCAGACCACGCCGGCGTCCACGCCGTGGGTGGCACGGTAATACTGAACCAGGTCCGCGCCCGCGTTCTTGGTGATGGAGTAGATGCAGCTGGACACGCGCGGGGTGCTTTCGTCGATGGTGCGCCCGGCCAGGTCGCCAAACATCTTGGCCGAGCCAAAGTACAGCACCTGAACCTTGCCGCCGCCCCGGCCGGCCTGTGTGCGCGCATGTTCCAGCGCCGCGTGCAGGGCCAGGGTGTTGACCTGGTGTGCGCCGAGCCACACGCTTTCGTAGTCAAAGCCCGCGGCGCCATGCACCGCGGCGGCAAAAAAGATGGCATCGGGCCGCAGCTCGTGCAGCGCACGCTGCAAGGCCGCTGTGTCCGTCAGGTCCAGCGGGCAGTATTGCGCCAGCCGCGCGGCCAGCCCGGCGCGGGCCTGGCCCTGACGGCCCATGCCCACCACGCGCCACTGGTTGTGCGCCAGCCGTTCGGCCAGGTAGCTGCCGTCCTGCCCGTTGACGCCCACCACCAGCGCGGTGCGTCCCTGGCCCGGGTTTGCTGCGTTACCGGACATCGACCACTTCAAACACCGGCAGCGGGAACACCAGCTTGCGCCCCTTGAGCGCCGGGTTGCTGACAAAGAAATTGCGGAAGTGCCAGGGCAGCACCAGCAGGTAGTCGGGTTCGCTGGCCAGCACGTCTGTCTGCGCGCGGATGGGAATCAGGCTGCCGGGTGTGTAGCTGCCAAATTTGTCGGCGTTCACTTCTGCGATGCTGGCCAGCAGCTCGGGCCCAATGCCCCAGTACTGCAGCAGCACGTTGCCCTTGGTCGACGCGCCCATGCCGCAGACCGTGCGGCCCTGAGCCTTTTGCTGGGCCAGAAAGTCCAGCAACGCGGCCTGAGCCTGCTGCACGCGCAGCTTGAAGTCGGCAAACGCCTGGTCGCTGTCCAGCCCCAGCGCGGCTTCGTCGGCGGCGATCTGCGCCAGCACCGCTTTGTTGGGCTCGTGGGCCGACGCGGCCCGGGCCGCGGTAACGGAAAAGCTGCCGCCGTTGATGTCGTTGAATTCCACGTCCAGCACTTTCAGCCCGGCCTGGCCGGCGATCCAGTGGATCTGCCGAAGCGCGTAAAACTCCAGGTGCTCGTGGCAGATGGTGTCGAATGAATTGGTGCGCAGCATGGCCGGCAGGTAGCTCTGCTCAAACACCCAGATGCCTTCGTCGTGCAGGGTGGCGGCCACTTCGCGGGCAAAGGCCACCGGGTCTTCCAGGTCATAAAACATCGAGAACGACGTGATGACCCGGGCCTTCCTGCCCGGCACGCTGGCCTGCAGGGCGGCGGCCGAGAAGAAGTCGGGTATCAGCCGGATGTGCGCCGGGTAGTAAGAGGCAAACTTCACGCCCGTGGGGTCCACGCCCACCAGCTCGTAGCGGCCCGCCGGGTAGCTGCGCAGCGTGGTGGCGTCGTTGCTGCCGATGTCGATCACCAGGTCACCCGGCTGCAGCAGGCCCAGGCCCAGGATCCTGTCGACCTTGCCCTGCAGGTGGCGCACCATGCTGGCATTCAGGCCCGAGCGGTAGCCGTAGTTCATGCCGTACATCTCGCTCAGGTCATAGCTCTGGCGCAGCTGCACCAGGCCGCAGCCGTCCGCCGCTGCGCAGCGCACCAGGTCCACCGGGCCGCGGGTCACGGGTTGGTCAGGTGTTTTGGGGAACACACCGGTCAGGGCCTGGTCGCCCAGCGACATGACGGTCTGCAAATGGGTGCCGCCGCAGATGCGGCATTGGGTGATGGCGTGGGTCATGGGGTGGGGCGGTGCAGCCGGCTTATTCGTTGTGGTCCAGCGCCTTGTAGCCATGGCGCTTGACGAGTTCGTTGCGCTGGGCCGACGTGAGGTCTTCGCGCACCATCTCGGCCACCAGCTCCTTGAATGTGATTTTTGGCGTCCAGCCCAGCTGGGTGCGGGCCTTGGTCGCGTCGCCCAGCAGGCTGTCCACCTCGGTCGGACGGAAGTACCGCGGGTCCACGACCACCACCGGTTTGCCTTCGGGCGTGACGCCCTGCTGGTGCAGGCCCTCGCCCGTCCAGCGGATGGCCATGCCCAGCTCGGCCGCGGCGGCGTCGACGAAGTCGCGCACGCTGTATTGCACACCGGTGGCAATCACGTAGTCTTCGGGTTTGTCCTGCTGCAGCATCAGCCACTGCATTTCTACATAGTCCCTGGCGTGGCCCCAGTCGCGCCTGGCGTCCAGGTTGCCCAGGTACAGGCAATCCTGCAGGCCGAGCTTGATGCGCGCCAGCGCCCGCGTGATCTTGCGCGTGACGAAGGTTTCGCCGCGCAGCGGGCTTTCGTGGTTGAACAGGATGCCGTTGCAGGCATAGATGCCGTAGGCCTCGCGGTAGTTCACCGTGATCCAGTACGCATACAGCTTGGCCACGGCATAGGGGCTGCGCGGGTAGAACGGCGTGGTTTCCTTTTGCGGGGTTTCCTGCACCAGGCCGTACAGCTCGGACGTGCTGGCCTGGTAGAAGCGCACCTTTTTCTCCAGCCCCAGGATGCGGATGGCCTCCAGCAAGCGCAGGGGGCCCAGCGCGTCTGAGTTGGCGGTGTATTCGGGTTCGTCAAAGCTCACGTGCACGTGCGACTGCGCCGCCAGGTTGTAGATTTCATCAGGCTGGGTCTGCTGGATGATGCGCGTGAGGGCGGACGAATCGGTCATGTCGCCGTAGTGCAGGAACATGCGCACGCCGTCCTCGTGGGTGTCCTGGTACAGGTGGTCGATGCGGTCGGTGTTGAACAGCGACACGCGCCGGCGGATGCCGTGCACGATGTAGCCCTTGCCCAGCAAAAACTCCGCCAGGTAGGCGCCGTCTTGCCCCGTGATGCCGGTGATGAGCGCAACTTTTCCTGTCATGGGCCTTACTTTCTGCCGTAGCTGTCTTCAATGCGGACGATGTCGTCTTCGCCCAGGTAACTGCCCGATTGCACTTCGATGATTTCCAGCGCGATGGTGCCCGGATTGGCCAGGCGGTGCACCTCGCCCAGGGGGATGTAGGTGGACTGGTTTTCGCTCAGGATGACGGTCTTGTCGCCGTGCGTGATTTCGGCCGTGCCCTTGACCACGATCCAGTGCTCGGCCCGGTGGTGGTGCATCTGCAGGCTCAGGCTGGCCTTGGGCTTGACCATGATGCGCTTGACCTTGAAGCGTTCGCCTTCGTCAATGCTGTCGTACCAGCCCCAGGGGCGGTGTACCTTGCGGTGCAGGGCCAGCTCTTCGCGGCCCGCCTGCGCCAGCGTGGCCACGATGGCCTTGACGTCCTGGCTGTGCGCGCGGTCGGCCACCAGCACGGCGTCCGCCGTTTCTATCACCACCAGGTCCTGCACGCCCACCAGGCTCACCAGCCGGCTGGCGGCATGCACCAGGGTGTTGCGGCTGGCGCTGGTCATGACGTCACCCAGGTGGGCGTTGCCGTCGCCGTCCTTGGGCAGGGTCTGCCACACGGCGTCCCAGGCGCCCAGGTCGTTCCAGCCGGCCTGCAGCGGGACCATCTTCAATGGCGGCAGCCCGTCGCTGCGCGGCGCGGCGGCCAGGGGCTCCAGCACGGCGTAGTCAACCGACTGCCCCGCCACCGCTTCAAATTCGGCCTGGCCCGGGCGCACAAAGCGCATGCCGGCCGCGCTGGCCTGCGCGTCTTGTGCCCGGGCAGCCCAGGCGGCTTGCATGCCCTGCGCCATGGCGGGGCAAAACCGCTGCAGCGCGGCCATCCAGACCGAGGCCTTGAGCACAAAGATGCCGGCGTTCCAGTAGTAGCCACCTTCGTCCAGGTAGCGCCGGGCGGTTGCGGCATCGGGCTTTTCCACGAAGCGCTCCACCGTCAGCGGCCCCTGGCTGCCGGCGGCCTTGATGTAGCCGTAGCCGGTCTCGGGCCGGTCAGGCGCCACACCCAGGATGACGATGGCACCGGTGGCCGCCTGCTGCACGGCGGTGTGCATGGCCGCGCCAAAGGCGGCGGCGTCTGCAATGGTCTGGTCGGCGGGTGTCACCACCAGCACCGGGTCGGCGCCGTCTTGCAGCGCGGCCAGCGCGGCCAGCGTCAGCGCGGGCGCGGTGTTGCGCCCGGCCGGCTCCAGCAGCGCCGCGCCCAGGGCAACGCCTGCTTCGCGCAATTGCTCGGTCACCAGAAAGCGGTGTGTTTCGTTGCTGACGACCAGCGGCGGCGCGGCCACCACCCCGTCGCCGGCCAGCGCCACCAGTCGCCGGGCCGCCAGCTGGAACAGGCTGTCCTTGCCCGTGAGGCAAAGAAACTGCTTGGGAAACCCCGTGCGTGACAGCGGCCACAACCGGGTGCCGGAGCCGCCGCAAAGTATCACTGGGGTAACCGTGTGGGTCATGTCGTTGTCTTCTAACAAGCTGTTCGGGTATCTTAATTCCCCTGCACTTGTCTCAACCTTGTTTCAGGCGCATCCTGTGCGCGTGGCATTTCCCACCGCTTGGCCAGGAGCCCACCATGCGCGCGCTGCACCGGTTCTGGATTGTTGTTTGCTCATCGCTGCTGGCTGCGGCCCATGCGGCCACGCCGCAGGCCCCCAGCGCCCAGACCGTGATTGACGCCCTGACGCGCGCCAATGCGTCGGTGGTGGGCGTGCAGGTCATGGCCGCCGCCGGCGCCCGGTCGGCCGAAACGCTGGGGCGCGAGCGCAGCGGCTCGGGCGTGGTGATCGGGCCCGACGGCCTGGTGCTGACCATCGGCTACCTGCTGCTGGAGGCCGACACCGTGCAGATCACCACCCAGGACAACCGCACGCTGCCCGCGCGCACCGTGGCCTATGACCTGGCAACCGGCTTTGGCCTGCTGCGCCCGCTGCTGCCGCTGCGCGGCGTGGCGCCGGTGCCGATGGGCAACCAGGCCGATGCCGCCACGGGCGAGGCCCTGATGGTGGCCACCGGCGGCGAGGACGGCGACGTGAGCATGACGCAGCTGGTCAGCAAGCGGCCGTTTTCCGGGTATTGGGAATACCACATTGAGTCCGCCCTGTTCACCAGCCCGCCCGTGGGCAACCACAGCGGCGCGCCGCTGTTCAACCAGCGTGGCGAGCTTCTGGGCATTGGCAGCCTGTTTGTGATGGATGCTTCCGAGCCCGCGCCGGTGTCCGGGCGGCGGTTGCCGGGCAACATGTTTGTGCCGGTGGATCTGCTCAAACCCATATTGACCGAGCTGCAGCAAACGGGCACCAGCAAGCCCAGCCGCCGCCCCTGGCTGGGCCTCACGTCCAGCGAGCAGGGCGGGCGGGTGCAGGTGGTGCGCGTCAACAAGGACAGCCCTGCCCAGGCCGCAGGCCTGCAGCCGGGCGACGTGGTGCTGGCCGTGGACGGCACCCGGGTCGCCACGCTGGAGGCTTTCTACAAGCAGGTGTGGCGGCACGCCAACCCGGACGATGAAATCCAGCTGACCGTGCTGCAGGGCGCGGAGATCAGGACCATCACGCTCAAGGCGGTGGACCGCATGAGCACCATGATGAAGCCGGCGGGGATTTGATGAACGCGCGCGCGGCCTGGCTTTGGGGCAAACGGCCCGTGTTGATGAAGTCGGCCAGTGCATTGGCCACGCCCGCCATGTCAAAGCCTGCGCTGCGCTGGGCTGCAGGGATTTCACTGCCACGCAGTACAGACCGTGCATACCCATGCACAAAAGTCTGCTCCATCACGTGCATGTCGCCCAGCTCGTAAAAGGCTGCCATGGCGCGGATGTATTCGCGCTTGTCCACATCGGCAAATGAAAAGGGCAGCAGCCCGCCATTGAGCAGTGGCGCGTTGGCCGCCAGACGCGCCGTGCGCTTGTTGCCGTTGGCAAACGCCTGCAGATAGGGCAAGCGCGTCATGAGGTGTAGCGCGGCCTGCACGGGCGGCAAGGCCGCGGCGGTGTCCAGGATGCTGGCCGTTGCTTTTGCAACATAGCCTTCGCCAGGGCGAAACGGCGGCAAGTAGGCCGACGCGCCCAGGTTGACCTCTTCGTATTCACGCGGCTTGCCACGCTGGTGCTCGGGCAAAAAATGGTCTGAATCCGCAACCTCTGGCAACGCATGGTCGTCAGTCAGCAACGCGTGCATGGCGCACAGGTTTTGCATGTCCAGCGCGCGGTGTGCCCACAGGTGCTCTGCCGCGCGTTTGTGGTTCAGCACCAGCACTGCGTCAGCCGTGGGTTTGTCTGGGTTTTTCTGGCCGTAACGGACCAGCGCTTCGGTGTCCAGCACGGAATAGGTGCCACCCTCCAGCACGGATGACCCCCAGGAAAAGTCGATCACAAAGCTGGCCAGAAAGCGCTTGTCGACCGGGCTGGCCAGCGCCTGGATCTGGCCGCAGCGCAGCGCCTTGTCGGGGTCGATGTTGGGCAGGGGGCCAAGCAGTTCCTCGCGAAACCGTGCGACGGGCCGCAGCTGTGGCGGTGTGTTGAAGTAGGTGTCAATGTCAGCACGGGAAAGCGGCCCTGTCGCAGCGTATCGGGTCGCGCGCCCCGCCCCCAATGGCTTGAGGGCGCCTTGCGCGACGGCCTCGGCCAGGCGCCTGTTAAGGGTGGACCGGCTGATGTCAGTCAACTGGCGCGCAAGGGCGTCGGGGGCGATGCCTCCAGGGCCGGCGGCACGCACCAACTGCAGCAGGGCGCCTTTTTCAGCGGTCATATTGACGAGATTTCATATGGCATAAGCCATTGAAAAATAAGAGATTTATCGAATCTTGTCAAAATTTCTTCAGAGCCGGTTTTTCTTGTCAGCCTGCCAGCCCGCTCTTCACCGTCGGGTACCGCAGCCGCAAGCGCAGCTCTGCCTTCAGCCGGGTGTTGTCCATCTGGCGCGATTCGCTCATGAAGCTCAGCAGCACCAGCGGCAGTTCGGCCTGGGCCGTGCTGCGCGGCACGCGCGGCGGGCGGGGCAGGCCGTACAGGTCGGCGGCCAGGTCAAAGTAATCGCCCATCTTCAGGCGGGTGTCGTCGCTGGCGTTGTACACGCGCTGGGGCCGTCCGCGCCACAGCGCCGCCAGGCAGGCGCGGGCCAGGTCGTCGGCGTGGATGTGGTTGGTGTACACGTCGTCGGCCGCGGCCAGCACAGGCGTGCGCTTGAGCAGCCGCGTGCGCGGGGTGCCGCCTTCACGGTCAGGGGCGTAGATGCCGGGAATGCGCAGGATGCTGGCGCGTGTGCCGCCCTGCCCCATGCCGCCCAGCGTGGCCCGGCCAAAGTGGCGCACCAAAGCTTCGGCATCGACCCGGCGCTGGGCGCGCGGGGTGCTGGCCTTCAGTGCCGCGGTTTCGTTCACCAGCGCGCCGCCGCAGTCGCCATACACGCCGCTGGTGGAGCCATACACCAGCGCAGCCGGCACGCTGCGCAGGCGCAGGGCACGCAGCAGCGCCTGGGTGCGGGGGTCGCGCCACCATTGGGCTTGACCATCACCGGGGGGCGGCGCCAGGTGCACCACACGGGTGGCCAGGCCGGCCAGGCGGCGCAGGGTGGCGGGTGCGTCCAGGTTGCCGGTGAGCGGGGTGATGCCCTGGGCGCGCAGGGCGGGGATGCGCCCGGGCGATGAGGTCAGCGCCAGCACGCGCGCACCCGGCCCCGCAGCGCGGGCCACGCGCTGGCCCACGTCGCCGCAGCCCACGATCAGCAGCCGCTGGCGGCGAAAGCGGGCCGGCCGGGCGCCGAGGGGGCTTTGGTTTGAGGGCAAAATCGGGGGCTGTCAGCGAAAACAGGCCCGAGGATACCCAAAGAATGACGTTCCAGATCACCGTGCAGCCCAGCGGGCGCAGTTTCACCGCCAACCCGGATGAAGCCATCCTGCCCGCGGCCATACGCCAGGGCATCGGCCTGCCCTACGGCTGCAAGGACGGTGCCTGTGGCTCGTGCAAGTGCAAAAAGCTGGAAGGCACGGTGGTGCACGGCACCCACCAGGTCAAGGCGCTGAGCCCCGAGGAAGAGGCCGCGGGCTTCATCCTGACGTGCTGCGCCGTGCCGCAGTCCGACGTGCTGATCGAGTCGCGCCAGGTCACGGATGAGAGCGCCTTCCCCATCAAGAAGATGCCCTCGCGCGTGATCACGCTGGAGAAAAAGTCGCACGACGTGATGGTGCTCAAGCTGCAGCTGCCGGCCAACGACACCTTCCGCTACCACGCGGGGCAGTATGTGGAGTTCATCCTGCGCGACGGCGCGCGGCGCAGCTACAGCATGGCCAATGCGCCGCACAACGGCCCGGCGGTCGAGCTGCACATTCGCCACATGCCGGGTGGCAAGTTCACCGACCATGTGTTCAGCGCCATGAAGGAAAAAGAGATCCTGCGCGTGGAGGGCCCCTACGGCAGCTTTTACCTGCGCGACGATTCCGCCAAACCCATGGTGCTGCTGGCCTCGGGCACGGGTTTTGCGCCGATCAAGGCAGTGATCGAGCAGATGCAGCACAAGGGCATCACCCGCCCGGCCACGCTGTATTGGGGCGGGCGCCGCCCGTCAGACCTGTACCTGGACGACTGGGTGCAGGCGCAGCTGGCCACCATGCCGAACCTGACGTACGTGCCGGTCATCTCCAATGCATTGCCCGAAGACAACTGGACAGGCCGCACGGGCTTTGTGCACCGCGCCGTGCTGGAGGACTTCCCCGACCTGTCGGGCCACCAGGTCTATGCCTGCGGCGCGCCCATCGTGGTGGATTCGGCCCGGGCCGACTACACCGCGCTGGGCGGCCTGCCGCCTGAAGAGTTTTACGCTGATTCGTTCACCACTGAAGCCGACAAGCACAAGGAGACAGCATGATTTCGCACACCGGTTTGCAGCGCCGCCACCTGGTCATCTCCGCCGCTGCCGTGGCGCTGGCTGCGCCGCAGCTGGCGCTGGCCCAGCCCCGGCCCATCCGCCTGGTTGTGCCCTATGCGCCCGGCGGCCCGATCGACGTGACGGCCCGGCTCATGGCCGAGCGCGTCAAGGATTCGCTGGGCACGGTGATCATTGACAACAAGCCCGGCGGTGGCGGCAATATCGGCGCCGACATCGTGGCCAAGGCGCCGGCCGACGGCCTGACCATTGGCATTGCCGCCGTGGCCACCCACGCCATCAACCCCTGGCTGTTCAGCAAGATGCCGTATGACGCGGCGAAGGACTTTGCGCCCATCACCCAGATGCTGCGCGTGCCCAATGTGCTGGTCATGAACGCCGACACGGCCGCGCGGCTGAAGATCAACACCCTGGCCGACCTGATTGCCTATGCCAAGGCCAACCCGGCCAGACTCAATTACGGCAGCGGCGGCAACGGCAGCGCGGGCCACCTGGCCGGCGAGATGTTCAAGCGCGACGCCGGCATTTTTGCGGTGCACATCCCCTACAACGGCGGCAACCCCGCGCAGCTGGCGCTGCTGAGCGGCCAGGTGGACTACAACTTTGACAACCTGGCCACGGCGGCGCCCAACATCCGCGCGGGCAAGCTCAAGGCACTGGCCGTGACCACGCTGGGACGCTCGCCCGCGCTGCCCGATGTGCCGCCGGTGGCCGACACGCTCAAGGGCTTTTCCATCGACACCTGGTGGGGCCTGGTGGCGCCCGCGGCCACCCCGCGCGATGTGGTGGCCAAACTGAACCAGGCCTTTGTGGCCGCGCTCAATTCACCCGAAGCCAAAACCCGCTTTGCAGCGCTGATGGCCGAGCCCGTACCCAACACGCCCGAGCAGTTCGGCGCGTTCATGAAGGCGGAGCTGGCCAAGTACGAAACCGTGGTCAAGGCGTCGGGCGCCAAGGTGGACTGAGCAGCGCAGCGTTTCGCCGGACAGGTCCTACAGGTAACCGCCCGCCGGTCCCACGGGGGGGTTGCCCGGGGCTTCATAGAGTGGCAGTTCGTTGTAACTGACTCTATGGAGACCACCCATGAAAGCACTTCCCCGCGCCTTGGCGCCTTTGGCCCTGGCAGCCATCACCGCCATCGCCGCCCTGCCCGCCGCGGCGCAAACGTCCACGTCTTCGGGCTCGTCGATGATGCCCGGCATGAGCCGTGGCTATATGGGCCTGAACATCGGCCAGTCGGACTTTCGCGCCGGTTGCGGCAACGGCGCCTTTGCCTGTGACGATTCCGACACTGCGGGCTCGATCTACTTTGGCTCAATGTTCCGCGACAACTGGGGCGCCGAGCTGGGCTATGTGAACATGGGGCGCGTGGGCCGCGGCGGCGGCGACACCCGGGCCCATGGCCTGAACCTGAGCCTGGTGGGCAAGGCGCCGCTGACGCCCGCATTCAGCCTGCTGGGAAAGGTGGGTACGACCTACGGCCGCACCGAGACGACGTCTGCCGCCGGTTCGGGCGTCACGGCCGGTTCCGACAATGGCTTTGGCCTGTCTTACGGCATTGGCGCCAGCTACGACTTCACGCCCAACGTGGCCGTCACCGTCAACTGGGACAGCCACGACTTCCGGTTTGCCGGCGGCCGTGACCCGGTGCGCATGACCAGCGTGGGCCTGCAGTACAGGTTCTGACGGTTCGCCGGCTGTCGGCTATTCCCCGAGGTACGCGGCACGCACCTTGGGGTCGTTCAGCATGTCGCGCGCTTCGCCGGTCATGGTGATCTCGCCGGATTCCATCACGTAGCCGCGGTTGGCAATGCCCAGTGCGCGGCTGGCGTTCTGCTCCACCAGCAGAATGGTCACGCCCTGGCCGTGCACGTCGCCCACCACCTCGAAAATCTTGTCCACCATGATGGGCGACAGGCCCATGGACGGCTCGTCCAGCAGCAGCACCTTGGGCCGGCTCATCAGCGCGCGGCCCATGGCCAGCATCTGCTGCTCGCCGCCGGACATGGTGCCGGCCAGCTGGTCCTTGCGTTCACGCAGCCGCGGAAAGATGGTAAACACCTTTTCCATGTCGTCGGCAATGCCTGCCTTGTCGCTGCGGATGTAGGCGCCCATCTGCAGGTTTTCGGTGATGGTCATGCGCGTGAACACGCCGCGGCCTTCGGGCACCATGGCCAGGCCCTGTTTGACCAGGTCCCACGGGCCTTGCCCCTTGATGCTCTTGCCCATGTATTCGATGTCGCCGGCGTTGATGCCCAGCGTGCCGGTGATGGCCTTCATGGTGGTGGTCTTGCCCGCGCCGTTGGAGCCGATCAGCGAGACGAGTTCGCCTTCGCGCACCTCGAAGTCCACGCCCTTGACGGCCTGGATGCCGCCGTACGCGACCTTCAGGCCGCTGACTTTCAGTAGTGTTTGTGCCATTGCTGTTGCTCCGCTCAGTGGGCGCCGGTGCCCAGGTAGGCCTCGATGACTTTTTCGTTTTTCTGCACGTCTTGCGGCGTGCCTTCAGCAATCTGCTTGCCGTAGTCCAGCACCGTCACGCGGTCGCACAGGCCCATGACCAGTTTCACGTCGTGTTCAATCAGCAGGATGGTCCGGTTGTCGTTGCGGATCTGGTCGATCAGGCCACGCAACTGCACCTTTTCCGTGGCATTCATGCCGGCGGCGGGTTCGTCCAGCGCGATCAGCTGCGGGTCGGTGGCCAGGGCGCGGGCGATTTCCAGGCGGCGCTGGTCGCCGTAGCTCAGCGTGCGGGCCTTGTAGTCGGCAAACTTGCCGATGCCCACGTAGTCCAGCAGTTCCTGGGCGCGTTTGGCAATGCCGGCTTCCTCGGCCTTGAAGCCCGACGTGCGCAGGATGGCGCCGATCAGCCCCGAGCCGGTGCGGATGTGCCGCCCGACCATGACGTTTTCCAGCGCGGTCATCTCGGCAAACAGGCGGATGTTCTGGAACGTGCGCGCAATGCCCGCCTTCGCCACTTCGTGCACCGCCGTGGGCTGGTAGGGCTTGCCGGCCAGCTCGAAGGTGCCGCTGTCGGGCGTGTACAGCCCGGTGATGACGTTGAAGAACGTGGTCTTGCCCGCGCCGTTGGGGCCAATCAGGCCATAGACCTGGCCGCGTTCAATGGTGATGCCCACATCGCTCAGGGCCTGCAGGCCACCGAAGCGTTTGGAAATACCGGCGACTTTCAGTACGGTTTCTGCCATGTCGCTCTCCTTTACTTGGTGTTCTGCAGCGACTTGCCATGGTCAGGCGCCGGCCACAGGCCGCGCGGACGCATCAGCATCACGATGATCATGGCCAGCGCGATCAGCAGCTGGCGCAGGATGGCGGAGTCGAGCCGGCCGTCGGTCATGGCCTGCAGCGGGCCAGCCACGTAGCGCAACACCTCCGGCAAGGCCGACAGCAGCACCGCGCCCAGGATCACGCCCGGCAGGTGGCCGATGCCGCCCAGCACCACCATGGCGACGATCATCACCGACTCCATCAGGCTGAACGATTCGGGCGACACAAAGCCCTGGAACGCGGCGAACATGGAGCCCGCCACGCCGCCGAAGGTGGCGCCCATGCCGAAGGCCAGCAGTTTCATGTTGCGGGTGTTGATGCCCATGGCCTTGGCGGCGATTTCGTCTTCGCGGATGGCCATCCAGGCGCGGCCGATGCGCGACAGCTCCAGCCGGTGGCAGATCACCACGCTGACCACCACCAGCACCAGGAACAGGTAGTAGTACATGGTGACCGAGGCGATCTCAAAGCCGAACAGTTCGTGCTTCTTGCCCAGGTCAAAGCCGAAGAACTTGATGGAGTCGATCTGGCCCAGGCCCTTGGGGCCGTTGGTGATGTTGACCGGGTGGTCCAGGTTGTTCAGGAACACGCGGATGATTTCGCCAAAGCCCAGCGTGACGATGGCCAGGTAGTCACCCCGCAGCTTGAGCGTGGGCGCGCCCAGAAGGATGCCCAATACCCCCGCGAGGAACGCCCCCAGTGGAATGACGATCCACAGCGGTGAATGCAGCCCGTTGGGGAACATCTGCGCAAACCACGGGAAGTTGTCGGTCAGGTGCGGCGACGCCATCAGGCCGAACATGTAGGCGCCGATCGCAAAGAAGGCCACGAAGCCCAGGTCCAGCAGGCCCGCGTAGCCCACCACGATGTTCAGGCCCAGGGCCAGCAGCACGTACAGCAGCGCCATGTCGGCGATGCGCACCCAGGCATTGCCCGCGGATTGCAGGATCAGCGGCAGGATCAGCAGGCCCACGGCCGCGGCCAGGAAGACGTAGAGTTTGTTTTTTTGCATGGCTTGTTCTCCTTCAGGCGCGGTCTGCCACGCGTTCGCCCAGCAGGCCCGACGGGCGCAGCGTGAGCATGACGATCAGCACAATGAACGCAAAGATGTCGGAGTAGTGGCTGCCCAGCACACCGCCCGTCAGTGTGCCGATGTAGCCCGAGCCGATGGCCTCGATCAGGCCCAGCAGGATGCCGCCGACCACCGCGCCGGCCAGGTTGCCGATGCCGCCGAACACCGCCGCCGTGAAGGCCTTCAGCCCCGGCAGGAAGCCCATGGTGTGCTGCACGGTGCCGTAGTTGGATGCGTACATCACGCCGGCAATGGTCGCCAGGATGGCGCCGATGATGAAGGTGGCCGAGATCACCATGTCGGGCTTGACGCCCATCAGACCCGCCACGCGGGGGTTCTCCGCCGTGGCGCGCATCGCGCGGCCCAGTCGGGTGTAGTTGACCAGGTACATCAGCAGGGCCAGCGACACCGCCGTCAGGCCCAGGATCATGATCTGCGTGGGGGTGATCACCGCGCCGCCCACTTCAAACGGGGTGGCGGGCAGCAGCGTGGGATAGGGCTTGTAGTTGGGCTTCCAGATGATCATGGCCAGCGTCTGCAGCAGGATGGACATGCCGATGGCGGTGATCAGGGGCGCAAGCTTGGGGCTGTTGCGCAGCGGCCGGTAGGCGACCTTTTCAATCACGAAATTCAGCGCGGCGGCGACGACGCACGCGATCAGCATCGCGATGATCAGCACCACCCAGCCCGGCGCGCCCGGCATGGACGCCTGCATCAGGCCAATGATGGTCCAGCTGGTCAGCGCGCCGACCATCAGGACTTCACCGTGCGCGAAGTTGATGAGGTTGATGATGCCGTACACCATGGTGTAGCCCAACGCTACCAAGGCGTACATGCTGCCGAGAACCAGACCGTTGATGATCTGCTGCAGCAATATTTCCATAGAAATTCTCCGTTTTTGTACCGGCCGGGTGGCCAGGTTGAGCCAGGTTTTCCTGGCCAGGCCTTTTGTTGAGTGACAGACACCACCTTGTGGGCAGCAACCGTCATCTAGCAAAAAACCCGCCAAGCAGCTCCATGGGCGGGTTTGTGTAGGCGATTGTAGCTAAGGGTACTGCTGACAAAAACGGGGGTTTGACGGGGGTTTACCCTTGACGAATCACCCCATCAGGGCGATTTTTTCTTGATTAGTTTTGCTGATCATTGAGACGCTTGAGTTCGCGAAGCTTATCTGCAATGCGGATCTCCAGGCCCCGTTCCACCGGCCGGTAGAAGCTGGGCGGCGCCATCCCGTCAGGCCAATAGCACTCGCCCGCGGCAAAGCCGCCCTCTTCGTCATGGGCGTAGCGGTAGTTCTTGCCGTAGTTCAGGTCTTTCATCAGCTGCGTGGGTGCGTTGCGCAGATGCATGGGCACCGGCCGCGTGCCGTCCTTTTTGACAAGCGCCTTCGCTTCATTGAAGGCCTTGTACACGGCGTTCGACTTGGGTGCCACGGCCAGGTAGATCACGCATTGCGCCAGCGCCAGCTCACCCTCGGGCGTGCCCAGGCGTTCATAGGTGTCGGCCGCCGCCAGCGCCAGCTGCAGCGCGCGCGGGTCGGCCAGGCCGATGTCTTCGCTGGCCATGCGGATCAGCCGGCGCGCCATGTAGCGCGGCTCGGCGCCGCCGTCCAGCATGCGCACCAGCCAGTACAGCGCGGCATCGGGGTCGGAGCCGCGCACGGATTTGTGCAGCGCGCTGATCGTGTCGTAGAACTGCTCGCCGCCCTTGTCGTAGCGGCGCATGCGCTCGCCAAGCACCTTGAGCAGCCAGGCGTCTGTCACTTCGCCCAGCTTCTCGGCGCGGGCGGAGACCGCCAGTGTTTCCAGGGTGTTCAACAGCCGCCGCGCATCGCCATCGGCATAGGCCACCAGCCGCTGCAGCGCGGCTTGCTCCACGGGCGGCACGGCGTCGATGGCCTGCGCGCGCGCCACGATCTGGCCCAGGTCGTCTTCGCCCAGGGGCTGCAGTACATACACCGCCGCGCGCGACAGCAAGGCCGAGTTGACTTCAAACGACGGGTTTTCGGTGGTGGCGCCGATGAAGGTGAAGAGGCCGCTTTCCACATGAGGCAAAAACGCGTCCTGCTGACTCTTGTTGAAACGGTGCACTTCGTCCACGAACACGATGGTGTGGCGCTGCTCCAGCCCGTCGCGCGCGCGCTGGGCTGCGTCCACTGCCTCACGGATCTCCTTCACACCGCCCAGCACCGCGCTGATGGTGATGAATTGCGCGTCAAATGAATCGGCCATCAGCCGCGCGATGGTGGTCTTGCCCACGCCCGGCGGGCCCCAGAGGATGCAGCTGTGGGGCTGACCGGACTCAAACGCAATGCGCAGCGGCATGCCCTGGCCCAGCAGATGTTGCTGGCCGATGACATCGCCCAGCGTGCGGGGGCGCAGGCGCTCGGCCAGCGGCAGGTGGGGCGTAGGCCGCGCGCTCAAGTGCCTACTGACGGATCACGTCGGCGCCCGCGGGCGGCTTGAACTGGAATGCGTCCTGCGCCAGCGTCACGTTGGTCTGCAGGTTGGCAAAGGTCAGCAGCGAACGCTGGCCGAAGCTGTCCAGGATCTCCAGCGCGGCCAGCTCCGTGCCCTTGAACCCCACGCGCACGTTCTGCAGCTGGCCATCCCTGGCCTTGGGCGTGGCCTGCACCCATTGCAGGCCGTCCTTGTCGGCGGCGGGCTGCAGGGTGAAGTCTTTTTGCAGCGCGCTCAGGTCAGGCGCGGCCGCAATCAGCGCGGCCGGCGTGGTGCCCAGGATGGCCGCCTGCTTGCGTGCCGTCACCTGGTTCAGGTCCACGTCGTGCAGCCACAGGGTCTGACCGTCGGCCACGATGGTCTGCTCGAACGGCTTTTTGTAGTGGAAGCGAAAGCGGTTGGGACGGGAAAATTCAAATGTGCCGCTGGATGTCTTGGTGCGCGCAGCCTGGCCGTCGCGCGCGGGCGACGTCACCACCTGGGTGAATTCGGCCTTGCCGCTTCTGGCGCCCTTGACGAATGCCTCCAGGCTGTCCATTCCCGCGGCACCGGCGGCCGCAGCCCAGGCAGCCAGCATGGCCAATACCCATTGTTTTTTCATCGGTCTGCCCCGTTTCATTCAGCGCGCGAAGGCACCAGGATTTCGCGCTGGCCGCTGCCGCTCATGGCGCTGACCAACCCGGCTTTTTCCATATCTTCCACAAGGCGCGCCGCGCGGTTGTAACCAATCTTCAGGTGACGCTGCACCAGCGAGATGCTGGCTTTGCGGTTTTTCAGCACCACTTCCACCGCCTGGTCGTACATCGGGTCCTTTTCACCGGCACCGCCGTCACCCAGCAGGTCGCCGTCTTCACCATCGACGGTGCCACCTTCGAGCACGCCTTCGATGTAGTTGGGCTCGCCCCCCTGCTCTTTCAAGTAGGCCACCACGCGGTGGACTTCCTCGTCGCTCACAAAGGCACCGTGTACCCGCACCGGCAGCCCGGTGCCACTGGCCATGTAGAGCATGTCGCCCATGCCCAGCAGGGCCTCGGCGCCCATCTGGTCCAGGATGGTGCGGCTGTCGATCTTGCTGGACACCTGGAACGCGATGCGCGTCGGGATGTTGGCCTTGATCAGGCCGGTGATCACGTCCACGCTGGGCCGCTGGGTGGCCAGGATCAGGTGGATGCCGGCCGCGCGCGCCTTTTGCGCCAGGCGGGCGATCAGTTCCTCGATCTTCTTGCCCACCACCATCATCAGGTCGGCCAGTTCGTCGATCACCACCACAATGTGCGGCAGGCGCTCCAGTGGCTCCGGGCTGTCAGGCGTGAGGCTGAACGGGTTGTAGATGAATTCCTCGCGGGCCTTGGCTTCGTCGATCTTGTTGTTGTAGCCGCCCAGGTTGCGCACGCCCAGCTTGCTCATGAGCTTGTAGCGCCGCTCCATTTCGGCCACGCACCAGTTCAGCCCGTGCGCGGCCTGCTTCATGTCGGTGACCACGGGCGCCAGCAGGTGCGGGATGCCTTCGTACACCGACATTTCCAGCATCTTGGGGTCGATCATGAGCAGGCGCACATCGCGCGCCTCCGCCTTGTACAGCAGGCTCAGGATCATGGCATTGATGCCCACCGACTTGCCGGAGCCGGTGGTACCGGCCACCAGGACGTGCGGCATCTTGGCCAGGTCAGCCACCACCGGGTTGCCGATGATGTCCTTGCCAAGACCCATGGTGAGCAGGGACTTGCCTTCGTTGTAGATCTGCGAGCCCAGGATTTCACTCAGGCGGATGCTCTGGCGCTTGGCGTTGGGCAGTTCCAGCGCCATGTAGTTCTTGCCGGGGATGGTTTCCACCACGCGGATCGATACCAGGCTCAGCGAGCGCGCCAGGTCCTTGGCCAGGCCGACGATCTGCGAGCCCTTGACCCCGGTGGCCGGCTCGATCTCGTAGCGCGTGATCACCGGGCCGGGCTGGGCCAGCACCACGCGCACTTCCACGCCAAAATCCTTGAGCTTTTTCTCGATCATCCGGCTGGTCATTTCCAGCGTTTCGGGCGACACGGTTTCCTGGCGGGCCTGCGGGCCGTCCAGCAGGTCCACCTGGGGCAGCTTGCTGTCGGGAAGTTCGGTGAACAACGGCTTTTGCCGCTCCTTGGCCACGCGCTCGCTTTTGGGCAAGTCCACCAGCACCGGCTCGATCATCAACGGCGTGGGGTGATGCTCTTCGATCTCGGTGCGCTCCTCAAGGACAATTTCCTCGCGTTCGCGGGCCGCACGCTGGCCCACGGCCAGATCCTGCGCCACCTCGCGCTTTTCACGGCGCGACTCAATGAAGCCGTCAATCCACGCGCCCAGGCGCTCGGCCGTGTGACTCCATGAGAACCGGAAGACCAGCGCCGCGCCCAGCACCGTCAGCGCAATGAAAACCAGGCCTGAGCCGGTGAAGCCCAGCCACTGCACGCCGGTGGGGCCGGTCAGGTAGCCCAAGGCGCCCCCCGCATGGCCCGGCAGGCGCGGCTCAAAGCGGTACAGACGTGACCATTCCAGCGCGGTGCTGGCGCACAGCAGGACCGCCAGCCCGAGCCAGAAAGCTGTGCGCGTGCGGCTGAACCGCGGCGGCTGCACGATGGGCGCCGGCGCATTGCCGCGCATCCAGCGCGCCAGCGTGGCCATCCAGGCCCGCACACCCGCGGCAAAGCACCACCAGACGGAAAATCCCAGCGTGAAATAACTCAGATCGGCCAGCCACGCACCCAGACGGCCACCCCAGTTGCGGATGGCCCCACCCGCGCCGGTGGTGGACCAGGCGGCATCCTGGGCGGAGTGACTGACCAGCGCCAGCAGCCAGAACACCAGCGCCACCAGCCCCAGCACCAGGGCGATCTCATGGGCAAAGCGGGCTACGCCCGCGCGTGGCGAAGCGGCCTCGCCGCGAGGGGTGTTCAGTGTATTGAGCGAGTAAGTCATGGCAGCCGCGCTAGCTTAACGCAGCAGCGGCCGGCCCGCGGCCCGTGAAGGCCGGCACGCGAAGCTCAGCCCAGCGTGGTCAGCCGGTCCTTGATCAGCATGGATCCGTCGGCACGGGTTTCAATGAAGCCGCGGTCCTCCAGGTCTTTCATGACCCGGCTGACCATTTCGCGCGAAGCGCCCACCATCTTGGCGATGTCCTGGCGCGAAATCTTGTCGCGGATGGTCATTTCACCGTCGCGGTCGGGCACCGCAAATTCAAGCAGCGCGCGGGCCACGCGGCCATACACGTCCATCAGTGCCAGCGATTCGATCTTGCGGTCAGCCTGGCGCAGGCGCTGCACCAGCCCCTTCATGATGGCGTAGGCCATGGAGCTGTTTTCAGGCAGGCAGCGGGCAAATTCGGCCCTGCCCAGCACCAGCATGTCGGTCTGCACTTCGGCGCGACAGTTGGCCGAATGCGGCTCGTTGTCGATCAGGCTCATCTCGCCGATGTAGTCGCCCGGCTGCAGCGTCGCCAGGATCACCTCGCGCCCGCGCTTGTCGGACGTCACGACGCGCACCCGGCCAGTCAGAATGATAAAAAGGGTGTTGGACTTCTCGCCCTGTTCGACAATGACTTCGCCCCGCTTGAAACGGCGTTTGACCACCGCCTCAGCAACCGCCTCCGCCTGCCCCGCCGTCAGCAGCGCAAACAGCGGCACCCGGCGTATCAGTTCCAGATTCGACAGCATCGACATTCTCAATTTCCCTTCGGGTGGCCCAGACTATGTGGGTTCTTACAATGGCACAGATTGAAATTGCCAAGCACCTGCCAGCCGCGCAAGCTTGATACTTGCGCCCTCGTCCCCAAACTGTACACCGAGCTGTGGCGTTTTCCACACAAGTATTTACCATGCCCAATACCAAGCACGCCAAAGTCCTGATCCTCGGTTCCGGCCCCGCCGGCTACACCGCCGCTGTCTATGCAGCGCGCGCCAACCTCAATCCGGTGCTGGTCACCGGTATCGCCCAGGGCGGCCAGCTCATGACCACCACCGAGGTAGACAACTGGCCCGCCGACGTGCATGGGGTTCAGGGCCCTGAACTGATGCAGCGGTTTCTGGAGCATGCCGAACGCTTCAAGACCGAGATCGTCTTCGACCACATCAATGCGGTGGACTTCAGCAAACGCCCGTTCACGCTCAAGGGAGACAGCGGCGAATACACCTGCGATTCGTTGATCATTGCCACGGGCGCTTCGGCCAAGTACCTGGGCCTGCCGTCGGAAACCGCTTTCATGGGCAAGGGCGTGTCGGGTTGCGCCACCTGCGACGGCTTTTTCTATCGGGACCAGGTCTGCTGCGTCATTGGCGGGGGCAATACGGCAGTGGAAGAGGCCCTGTACCTGTCCAACATCGCCAGCAAGGTGTACCTGGTGCACCGGCGCGACAAGTTCAAGGCCGAACCCATCCTGATCGACAAGGTCATGGAAAAGGTCAAGGCCGGCAAGATCGAGCTCAAGCTCTTCCAGACGCTGGACGAGGTCCTGGGCGACGCCACCGGGGTGACGGGCGTGCGGCTGAAGCACACACAAACCGGCGTCACCGAAGACCTGACGCTCAAGGGCTGCTTCATCGCCATCGGCCATGCCCCCAACACCGACATCTTCAACGGCCAGCTGGCCATGGAGAATAGCTACATCGTCACGCAAAGCGGCCTGAAGGGCTTCGCGACCATGACGAGTGTTCCTGGCGTTTTTGCCGCCGGCGACGTGCAGGACCACGTGTACCGCCAGGCCATCACCAGCGCCGGCACCGGCTGTATGGCAGCACTCGACGCACAAAGGTATCTGGAGTCCACCCCCGAAGCGGCCTGACGGCCGCCTCCCCCTCAAGGGGGCGCCGCCAGCGGCCCGGCGAAGCCGATTACGCGGCGGCACTGGCTTGCAAAGCCTTCCGGGCTATAATCTTTGGCTTTGCTGGGTTTCCCGGCCGGTTACCGCCCCCGTCAGGGCGAGGTGAGGCGCTCACGGGATGTGACCGCCGGTTTCAAGGAGTGCTTATGGCACGCGTCTGCGACATCACGGGCAAAGGCCCCATGGTCGGAAACAATGTTTCCCACGCCAACAACAAAACCAAGCGCCGGTTCCTGCCGAACCTGCAATACCGCCGTTTCTGGGTCGAGACGGAAAACCGCTGGGTTCGCCTGCGTGTTTCCAGCGCTGCACTGCGCCTGATCGACAAGAACGGCATCGATGCCGTGCTCGCAGACCTGCGTGCACGCGGCCAAGCCTAATCCGAAGGAGCACCATCATGGCAAGCAAAGGCGGACGCGAAAAAATCAAGCTGGAATCCACCGCGGGTACCGGCCACTTCTACACCACCAGCAAGAACAAGAAAACCATGCCCGAAAAAATGGCGATCATGAAGTTTGATCCCAAGGCTCGCAAGCATGTCGAGTACAAAGAGACGAAACTGAAGTAACCCCCCCCCGAAGCGGCCTCTGGCCGCCTCCCCCCCCCAGGGGGCGCCATCAGCGGCCCGGCGAAGACGGTTCCGCGATGGCACTGGAACAAAAAAGCCACCGCATGCGGTGGCTTTTTACTTGGTGGGTGCCGCTCGTTCAGGCGTGGGCTGAACGGAGGCGCATCGAGAACTGCTGCAACTGGGCAATGCCGCTTTCTTCGGCGCGGCGGCACCAGGCCTGCAGGTCGGCAGCGAGCTGTTCGCGCGAATGGCTGGTGTTCAGCCACATCTGGCGCAGCTCTTCGCGCATGGTCACCATCTTGTCCAGCACCGGGTGGGCGGCGCGGGCCTGGGCCAGCTGCGGCAGGGCCGTGGCCGGCACCTTCTCTTCGTCACGGTGCAGCCAGCGTTTGGCGGTCTCGAGCAACGACAGGTCGCCTTGCTTGGCCTTGATGGATTCAATTTCTGCCTTGCAGACACGGCGCATTTCACGGGCGTAGCCAGCCATCACTTCATAGCGGTTGGCGATCAGTGCCTCCAGCGTCTTTTCATCGGCCACGGGCTTGATGGCGCCCAGTTGAAGTTTGGGCGGCGTCTTCTTGACCCTGGCCCAGCCGATCTTCTGCATCAGGCTGATATACATCCAGCCGATGTCAAATTCATACGGCTTGACCGAGAAGCGCGCCGACGTGGGATAGGTGTGGTGGTTGTTGTGCAGCTCTTCGCCGCCGATGATGATGCCCCAGATGCTCACGTTGGTGCTGGCATCGGCGGATTCAAAGTTGCGGTAGCCCCAGTAATGACCTATGCCGTTGATCACGCCAGTGGCCATGACCGGGATCCACGCCATTTGCACAGCCCATACAACCAGGCCGATAGCACCGAACAGCGCCAGGTTGAGGATGAGCATCAGGCCCACACCCTGCCAGGAATAGCGGGTGTACAGGTTGCGTTCGATCCAGTCGTCCGGCGTGCCGTAGCCGTACTTGGCCATGGTTTCCATGTTTTTGGATTCGGCGCGGTACAGCTCGGTGCCTTCGAGCAGCAGCTTCTTCAGGCCACGTGTCTGCGGGCTGTGCGGGTCTTCTTCGGTTTCGACCTTGGCGTGGTGCTTGCGATGGATGGCCACGAACTCCTTGGTCACCATGCCCGTGCCCAGCCAGAGCCAGAAGCGGAAGAAGTGTGAAGGGATCGGGCCCAGTTCCAGGGCGCGGTGCGACTGCGCACGGTGCAGAAAGATGGTGACGCCCATGATGGTCAGGTGCGTGGTCACCAGGGTGTACAGGACGATCTGCCACCAGGTCAGATCCCACAGGCCATGGGCCAGCCAGTCGATTGCCGCGTTCAGCACGGCCCAGTCAGGAAGTAGCATTGAATTCAATCTCTAAAGGGGATAACGACGCCAAGGTGGTGTTGCTATGGAGTGTTTGCAAGCATTCTAAAGCCGGGGGGTCTGTATAAGTTGTGGATAACCAGAGGTTTACCCCTCCTTTTCTGCTCCGGCTGGCCTTTTGACTCAGTTTCGGGTCCACAACGCAGCGAAAAAACCGTCTGTTGCATGCAGATGCGGCCACAAACGCAGAAATGTGCCCCCGGATTCACCGCCGCTGCAAAGCCCGGCGGCGCCCTCCACCTTCAGCTGCGCCAGCGCGTTGCCGGCCATCACCGGGGTGAAGTCCGGGTTGGCGGCAGTGAATGCCTGGGCGATGGCCTCGTTTTCCTGGGGCAGCACGCTGCAGGTGGCATACACCAGCCGCCCACCCGGCTTGAGCAGGCGGGCAGCGCTTTGCAGGATCGCGGTCTGCTTGGCCACGAGTTCCTCCACCGACTTGGGCGACTGGCGCCATTTCAGGTCCGGGTTGCGGCGCAGCGTGCCCAGGCCCGAACACGGCGCATCCACCAGCACGCGGTCGATCTTGCCGGCCAGCCGCTTGACGCGGTCGTCACGCTCATGCGCAATGGCCGCCGGGTGCACGTTGGACAGGCCGCTGCGCGCCAGGCGGGGCTTGAGCGCGTCCAGCCGGTGCGCGGAGGTGTCAAACGCATACAGGCGGCCGGTGTTGCGCATGGCGGCACCAATGGCCAGCGTCTTGCCGCCGGCGCCGGCGCAGAAGTCCACCACCATCTCGCCGCGCTTGGCGTCCAGCAGCAGGGCCAGCAGCTGCGATCCCTCGTCCTGCACTTCAATGGCGCCACGGGTAAAGGCGTCCAGCTTCGCCAGCGGCGGCTTGCCTTCTATGCGCAGGCCCCAGGGCGAATAAGGCGTGGGAACGGACGCAATGCCCGCCTGCTTGAGCTCCTTTTGCACATCGGCCCGCTTGGCGTTCAACGCGTTCACCCGCAGGTCCAGCGGCGCGCTCTGGCTCAGCGTGTCCACCAGCGGCCAGAAACCGTCACCGAGCTGGTCTTTGAGCGGCTGTACCAGCCATTCAGGCAGGTTATGGCGGTGCCGCTCCATCAGGTCGGCGGGACGGATGCTGTCGCACTGGTCCAGCCAGTTTTTTTCCTGGTCGCTCAGGGCGCTTTTGAGGAAGTCGCGCGGACCGTGAAAGCCCAGGATCGCCAGGCGCCGCTCTTTCGGACCGCTGCCGGACGGCGCCATGTGGTCAAACAACAGCTTCTTGCGCAGCACGGTGTAAACGGTCTCGGCCAGGGTTGCGCGTTCGCGCGGCCCCAGCGAGCGGTGGTCACGGAAGTAGCGCGAAACGACGGAATCGGCGGGGTGCTCAAACCGCAGGGTGAGCGCGACGAGCTCGGCACAGGCGTCGAGCAGGGCTTTAGGATGCATGCGCGTATTGTCCCACCTCACTTCACCTGCCTGCCCATGAGCGACGCCGACCTGCCCCCACTGATCGATACCCCGCCCGGCCGCTACCGCCACTACAAGGGCCTGCCCTACGAGGTGATCGGAACCGTGCGGCACAGTGAAACACTGGAGCCCATGACGCTGTACCGCGCCCTGTACGGCGCCCAGGGCCTGTGGGTACGCCCGGCGGCCATGTTCAATGAAGAGGTCATCATTGACGGCGTGCGCCAGCCCCGCTTTGCGCGGGTGGATGCCTCATGAGCCCTGCAGCAGCGCCGCGATGGCACGCGGGTACATCAGGTGCTCCTGCGTCAGCACCCGTTCACCCAACGTCTGCGCCGTATCGCCAGGCAGCACCGGCACCGCTGCCTGCGCCAGGATGGGCCCATGGTCCAGTTCGGGCGTTACCCGGTGAACGGTCGCTCCGGCCACCCGGCAGCCGGCGTCGATGGCGCGTTGATGCGTGTTGAGCCCTGCAAAGGCAGGCAACAAGGACGGATGGATGTTGACCAGCCGCCCTTCATAGCGCGCCACGAACCCGGGCGTCAGGATGCGCATGAAACCGGCCAACACCACCAGCGTCGGCTGGCGCCGGTCGATCACCGTGGCCAGTTCGGCATCAAACGCCTCGCGCGTGGCAAAGCGCTTGTGGTCCACCACCTCGGTGGCAATCAGGTGTTCCCGCGCCACGGCCAGGCCCTGGGCATCGGGCCGGTTGCTGATAACCGCTGCCACCTGGGCGCCAAAGGCCTTGCGCCAGTTGTCGCGCTGCGCGGTGCGCACGATGGCCGCCATGTTGGAGCCGCTGCCTGAGATCAGAATCACGATGTTTTTCATTCGGACGGAATTATGACTTTGCGACATCTCTCGGCCGTGGAGGCCCGCGTGCTGGCCACGCTCATGGAAAAAGCCCGCACGGTGCCCGACAGCTACCCCCTGACACTGAACATGGTGGTGTCCGGCTGCAACCAGAAGACCAGCCGCGACCCGCTGATGAACCTGGGCGACACCGAGGTACAGCAGGCACTGGATTCGCTCAAACAGCTCAGCCTGGTGTTTGAGTCCAGCGGCAGCCGCGTCGCCCGGTACGAGCACAATTTCCAGCGCGTGCTGGGCGTGCCAGAGCAGTCGGCCGTGCTGCTGGGCCTGCTGATGCTGCGCGGGCCGCAAACCGCGGGCGAACTGCGCATCAACAGCGAGCGCTGGTACCGGTTTGCCGACATTTCGTCGGTGGACGCCTTCCTGGACGAGCTGCAGGAACGCAGCGACGACAAAGGCGGTGCGCTGGTGACCAAGCTGCCGCGCGCGCCGGGCGCGCGCGAGCAGCGCTGGGCCCACCTGCTGTGCGGTCCCGTGGACATGGCCGTGGCGCCAACCGCTTCGGTCACCGCCAGCCCGGACCTGCCGATGGATGAAACCCGCCGGCTACAGGCGCGCATCCAGGCGCTCGAAACTGAAGTGGCCGTTCTTCGTTCTGCAGTGCAGGACGTTTTCCGTCAACTGGGCATGGATATGTCACCACATGGACATGTCGAATCGAACGACCGTGCTTAAACTCACGCAGCACTGGAGACAACCCCATGGATTTGGCATTCACCCCTGAAGAACAGAAATTCCGCGAAGAGATTCGCACCTGGGTCCACGGCAACCTGCCCAAGGACATCTCGCACAAGGTGCTCAACGACCTGCACCTGTCCCGCGACGACCTGCAGAGCTGGGCCAAGATCCTTGGCAAGAAGGGCTGGCTCGGCCACGGCTGGCCCAAGGAGTTCGGCGGCCCCGGGTGGAACGCCGTGCAAAAGCATTTGTTCGAGGAAGAATGCGCGCTGGCTGGTGCCCCCCGCGTCGTGCCGTTCGGGCCGGTCATGGTGGCGCCGGTGATCATGGCGTTTGGCACGCCCGAGCAGCAAAAACGTTTCCTGCCCGGCATCGCCAGCGGCGAAGTCTGGTGGAGCCAGGGCTACAGCGAGCCCGGCTCGGGCTCGGACCTGGCGTCGCTCAAGACGCGCGCCGAGCGCAAGGGCGACAAGTACATCGTCAACGGCCAGAAGACCTGGACCACGCTGGGCCAGTACGGCGACTGGATGTTCAACCTGGTGCGCACCAGCAATGAAGGCAAGCCCCAGACGGGCATCAGCTTCCTGCTGCTGGACATGAAGTCGCCCGGCGTCACCGTGCGCCCCATCATCATGCTGGACGGCGGCCATGAGGTGAACGAGGTCTGGTTCGACAACGTCGAAGTGCCCGCGGAGAACCTGATCGGCGAGGAAAACAAGGGCTGGACCTACGCCAAGCACCTGCTCAGCCACGAGCGCACCAACATCGCCGACGTGAACCGCTCCAAGCGCGAACTGGAGCGGCTCAAGCGCATCGCCAAGGCCGAGGGCGTGTATGACGACATGCGCTTTCGCGACGAGATTGCAAGGCTCGAAGTGGACATCGTGGCGCTTGAAATGCTGGTGCTGCGCGTGCTGTCGGCTGAAAAGTCGGGCAAGAACTCGCTGGACATCGCCGGCCTGCTCAAGATCCGCGGCAGCGAGATCCAGCAGCGCTACAGCGAACTCATGATGCTGGCCGCCGGCCCCTACAGCCTGCCGTTCATCCAGGACGCCATGGAAGCCGGCTGGCAGGGCGACCACGTGGGCGCGGCCCACTGCGCGCCACTGGCGTCGCGGTTTTTCAACCTGCGCAAGACCACCATTTATGGCGGCAGCAACGAAGTGCAGCGCAACATCGTCGCGCAGACGGTCCTGGGCTGATGCCCCCGAAGAACGCAGGAGATACAGACCATGGATTTCGATTTTTCTGACGACCAGGAACAGCTGCGCGACGCGGTGCGCAAATGGGTGGACAAGGCCTACACCTTCGAGCGCCGTTACCAGGCGGCCAAGGCAGGTGGCTTTGACCGCGCCGCCTATGGCGAGCTGGCCGAACTGGGCCTGTGCGGCCTGTATGTGAGCGAGGATGACGGCGGCCTGGGGATGGGCCCGGTCGAGGGCATGGTGGTGATGGAGGAACTGGGCCGCGGCATCGTGCTGGAGCCCTTTGCCCATGCGCTGATGGCCGGTGGGGTGATCGGCGGCTACGCACCGCAGGCCGTCAGGCAGGCCTGGCAGGGCCGCATCGCCAGCGGCGAGGCCCTGGTGGTGCTGGCCCATGTGGAGCGCAAGGCCCGCTACCGCCTGGACGTGTGCAGCACAGCAGCCACCGAAACGGGCAGCGGCTGGACCGTGAGCGGCGCCAAAAGCGTGGTGCCTGCGGGCGACCAGGCCGACGCATTCCTGGTGCCGGCCATGGCCGGCGGCAAGATGGCGCTGTTCCTGGTGGAGCGCGCGGCACAGGGCGTCACCACCCGAGGCTACGCCACCCAGGATGGCAGCCGCGCCGCCGAAGTCGGTTTTGCCGGTGCCCCCGCTACATTGGTCACCACGGACGGCCTCACGGCGCTGGAGCATGCGGTGGACATCGGCATTGCCGCCACCTGCGCCGAAGGCGTGGGCGTGATGGACAAGACCCTGGCCATCACGGTCGATTACATGAACACCCGCAAGCAGTTTGGCGTGGTGATTTCGAGCTTCCAGGCGCTGCGCCACCGCGTGGCCGACATGAAGATGCAGCTGGAACTGGCGCGCTCCATGAGCTATTACGCCAGCCTGAAGCTCAATGCACCGGCTGACGAACGCCGCCAGGCGCTGGCCCGCGCCAAGTACCAGCTCGGCGTGTCGGCCCGTTTCATCGGCCAGCAGTCCGTGCAGTTGCACGGCGGTATCGGCGTGACCGACGAATACATCGGCAGCCACTACTTCAAGAAGCTCACCCAGCTGGAGATGACTTTCGGGGATACCCTGCACCACCTGGGTGAAGTCTCCGCAAGAATGCAGGACACCGCTGGCGTGTTCGCGTAACCCCCCCGAAGCGGCCTTTCGGCCGCCTCCCCGCAAGGGGGCGCCACCAGTGGACCGGCTGAGCCGGTTCCACGGTGGCACTTGCATGACAACGCGGCACTTGGATTGGAGCTTGCCTTGATCGTTTCTCGTCGTCTTCTTCTGGCTTTGTCGGTCTCTTTGCTGGCTGGGGGTTGCGCCGTGCAACCGCCCGTGGTGCAGGTGCCGCCCATCGTGTTCGTGCACGGCAACGGCGACTCGGCCGCGCTGTGGCAGACGACGCTGTGGCGCTTTGAGTCCAACGGCTGGCCGCGCACGCACCTGCATGCGATTGACATGCCGTACCCGCTCGCACGCGACGACGACAGCAAGGCGCAGCCCGGGCGCAGTTCCACGGCGGAACACATGGCGCACCTGAAGGCCGAGGTGGACAAGGTCCGCCAGGCGACCGGCGCCGACAAGGTCGTGCTGATCGGCAATTCGCGCGGGGGCAACGCCATTCGCAACTACGTCCAGAATGGCGGTGGCGCCGGCCATGTGAGTCACGCCATCCTGGGCGGCACGCCCAACCATGGCGTCTGGGCCATCAAGGGGTTTCGCGAGGCCAATGAATTTTCGGGCACCGGGCCTTTCCTGAACGGGCTCAACGCCCCCAAGAACGCCGCCGGTGACGAGGTGGCCGGCCCCGTGAAATGGATGACCATCCGCTCGGACAGCAACGACAAGTTCGCCCAGCCCGACGGCCTGTGGATCGGCATGGCGGGCAAACCCACCGGCGTGACTTTCGCGGGGCCCGAACTCAAGGGCGCGACCAACGTGGTGATACCGCGCATCGACCACCGCGAAACCTCGTTCTCGCCGGCGGCATTCGACGCGGCTTACCGCTTCATCACGGGCCAGGCACCGCGCGCGGCAGCTATTGTGGGCGAGGCACGGCCGGTCCTGAACGGCAAGGTCAGCGGGCTGGGCGTGAATCCCGCAGACCCGGCCACGGGCAACTTCGCCAACAACCTGCCCCTGGCCGGCGCCACCGTGGAGGTGTATGCCACGGACGCGGCCACCGGCGCGCGCGTGGGCGAGGCACTGCACCGCCAGACCATTGGCGCCGATGGCATGTGGGGGCCGCTGCGCACCCGCAGCGATACCCCGCTTGAGTTCGTGATCAGTGCGCCGGGCTATGCCACAGCCCACATCTACCGAAGCCCTTTCCCGCGCTCCAGCGATATTGTTCACCTGCGTGCGCAGCGGCTGTCGGACGCCGACCGGAGCGCCCGCGCCGTTGTTGACTTCACGCGCCCACGCGGCTATTTTGACCCGCAACGCGACACCATGCGGCTGCAAGGCCAGGCCTCGCTGCCCGGTGTTACGCCGGGTGCCGGCGTCGCGGCATCCAGGCTCAGGCTGTCCAGCCTGGATCCGCGCCCGGTGAGCGCCGAGTTCAACGGCGAGCGCCTCGCCGGCTGGACCTGGCCGGCAGCCGAAAACCACCTCACCGTGCTCGAGCTGACCTACTGACCGGCGTGCAGCCGGTGCCAAATCCGTCACGGAACTGTCTTGCGGCGTCACAGCCGCGGAGCGGCTTCGGTTGGGCGCGCCGAAAACGCAACAGTTTGTTTCAGAGATAGGGCTTTCTGCCGTAAGATCGGGCGCGAAAGGCGGTGGCCACAAAAGCCGTATACCTCACGTTCTTGATGGCGCGTTCACAGATTTTTTTGACAAGGGCATGGCTGGGCTGGCGGCTGGCGCTGGGCCTGGTGCTGGCACTCTGCGCGGGCTTGGCGCAAGCCGTGCCATCAGCCTGCACGGCGCTGTGGGCCAATTCAGGCGGCAACCTGAACTATTTCAACAGCACCAACAACACCTGGGTCACGGCTGCCCCAGCGCCGGTGTCAGGCAATGCGCTGTCAGGGTACGAAGGTGACGGCGCCCTGTATTTCGCCAGTGGTGTGGTATTGCCGGCGACGATCTACAAGGCCTCGTTCAGCAACAGCACAGGCAGCATCACGTTCGCGCAGATGGCGGGGGGCACCCAGGTCCAGATTCCGGCCAGCTTTACCTACCGGCAAACCAGCGGCGCCACCGCCACCGCGACCATCCAGTACCTGGTGGGCGCCACGCTGGACCGGGATACCAGCAGCCGTCGCATGTTCCTGCTGGGCACGCGCGACGCGCTTGGCAGCATTCCCGTGAACGGGACCAACACCACGAACAGCACCATCGCCAACATTGGCCTGCTGGACCCGGAAAGCCCGGGGTCGGTGTCCTGGACCACGCTGTACCAGACCACGGGTACCGGCACCATCACCTACCCGCTGCTGGGAAACAGCGGTGACATCTTTGCCGACCAGCAGACGGGCGCGATCTGGTACGTGACCAACACGGTGCCGGTGAGGTTCTACAAGATCCAGCTGAACTACACCGGGCTGACGCTGAGCGGTGCGCAAGTCATTCAAACGGCCACGGCAGCGCTGACCACGGCGGCTTTCACGATCGGTTCCGTCGCCGTGAACCCGCTGACCGGGCAGGTATATATCGGCGGTGCCGGCGGCACCTCAAACCTCACTTACGAAATCACAGATCACACGGCGTCTCCCACGGTGATCGGCACGCTTCGCCAGAACGGCACCGGTGTCAATGATGCGGGTAACTGCGTGGCCCCGCCGGACCCGCCCACCATTGAAAAGTCGTTCAACCCCACGACGGCGACTACACCAGGCACCTCGCTGCTGACCATCACGATCAACAACCCCAACAAGGTCCCGATCTACACCACGGCGGCCCTGACAGATGCCTTCCCGGCCAACATGTCGATCCACACGACACCGGGCTTGACAGCCACCTGCTATTCAGACGGCTCACCGCTTGCCTCCCGTCCTGCCTCCACCACCATCACGGGCGCGGTTGGCGCCACATCAGCCGTGGTGAACTCCGGTGCGTTGATACCCGGAGGGTCCACCAGTGGGGGCAGTTGCTCATTCAGCGTGAGGGTGTCA
Source organism: Ramlibacter sp. (assembly GCA_050247515.1). Lineage (GTDB taxonomy): Bacteria > Pseudomonadota > Gammaproteobacteria > Burkholderiales > Burkholderiaceae_C > RAM1. The sequence continues at coordinate 14,290 of JBFWUB010000025.1, read as the reverse complement.
GCCACCATTGCCAACCTCTATTCCAACGATATTGCGGCCGGCGCGCTGACCACCACTGCGGGAGCCAATGCCAGCGCGGCAACGGCCACGTTCCAGGTGCAGAACATTTCACTGCCCAACGCGCCCACGATTTCAAAGTCGTTCAACCCGACCACGTCGACCTCGGCGGTTGGTACAGCGACGCTGACCATCGTCATATCCAACCCCAACACAGTGAGCAACACGGTCACCAGCATCCTGCGCGACATCCTGCCCGCCAACATGCGGGTGGCGAACACACCGGCGCTCACCGCCACCTGCTACTCCAACGGCGTGGTCGTCACGCGGCCAGCGGCCACGACCATTACCGGAACAGTCGGATCCACATCGGCGACCATTGCGCTCAACAGCGTGATTCCGGGCGGTACCCTGCCGGCTGGGGGCAGTTGCAGTTTCAGCGTGCGGGTATCCCAGACTGTTGCAGGCATCAGCGCAAACACGATCCCCGTGGGCAGTCTGACCACTGTATCGGGCAGCAACGTCACGGAGGCAACCGACACGTACTTCCTGCGCGCCAGCGACTTCAGCGTCGTCAAGAGCCAGCGTGAAGGAGCCACAGGCGCAACAACCACCGGGGTCATCGAGGTGGCGTCCAGCGTCACCATCTCCTACGTCATCAACATACGGAACACGGCGGGTGTGGCAGGAACGCGGACTTTTACAGACACCCTGCCCGCGCTCATAACCCCAACGCTGTCGGTCGTGACAGCGACAGTGGCCGGAGCCACCGGGTGCCGGATCGTCACATCAACGGTAGCCGGGGCGACCCGGATCGTCGGTACAGTCACCGGCGCCCCCGAGGGCGGGGGCTGCGATGTGGAGGTGCTCGCGCGGGTCAGCAGCACGGCGATCATATCGACTGCAACCAACGTTGTCGCCATCGCCGTCGTCGCAGGTGCGGTAGATACGACAGCGGCCAACGACACATCCACGGTTGTGCTCGTCATCAAGCCGGCAGCCAACCTGAGCATCACCAAGGACGACGGCAAAACGCAGTTGCTGACAGGGTCCACCAACTCCTACACGATCACAGTGGCCAACAGCGGCCCTGCCGGTGCCGACGAAGCGGTGGTCAAGGACCCCGCGGCCACCGGGCTCGACTGTACGGACATCACCTGCGTGGCGTCAGGAGGAGCCTCGTGTCCGTTGCCGGCGCAGTTGTTCGTCAGTGCGCTGCAGTCCAATACGGGGTTGACCATACCCGTATTCCCATCCGGCAGCACAGTCACGTTTGTGCTCAGTTGTACCGTCACCGCCACCGGCGAGCCCTGACAGCAATGATGCGCGCGGCCAGTGCCGCATGCGGCATGCCTAGCAGGTATGCAGTCGTGAGCTTCGTGGCAGGTGCGCCATCAAAAACTCCATCTGGTCCGCCAGGATGCGGCGGTTGCGCAGAATGAAGTCTTCCCACAGGCTGGGTACATAGGGCGCGTACAGCAGCGGCATGTGGGCCTGCTCGGGCGTGCGGCTGCTCTTGCGGTGGTTGCAGGCGCGGCAGGCCGTCACCACGTTCATCCAGTGGTCACGCCCGTTCTGCGCGAACGGGATGATGTGCTCGCGCGTGAGCTCGTCTTCATGGAAATGGTTGCCGCAATAGGCGCAGACATTGCGGTCGCGCGCGAACAGCTTGCTGTTCGTCAGTCCAGGCTTGAGGTCAAACGGGTTGATGTTGGGCACGCCCTTGGTGCCGATGATGCTGCTGACCGTGATGACCGACTGCTGCCCCGTCACGGCGTTGTGGCCGCCCCTGAACACCGCCACCTCGGCGCCGACTTCCCAGCGCACTTCCTCGGCCGCGTAATGCAGCACGGCCTGCTCCAGCGATATCCACGACTGCGGCAAACCTTGGGCGGACAGCTTCAAGACCTTCAAAACACGCCTCCATCAGGGATGAAAAACCGTTAGGCAGACCATCGCATCGCGCAGCGGCGATGTGCAGCACAATATACCCTGTTTTCGTGACGGCACTGCACTGCAGCAAGGCCCGGCGCCGAGCGGGCGTGTGGTAGCTGCTATCAAAAAGATACCAACATCCCAGCGTCATGCGCATCTTCAGAGGCTTCAACCATCCGGGTCTTGCGCCAGCCTGCGCGCTGACCATCGGCAACTTCGACGGCGTACACCGCGGCCACCAGGCCATGCTGGCCTTGCTCAGGAATGAGGCGCAGCACCGCGGTGTGCCCAGCTGCGTCATGACGTTCGAGCCGCACCCGCGCGACTACTTTGCCGCGGTAGCGCGCAGACCTGAGCTGGCGCCTGCCCGCATCGCAACGCTGCGCGACAAGCTGTACGAGCTCGCGCAGTGCGGCGTGGACCAATGTGTGGTGCTGCCGTTCAACGCGGCGCTGTCTTCACGCCCGCCCCAGGCCTTCATTGACGATGTGCTGGTCCGCGGCCTGGGCGTGAAGTACGTGCTGGTGGGTGACGACTTCCGCTTTGGCGCCAAACGCGCGGGCGACTACGCCATGCTGGACGCCGCGGGTGGCGTGGCCGGCTTTGACGTGGCCCGCATGAACAGCTACGAAGTCCATGGCCTGCGGGTGTCCAGCTCGGCCGTGCGCGATGCGCTGGGGCAAGGCCGCATGGACGATGCGGCGGCGCTGCTGGGCCGGCCCTACAGCATCAGCGGCCATGTGGTGCATGGACGCAAGCTGGGCCGCACGCTGGGCCGTGATGCGCGCCACCCCATGGGCATGCGGACGCTGAACCTGCGCTTTTCGCACTGGAAGCCCGCCGCCAGCGGCATTTTTGCCGTGCTGGTCCATGGCCTGGGACAGCCCTTGCAGGGCGTCGCCAATCTGGGCATCCGTCCGTCGCTGGATCCCGACGACGTCAACGGCGGGCGCGTGCTGCTGGAAACGCATTGCCTGCAGTGGCCTGAAGCCCTGGGCCCTGAGGGGGCGTACGGTAAAATCATCCGCGTGGAACTGCTGCACAAACTGCACGACGAGCTGAAGTACGACAGCCTGGATGCCCTGACAACCGGCATCGCCAGGGACTGTGACGACGCGCGCGCCTGGTTCGCGGCGCGAATTTGAAGGGGCCGCGGGTGGCCCCACCCGCACCATGCCCCGCTCCCCCTGCAATGTCTTTTCCCGAGGCCCTGCGCTGTCCCATCGGACCCAGCAGGCCACCCGGCCCCGAACCTGTTTGAAGCCTAGGCCATGAGCACCGACAAAGTTGATTACCGCGCCACACTGAACCTGCCCGACACGCCGTTTCCCATGCGGGGCGATCTACCCAAACGCGAGCCCGGCTGGACGAAGGAATGGGAAGAACAGGGCCTGTACAGGAAGCTGCGCGACGCGCGCTGCAACGCACCCAAGTTCATCCTGCACGACGGCCCACCGTATGCCAACGGCCAGATCCACATGGGCCACGCGGTCAACAAGATCCTCAAGGACATGATCGTCAAGGCGCGCCAGCTCAAGGGCATGGACGCGCAGTACATCCCTGGCTGGGACTGCCACGGCCTGCCGATCGAAAACGCCATCGAGAAGAAGTACGGCCGCAACCTGCCGCGCGACGAGATGCAGGCCAAAAGCCGCGCCTTTGCCACCGAGCAGATCGCCATCCAGATGGCCGACTTCAAGCGCCTGGGCGTGCTGGGCGACTGGGAGCACCCCTATCGCACCATGGACTTCAGCAACGAGGCCGATGAGATCCGCGCGTTCAAGCGCGTGATGGAGCGCGGCTTCGTGTACCGGGGCCTGAAACCCGTGTACTGGTGCTTTGACTGCGGCAGCTCGCTGGCCGAGTTTGAGATCGAATACGCCGACAAGAAGAGCACCACGCTGGACGTGGGCTTCAAGTGCGCCGAGCCGGCCAAACTGGCAGCGGCCTTTGGGCTACCCGCTTTGGCCAAAGATGCCTTCGCCGTCATCTGGACCACCACCGCCTGGACGATTCCCGCCAACCAGGCGCTGAACCTCAACCCTGAAATCGTCTATGCGCTGGTGGATACGCCCCGCGGCCTGCTGGTGCTGGCCGAGTCGCTGGTGGACAAGTGCCTGGAGCGCTACCAGCTTACCGGCAGCGTGCTGGCCACGACCAAGGGCGAGAAGCTCAACCTGATCAACTTCATGCACCCGCTGCACGATGTGGATGCGGGCTTCAAACGATTCAGCCCGGTGTACCTGGCCGACTACGCCACCGCCGACGACGGAACGGGTATCGTGCATTCGTCGCCCGCTTACGGCGTGGACGACTTCAACAGCTGCGTGGCCAACGGCATCGCGTACGACGACATCCTGAACCCGGTGCAAGGCAACGGCAGCTACGCGCCAGACTTTGCGTTGTTTGGCGGGCTGAACATCTGGAAGGCCGTGCCCCAGATCATCGAGGCGCTGCGCAACGCCGGGCGCCTGTTTGCCACGCACGACATCACCCACAGCTACCCGCATTGCTGGCGCCACAAGACGCCGGTGATCTACCGCGCCGCCGCCCAGTGGTTCATCCGCATGGACGAGGGTGAGGGTGTCTTCACCAAGGACAAGGCCCCCAAGACGCTGCGCCAGCTGGCGCTGGACGCGATCGAAGAGACGAGCTTCTACCCCGAGAACGGCAAGGCCCGCCTGCGCGACATGATCGCGGGCCGGCCCGACTGGTGCATCAGCCGCCAGCGCAGCTGGGGGGTGCCGCTGCCGCTGTTCCTGCACAAGGACAACGGCGAGCTGCACCCGCGCACGCCCGAGATCCTGGACCTGGCCGCCAGCATCGTGCAAAAGGGTGGCATCGAAGCCTGGAGCAAGGCCACGCCCGAAGAGATCCTGACCCGCGTCGGTGCGGCGGCCGATGCGGCCAGCTACACCAAGAGCAGCGACATCCTGGAAGTGTGGTTCGACTCCGGCACCACGCACACCACCGTGCTCAAGGGCTCCCACCCCGGTGCCGGCCATGACACGGGGCCCGAGGCCGACCTGTATCTGGAAGGCCATGACCAGCACCGCGGCTGGTTCCACAGCTCGCTGCTCACGGCCTGCGCCATGTACGGCCGCGCGCCCTACAAGGGCCTGCTGACGCACGGCTTCACCGTGGACAGCCAGGGCCGCAAGATGAGCAAGTCGCTGGGCAACGGGGTGGACCCGCAGGAGACCAGCAAGAAGCTGGGCGCCGAGATCATCCGCCTGTGGGTGGCGGCTTCCGACTATTCAGGCGACATTGCGGGCGACGACAAGATCCTGGCGCGCGTGGTGGACGCTTACCGGCGCATCCGCAACACGCTGCGCTTCCTGCTGGCCAACATCAGTGACTTCGACCCGGCGAAGGACGCCGTGCCGCTGGAACAGCTGCTGGAGATCGACCGCTATGCCCTTGGCCGCGCGGCGCAGTTCCAGGCCGAGGTGCTGGCCCACTTTGAGGTGTATGAGTTCCACCCCGTGGTGGCCAAGCTGCAGCTGTACTGCAGCGAGGACCTGGGCGGCTTTTACCTGGACATCCTCAAGGACCGGCTGTACACGACCGCCCCGAAATCACTGGCGCGGCGCAGCGCGCAGACCGCGCTGTGGCACATCACGCACGCCATGTTGCGCTGGATGGCGCCGTTTTTGAGCTTCACGGCCGAAGAGGCCTGGAAAGTGTTCGGCACGTCGGAGTCGATCTTTCTGGAAACCTATGCACAGTTGCCGGCGGCTGACGAAGCACTGCTGGCCAAGTGGAAGGATATTCAGCAGGTACGGGAGTTAGTAAACAAGAAGATTGAGGAACTGCGCGCGGATGGCAAATTGGGCTCGTCTTTGCAGGCCAATGTGAGAATTCAGACGCAAGGAGTGCCGCTCGCCGAACTTGCTTCACTTGGCGACGACTTGAAATTCGTGCTTATTGCCTCGAAGGTCGAACTTGAAGAGGCGGTTGGAGCTCCCACTCAAATCTTGGTTGCGACTTCAGCCGCCGCCAAATGCGAGCGCTGCTGGCATTACCGCGACGACGTGGGCCATGACCCGGCCCACCCTACCATTTGCGGGCGCTGCACCAGCAATCTGCACGGCGCCGGTGAAGCCCGGAAGTTCGCCTGATGGCCAAGACCACCTTCCTGCGCGCGTCGGGCAGCGGCCTGTTGCCCTGGCTGGCCCTGGCGCTCATCATCCTGATCGCCGACCAGTTCACCAAGGTGCTGATCCTGGGCTACTACAAGCTGGGCGACACTACGTACGTCACCAGCTTTTTCAATATCGTGCGGGTGCACAACACCGGTGCGGCGTTCTCGTTCCTGGCGTCGGCCTCGGGCTGGCAGCGCTGGTTCTTCACCGGCATCGGCATTGCCGCGGCGCTGTTCATCGTCTGGATGTTGCGTGCGCACGCGGGCCAGCGCCTGTTCTCGTTTGCGCTCGCCTGCATTCTGGGCGGCGCCATCGGCAACGTGGTGGACCGCCTGCTGCACGGCTATGTGGTGGATTTCCTGGACTTTCACTGGGCGGGCTGGCACTTCCCGGCGTTCAATGTGGCCGACGCGGCCATTTCCATCGGTGCGGCCTGCCTGATCCTGGACGAACTGCTGCGGGTGCGCCGCTCGCGGTAACCAACCGGCAATTTGCTGCACCGCATCAGGCGTATCATCGGATGCTTCAGGCATGAAGCATTTGTTGAACCTCTTGGCGGCGATCGCGCTGCTCGTCTGGGGCACCCACCTCGTCCGAACCGGCATCCTGCGGGTGTTTGGCGCGAACCTGCGCAACGTTCTGGCGCACAGCATCAGCAACCGCTACACGGCGGCCATTTCCGGCATCGGCGTCACGGCGCTCGTACAGTCCAGCACAGCCACCGCGCTCATCGTTTCCTCGTTTGTCGGCCAGGGCCTGGTCACGCTGCCGCTGGCGCTGGCGGTGATGCTGGGCGCCGATGTAGGCACCAGCCTAATGGCCGTGGTGTTTTCGTTCGACCTGTCCTGGCTGTCGCCGCTGTTCATCTTTTCCGGCGTTGTGCTGTTCATTTCACGCCAGAGCACCAACGTGGGCCGCTTTGGCCGAATCCTGATCGGCCTGGGGCTGATGCTGCTCGCGCTGCGCCTGGTCACCGCGTCCACCGAGGTGTTGACCCAGGCACCGGCGGTCAAGGCGCTGCTGGCGTCACTGGCCAGCGATCTGCTGCTGGAAATCACCGTGGGCGCGGTGCTGGCCGTGGTGTCGTATTCCAGCCTGGCCATCGTGCTGCTCACGGCCACGCTGGCGGCGTCGGGCGTGATCCCGCTGGACGTGGCGCTGGGCCTGGTGCTGGGCGCCAACCTGGGCAGCGGCCTGCTGGCCGTGCTGACCACCGCCAAATCCGCCGTCGAGGTCCGACAGGTGCCCATGGGCAACTTCGTGTTCAAGGCGCTGGGCGTGCTGATTGCCGCGCCGCTGCTGGGCCTGTGGATGCGCCATGTGCGCCCCTACCTGGGCGACGCGGCCACCGTGGTGGTGCTGTTCCACCTGTCGTTCAACCTGCTGGTGGCGGTGCTGTTCATCAGCGTCACGCAGGTCGTGGCCCGCTGGGTGCAGGCCTGGCTGCCCAAGCCTGACAAGACACTCGCGTCGGGGCGTCCTCATCATCTGGACCCGTCGGCCCTGAGCACGCCGTCACTGGCCATTTCGTGCGCCGCGCGCGAGGCGCTGCACCAGGCCGACATCGTGGAGACCATGATGCTGGGCATGCTCAAGGTCATCAAGGACAACGACCTTCAGCTGGCCGAGGACCTGCGCCGGCTGGACGACACGGTGGACGAGCTGTACTCGGCCATCAAGTACTACATGACCAAGATCTCGCGCGAGGCGTTGGGCGAGGAGGAAAGCCGGCGCTGGACCGACATCATCAGCTTCACCATCAACATGGAGCAGATCGGCGACATCATCGAGCGCGTGCTGATCGACATCGAGGACAAAAAAATCAGGAAGTCGCGCAACTTCTCCGAAGCCGGCATGGCCGAAATCTGCGAACTTCACGCGCGTCTGGTGGACAACCTGCGCCTGGGCATGAGCGTGTTCCTCAATGGCAACGTGCGCGACGCGCAGAAGCTGCTGGAGGAAAAGGCGCGCTTTCGCGACCTGGAACGTGAATACGCCGCCACCCACCTGGTGCGCCTGTCCGACAACACCGTGCAGAGCATTGAAACCAGCTCACTGCACATCGACCTGATCAGCGACCTGAAGCGCATCAATTCGCATATCTGCTCCATCGCGTACCCGATCCTGGACTCTGCCGGCGCACTGGCGCCGAACCGCCTGCGTCAGCCCGCCCTGATGGACGAGCAATAAGCGGCGACGGGCAGCCCGCGTCAGGCGCGGCCCGCATCACCCCGGCAGGCTTTCGCGGCGGCCCCGCTCCTGGATGCAGTACTCCAGCAGGGCGTCGATTTCAGTGGACTTGTCAAAAACTGCATCCGCGCCCAGCTGCGCGCAGCGCCAGCGCACATCGTTGGTGGCGTGGTTGCTCAGCACGACCATTTTCTGGCCTGGCTTGCGGTAGCGGCAGGCCTCCAGGATGTTCAGCCCGCTGCCTTCGCGCAGGAACAGGTCCACGATGGCCAGGTCCCAGTAAGCGTCATTGCGCGCCAGCCATTCACGGCCTTCATGCTCGGTTTCGGCAACGCCCACCGGTTCCACCAGCGCCAGCTCCTGCAGGGTCTCGATCAGGTTCTGGCGGATGGTGGGGCTGTCTTCAACGATATAGGCTCTGAACTTCATGGGCTTCTCCTGCCCGGCCCGCCTGTTGGGCGCGCCAGGAGTGATTGACTGTTGAAGTTAATGTAGGGTGCCAGCGCCCCGGCGGGTGAAAGCAGTTGTGCCACGCGCCTGTAGGAGCAGGGCTAAAGCCCCATGGCGCACAGGACCAGGGCAGCCTCCAGCGTGAACTCGTGGCGGTGCAGCCGCTCAAGCACCTCCTGGCCCCGCATGAGGCGGAATTCGTCCACCTCGCCGTCCTGGTTGACGGGCGTCACTCCCTCGGGCACGGTGCACTGGAACCAGTCCACATGTTCCACCGTGTAGCCACCCGCAGGCCCGCCCCCGCAAGGCCGGCGGATCGCCACCCGCCCGCCGTAACGCAAGTCCTGCAGCTGCGCCAGTGCCATGCCGGCCTCCTCATGGGTTTCGCGCGCCAGCGCCCCCTGCAGCGTATCGGCTGCAGGGACCATGCCGCCCATCAGCGTGTCCCACAGGCCCGGATCATTGGGTTTGTCCAGCGCGCGGCGCTGGACCCAATGGCGCCCGTCGGGGCTGTGCCCGGCCAGGTGAACCGCGTGCGTGGCAATGCCCAGCGGTCGCACCGCGGCGCGCTCCACCGTTCCCAGCCGGCGGCCCTGCCCGTCGGTGACGGCCAGTTGCTCATCACGCCAGGCGCCCGCCAGCCCGGCGTCGCGCAGCGCCCGGGCAACGCGGTCCAGCGCGGGCGTCAGCGGGCCCACGACCTGCCAGCCGGAGCCGCCGCCGTGCGCCGGCGGCCCCAGCACATCCGCCAGCGCCGGCAACAGCGCATGGACAACACCCGGCTCGGCCGAGCCGATCTGCGCGGTGCCGGCCCACAGCGGCTCGCGTGGCAGCAGCGGTGGCTGGCTGGCCTGCGCCTGCAGTCCAGCCAGCCAGCCGGCGTCGGGCACCAGGGGCGTCACAGCGTCAGGATGGTCGAGCCCGTGGTCTTGCGTGCTTCCAGGTCGCGGTGGGCCTGCTGCACATCAGCCAGCGGGTAGCGCTGGTCAATGCGGATCCTGACCTGCCCGCTTTGCACCACGGCAAACAGGTCATCGGCCATCGGCTGGGTGGTCTCGTGCGACACGATGTGGCTGAACAGCGTCTGGCGCGTGACATAGATCGAGCCGAGTTTGGCCAGCATCGCGGGCTCAAAGGCCGGCGCCGGGCCCGACGATGCGCCAAAGCTGGCCATCAGGCCAAACGGCCGCAGGCAGGCCAGCGATTTGTCCCAGGTGTCCTTGCCCACGGAGTCATACACCACCTTCACGCCCTTGCCGCCGGTGATGTCCTTCACCCGCGCGGCAAAGTCTTCGGTGGCGTAGTTGATTACATGCGCGGCGCCGTGCTCCCTGGCCAGCGCGCATTTGGCGTCCGAGCCCGCGGTGCCGATCAGCTGCAGGCCCAGCGCGCGCGCCCACTGGCAGGCGATCAGTCCCACACCGCCGGCGGCGGCATGAAACAGCACGAAGTCGCCCGGCTGCAGGCCCTCCACCGGCAGCGTCTTGCGCAGCAGGTATTGCGCCGTCAGCCCCTTGAGCATCATGGCGGCGGCCGTCTCGAAGCTGATGGCCTCGGGCAGCTTGACCACGCATTTGGCCGGCATGACACGCGCCTCGCAGTACGCGCCCGGGGGCTGGCTGGCGTAAGCCGCGCGGTCGCCGGCCTTCAGGTGCGCGACGCCCGCGCCCACGGCCTCGATGATGCCCGCGCCTTCCATGCCGATGGTGGCCGGCATGGCCAGCGGGTAGGCGCCGGTGCGGTGGTAGACGTCGATGAAGTTCAGGCCGATGGCATGGTGGCGGATACGGACCTCGCCGGGGCCGGGGTCACCGACGCTCACCTCGACAAGCTTGAGCTCCTCGGGGCCTCCGTGCTGGGCGATCTGTACGGCTTTTGTCATGTGGTGGCTCCTTGTTTTGGGATGGCGTGAATGCTGCCATGAAACTGCAAGCCTTGCCGGGCCAGACCTTTGCAAAACCCCGTAGAGTCGGGGCCACCATGAACCAAGGCCTGACTCCCGCGACCGCCGCGCTGCTGGTGATCCCCCCCCTGTTGTGGGCCGGCAATGCCGTGGTGGGCCGCATGGTCACCGACCTGGTGCCGCCCATGACGCTGAACTTCCTGCGCTGGGTCGGTGCCTTCGTGCTGTTGCTGCCGCTGGCGGCCTGGGTGCTCAGGCCGGGCAGCGGGCTGCTGCACCACTGGCGGCGCTATGCGCTGCTGGGCCTGCTGGGCGTGGGCGCCTACAACGCACTGCAGTACCTGGCTCTCAAGACCTCCACGCCCATCAACGTGACGCTGGTGGCTGCCAGCACACCGGTGTTCATGCTGGGCATGGGCGCGCTGTTTTTTGGCCAGGCCATCTCGCGGCGCCAGTTGCTGGGCGCCGCCATGTCGATTGCCGGGGTGCTGCTGGTTCTGTGCCGGGGCCAGTGGGGCCTGCTCATGCAGGTGCGGCTGGTGCCGGGCGACCTGTATGTGCTGCTGGCCACGGCCGCCTGGGCCTGGTACAGCTGGCTGCTGGCACGGCCTGGCGACGCGCCGGCCATCCGCGCCCACTGGGCCGCGTTCCTGATGGCGCAGATGGCGTTTGGCCTCGTCTGGTCCGGCATGTTTGCCGGCGCCGAATGGGCACTGACCGACGCCCGCATCAGCTGGGGCTGGCCGCTGGCGGCCACATTGCTCTATGTGGCGCTGGGTCCGGCCATCCTGGCTTACCGCTGCTGGGGCCTGGGCGTGCAGCGCGTGGGGCCGAACATCGCGGGGTTCTTCTCCAACCTCACGCCGCTGTTTGCTGCATTGATGTCCACATTGCTGTTGGGTGAAGTGCCACACCTGTACCACGGCATTGCGTTCGCGCTGATCGTGGGGGGGATCGTTGTGTCTTCTCAGCGCCGCTAGATCGCTTGCCTGCGCTTCTTCTGGAACAGGTGGGTGGGGTGCTCTGCTCCGCGAATGTCCCCCGGGGGCTGCGCCCCCTCCTCCTTTATTTCGCTGCGCAGAGCACCCCACCCACCTGTTCCCGCCGACACAGCAGCATGCCACCGGTGGCGTGCCAGCACGTAGCGGGTTGGTGGTGATGGTGCCCGGCGCAGCGAAATAAAGGGGGAGAACTGGCGAAGCCAGTTCGGAGGACATTCGCGGAGCCGGGCACCGTCAGCGCCAACCCGCGGGGCACAAAATCAGAACGTCCCCGGGTAAGACCCGCCATCCGTCAGGATGTTCTGCCCCGTGATGTACCCCGCCTGCGCGCTACACAGAAAGGCACAGGCCGCGCCAAATTCGGCCGGCGTGCCCAGGCGCTGCGCGGGAATCTGGGCCTCCTGGGCCTGGCGGATTTCTTCCACCGTCTTGCCGGTGCGCTTGGCGGCGGCGGCGTTGGTCACGGCGATGCGGTCGGTGTCGAACTTGCCCGGCAGCAGGTTGTTCAGCGTCACGTTGCGGCCTGCCAGGCGGCTCTGGCGCGCGACACCCGCTACAAAGCCGGTCAGCCCGCTGCGCGCACCGTTGGACAGGCCCAGGATGTCGATCGGCGCCTTCACGGCGCCCGAGGTGATGTTCACGATGCGACCGAAGCCGCGCTCGGCCATGCCGTCCACCGTGGCCTTGATGAGCTCGATGGGTGTGAGCATGTTGGCGTCGATGGCCTTGATCCAGGCGTCGCGGTCCCAGTCGCGAAAGTCGCCGGGCGGCGGGCCGCCGGCATTGGTGACGACGATGTCAAAGTCGCTGCGCCGCGCAAACACGGCGGCGCGGCCTTGCGCCGTGGTGATGTCGGCCGCCACAAACTGCACCACGGCCGCGGCGGGCTTGGCCGGGTCGGCCAGCAGGGCGTCGGCCGCTGCCTTCAGGGCATCGGCGCCACGCGCGACCAGCAGCACATGCGCGCCTTCGCGTGACAGGGCCTGCGCGCAGCCCAGGCCCAGACCCTTGCTCGCGCCGCAGACCAGCGCCCATTTGCCCGCAATACCCAAATCCATAACAATCTCCGCTTTCTGGTTCCGACAAAAAAGATCAAACACATGATACGGGCAGGGCATCTTTCATCGCAGCGCACGGGGTATTGCATGGCGCTGCTGGCCGCACTGGCCGCCACCGGCGCGCAGGCGCAGGCACAACCCGGCGGCGGCAATGCCGTGACCGGCGCATTGCGCGGCATCACCAGCCTGTTCAACCGCGGCGGTGCGGGCAGCCCGGCCACCCTGCCCACCTCCACCATCGGCATCCGGGGCCTGGGCGCCGAAGACATTGCCAACGCCCAGCCCAACCCCGCGGCCGTGAGCCAGATGGAAGCGCTGGGGCTGGATGAAGCGCAGGCGCGCAGCTTCGCCGCTGAAGCCGCGCTCACGCCCGTCACCGTTGCGCCGCTGCCAGCCCCCGTCAGGGCGTCGGGTTCAGCGGGCGGCACGGAGACCGCACCATGAAAGCACATGCCCTCTGCGCGCTCGCGCTGTGCATGGCAGCCGGCACGGCCCAGGCGCAAAGCCCCGACGCCACCCGCGCACTCAACCTGCTCAATTCATTGATGCGCCCTGCCGCGCCGGCGGCACCCGCGGCGGCGCTGCAGGCCGCCCCCGCTGCAGGCCGCGCCACCGACATGCTGCAGCTGCTGCAGCAATCGCTGGACCAGATCGACGAGCCACGCGAGATCGAGATCGGCCGCCAGCTGGCCGCCGTGCTGCTGGGCAGCAAGCCGCTGTATGCCGACATGAAGGTGCAGCGCTACCTGAACCAGCTGGGCCGCTGGATCAGCCTGCAGTCCACCCGGCCGCAGTTGCCCTGGAGCTTTGCCGTGCTGGACGACCCCGGCTACAACGCATTCGCGGCACCGGGCGGCTATGTGTTCGTCACGCGCGGCCTGCTGGAGCGCGTGGGCAGCGAGGCCGAACTGGCCGGCATCCTGGCGCACGAAATCATCCACGTCACCGGGCGCCACCACCTGAAGGCCCTGCAGGCCAAGGCCCGCGCGGGGCTGCTCACCCAGGCCCTGACCACGCAGCTGAACAACAAGCTGGGCGGCGCGGTGTCGGCGCAGCTGCTGGCGTTGGGGCGCAATCTGTACGCCAGCGGGCTGGACCAGGGCGATGAATTTGACGCCGACCGCAACGGCGTGGCGTTGGCCGCCCGTGCCGGGTTTGACCCGTATGGCCTGGTCACGGCACTGCAGCAGCTGCGCACCGCCACGCCGGACGACCCGCTGTTTGCGCTGTCGCTCAGCACCCACCCGCCCGCGCAGCAGCGCCTGGACCAGCTCACCCAGGCCATGGGCGACCGGCTGGCGGGCCTGGGCGGCAAGCCGCCGGTGCCACTGGCGCAAAGGCTGGCGCGCTGAACGGTCCCCGGCGTAGACTGCCTCCTTCTGGCTGCAGGCGCCCGCCGCCTCACCCCGTGGCCGTCAAACCCAGCGAGCCGGCGTTGGCGGCCTCGATCAGCGGGGCGATGACGGCGGCGGTGTCTGGCGGTCTTGCCAGAGACAGCTCGGCCAGCGGGGCGGCGGCGGTGACCGCCTCACCGGCCACGGGCGCGGCCGCCACGGCGGCGCACAGCTGGTTGAAGCTTTGCGCCAGGTTGTTGAAGTAGGCGGTTTCGTC
>JBFWUB010000024.1:0-69299 GCA_050247515.1 Ramlibacter sp. | reverse complement strand
CCGTGCGCGTGGACACAGCCCATGTCTGGCCGTTGTCATCGATCTGCACACCGGTGATTTGCGCGGCAGGCACACCGCTCCAGTACGCGGCGTAGTCCACCAGGCCCTGGTCCAGGTAGGTGGTCTCGGAGGTGGAGGCTACCTGGTTCAGGTTGTGCTGCGCGCCTTCGGCTGCTGCAAGGCTTGCCTTGGCATCAGGGCCGAGCGTGGGGTCGTTGTAGATTTCGTTCAACCGGCGGTCAAATGCGCCGTCCACCGCGTCACCCAGGTAGGTGCCGCCGACCCGGCCCGTGCCGGCGATGTACGTGTCGGGCGTGATCGTGACGGCCGTCGTGCTGCCCGGTGGGGTAAAGCGCTGGCCCTGGATTTCCGCGTCGAAGCGGCCTTCGGCCGAGAGCGAGTTGCCTTCGCTTTGCGCTCGCGCCACCGCGTAGTCGCTGGGGTTGTTGAAGTCCTTGGGGTGCAGCAGCGGCGTGCCGTCGAGGTTGTCTTTGGCGTGCGCGATTTCGTGCACGGTGCGGGCAATCACGCTCACCGCGCTGGTTACAAGATTTTCTTCAGCAGTGGGGAGATGAGAATGGGCGGCAAAGTCCGCTGTGTCTATTACCACCATCCCGTCAGGGGCGCCATCCGTACCCTTGGGCGCAAAAAAAGTCCCATGCCCCGGCCGCACTGAGACCGGAATATTGTTCTCTGCTGCCCATTCGAAAAGCGAGGTAGCTGTCGGCGAGCCGTTGACCACATCGATATGAAGCTGGGTCAACATCGATGCGTTCGCGCCAGCGTCAAACTGAAATAGCGAACGACCGTTCGCCATCGTAGTCGTCAACGAAATCCCAGGCCGCGCCGTATCACTCTGTGCATCCAGGCTGTTGACCGCATTCAGACTGTAGGGGTCCGTGGTGCTGGCGGGCGGTGTCGTCGGTGCCACAACCGGGGACACGACCGATCCAGGGCCGGGTTTGTCAGCGACACCAGGGCCTGCATCCGTCAGCACACCACCAGTGCCAGCATTGACGTAGAGCGTGTCGGCATTGGTCACGCCAGTCACATCCAGCAGCCCCAGCGCTTCCCGCAAATCAATCACTTGCTGATCGGTCAGCGTGCCGGTCAGCAGGTTGTCCATGGCGGTCGGGGGGTGCGGGGGTGTACAGCGCCAGTTCATTGGAGCCCGTGGCGCTATCCAGCATCTGCTGCGCCTGTGCGACGTTCAGGTTGCCGGCGCCTACTTCCGTTGCCAGGACATCGGCCAGCCCGAACTGCGCCAACACCCTTGGGTCCACGTCGATGGCAGCCAGCGCGCCCAGCGTTTCGTCGTGGCCTTCCTGTACCGCACCGTACTTGCGCAGGTACTCGGGTACGTTGTTGGCGGGGTAGATCAGGCGGCAAGTGGTGGCTGAGGGACTGGAGTCAAATGCTTTGCCAGTGAGTTGGTCCCATACTTCCCCCGTGCGCGCTCCCCATTGACCCTGCGCAGGCAATACCTTGCCCATCAATGCGCCGGTGAACGCGTCGATGACCCCGACACAGGCCGTGTACTGGTCAGCTTGTGACAGGGTGACCGATCTCAGTACGTCAGGCAAAGCTGCTTTGACGGACTCAATGCCACCGAAGATCTTGCCCGCAATGGACTGGTCCCATTGCTTGGAGCCGTCCACATGATGAACTTGGTTGTTTGCATAGACTGGCGGCACATGGATGGGCTTGAGCCCATTGGTTTGGGTAAAGTCGCTGAAGGCTTCCCAAGCCGTTTCCAGGTTGCGCTTTTCTATCTGTAGCTGGTGGCGCTCCAGTGTGCTCAGTTGGCCCGGTCCGTCCAGCCTGACGCCTATGTCCTGCGCTACTTTGTACGCCGCGCTGCCCGTTTTCAGGAAGTCGTTGTATGCCCTGGCGGCAGCTTGCTCGGCGAGCGCGGCTTGGGTGGCGGCGGGACGCAAAGATTCGTTGTTGATCGCCGCGCGTTGCAACGCCAGCGAGTTTGCCTCGGCTGCTGCGTAGTTGCTTTGAAATACAACGGCTTTAGCTGCCCAATCGTTCTGCAATTGAACGAGGTTCGTTGGTATCGCTGTGCTCATCTCACTCCCCTGGTCCCAAGTCAATGCAGTTCTGCAATGAGAATTTTTTGTCTTTTAGCTCGTCAAATATGGCTTGCATGCTTGCATCGCGCTGCAGCCTTTCCAGTAGCAGATCAGGCGCACGGGTGAGCCAGCTCTGGCTTTCTATTTGTAGCCAGCAGTACAGTCTCCTCACATTTCCCGCATCTGCATAACCCTTGCTCTCGTAGTAAAGGACCAGCGCTCCCACGTCGTGGGCGTAGCCCGCCCTGCGGGCTGCAAACTCAAGCTCTAGGCCCCGCTTCACGTCATGCGGATAGCCTGGTACACCTTGAATCATCCGCCCACCCAGCGCCCTCATACATTGGGGATGGCGCAACTCCGCACCACGCTGGAGCCAGCGATCAGAAGCCGACCGATACTTTTTCCAATCGATCTGTTCAGCGGTGACATTGACCAACCCCGGCATCAAACACATCGCCCCCGTATCACCCTGCTCCGCCAGTTCCTCCAGCCGCTTCATCGGCCCGGCCAGGCTGTGCACCAAGCCGCCTTTGGGCTTCAATACCCGCAAGGTGATGTGCGCCAGTTCAAACCCGTCGTCAGCCATCTGCTGCCAGCGCTGTTCCCTGCGCTCAATGTCCTCCAGCGTCGGGTATTTGCGGCTACCCCGGTTCCATAGCTGGAGTTCGCTGAACAGTTCCTGCTCGTAGGCAGCGCGTTTCTCAGGGGTCAGGTTCCTTGCTTTAGCATGGTCAAAGGCGGGCAGGTCCAGCCGGAAATGTTCGCGGTTGAGTTCGTAGGCCAGCGCGCCAGCGACGTAAATTACTGGCAGCGCCAATGCCGCCAGCAGCCAACGCTTCCAGCGGATGGGTCTGGAGGCGGCCGTCGTTGGTTGCTGTGGAGTGTGTTCTGTCTTTTTCATCTGGAAGGTTCAGATAGCCTGTAGCGCCTCAGCATTCGTCTATTTATGGTCGGGGGAGAAGTTGAGCCTCATCGGCTACTCGTAGTACTGCCCCACTGAATAGCTGCTCCCAACGCAACCATCGCGCTGGCCCACGTCGAAGTTCGCATATCGTTCCCGACCCCCAATTGATTTTTGGTAGCGGTAGTACGTCAGAGGTGTTGGGCCGTGGGCACCCCACGACTGGGGCTGCGGCGCAACCACGCCCCAAGTGGCTTGAATCTCGGCCAACTTGACACACTGTCCCCCATCACGAGGGCGTATTGCATTCATAGAGCCAAAGGAGATGTGTTTGCGGCCGTCTTTGGTCACGATCGGCCCGACAGATGCCACAGCCCCCGCCAGTTCCCCGCTGTCAAAATTTATCTTCCTCGACGGCGTGTATGGCGGCGGAATTACCTTCAGTGTTTCCGGCCGCTCCAGCGGGTAGCCCAGTTCCCGCGCGTAGAACTCGGGCGTATCCAGCGTGCCTTCGTCAAACCCCTTCTTCAGCTTCACCATCAGCTCATGAAAGGTCTGCACCTTTGGGGCAGGGTTGGTGTCTTGAGCTGCGGGCTGGCTGGCGCAGGCCGTTAGCGCAAAGGCCAACAGGCACGCCATGACAGGCCGTACCCAGCGACCAAACGCTGTCCGCTGCTGCATCGGGATCAATCTACTTTTCATTACAACTTCCAGAATTCCTTGCTGACCGGGCAAAAGATTGAGCTTTGGTTTTAAGAAGGCTGGCGGATTGTCTGTTTTTGTTACTGCCTTGCCTATAGCAAAACCCGCTTTTCCATCGACGAATTCGGCATATAGGTTTGTTCGCAACGCATAAGGGCTTGATCACGTTCCATTCCTGTGATCTGCGTCACCAGAATTCGCCGTCGGGGTGAGTTTCCCGACCGAACGGTCATGCCTTTTTTAGCCAGTGCCGCTCGTTCGCTGCCTCGGGTTCGCACCCGTCGCCGTTGATGTGCTCGGCCATGCCATCAAATTCACGCGTGTTCTTGCTTTGGGCCCTACCGCGATTGCTTCACCACGATGTTGGGCGCCTTGCTGCCCATGGTGCGACGCAGCTGCATCACGGATAGCGGCGAGCGAACGATCGGCAGGTTCTTCATCGCAGGGTACTGCACCTTCAGTTCGTCCATGTCGCGCTCGTAGCGGTCGGTCAACGACACGCCGAGCGTTCCACGGATAAACCCCGCAGCCCCCTGAGATAGCACTGGAACGGCAAGCCCGGTTGATTGATCGTCCGGGCTCGTCTTGCTCTTGTTGACCAGGTCGAGGTGGCCCAGGTACACGATTGATGCGCGAGGTATTTCCACCGGGGCATCCACCTCGAACATGAAGTCCCCCACGACCAGACCAGAGCCCGCCCGGCCCACAAGACGTTGGATGCTGTACTTTCCGGGCCGGGCTCGGACAACCACAAGTGTTTCCTGCATAGCCCTGTCGAGGTAGACCCCAGCCCGAACGGTGGGAACCGCCGAGGCGCCACCTGTTGGACTGGCTGATGCCCATGGCGAAACGCTCTGAATCTGCGCCCCTTGCTCTTCCAGCTCGTATCCCAGGTAGGTCGGCTTGAACGTCGGCGCAAGTTCATTGGTCATGCGCATCGACATCACCACGATCGACTCCTTGGTCAGATCAAGCGATGTCGCGGTCTTGTCCACGGTGCCAGCGCATCCCGTCATCAGGGCTGCGATCAAAAGTGCAGAGGAAACGCGGGCCAGACGGCTGCGGACGCTGTCGTCCATGGGCTGCAAGGCCTGGGTGTTGGGTCGGGTCATGGGCAGGTTACAAATTGATATGCCGCGCGGATTCTGCCTCAATAAATCCCTTTTGATTAACCATTTGGATGTATTTGTAACTAAATCACAGAAATCAGCCCCACCCCACCCCCGGCTAAAATCGCCTCTCAAAGGGTCCCTCATGTCCATCGCCAATTTCTTCCGCCGTCCCCACTACAAGTCCGAAGTCACCCAGTTCATTGACGAGCTGAAGACCGGCAAGCCCGACCTGGAGGCGCAGCAGCGCGCGGGCCGTGCCCTGCTGTGGGACAAGGCGGTGGACCGCAGCGCCTGGGGTGAATACCGCAGCGCCCAGGTGCCGCAAAAGCCCTACGTCTACCAGACCGACGCCAAGTGACCGCGCCCGCGGACCCGACCACCCTGCCCGCGCCGGCAGTCGTGCCGCCTGATGGGTTGCCCGGCATGCCCGAGGTGGTGGACCAGGTGGCGCTGGCCCGCCTGTATGGCGAACCGCTGTTCGCCATGCCCACCGACCTGTACATCCCGCCCGATGCGCTGGAGGTGTTCCTGGAGGCCTTTGAAGGCCCTCTGGACTTGCTGCTGTACCTGATCCGCAAGCAGAACTTCAACATCCTGGACATCCCCATGGCCGGGGTCACACGCCAGTACCTGGCGTACGTGGACGAGATCCGCAGCCGCAACCTGGAGCTGGCGGCTGAATACCTGCTGATGGCCGCGATGCTGATCGAGATCAAGTCGCGCATGCTGCTGCCGCCCAAGAAGACGGCCGAGGGCCAGGAGCCCGAGGACCCGCGCGCCGAGCTGGTGCGCCGCCTGCTGGAATACGAGCAGATGAAGCTGGCCGCCGCCCGCCTGAACGAGGTGCCGCAGCTGGGCCGCGACGTGCTGCGCGCGCAGGTGTACATCGAGCAGTCCATCCAGCCGCGCTTTCCCGATGTGAACGTGGTGGACCTGCAGGAGGCCTGGCGCGACATCATCAAGCGCGCCCGCCTGGTGCAGCACCACAAGATTACCCGCGAGGAGCTGTCGGTGCGCGAGCACATGAGCATCGTGCTGCGCCACCTGCAGGGGCGCAAGTTCGTCGAGTTTGAAAACCTGTTTGACGTGAGCCGCGGCGTGCCCGTGCTGATCGTGACCTTCATTGCCCTGCTGGAGCTGGCCAAGGAAACGCTGGTCGAGGTCACGCAGGCCGAGGCCTTTGCCCCCATTTACGTGCGGCTTGCGTATTCGCCAGCCTGATCCCCATCGTGACCCAAACCTCTTACGACTTCGACGTGCTGATCGTCGGCAGCGGCCTGGCGGGCCTGTCCGCCGCGCTGCACCTGGCACCCACCCACCGTGTGGCCGTGCTGACCAAGCGCGCCATGAGCGACGGCTCCAGCGGCTGGGCCCAGGGCGGCATTGCCGCCGTGCTGGCCGAGGGCGACACTTTTGACGCCCATGTGGACGACACCCTGGTGGCCGGCGCGGGCCTGTCAGACCCCGCGGCCACCCGCTTTGTGGTGGAGCATGCGCCCGAGAGCATTGGCTGGCTGCGCGGGCTGGGCGTGCCGTTCTCTGAAGAAGACGGCCACCTGCACCTCACGCGCGAAGGCGGTCACAGCGCGCGGCGCATCGTGCACGTGACGGACGCCACCGGCGCCGCGGTGCAGAAGACGCTGATCGAGCATGTGCGGCGCACGCCCAACATCACGCTGTTTGAACACCATGTGCTGGTGGACCTGATCACCGGCAAGAAGCGCGGCCTGCCGCTGAACCGCTGCCTGGGCCTGTACGCGCTGGATGAAAAGACCGACCGCGTGCTGACCTTCCGCGCGCCGCACACCATCCTGGCCACCGGCGGCGCGGGCAAGGTGTATCTGTACACCACCAACCCCGACACCGCCACGGGCGACGGCATTGCCGCAGCCTGGCGCGCAGGCTGCCGGGTGACCAACATGGAGTTCATCCAGTTTCACCCCACCTGCCTGTACCACCCGCATGCCAAGAGCTTTCTGATCAGCGAAGCGGTGCGGGGTGAAGGCGGGCAGCTCAAATTGCCCGACGGCACGCGCTTCATGCCGCAGCACGACATCCGCGCCGAGCTGGCGCCGCGCGACATCGTGGCCCGCGCGATCGACTTTGAAATGAAGAAGCACGGCATCGACTGCGTGCACCTGGACATTTCGCACCAGCCGCTGGCCTTTATCCAGGCCCATTTCCCGAACATCTATGCGCGCTGCCTGGAGTTCGGCATCGACATTTCCAAACAGCCCATCCCCGTGGTGCCGGCCGCGCACTACACCTGCGGCGGCATCCACACCGACCTGCACGGCCGCACCGACCTGGTGGGCCTGCACGCGATTGGCGAGACGGCCTACACCGGCCTGCACGGCGCCAACCGGCTGGCCAGCAATTCGCTGGTGGAGTGCATGGTGTTCGCGCGCGCGGCCGCGCTGGACATCCTGCAGTCGCCCATCTCGGCGCCGCCCGTGCTGCCCGCGTGGGACGACAGCCGCGTGACCGACGCCGACGAGGCCGTGGTCATCTCGCACAACTGGGACGAGCTGCGCCGCTTCATGTGGGACTACGTGGGCATTGTGCGCACCAACAAGCGGCTGGAACGCGCCGCGCACCGCATCACGCTGCTGCAGGACGAGATCCATGAGTTTTACGCGCACTTTCACGTCACGCGCGACCTGCTGGAGCTGCGCAACCTGGTGCAGGTGGCCGAGCTGATCGTGCGCTCTGCCCAGGCCCGGCGCGAAAGCCGCGGCCTGCACTACAGCCTGGATTACCCGGGGCTGCTGGCCGATCCGCAACCCACGACGCTGGCGCCCTGAGCGCTGCGGGCCGGGCAGGCTCAGGCCATCACGATGTTTTCCAGGCTGAACTGGAACGGCGTCGAATTGGCGCCCGGGCCGCCGCCGGTCATGACGATGTCGGCGCTGGCAATGCCCAGCAATGAAAGTTCAGTGTTGATGCTCGACAGGATGGCCGAGTTCATCACCTGCCCCTGCACCACCTGCGACGCCACGCCGATCCAGATCGTCGGCTTGAACTGGAACACCGCCTTTTGCTGCGGCGCGATGGACGTCTTGACCGCCAGCAGCCGGCCATCCTTGTAGATGCTGGCGTTGATCGCCCCCTTCGGCAGTGCATTGAGCACCTGCACCTCGTTCATGCTGGTGGCCGGCCCGCCATGCACCAATGTGTCGCCGGCGGCCGTCAATTGCATCATGAACATCTGCCCATGCTCCGCGGGCAATTGCGGGGTGTAGTTGCCGTAGCTGTCGCTTGCGCCGGCCTGCATGGTCAGGGGAAACCTGAACGGGTGGCTATCCCCTTGTCCGCAGTACTGGATCACGTGCCA
Source organism: Ramlibacter sp. (assembly GCA_050247515.1). Lineage (GTDB taxonomy): Bacteria > Pseudomonadota > Gammaproteobacteria > Burkholderiales > Burkholderiaceae_C > RAM1. The sequence continues at coordinate 61,172 of JBFWUB010000024.1, read as the reverse complement.
GGCCACCGCCAGTTCATCAAAATCGGTCGCGACGTTCTTCTGGAAGATCACGACCTGCGAATTGTTGGCGTCGTTCGAGTTGTTGATGAAGTTGAGCTGGACGTCCATGGTTCCTCCTGAATGTGTAATGGGACGCGGCATTTTGCAATGCAAATGCCCGCCTGACGCGCGCGCGCACGGCATTCCTCCTCCGATCAGAGGAGGCCTTTTGCAGATAAATGAAGGATTCGACTCAGGCCGCGCCGATATCCGGCACCAGCGAGCCCGCGGGCTCCCCCGCCTTCAGTGCGGCGGTAAATGCCAGCATGCGGTCGATCGGCACGCGCGCCCGCAGGCCCAGCGCCGGGTCCACATGGATCTCATTGCTGCCCGTTTCCAGCACCTGGGCCAGCCCGGCCAGGCCGTTCATGGCCATCCAGGGGCAGTGCGCGCAGCTCTTGCAGGTGGCGCTGTTGCCGGCCGTCGGCGCTTCGTAGAACACCTTGCCGGGGTTCTGCGTGCGCAGCTTGTGCATCATGCCGTTGTCGGTGGCGACGATGAACTCCTGCGCGTCCATCTCCTTCGCGGCCTTCAGGATGGCGGACGTGGAGCCCACCGCATGCGCCAGCGCCACCACGTCGGCGGGCGATTCGGGGTGCACCAGCACCCTGGCCTGCGGGTGCTCCTTCATCAGCGCCTGCAGCTCGAAGGCCTTGAACTCGTCGTGCACGATGCACGAGCCGTTCCAGAACACCATGTCGGCGCCGGTCTGGCGCTGGATGTAGCCGCCCAGGTGGCGGTCGGGCGCCCACAAAATCTTGTGGCCCTTGTCCTTGAGCGCCGCCACGATGTCCAGCGCGCAGCTGGAGGTGACCAGCCAGTCGGACCGCGCCTTCACCGCCGCGCTGGTGTTGGCATACACCACCACGGTACGGTCGGGGTGCTGCTCGCAGAACGCGTTGAAGTCGTCGATCGGGCAGCCCAGGTCCAGCGAGCAGTTGGCGTCCAGGTCGGGCATGAGCACGCGTTTTTCCGGGCTCAGGATCTTGGCCGTCTCGCCCATGAACTTCACGCCCGACACCACCAGCGTCTGCGCCGCATGGTCGCGGCCAAAGCGCGCCATCTCCAGCGAATCGCTGACGATGCCGCCGGTTTCTTCCGCCAGGTCCTGCAGGTCGGGGTGCACGTAGTAGTGCGACACCATGACCGCGTTTTTTTCCTTGAGCAGGCGGCGGATCTTGTCTTTCAGCTCGGCGCGCTGTCTGGGGCCGGGCTCCACGGGGATGCGGGCCCAGGCGTGCCTGGTCTCGCACACCGCGGCGCCGATGGTTTCGGGTTGCTCGTATTCAACGTCAATGACAGTGCTCATGGCAATTCCTGCAAACGCATGGAGAAATCAGTGGCCTTGACGTCCTTGGTCAGGGCCCCGATGGAGATGCGGTCCACGCCGGTTTCCGCAAGGGCCCGGATGCCGTCCAGCGTCACGCCGCCCGATATCTCCAGGATGGCGCGGCCCGCGTTGATGCGCACCGCCTCATGAAGCGTGGCCAGGCTCATGTTGTCCAGCAGCACCATCTTTGCGCCCGCGTCCAGCGCCTCGCGCAGCTGGTCCAGTGTTTCCACCTCGATCTCGATGAAACTCGCCTGCCCGGCCACGCGCGCTGCGGCCTGCAATACCGGCATGACGCCGCCTGCCGCGGCGATGTGGTTTTCCTTGATCAGCACCGCGTCATACAGGCCGATGCGGTGGTTGGTTCCGCCGCCGGTGCGCACCGCGTACTTCTGCGCCAGGCGCAGGCCGGGCAGTGTCTTGCGCGTGTCCACGATCTGCGCGCGTGTGCCTTTCACCGCGTCCACATACACCGCGGTCTTGGTGGCCACGGCACTGAGCAGCTGCAGAAAGTTCAGCATGGTGCGCTCCGCGCTCAGCAGCGCACGCGCCGCGGCCTGCACTTCAAACACCACCTGATCCGCCTGGCAACGCCGGCCCTCGGCCACATGCCAGGTGATCCGCGCGCCCGGTGCCAGCGCATCCAGCGCGGCCTGGGCCCAGGGGGCGCCGCAGATCACGGCGGGTTCACGGGCCAGCACGCGGGCGCGGGCCTGGCGCGCCGGGTCCACCAGCCCTGCAGTGAGGTCGCCGGCGCCCAGGTCTTCGGCCAGCGCGCGCGCCGCGTCCGCTCGGGCCAGCTCAGCCACCGCGGCGGGGGAAAAATCAAATAGGTCTGACATGGGCTCAAGCATAGCGACAACCCGCAAGGCGGCCGCCTTTGCCAGAATCAACCCCATGACCTCACCGTACCTTGAAGCCGCGCCCGAGCGGGCCCAGATCGACGCCCTGCCCGGCGCCACCGTGCTGGAATTCGGCACCAACTGGTGTGGCGTTTGCCGCGCCGCGCAGCCGGCCATCACGCAAGCCCTGGAGGGCCAGGCCGTGCGCCACCTCAAGATCGAAGACGGCAGCGGGCGCAAGCTGGGCCGCACCTTCGGCGTCAAGCTGTGGCCCACGCTGATCTTCCTGAAGGATGGCGCCGAGGCCGCGCGCGTGGTGCGCCCGCGCCAGGCGCGGGAGGTAAGCGACGCGCTGTCACACATCCTGCCCGCCTGAAAAAAAGGCGCCGGGGGGCCGTGGCGCATGCGGTAATCCCCATCCCAGAAACGCTTACCGTCCGATACTATTGTCCGCATGAAAAAGTTTGCGGCCTGGCTGTTGTGGGCCTGCGCCCTGCTGGCGCCCGCCGCGCAGGCCCAGGTGTGCGCTGCGCCGGGCAAGGACGCGCCGGGCACCGTGGGCGGCGTCATCAACCGCTATCACCAGGGCAACGGCAACCGCGCCGTGGGCAACACCACGCTCACGCTGGGCGCCGCCTCCGGCGCCGCGGGCACGGTGGCCGTGGGCGACGTGCTGCTCATCATCCAGATGCAGGGCGTCACGCTGAACACCAGCAACGATGAACGCTATGGCGACGGCGTGGGCACCAACAACAGCCGCCCGGGCAGCAGCATTTCGCAGGCCAACGGCTACACCGCGCTGAACAATGCCGGTGCCTACCAGTTCCTGCGCGTCACCGCGGCCGCGGGCAACAACATCACCTTCACCCCGCCGCTGACCAGCGCCTACACCCAGAACGCGGGCAGCACCACGCGGCGCACCTACCAGGTGATCCGCGTGCCCCAATACCCCAGCATCACCATTGACGGCGCCAACCCGGTCACGCCCCTGCCCTGGAACGGCCTGGTGGGCGGCGTGGTGGCCATGGACGTGGCGGGCCGCCTGACCTTCACCGGCGCGGGGCCGCACATCGAGGCGTCCAACCGCGGCTTTCGCGGCGGCGTACAGGGCGTGAACAACTCCGAGTTTCCTTCCGGCACGCTGCTGTACCGCGGCACTGACACGGCGGACGGCGGCAGCAAGGGCGAGGGCATCGGCGGCACGCCGCAATACGTGCAGACCTCGATCGCCGGGGGCTACAACAGCGGCACGCGCTTCAATGACGGCGCCCCTACCTCGGTGAACAACGGCACGGCCGGCGGCTACCCGAATGGCGACTTCCTGCGCGGGGCACCGGCCAATGCCGGCGGCGGCGGCAATTCACACAACGCCGCGGGCGGGGGCGGCGGCAACGGCGGCGCCGGCGGCAATGGCGGGCAGACCTACAACGGTGACGGCCTGCTGGACACCGGCGGCTACGGCGGCTCCCGCGCACCGCAAACCGGCGTGCTGCTGGCCACCAACATCTTCATGGGCGGCGGGGGCGGCTCGGGCAGCCTGAACGACGGCACCAGCCCGCGCGGCGCGGGCGGCAACGGCGGCGGCATCATCATGGTGCGCGCCGGCTCGTTCAGCGGCGCCGGCATCCTGCGCGCCGATGGCCAGCGCGGCTGGGATTCCAACGTGTCCAACGACGCGGGCGGAGGCGGCGGCGCGGGCGGCTCGGTGCTGCTGATCGCGGGCAGCGGCCATGGCAATGTGACCGTGCAGGCGCGCGGCGGCGACGGCGCCGACTCCAACCTGAACAACACCAACACCAGCATTCCCAGCCCCACGGGCGTGCAGGGCAACTGCTGCAATGGCGAGCGCGAAGGCCCCGGCGGCGGCGGCGGCGGCGGCGCGGTGTACGCCAACGCAGCGCCCGGCGCGATGGACCTGGCCGGCGGGCTCAACGGCAAATCGCGCGAGGATCTTTTCCAGGGCTTTTCCGGCAACATGCAGGCCAACCCCGGCAGCAGCGGGACGAGCGATTCGACATTCGCATCCAGCTCCAGCCCCGGCGTGCTGCCCGGCTACGAGTGCCTGCCGGCGCTGACCGTCAGCAAGCTCACCACCACACCGGCGCGCACCGTACCGCCCGACACCACGGCGGCCTACCGCATCCGGGTGGACAACGCGTCCGGCTCGGGCATCGCCTACGGCGTGTCGCTGGGCGACACCCTGCCGCCGCCCTTCACGCTCAGCGGCTCCACGGCGGTTGTGAGCTATGACACCGGCGCCAGCGGTCCGGCGTCGCCGGTTGCCGTCACGGGCACATCCAGCCTGGTCATCGGCGCGCCGGGCAACCCCACCACCGGCTTCACGCTGGACAGCGGCGCGGGCCTGACGCTGAGTTTCAACGTGAGCCTGAACGCCGCGACCTCAGGCACGTACAACAACCCGGCCAGCGCCGAGTACACCGACCCCACGCGCCTGAGCGGCGTGGCCGCCCTTTCGGGCACCAATCCCACGGCCAGCCCCGCCAGCGCGAACGCCATCGGCAACGTCACCGGCGGCAGCAACTACGCGGCCGGCACCAGCACGCAGGAAGACGTGGTGATTGCCGGCGCACCGCCCGTCACGGCCGAGCTGGCGCTGGCCAAGACCGGCCCCGCCACGGCGGACACCGGCGCGCCGGTGCAATATGTGGTGACGCTGTCCAACGCGGGGCCGGCCAACCTGCTGGGCAGCACCACCGTCAGTGACATCGTGCCCGCGGCCATCGGCAGCGTGACCTGGGTGTGCACCGTGACCAGCGGCAGCGCCGACTGCGACACGGCCGGTGCGGGCACTGGCGGCGCGGGCACCGGCAACACGGTGACGCTGCCGCGCATCCAGATCGCCAGCGGTGCCGAGATCCGCATCCAGATCGACGGCACGGCCATCAGCGCGGGCACCATCACCAATACAGCCACAACCATCATCACACCAGGCTTTACCGACCCGTCCAGCGCCAACAACATTGCCACGGCCACGACCGTCATCTCGGTGCCGGTGGCCGACCTGTCCATCACCAAGACCAACGACGTGGGCACCGTCACCGCCGGCGGCGTTACGGCCTACCTGATCACGGTGCTCAACCCCGGCCCGTCCGCCGCCGACGGCACCACCATCACCGATCCGGCGGCTACCGGGCTGTCCAAGCTCAGCGTGAACTGTTCCTCATCCGGCGGCGCCGTGTGCCCCGGCGGCCTGTCCACCACCACCTTCCAGGCGGGCGTTCAGATCCCCACGCTGCCCGCGGGCGGCTCGGTCACCTTCGAGCTGAACGCGCAGGTCACCGCGGGCGGCGGCTCGGTGGTCAACACCGCCACCATCACGCCACCGCCCGCGCTGAATGACCCCAACCCGGCCAACAACAGCGCCAGCGACACCGACGCGGTGGGCGTGGCCAACACCACGGTGGTGACGGCCGCGGGCATCTGCCCCGTCGGTACCACCGAGCAGCCGCTCAATCTGGTGGTCAATGGCGATTTCGCCGACACCGGCGCCGCGCTGGGCGCGGCCATCAGCCAGTACCCGCTGAACACCAACGTACCCGACACCGGCGTGGGCATCCAGTCGGGCGCGCGCAACTACGGCGGGCTGACGGTGCAAAACCCCTTCCCCGGCGACGTGAGCCGCAGCGTGGCCGGCGCCAGCACCTGGCTGTACCACAACGGCAACGACACCGGCGCGGCCTACCGCTACTGGTCACAGACCCTCAACGGCCTGACGGTCGGGCGCACCTACACCTGGCTGTACTACGGCTCCAACGCCATCGTGCCGGGCAACGGTACCGCCACGGCCTTGCCCAGCATCCAGTTCCGCCTGACTGCGGGGCCGTCCACCCAGGTGCTGGGCGGCACCGATGTGTACGCGCTGGAAACCCTGGGCGGCGGCGACGCCTGGACGCTGCGCCAGCGCAACTTCACGGCATCGGTCACGTCGGTGGTGCTGGCGCTGTGGGACACGCGCACCGGCAGCACCAACGGCGACGCGTTCGGTACCGCGCAGGTCACGCTGCGCGAATGCACGCCCAATGCCGACCCGGTGGTCAGCAAGACGGACAACACCACCACGGTGGTCACGCTGTCCAGCACCACCTACATCGTGACGGTCGCCAACAACGGGCCCGGCCCGGCCGACGGCGTGGTGATCAAGGACCCGGCCGACCCGGGCCTGAGCAAGACCGACATCAGCTGCCAGGCCACCGGCGCCGGCGCGCTGTGCCCGGTATCCACCACCATCAGCGGTATCGAAGGCGCGGGCCTGACCATACCGGCGCTGCCCGCCGGCACCACGGTCACGTTCACCATCACCGCGTCCATCACCGCGCTGCAGGGCCAGGTGACGGGCACGGCCGAGCTGCAGCTGCCGCCGGGCCTGGTGGACAGCAACCTGGCCAACAACGAAGCCGAGGACGTGGACAACGTGCTGGGCCTGGCCAACGTGAGCATCGCCAAGACCAACAACACCACCACTGTGGCCTCGGGCGCCACGTCCACCTACCTCATCACGGTGGGAAATGCGGGGCCTTCGCCGGCGGACAACAGCGTGCTGCAGGATCCTTCCGCAGCCGGCCTGTCATGCACCGCAGCCGCAGGCTGCGTCGCCAGCGGCGGCGCCGCCTGCGGCAGCGCGACCATCCCCATTGCATCGCTGCAGGCGGGCTACCCCATCCCGTCGCTGCCTTCAGGGGGGCAGGTCACGGTGACGGTGTCCTGCGGCGTGACCGCCACAGGGCAATAACCGCAAAACGCAAGAGCCTCAGGCCGTTTCAGTGGCCGGGCCCCGTCCCATCAGTGCAGCCACCGCGCCGCGCGCGTCCAGCTGCCCGTCCAGCAGGCCCACCACACTTTCGGCGATCGGCATCTGCACGCCCAGATGGCGCGCACGCTGCACCACCGTGCGGGCACAGTAAACGCCTTCGGCCACGTGGCCCAGCGAATCCACCGCCTGCTGCAGCGTCTGCCCCTGCGCCAGCAGCAGGCCCACGCGGCGGTTGCGGCTCAGATCGCCCGTGGCGGTCAGCACCAGGTCGCCCAGGCCGCCCAGGCCCATGAAGGTATCGGCCCGCGCACCCAGCGCCAGCCCCAGGCGCGTCATTTCAGCCAGGCCACGGGTGATGAGCGCGGCGCGCGCATTCAGCCCCAGCTCCAGGCCGTCGCACAGCCCGGTTGCAATCGCCAGCACGTTCTTGACGGCGCCGCCGACCTCCACACCGGCCAGGTCGTCATTGGCATAGACCCGCAGCGAGGGGCTGTGAAAGGCGTCCACCAGCGCCTGGCGCAAGGCCGGGTGGGCCGCGGCGGCCACCAGCGCCGTGGGCTGGCCGCGCGCCACTTCCTGCGCGAAGCTCGGGCCGCTCAGGGCGCCGGCCACCAGCTGCGGCGCCACTTCGGCCTGCACTTCATGGCCCAGCAGGCCCCAGGGCTGGGTCAGTGGCGCCTCAAAGCCCTTGCACAGCCAGGCTACCGGCACAGCGCTGCCGCGCAGCACCACCAGCAGCCCGCGCAGGCCAGCCATGGGGGTGGCGATGATGACCAGGTCATGGGCAGCAGCCAGTGCCGCCAGCGCGGCCAGCGGCTCGCCGTGCACGGCCACGGCATCGGGCAGCGCGATCCCGGGCAGGTACAGGGCGTTCTCGCGGCACGCGGCCAGTGCCGCCGCCTGCCGCGCGTCGCGCGCCCACAGCGACACGGCGTGCCGCGGCGCGGCGCTGACCGCCAGGGCTGTGCCCCAGGCGCCGGCTCCAAGAACCAGGATTCTCATGGCGTCGGGCGCGCCGAGCGGGCGCTGCGCGTTATTGGGTGACGATGCGCGGCGCGTCGGCTTCCGCCTGGGCCTGCTGCTGCTCGTACATCGCCTGGAAGTTGATCTCGCTCAGGTGCACGGGCGGGAAGCCGCCGCGCGTGATGATGTCGGCCACGTTGCCGCGCAGATAGGGGTACACGATCTGCGGGCAGGCAATGCCCATGATCGGGCCCATCTGCTCGGGCGGCAGGTTGCGGATCTCGAAAATGCCGGCCTGCTTGACCTCCACCAGGAACACGGTCTTGTCCTTGATCTTGGTCTGCACGGTGGCGGTCACGCACACCTCGAACACGCCGTCGGCCACCGGCGTGGCGTCCACGCCCAGCTGGATGTCCACCGCCGGCTGTTCCTGCTCCAGCAGGATCTGGGGGGAATTGGGCTGCTCCAGCGACGCTTCCTTGAGGTAAACGCGCTGGATCTGGAACACGGGGTCTTGCTGGTCGGCCATGGCAAAAATTCTTTCAGGTCAAAACAAAGCCCGCCGGGGTGGATCCCCCTGACGGGCGAACAGGTCAGACGGGATTATCCGTTCAAAAGCGGGGCCAGGCCGCCACGGCTGTCCAGCGCCATCAGGTCGTCGCAGCCGCCCACGTGGGTGTCGCCAATGAAAATCTGGGGCACCGTGCGCCGGCCCGTGGCCTCCATCATGGCCATGCGGGCGTCGGGATCCATGTCCACGCGCACCTCATCGATCTGCTCGACACCGCGGGCCTTGAGGATCTGCTTGGCGCGGATGCAGTAGGGGCAGACGGCCGTGGTGTACATCTTGACGGTCTGCATGGCTCAGGCCTTCTCGACCGGCAGGCTGGCCTCTTTCCAGGCGTTGAGCCCGCCGCCGATGACCTGGGCCTGCTCGTAACCCAGCTTTTTGGCCATGGCCAGCGCCCGGTTGGCGCGCGCGCCCACGGGGCACACCAGGATCAGCGGCAGGGTCTTGTTCTTCACCACCTCGGGCAGTTTCTCCTCGAACTGGCCCAGCGGGATGTTTTTGGACCCGACGATATGGCCGCTGGCGAATTCCCCGGCTTCACTCACGTCCACCACCACCGCCTTTTCGCGGTTGATCAGTTGCACGGCCGCATTGGGTGTCAGGGTGCCCGCGCGCACGCCGCGCGTGACCGCAGGCCACATCAGCAGGGCGCCGGAGGCAAACGCCACGGCAATCAGCATCCAGTTGTCCATCAAAAACTTCACGTCGTACCTTTCGGGTTCTGCTTCGGGCAAACCGCGATTTTAGAATGGCGGGCTTTCCCCTGTTTTCCAACCCCGCCCATCCGTTCCTGCCCATGTACAAACTTGTCCTCATCCGCCACGGCGAATCCACCTGGAACCTTGAAAACCGCTTCACCGGCTGGACCGACGTGGACCTGACCGACACCGGCATCGCCCAGGCGCGCGACGCCGGGCGGCTGCTCAAGGCCGAGGGCTGGGACTTTGACCTGGCCTTCACCAGCGTGCTCAAGCGCGCCACCCGCACCCTGTGGCATGTGCTGGACGAGATGGACCGCACCTGGTTGCCCGTGGTGCACAGCTGGCGCCTGAACGAGCGCCACTACGGCGGCCTGCAGGGCCTGAACAAGGCCGACATGGCCAGGCAGTACGGCGACGAGCAGGTGCTGGTGTGGCGGCGCAGCTACGACACCCCGCCCCCCGCGCTGGAGCCCACCGACCCGCGCAGCGAGCGCGGCGACCGCCGTTACGCCGGCCTGGCGCCTGAGCAGATCCCGCTGACCGAGTGCCTGAAAGACACGGTGGCGCGCGTGCTGCCGTTCTGGAACGAATCCATTGCCCCGGCGATCCGCTCGGGCCAGCGGGTGGTGGTGGCCGCCCACGGCAACTCCATCCGGGCGCTGGTGAAGTACCTGGACAACATCGCCGACGCCGACATCGTGGGGCTGAACATCCCCAACGGCATCCCGCTGGTGTACGAGCTGGACGCCGGGCTCAAGCCGATCCGCCACTACTACCTGGGCGACGCGCAGGCGGCGGCCAAGGCGGCAGCCGCAGTGGCTTCGCAGGGCAAGGCCTGACCCGCGAACGCCCCGGCCTGGTGCCGTTGCCCGAGCGTAAAGCTCGGGTAAAGGAATCGGTACTTTGCCGCAAAACCCCAAAGTCCCTGGAACCCTGGTGCACAGGTGTCGTCATACGCCTGTGCCGGGTGTATATTGAAGTCAAGAGGACTTGTAAGCATGAGCCAGAAACTCAAGATCGCGGGCTGGATTTCGGTGGGGGCCCTGGCGGGCGTACTCACCACGGTGTCGTTGCAGACCGTGGCGCGGGGATCGCTCGCCCCCCTGCCCCTGGAAGAACTGCAGCAGCTCGCCGCGGTCTTTGGCATGGTCAAGACAGACTACGTCGAACCCATCGACGAGAAAAAGCTCATCTCCGACGCGATCTCGGGCATGGTGGCCAGCCTGGACCCGCATTCGCAGTATTTCGACAAGAAGTCCTTCAAGGAATTCCGCGAAGGCACTTCCGGCCGCTTTGTGGGCGTGGGCATCGAAATTTCCCAGGAAGACGGTCTGGTGAAGGTGGTGTCCCCGATCGAGGGCTCGCCGGCATTTCGCGCCGGCCTCAAGCCCAATGACCTCATCACCAAGATCGACGACACCCTGGTCAAGGGCCTGACGCTCAACGAGGCCGTCAAGCGCATGCGCGGCGAGCCGAACACCAAGGTGCTGCTCACCATCTACCGCAAGGACGAAAACCGCACCTTCCCCGTCACCATCACGCGCGAGGAAATCAAGACCGTGTCGGTCAAGGGCAAGGTCGTGGAGCCAGGCTATGCCTGGATCCGCCTGAGCCAGTTCCAGGAACGCACGGTGGACGACTTCGCCCGCAAGGTCGAGGAAATCTACCGCGCCGAGCCCAACCTCAAGGGCCTGGTGCTGGACCTGCGCAATGACCCCGGTGGCCTGCTGGACGCCGCCGTGGCCGTCTCGTCCGCCTTCCTGCCCGAGAACGTCACCGTGGTGTCCACCAACGGCCAGCTGCCCGAGAGCAAGTTCGTCTACAAGGCCGCGCCGGAGTTTTACCAGCGCCGAAGCGGCGCCGACCCGATCCGCCGCCTGCCCGCCGCGCTCAAGAGCGTGCCGCTGGTGGTGCTGGTCAACGAGGGCTCGGCTTCGGCCAGCGAAATCGTCGCCGGTGCCCTGCAGGACCACAAGCGCGCCACCATCCTGGGCAGCCAGACCTTTGGCAAGGGTTCCGTCCAGACAGTGCGCCCGCTGGGCCCCGACACCGGCCTGAAGCTCACCACGGCCCGTTACTACACGCCCAACGGCACTTCCATCCAGGCGCGCGGCATCATCCCCGACGTGCTGGTGGACGAGACCGAGGAAGGCAACATCTTTGCCGCGCTGCGCACCCGCGAGTCCGACCTGCAAAAGCACCTGGGCAGCGGCCAGGGCCCCGAGGTCAAGGACGAAGCGCGCGAAAAGGCCCGCGAAGAGGCGCGCAAGCGCGCCGAGGAAGAAGCCCGCAAGCCGCCGCAGGACCGCCGCATGCCCGAGTTCGGCAGCGAGAAGGACTTCCAGCTTGTCCAGGCGCTGAACCAGCTCAAGGGCCGCCCCGTGCTCTTCAGCAAGACGCAGGTCGAGCGCAAGGAAGAGAAGAAAGAGAATTGACCGACGACCAGCTGCTGCGGTATTCGCGGCACATCCTGCTCGACGACATCGGCATCGAGGGCCAGGAACGTTTGCTGGGCGCCCATGCGCTGGTAATCGGCGCGGGCGGGCTGGGCTCCCCCGTGGCGCTGTACCTGGGCAGCGCGGGCGTCGGGCGCATCACGCTGGTCGATGACGACCGCGTTGACCTGACCAACCTGCAGCGCCAGATCGCCCACACCACGGCGCGTGTGGGCCAGGCCAAGGCCTTGTCGGCCCGGCAGGCCGTGGCCGCCCTCAACCCCGACGTGCAGGTTACCCCGCTGCTGCAACGCGCTGATGCCCAGCTGCTGGACGGGCTGGTGGCCCAGGCCGACGTGGTGCTGGACTGCTGCGACAACTTCGCCACGCGCCAGGCCGTCAACGCCGCCTGCGTGCGTCACCGCAAACCCCTGGTGTCAGGCGCCGCCGTGCGGTTTGACGGCCAGCTGGCGGTGTATGACCCGCGCAACGCGAAATCGCCCTGCTATGCCTGCGTGTTCCCGCCCGACGCCAGCGTGCAGGAAACGCAGTGCGCCACGCTGGGCGTGTTTGCGCCGATGGTCGGCATCATCGGCGCCATGCAGGCGGCCGAGGCGCTCAAGCTGCTGGCCGGCGTGGGCACGCCGGCCACTGGCCGCCTGCTGATGCTCGAAGGCCGCGCCATGGAGTGGAGCGAAGTGCGCACCACGCGCCACCCGGCCTGTCCGGTCTGCGGCCGGTCGGCCTAGGGGATCAGTATCTCCACCACCGTGCGGCCGGGCTGGCTGGCCAGGCTCAGCTCCGCGCCGATGGCGGCGGCGCGCTCGCGCAGACTCAGCAGGCCGCGGCGCAATGGCAAGGCCGTGTCAAAGCCCTGGCCGTTGTCGATCACGCGCAGTTGCACGCACCCATCGAGAACGCCGGCCTCGATGCGCAGCACGCTGGCCTGCGCGTGCTGCAGCACATTGGACAGGGCCTCGAACACCATGAACTGCAGCTGGCGCATGGCGTGCGCGTCCAGGCGCTGCACGGGTTCGATCAGGTCCACATCCCATTGCAGTTCAATGTCGGAAGCGGCAAAACGCGGCTCCAGCCGGTAACGCAGGTTGGCCAGCAGCGCGGTGATGTCGCCCGGCGGCAGATTCATGGAGTCAATCTGCAGCTTGAGCTGGTCCAGCGAGTCGCGCAGGGTCTGCAGCACCTGCGCGTGGCTCGCCTTGCCCGACTGCAGCTGGCGGATGGCCGAGCTGATGTGCGAGCCCACGCCGTCATGCATGTCGCGCAGGATGCGGGCACGCTCGGTGGTGCGTTCCTGCTCGCGGGCGAGCTGCTCCACGCGCGCATAGCTTTGCTGCAGCGCCGCCTCCTTCTCGGACACGCGCGCCGCCAGGTTGGCCATCAGGTCATGCGCCTGGCTGCTGGCCGCGCGAAAACGGGTGATCACGATGTAGCCCAGCACCAGGCCGAACAGCACCGACGAATAGCGTATCCAGGTGGAGTCCGCCAGGCTGCCGCTCACGCGGATGGCGATCCAGTCGCGCACGCCCATGGCCACGTTCAGCGTGCCGGCGGCGGCGACCAGCAGCCGCGCGGGTTCGGGCTGGCGCACGGCCCCCACCAGGTACACCACCGCATAGAGGATGAACAGCAGGTTGGCGCTGCCCAGCCAGGCCGTCAGGAAAACCGGCTTGTTGAGCGCAAACGACAGCGTGGACGCCAGGATGGACGTCCCAAACAGTGCCCACAGCCCGGCGCGCACCAGCGGCATGGAGCGATGGCGGTGCCAGCCCGCCACATGATGGCAAAACAGCGCAATCCCGCAGAACCAGCCGCCAAACGCCGCGGTCGCCACCACGCCCCACAACGGCCAGGGCAGCGGTGGCTGCTCGATGGCCACGTCACCCACCCGCAGCGCCCAGCAGATCTCGGCCAGGCCGGCAGCCAGATAGACGCTGTCGCGCCGTCCCATAGGCACGGAGCCGGGCTCGGTCTGGGTCACCCACAGCGACAACGCCACCGCGCCCACCAAGAGGCTGAAGATGGTGACCACCATGGACGCCGACACGCGCCAGCGGAAGTTGTCGGCATACAGCGCGCGCACTTCGTGCTCGGGCCCCACGGCCAGCGCCGACAGCCCACCCCGGCGGCCGCCGTCGGCGCGCAGGTGCACGCGCAGCACGTTGTCGCGGCCCAGCAGGCGCGGCGGCACCGGGACGTACTGGGGGCCCTTGGCATAGTCGTCTGAATTGGGCTGGCGCACGTCACCCATGCGGGTCAGCAGCGTGCCGTTGAGTGATATCTCGGCAGTGCTGCCGATGCGCTGGAAGTAAATGCCCCAGGGTTCGCCGGGCTCCACCGGCAATGAAAACGGCACGTCAAACACCGCCTCGCCCGCGCGGTAGCGCTGCTCGCGATCCCAGTGGTAGGGCAGCACCACGTCGGCGGCGCGCGCGGCGCGGCCTTCGGGCATGAGCGTGGCGCGCGCGTAGGTCAGCTGCTGTACCTCGGCGCGCGCGGCAGCCAGCGCCAGCAGGCAGCCACCGGCGGCCAGCAGCGTGGCACGCAGCAGCCGGCGCCAGCCCATGGGATCAGGCGGGCCGGGCCAGCAGGCCCAGCTGGGTTGCCTCGAACACCGCCTCGCCGCGCGAGCGCACGGCCAGCTTGCGGTACAGGTTCTTGATGTGCGTCTGCACGGTGTGCACGCTGACCGACTGCAGCCGGGCGATGTCGGCGTAGGAAAAGCCGCGCGCGATCAGTTCCAGCACCTCATGTTCACGCGTGGACAGCACAGGCCGCGGGGCGGCTGCGGTGATCGAGGCAGCGGGCGGAGGTTCGGGTGGCGCCGCCGCCGCCGCGCCCCGCCCGTCGCGCAGGCTCATGTACTTGGACAACACCCGACGCGCAATCATGGGCGAGATGGGCGAGGCGCCGGATTTCATCTCCAGGATGGCGCTGGCGATGTCGTCGGGCGTGGAGTCCTTGTGGATGTAGCCCAGGGCACCCGCCTCGATACTGGCCAGCACGTTGTCGTCATCACCAAACATCGAGATCACCAGCGGCTCGCAGGCCGGGTGCAGCCGCACCGCGTGGCGGATCACGTCCAGCCCGCTGCCATCAGGCAGCCCCAGGTCCACCAGCAGCACGTCCACCACATGGGCGGGGTCATCCAGCCAGGCGCGCGCCTCGGCCAGCGTGCCCAGGCTGCCAGCCAGCGCGAGTTCGCTGCTGCGAGACACGCTTGCAGCAAAGAAGTCCCGCATCCGCGGGTCATCCTCAACGATCAGTACCAGCCACATGGGCCCTCCTGAGGCAAGTGTAGGCCGGGCAGGCAAGGCGCGTCCGCCGCCATGTATCCCATGAATATGGGAACATCGCCGCATGCGCCCGCCGCCCACCACCCATCTGCTGTACCTGCACGGCTTCCGCTCGTCGCCCCAGTCGGCCAAGGCACGGCAGGTTGCCGCCCGCGTGGCAGCGCAGCACCCGGGGGTCGCCTGGTGGTGCCCGCAGCTGCCGCCGTCGCCGCGCGAGGCCATGGCCATGGTCATGGACGGCACGGCGGCCTGGCCGGCCGGTCGCATGGCCGTGGTGGGCTCTTCGCTGGGCGGCTTTTATGCCACCCATGTGGCGCAGGTACGCGGCTGCAAGGCCGTGCTGCTGAACCCGGCCGTGGACCCTGCGCGCGACCTGGCGAAGTACATCGGCGAACAGACGGCCTGGCACGACCCCAATGAGCACTTCTATTTCGAGCCGCGCTTTGTGGATGAGCTGCGCGCGCTCGAATGCGGGCCGCTGGCCGACCCGGCGCGCTGCTTTGCCGTCATTGCCAAGGGCGACGAGGTGCTGGACTGGCGCGAAATGACGGGCCGCTACCCCGGTGCGCGCATCAAGCTGCTGGAGGGCTCGGACCACGCCCTGAGCGACTTTGACGACCACATCGACGAGGTGTTTGCATTTCTGGGCCTGGCCCCGGCGTGAACAGCCCCGCATGGGACAATCCCGCCCATGTTTGCATTGTTTGAAGAAGCCGGAAAGTTCCAGGGTGGGCGCGTGATGTCCGAGGCCGAGTCATCGGCCCAGATCGAGCTGGACAGCGGCAAGCGCGTGAAGGTCAAGGCCACCAACGTCCTGCTGCGGTTTGAAAAGCCGGCCCCCGCCGAGTTGATCCGGTCGGCCCAGGCGCTGAGCCAGGGCATCGAGCTGGAGCTGGCCTGGGAATTCGCCCCGGACGAGGAATTCGGCTTTGCCGACCTGGCGCGCGACTATTTCAGCGACAAGGCCACGCTGGAGCAGCAGGCCGCCGCGCTGTTCCGCCTGTTCGAGGCGCCGCACTACTTCCGCCGCGCGGGCAAGGGGCGGTTCAAGAAGGCCCCGGCCGAGATCGTGCAGCAGGCGCTGGCCGCCATCGAGAAGAAAAAGGCCGTGCAGGCCCAGATCGCCGAATGGGCGCAGGCCCTGGCCGAAGGCAGCTGCCCCGCGCCGATCCGCGAGCAGCTGTACAAGATACTTTTCAAGCCCGACAAGAATGCGCCCGAGTACAAGGCCGTGGTGGACGCCGCTCGCGCCACGCAGCTGGCGCCGCTGGATCTGCTCCAAAAGGCCGGCGCCATTGATTCGGCCTACCAGTTCCACTGGAAGCGCTTCCTGTTCGAGAACTTCCCCAAGGGCACGGGCTTCCCGGCGCTGGAGGCACCGGCCATCAAGGACGAGCTGCCGGTGGCTGCGGTTCAGGCGTTTTCCATCGACGATTCACAAACCACCGAGATTGACGATGCGCTGTCGGTGCAGGGTCTGGGCACTGGTACGGTGATGGTGGGCATCCACATTGCCGCCCCCGGCCTGGCGTTGCAGCCCGGCGGCGCGGTGGACAACGTGGCCCGCCAGCGCCTGTCCACCGTGTACATGCCGGGCTACAAAATCACCATGTTGCCCGACGAGGTGGTGCAGACCTACACCCTGCAGGCCGGGCGCGACTGCCCCGCGGTGTCGCTGTACGTCACGATGGATGAAGCCACGCTGCAAATCCAGGCCACCGGGACGAAGCTGGAGCGCGTGCCCATCGCGCACAACCTGCGCCACGACCAGCTGGACGGCATCGTGACCGAAGACTGGCTGCAGGCCGAAGGCGATGCCCCCGAGCTGCCCGGCGCACCGGGCCTGCGCGCGCCGCTGGGCTTTCTGTGGCGGCTGGCAAAGCACCTGAAGGCACAGCGCGAAATCGTGCGAGGCAAGCCCGAGAACTTCAACCGGCCCGACTACAACTTCCGCCTGGCAGGCAACAACGGCGCCGAACCGCAGGGCAGCGAACAGGTGCATATCAGCGTGCGTCAGCGTGGCGCGCCGCTGGACCTGATGGTGGCCGAGGCCATGATCCTGGCCAACAGCACCTGGGGCAACTGGCTGGCCGAGCATGGCGTGCCGGGCATCTACCGCAGCCAGGCGTCGATGGCGCCGGGCGTCAAGGTGCGCATGGGCACCAAGGCACTGCCGCACGCGGGCATCGGCGTCAAAAGCTACGCCTGGAGCACCTCGCCGCTGCGCCGCTACACCGACATGGTCAACCAGTGGCAGATCATTGCCGTGGCGCGCCACGGCAAGACCGCGGCCCTGGCCGCGCCCTTCAAGCCCAAGGACGCGGAGCTGTTCTCCATCATCAGCGGGTTTGACGCGGCCTACAGCGCCTACAACGGCTACCAGGCCGGCATGGAGCGTTTCTGGACGCTCAAGTACCTGCAGCAGCAGGGCATCACCGAGCTGACGGCCGCCGTCTTCAAGGACAACCTGCCCGGTGGCGCCGTGCTGGTGCGCGCCGACGAGCTGCCGCTGGTGCTGCCCGTGGTGGGCGCGCAGGGGCTGGCACGCGGCGCGCGCGTGCGCGTCAAGCTGGGCGACATAGACGAGATCACGCTGGACGTGGCCGGCACCGTCATCGAGCGGCTGGACGCACCGGCCGAAGTGGCGCCTGAAGAAGAAGACGGCGGTGACGATGAGCCGGTTGCCGGCCCCATTGCGATTGCGGTGGACATGAACGATGCCGACGCAGGCAGCGGCGGTTCGGGCGGCGATAATCCACCCCCGTGAACCTCAAGAACCTGAGCACGCTGCAAATCGCACTTGGCGCCTCCGTCGCCGTGCATGCAGTGCTGCTGACGGTCCGGTTTGTGGACCCTGAATCCTTCAACCGTGTGTTCCAGGACACGCCGCTGGAGGTCATCCTGGTCAACACCAGAACCAGCGAGCGCGCCGACAAGGCCCAGGCCATCGCCCAGGCTTCGCTGGCCGGCGGCGGTGATGCCGCCAGGGGCCGCGCCACCAGCCCGCTGCCGCCGTCGGCGCTGACCGAACTGGGCGACGCCGCCGAGGATGCCCAGCGCAAGATCGAAGCCATGCAGGAGCAGCAGACGCTGCTGCTGGCACAGCTCAAAAAGCAGCTGGCCGCCCTGCCCCCGCCCGACCCCAAGCAGCCCAGCACCAGCACCGAAGCGATGGCGCGCGAGGAAAAGCGCCGCCAGCTCATCAAGCTGCTGGCCGAGATTGAAAAGCGCATCAACGAAGAAAACGCGCGGCCCAAAAAGCGCTACATCAGCCCCGCCACGCGCGAAGAGGTGTACGCCATCTATTACGACAACCTGCGCCGCCGCATTGAAGACCGCGGCACGCAGAACTTCCCCGAGCTGGCGGGCAAAAAGCTCTACGGCGAGCTGACCATGATCGTGACCGTCAACCACGACGGCCGCGTGCTGGACACCGAGATCGTGGAAAGCTCGGGCGTCACGGCGCTGGACCGCCGCGCCCAGACCATCGCGCGCAATGCCGGCCCGTTCGGCAAGTTCAGCGACGCCATGCGCCGCCGCGCCGACCAGATCGTGGTGGTGTCACGCTTCAAGTTCACGCGCGACGAAGTGCTGGAAACCAAGTTGACAAATCGATGACCCCCACGCTCGTCACTTCGTGTACTTCGCTGCCCCCCGAGGGGGCCGCAGTCGCCTTGGGGCGGCCCGGCGGCGACTGATTTCCATTGAATATGCAAGATCTTTATTGCGTGATGGGCAACCCCGTCGAGCACAGCAAATCCCCCTGGATCCACGCCCGTTTTGCCGAACTCACCGGCCAGACGCTGCAATACGGCCGCCGCCTGATCCCGCTGGACGGTTTTGCGCAGGGTGTGGCGGCCTTTCGCGCCGAGGGCGGGCTCGGTTGCAACATCACCGTGCCGTTCAAGTTCGAGGCAGGTGCGCTGCCGGGCCTGCAGATGACGCCGCGCGCGGCGCTGGCCCAGGCCTGCAACACGCTGCGCTTTGACGACGGCGCCATCTTTGCCGACAACACCGACGGACTGGGCCTGGTGGACGACATCACGCGCAATGCGGGCGTGGCGCTGGCCGGGCAGCGCCTGCTGCTGATCGGTGCGGGCGGTGCGGCCGCCGGCGTGCTGGGGCCGCTGATCGAGGCAGGCCCCGCCCACATCACCGTCACCAACCGCACCGTGGCCAAGGCCCAGGCGCTGGTGCAACGCCACGCAGCGCTGGCCGCGCGGCACGGCGTACAGCTGGCGGCGCACGAACTGCAGGCCGTGGGCGGCCCGTATGACGTGGTGATCAACGGCACGGCCAGCAGCCTGGCCGGCGCCGGGGTGCCGGTTCCCGACAGCGTGTTGCGCCCCGGCACGCTGGCGGTGGACATGATGTACGGCCCCGCGGCCGATGCCTTCATGCAGTGGGCCGCGCGGCATGGCGCCGTGGCGCGCGACGGCCTGGGCATGCTGGTGGAGCAGGCCGCCGAGGCGTTCGCCGCCTGGCGCGGCGTGCGCCCGCCGTCGGCCCGGGTGCTGGACGAGCTGCGCCGTACACTCGCCTCACCATGAAACCCGTCTTGCGCCTGATCGGTCTGCTGGTTGCCGCCGCGTTGCTGCTGCAGGTGTTCTTCGTGGGCCGCATCGCGCTCATGACGGTGGTGGACCCGCAGTCCACCAGCTTCCAGCGCTCCGAAGCCTGGCGCGTGGCCACTGAAAAAGGGTCGCTGCGCTGGCGCCAGCAGTGGGTGCCGTATGAACAGATTTCAGACCACCTCAAGCGTGCCGTGATCGCCTCCGAAGACGGCGACTTCATCAACCATGACGGCGTGGAGTGGGAAGCGATTGAAAAGGCCTGGCAGAAAAACACCAGGGCCGAGGAGCAGGCCGCCAAACGCGCGCAACTGCGCCCCAACGCCCGCCCGCCGAAGATCGTGGGCGGCTCCACCATCACCCAGCAACTGGCCAAGAACCTGCTGCTGTCGGGCGAGCGCACGCTGCTGCGCAAGGGCCAGGAGTTTGTGCTCACGCTGGCGCTGGAGGTACTGATGAGCAAGCAGCGCATCCTGGAGATCTATCTGAACAGCGTGGAATGGGGCGAAGGCGTGTTTGGCGCCGAGGCCGCGGCCCAGCACTACTACCGCAAAAGTGCCGCCAAGCTCAGCGCGTATGAGGCGGCCCGCCTGTCAGTCATGCTGCCGCGCCCCAAGTACTTCGAGAAGCTGCCCAACTCGGGCTACCTGGCCAGCCGCGCGTCCACCATCACCGCGCGCATGGGCGACGCCGTGCTGCCCTGAACACCATCGCAGCCGATTCGCAGCTACATCGGGCAACTCGTCTGCACCGCGATACCGCGTTCGCGCCGTTGCGCTTCAGTGGTGTGCGACGGTGACTGGTTGTAGATGGCAAACCCGGAGCCACCACCGCCCGCTGAATATCGCCCATCGGCGGACCGCTGGCGCGCATCGCGAACAAAGCTCAGCGAGTCATGGGAACCCCACAGCTTGCGGCCGCAAACGGTTTCCGTGAGCTGCTCCAGGCCACGGCACGGCTGCACATGGAAGCTGGCGCAACAGGTGCCACCCCACTGGCGTTCGTCGGACACCGAGCCGTTTTTGGCCCATGTGATGGCCATGACGGCCACCGTGGGCACGGAGCGGCAGGCCGGCGTCGTCGCGGCAGCCGGTGCCTGTGCCACTTGCTGCGCGGGTGCCTGCGCCATTTGGGGCACGGGCGCCTGCCGTGCCGCAAACGGGTCCAGTGCAGGGTATCCGCTGGCGACCGGCGCCACCGCGGCTGGTGCCACCACGGCCGGCGCCACCCGTGGTGTGACCTGGGCCGCCTGCTGCTGGTAGCGAGCCGCAAAGGGGTCCAGCACCGGATAGCCAGGCCGGGGCGCTACGGGGGGTGGCAGGGTTCTGGGCATCGCTGTCTGGGGTGGTGGAGCCGCCAGCGAGCCCACATTGGGCGGCGCGGCCATGCCCTGGCGCAGCACCTGGGCCATGCGCGCGTTCTGGGCCTGGCGCTGCGCCTCCATCTGGGCGTTGTAAGCCTGCTGCTGTTGCTGCACCGCAGCCAGGCCTCCGGCCAGGGCCGCGAACCCGGCACGCAATTGGGCCCGGCCTTCTTCCTGCCGCTGATGTTCTTGCGCTCGCGCCTGGTCCGCTTGCTGGGACACCTGCGCATCCCGCTGGGCAAACGCATCTTCACGTTGCTGCTGCAGTCGGGCGCGGAACGCGGCTTCGTCTTCCATGGGCGCGCTGCCAAAAACGGGGCCGGACGATGGCCCGGGCGCGCTCGCAGCCGCGCCGGGGTCCACAAACCGGACTGTCCCTGGCGGGCTGGCAGGCTGTGGCGGTGCTGCGGGCGCTTGTGCCACCGCGCTGGGCGTCGCCGGTGCCGTGGCAACGACCTGACTTGCGGGAACCGGCGTATCAGCGCCCAGCAGCGGCACCCCAGCCCAACGCAACTCCGGGTTGACCGGGGGCGCCGCCCGGGCCAGAACCTCGCTGGCATCACCCGGGCCGACTGGAAGCAGCGCGGCAAACTGCCGGCGGGCAAACGAATGCACTCCGGCGATAAACCCGTTGCAGGCGCTGGCCTTGAAAGCCTTGCTCAAGACGTCGCACTTTTCCGCCATGGGTGCCATCCATCCTGCCTGGCTCTTCGCCAGCTCGCCCGCGACCATGCCACCCACTTTGCCGGCCACCACCTGACCGGCCTTTTCGGCCGCTTTCTCGACGAGCTTTTCACCCACCATGTTCACGCCTTTGGCGATTTCACCCTCAATCACGCGCTGCAGCTCGTAATGGTGCGAAACCCGTTCCGACTGGTACTCGGCGTAGTCGCGTTCCTGCACGGAAATGCCTTCGCCCCCCGCCAGCATGGGTCGCGAATGGGCGGCAAGCATGCTGTCAGCGTCCAGCATCCGCGCGGGCTTGACGCCCTCGAACGTCACTTCACGCACGGTGCCGGGCAAATGGTTCTGCCCGCCGGCAGAGGAGACGATGTCATGTTTGGCCACGTAGTGGGTCACCTTGGGCCGCTGCTGCGCACTCGCAAACCTCTCGGCTTCAGCGCGTCCGATGGCGGGGGCCGCAAAGGTCACCACCTCCTTGACGCTGGCCGGGCAGTTGGCCGCGAACCGCTGGGCCTGTGCACCGCCCAGGCTGTGGCCCGTGACGTGAACGTTGCCATAGCTGCCGCAGATGCGGTTCATCTCGGCGCGCTGCGCGTAGTACTGCGAGCCGCCCACGCGCCCACCGCTGTCCAGATCGGTCTGCACGTCGGCCATCAGGTCGGCATCGGGCTCCGTGCCGCGAAACGCCAGGTAGCTCTTTTGCGTGGCCAGCAGCGCGCGCGCCTGGGCCTGGCCTTCGGGTGTGCCCGCATTGCGCAGGCTGCGGATCCGGTCAGCGGTGTCGCGATCCATCAGCACCATGGCCTGCAAGCCGCCCTTGCGGTCGTCAACGGCGTCCAGGATATCCAGCCCCTGCGCGCGCAGGCGTTTGCGCTCCTCGGCGTCGCCCATGATCGCCAGCACATCTGTATTGCGCGAGCTGCCTTGGCCCGCGCTGCCCGTCATCTCGCTGGCAATTGCCCTGGCATCACGCACCGCATCGGCCGAGCCTTCAAATCCGGCACGGCGCAAGCCGGTGTCCAGCAGGCCCCAGAACCCTGACTTTTTGACCTGCTCCTCCGGGCGCAGGCGCCCGGCCTGGTATGCCACATCGCGCGCCAGTTGCTCCTTCAACGCATGATCCTTGTCAGCCACCCAGCCATACGAGCCGGGGCGCATGGTCTGCGACTGCGCGTGTGCCTGCGACGCCGCGCCCAGCACGGCCAGCATCAGCACCGCGACCGGTTTGAGCGTGTTCATGGTGGAATCTCCTTGCCGTTGTCAAACGCCATCGGCCTGACCTCGCCGCCCTTGAAGTAGTACGTGCCGCGCCCGTGCCTGACGCCATTGGCAAACTGCCCCACGTAGCGATCACCGTTGGCATAAAAGTAGGTCCCCTGGCCCACCAGCTCCCCAGCCCGAAAAGCGCCTTCATAGCGGTCCCCCGAAGCGAAATGGTGTACTCCGGTACCGTGGCGCAGCCCCCCCGCGAATGAACCGACGTAACGGTCTCCGCTGGCGTAGTGATAGGTGCCCGCGCCCGACTGCACGCCTGCGCTGAAAAGCCCCTCGTACCGGTCACCGCTGGCGTACCACTGCACCCCCTGGCCATGCGCCCGGTCATTGAGAAACTGGCCTTCATAGCGGTCGCCGTTGGCAAAAAAGTAGCGCCCCCGGCCGGTTCGTACAACCCCGACGACCTCGCCCTCATAGCGGTCGCCGTTGGGCAATTGCACCTGGGCCTGGCGCGGTCCCTGCGGCTCGGGCGGCGGGGCCGGCGGTGCCATTGCGGCACCCGCGGGCGCCGCTGCTGCTGGCCCGGATGGGGACACGAGTCCAGGTGCAGGCGCTGGTGCAGGCGAGCCGGTCTGCGCGGCGGCGGTGCCGCCGTCCAGCCCGGTGACAGGCACCACTACCAGCAGCAGCGCCACCTTGTCCAGCGACAGCACCGGCACATTCAGACTGTTTCCCGCCCCCACGAGCTGAGCCTGGTCAAAGAACACGAAGGCACTGACGGTTTCCCCTGGCAACAACACCCGGTCACGCAGGGACTTCTGGTGAAAGTTTGCCGCTACCGCTTCGTTGGCGGCTTCGGTGTCCAGCCTGAGCCCCGTGGTAGCTGCCCCCAAGGACATGATGTTCAACAGCACACCCGATCCCTTTGCCGACCGCTCGGTACGCTCGAACAGTTGCGCACCGGCCAGCGGCTGGACGCCCCGGGGACCCAGCCGCACCTGGTTGCTTACCAACACCTTGACGCGTGAGTTGTTGCTCACCGTCAGTTGCACCGCAATGACACCAGCACCCGCCAGATCGACGGAGAACAGCCCGTCCTGCGCGGGGGCCACATACCGTTGCGCCGCAACGGACAGCCCGGCGTGACTGATCGCGCCAGGCAACAGGCTCGCGTCGCGAACCTCAATCGGGCGTTTGAACGCGAGAATATCCGTGGGCGCATGGCGCCCCAGCGTCTGGGTGGTGTTCAAGCCGGACTGAGCTGCCGCGCCCGAGGCGCCGGCAAGCACCAGCACACCCACGGCCACGGTTGGCAGGCGTCGCGACATCATGGCGCCATCCGCTTGCCAAAGCGGGTCATCAGCATGCGCATGTCGTTCATGCCCGAAGCAACGGCCTGCCGCGTCAGCGCGCCAATACGATCCACCGCAAGGGTGCCGGTCGGCGCCAGCTCCACCGCCTTGCCGCTCACCGCGTCACCCCAGACCACAACGCCCTGGTCCGGATAGATCAGCCGTCCGACCCAGCCGGCCTCGACGATCACCTTGAACTCGGGCGTGATCCTCCTGAAATCATGGACGGTCGGCATGTCCTCTTTTTCGCGGCGCATGTTCAGGTCCGTCACATCGGTCAGCATCAACAGATCCACGCCATGCTTTTGCCGCAGCGCCACCAGTGCGGCCTGGTCGGCGCCTTGTGGCGCCGGCTCGCGAATGCGGCGCACCTCGGCGAACAATCCGCTGGCCTTCAATTCCACAAACACCATGTCGGCCAGCGCCTGCGACACAGGTTCGCGCAGCGCGGCGTCAGATTGCAGATGAAACGGCATCGTGCGCCCGTCGCGGGCGTCCAGCACCCCCAGGCGCAACGGATACTGAAGTGCGCCGCCCGACGCACGCGGTGCATAGCTCAGGCTGAACGACCCACCCTGCGCATGGGCAGGCGCGGTCAGAGCCGCCAGGGACACCAACATCGCGATCACGCCAGGGCCGCGTCGGCAGGCGGCATATGCTCCAGCAGGCAAGATACGCTCCTTACTCAATTCTTACTTGGTAGTCCGTAAGTGTTGCACCCTTTTTACATTTGTAGCAATAGAAAAAGCCCTGCGAAATCCCCTCGCAGGGGCACGCCCCCGTTGATGGCCCAAAGTGATAATCAAGCGCTCGCAGCCATTCAAAGGCTCCTGCGTTTCACGCCCATGACCGACCTGCCCCAACGGCCGCTGCCGCCTGCCCCCCCATGAAGCCCGAGTTGTCATCACTGGCCGCCAAGGTCATGAGCCTGTTCCTGCTGGGGCTGATCCGCCTGCTGACCGGCGCGCAGGCGCGCTGGTATGGCTGCCCGCCCAAGGCCGAGCAGCGCATCTACTTCGCCAACCACCAAAGCCATGCTGACCTGGTGATGATCTGGGCCGCGCTGCCCGAAGAGCTGCGCGGCATTACCCGCCCGATTGCAGCGCGTGACTACTGGACCAAAACCCCGTTCAAGCAGTGGATCACCACGGCCGTGTTCAACGCCGTGTACGTGGACCGCGAACGCAAGGGCGACGAAGACCCGCTGCAACCCCTGGCCGACGCGCTGACCAGCGGGGACTCCATCATCATCTTTCCCGAAGGCACGCGCGGCAATGCCGAGGAGCCGCAGCCGTTCAAGTCCGGCCTGTACAGCCTGACGCAGCGCTTTCCCGACGTGGTGCTGGTGCCCGCCTGGATCAACAACGTGCAGCGCGTCATGCCCAAGGGCGAGGTCGTGCCCGTGCCCATCCTGTGTTCGGTCACCTTTGGCGCGCCGATCCGCCTTGAGCCCGGCGAAGAGCGCCGCGCCTTCCTGGACCGCGCCCGGCTGGCCGTCATGGCGTTGAGGGACGTATGAACCAGTTCCTTCGCAGCCTGACGCCAACCCAGCAGGTGGGCGCCCTGTTCCTGATCATCTTTGGCATCCTGATCATCATCAGCGTGACTGCCTTCATGCTGACGCTGCGCGAGCAGCGCGACGGCACGCACGACGCCGCCTGGCATGCCGAGCTGAAGAACTTCCGCAAGCTGCTGGCCACGTCGTGGCTCATGGTGGTGGTGTTCTGGGTGGCGTGGGCGGCCGGCGAAGGCTTTGCCACCGTGCTGTTTGCGCTGATTTCGTTCTTTGCGCTGCGCGAGTTCATCACGCTGTCGCCCACCCGACGGGGCGATCACCGCAGCCTGGTGCTGGCGTTCTTTGTGGTGCTGCCCATCCAGTTCTGGCTGGCCGGCACCGAGCACTTTGACCTGTTCACCGTGTTCATCCCGGTGTATGTGTTCCTGGCGATTCCCGTGGTCAGCGCCATTGCCGACGACCCCGAGCGCTTCCTGGAGCGCAACGCCAAGCTGCAGTGGGGCATCATGGTGTGCATCTACGGCATGAGCCATGTGCCGGCCCTGCTATTGCTGGACTTCCGCAACTACCAGGGCAAGAACGCGTTCCTGGTGTTCTTCCTGGTGTTTGTGGTGCAGACCTGCATGGTGGTGCAGCACCTGGTCACGCGCCGGCTCAAGCGGGCGCCCAGCGCACCCAACGTCAGCAAGAGCTTCAACTGGCGCAGCTGGTTCATCGGCATCGGCGTGGCCAGCTTTCTGGGTGGGCTGCTGTCGTTCATTACACCGTTCAAGCCCGGCCAGGCACTGGCCATGGCCTTTGTGGCCTGCGTGGCGGGCTCGCTGGGCCACCTGGTCATGAAGGCGCTCAAGCGCGACCGCGGCGTTACCAGCTGGGGCAAGGGCCGCATGTCGGTCACCGGCGCCAACGGGCTGCTGGACCGGGTGGACGCGCTGTGCTTTGCGGCGCCGGTGTTCTTCCATTCGGTGCGCTGGTACTTCGGGCTGTGATGAGAATCCTGGGCATCGACCCCGGCCTGCAGACCACCGGCTTTGGTGTGCTGGACGCGGACGGCCCTGCGCTGACCTACGTGGCCAGCGGCACCATCACCACGCGCCACCTGCCCACCGGCGACCTGCCGGCCCGCCTGAAAGTGCTGTTTGACGGCATCTGCGAAGTGGTGCAGCGCTACCAGCCCGATGAAGCCGCGGTGGAAATCGTGTTCGTCAACGTCAACCCGCAGGCCACGCTGCTGCTGGGCCAGGCCCGTGGCGCCTGCGTCACGGCGCTGGTCTCACGCAACCTGCCGGTGGCCGAATACACCGCGCTGCAGATGAAAAAATCCGTGGCCGGCTACGGCAAGGCCGGCAAGGCGGAAGTGCAGGAAATGGTCAAGCGCCTGCTCAAGCTGCCGGGCCTGCCTGGCAGTGATGCGGCAGATGCTTTGGGCCTGGCGATAGCCCACGCACACATCGGACCGGGCATGCAGCGGCTGGCTCAAGTAACCGGCCTGGCACGCAGGACCAGTGGAACGTTCAGGCAAGGGCGGACATACTGAGCACAGCCGGTACTTCAGTCTGATTTGCTGGCGCTATTGGGGGTTCTACAGTGAGTTCTCAACCGAGAACCGCCCATGACCAACCCAACGTCCAACCTACCATGTCGTCTCCCGCCACTGACCACGAGCGTGGATAAGCCCAAACCTATTGTCAACATTCAGGTAGGAAACTCACCGACAAATCGCCTGCAATACGACAGGCTGGTCATCGGCGAGAAAACATCCTCAAACAGGAAAATTCTGAACTGGGCCCAGTTGGAGTCACTCCGTCCGGGGGATATGGTGGAGATCAATGAATGGATCCAGGACGACACTCTGGCGATCAATCCTACCGAAGGGAAAGGTTATATTGGCGATGTACTACGTGCCAATA
Source organism: Ramlibacter sp. (assembly GCA_050247515.1). Taxonomy (GTDB): domain Bacteria; phylum Pseudomonadota; class Gammaproteobacteria; order Burkholderiales; family Burkholderiaceae_C; genus RAM1. Next base: position 33,595 of record JBFWUB010000024.1, on the reverse strand, counting down.
CCAGAAAAACCTATAGGGCAGAATTTCGCTCCATCACTGAACGCACAGACGGATCATTCTTGATGGAAGTGATCCCTCTGAAAAAGCCGAACGACGATAAGCAATCAGTGCCACGGCTCGTTGTGATCCGCCCAGGGGCCGACATTTCAGAGACGACCGTCGTGTCACGAATCGGCCGCCCCTGGGTCAACTGGCTGCCGCAGCAGGCGAGTTCGAGGCGCGTGCCGCCGCAAGAAGAGAATCTTTGGACCTTGTATTCGTCGCCAGCAGGATCGGCCAACCCCTATGGCGCCATCATCGACGGATATCTTAGACACCCGTGGCATAGCTTGGATGCAAACGACTATTTCTACAAATGGCCCAAGCTCGAGGACCCGGGATTCAAGGCTGCTGAAGACACCGATGCGCTCGCACAGGATTGCGTCGGGCCTGTAGTACTGCGCTTCAAAGGTTGGCGAAAATCCTATGAGATCACGACCTCCGTCCAGTCGACGGTGTTAGCCGCGCGCGACGAAATGGGCCTCGACCAATACACCCGGGGGTACGTCGTCATTCGCTTGACCAAGGGTGTCTGGGACCATTTAAGAAACATGGATGATGGTTTTCGCGGCCGCATACTTCAAAAGCCATCCTTGGACGGGCTTGGTATGCTTCTGCATGTTAGCCTTGCTGAACTGCACCGGTGCGCGGGCAAAACAGCCGCCGCGGTTTGCATTGCAAAAGAAGATCTCGCCCGCTTGCCTCAGAACACGCGCATTACCGTTACGTACTCCTATTCACGAACTACAACGGTGGATAACAGCGGCCTGCCTAACAGCGGCCTGCCAGTGCGGTTTGGTTATGCGCATCTACCAGCGGTTGTCCTGGAGGCGCACGACGGCTGGCTGGATGTCTGCGCGCCCTGGGACCACCGGACGCTGTCCGCCGACGATTCGCCACTGCAGGCCGAAGGTATGCTGTGGGAATTTCGGCACCCAGCCGGGAGTGATTTCAAAGTTCCACTGCTCCACCACATACAGGATGTGAAAGGCCCCAAGCTGAAGGAAGGCACCGAGGTAGCTCCTTACGACGGATCTAGGTTCAGCGGGCAAGATGGGAGACCAGTCCAGTGGTACAGGTTTCAGTTGGTCCACCACCCCGACGCCGAACTCGGCTTTCGTTTCGACTGCTACTTCCCGCAGCAGTCTTTGGAGCCACGGGCAATCGAGAGACCGGCGATCAGGGAAGCAAGGCAACACCGACTCTGGGAGACACTCCAGCCTACGCAACTGGCATGGATCGATGCGAAAGGCTCGCCACTGGTGCGGGAGGAGTTGGGGCTGCTGGACGAGAAAGGGCTACAGGAACTCGAGGAAGGAGAGGTTGTCTTTGTCGACTTGGCGAACCTCTCGGTTGATTCCAAAGGCCGGGAACGGTCAATGCAGCCGGCGAAAGCAACCTTGCTGGACCGTTCCACAAAAGATGGAGAGACTACGCTGATCTTCGGACTGGAAAGTGCGCGCATCAGCATGGAATTGATCACCCTGAAAATCAATGCGAACTTCAAGATGCCGTTGCTACAACGCCCTTCTGATACTGTCCGCCCTATGCAGTCAGTGAGCCCTTCCGACCTCCTCAACCATCCGCAGAGCGTGCGGTGGCTCACACTCGTCAGCCCGTCAGAGCCAGAGCACGACTCGCGACAGGGCTTGTCGGTATTGCATTGTCAGGACGGATTCTTTCACGGGACCTACTGGGTCCGGCCACTACCCGGCGACGAGCCTGAGCTGCTCTCTTGGAGTGGCATTCGGACGCGCCGGCAAGGGACCGAGTTTCTCGTGACACCCCATGAATTCACAATTCTTACGCCCGAGAAGGAGTCTGTGCTTCTCAACCTGAAACACCGGACAAATGGACATGAAGTCGCGGTAGTTTTTGGCTCTCGGGGCGAGATAGAGGGAACGATGTGGATTCGAGCAGTCGGCGACGGAGACAAATGGTTTTCCGATTGCATCCAACGCGAACGACCGGCGGGGCGGGAGCGACTGGTTGCGATGCCTGATTTTGATATCAAGATCATCACGCGCCGCCAAGTCCAGGGAAAGAGCCTCCCCCCTCAGGAGTCCGCCACCCCTGAGCCCGCCTCGACCAAACCCAAAGATTTCCTGACCCGAGTCGACTGCCGACTACTGCCTGTGGGGCAGCAGTTGAAAGTGGGTGACCTCTTTACAGCCACATTCCTCAGCGTGCCGGAGAACAGCCAGCTACCGCATCACATACGTGTAGAAGCGCCCAGCGGTTACGGTGATTGGAAAGGCATACAAGGCATCGACGAAGCGCCATACTTCAACAACACCGGGCTATCGAGCTACCTCGTTGACCTCGAACTGAACCACGTCTCTACGCCATGACGTTAGAGATACGCACCACCTACACCGCCCGTTGACGCACCCGCATCGTTCCAGGATCAGGCGGACAGGGCGCTCTGCGCAGCGGCATAAAGGAGGAGAAACGGCGAAGCCGTTTCGGGGGACAGCTGCGGAGCCGGGCACCGTCGCGCCAACCTGCGGGGACAAGGCCACCTTCCGACTGACCAGGTCAACCCTGCGCCACCCGGGCCAGATCCAGCAGCAGCGCCTGCGCCGACGCATAGCGGTCTTCGGGCTTCTTGGCGGTCAGCCTGTTCACGATGGGCTGCAGCGCCGCATGTTGCGCCGGCAGTGGCGGCGTGGGCGCGTGCAGGTGGTGGGCCAGCAACTGCTCCAGCGTTTCGGCGCCAAAAGGGCGTTTGCCGGCAAGCATCTCGAACATCATGATGCCCAGGCTGTAGAGGTCGCTTTGCGGGGTGATGGACCGTCCGGTGGCCTGCTCCGGGCTCAGGTAATAGGGCGTGCCCACCACATCACCGTGGCGTGTCTGCGTCATGGCCATGTTCTCGGTCTTGAGCATCGATTTGGCGATGCCGAAGTCGGCCAGCGCCACGGTACCGTCGGCATGCAGCATGATGTTTTCGGGCTTGAGGTCGCGGTGGATGATGCCGCGCGCGTGCACGGCACCCAGCGCCTGCGCCACCTGGGCAATCACCCGCAGCACGCGCTTTTGCGACAGGCCGGCGGAGAACGCCGAGCGCAGGTCACCCTGCTCGAAATACTCCATGGCAATGTACGCATGGTCGTCGGTGAAACCCTGGTCGTAGATCTTGATGACGTTGGGATGGTCGATCTGCGACAGCAGCGCGTATTCCTGGATGAAGCGCGACAGGTGGGCGCTGGCCTCCTGGCCGCTGGCGTCCAGCACCTTCAGTACCACGGGCAGGCCGTCGCTCTCGCGCACGGCCAGGTACACCTGGGTCATGCCGCCGGCGCCGATCTTGCGCGTGATGCGGTAGCCCTTCAGGCGCAGCGGTTCCTCGCCCGGCCCGAACGACAGCTCCTTCATGGCCGACAGCTTGGACTTGAGCGCGCCCTTGACCGCCCGCGCGGTGATCTCGGAATTGATCTGCACCGCCGCGCGCACCTCCGCCGCCCGCTCGGTCAGCGTGGCCATGCCATGGACCTTGTCGTCCATGTTGGTGACCAGGCCGGTGATTTCGGCCACGTCCACGTAGAGGTTCTTGCCGCGCACGGCCAGCGAGGTCATGCCGCCGGTCTGCACGCCGTCACCGGCGCGCTCCAGCACATGGTTGCTGGCCACCACGGTCCAGCCCAGCTCCTTGCTGGACGCCTCCAGCCGCGCGGCGACATTTACCGTGTCGCCAATCGGTGTGGTTTCCTTGTTCTGGATGGTGCCCAGGCGGCACAGCGTGACCTCGCCCGCGTGCAGGCCCACGCCAATGGCAAACGGCGGCAGGCCGCGGTCGGCAAAACGGTGCTGCAGCCAGCTGCGGAACTCATGCGTGGCCAGCGCCATGGCCAGCGCCGCCGACACAGCCCGGCGCGCCGCCGGCAGCGGCGAGCCGCTGTGCGTGTCGGAGAACACGGCCATCAGGCCGTCACCGATGAATTTCAGGTTGCGCCCGCCGTTCTTGAGCACCGGATCGCAGGTCCGTTCAAAGTACACGGTAAGCAGTTCGGCCACTTCCTGGGAGTTGAGCCGCTCGGCCAGCGAGGTGAAATTGCGGATGTCCGAGAAGAGCACCGTGGCGTCGATCACCTGGTCAGTCACGGCGCCGCTGGGCATTTCCAGGCCAAACTTTTCAGTGGCAACCCCGCCCAGGCTTTCGGCAAAGGCCCGGCGCAGATGCTCCTCATGCGTGCTCACCGCGCTTTGCACGGTTTCGTCCACGCGCTGCTTCTTCTTCAGCAGGCCGGCCAGCGCGTCGAGCAGTTCCACCCGGGTGAAAGGCTTGGCCAGGTAGTCGTCGGCGCCGGCTGTCATGCCCCTGCGCATGCTGGCGCGGTCGTCCAGCGCCGTCAGCAACATGACCGGGATCGCCGCCAGCGCACGGTCGCCGCGGATGGCCTCCAGCAGCTGGAAGCCGTCCATCTCGGGCATGCTCACGTCCGAGATCACCACATCGGGCATGACCTGGCGCAGCCGCTCCAGCCCCAGCCGTCCGTTGATGGCTGAAACGATGTCGAAACCTTCGAGCTTGAGCAGCCGCGTGATGTTGTTGCGGATGGCGTCGTCGTCTTCAACGATCAGTATGGTGGGCATGGCGTGGACAGGTCTGCGGTAGCCAGTTTACCCATTGGCTACCGGTTGAGCAGTTGGTAGATGGCCGCATCGTCCAGGCCCTCCAGACCGGCGGCGGCGGCCCGCTCGAAGGTATCGCGCGCGGCCGCGCCCAGCGGGCCCTCAAAGCCCACGGCCTGGGCGGCCTGCATGGCCAGCCGGGTGTCCTTGCGCAGCAGGGTCACATGGGCGCGCGGCGCATAGTCGCCGGCGATGGCACGGCGCATGCGATCCGAGCCGATCCAGCTCTGGCCGCTGGACTGCTCGATCACGTCCAGCGTGCGCTCCAGGTCAAGCCCCATGCGCGCGGCCAGCGCCATCACCTCGGCCGCGCCCACCAGGTTGATGCCGGCCAGCAGATTGTTGACCAGCTTGGTGCGCGCTGCGTCGCCGGGCTGCTGGCTGATGCGGAACACCCTGGATGACAAGGTGTTGATGAGCGTGCCGTGCTGGCGGAAGACCGCATCGGCGCAGGCCACCATCAGGCTCATCGTTCCATCGCGCGCGCGCGCCGGGCCGCCGGACATGGGCGCGTCAATCGCATGCAGGGCCATGCCGGCCAGGCGCTGCGAGAAGCCTTCAACGTCCTGCGGCGACAGCGTCGGGCACAGCATGATGGTGTGGCCGGCGGGTACGGCGGCGGCCACACCTGGCGCGCCAAACAGGACGTCCTGGGTCTGGGCGGCGTCCACGACACACACGATGGTCAGCGCCGAAGCGGCCGCGCATTCGCCGGGCGTGGCTGCCGCCACGGCGCCCTGCGCCACCAGCGCTTCCACCTTCGCCGGATCGATGTCATGCACGCGCACGCCCCAGCCCTGCGACAGCAGGTTGGCAGCCATGCCGCCGCCCATGTTGCCCACGCCGACGATGGAAACGAGCCGGGTCATGGAACAAGCGGCGCGGTGACGGGTGCGGCGGTCATGTCTGCACCAGCCGCTTGGCCTTGGCGATGGACATCAGAATGCCCAGCCCCGCCCCCAGGGTGACCATGGCCGTGCCGCCATAGCTGATGAAAGGCAGCGGCACACCCACCACCGGGAGGATGCCGCTGACCATGCCCATGTTGACAAAGGCATAGGTGAAGAAAATCAGCGTCACAGCGCCAGCCAGCAGGCGCGAAAACAGCGTGGACGCCTCCAGCGCAATGGTCAGGCCCCGCAGGATCAGGAAGATGAAGCCGGCAATCAGCAGGAGGTTGCCCAGCAGGCCGAACTCCTCGGAAAACGCGGCAAATATGAAATCGGTTGTGCGCTCCGGGATGAATTCGAGGTGCGTCTGGGTGCCCTGCATGAAGCCCTTGCCGAACAACCCGCCCGAGCCGATGGCGATCATGCCCTGGATGATGTGGAACCCCTTGCCCAGCGGGTCGCGTGTCGGGTCCAGCAGCGTGCAGATGCGCTGCTGCTGGTAATCATGCAGCACCACCCAGCGCACGCCGTCAGCGCACAGCCGGGGCTCGAACACCACCAGCAGCACCATGCCCGCCATGGCCAGCGCCACGGGCGGCACGATGAGCTTCCAGCTCAGGCCCGCGAAGAAAATCACGGACAGCCCGGCGGCCAGCACCAGCAGCGAGGTGCCCAGGTCGGGCTGCTTCATGATCAGCCCCACGGGCACCACCAGCAGCAGCCCGGCCACGCTGAAGTCCAGCGGGCGCAGCTGGCCCTCGCGCTTCTGGAACCACCAGGCCAGCATGAGCGGCATGGCAATCTTCAGGATTTCACTGGGCTGGATGACGGTTACCCCCACGTTCAGCCAGCGCGTGGCGCCCTTGCGGGTGATGCCGAACAGGGCCACCGCAAGCAGCAGCGCCACGCCAGTCACATACAGGGGTACCGCGAAACTCATGAGCCGCTGCGGGGGCACCTGCGCCACCAGGAACATGATGGTCGCGGCAATCAGCATGTTGCGGCTGTGATCCATGAAGCGCGTGCCGTGGTCAAAGCCCGACGAATACATGGTCAGCAGGCCGGCGCCGGCCAGAAGGAACACGGCGAACGCCAGCGGCCCGTCAAAGCCACGCAGCAGCGGGGCGGTCCTCTGCCAGAGGGAAGGTTTGTCGAAAACGGCGGCCATGCGCCATTATCGTTGCGCGCCTGGGCTCCCCGCGCCATCAGCGCGCGCGCGGGCCCGGTGTTGCATCGGCCTGGCGCAGCACCTGCGGGCAATCGGCGTCCACGCCGGGACCTGTCTCAACGGTGGCCGCCAGCGCCAGCAGCGGGTTCAGCGCACCCAGCGCCAGCGCGATGCCGGCGCGCCCGGCCAGCGCCGCCTTGTCAGGGCCCACGCGGGGCGCGGCAAAGGTGCCGCCGATCCTCAGCGGCGAACGCAGGCTCAGGATGCTGGCGTCCTTGGGCGACGGCCGCAGCGTCAGTGCCAGCGACTCGTCAGCCAGGCTGACGGTCCCGGTGCCCACGATCACGGTGTCCTGCGTGTCCAGCACGATGGCGCGGCTGGCCATCACGCCCTGGCGCACGTCAAACGCCGCAGCCGCGCAACGCAACCGCACGTTGCGGTCGCCACGCAGCAGGAACTTGATGATCTCGCCGCCGTCCAGCCCGGCAAACTCCAGCAGCAGGTTGCTGATCTGGCCCTGGCCCATCAACAAGGCCACGTCGCCGGACGCCGTGCCCAGCATGCGCGCCACGCTGTTGCCACGCCCGCTGAGGTCGATATTGCCGCTCAGGCGACCCAGGCTGCCGCGGGTGGACTCCACCGACGGGAACAGGCGGTTCAGCTGCAGCCCGCGGGCCTCCAGCCTGACCGCCACGGCAGCCAGTTCGTTCGCAGCATTGATGCTCAGGCGTCCGCCCAGCTGCCCGCCGGCGACACCGAGCGTCAGAGGCTCCAGGTTGAGCACGCCTGCCTGGAGCCGGATGTGCATGTCGCCCCGCTCCAGCGGCAGGCCACGCACGTTCGAGATGCGCGCGGCGCTGTAGCGCACGTCCGCGTCCATGGCGCGAAGGCGTTGCGTATCCAGCAACGCGGTCGGCAGCACGCGCCCGGCCGGGGCACCGGCCCGGCCGGGCGCAGGCCGCACGGGCCCGGCGAGCACCGGGCCCGCCGCGGCGCTGCGCGGTAGTTCGGGCAGGCCCACCAATGGCGCAAGGTCGTCAAAGTCCAGCACGCTCGATTGCAGGTGGCCAGACAGCAGCGGCACCTGGCGCGAGCGGTCAAAAGCCAGGTCACCCGCCAGGTCCGACTGGCCCAGGCGTCCGCGGATGCGGGTCACATTCCATACCGGGCCTTGCCGGCTCAAGAGGCCGTTGACGGCGTAACGCGGCGTCTCGGGCAGCACCACGCCCACCAGCCGGTACAGGTCGGCCAGATTGGCGCCGCGCAGCTCGAAACGGGCGTTGACACCATCCACGGTGTCCAGGCTGCCCAGCGTGCCGGTCGCGCGCAGGCTGGTACCGCCGGCCACGGCGCTGATGTCGACCGGAAACGGTTCGCGCAGCGGCGCATTGAGCGCCAGCACACTGCCGGTGCGCCCCTGGGCCGCGAAGGGCTGGCCCCGCCAGCGGCCACTGGCCTGGTATTTCAATGGCAGTGCTTTGCCCGCGCCCGGGTCAATCTCAAAAGCTGTTCGTATATCGGCGCCTTGTGCGGCCGCAACGTAGTGCATTTCACCCTTGTCAACCTGCAGCGAGCCGATACGTGGAACGTTTGCGGGGTCCGAAGTGTCACGCCCCAGAGCCCAGGTACGCCGGCCATCCGCCTCCAGCTGAAGGCCCAGCTCTGGCGCCTGCAAGGCAAGCGACGGAATCTCCACCCGCCCTGACAGCAGTGGCAAAAGCCGGATCTGGAACTCAGCGACCTCAGCCTTCAAAAGATAAGGATCGCGAGCCCATTCGGGGTTGGCAAAAATCACGCCCTCCAGCCTCACGCGGGTGGTCCAGCCGGGCTTGACTTCCAGCCGCCGCGTGACTTCGAAATGCCTGCCGGTGTGCTCAGACACATAGCGGCCCAACGGGCCGCGCAGCACGTCCCAGGGAAAGAACACCAGCAGCACAGCCAGCAGCACCAGCACGCCCAGGCCCATCGCCAGGCCGCGCGCCCACGCGCCGGTGCACACCCGTGACAACGCTCGCCGCGCCCATGCCATCAGGCACGCCTCATCGCAGGCAGGACGCGGCGCCCAGCCATTCCTCGGCCGACGCGGCCTGGGCCATCAGCAAATCGGCCTGGGCAGGCTCGCCAAACGCCACCAGCGCCGCCGCCGCAAGCGTGCCAGCCAGCACGACGGTGTATTCAACAAACAGTTTCATGGAAGGCTCCAGCGGCGCCGGACAGCAGGCACCTGCGGGGCAGTTTGGCGCGCGCGTCGGGCCTCGCCCATCGGCGGACGGCGGGACCGGATGTCGGCGCCTGCCTACAAGGGGCCCTCCGGGCAAAGCCATGGCTGGCGCGGCGGCGCTTCGTAGGAAGCGTCCTACACCGACGCGCTGCACCCGCTGGCACAATCGCCCGGAAAGAGGCGATACATTGCGATACAGCTTTCCGGCGAATCGGGCCACTGAAAACTAGATGCCGCGGCAGTAGGCGGCAGCACCCAGCAAACCATGGTGGAACTGAGAACCTACATCGTCGAAGACAACGCGACCATTCGCGAAAATCTGATTGGTACGCTGGAAGAGCTGACCTGTGTGAAGGCAGCCGGCTTCGCCGAGGCAGAAAACGAAGGCCGCGCCTGGCTGACGCAAAACGAGGACGCCTGGGACCTGGCCATCGTGGACCTGTTTCTCAAGCAGGGCAGTGGGCTGGGCGTGCTGGAGGCCTGCCGCAACCGCCGGCCTGACCAGAAGGTGCTGGTGCTCAGCAACTACGCCACGGCCGACATGCGCAAGCGCTGCGCGCAGCTGGGCGCGGACGCGGTGTTTGACAAATCCAATGAGATTGACGCGCTGGTTGATTACTGCGTCGAGCTGTGCAGTGCGCGCGGCTAGCCGCGCGCACCGGCCTTGCGGTGGATCAGTCAATCAGCTTGTTCTTCAGCGCGTAGTACGTGAGGTCGCTGTTGGAGGCCAGGCTCATCTTTTCCATCAGCCGCGTGCGGTAGGTGCTCACCGTCTTGACGCTCAGCGAGAGCGACTTGGCGATGTCGCCGGCGGTCTCGCCCTTGGCCAGCTTCAGGAATACCTGGAATTCACGCTCGGACAGCTGCTCGTGCGGCGCGCCGCCTTCCTTGCGGTTGAGCTGCTGGGCCAGCAGTTCGGCCACCGTGGGAGAGATGTAGCGCCGGCCCAGCGAGATGGTGCGGATGGCGTTGACGATCTCCATCGGATCGCATTCCTTGTTGAGGTACCCGCTGGCGCCCTGGCGGATGAGGTTCATTGCGTAATGCTCCTCGGGGTAACCGCTGAGGATCAGGATGCCGACATCTGGCGCCTTGGCCCGGATCATGGCGAGCGCGTCAATGCCGCTCTGGCCGGGCATGGACAGGTCCATGACCAGCACGTCCAGCTCGGTGGTGCGCACCAGGTCAATGGCTTCACGGCCGCTGGCGGCTTCGCCGACCACGCGCAGGTCCACCTGCTCGGAGAAAAACTGCTTGAGGCCGGTACGCACAATGGCGTGGTCATCCACAATTCCGACTTTGATCATGACTGCTTCTTTCAGAGGTGCCGGGTCGGCAGGTACCGCAGATTCTATTCACAGCGCTGTCGCAGCGGGGAGGTTCCATGCGCCTGTTTTCGTGGCTGAAGAATTTTTCAATCCCCAAGATGGCCATCAGCCTGCCGCTGGCGCTGCTGGCTGCGTGCATCCTGGTCGTGATCAACGAAACCGGCTATGACCGCTCCAACCGGGCACTGGATGACATCGCCGTTGCATCGCAGACCCGCAGCCAGCTCAACAAGCTGCTGCAGCACATGCTGGACGCCGAGACCGGCCAGCGCGGCTACCTGCTGACGGGTGACCCGCGTTACCTGGAACCTTATGACGCCGCCGTGTCGGACATTGGACAGACCATCGACACCCTTCGAAGCCTGTACGTGAATACACCGGAAGAACTGCCCACTTTTGCCCAGCTGAGCCGCAACACGCAGCGCAAGCTGGCGGAGATGGACCTGAGCGTTCGCATGCGCAAGCAGGGCAACGAAGATGCCTGGAAATTTGTGCTCATGACCGACGTGGGCCGCGAGCACATGGACGCGATCCGCGACCAGTCCACCCAGCTGATCGCCTCCACCGCCGGCAAGATGGAGCTGGCCCAGCTGCAGGTCAACCGGTCCCTGCAGCTGTCGCGCATCGGCATTGCCGCGGTGGCCATGGCCGGGCTGCTGGCCTTTTACCTGTACCTGCGCCAGACCAACGCGCTGAAGGAGTCCGCCGACCGCCAGCAGGTACTGCTGCAGCAGGAACGCGACCTGCTGGAGCGCCAGGTGCGCGAACGCACGGCCACGCTCGCCGAGCTGGCCACCCACTTGCAGCAGGTGCGCGAACAGGAGCGCGGCCACCTGGCGCGCGAGCTGCACGACGAGCTGGGCGCGCTGCTGACAGCCGCCAAGCTGGACGTGGCGCGTCTGAAGTCCAAGCTGGGCAGCAGCTCCGAAGACGTCACGCAGCGCCTGCAGCACCTGACCGACACGCTGAACAGCGGCATCGCCCTGAAGCGCCGCATCATTGAGGACCTGCGACCGTCGTCGCTGTCCAACCTCGGGCTGGTCGCGTCGCTGGAAATCCTGGCGCGGGAGTTCTCGGAGCGCTCGGCCATGGAGGTGGAGACCGCGCTGGACGACGTGGCGCTGGACGAGGCGATACAGCTCACCGTGTACCGGCTGGTTCAGGAGTCACTGACCAACATCGGCAAGTACGCCCAGGCCAGGATGGTGGACATCAGCCTGCGCCGCTACGAGAACCACATCGAGGTGGAGATCAAGGACGATGGCCAGGGCTTTGACACCGCCACCGTGCGTCCGTCCACCCACGGCCTGGCAGGCATGCGCCACCGCGTGGAGGCCGCGGGCGGCCGCCTGACCGTGCAGTCGGCGCCGGGCCAGGGCGCGCGCATCTTCGCGGTGCTGCCGTCCTTGCCGGCACACTGAAGCCTGCGGCACAGGTCGCGGCAGGCGGCGCGTCGGCGCGCTCCTACACGACCCCCTGCCCTTCACCCACAAACGCACAGGCGGCCTGCTGATTAGCAGGCCGCGTTGCTTTCCGTAACCTGTGGATCAGGCGCATGGGGGACCCCGGCGCTGCCAACCCCCGGGGGCCCATGCCCCGGCCCAAGGAGATCCACATGTTGCATTACGCCGTCGTGTTCCTGGTGATTGCATTGATTGCAGCCGTCTTCGGCTTCGGCGGCATTGCCGCCGGCGCCGTCGAGATCGCCAAGATCCTTTTCTTCATCTTCGCCATCATGGCCATCGTCAGTTTCGTCGTGAGCCTGGTCCGAAAGGGCTGATCCGCGCGCCGCTTTCACATCAAGGAGTACCCCAAAATGCCCAACACCCCTTCCGCCGCCACTCCCGCCGCCCTGCGTGACGGCGCCAACGCCGCGCGTGAACTGTCGGCCGACGTGCTGCAGTCCGCCGAGCAGGCCGTGGAGAGCACCCGCAGCTTCGCCAACCACCAGCTGGACCGCGCGCACGACAAGGTGCGGGACCTGCGCGGCAGCGTTGAGCCCGCGATTGACCGCCTGGCCGCGCGCGCCCAGGACGTGGCCACGCGCGGCATCCATGCCGCCTCGGACGCCTCGGCCAAGGTGCAAAAGCAGATCAACCACTACGCCGACGCCACCGGCAAGTATGTTGCCGAGCAGCCGGTCAAGTCGGTGCTGATCGCCGCCGCAGCCGGCGCTGCCCTGGCCGCGCTGGTCATGGCCGCGCGCCGCAACCACAACCGGTACTGATCCACCACTGAAACGCCCGCGCGAACCCCGGACGCAACACCCCACTGCCATGCCCCATCCCCTGTTCAACGTTCTCATCAACCGGCCCGAACTGGTCGTTGACCATGCCGCGGGCTACGCGGCCCTGGTGCGCGAGGAAGCGGCGGGCTACGGCAGCGAGGTGCTTCGCCGCGGCATCGCCTGGGGCGTGGCCGTGCTGGCGCTGGGTGCGTTCCTGATCCTGGCCGGCGTGGCGGCCATGCTGGCGGCCACCCTGCAGCAACTGCACTGGGCGCTGCTGGCGGTACCGGGCGCGGCGCTGGTACTGGCGCTGGGCGCCTGGGCCCAGGCGCGCAAGCCGTTGGCCGCGTCGCATTTTCGCGAACTGAAGGCGCAGATCGACGCCGATGCCATGGCGCTGCGCCACGCGGGAGGCCGCCCGTGACCCACGGCCTCACCCCAGCGCAGCGGCTGCAGGCCAGCCGGCACGCGATCAGCCAGCACCTTCAGGGGCAGGGCCGCAGCCGGCGCAGTGACGCCGACGCCACGCGCAGCGCCGGTGGCAACGATGAAGCGGACGCGCCGTCCGCGGGCCCTGCCTGGTGGCGCATTGCACGTCACACGCTTCGCGTGTGGTGGCACAACCACCCCGCCTATTCCGCCGTGCTGGTGGCCCAGCCGGTGTTGCAGCGCTATGCCAGCGAGAAGCCGCTGCAGGTGGTTGGCATTGCCGCCGCAGTGGGCGCCGCCGCGGTGTGGCTCAAGCCCTGGCGGCTGGTTTCGGTGGGCGCCCTGCTGGCAGCCACCATGAAGTCCCAGGACGTATCGCGCCTGGTCGTGGCGCTCATGTCGCAAGCCATGCCCCCACAAGAACGAAAGGACGAAGCCCCATGAACCAAGCCACCCCCACGCGCCTGCAGCGCACCGGCCACCTGGCGCTGGACGAACAGGCCCTGCAGGCCGCCGCCCGCAGCCTGGACGACGGCGCCGTCACGCCCAGCTATGGCCCGCACCGCGACGCCATCGTCAAGCTGCTCAACGACGCGCTGGCCACCGAACTGGTCTGTGTGCTGCGCTACAAGCGCCACTATTTCACCGCCGATGGCCTGTCGTCGCCACGGATTGCCGAGGAATTCCTGGTGCATGCCAACCAGGAAGCGGCCCACGCCGACCGGCTGGCCCAGCGCATCGTGCAGCTGGGCGCGCAACCTGATTTTTCGCCCGGCTCGCTGCAGGACCGCAGCCATGCGGACTATGACGAGTCGCTGGACCTGAAGTCCATGATCCGCGCCAACCTGGTGGCCGAGCGCATCGCGGTTGAAAGCTACCGCCAGATGATCACGCTGATCGGCGACCAGGACCCGACCACGCGCCGAATCCTGGAAGACATCCTCGCCGACGAGGAAGAACACGCCGACGAACTCAAGGACTGGCTCGAGGAATGACGCTGGCGTCCTGCCGATTTTTCAACCCACCAGAAGGAACACAACCATGAAAACCTCCGCCTCCACCTCCACCGCTTCCCGCTACGCCCGCGCCGTCGCCCTGGCCACGCTCGCCGGCATCACCCTCGTGAGCGCCGGCTGCTCGGTCATGCGCGGCCAGAGCACCGTGGGCGCCTATGTGGACGACAAGGCCATCGCCACGTCCGTCAAGGCCAAGCTCGTCGCCGACAAGACCGTGGACGCCGCCGCAGTGAACGTGGACTCGCTCAACGGCACGGTGTCGCTGTCGGGCTTTGCCAAGTCCAGCGCCGAAAAGAACCAGGCCGGCTACATCGCGCGCAACACCAGCGGCGTGCGCGAAGTGATCAACAACATGGTCGTGCGCCCGTAACGCCAGCGCGTGAGGATCTTTCGCTGCGATCACTGCGGCCATCCGGTCTTCTTTGAAAACGTCCAGTGCCTGCATTGCGCCAGTGCGCTGGCGTTTTTGCCTGACCGGCTGTTCCTGGCGGCGGTGGAGGCCTTGCCCGGCGAACCTGGCCTGTGGCGGCGCAGGTCGCCCCGCCACGGCGGGCGGCACTACCGCCTGTGCCACAACCACGCCACGCACCAGGCCTGCAACTTTGCCGTGCCCGCGCATGACCCCAACCCGCTGTGCGTGTCATGCCGCCAGACGCGCATCCTGCCGGATCTGTCGGTGTCCACCAACCAGGAGCGCTGGTACCGCATCGAAGTCGCCAAGCGGCGGCTTTACTACACGCTGGCGCGCCTGCGCCTGGCCCCGGTGGACCCACCGCCCGACCAGCCCCCGGCCGGGCCGGTGTATGAATTCCTGGCCGACCAGCCCGGCATGGCGCCGGTGCTCACCGGCCACCGCAACGGCGTCATCACCCTGAATGTGGCGGAAGCCGATGACGACGAGCGCACCCGCCGGCGCATGGCGCTGCATGAGCCTTACCGCACCCTGCTGGGTCACCTGCGCCATGAATCGGGCCACTATTACTGGGACAGCCTGATCGCCGCGCAGCCGTCACGTCATGAGGCCTTCCGCGCGATTTTTGGCGACGACTCGCTGGACTACGGCCAGGCGCTGAGCCAGCACTATGCCAACGGCCCGTCGGCGCCCGCGTGGCAGCAGGACTATGTGAGCGCCTATGCCACGGCCCACCCCTGGGAAGACTGGGCCGAAACCTGGGCCCACTACCTGCACATGGTGGACCTGCTGGAGACCGCATCGGCCTACAACACCCGCGTGGTGGTGCCGGGCAACCCGCCTGACGGGGCCGAGGAGGTCTGCAACCCTTTCGCGGGCGAGGCGGACTTTGACCAGCTGGTGGCCCAATGGGTACCGGTCACGCTGCTGCTCAACAGCCTGAACCGCAGCCTCGGCCAGAACGACGCCTACCCGTTCGCGCTGACCCCCGGCGCGCTGCGCAAGCTGCGGTTCGTGCACGACGTGATCCAGGAGACCTCCGCCCCGGCATGAAGCGGGCATGAAAAAGGCCCCGAAGGGCCCTGGTCCGGGGTGAGTGGCGGATCAGCCTGCGCCCACGGTGAGCTGGTTGTCCACCGCGCTCACGCCCTTGACGGCCTTGGCGATTTCGGTGGCACGGGCACGGGCGTCTGCCGACGGCGCCGGGCCGCGCAGCGTCACGCGGCCATCGCGCGTGTCCACGTTGATCTTCAGCGCGCTCAGCGTCGCGTCCTTGGCCAGGCCGGCATTCACTTCGGCGGTGATGGTGGCGTCGTCCAGCTTCTCGGCGATTTTTTCGCCGGTGTTGGTGATCGCCACCTTGGCATCCTGCGCGGCGTTGGTCGCGTCGGTCTTCACTTCGGCGGCGACCTGCTCGGTCCTGGTGACTGCGGAGTCCAGCTTCTGGCCAACGGTGGTGTCGTCCTGCTTCTGGCCGCAGGCGCCCAGCGCCAGCAGTGCCGCCAGGGCAGAGGTTGCAATCAGGGTTTTCTGGATGGGTTTCATGGCTTCTCCTTGTGTTGAACGGGATGGGTTGAATGGATGCGGATTGATCAGGCCGACGGGTGTTCCAGGCGCCGCTGCACCGGCGGCGGGTGCTGGCGGGTGGGCACGGTGGCCTCCCGCTCGGGGGCACGCTGCACGCGCAGGGACTGCGCCTGGTATTCCCGGGGCTTGGGCGCGGGGCGCCCTTCGGTACGGATGCACATGGGGCATTCCTTTCGTCTGGATCATCACGGCGGCGCACCTGCGCAGCCATGCAGGTCACTGTAGGCGTCCAGGGTGCGCGCGCGCGTCAGCGAAAGCCGATGCTGTTGTAGGACGCGAAGAAATTACGTCTGGTTGCCAGCATCCATGTCGCGCAGGATGCGGTCCAGCCGGGCGGCAAGCTGCTCGGTGCTGAGCTTTTCACGGAAACGCTCCACCATCAGCGGCAGGCTCAAGGGGCTGGGTTGGCGCAGGGTGACGAAATCCACCGCCTGGCCCGCCAGGCGGTCCAGCGCGGCCGACAGGCGCGCCAGTTCCAGCTCCTGGCCCAGTACCTCATGCTGGGCCTGGCTCAGCAGCAGGTTCGCCGGGTCGTACTTGCGGAACACCTCAAAGAACAGGCTGCTGGACGCCTGCACCTGGCGCAGGCTTTTGGGCGCGCCGGGGTAGCCGCTGAACACCAGCCCGGCCACGCGCGCGATCTCGCGAAAGCGCCGCTGCGCCAGCTCGGTCGAATTGAGCGAGGCCAGCACGTCGTGCAGCAGGTTGCGGGTGGAGAACACACTGCCGTCACGCACCGGCGTCACGTCAAAGGGCTCGGCCGCCAGCAACTCAAAGCCGTGGTCGTTGAACGACAGGCTGAAGGTGTTGGGCTGGTCCAGCGAGAGCCGCCAGGCCACCAGGCTGGCCAGCCCCAGGTGCACGTTACGCCCGGCAAACGGGTGGATGTACAGGTGCCAACCCTCGCGTGAGCGGTATTGCTCCACCAGCAGCGTGTGCGGCGTGGGCAGATGCGACAGCTGCATCTGCGTTTGCAGCATGGGCTGCGCCGCGCGCAACTCGGGCTCGGCAAAGTCGCCCTGCGCACAGCGGTGCAGCAGCGTCAGCACGGCCTCGCCCATTTCGGTGGACAGCGCCATCTTGGCTCCGTTCCACACCGCCACCGTGCCCTTGGGGCTGGTGGCGCGCTTCACATAGGCGGCCATGTCCTGCACGCGGATGAATTCCAGCAGCCGCCCCGCGAAAAAGAAGCAGTCGCCCTTGCGCAGCCGGGCGATGAAGCCCTCCTCCATGGTGCCGATCTTCGCGCCGTTGAGGTATTTGACCTGCACCGACGCGTCGCTCACGATGGTGCCGATGGACATGCGGTGGCGCCGCGCCACGGCGCGGTCGGGCACGCGGTAGATGCCCTGATCGTCGGGGCGGATGCGGTGGTAGTCCGGGTAAGCCGTGAGGCTGTCGCCACCGCGCTCGCAAAAGGCCAGCGCCCAGTCAAATTCGGCGCGCGTGAGTTCGCGGTAGGCATAGGCGCTGCACACCTCGGCGTACAGCGCATCGGGCGTGAAGCCGCCGCCCAACGCCACGGTGACCAGGTGCTGCACCAGCACGTCCAGGGGCTTGTGGGGCGAGCTGCGCTTTTCAATCTGCCCGGCCTGGGCGGCGCGGCGTGCGGCGGCGGCTTCGATCAGCTCCATGGTGTTGGTGGGCACCAGGGTGACGCGGCTGGCGCGCCCGGGTGCATGGCCGCTGCGGCCGGCGCGCTGCAGCAGGCGCGCCACGCCCTTGGCCGAGCCGATCTGCAGGACCCGCTCCACCGGCAGGAAGTCCACGCCCAGGTCCAGCGACGACGTGGCCACCACCGCGCGCAGCGTGCCCGCCTTCAGGCCCTGCTCCACCCATTCACGCGCGGCCTTGTCCAGGCTGCCGTGGTGCAGCGCGATCTGGCCCGCCCATTCGGGGCGGCGCTCCAGCAGCAGCTGGTACCAGATCTCGGCCTGTGAGCGCACGTTGGTGAACACCAGCGTGGTGCCGGACTTCTCGATCTCGTCCACCACCGGGTCGCGCATGCGCGCGCCCAGGTGGCCGGCCCAGGAATACTTGCCGGGGTCGGGCGGGATCAGCGTGTCGATCACCAGCGCCTTGTCGATACGGCCCTGGACCAGCTGCGCGGCCGGACCACACAGAACATCCATGGCATCGCCCAGATTGCCCAGCGTCGCACTCAGCCCCCAGACCACCAGCGCCGGGTTGAACTGCCGCAGGCGCGCCAGCGCCAGCTGCACCTGCACGCCGCGCTTGCTGCCGATCAGCTCGTGCCATTCATCGCACACCAGGTACTGCACGCCTTGCAGCTCCTCGCGGGCGTTCTCGCGGCTCAACATCAGACTCAGTGATTCAGGCGTGGTGACCAGCGCGGTGGGAAAGCGCCGGTCCTGGCGCGCCCGCTCGGCTGTGGGCGTGTCGCCCGTGCGCTGGCCCACGGTCCAGCCGGGCGCCAGATCGCGCAGCGGCCCGGCCAGCGCGCGCGTGGTGTCGGCCGCCAGCGCGCGCATGGGCGTGAGCCACAGCACGCGCAGCGGCTGCGCGCCCCGCCCCGGTGGGTGGCCCTGCAACAGGGCAGCCAGCATGCCCAGCCACACCGCGTAGGTCTTGCCCGAGCCCGTGGTGGCATGCAGCAAACCACTGCGCCCCTGCACCACCGCGGCCCACACCTCGCGCTGGAAGGCAAACGGCTGCCAGCCGCGCTGCGCCAGCCATTGCTCCACCGGGGTCAGCGGTGCGGCCGTCATCCCATGCTTCGCACGGCCCGGCCGCCGCGGCGGCGGTCAGCGCGCGGCAGCGCGGCACCGGCCTGCGCCACCAGCTGGTCGGCACGCTGCTGCAGCACGTCCAGCATGCCGTCCAGCTGGGCCACCTGGGCTTCGTCCAGCAGGGCCAGCAGTTCGCGGTTGATGTCGCACACCATCGGGAACATGGCGTCGTGCAGCGCCGTGCCGGCGGCCGTCAGCGCCAGCATGGCCTGGCGGCGGTCGCCCGGCTGCGTCTGGCGGTGGACCAGGCCCTTGGCCACCAGCGACGTGACGGCCCGCGACGTGCGCGCGCGGTCCAGCTGCGCGCGCTCGGCCAGCTGCGACGACAGCAGCCCGCCCTCATGCGCGAGCTGGGCCAGCACGCGCCATTCACGCCGGGTGATGCCAAAACGCCCCTCGCACAGGCGGATGACCATGCTGCCGGCCACGCCCAGCAGGCGGTTGGTGCGGTACAGCAGCAGGTCGTCCAGCGCGCCGGGGCGGGCAAGGCGGTTGGTGGCAAGGGCCATCAGGGTTTACCAAGGGGATGATTGATTAGAACAATCAATTGTCCGGGGTCTACAGTGAGGCTGCAACCTGCCCCGCCCACCCGAGGAGACACACCATGCGCCAAAGACGATTCCTGGCCGCAGCGCTGCTGCTGGCCGCCAGCCCCTTCACGCTGCTGCCCGCCGCGGCGCAGGACAAGCCGCCGCTGAAAATTCTGGTGGGATTTCCGCCCGGGGGTTCGGCTGACGTGATCGCCCGCCTGATCGGCGACGCCATCCGCGACGACTTCAGCACGGTCACCGTGGAAAACCGCCCGGGCGCCGGCGGGCGCATTGCCCTCATGGCCGTGAAGAACGCCAAGGCCGACGGGCAGACCGTCATCATCCTGCCCAGCGGGCCCATGGTGCTGTTCCCGCACGTGTACAAGAAGCTGGACTACGACGCGGTGAAGGACTTCACCCCCATCTCGCAGATTGCGGCCTTCCAGTTCGGTGTGGTGTCGGGCCCGGCCACCGGCGCCAAAAACGTGGCCGAGATGCTGGCCAAGGCCAAGGCCGACCCCAAGGGCGCCACCTATGGATCCCCCGGCCTGGGCACGCTGCCGCACTTCATGGGCGTGCTGATGGAGCAAAGCGCGGGCGTGCCGTTCACCCATGTGCCGTTCCAGGGTGGCGCGCCGGCCAACACGGCGCTTTTGGGCGGGCACATCGGCTACAAGTTTGACGTGGTGTCCGAGACCGCCGAGCTGCACCGCGGCGGCAAGGTGCGCATCATTGCCGTGACCGGCGACAAGCGTGACCCCCAGGTGCCCGAGGTGCCCACGCTCAAGGAGTCGGGCGTGAACATGGTGGCCACCGCCTGGTTTGCGATGTATGGCCCCGCAGGCCTGCCGCAGCCGGTGCTGGCCAAACTGGAACGCGCGGTGTCCACGGCCGTGAAGAAGCCCGACATGCAGGCGAAGATGACCAGCCTGGGCTACGACCCCATCGGCTCCACCTCCGCGGAGCTGGCCGCCGCGCAGCGCGCCGACCTGGCCCGCTGGGAAAAACCCATCAAGGCCACCGGCGTGAGCCTGGACTGACACACAAGGAATCACACGCAATGAATGCAAGCACCCCTCGCCGCGCCGCCTTCAAGGCGCTGGCGGCCGCCCTGCTGCTGGCCGCGCTGCCCGGTGCCATGGCGCAGGCCTGGCCCACCAAGCCGGTGAAGATCCTCGTGGGCTCGCCACCCGGCGGCCCTTCGGATATCACCGCGCGCCTGTTTGCCGAGGCACTGGCCAAGCGCACCGGCAAACCCGCCGTGGTGGAAAACCGCCCCGGCGCCGGCAACAATCTGGCCGCCGGCCTGGCAGCCAAGGCCGAGCCCGACGGCCACACGCTGGTGCTCAGCCCCGACACGGTGCTCACCGTGAACCCGCTGGTCTATGGCAACCAGGGCGGCTTTGACGCGCGCACCGACCTGGTGTCGGCCTCCATCGCCACCAGCTTCAGCCAGATGCTGGTGTGCAACCCGGCGGTGGGCGTCAAGACTGCCGCGGACCTGGTGGCCAAGGCCAGGGCCGGCCGCGTGACCTATGGTTCCGGCGGCGCCGGCGTGCCCGGCCACCTGGCAGCCGAGATGTTTTTGCAGATCACCGGCGTGAAGATGGACCATGTGCCCTACCGCGGCCCCGCGCCCGCCACGCTGGCGGTGCTGGCGGGCGAGGTGAACTGCGGCTTCCTGGCCACGCCGACGGTGATTCCCCATGTGAAGGCGGGCAAGCTGGACGCGCTGGCGGTGTCCGCCGGCACGGCGTCGCCGCTGGCGCCCGACGTGCCGACGCTGGCCCGTGCGCTGAACCAGCCGGGCCTGGACGTGAGCTTTCGCCTGGTGTTCCAGGTCGCCCGCGCCACACCCGCGCCCGTGCTGGCCGAGATCGAGCGCGCCACCATGGAGATCATGAAAGACCCCGAGGTGCGCGCGCGGCTGCAGGCGGCCGACCTGGTGGCGCTGGGCACCACCAGCGCGCAGGCGCAGCAGGTGCTGCAGGCGGAGATTGCGCGTTGGGAACCCTTGGTCAAACGACTCGACCTCAAAGCAAATTGAATAAGTGACTCGTCCCAACATCATCTTCATCGTCGCCGACGACCTGGGCTTTGCGGACCTGGGCTGCTACGGTGGCCGTGCCCCGGTGTCACCGGTGCTGGACGGCCTGGCCGCCAACGGAATCCGCTTCACGCAGGGCTATTCCAACTCGCCCGTGTGTTCACCCACACGCTTTGCGCTGATGACCGCGCGCTGGCAGTACCGGCTGCGCGGCGCGGCCGAAGAACCCATCAACAGCAAGAGCAAGGGCAGCACCACGCTGGGCCTGCCGCCGGATCACCCCACGCTGCCCTCACTTCTGCGGGGCGCGGGCTACCGCACGGCGCTCATCGGCAAATGGCACCTGGGCTACCCACCGGCCTTCGGCCCGCTGAAGTCGGGCTATGAAGAATTCTTTGGCCCGATGTCGGGCGGGGTGGACTACTTCACCCACTGCAGCAGCAACGGCTCGCACGACCTGTACTTTGGCGAACAGGAGCACCGCGAAGACGGCTACCTGACCGACCTGATCTCGCACCGCGCGGTGGACTATGTGAACCGCATGGCACCGGGCGCGAAAGCCGGCACGCCGTTCTTCCTGAGCCTGCACTACACCGCGCCCCACTGGCCCTGGGAAACGCGCGACGACGAAGCGCTGGCGCAGGAGGTGAAAAACAACCTGTTCCACCTGCACGGCGGCAACATCCACACCTACCGCAAGATGATCCAGCACATGGACGAAGGCATAGGCTGGCTGATGGATACGCTGCGCGCGCAGGGCCTGGAGCGCGACACGCTGGTGGTGTTTACCAGCGACAACGGCGGCGAACGTTTCAGCGACAACTGGCCGCTGGTGGGCGGCAAGATGGACCTGACCGAAGGCGGCATC
Source organism: Ramlibacter sp. (assembly GCA_050247515.1). Taxonomy (GTDB): domain Bacteria; phylum Pseudomonadota; class Gammaproteobacteria; order Burkholderiales; family Burkholderiaceae_C; genus RAM1. The sequence continues at coordinate 11,448 of JBFWUB010000024.1, read as the reverse complement.
CGCGTGCCGTGGATTGCCCACTGGCCTGCGGCCATCACCCCCGGCGGCGTCAGCACGCAGCAGTGCATGACCATGGACTGGTCCGCCACGATGCTGGACGCCGCCGGCGTGGCTGCAGCAGCTGACCATCCGCTGGACGGCGTGTCCATGCTGCCCGTGCTGCGCGACGGCACCCACCGCTTTCACCGCCCGCTGCACTGGCGCATGAACCACCGCGGCCAGCGCGCCCTGCGCGACGGCGACTGGAAATACCTGCGCGTGGACGGCAACGACTACCTGTTCAACATCCCCGCCGACGAACGCGAACGTGCCAACCTGGCCGCGCGCGAGCCCGAGCGCCTGGCCGCGCTGCGCGCCGCGTGGGAGGCCTGGGACGCGACCATGCCGCCCATCCCGGCAGACGCGACGGTGAGCCTGGGCTATTCAGTCAAGGACATGCCGCAGCGTTAAGCTCGGGCTGATGCAAGACCTGACGCGCTGGCTTCCGTTCCTCAAATGGCCGCGGCCCGATGCGGCCCTGCTGCGCGGCGAAGTGGGCGCCAGCCTGACGGTGGCGGTGGTGATGATCCCGCAGTCTGTGGCCTATGCAGCGCTGGCCGGCATGCCGCTGGTAACGGGGCTGTACGCCACGTTTTTGCCGATGCTGGTGGCCGTGATGTTTGGCAGCTCCACGCGGCTGTCGGTCGGCCCGTCGGCGTTGACCAGCGTGCTGGTGGGTGCGTCATTGATCGGGCTGGCCGAGCCGGGCAGCACGCAATGGGTGGCGCTGGCCGTGTGGCTGTCGCTGCTGGCCGGCGGCATTCAACTCGCATTGGGCGCGGGCGGCGCCAGTTGGGTGCTGAACCTGGTGAGCTCGCCGGTACTCACTGGCTTCAGCCAGGCGGCAGCACTGTTGATCATTGCGTCACAGGTGCCCGCGCTGCTGGGGCATAAAGGCGCATTGCAGACGCTATGGCAGGCGCCGCAGTTTGACCTGACGGCCATGGCCTATGGCGTGGTGAGCCTCACGCTGTTCGTGGCCGGCAAACGCTGGCTGCCCAGGCTGCCCATGGTGCTGGTCGTCATTGCGGCGGCGGCGGGCTTGAGCTGGTACAGCGGCTATTCAGCCCACGGCGCGGTCATCGGCACGCTGCCGGTGGGCCTGCCCGCGCCCTACTGGCCGGGCTGGCCCGGCTGGGACACCCTGAGCCTGCTGCTGGTGCCCGCGGCCGTGATCACGCTGGTCAGCTCGCTGGAGATGGCGTCCAGCGCCAAGATAGAAAGCCAGCACGACGCCAAACGCTGGGACGCCAGCCAGGACCTGATCGGCCAGGGCCTGGGCAAGATCGTGTCGGGCCTGTCGGGCAGCTTTCCCACCAGCACATCGTTCTCACGCTCGGCCATCACACTGTATGCAGGCGCCAGAACGGGCTGGGCCACGGTGTCGGCCACCGTGGTGGTGCTGGGGGTTCTGCTGCTGTTGACGCCCGCGCTGTCGCATGTGCCGCGCGCGGTGCTGGCCGCGGTGGTGATCGCCGCCGTGGCCAGCCTGATCAAGCCGCGGCTGCTGCTGCGGTTGTGGGCCATCAACCGCGTGGAGGCGGTGACGGCGTTCGTGACCTTTGGCGTGACGCTGCTGACCGCGCCGCGCATCTACTGGGGCGTGCTGACCGGCGTGCTGATGGGGCTGGCGCACTTTCTGTACCTGCGGCTGCATCCGCGCATCATTGAAGTGGGCCTGCACCCCGACGGCAGCCTGCGCGACCGCCACCTGTGGAAGCTGCCGCCGCTGGCGCAGCACCTGTACGCGCTGCGCATGGACGACGAGCTGGACTTTGCATCCGCCAGCGCGCTGGAGCGGGCCATCACCGAGCACCTGGCCGCACACCCCGACGTGCAGAACGTCTGCCTGTTTGCCCAGCCCATCAACCGCATCGACGCCACGGGCGTGGAAGTGTTCACCCAGCTGCGCGAGCGGCTGGCCGCGCGCGGCATCACGCTGCACATCAGCGGCATCAAGCTGCCGGTGGAAAAGGTGCTGCGCCGCGCGGGCGCGCTGGACGACGGGCCGCTGCTACGGATGTACCGCACGGATGTGGATGCATTGCAGGCGTTTGGGCGGTTGGGCGCCTGAACAGGCCCCCAAGGCAGCTGGAGTGCGCGACATCTACTCCATTCTGATGAGGCGAAAAAGACACAAAAGTTAATTCAATTGAATTAATTAAATAGAATATTCAGCTATTTTGTTTTCAATATAGCTGGATCATGTCAATTTTGCCCCGGCGCGCTCCAACGAGCGCCGCATCGCGCAGTTGCGCGGCCGAAGGCGCCGCGCATTTATCTACCGTCGGCGGCTGGGCCAAAGACACCGTCACAGGCAGCGACGGTCAGGGCACCGTCCAGATCGACAGCACAGCCCTGACGGGCACGTTCCAGAGACCGGGCGTGCACGACAGTTACGCGTTCGACATGGACGGCGGCACCCGCTTTAACCTGAACCTGAGCACGGGCGCCAAGGCGGGCGACACGATCACGCTGAGCTTCAGCGGCGCCAGCGGCTGCAAGGCCATCCTGGGCGACACCACGGTGGACGCCAACGGGGCGGTGATCACGCTGGCCGAGGGCCAGACGCGCGTGAGCTTCTCGCTCGTTCACGACGGCCAACTCGATGGTGATGCGCAGGGCAGCCTGAGCGCCAGTTACAGCGGCAATGGGCAGAGCGCCGCCAGCAACACCTGGCAGATCGACCTGCGCGACAGCGGCGAGGCGGAAAGCACCTTCAATGGTGACTACGTCGTGCGGGCCGAGACGAACACGGGCGAGCCGATCATGCGGGAGAACTTTGCCAACGTGGAAATCATCGCCGTGGACACCGACGAGCTGTACTACGTGCTTGACGGACAGGGTAACCTGAAGGTCGGCAGCAACCAGCCCACCCAGCGCCCCATTTACAACGAGCAAGGCGAAGTAGTCGGGACCGAGACCATCCCCAGTGACGACCCTCTCGTCACAGACAACGCCCTGTACGGCACCGGCGGCAATGATCAGATCAACGGACTGACGGGTAACGACTTGCTGGGTGGCCGGGCCGGCAACGACGTGATCGACGGCGGTGCGAGTGACGACATGATTGGCGGCGGCGCGGGTGATGACGTCATCAAGGGCGGGGACGGCAACGACTACATCAGCTCGGCGGCGGATTTTTATGACGACCATCAGCAACTCGGGCCCGGCGACCAATGGGTGAATTGGGGTTTGCCGACAGGTAGATCGCCGCTTATGGTCAGCGGTGCTGGTGGCGTTTATTCGACAGGCGAGCGTAGCTTCCGGGCGAGCGGCCTGAAGGACTCATTGACTGACGCTCAGAGCGATGTCATCGACGGGGGCGCGGGCAACGACTGGATTCTGGCCAGCTGGGGCAATGACCGCGCTCAAGGCGGTGACGGCAAGGACCAGGTGCGCGGCATGGGCGGCGACGACATCGTCGAAGGCAACGACGGAGACGACTACCTGGATGGCGATGGCTACGTGGGCGACGGTGTGCTGGACTACACGCCCATTCATGAAAGCGGCAACGATTTTCTGGACGGGGGCGCGGACGACGACTACTTGTTCGGCGGTGGTGGCATGGACGACCTGTTCGGCGGGATAGGAAATGACACCCTCGATGGCGATACGGACGGCTTGATCGACGACCCCGAGTTCATGCGGCACCACGGGGACGACTATCTCGACGGCGAGGACGGCAACGATCAGTTGGCGGGTGCGGGGGGTGCCGACGTGCTGTATGGCGGGGACGGCGACGACTTTCTGGACGGTGACCGGCTCACGGTCCATGTGACCGCACCGTTTCATGGCAACGACTACCTCGACGGTGAAGCCGGCAACGACGACATGCTCGGTGGCGGAAGGCACGACGTGTTGTTCGGTGGCGCAGGTAATGACAATTTGTTCGGCGACACTGGGGTTGCAGCTGACCATTCGCAGTTCCTGCCGCTGGAATATCACGGCAACGACTATCTGGATGGTGAGGACGGAGACGACTACCTGGAAGGCGGCGCTGGCGCGGACGTATTGATCGGCGGTGCGGGTTCGGACCATTTGTACGGCGACATCAATCCAGGCAAGCACAGCGAGGGCATGGCCGCGAACCCCCAGGCCGGTGGCCGCGACGAGCTGTACGGCGGCGACGGCAACGACTACCTGGACGGCGGCATGGGGGCCGACTACATGGAGGGCGGCGCGGGCAGCGACGTCTACATCATCGACGACGAACATGACGTGGTTGTGGAGGCCGTGTCACCTGCTGGTGACGTTCCCATGCTGGCAAACCACGCCGCGCCGGACAGTGCCCAACCCGTTCAGCCGATGTCGAACGATGCCGACATGGACACAATCCGCGCATACCACAGCTACGCCCTGGGTGACGGATTTGAAGTGCTGGAGTTGCAAGGCACCGCCGCCATCAATGGCACAGGCAACGCGCAGGACAACACCTTGCGCGGCAACACCGGCGACAACGTGCTGGCCGGTGCGCAGGGCATCGACTGGCTCAGCGGCGGCGCAGGCAACGACGTCTATCTGTTCAACCGCGGTGACGGGTCCGACACCGTGTCCAACACAGATCTGCTTTACGACATCGTGGACCCACAACGGCCCCAGGCCTTGGACACGGTGCGTCTGGGTGACGGCATTGCCGTGGCCGATGTGTGGGTGCGCCGCCAGGGCGACCACCTCGCGCTGCAAGTGCGGGGAACCGAAGATCGCGTGGTGATCGCCAACCACTATGGCGTGGCGGTGCAGGACGGTGCGCGCGTGCTGGACCACAAAATTGACCGGCTGGAGTTTGCCGACGGCACGGTGTGGGACCAGGCGAAGCTGGAGCTGGAAGCCGACCGCGCCGCGAACAACCAGGCGCCGGTGTTCAACGCCACCATCGCATCCATGCAGGCGCGTGCCGAGGCTGCCTTCAGCTGGACCGTGCCTGCTGGCATTGCGACCGACCCGGACGTCTGGGATTCGGTGACCTATGGCATCAAGCGCGTTGACGGGTCGCCGCTGCCGGACTGGTTGACGTTTGACGCCGCCACGGGAACGCTCAGTGGCACTCCGTCCCGCGGGGATATGGGCGACCTTGAACTTGTGTTGTGGGCCACCGACAACTATGGCAGCGCGGTGGGGCGCGTGTTCTGGGTGAAGGTCGCCGCGCCAAACCTTGCTCCCGCGGTGGCTGTGCCGCTGGCTGATCAAAGCGCTCGCGCGGGGGAGGTGTTCGCATGGTCCATTCCGGCCGGCGCGTTCACCGACCCGGACGCGGGTGACACGTTGACCTACAGCGCCACGCTGGCCGATGGCGGTACGTTGCCCGGGTGGCTCGATTTCGATCCGGCGTCGCGCACGTTCACCGGTACGCCGCCGGATGCGGCAGTGTTGACGGTTCGGGTCCTGGCGACCGATCCGTACGGGCTGGTGGCAGAAGACGTGTTCGAGCTGCAGGTTCGGGATGTCGTGCCCATTGATGCAGCCGGCACCGAGGTCAGCGACGTCCTGGAGGGCGACGCGGCCTCCGACGTGCTGCGGGGCATGGGCGGCGATGACGTCTTGTATGGCCATGGGGGTGCCGATGTGCTGGATGGCGGCGCGGGCAATGACGACTTGTATGGCGGCACGGGCGATGACACCTTCGTCATCGGGCGTCATTCGGAGCGCGATATTGTGCGGGACCGCCTGGGCTCGGACGTCATCCTGCTGGACGCCGATATTGCCCCGGAGGATGTCGTGCTGCTGCGTACAGGCAAGCACGAAGGGGCAGGCATGAGCCTGAGCAACGATGCGCTGGTGTTGTCCATCGCTCATACCGGCGCCCAGATGTGGATGTATGACTTTTTCAAAGGCAATACGGCGCAGGGCGTCCAGCAGGTCCGCTTTGCCGACGGCACAGTGTGGTCGCGGACCGAACTGGTAGAACGCGCCGGGCCCAGCGTGACGGGAGGGGCCAACCACATGACCGGCTCGGCGGCCGACGATACGTTCAAGGTGAACAATTCCTATGACAGCATCACCGAGGCGCCGGGCGGTGGGCTGGACACGGTGTTCAGTTCGGTGTCGTACACGCTGCCGGACAACGTGGAGACTCTGTACCTGGGACCGCTGGCGCTGGATGCCACGGGGTCAAAGGGCGACAACGTCCTGCACGGCAACGGGTTGGACAACTGGCTGAGAGGCGGCGGCGGCAACGACGTGTATTACGGCGGCATGGGCGACGACAGGTATACGGACACCGTTGCGTCCGCATCCCAGCGAGGGGGTGTGATTGTTGAAGAGGAGGGCGCGGGGTACGACACGCTCCATTCCAACCACGCCACCGTGGTGCTGGCCGACAACGTGGAGGCGTTGCATATTTCTGACGCAGTGCTCAACAACAACTGGACCGCCCACGGGCCGTACTGGAGCTATCAGTACACGGGCAACGACGAAGACAACGTCATTGACGTGCGCTACGGCGGCTGGGACTCCGCCGAGCACATACGTATTGACGGAGGCGCAGGCGCCGACGTGATGCTGGGTGGCTTTGCCGTGCACACCTTCGTGGTTGACGATGCGGGCGACACGATCCAGCAGGACGAATGGTTCTATGCGTATGGCGGCGTTGAAGCCAGCATTTCGTACTCGCTGCCCGAGGGCATCGCGGACCTCTCATTGACCGGGCAGGATGCCATCGACGGCACGGGCAATGGGTGGCACAACGTGTTGTCAGGCCATCTGAATCCGGCCGCCAACCACCTGCGCGGCCTGGGCGGTGACGACACCTATCACCTGGATGTGCTGGACACCGTGGACGAGCAGGCCGGGGGCGGCATGGATGCCGTGTACCTGTACGGTGGCGCAGCGCAGGCCAACATGGGTGTGCTGGACATGGATCAGCGCTGGACACATGTGGAGGGCCTGTGTCTGGATGCGGACTTCGGTGATGTCGACGTGGTGGGGACGGCAGCGGCGGACACCATTGTCGGCAGCAAGGGAGCCAACGTTATCCACGGCATGGGTGGTGACGACTGGCTGTTCAATTTCGACAGCGAGCTGCTGGCCACGCCGCGCGTATATCCGGTAGCAGTGGACCTGCTCGACGGCGGCGATGGCAACGACACCCTGGTTGTTGCGGGGGGGCGCAGTGCAGCGCTGGGTGGGGCGGGCGACGACACCATCTACCTGGACGAAACCGAGTTCGCGAGCGCCGATGGCGGAGCGGGCAATGACCTGATCCAGGCTCGGCTGATTTACGGCGCAAGAGAAAGCCTGCCGGGCGGCATCACCGTCGTGTTTGGTGCAGGCAGTGGACAGGACACGGTTGTGTTCGCGCGCGCCCGAACGGCTGCGCCGGACGTGCATTCAACGATCTCGCTGACCGGCGAAACGGATGCCGGCGCCCTGCGGCTGGCCCGAACGGGGGATTCTCTGGTGGTCAGCCTTGACGGCACCGCCGACGCGATGACGGTGCGCAACTTCTTTCAACCGGGCTCCACCGTCATCCGCTCGACGCTGGACACCCTGCGGCTGCCTGATGGCACGTACCTGACCCGTGCGGCCGTCGCAGCGGGGCTGGGCCGCGACAGTCTGCAGGAAGCAACGGCGGGCAGCGACCTGCTGGTTACCAGCAACGCCGTACGCGCACTAGCAGGCGGTTCCGGCGACGACTATCTATACGGGCAAGGCGGGGACGACCAGCTGGCTGGTGGCGTGGGCAATGACAGTATCCATGGCGCAGACGGGCGTGACCAGCTCGACGGCGGGGCGGGTAACGACCTGCTCACAGGCGGGCGCGGAGCGGACACCTACCGGTTTTCCGCCGGCTGGGGCCGGGACGTGGTGGATGACTTGCAGCGAACAGTCAAGGTCCTGTACGCCGGCTCGCAGCTGTTCGACGACGAAACCGTCAACACCCTGCAGTTCGACGCCACCGTCGCCGCCGCCGACATTGCCCTGACGCGCGCCGGCAACGACGTGCTGCTGCGCCACAAGACATCCGGCGACACGATCCGTCTGGCTGGGTACTTCGAACCCGTGGACGGCAACGGCCTGTTTCAGGTGCGCTTTGCCAATGGCGCGCTCTGGACGTCGGCCTACATCGACCAACAGGTCAACACGGTCACCGGCACGGCGGGCAACGATGTTCTGACGGCGCTGCCCACGGGTGGCGACGTGGTGGGGCTGGCCGGCGCCGACCGGTTGGCGGGGCAAGGTGAGGCGGACCGACTGTTCGGTGGCACGGGCAGCGACACCCTGTCGGGGGCCGGCGGCGACGACCTGCTGGACGGCGGCGGCGGCGCGGATGCCATGAACGGCGGGGTGGGTGACGACACCTTCGTGGTCGACAACGCTGGCGACACGGTAACCGAGCTGGCCGGTGGGGGGCGTGACCGGGTGCTGGCCAGCCTGAGCTGGGTGCTGGCCGCGCAGGTGGAAGACCTGACGCTCAACGGGGCGGCTTCCATCAACGGCACGGGCAACAACCTGGGCAACGTCATCACCGGTAATGCAGGTGCCAATGTGCTGGATGGCAAGGGTGGCGCCGACACGATGATCGGCGGCGCGGGCAACGACACCTACTACGTGGGGCAGGAGGGCGATGTGGTGGTGGAGGTCGGCGGCGCGGGCGTGGACACCGTCATGGCCGCCATCGGCTGGACGCTGGGTGATCAGATCGAGAACCTCACGCTCACCGGCACCGCCGCCATCAATGGCACCGGCAATGCGCTGGCCAACGTCATCGCAGGCAACGCAGCGGCCAACGTGCTGGACGGTGGTGCCGGCGCCGATACCCTGCGCGGCGGCGCGGGCAACGATACCTATCTGGTGGACAACAAGGCCGACATCGTCATGGAAACGGCGGGTGGCGGCGCCGACACCGTGGTGGCGTCACTGAACTGGACGCTCGGTGCCGAGCTGGAGAACCTGACCCTGTCGGGCACGGGCAACCTCAAGGCCACCGGCAATGCGCTGGCCAACACCCTGCTCGGCAATGCAGGCAACAACACCTTGAACGGCGGCGGCGGGGCGGACGCCATGCTGGGCGGCGCAGGCAACGACACCTATGTGGTGGACAACGCTTCGGACACCGTGACCGAGCTGGCCTCGCAGGGCACTGACACCGTGCGCTCCCACGTCAGCTGGACATTGGGCGCCAACCTTGAAAACCTGACGCTGCTGGGCACCACCGCCATCAACGGCAAGGGCAACGCGCTGAACAACGTGCTCACCGGCAACGCCGGCGCCAACGTGCTCCACGGCGGCGACGGCGCCGATACGCTGGACGGCAAAGGCGGCGCGGACACCTTGCAAGGCGGTCTGTGGCATGACACCTACCTGTTCGGCCGCGGCTACGGCGCCGATACGGTGGTGGAATCCGACGCGATGGCGGGCAACCTGGACGTGGTGCGTTTCGCGGCGGATGTGGCGGCCAACCAGCTGTGGCTGCGCCGCCAGGGCAACGACCTGGAACTGAACATCATCGGCACCCAGGACAGCCTGAGGGTGCGCGACTGGTACGCGGGCAACCTGTCGCGCGTGGAGCGCTTTGAATCGGGCGACGGCTGGGCGCTGGACGCCTACGAAGTGCAGACCCTGGTGGATGCCATGGCAACGCTGCCTGTCCAGCTGGTGGGGCAGGTGAATCTGACGCCAGGCAACGCCAGCCAGCTGGCCGGTGTGCTGGCGGCTACCTGGTACACCGACGCGCCCACTTGAGTGCGGCGCTATGCGTGCGGGTGGGCGCGCGGGTTGTCCAGACCATAAAGCAGCTTGTCCGGTCCGTCGGCCGGCACACGCACCGCGCCCTGCACCACCATGCCCAGCCGGTCCAGCAGGCGGCATGACCGTTCGTTGTGCGCGAGCGTGATGGCCAGGATGCGCGGCAGCGCCAGGGTGCGAAAGGCATGCTCCACCACCGCCTGCGCGGCCTCCAGCGCGTAGCCGCGGCCGCGGCCCGCCGGCAGGAAGGCAAAGCCCAGGTCCGGGCCGTCCAGGCCGTCGCGACGCACCAGGCCGCACAGGCCAATGGGTTCGTCGGGATGGGGGTAGTCGGCCCGCAGGCTCACGCGGTACAGGCCGTAGCCCAGCCGGGCGTACATGTCCAGCGGGCCCGTGCTCAGGTAGGTCTGTGCATCGGCGCGCGTGCGCACCGCCTTGTCGCCAATGAAAGTGAGCCATTGCGGGTCATTGACCAGCTTCACGATGAAATCCGCGTCGTCCAGCGTGAGCCGGTCCAGCGACAAGCGGGCGGTGGTAGCAACGTTCATGATGCGCAATCTCGGGTCAGGCGGTCAGTATCCAGCCTTCCAGCGGGTCCATGTCCACAGGTAAACCATAACGCGGCGCGCCCTGCTGCCGCGCCCAGGCAGCCTGCAGCAGGCACAGCACGGCGTCCAGGCTGTCGCCACTGGCGTCCGCGGCCAATGCATCCCGCTGCGCATGGGTCAGCTTCAGGCGCAAGCCCTCCAACGGTCCGCCGTTTTCCAGCGTGGTGAGCAGGTCCTTGCGGGCGATCAGGCGTTCGGGCGTCTGTCTGGCAGGGTCGTCGCTTTTGTAGCTGCGCGTGCCCAGCACCTGGCGCGCCAGCAGGCCGGGGTAGGCCTCCAGCGCCACACGCTGCGGGTCGCCGCCCTGCAGGCCCGGCAGGTGCACGCCGGCCGCGCGCAGCAGCGGCACGCCCGCATGCAGCATGTACGCCACCGGCGGGTTCACCCATTTCATGCTGGGGCTGGAGCCCGCGGGCCGGTCAGTGGCGCGGTGGGCAAACTTGCCGCCCACGGGCCGGGCAGCGCAGAACGCGGCGAAGGTGTCGCGGATGGCCGGGCGGCTGAGGGCTGCATAGTGGTCCATGCAGGCGGCCCATTGCAGCGGCCAGCCCAGGTGCTGCACCAGCTCGCGCGGCAGGCCGAACGGCAGGTCAAAGCCGCCGACCCAGGCTTGGGGCTGTGCCAGCCAGGCCCCGAATGCTTCAAGCGATTCAATGCGCTCCAGACGCTGCAGCACCACCCGGCCGGCGTGCTCGGCGCCAACGGCGATGACGATGGGTTTGCGACGCGTCGGGCTGCTGGAAAAATCGCAGCCCAGCAACAAGCTCACGCCCTGCCGATGATGGCGGCTGTGGCCATCAGCTCTTCCAGCAACGCCAGCGACACCTTGCCCGAGACGGAATACGGGTCCAGCTCCGGCTTCTCTGAATACTTGAGCAGGATGGAATGGTTGAGCTTGGACAGGTTGACCTGGCCCATGGTCCAGCCGCCAAAGCGGCGCTCGGAAATCTCTTCGTAGTGCAGCAGGGCCACGTCCTTGTGGCGCGGGTCTTTCTGGATGTGGCCAAACAGCTCGCTCACGGGCATGCGCCCGCCTTCGATGGCCTGCAGGAAGATGCCGCCGCCGTAGCACAGGATGCCGGTGATGCCGCAGGTGGGGTTGTGCTGGCGCGAC
>JBFWUB010000023.1:0-70134 GCA_050247515.1 Ramlibacter sp. | reverse complement strand
AACGAAAGGAGAAACGATAACGTCGACGTTAGACTTATCCACAACCGAGTAGCCCGGCTACTCCACCAAGGGTGGGGTCAAAATTAGATGAAAAACCGGGGTCAGGATTCAGTGGAAATCAACAGTGGATGTGCTGATCCATGGCATGCGCAAGAAGCTCGGGCCCGACGCCATCCGCAATGTGCGCGGGCTGGGCTGGCGCGCCGTGACCACACTGGTCGCCGCCAGCGCCGCCACCGATGCGGGCGGGAGCGCTGCATGAGCACGATCAATGTCTTTCCTGCCGGGCGGCTGTGCTCGCTGCGCGGCGTTTTGATGATGTGGCTGCTGCCGGCCTTTGTGCTGGTGGGCGCGGTGTCCGCCACCGGCGCCTACTGGACCTACACGCACATGGTGGGCACCTTCATGGACGACCAGATGCAGCTGCTGGCCGACTCGCAGGTCACGCAGCCCGGCACGCCCGACTGGCCCACGCTCACGCACGAACAGGTACACGAATGGGGCACCTATGTGGGCCAGGTGTTTGACCGCGACGGCAAGCTCATTGCCAGTTCGTGGCCCGCGCTCACGCTGAACAAGATTTCCGACACCGGCTTTCATGACGCCACCGCGGGCGGCCAGAAGTGGCGGGCCTACGTGGCCCGCTCGCCCGATGGCCGGCAGGTGCAGGTGGTGCAAAGCGGCAAGTTCCGCACCCACCTGGCCGCGGGCCGCGCGCTGGGCGTGATTGCACCGGTGGTGGTGCTGCTGATCGTGTCGTCCTTCATCCTGTGGGGCGTGGTGGCCATGATCTCGCGCGCCATCGGCGACATCGCGCGCCAGGCCGCGCAGCAGGACGAAAACAACATCGCCGAGCTGCCGCTCACGCATGTGCCGCGCGAAATCGCGCCGCTGATCGTCTCATTCAACAGCCTGCTGGCGCGCCTGCGCGATGCCTTCACCACGCAGCGGCGCTTTGTGCAGGACGCCGCGCACGAACTGCGCACGCCGATCGCCGCCATCGGGCTGCAGCTGGAAACGCTGCGCGGCGACGTGTGCTGTGGTGAAACCCAGGAGCGCTTCAGCCAGCTCGAGCAGGGCATCCAGCGCGCGCAGCGTCTGGTGGACCAGCTGCTGCGCCTGTCGCGCCAGGAGGCGGCCACAGGCGACGCCGCGCCGGCCGAGGTGGACGTGCTGGCCGTGCTGCGCGAAAGCGTCAACGGCCTGATCCTGCTGGCCGAGCAGCGCGGCATTGACCTGGGCCTGTTGCCGACCACGGTCAGCCAGGTGCCGCTGAGCTGCTCGGTAGCCGATCTGCGCAGCGTGCTGGACAACCTGATCGAAAACGCGTTGCGCTACACACCCGAAGGCGGTGTGGTGGACGTGAGCCTGACCCATGAAGGCGGCAAGCTCGCGATTGAGGTGATCGACACCGGCCCAGGCATTCCGCAGGAGCTGCTGGACCGCGTGTTTGACCGCTTCTTCCGTGTGCCCGGCACGGGCGCACGCGGCAGCGGCCTGGGCCTGGCGATTGCGCGCGGCGCGGCGCAACGCTGCGGCATGAACATCTCCTTGCGCAACCGCGAAGGCACCAGCGGCCTGATTGCGCGCGTGGAAACTTCCTGAAACACGGCCCCTAACACGGGCCTAAGTTTCCCCTCAGTGATGGCTAATTTGCGGGACCTACAGTTCATTCACCGGAACACAAACACACACCGGTGTCTCCTGAAACCGAAGTCTCTCCAAGTCAACTCACTGAAAGGTCCTGCATCATGAACAAGTCCACCGCCCTCATCGCCATCGCCGCTTTTGCCGCCCTGGCTTCCACCGCTGCCCGTGCTGAAAGCCCGGCCGCTGAATCGCAGTACGCAGCGTCCATCGACGGCAGCCGCACCCGCGCGGAAGTCATGGCCGAAGCCTCCACCGTGGCCAAGACCCGCAGCACCGAGCCCGCAGGCTCGCGTGTGGCCGCCCCGGTGAAGTCCACGCTGGACGCCGCCACGGTGCGTGCGCAAGCCGCCCAGGCCGTTCGCCTGGGCCAGATCCCCAGCGGCGAGCTGAGCCTGTAAACCCCGGCGCGGCCGAGCGGCCGCACGCGGACACGCGATAATCCGGGCTTGAAAAGCCGACCGAGCGCCCCTAATTCAGGGGCGTTTCGCTTTTTCTGTTATCGCTTACAGACGTCCGACCACAACACCATGAGCAAGCAAACCCTGTCCTTCCAGGCCGAAGTGGCCCAGCTGCTTCACCTTGTCACCCACTCGCTGTATTCCAACCCCGAAATCTTCCTGCGCGAGCTGATCTCCAACGCATCAGACGCCTGCGACAAGCTGCGCTTTGAGGCGCTGAACAACGCCGCCCTGTACGAAGACGCACCCAGCCTGGAAGTGCGCGTGAGCTACGACAAGGACGCCAAAACCCTGACCATCACCGACAACGGCATCGGCCTGAGCCAGCAGGAAGCCATCGACAACCTGGGCACCATTGCCAAGAGCGGCACGCGTGAATTCATGGGCAAACTCAGTGGCGACCAGAAGGCGGACGCCCAGCTCATTGGCCAGTTTGGCGTGGGCTTTTACTCAGGCTTCATCGTGGCCGACAGGATCACCGTGGAGTCGCGCCGCGCGGGCGCACCGGCCGCCGAAGGCGTGCGCTGGACCAGCGGCGGCACCGGCGACTTTGAGGTGGAAGCCATTGACCGCCCGCAGCGCGGCACCAGCGTCACGCTGCACCTGCGCGACGACGCGCACGACTACCTGAACACCTGGAAGCTCAAGGACGTCATTGGCAAGTACTCCGACCATATCGCCCTGCCCATCCTGATGCGCAAGGAAGAGTGGAAAGAAGGTGAAGAGGGCAAGGGCGGCGAAATGGTCCTGACCGACGAGTGGGAAACCGTCAACCAGGCCAGCGCCCTGTGGACGCGCCCCAAGAAGGACATCACCGACGAACAGTACGCCGAGTTCTACAAGGCCATCAGCCACGACTTTGAGGCGCCGCTGTCCTGGGCCCACAACCGCGTGGAGGGCAGCTCCGAATACACGCAGCTGCTGTTCATTCCGGCCAAGGCCCCGTTTGACCTGTGGAACCGCGACAAGAAAGCCGGCGTCAAGCTGTACGTCAAGCGCGTGTTCATCATGGACGACGCTGAAGCATTGATGCCCACGTACCTGCGGTTTGTGAAAGGCGTGATCGACTCCGCCGACCTGCCGCTGAACGTGAGCCGCGAGCTGCTGCAGGAAAGCCGCGACGTGAAAGCCATCCGCGACGGCAGCACCAAGCGCGTGCTGTCCATGCTGGAAGACCTGGCCCGCCAGGAAAAAGAAGGTGAAACCGACGAAGCCAAAGCCAAATACGGCAAGTTCTATGCTGAATTCGGCGCAGTGCTCAAGGAAGGCCTGGGCGAAGACTTCGCCAACCGTGAGCGCCTGGCCAAGCTGCTGCGCTTTGCGTCCACCACCAGCGACACCGTGAGCGTGAGCCTGGCCGACTACAAGGCCCGGATGAAAGAAGGCCAGGACGCCATCTACTACATCACCGCCGACACACTGGCCGCCGCCAAAAACAGCCCGCAGCTCGAAGTGTTCCGCAAAAAGGGCATTGAAGTGCTCTTGATGACTGACCGCGTGGACGAGTGGGCGCTGAGCTATCTGAGCGAATTTGACGGTACGCCCATGCAAAGCGTGGCCAAGGGCGCGGTGGACCTGGGCAAGCTGCAGGACGAGGCCGAGAAGAAGGCTGCGGAAGAAGCCGCCGAAGCCTTCAAGCCCGTGCTGGCCAAGCTGAAAGAAGCCCTGAAAGACAAGGCCGAAGACGTGCGCGTGACCACCCGCCTGGTTGATTCACCGGCTTGCCTGGTGGTGAAGGACCAGGGCATGAGCCTGCAGCTGGCGCGCATGCTCAAGGCCGCGGGCCAGACGGCGCCCGACGTCAAGCCCGTGCTGGAAGTAAACGCCGACCATGCACTGGTCAGGAAGCTGGACGGCAGCGTGCACTTCAATGACCTGGCCCATATCCTGTTCGACCAGGCCCTGCTGGCCGAAGGCGGGCTGCCGGACGACCCGGCGGCCTATGTGCGCCGCGTGAACGCGCTGCTGGTGTGAGACGACGCGCACGGATACATCTGCGCGCGGCCCCCGCTCCTAAAATGGGACGATGACCCATCCCACACGCGCGCTGGTCGTACCCCTGGTGCTGGCACCGCTCGCACTGGCGGGCTGCGGCACGGCGGGTGTGGGCGCGGGCATCAGCATCCCTGTCGGCCCGGTATCGGTTGGCGTCGGCGTGGGCTCAGGCGGTGCGACCCTGGGCGTGGGCACCGGTGTGGGCCCGGTCGGCGTGGGTGTGGGCGTCAACCAGCGCGGTGTGGTCTCGGGCGGCGTGGGGGTAGGTGCCAGCACGCCCATTGGCAACAGCGGCGCCCGCGCCGGTGTGGGGGTGGGTACAGGCACGGTGCTGTACGACCCGCAAAACCGCAATGCCAAAGCGCCAGCTGCGACCATCCTCGGGGCGCCGACCCGGCCGCCAGCGGCACCGGCGGCGGGCGACCCCGTCGCTCCGTAGCGACGCGGATCAGACATCGGCAAACTTCTGCGCAATCAAGGAAATCAGAAAGCGATCACGGCCCGCTTAGGGCGTTTGGCGGCCGGTGCAAGCAGGCATCGCAGCACACTGCTGTTGCTTACTCCCCCGTCAGCCGCAACACATCCGCCACTACCCCGTTCCCAGAAAATACGCCGAGTCCACCAGAAAATCGAGGTGGCCGCGCACGGTGCTGAACTGGCCGCACCGTTTGGCCAGCACCAGCAGGCCGGCTGTGCCGATCACGCCCGGCCCGAGCGCGCGCCACGTTGCGCCGCGCCTTCGTCACGGTCGTGCCGGGCCTCGCATGCGGCCACAACCAGCTTGTTCAAACTGCGTGAACGGCACGGCCACAATCACGGGCTGGCCATGCTTGGTGACTGCAGAGAGCTTGCCCGCCTCGGCGTCGCGCATCAGCTCGCCACAACGGTCGCGCAGGTCGCGGATGGTGAAGGCTGGCCTTTCCGGAGTTGCTCCCACAATTAGGCGTACTTCTCAGACCTTCGCAGTGATTGCTGCCGGTGCCGGTCGGCTCCTAGAATGCCGCATGAGTGCACGCAAGCTTCTTCTGGCGGGGCTGTTGATGGTGCTGGCAGGCTGCGGTGGTGGTGACCGTGGCGCCACGCGCCAGGGCGATCTGCCAGCGTCGGCACCCGCTGCCGTTCCCGGCGAAGCGCCGTCCGCCCGCACCGGCCCCACGCCCCCACAGGCGCCCGCCAGCCTGGACGGGCTGACGCCCCCAGGCGCGGCGGATGCACCGCAAGCCCCTCAGGCCGACAGCGGCTTCACGCTGGACGTGAGCCAGCGCGAGGCGGTGCGGCTGTTCTACAAAACCGTGTTCGCGTCATCCGCCAATGTGGCCAGCGGCTGGTCGGGCAGCACCACGGGCTGCGCGGCGGGTGATACGTCGGCGGCGTACAAGGCCGCCACGCTGCGGCGCGTCAACTGGTTTCGCGCCATGGCGGGGGTGCCCGCCAGCGTGCAGCTGGACGCCACCTTCAACGCCAAGGCACAGCAGGCCGCGCTGATGATGGCCGCCAACAACCAGCTCAGCCACTTTCCGCCTGCCAGCTGGGCCTGCTACACAGCCACGGGGGCCGAGGCCGCGGGCAAGTCCAACCTGGCGCTGGGCCGCGCGGGCGCCGACAGCATTGCCGAAGGCTACATGCGCGACAGCGGCGCCAACAACGCCGCCGTGGGCCACCGCCGCTGGCTGCTGTACCCGCAAACACAGCTCATGGGCGTGGGCGATGCCGACGGCAGCGTCAAGGCCAACGCGCTGTGGGTGTTTGACGCCAACCTCTTTGGTCCGCGCCCGGCCGTGCGCGACGATTTCGTGGCCTGGCCCCCGGCGGGCTATGTGCCCCATGCGGCGGTGTACCCGCGCTGGTCGTTCTCGTACCCGCAGGCCGATTTCTCGGCCGCGGTGGTCACCATGACCCAGGACGGCGTGCCCCTGGCCACGCGCACGGAGCCGGTGAGCAACGGCGTGGGCGAGAACACGCTGGTGTGGTTCCCCGGCAGCTATGCCGACGGCATGAGCTGGGCCCGCCCGGCGGGCGACACGGTGTACCGCGTCACGCTCAGCAATGTGCTGGTGGGCGGCGTGGCGCGCAGCTTCACCTATGCCGTGGTGGTGTTTGACGCCGACGTGGCCACCAGCAGCATCACCTTGGCCGGCAGCGCGGCGGCACTGGTGGGGCAGCCGGCTGCCTACAGCTTTGGCGCGCAGCCCGGCGCCACCGGCTACCAGTGGCGCAGCGTGGGCGTCACGCCCTACAGCCTGGCCGACGGTGCCGAGGCGGGCAGCGGCAATTTCACCGCGTCCATCAGTGCCGGCTACGAGGTTCTGGCCGCGGACGTGGCCGGTACGGGCGGGCGGTCGTACCACCTGGCGCACACCCAGGGCGCGGACCAGACGCTCACGCTCAATGCCGTGCTGGTACCGGGCGCCGCCGGTGTGTTGCAGTTCAGCAGCCGGCTGGGGTTGGCGTCACCCTCGCAGCTGGCGCTGGTGGAGGTGTCGCTGGACGACGGCGCCAGCTGGGCCGCGGTGTTCCAGCAGGCGGGCCAGCAAAGCGGCGTCACCTCCAGCTTTGGCGAAACCACCTTCAGTGCCAAAACGGTGTCGCTGGCACCCTATGCAGGCCATGCGATCCGGCTGCGCTGGCGCTATGCCTTCAGCAGCGGCAGCTTCTATCCGCAGGCCACAGCCGGCGTGGGCTGGTATGTGGACGACATCACGCTCACGGGCGTGGACACCATCGCCACGGCGGGCTCGCCGGTGGACATCGCGGTGCCGGCCTTCAGCTTCACCGGCACCAGCCCCGGCTCGGTCTTGCTGCAGGCGCGCGCGGGCATGTTCGGCTTCTGGGGCGACTGGTCGGCCGCGCGCACGGTGAGCGTGGGGGCGGGCAGTGTGTCCACCGCGGTGGCGGACTGCCTGTTCAACTGGGCCGAGCGCAACCACCCCGGCCTGTTCGCGCCGGCCGGCGGTGCGTCCGCCACCAGCGCGCCGTACTACTACCGCTTTTACGCCGGAACCCATGTCTACCTGGGCGTTTCCACGGCCGACGCCAATGTCTACTACCTGACGGGTGGCCAACTGTTCAGCGCGGGGCCGCTGGCCACCTGGCGGGTGACGGCGGGGTGCAGCTGAGTTCAATCCAGATTGGACGGGCGTCGAATCCAAATTTGGACGAAGCCAAAGACAGTCAAGCCACCAGCGCCGGCTCCTGCATCGCCTCCAGCTGTTCCTGCAGCATCTGCACCTGGCCCTGCCAGTAGTCACTGGAGCCAAACCACGGGAACGCGGCGGGAAAGGCCGGGTCGTCCCAGCGGCGGGCCAGCCAGGCGCTGTAGTGGATCAGGCGCAGCGTGCGCAGCGGCTCGATCAGCGCCAGCTCCGCACGGTCAAATTCACGGAACTGTTCATAGCCATCCACCAGCGCGCCCAGTTGCTGCGTGCGCTGTGCGCGGTCGCCCGACAGCAGCATCCACAGGTCCTGCACAGCCGGGCCCATGCGGGCGTCGTCCAGGTCCACAAAGTGCGGGCCACCGCCGGGCTGGTCCTCGGGCGTCCACAGGATGTTGCCGGGGTGGCAGTCGCCATGCAGGCGGATGGTGGTGGTGCGCGTTTGCTGCAGATGCTGCGCGATGGCGTCAATCGCCTTGTTGCATTCGGCCTGCCACGCGCCCTGCACGTCCAGCGGAATCATGTCGTGCGAAAGCAGCCAGTCGCGCGGCTCGGTGGCAAAAGTCTGCAGGTCCAGCGTGCCGCGGTGGGCGAATGACCGCGCCGCGCCCACGGTGTGGATGCGCGCCAGAAAGCGGCCAATCCATTCCAGCACGCTGGGGTCGTCCAGCTCGGGCCGGCGCCCGCCGCGCCGCGGGCTGACGCTGAACGAGAACCCGGCATGCGGGTGCAGTGTGTGCCCCTGCAGCACCAGCGGGCCGATGGCGGGTACCTCGGCGGCCATCAGCTCGGCCGCAAAGGCGTGCTCTTCCAGGATCTGCGCCTCGCTCCAGCGCCCGGGCCGGTAAAACTTGGCCACCACCGCGTTGTGGCCTTCGTGCGGCTCTTCCAGGTGGATCAGGTACACGCGGTTTTCATAGGAGCTCAGGCCGGTCAGCCGGCCGTCTCCGTACAGGCCGACCGACGCCAGCGCGTCCATCACCACGTCGGGGGTCAGGGCTTCATACGGATGCGGGGAAACGGTCATGCGCCGATTGTGGGCCCAGCTGCGCAAACGGCAGCGCCTGGCGCACCAGCAGCACGCTGCAGGGTGCGTCCATCACCACCCGCATCGGCACGGTGGCCACCAGCCGCTGCATCTGCAGGCCATGGGTGGCCGCGCCCAGCACCAGCAGGTCCACATGGTTGCCGCGCGCATAGGTGCACAGCGCGCGCGCCACGTCGCCCGATTCAATAACGTGAAACGACGCCTGGTGCCCTTCCAGGTGGATGCCCTGGGCCCACTGGCGCAGCCGCTCCAGGTGCAGGCGATGGGCCTCAATCTCGTCCTGCCCGCTGTCCACCGGCGCGATCACGCTCACGCAGGCCAGCCGCGCACCGGGGCGGATGCCCAGCGACCGGTTCACGGCCTGGCGCAGCGAATACAGCGTGGCGTCGCTGGCATCCAGGTGCGGCACGGCCACCATCACGATGGGCACTTCGCGGATGGTCTGCGACGGCAGCGGGCTGGGCTCGTACTGCATGCCCGCGGCCTTGAACCAGCGGCGCAGGTGGGTGCGCAGCGGCGTGCCGCGCGTGCGCTCGCCGCGGTCGCCCACCACGACCTGATCGGGGTGGCCCAGGTCAAAAGCCAGGTGCGCCGCCGATGGGTAGCGGCGTGCCGCTTCGGGTTCAAGGCAACGCAGGATTACCTCCTGCAGCCAGCCCGGCACGTCGGCGTTCAGGGCGCGCGGCGGCGGCGGGTCCATCCACAGGCGCTGGCGCAGCCCGCCCGGGGTGGCGGGGGCGCCAAACGGCAGCTCGCCGGTCGCCAGCTCGTACAGCATGACGCCAATGGCAAAGATGTCGCTGCGCGGGTCACCGCGCACGCCCACCACCTGCTCGGGCGCCATCCAGGCGGGCGAACCCACGGCGCTGCGCAGCTCCTCGGCCAGCAGGTCGGGGTAGTGCGCATGCCAGCTCAGGCCAAAGTCCAGCAGCACGGCCTGGCCGTCGGGGCGGATCAGCACGTTGGCGGGCTTGAGGTCCAGGTGCACCGCGTTTTGCTGGTGCAGGCTGTGGGCCGCCACGGCCATGGCCTGGCCCAGCCTGGCAACCTCCTGTGCGGCGGGCCGCTGACGCAGCGCTTGTGCGTCATCCAGCCAGCTTTGCAGCACACGGCCAGTCACATATTCCATCACCAGATAGGGCAGGCGGGCCAGGTCACCCGCTGCCACGAAGCGCGGCACGTGGTTGCCGCCCAGCGCCTGGAAAATCTGGTGCTCGACCTCAAAACTCACCAGGTTTTCCGCGCCGTCGTCGCCGGCCATGCGCGGCACCTTCATCGCCATGGCAAAGCCCGGGTCGGGCCGGCCGTCCGCGTAGCGCACGCGGTAGATATGGGCCATGCCGCCCGAATGGATCACCTCGCCCACGGCAAACCCGTCGATCACGGTGCCCGGCTCCAGCAGTTTCATCGCCCTTCCTCCAGCCTTTGCGCAAACCACTCGGGCTGGGCGGTATGCCGCACGGCCTGCGCCGCTGCCCGATGGTCATAGGCTACGCGGTGAAAGCCCAGGCGGCCTTGCGTGGCGTCAAACAGCGCGTACATGGCGCGCGTGTCGCCGTCGCGCGGCTGGCCCACCGAGCCCACGGTGGCCAGCCACTGCCGGTGGGCCGGCACGGGGATGGCCACGCCGGGCGTGGGCAAAAACTCCATCAGCGCCCGGCCACCGCCGCGGTAGTACAGCCGCTGGTGGTGCACGTGCCCGCAAAACACATGGCTCACACCGTCGTGCGCGCAGGCTGCGTCCAGGCTGCGCTGCGCGCGCTGGGGGTTGTCCACGTAGTGCCAGTTGTCAGGGGCGTCGGCACTGGCGTGCACCAGCCAGGCGCTGGCCAGGCGCGCCTGCAGCGGCAGTGCGGCCAGAAAGTCGCGCTGCGCGGCGCCCAGCTGGCCATGCGTCCAGCGGGCCGATGTGTCGCCCTGGGTTTCTTCCTGCGCGGGGGGCTGCACGGCCATGGCGTCGTGGTTGCCGCCCAGCACCACGGCGCCTGCGGCGGCCAGCTGCATCACGGCGTCCACCACCTGCGCGGGCTCGGCGCCGTAGCCCACCAGGTCGCCCAGCACGGCGTAGTGCGTGGCGCCGGCCTCGCGCGCGTGGGCCAGGCAGGCGTGCAGGGCCCGCAGGTTGGCGTGGATGTCCGACAGCAGGGCCAGCTTCATCGCGCCATCATCGCGCGCGAAGCTGATGCGGGGCTTTCAGCCCAGCGACAGCATGTGGCCCGCGCGCGGGTCACCCTTGCCTTGCAGCACCTGGGCATAGGCGGCCTGGACGGCCTGCGGTCCCTTGTGCTCTTGCACCGCCAGCCACGGCGCCGCCGCATCGGTGGCGCGTGCGCTGAAGGCCTGCCAGGCTTGCACCAGGCGTTTGCCCAGTTCCGCCGCACCCCAGTCGGCATTGCGTTTCTTGATCTGCGCGGGCGCAAAAAACAGCGTGGCGCGCGGCCCCGGCAGGTCTTTGGCGCCGCCCAGCTGCTCCACATGCGTGCCGCCAATGGAGCAGCTGTATTTGAGCTGGGCAAACCGCGTGTGGATCTGCTGGCGCAGCGGCGCATTGCCGGCAAAGTCCACGTACACGCAGGCCGTGTCCGCGGCCACCTGGTCCAGCTGGTCGTAGGTCAGCACACGCGTGTAGCAGCCCAGGCGTTCACAGAAGGCCTTGTTGGCGGGGGACGTGAGGCCGATCACCTCCACACCCGGGCGCTGCGCGAGCTGGAACGCCGTGCCATACGCCGTCTTGCTGGAGGCGCTGGACAGCAGCATCACGTTGGCGCCGAAGAAATCGTTGTCGGCCATGAAGTCGTCGATCAGCCACGAGGTGACGAACAGCGGGCGCAGCAGGGCCTGCGGGCCTTCAGTGTCTGGCGTGTAGAACGGGTCGCGGTTGCAGCGCAGCAGCTGGTTGTACACCGCGTGCAGGCCGGCCCGGTGGGGCGCGGCGTCGGTGAAGCCGGCCTCGCTCAGGCGGTCGGGCTGCAGCACGGCGCTGCTGGCCGTGGGCCAGTAGCCGTACAGGCGCTCGCCCACGGCTACACCGGGGTGCAGGCTTTGCGTCACCGTGGCAAAGCCCCACACGGGCACGATGCCCCAGCCGTCCTCGCCGGTCGGCCAGAACTGCCAGTAGTTCATGGCGTCGCCAAACGCGGCGTAGGTGATGTTGTTGGACGTGAGCGCGAAGTGCTCGACACGCACGCGCACCTGGCCGGGTGCCAGGGCAGCGTCTTCGGTGGTGACAAGGCGCGTTTCGGTCAGTTTGTCCTTGCGGACCTGGAGTGTGGTGGTAGGCATTCGCCCACGTTAAGCGAAGCGGCCCGCCGGTTCAAGACCGGCGGGCCGCATTCGTGACAGCCGGAAAAGCCTGGTCAGACGAGGGTGATGGTCACGTCGATGTTGCCGCGCGTGGCGTTGGAATACGGGCACACCTGGTGGGCGGCATCGATCAGGGCCTGGGCGGCGGCGCGGTCCATGCCGGGCAGGTTCACGTTCAGGCGGGCGGCAATGCCGTAGGCGTTGGGGATCGGGCCCAGGTCCACCTCGGCGTCGATGGACAGGTCGGCCGGCAGCGCGACCTTCATCTTGCCGGCCACGGCCTTCATCGCGCCGATAAAGCAGGCGCTGTAGCCGGCGGCGAACAGCTGCTCGGGGTTGGTGCCCGTGCCCGAGGTGCCGGGCGAGGACAGCGTGACGTCCAGGCGGCCGTCGTCGGTTCGGGAGGCACCGTCGCGACCGCCGGTGGTGTGGGCCTTGGCGGTGTAGAGGACTTTGTCGAGCTTGGTCATGGTGGTTTCCTTGGGGGGTGGTGGTTGGAAAGGGAAAAGGGTCAGGCCGTCAGGCGCTGGCGCAGGGCCTGCACCTGCTGGGTGAGTGAAATCAGCTCGGGGATGGAGCACTGGCTGGCCGCCAGGATGCAGCCCGGAATTCGGGCCGCGCGGGTTTTGAGTTTGCGCCCCGCGGGTGTGAGGGTGATGTGCACGCGGCGCTCGTCCTGCACGTCCCGGATGCGGGCCACCAGGCCCAGCGCTTCGAGCCGCTTGAGCAAGGGAGTGAGCGTGCCGGAGTCCAGCGACAGCCGCTCGCCCAGTTCGGACACCATGAGGCCGTCGCGCTCCCACAGCACCAGCATGGCGATGTATTGAGGGTAGGTCAGGCCCAGCTCGTCCAGCAGCGGCTTGTACAGCCTGGTCATGGCCAGCGAGGCTGAATACAGGGCAAAGCACAGCTGGTTGTCCAGCAGCAGGGCCTGGTCGGCGGAGAGGTTTTGCGGGAGCTTGGGCGTTGCCATGGGTTGAATTGTAGCGTCAAATTAAATTGCGTGCAATTTAATTTGACGGGCGCCGTGCTGTCGCCGCGCGGGCTCAGTCGCTCACGCCGTAGGTCTGCCTGTAGGCAAGAACCGCCGCGTGGTGCTGGCCCAGGCTGTCGCCCGATTGACGTTGCAGGTAGGCCAGCAGGTCGGCCAGCCGCGCAATGGCGCACACCTGCAGGCCCAGCTGGTTGCGCACGTACTGCACCGCGCTGTGGTCCACGTCGCGGCCGCCCTCGGTGGCCTTTTCCTGGCGGTCCAGGGCGATGGCCACGGCGTGGGGCGTGGCGCCCGCAGCCCGGATGATGGCGATGGATTCGCGCGCGGCGGTGCCGGCGGACATCACGTCGTCCACGATCAGCACGCGGCCCCTGAGCGGTGCGCCGACCAGGGTGCCGCCTTCACCATGGTCCTTGGCTTCCTTGCGGTTGTAGGCAAAGGGCACGTTGCGGCCCTGGCGCGCCAGCTCCACGGCCACGGCCGCGCCCAGGGGAATGCCCTTGTACGCAGGGCCAAACAGCATGTCGAATTCAATGCCCGAGGCGATGATGCGCTGTGCATAGAATTGCGCCAGCCGGCCGAGCTTGGCGCCGTCGTCAAACAGGCCGGCGTTGAAGAAATAGGGCGACATGCGGCCCGCCTTGGTCTTGAACTCGCCAAAGCGCAGCACGCCCGAATCCACCGCAAACTGCACGAAATCCTGCGCCAGGGCATCGGCGTTGGCGTTCATGCCCGTATCAACCACCATGGGGAATTCCTTGTTCAAGTTAACCAGCCTCAACCTCAACGGCATCCGTTCCGCCGCCACCAAGGGCGTTGAAGCCTGGATTGCCAAAGCCGCCCCGGATTGTATTTGCGTGCAGGAAGTCAAGGCCCAGGCGGCGGATGTGAGCGGCCGGTTCGAAGCCCTGGCGGGGCTCAAGGGGCACTTTCACTTTGCGCAGAAAAAAGGCTATTCCGGCGTGGCCGTGTACACGCGCCATGAGCCCAGCGACGTGGTTGTGGGTTACGGCTCCAGCGAGTTTGATGCCGAGGGCCGTTACGTGGAGCTGCGCTTTGACACGCCGCAGCGCAAGCTGTCGCTGATCAGCGCGTACTTTCCCAGCGGCTCGTCGGGCGAGGAACGCCAGCAGGCCAAGTTCCGCTTCCTGGCGGAATTCGAGCCGCATCTGTCAGCGCTGAAGCAGCAACGCGATTTCATCCTGTGCGGCGACGTGAACATCGCCCACCAGAACATCGACCTGAAAAACTGGCGCAGCAACCAGAAAAACAGCGGCTTCCTGCCCGAGGAGCGGGCGTGGATGACGAACCTGTTGACCCACACCGGCCTGGTGGACGTGTACCGCCAGTTGCAGCCCACCGCCACCGACACGGCGTACACCTGGTGGAGCAACCGCGGCCAGGCCTACCTGAACAACGTGGGCTGGCGGCTGGACTACCACCTGGCCACGCCGGCGCTGGCCGCGCTGGCGCGCACTGAAGCGATCTACAAGGCCGAGAAATTCTCTGACCATGCGCCGATCACGGTGGACTACGACTTCAAGCTCTAGCCTGCGCTGCAGCGCGGCTCAGAACACCGCGTGGTCGCCGCGCTCGGCGGTGGCTTCGCCCCTGACCAGCGCGGCGTAGTAGTCAAACAGCGTGTCGCTGCCGGTGCCGGGCGTGGCTTCGGCGCTGTAGCGGCCGGTGGATGCGTCAAGTACCAGCATGGATTCAGTGGCGTAGTAGCGGCCGATGCGGGCCAGCTCGGCCTTGGCCGCCAGCGCGGGCACCGCATGCCCCAGCGCGCCCAGCACGCCAATGACGCCGTCCAGCAGCGTCACCGGCACCTGCGTGAAGCGCGGCGGCCGGCCCAGCAGCGCAAACAGGTGCTCGCCCTGCTGGCGCGGCGTGATGGCGGGCCCCGGGCCGCCGATGGGCAGGATGCGGTTGTGCCGCGTGGCGTCACCCAGGCAGCCGGCGATGTAGTCCGCCAGGTCGTCGTCGCTGATGGGCTTGCAGGCGGTCAGTGTGCCGTCGCCAAACACCAGGAAGGGCTTGCCCCTGCGCACGCGTTCCACCTGCCCCGACAGCGACTTGAAAAACGCCGTGGGCCGCACGATGGAGTACGTCAGGCCCGAGCTGACCAGGGCCTGCTCGAACGCCAGTTTGGCCTGCTGGAAGGCCAGCAGCGGCTTTTGCACGCAGATGGCCGACAGCAGCACCACCTGTGACACGCCGGCGTCGCGCGCGGCCTGCAGTGCCTGCACATGGGCCAGGTGGTCGATGGCCCAGGCGTCGCGCGGCGCGCCGGTGCGCGAGGCCAGGCAGGACACCAGCGCGTCAAAGCGTTCGCCACGCAAACCGTCCTGGGCCAGCGATGCCGGCGCGGTCACGTCGCCCAGGCGCACCGTGGCGCCCGGGGGCAGCATGCCGGTCGCGCTGCGCGGGCGCACGAAACACACCACCTCATGCCCCTGGCGCAGCAGCGCGCGCACCGTGGCGCGCCCTATCGTGCCGGTGGCGCCGAGCATGAAGACGCGCGCCACGGCCTACCAGTCGACCAGGCTCAGGCCCACGCTCAACACG
This sequence comes from Ramlibacter sp., assembly GCA_050247515.1. GTDB lineage: Bacteria > Pseudomonadota > Gammaproteobacteria > Burkholderiales > Burkholderiaceae_C > RAM1. The sequence continues at coordinate 54,966 of JBFWUB010000023.1, read as the reverse complement.
GTGCGCCGGCGGTTGTAGTCCAGCAGGCTGTCGCCATAGCCGCTGAACAGCTGCAGATGCAGCCGCAGGTCATTGACAGGGCCGTTGGCTGCGCCGGACCCCAAGGTGCGCAGCCATTCCAGCCGTGCCGAGCCATTGCCGGCCGAGCGCAGCGAATGGCGCAGCGTGGCGCCCACGGTGTTGCGCTTGTCCACGTCCCAATAGCCCGACAGCTCGGCGCGCCCGATGTAGTCGCTGATGCCGGGGTTGTCGTCGGTGTTGCTGCTTTCGTGCAGGCGTTTCCAGATGCGGGCCTGGATGCGGGCGGTGTTGTCCTTTTCGGCGCCGGCCATCAGGTAAACGCGGTTCCAGCTGCGCGACAGGGGCAGCGCCTGGCCGTTGGACTGGTGCACCACGCCCAGGCCGCTGTAGCGCATGCGCCAGCCGCCGGGCAGCGAAAAGTCGCTGGGGTACACGTACACCGCCTCAGGCTCGTGGTCGGTGCTGCGAAACGGCCGCGAGATGCCGCCGTTGAACAGCTGCCAGTAAGACTGCTGCGTGTAACCGAACCACAGCGAGTCTTTCAGCGTGGGGTGGCCGCCGGTCAGGATGCCCTGGGCCAGCTTGGTGCGCACCGACAGCTGGATGCGTGTCTCGGTCTTGCGGTAGGCCGTGGCGGCCAGTGCGTTGTTGGCCGGGTTGCCCGAGGTGGGCAACGTGTTCACGCTGGTGGCCGAGATCAGTGACACGCTGATGGGCCGGTAGCCGCGGATGCCGAAGGTACCGCAGTCGCTGCCCGCTTCCAGTTCCCAGAAGCGCGACAGGTTGGAGTATTGCGGGTCATGGCAACCCTTTTCAGAGGTGATGGAAATCACGCGGGTGGCCGGGATCAGGGGTTGCACCGGTGTTTCGGTGGCAGGGTTGTTGGCAGCGGACGCCGCACCCGTCCCCGCTGCGGCGGCCGTGGTACCTGGCTGGGGCTGCTGCTTGGCCCATTGGTCAAAACACGCCAGGCGCGCGCCGCTGTCGGCGGTGGCCATGCAGGCCTGCCAGCCGGTCTCGCCCCGCGCGGGTGGCACGGTCTGGGCCTGCGCAGGCCAGGCGCTGGCCAGCGCGGCTACTGCCAGCCCGGCAGCTTGCGCAGCACGAAGCTGCGTTCGGTGTTGTCTTTGGAGCGTCGCCATATGCCGGTGAATTCCTTGCCGCAAGATGTGTCGGCGACGTTACCAGACCATACGGCGGTAATTTGTAGGCCGTCGTCTGATTCATCCAGCGCCAGCACGCCTTCGTCCACGTCGCCCGCCAGCAGCGACTGCACGCTGTCGCGGTTGATGGCGCCGCGCACGCTTTCGGTGCGCTCGGGGTGCTTTTCAAACAGCACGGTGGCGCTGGTGGGCGGGCTGCCCCCGCCTTCAAAGCTCACGCGCCACAGGCCCCACAGGTGGGCGGGGGTGAGGTCGGCCGCTGCGGGGCACGCCGACGCGCCTCCACAGGCAAGCCCCGCCAGCAGCGCGGCGACGGTGATCGGCTTCATGGCGCGCTGGCGGCCGCAGCCGCGGCGGTGTCCAGGGCCTTTTTGGCAAACTCCGCGCGCAGGGCCTTGAGCTTTTCGCGCGGGTCTTCCCTGGCCGTGGTCTTGTCCAGCGCCATCTCGGCAATGAAACGGCTGGGCTGGGCGGCCACCATCTCGCGCCCCTTCTTGCGCCGCTTGGTCCAGCTCACGGCCAGGCTGCGCTGCGCGCGGGTAATGCCCACATACATCAGGCGGCGCTCTTCCTGCAGGCGCTGCAGGATACCCTCGCTCATGGGGCCGTCGGCGCGGCCGGTGGGGTTGTCATCATCGCCCAGCTTGAAGGGCAGCATGCCCTCGGTCACGCCCACCAGCATCACGTGCGGCCACTCCAGCCCCTTGGCCGCGTGCAGGGTGGACAGCGTCACCACGTCCTGGTCCTGCTCGCGTTCATTGATGGTGGACAGCAGGGCAATGGTCTGCGCCACTTCCAGCAGGCTTTTCTTGTCCGACTCCAAAGTCACGCCGGCCGTGTCGTCGATGGTGCCGCCGCAACGCTGGCTCATCCAGTCGCAGAAATCGAGCACGTTGGTCCAGCGGGCGGCGGCCAGCTTCTCGCTGTCCTCGCCGTCGTACAGGTGCTTTTCGTAGCCGATCTCCTTGAGCCAGTCCATCATGAAGGCGCGGGCGTCCTCGGCACCCGTGGTCTGGCGCGCGCGGAATTCCAGGTCGTTCACATAGCGGCCGAACTCGTGCAGGCTGCCCACGGCCTTGGTCGGCAGCGCCGAGCCCAGCGATGACGAGAACAGCGCCTCGAACAGGCTCACCTTGTACTTGCTGGCGAAGGTGCCCAGGTTCTGCAGCGTGGTATGCCCAATGCCGCGCCTGGGGCTGGTGATGGCGCGCAGGAAGGCGGGGTCGTCGTCGTTGTTGACCCACAGGCGGAACCAGGCGCACAGGTCCTTGATCTCCGCGCGCTCGAAAAAACTCTGGCCGCCCGAGACCTTGTAGGGGATGGCCGCCTTGCGCAGGGCCTGCTCCAGCACGCGGGCCTGGTGGTTGGCGCGGTACAGCACGGCAAAGCTGCGCCACGCCTGGGCGGAGCCATTGGCGCGGATCGACTGGATGCGTGCCACCGCGCGCTCGGCCTCATGCTCTTCGTTGTCGGCGTCCACCACGCGCACCGGCTCGCCTTCGCCCAGTTCGGAAAACAGCGTCTTGGGGAACAGCTTGGGGTTGGGGCCGATCACGTTGTTGGCCGCGCGCAGGATGGCGCTGGTGCTGCGGTAGTTCTGCTCCAGCTTGATGACCTTGAGCTGGGGGAAGTCGATCGGCAGCTTCTTGAGGTTGTCCAGCGTGGCGCCGCGCCAGCCGTAAATGCTCTGGTCGTCGTCACCCACGGCGGTAAAGCGCCCGCGTTCACCCACCAGCAGCTTGAGCACCTCGTACTGCGTGGCGTTGGTGTCCTGGTATTCATCGACCAGTACATGGCCCAGCTGGGCCTGCCATTTCTCGCGCACTTGCGGGTGGTCCTTCAACAGCTTCAGCGGCAGGCCGATCAGGTCGTCAAAGTCCACGCTCTGGTAGGCGGCCAGGCGCTCCTCATAGCGGGCCATGATGCGGGCCGTCACGCGCTCGTTGTCGTCCCGGGCCTGTGCTTCAGCCTGGGCGGCGTTCAGCCCCATGTTCTTCCACAGGCTGATGGTCCATTGCCATTGACGGGCCGTGGCCGCGTCGGTGGTGCCGCCGGCGTCCTTCAGGATGCTGGTCACGTCATCGCTGTCCAGGATGCTGAACTGCGGCTTCAGGCCCAGCACCGAGCCGTCTTCACGCATCATGCGCACGCCCAGGGCGTGAAAGGTGCAGATCACCACCTTTTTCGCATCACGGCCAATCAGGCTTTTGGCCCGCTCGCGCATCTCGGCCGCGGCCTTGTTGGTGAAGGTGATGGCCGCAATCTGCTGCGGCGCCAGCCCCGCGCTGATCAGCCGGCCGATTTTGTGCGTGATCACGCGCGTCTTGCCCGAGCCCGCACCCGCCAGCACCAGGCAGGGCCCGTGCATGTAGTTCACAGCTTCCTGTTGGGCAAGGTTGAGGCCGGCGGACATGCGGAAATTGGGGGGCGAGGTACTGCGGGAAGGAGCGGCGAATCATACCGGGCGGCTGGCCGGCGACTGGTGATGCGGCTGCAAGCCGCGCCAGTGCTTGTTTTTCTTAAAATTATGCATATTTGACTTCATAACATCAAATATGCATAATTTCCTAAATGACTGATGATTTAAACAGCCCTTTTGCGCGATTTGAGCTTTTGCGTCCCTACAACCCTTGGTGGTCAGGTGAGGCGGGCGCATTTGAGGGTGTCCCTGCTTTCCGGCGGGACGTCTTCGATGAGTTGTACGCCGATGTGCAGCAATTGCCGCAAATGGTGTCGGTCACCGGACCGCGGCGTGTCGGTAAAAGCACGCTGCTGCATCAATGCATCCAGCAGCTGATTCAGGATTCGCCTGACCCGCCCGCGCAGGCCCGGCGCGTTGCCTACTTTTCGCTGGAAGACCCGGGGCTGGACTTGCCTGGCGCCAACCGGGACAAGTTCTTTGACGAACTTGTGTCGGTTGCGGCGCAGGCGGCCAAGGACGGACCGACGTATCTTTTCCTGGATGAGGTACAGCGGTTTCCTCGATGGGAGCTGTACCTCAAGAAGTTCTATGACCTCAAGACGCCGGTGCGTTTTGTGGTGTCGGGCTCGGCGAGCACGCCGATTTTTCGCAAGTCACGCGAGAGTCTCTTGGGGCGCATCAAGGACTTTCATGTGCTGCCGTTCAGCTATAGGGAGTGGATAAGCGTGCATGATCTGTACCAAGACACAGCCCTACTGCGAGAGCTTGGCCGAACATACGCAGGCTGGTCTCCAGCAGAGTTGGCATATGAACTTGCGGAGCTAGTCGTAGATCTGCCGGGTCTCCCGAAAGCGCGACTGCTTTGCGAGAAATTCCTCTTCGAAGGCGGCTTTCCCGAAGTCTGGAACCTCCCCACCCTGCTCGCCAAACAAGACTACCTCTACCAAAACCAGGTCGAGCGCGTCATCTTCGAGGACTTGCTGGTCGCCGCCGAATTTCGCAAACCCGAGATGCTGCGGCGCTTTTACCTGGGGCTGCTGAAGGACCCTGGCCGCGAAACCAACCTGTCGCAGCTCAGCAAAGACATTGAGCTTGCGCGCAGCACCATCGAGACCTACTTCCCCTTGCTAGAAGCAACGGACCTGGTCTGGCGTCTGCACAAACACACCAGCACCAAAGCCACGCCCAAGGCCGGCAACTTCAAGACCTACCTGGTGGACCTGGCTGTACGCAACGCTGTCATGAAGATAGGTCAGGAGCAAATGGTGGCTGACGCGACGCTCATGGGTGCCTATGCCGAGAACGTGGTGGCCAACCACCTGCGGCGCTGGCCGGGGCTGGTAGAGCTGGGCTACTGGCGGCGCAACGACGACGAGCTCGATTTCATCGTGGATCTGGGCTCCGCCCGTATTGGCGTCGAGGTGAAGTACCGCAACGAGATCCAGCACAAGGCTGTCCTCAAGGCCGCGCGGCTGGCACAACAACTGGGCTGTGAAGCCTGCATCGTGGTGGGCAAGGAGCCTCTACCGCCGGATGAGCTCGAAAAGCTCAAGGGTCAAGCACCTGTTCCATTGGCCGTGGTGCCGCTGGCTGCGTTCCTGATGCTGTTCTAGTCAGCCTGCTGAAACCCCGCCCCCGCGCTTGCTGGGACAATACCGCCCGTGCTTGCCATCCTGCTCGTTACCTTTCCGTTCTTTGCGCTCGTGCTGTGCGGCTATGTCGCCGCGCGCCGCGGCATGTTGCCGCTGGAGGCGATTCCGGGGTTGAACGCCTTTGTGCTGTATTTCGCGCTGCCCTGCATGCTGTACCGCTTTGGCGCCAGCACGCCGGTGGCGCAGCTGCTGGACATTGCCGCGGTGGCTGTCTATCTGCCCTGCGCGCTGATCATGGTGGCTGCCACGGTGCGGTTCAGCCTGAACGAGCGCGTGCGCTGGAACGATGCGTCGTTCGGCGCGCTGGTGGCGGCCTTTCCCAACACCGGCTTCATGGGCGTGCCGCTGCTGGTGGCTTTGCTGGGCGCGGCTGCCGCCGGCCCCGCCATCCTCACCATCCTGCTGGACCTGGTGATCACCACGTCGCTGTGCATTGCGCTGTCGCGCCTGGACGGCGCCGATGAGCACGGCGCGGCCAAGGCCGCGAAAAGTGCCCTCAAGGGCGTGGCCGCCAACCCCATGCCCTGGGCCATCCTGGCCGGCGCGGCGGCATCCTGGCTGCAGATCGAGCCGATCAAGCCGGTGATGCAGACCCTCGGCCTGCTGGCGGATGCGGCGTCGCCGGTGGCGCTGTTCACCATTGGCGCGGTGCTGGCGCGTTCGCAGATCGTGGCGGCGCGCGAGGCCCATGGACCGATGCCGGTGCGTGACTACCTGCCTGTGGTGCTGGCCAAGCTGGTGCTGCACCCGCTGCTGGTCTGGGGCGCGGGCACGGCGGCCATTGCGCTGGGCTTGCCGCTGGACCGCTTTGCGCTGACCGTCATGGTGCTGGTGGCCGCGCTGCCCAGCGCGAGCAATGTGTCTTTGTTGGCCGAGCGCTTCGGTGCGGACAACGGACGCATTGCACGCATCATTTTGTTCACAACGGCGGCAGCTTTCTTGACTTTCTCGGGCGCCGTGGCGCTGCTGCGCTGACCTGCCTGGCGGTTTGCCGCATTGACAGCACTGGCTGGCGCGCAAAGAATGCCAGGCAAACCAGATGGAGTTGGGAATGGGCAAAAAGGGTCCGTTGACGATGGTGAGTCCGGACGAGTTCCGGGCGCGCACCAGCTTGACTTTCAGTTCGCGCAGCGGCACCACGCTGGAAGTCGACGCGGCCTATGAGGAGTACTACAAGCTGCGCTCGGAAGCCAACGCAGACAAGCTGCATGCCGTCCTGACCAGGTACCTGAAGGCCCACACGGGCTACTGGGCGAACTGCGAGCGCGACAAGGTCAGCGGCGGCCTGCTGGAGTGGCTGTGGAAGTTCACCGCGCCGCGCGAGCTGGCCCCGATCGCGCCCGGCAGCGACGCCGACTACGACATGCGCGCCCAGAAGCGGATCAACGAGTACGAAATACCGCATTCGCGATTTGGCGTGCTGTACCTGCTGGGCAATATCGACATTGACCTGAACATCCTGCAGCTCAGCGTGGAAGGCGTCAGTGCGGTGGGCGGCGCCATTGGCTCGGGCTTTGCAACCGACACCAGCAAACTGGGGGAGATCAAATCGTCCAAGGCTGCTTTCACGGTGCCAGCGTCGACGATTCATGTTCCCAAGGTCATGACGGCGAGCTTGCCGGAAGTGAACGTGACGGCCCAGCAGCTCACCTCGGTCGGGCAACTGGCCACCAGTGTGGGCGGCAAAAAACTCGTCGAGAAGTACGGCCATGGCGGCAACCTGGCGGTGACGGGCAAGAACACGCACTTCAACGACTCGACCAGCGTTTCCACCTTGTTGCCGCCGCCACCACCGCCCAAGCCCGAAACCTTTCCCTGTACGCTGGCGGCGCTGCAGCTGGCCGCGGACCGCATCCCCGACGTTTACCAGCACAACCGCTTCTATGGCGTGGCCGCGGGCGTCGGCGCGGCGATTGTGTCGCCCGTGGTGCTGGCGGGCACGATGGTGGCCGATGGCGCCGTCAACCTGTACCGTGCCGGCCAGGCCTTGTGGGAAAAGATCAAGGGCCTGCTGGTCCAGTTCAAGGATTGGGTCATGTCCAAAATCGTCGTCTCCACCAACTGGGCGACGCTTGGGACCATTGTCAAAGGGGCGTTGAAATTCCTGCTGGAAGAGCTGATGAAGCAGGCCGCCCCCTTTGTGGGCGCCGCGATGGAGATCGGCACCGGCATTGCGAGGACGTTTGAAGCGGCCAAGACGCGGCTGGGCGCCTACCTGGATCGCAAGAAGATCAGGATCGTCCCAGGCCACCCTGAAGAGCTTGCCAACAGCATTGAAACCTGCATGACGCACGGCATCCTGCTGGGTCTGGCAGACATTCTCAAGGGCGTGGCCAAAACTGCCATCGCCGCCACGCTGCCCGGGCTGGGCAGCCTGGTGGCGGCCGTGCTGACAGGCGTGGAATGGCTGATCAAGCTGATCTACCGCGTGGCAGAGATTTTGCGGGTCAAGGATTTTCTGGCGCTGGCCCGGCAGAAATGGGAAGCCGAAAAGGCCCGGGCCAAGACCATCAGCACCGACACGCTGATCGAAAAAGGCCGCCGCACGGAAACCGTCAATCTGCGCAACGCGCAGACAGGCCAGGTGTCCAGGTCGGTGTCTCTCACCATGGGCAAGCAGAGTGTGCAGGTCACGGTGGACAAACCCACGGGCATCTTCGAGCCCAATATGTCCCAGGGCAGCTTCATCACGGATACGGCGGCGTTCACCGAGTTCTACCGCAAGGGCTGCGACGCCAGCCCGCTGATCGCGATGCTCACGCTCAATTCCGGCATCTGCGGCAGCCTGATGACGCTGGCGCGGATGTTTGACGATACCGGCGAGATGATCAAGGCCGCCGCGCACGGCTCCAAATCAAAGGAGCAGTTCGACATTGCCGGGCAATACTTCAGGCGCCTCAAGGAGTACGGCGCCAAGTACCTGAAGAACTCGGGCTTCCGGTTCAGTCCGCGCGACGCGGGCAACAAGTACCTGGAGGGGCTGCTGATGCATGCGGTGGAGCATCACAACCCGAAGGCCGCGACCGGCAAGGCCGTCATGGCCGTGCTCAGCGCCTGAGAGCCTGAGCCTGTCAGGCCGTTACGGCCGCGGCTGGCTGCGGCGCGGGCGCGCCCAGGCCAATGCGGTCCAGCGCCGCCGCCAGCTGGGCCACGGTGCGGTCCACGTTGTGCCACTTCTCCAGCCCGAACAGGCCAATGCGGAAGGTCTTGAAGTCCGCGCCCTCGTCGCACTGTAGCGGCACACCTGCGGCCGTCTGCAGGCCTTCGGCCAGGAATTTCTTGCTTGACTGGATCTCGGGATCGGTCGTGTAGCTCACCACCACGCCAGGCGCCTTGAAGCCCTCGGCCGCCACACTGGGGATGCCGCGGCCTTCAAACAGGGCGCGCACCTTGCGGCCCAGGTCGATCTGCTCGTTGCGCACCTTGTCAAAGCCGTAGGCGCGCGTTTCCACCATCACCTCGCGCAGCCGCGTGAGCGCATCGGTGGGCATGGTGGCGTGGTACGCGTGGCCGCCGCCTTCATACGTTTCCATGATCTGCAGCCACTTCTTCAGGTCGCAGGCAAAGCTGGTGCTGGTGGTGCCGTCAATGGCGGCGCGGGCACGCTCGCTGAGCATCACCATGGCGCAGCACGGCGAGCTGCTCCAGCCTTTCTGCGGGGCCGACACCAGCACGTCCACGCCGGTGGCCTGCATGTTGACCCACATCGCGCCGGACGCAATGCAGTCCAGCACAAACAGGCCGCCTACCTCGTGCACGGCGTCGGCCACGGCGCGCAGGTAGTCGTCGGGCAGGATCATGCCGGCGGCGGTTTCCACGTGCGGGGCAAAGACCACGGCGGGCTTCTCGGCGCGGATGGCGGCCTGTACTTCGGCGATGGGCGCCGGCGCCCAGGGCGCCTGCGCGCCGGTGCCGGTCTGGCGTGCCTTGAGCACGGTGTGCGATGCGGGGATGGCGCCCATGTCAAAGATCTGCGTCCAGCGGTAGCTGAACCAGCCGTTGCGGATCACCATCACATGCTTGCCGCCGGCAAACTGGCGCGCCACCGATTCCATGCCAAAGGTGCCGCTGCCGGGTACCAGCACGGCGGATTTCGCGTGGTACACCTCCTTGAGGATGGCCGAGATGTCCTTCATCACGCCCTGGAAGCTGCGCGACATGTGGTTCAGGGCGCGGTCGGTGTAGACCACCGAAAATTCAAGCAGGCCGTCGGGGTCGACGTGGGGCAAAAGTCCGGGCATGGCTGTCTCCTCGGGAGGTTGTCTCGAAAGCGGCCGGCCAGCTTAGCATGCGGGCTTCAACCCTGCCGATGTGCCGGTGTCACCAGGTGTCGATGGCCAGGCCAGCTGCGGGCGAAGCATTGCGCCCAGCGGCCAGGCCACGCGCCAGCCAGCCGCGCGTGTCGGCCGGGTCAATCACCGCGTCGATCTCCAGCGTGGCGGCCATGTTCAGGGCCTGGCCGGCTTCGTATTGTTTTGCCACCAGCTGCTGGTACAGCGCCTCGCGCTGCGGGCCTTCGGGGGTTGCCTCCAGCTCCTTGCGGTAGCCCAGGCGCACCGCACCCTCCAGCCCCATCGCGCCGAATTCACCGGTGGGCCAGGCCACGGTGAATGTCGGTGAATGAAAGCCCCCCGCGCACATGGCCATGGCACCCAGGCCGTAGCCCTTGCGCAGCACCACGCTGAAAAACGGCACGCGCAGGTGGGCGGCGGCAATGAACATGCGGCTCACATGCCGCACCTGGGCCTGTTCTTCGATGTCGGGCCCGACCATGAAGCCCGGCGTGTCCACCAGGCTCACCAGCGCAATGCCGTGCGCGTTGCACAGCTGCATGAAGCGCGCGGCCTTGTCGGCGGCATCGGCGTCAATGGCACCGCCCAGGTGGGTCGGGTTGTTGGCCAGCAGGCCGACCGGGCGGCCCTCAATGCGGGCCAGCGCGGTGTGGATGCCCTTGCCGAAGCCGGTGCGCAGCTCCAGCAGGGAGCCCGCGTCCACGATGCCGGCCATGGCGGCGCGCGTGTCGTACACGCGCAGACGGTTTTCGGGCACCACGTCGCGCAGGCCTTGTGGGTCGGGCGCCGTGAAGTCGGTAACCCGGCCCTGGAAGAACCCCAGGTAGTGCCGGGCGGCGGCCACGGCCTGCGCCTCGTCGTCCAGCAGCACGTCGATCACGCCATTGCCGTGCTGCACCGACGCCGGGCCGATCTGCTCGGGCTTGAAGACGCCCAGCCCGCCGCCTTCGACCATGGCGGGGCCGCCCATGCCGATGTTGCTGGCGCGTGTGGCAATGATCACGTCGCAGCAGCCCAGCAGCGCGGCGTTGCCCGCAAAGCAGCGGCCCGCGGCCATGCCCACCACGGGCACCTGGCCGTTCAGGCGCGCAAAGCTGGCAAAGGTGCTCACATGCAGGCCAGCCACGATGGGCATGTCGGTGTCACCGGGCCGCCCGCCGCCGCCTTCTGCCAACAGCACCACGGGCAGCCTGTGCGCCAGCGCGATGCCCAGCAGGCGGTCGGTCTTCTGGTGGTTGCGCATGCCCTGGGTGCCGGCCAGCACGGTGGCGTCATAGGCCATGACCACGGCGCGACTGCGCTCAGGGCCAAACAACGCGCCGTTGATGCTGGCTATGCCCGTGACCATGCCGTCGGCCGGCGTGTTGCGCATCAGGTCGTCGGCGCTGCGGCGCGTGGCCTGCGCGGCCACGGCCAGCGCGCCGTATTCGTTGAACGAACCTGGGTCGCACAGGTCCGCAATGTTTTCGCGTGCGGTGCGCAGGCCCAGCGCGTGGCGTCTGGCCACGGCATCGGGGCGGGCGGCGTCCTGCGTGAAGGCATGGCGGTCCATCACGCGCTGCAGGTCGGGGCGTGTGCCGCCTGGGCCTTGCGGCGCGGCCGCGGCAGGCGGGGGCGCGGCTTGTGCCTGCGTGACGGTGTCGGTGGTGGCCAGCACATCGCCCTCGTTCACGGGTTCGCCCGCCGCGTAATACAGTTCGCGCACCACGCCGCCGGCGGTGGCGCGCACCTCGTGCTCCATCTTCATGGCTTCCAGCACCAGCAGCAGGTCGCCGGCATGCACCGTGTCACCGGGGTGCACGCGCCATTCCACAATCTGGGCCGTCAGGGGGGAGCGCAGTTCAGGCATGCGGCGATTGTGGCGCGTGCGCTGTCATGCGCACCGTCATGGGCGCGACAATGGCGCCCATGTCATTCGTACCCCTGATCGAACTCACCCGCGGCGGCACGCCCGAATCCCTGCACTTTGGCGCCGTGGCCGTGGTGGACGCACGCGGTTGCCTGCACGCCGGCGTGGGCGACCCGCACGCGCGCGTGTTCACCCGCTCCACCCTCAAGGCCCTGCAGGCGCTGCCGTTCGTGCGCGCCGGTGGGCCGAAGCAATTCGGCTTCATCACGCAGCAGCTGGCGCTGCTGTGCGCCAGCCACAGCGGTGAGCCCATGCATGTGGAACAGGTGCAGGACATGCTGGACAAGGCGGGTGTGGGCTACCGCCAGCTGCAGTGCGGCTGCCATGTGCCGATGTTCGTGGAGCTGGGCGTGGGCCCCGCGCCGGCCGGGGTGGACGAGCGGCACCACAATTGCAGCGGCAAGCACGCCGGCTTTATGGCGTACTGCGTGCAGCACGGGTTGCCGCTGGACAGCTACCTGGACGTGGGCCACCCGCTGCAGCAGGCCATCCGCCGTGACGTGGCGCGGGTGGCGGGGCTGGATGAGGAAGATTTGCGCATGGGCATTGACGGCTGCTCGGCCCCCAACTACGCCCTGCCGCTGTCGGCACTGGCGCGCTGCTATGCCCGGCTGGCCAGCGGCGAGCGGGACGCCGGGTTTGGTGACTGCTTTGCCCCGCTGGCTGACGCCATGACAGCGCATCCCGAACTGGTCAGCGGCACCCGCCGCAACGACGAAGCCTTCATGCGCGCGGGCCGAGGCGACTGGGTGACCAAGGTCGGCGCCGACGGTGTGCAGGTGGTGGGCAGCAAAAGCCGCCAGCAGGCCCTGGCCATCAAGGTCAGCGACGGCAACATGCCCGCGCTGTACGCCGCCACCGTCGAGGTGCTGGACCAGCTGGGCTGGCTGGATGACGCCCAGCGCGTGGCATTGGCCCCCTGGCGCGCACGCGAGCTGCGCAGCGTGCGTGGCGCCGTGGTGGGTGAGCGCCGAGCGGTTTTTTCGCTGGCCGTGCCTGCCTGAAGGGCGCCCCGAAGCAACCCTGCACAAAGGTATGGGCCTGTACGGTGGTATGTTGGATTGGCGCGCGGCGGCAAGCAGACTGACCTCATGGAGCCGCAAACACATGGGCTTCACAGGAGGTGCCATATGCTCCACACTGCAATGACCCCATTCGAGTTCCAGCTGCACTTTCGCTGCCTGTCACCCAGCGGCGCCGACTTTGCGTTTCCGTGTGATTGCCAGGGCCGTGTCGACATGGATGGGCTGAGCGAGCGCGTGCGCAACGACTACCTGTTTGCCCGCGCCATGGTCGGGCGCGACCTGGCCGCACCGGCGGTTGAGCCGACCGACCTGCAGCCGCTGGCGGCTTAAGCCAGCAGTGCAACGTTGCCGCCGGCAGCGGTGGTGTTGATGGTCAGCGTCTGTTCGGCACAAAAGCGGTACAGGTAGTGCGGCCCGCCGGCCTTGGGGCCGGTGCCGGACAGGCCTTCGCCGCCAAAGGGCTGCACACCCACCACCGCGCCGATCATGTTGCGGTTGACGTACACATTGCCCACATGCGCGCGCGCGGCCAGCGCCTGGGCGCGGCTGTCAATGCGGGTCTGGATGCCCAGCGTCAGGCCATAGCCCAGCGCATTGATCTGGTCGATGACGGCCTGCGGGTCGCCTGACCAGCGCACGATGTGCAGCACCGGGCCGAAGATCTCGGCCTGCATGTCGGCCACGGTGTTGATCTCGAAAGCCTGCGGCGCGATGAAGTTCAAGGCGTCTTGCGCGGCGGGTGCGGCTGCCAGCACCACCCTGGCCTGCGCGGCCAGCCGCTGCACATGGCGGCTGATGCCGTCAAACGCCTCGCGATCAATTACCGGGCCTACGTCGGTGGCCAGTTGCGCCGGGTCGCCCGTGACCAGCTCTTTTGCGGCGCCCTGGATCATCTCGATGACGCCGTCGGCAATGCTCTCGTGCACGCACAGCAGGCGCAGCGCCGAGCAGCGCTGGCCAGCCGACCGGAACGCGCTTTGCACCACGGCGTCGGCCACCTGCTCGGGCAGGGCCGTGCTGTCCACCAGCATGGCGTTGATGCCGCCGGTCTCGGCGATCAGCGGCACGATGGGGCCTTCTTTGGCGGCCAGCGCGCGCTGGATGATTTTGGCCACCTGCGTGGAGCCGGTGAACACCACGCCCGCCACTCTCGGCGCCGCGACCAGCGCCGCGCCCACGGTCTCACCGGGCCCGTGCAGCAGTTGCAGAGCATCACCCGGCACGCCTGCGGCATGCAGCAGCTTCACGGCTTGCAGCGCCACACCGGGCGTCTGCTCGGCCGGCTTGGCCAGCACGGTGTTGCCGGTGGCCAGCGCGGCAGCCACCTGGCCCATGAAGATCGCCAGCGGAAAGTTCCAGGGGCTGATGCACACCCAGGCGCCCCGCGCGGTCAGGCGCAACTCGTTGCTTTCGCCCGTCGGCCCCGGCAACGCAACTGGCGCCATGATGCGCTCGGCCTCGTTGGCGTAGTAGCGCAGGAAGTCCACCGCCTCGCGCACCTCGGCGACGGTGTCGCCCCAGGTCTTGAAGGCCTCCTTGACCAGCAGCGCGCAAAAGCGCGGCATGTCGGCTTCCAGCGCGTCGGCGGCCCGGCGCAGGATGGCGGCGCGCTGCGCCACCGGCGTGCGGGACCAGTCGGGGAAAGCGGCCACGGCGCGCGTGAGCGCCTGTGTGGCCTGCCCCGGGGTAGCTTCAGGCACGCGGGGCACTGCTGTGGTGCCGTACGCGGCCAGCAGCGGCGCACGCATGGCCTGCACCGTCAGGTCCAGGCCCTGGCTGTTTTTGCGCGTGGCGCCATACAGGTCAGGCGGTAACGGCAGCGACGCATGGGGCTCCAGCCGCAGCGGCGAGATCAGCAGCTCCTCCATGCCCACCGATTCGTCGGCCAGCTGGTGCACAAAGGACGAGTTCGCGCCGTTTTCCAGCAGGCGGCGCACCAGGTAGGCCAGCAGGTCGCGGTGCTGGCCCACGGGGGCGTAGACGCGGCAGCTCACCAGTGGGTTCTTCAGGACCTCGCGGTAGATGCCCTCGCCCATGCCGTGCAGGCGTTGCAGTTCAAAGCTGCCGCCCGCGCGCGCAGCCATCTGCAAAATGGCTGCAATCGTCCCTGCGTTGTGCGTTGCGAACTGCGGGTAGATCACATCGTTGGCTGCCAGCAGCGCGCGCGCGCAGGCCAGGTAGCTCACGTCGGTGTGGTGCTTGTGGGTGAAGACGGGGTAGTGCGGCAGGCCCAGTTCCTGCGCACGCTTGATCTCGGCGTCCCAGTACGCGCCCTTGACCAGGCGGCACATGAAGCGCAGGCGGTAGGTTCGGGCCAGCCCCGCCACATGCGCGATCAGCTCCAGCGCGCGGGTCTGGTAGGCCTGCAATGCCAGGCCGAAGCCGGCCCATTGCGGCTGGTGCTGCGCCACCTGGGCCGCCAGCGCTTCGAACACATCCAGCGACAGCTCCAGCCGGTCCACCTCTTCAGCATCAATGGTCAGGTTGATGTTGGCGCGCGCCGCCTGTTCGCACAGTGTCCAGACGCGCGGCACCAGCTCGGCCAGAACGCGCTCACGCTGCGCGTCTTCATAGCGCGGGTGCAGGGCGCTGAGCTTGATGGAAATGCCGTCGTTGTGGGCTGGCGCGTGCGCCGGGTTGGCGCGAGCAGCGATGGACTGGATGGCGTTGCGGTAGCTCGCCAGGTAGCGCAGCGCGTCGGCATCGGTGCGGGCGCCTTCGCCGAGCATGTCATAGCTGAACCGCAGGTTCGTGGTGCGGCGCCGCGCAGCAGCCGCTTCGTCCATGGCCTCGCCAATCGTCTGGCCCAGCACAAACTGTCGTCCCAGCAGTTGCACAGCGCGCAGCGTCGCAGCCACCACGGTGCGCGCGCCCAGCTTGGCCATCAGACCGGGCTCATGGCCTGCATCCGGCAACAACTTCTTGGACAGGGCGATGGCGGTGGACGACAGCCGCGCGAGCGTCGAAGGCGACGTTGCCGTCGCGGTGGAGTCGGCCGCACCGTCAAAATCCGCCCGCCCCAGCTGGTCCGCCGTCAGCGCAATGGCGGTCTCGGCGTCGGGCACGCGCAGCAGGGCTTCGGCCAGACGCATCAACGCCAGGCCTTCGGCGCTGGAAATCGGGTACTCCTTGAGCAGGCTTTCCATGGCCCAGAACGGCGGCGGGTTGTGGCGCACCGCCTGGACCCAGGGGGACGCGGCATGGGCGGCACCCGCCCAGTCCAGCGCACCCTCCAGCGACTGCAGGCGGTCGGCGACGACGGTGGCCTCGGGCCGGTAGGGAAAAGGCAGGTGTTGCACAGGAACCATGGTTTGGGAAAGACGGGTAGTGAATGACGCCATGGTGGATTGTTTGATGGTGAATTTCACGCTAAATTTCGTCATGAAACAGAATAAATGACTATTCATGACTGAATCTCTGGCTGATATCGACCGCATTGACCTGAAAATCCTGAATGTCCTGCAGCAGGACGGGCGCATCTCCAACCTCAAGCTGGCGGAGGCCGTCACGCTGTCGCCCACCGCCGTGCTGGCCCGGGTGCAACGCCTCACGCGCGATGGGTACATCCTGGGTTACGAGGCGCGGCTGAACCCGCTGAAGCTGGGCGCCGGGATGATGGTGTTTGTGGAGGTGCTGCTGGACCGCACCACGCCCAATGTGTTTGACGCCTTCAAGGCCGCCGTGCAGGTGCACCACGAGATCATGGAATGCCACATGGTGGCCGGCGGCTTTGACTACCTGCTCAAGACCCGCATGGCCGACATGGCGGCGTACCGGCACTTTGCGGGCACGGTGCTGTGGCAACTGCCCGGCGTGCGCGAGACGCGCACCTACGCCGTGATGGAAGAGGTGAAAAATTCCACACAACTCAAGCTGCTGTAGCGCGCGGGCCGCAGCACAATGCCCCATTCAACGATTCAGAAGGCTCTCACATGACACGCATTTCAACGACCCTGGCGGGTGCGTTGCTGGCCACGGCCTGTGCCCTGGCCGCGGCGCAGAACATCAAGCCCGGCCTGTGGGAAATCAGCAGCAAGATGGGCGGTAACCCCGAGATGGACAAGGCCATGGCCCAGATGCAGCAGCAGATGGCCGCGATGCCGCCCGAGCAGCGCAAGATGATGCAGGACATGATGGCCAAACAGGGCGTCAGCATGGCCGCGGGGCCGGGCGGCGCCATGCTGAGCAAAATATGCCTGACCAAAGAGATGGCCGAGCGCAACCAGCTGCCGGTGCACGAGAAGGGCAACTGCACCAGCACCGTCAGCAACCAGTCCGCCGCCGGCATGAACATGAAATTTGTCTGCACCGACCCGGTGGCCAGCGGCGAGGGCCGCGTCAACTTCAAGGGCGACAGCGCCTACGACATGAAGATGACCATGAACACCACGCACCAGGGCAAGCCCGTGGCGGCCACGATGGACGCCAGCGGCAAATGGCTGGGCGCGGACTGCGGCGCGATCAAGCCGCTGGCCCTGCCCAAAAAATAGGCAGAAGCAGGAGGTTCAGGCGGGGCGGGCCCGTCCGCCGAAAATCGCCGTGCCCACGCGCACCATGGTGCTGCCCGCCTGCACGGCGGCTTCCAGATCGGCCGTCATGCCCATGGACAGTGTGTCCAGCGGCAGCCCGGCGGCACGGAGTTCGTCAAACAGGCCGCGCGCACGCTGGTGCACCGCCAGCTGCGCGGCAAGGTCGACCGAAGGCTCGGGAAGGGTCATGATGCCGCGCAGTGTCAGGCGCGGCAGGCCGGCGACCTCGCGTGCCAGGGCCAGCGCTTCATCGGGTGCCACGCCTGATTTGGTGACGCCGCCATCAATGTTGACCTGAATGCATACCTGTAACGGCGCGAGCCCGTCGGGGCGTTGCTCGCTCAGGCGCTGCGCGATCTTCAGCCGGTCCACGGTGTGTGCCCAGTCGAAATGCGCGGCCACCAGCCGGGTCTTGTTGCTCTGGATGGGGCCGATGCAATGCCACTGCAGGGAAAGGTCCTGCAGCAGCGCGATTTTTTCCACCGCTTCCTGGATGTAGTTCTCACCAAAAGCGGTCTGTCCGGCGGCGTGGGCCTCGCGCACGGCTTCGGGCCCGAAGGTCTTTGACACCGCCAGAAGCGCCACGCTGGCCGCATCCCGCCCCGCGGCGGCGCAGGCTGTGGCAATGCGGGTACGAACACTCTGGAGGTTGTCGCCAATCGTGGTCATAATCGTCCGAGCGTATCAAATCAGACAATCGAGGGATCCGTGGACATTACCCAGTTGCTGGCATTCAGCGTCAAGAACAAGGCTTCCGACCTTCACCTCTCCGCCGGCCTGCCGCCCATGATCCGCGTGCATGGCGACGTGCGACGCATCAACGTGGATTCGCTGGACCACAAGCAGGTGCACAGCATGGTGTACGACATCATGAATGACACTCAACGCAAGGTCTATGAGGAATTCCTGGAAGTGGACTTCTCCTTCGAGATCGACGGCCTGGCGCGCTTTCGTGTCAATGCCTTCAACCAGAACCGCGGCGCGGGCGCCGTGTTCCGGACGATTCCGTCCAAGATCCTCACGCTGGAGCAGCTCAACGCGCCCAAGATTTTCGGCGACCTGGCGCTCAAGCCGCGTGGCATGGTGCTTGTCACCGGCCCGACGGGCTCGGGCAAGTCCACCACGCTGGCGGCCATGGTCAACTACCTCAACGAAACCGAATACGGCCACATCCTCACGGTGGAGGACCCGATCGAGTTCGTCCATGAATCCAAGAAATGCCTGATCAACCAGCGGGAGGTGGGGCCCATGACGCTGAGCTTTGCCGCCGCGCTGAAATCCGCGCTGCGCGAGGACCCGGACGCCATCCTGGTGGGCGAAATGCGTGACCTGGAAACCATCCGCCTGGCCATGACCGCGGCTGAAACGGGCCACCTGGTGTTCGGTACGCTGCACACGTCCAGCGCGGCCAAGACCATCGACCGGATCATCGACGTATTCCCGGCCGAGGAAAAGGAAATGATCCGCGCCATGCTGTCGGAGTCACTGCAGGCCGTGATCTCGCAGACGCTGTGCAAGACCAAGGATGGCCAGGGCCGCGTGGCCGCGCACGAGATCATGCTGGGCACCAGCGCCATCCGCAACCTGATCCGCGAGGCCAAGGTGGCGCAGATGTACTCGGCCATCCAGACCGGCAACAGTTTTGGCATGCAGACGCTGGACCAGAACCTGGCAGACCTCGTCAAGCGCAACATCATCAGCCCGGCTGAAGCGCGCGGCAAGGCAAAAATCCCCGAAAACTTCCCCGGCTAGCAGTAAGGAGGTGCTCTCATGGAGCGCGATCAGGCCAGTAAATTCATCAACGACCTGTTGAAACTCATGGTCAGCCGCAATGGCAGTGACCTGTTCATCACCGGCGACTTCCCGCCTGCGATGAAGGTGGACGGCAAGGTCACGAAGGTATCGCCGCAGCCGCTGACGGGCGCGCACACGCTGTCGCTGGCGCGCTCGATCATGAACGACAAGCAGGCCTCGGAGTTCGAGCGCACCAAGGAATGCAACTTTGCCATCTCGCCGCCTGGCATCGGGCGCTTTCGCGTCAATGCCTTTGTGCAGCAGGGCAAGGTGGGCATGGTGCTGCGGGTGATTCCCATGACCTTGCCCACCATCGACACGCTGGGCGTGCCGCAGGTGCTCAAGGAAGTGGTGATGGCCAAGCGCGGCCTGACCATCCTTGTGGGCGCCACGGGCTCGGGCAAGTCCACCACGCTGGCGGCCATGGTGGACTGGCGCAACGAAAACTCCTACGGTCACATCATCACGATCGAGGATCCGGTGGAATTCGTGCATCCGCACAAGAACTGCGTGGTGACGCAACGCGAGGTGGGCCTGGACACCGACAGCTGGGAAGCCGCGCTCAAGAACACGCTGCGTCAGGCGCCCGACGTGATCCTGATGGGCGAAATCCGCGACCGCGAAACCATGGAGCACGCCATCGCGTTCGCCGAAACCGGCCACCTGTGCCTGGCCACGCTGCATGCCAACAGCGCCAACCAGGCGCTGGACCGCGTGATCAACTTCTTTCCCGAAGAGCGGCGCGCGCAGCTTCTGATGGACCTGTCGTTGAACCTCAAGGCCATGATTTCGCAGCGGCTGGTGCCCAAGCAGGACGGCAAGGGCCGCCAGGCCGCGGTGGAAATCATGCTGAACAGCCCGCTGATCTCCGACCTGATCTTCAAGGGAGAGGTCGCCGAGATCAAGGAAATCATGAAGAAGTCGCGCAACCTGGGCATGCAGACGTTCGACCAGGCGCTGTTCGATGCCTATGAAAACAACATCATTTCCTACGAAGACGCGCTGCGCAACGCCGACTCCGTCAACGACCTGCGCCTGCAGATCAAGCTGAACAGCCAGCGCGCCAAGAACCAGGACCTGGCCTCCGGCACCGAACACCTCGCCATCGTTTAAGCACACATCCCATGAGCAGTACCAACCCCAAAACCTACGAGCCCACCCCTTCGCGCAAGGTCGCCTTCCTCGGCCTGGGCGTCATGGGCTTGCCCATGGCCGGGCATCTGGCGCTGGCCGGGCACCAGGTCACGGTCTACAACCGCAGCGCTGCCAAGGCGGCGGCCTGGGCAGAGGAATTCGGCGGTACCACCGCGGCCACGCCGCGTGAGGCCGCGGGCGGCGTTGACATCGTGTTTTGCTGCGTGGGCAATGACGATGACCTGCGCTCGGTCACGCTTGGCGCCGATGGCGCTTTTGCCGGAATGAAGCCAGGCAGCGTTTTTGTGGACCACACGACGGCATCCGCCGATGTGGCGCGCGAGCTGTACGCCGCAGCCAAAAACCTGGGCCTGCAGTTTGTGGATGCACCTGTGTCCGGCGGCCAGGCCGGTGCCCAAAACGGCCTGCTGACCGTGATGTGCGGCGGTGATGCCAGTGCCTTCGATACGGCCAAGCCCGTCGCCATGGCATTCGCGCGCGCCTTCACGCTACTGGGCGAGGCCGGGTCCGGCCAATTGGCCAAGATGGTCAACCAGATCTGCATCGCCGGGCTGGTGCAGGGGCTGTCTGAAGCCATTGCTTTCGGCCAGAAGGCTGGCCTCGACATGGAGCAGGTGCTGGACGTGATCGGCAAGGGCGCGGCCCAGAGCTGGCAGATGGACAACCGCGGCAAGACCATGATCGCCGGCAAGTTCGACTTCGGCTTCGCGGTGGACTGGATGCGCAAGGACCTGGGCCTGGTGCTGGACGAAGCCAAGCGCAACGGCGCTCGGCTGCCCGTCACCGCCCTGGTGGACCAGTTCTATGCGGACGTGCAGGCGTTGGGCGGCCAGCGCTGGGACACGTCCAGCCTGATCAAGCGGCTGAAATGAAATTCAGCGCGCCGCGCTGGCCGCACGGGCCGGCTGCGGCGCTTGCTGGGGCTGCAGCCGGCGCAGCTCGTCCTCGGTGATGATTTCGAAAATGCGCACCACCTTCTGCACACCACCGACCGTGCGGGTGATGGCCGTGGCGCGGTCCGCCTCGCGCTGCGTGACCCGGCCCATCAGGTAGGTGGTGCCGCGCTCGGTCACGACCTTGAAGGCGCCCGCGAACAGGTCCTTGGCGTCCACCAGGGATGCACGCACTTTGCCCGTGATCAGCACGTCGTTGGACCGCTGGGCCAGCGTGGTGTTGCCCAGCACCGCCAGCTCATTGACCACAGAGCGCACATTTTCAACGCGTGACACGATCTGCTCGACCTGCTGGCGGGCCGCATCGTTGGGCACTTCGCCCGTGACGAGCACCTGACGGTTGTAGCTGGTCACATTCACATGAGCGCGGTCGCCCAGTGCTTCGCGAACCCGGCTGGCGGCGCGCAGTTCGATGCCTTCGTCCTCGAGCTGGGCGCCCGATGTGCGGCGGTCGATCGCGACCAGCGCACCGACGGCCGCGCCGCCCACGATCAGCGGCGCGCAGGCGGTCAGCACACCGGCGGCAATGCCGGCTGCCAGGGCGGAAAGTACAAGTCGGCGGGAAGCTTGGGTCATGTCGGGTTTTCCTGTTCTCCGAGAAGCTGGGCGTCCACGCCGTCGCACAGGCAGTGCAGTGCGAGGATGTGGACTTCCTGGATGCGTGCCGTGCGGTCATGCGGCACGCAGATATGGACATCGGTTTCGCGCAGGGCCTGGGCCATCTTGCCACCCCCACGTCCGGTCAATGCCACGACCGTCATGTCGCGCTCATGGGCGGCGGCAATGGCCTGCAGCACGCTGGCCGAGTTGCCGCTGGTGGACAGGGCCAGCAGCACGTCGCCGGCCTGGCCCAGCGCGCGGACCTGCTTGGCAAATACCACGCTGTAGTCGTAGTCGTTGGCGATCGCGGTGAGGATGGAGCTGTCGGTGGTCAGGGCGATCGCCCCCAGTTCGGGGCGTTCCCGTTCAAACCGGCCCACAAACTCCGCCGAAAAATGCTGTGCGTCGGCGGCCGAGCCGCCATTGCCACAGGCCAGAACCTTGCCCCCACTGGTGACGCAGGCCAGCAGCGCCTGAACGGCGGCGGCGATGGGCTTGCTCAGGATCTGCGCAGACTGGTATTTGAGGTCGGCGCTGTCGATGAAATGCTGTTGGATGCGTTGCTCAAGCATGGTTGGGGATGATAACCCCCCACCCGACGGCACCTGCCAACCTGGCTGGTCTCAAACCAGAATTAAAACAAAAAGTAACATTTTTCAGGCGGGCGGTGCGCCTGTATCTCGCTTCGGCGATCGCCTGTACCAGGACGATCGGCGCGGGACGTATGGGGAAAAGACCGATTAATTGATACCTTATGGTTAATAAACGGCATCGATCAGGTGGAAAACGCACATTAAGCGCGCCGGAAACGGCAATAAAACGCGAGCGGCCTTCAATGCGCCCATGGCTGCGGCAGAAGTCAATCTTGACCGAGACGCAGGGCAACCACCAACCCATAGAAGGCCACAACATGCCACTGATCCGTTATCTCCATGAGCGCCTGTCACGCAGCGGGGGCTGACTTATGGACAAGTTGCTTCTTGGCGTGAGCTTTCTCGGATTTGCCCCCCGAGCCTGCGAACAGCTCACCCTATGGACCGGGGCTTTCGGCCGCGAGGATTGTGGATGGCGCCAGGTAGAACCGCAACGGGCGGACGTCTGGTGCGTCAATTCCCAGGCCATCGAAGACCGTGGCGCGGCGGGCCTGAATGTCCTTCAACGCCGCCCCGACGGTCATTCGCAGGGGTGGGATCTGCGGCGGGCGCCAGGCCTGCTGGCGGTCTCCAGCGAACAATTCACCGCGGTTCCTGGTGCCGTGTTGTTCGATCCAGACCGCCAGGCGAGCGTGGTGGCTGCTTTTCGCACACTGGAATCGCGCCTTGGCATGTTGCGCTGTGACTACGCGCTGGGCTGCTCGTTGAACTGGCACCAGGAAGAAGTCGCCAGCGGCGGCGTTTACCAGCTGCTGCACCACAGCCGCCTGACCGCGGTGATCGACCTGCGTCGGGGCATGGCGGCTTTTCCGCTGACGGTCACGCCGGGTGACCTGCTGCGCGCCGAGTGGACCCGTCGCCCGCATGGCGCCGGTGTGCCGCCGCAGTCGTTCGTGCGCCGCGCAACCGGTGACCTGATATGGACATACGCCGCCCGCACCACGCTGGACATCCTGCCCACGCGCTATCGCCGCAGGCCGATCCACTTTTGCCGTATGCCGCGCATGCCCATCGAGCAGCTCGACCCGGCCCATATCCGGCTGATGGCGGCGCTGCGGTCCGGTCCCATGATGCTGGCTGACCTCGCGCGGCGCCTGGGCGCGCCTGAGCAGCAGGTTTGCCAGTCTCTGGCGGCGCTGCACGCCGTGGGCGCCGTGAGCGCAAGCCCTCCGGCCAGCCCCGATGTAGCCGCGCCGGCGCCCGTGGTGGCGCTGCGCTCCCCCGTCGTTGCCGTGCATTCCACCTGAGTGAGTGTCATGCGCCTTTGCTGCCTCCCGATCCCAACACCTTCCACACCGAAAGCTCCCATGTACACCAGATTCCTCCCGCTCCCCGGCCACGCCGGTTTTGGCATCCTGTCGTCCTGGGGCCTGGCACTTTGGCGTGAGCCGGTCCGGCCTCGGGTTGGCCGTGCGCCCACGGGCCTCCCTGATCGAGGTCGTCACAGCGTGCGCGACGCTGCCAGGCAACTGAGCGCGCAGCCCCATGAACCCACGGCGCCGTGTGACATCAACCAGGTGCTGCGCCGCATGGTGCGCATTGCGCGCACCCTGGTCCCGCCCGGGGTGCGCATCGCCGAGCGCTACGCCCCCTTCGAGCATGCCGGCGCCGATCTTCCCGAGTTCCACCAGGTGGTGCTGCACTTGATCCTGGATGCCGCGCAGGCCCTGGGAGGCTGCGGAACCATTGACGTGGCGTCCCGCCGGGTCGATGGTGACGTGCAGGTATCCATCAGCGACACGCGCGCTTTCGCGCCTTCGGGCTGGGGCCTGATGGCGCCCTTGCTGGGCGCGGGTGGGCGCGGCCATGAGGAGAGCGAGAGTCTGGGCCTGCTCATGGCGGGGGACTTCGCGGAGGAGCATGGCGGTCACGTCAGCTGCGCGCGCTCACCCAGCGGCGGCAATTGCGTGACCATCACCTTCCCGCTGGCATCGCAGGCCCTGGCCTGACCGCGCGGCAACGGCCGCGACGCAAGGGGTGCCGCGGGACGCGGCACATTGCAATCCTTGATGAAACACAACGTGAACCTACGCGTGCTGGGCCGTGTGCGCCTGCACGCTGGCCCGCAGGGGGCCGACAGCGTGGTCTTGCCGGCCAAGTCGCTGGCGCTGCTGATCTACATCGCCATGGAGCGCAGGCCGGTTCGCCGCGAGGTGCTGGCCGACATGTTCTGGTGCGACACGGGTGATGACGGCGCCCGCGCCAATCTGCGCCTGGCGCTGACCAAGCTCAGGCAACGCCTGCCCGGCGTCATCCATGCGGATGCGGAGACGGTTGGCATAGACGCGGGCGCTGATGTCCAGGTGGACGCGCTGCAGCTTCTGCGGGCGGCCGACACCGCCGGGCAACAGCAGGGCGCCTCGGCGCTCGGCGGCGCGGTGGCCCGTTACTGCGGGCCGTTCCTTGGCGACTTCCAGCTGCGTGACTGTGCGGCATTCGATGACTGGGTGGGCCTGCAACGCCAGCGCATTGACCGCAGCACCGTGGTGCTCCTGCGGGAGCTGGTGCGGCTGGAACAGCAGGCGCGCCACGTGCACAACGAGCTCCAGTACCTGGAGCTGTGGGCGCAGATCGAGCCCTGGAATGAGGAGCCGCACATGCCGTTGCTGCGACTGCTCGCGCGCGTGGGATCCACCGCCGCGGCGCTTGATCGCTATGAGGCCTGCCGCCTGGCCCTGGCAGAGCACCAGGGCAGCAAGCCATCGCCTGCCCTGGTGGCGCTGGCCGAAGACATCCGGCGTGGCAATGTGCCCCCGGCGGCGCCGGCGCCTGCCCTGCAGTCGCGTCCCGGTGCCATCGACCTGCTTCCGCTCATTGGGCGCGCGGGTGACCTGCGCCGCATCCGCCAGCATCTGGATCGGGGCGAACGGCTGGTCACGGTGTTGGGCCCGGCAGGCGTCGGAAAGAGCCGGCTGGCCCGCGCGTTGATTGACGAGATCGCGCCCGGATTCCCCGATGGCTGCGTGCTGTGCAGCTTTGACTTCATCGGCCGCGAAGCCTCGGCGGAGTCCGTACGTGAACACCTGGTGGCGGCGCTGGGGTCGGCGCTGGGGCTTGACTTCAGTCAGACCGTCCAGCCGATGGCCATGCTTCGCAAGTACCTGGGCGCGCGGCGTGCCGTGCTGGGCCTGGACGGCTTTGAGACCTGCATTGCGGCCGCGCATGTTGTGGCGGAGCTGCTGGAGGCGGCGCCGGGTTGCGTGGTGATCGTTACGTCGCGGGTGCGGCTGGGCATTGCGCACGAATGGCTGTACGAACTGCAGGGGCTGGCAGAGGGTGACGGCAGTGCGGACCCGGGCGCCGCGCTGGCGCTGCTGCGCGCTTGCGCGCGGCGGGTGGGCGTTGCCGTTGACGAGGCGCTTGAGTATGACGCGCTCAAGCAGCTCGTGCACCTGCTGGAGGGCTCGCCGCTGGCCATCCAGTTCGCCGCGCAGTCCCTGCGAACGCTGACGCCCCGGCAGCTTGTCCAGCGGCTGGAGCAGGGCTCCTGGCTGGACTCCAGCCTTCACGTGCCCGAGTACCGTCACCGCACCTTGCAGGAAGTCATGGGTGACATGTGGGAGCAGCTGGACAGCGCCACGCAGGAGGCCTGGGCGCGCTGCGCATTGTTCCGCGGCACCTTTCCGCGCGAATGGGTGCCGGATTGCGCGGGCGTGAGCGACGACATCGTGTCGGTTCTGGTCGAGCGCTGCGTGGTCGCGCGCGAGGCGCTGGGCCGCTGCCGCATGCACGAGCTGACGCGCCAGCATGGCCTGGCCATGCTCGAGGATCTGGACCCCTCGCACGCCTGGCGGCGCCAGTTCGTGCTGGGTGTTCTGTCGCGCCTTCTGGCGCTGGCGCCCCGGCTGCAACGCGAGCCCGCCTTGCTGGACGAGGCAAAGGCCGACATCAGCACGCTGGCCGCGGCGGTCCAGCAGGCCCTGCAATGGGCCGATGCCGAGCAGGTGGACGCACCGCTGGCGGCGCTGTGCGACATCTACCACCGGCTGGGCTGGCATTTTGCAGCTGCGCGCCTGCTGGAAGCGGCGCTGCAACGCTACCCCGACGCCCGCCCCGCTTACCGCATGGCCTGGCACTACCGCGCGGGCGTGGTCACGCACAACCAGTATGGCAACCTGTACGACGACGCGCATCTTCGCGCCGTGCTCGAGCTGGGTGGCGTGGCGATGCCAGCGGCCGGCGTGCGCGCCTGGGTCCGTGCGCTGGGCCGCGTTCCGGTGGCGCTGGCCAGCCGACCGGCCGCGGCGGAACATGAGCGCAACGCCCAGCGCTTGCTGGCCCATGCCATCGCCCGCCTGCTCATGGGCCGCTTCATCGATGGTGCGTCCGGCTCCGAGCTGTGGGCGGGGCTTGCCGCCGCCTGGGTCGCGGCGCGGCGTTCCGGTGCGGCGGATGCACGCCTGGCGGTCATGCTCAAGGCGCTGGCCTTTCTCGGCACTCGCCGTCAAGGCTGGATGGCCGGCTGGCTTGTACGTCGTGTACGAGCGCGCCTGCGTGACACGCAGCCGGTGGACGAGGCTTTCGCGTTACAGCAGTTGGGCCACTTGATGATCATGCGCGGGCGCTGGGACGTGGCCGAGGCCTACATGCTGCGTGCGGCAGCGGCGCTGGCATCGCTGGGCTATGGCTACGATTCGCTGGAATGCCGCGCGCAGCTCAATGCAGTGCATCTGCACCAGGGCAATTTCCCGCGGCTTCTGGAGGAGGTCCGCATCACCGAGGTAGAGGCCCGTGCGCTGGAACAGCCGGTCATCCTGCGCCGGGCGCTGATGTTCAAGGTGCAGGCGCTGCTGCGCAGCGGGCTGGGCGGCGTTGCCATCGCCCAGGGTTGCCTGCACGATATCCACAGCATTGCCGTGCGCCGCACCACGCTGGAAGACATCCGCCTGCGAGGCCTGGAGTCCCTGGTGGCGTGGGCGCAGGGTGACCTTCGCCAGGTGCTGCTGCTGGCCCAGGAGGCGCTGGACCTTGCGCATGGCGTGACCACGGGCCGGTTCTACACCTTGCTGGCCCTGGCGCTGGTGGTCGATGTGCTGCTGAGCGCGGCCGACAGCCCGGGCGACGCGGGGCGCCAGGCGCGCGGCCTGGCGCTGCAGGCTGTGCGGCGGTACCGGGTCCTGTCGTCCAGCCTGCCGGTGCTGACGCCCCGGCGGCTGCTGTATCAGGGTTGCGGCGAAATGCTGCGCGGTCGTGCCATGGCGGCGCAGCGTGCCTGGCGCAGCGGCCTTCACGCCTGCGCGGCCCATGCCTCACCCTATGACGCCGCGCGGCTGCATCTGCTGCTGTCACGGCATGGCGGTGCCGCGGACGCGCCAGCGCATGCGGCCGAAGCCGTGCGGTGGTTCCTCGCTTGCGGCATGCCGGGCCCGGTCTATCCGCTGATGCCCGGCGGCTGACTCAGCCCACGTCAAACGCCGCGCGCAGCCACTGCACCTGGCTGGCTTGCAGCAGCACCACGTCAAACCGGCAAGGCGGCTCATGGCCCAGGCGCATCAGGTAGTGGCGCGCGGCGAAGATGATGCGGCGCTGTTTGAACGGGCTGATGCTGGCGCCCGCGCCCCCATGCGAGCCGCTGGAGCGCTGGCGTACCTCCACGAACACCAGCGTGCCGTCCGGCTCGCGCATGATCAGGTCGATTTCGCCGCCGCCGCGCCCGGGCGTCCGATAATTGCGTGACACCAGCCGCAAGCCCGCGCCCAGCAGGTGCGCCAGCGCGCGGTCCTCGCCCGCGTCACCGCGCTCTTTGGTGGTTGGCTGTGCTTTGGGGATATCCATTGATCGCTTCTTTTTCTTCCGCCCTGGGGGCCGCGCGCGATGCGGCGGCACAGCAGCATTATCCGCAGGGCGCGTTGTATGTCGTGGCCACGCCGATCGGCAACCTGGCCGACATCAGCCTGCGGGCGCTGCATGTGCTGCAGCTGGCCGACGCGGTGGCCTGCGAAGACACGCGCCACACGCAGGCGCTGCTGCGCGCCTACGGCATCGAACGCGGCAGCGCGCAACTGCTGGCCGTGCACCAGCACAACGAAGCCGAGGCCGCGCAGGCCGTGGTGCAGCGCCTGCAGCAGGGCCAGCGCATTGCCTATGCCAGCGACGCCGGCACGCCCGCCGTGAGCGACCCGGGCGCGCGGCTGGTGGCCGCTGTGCGTGCGGCGGGCCTGCGCGTGGTGCCGCTGCCCGGGGCCAGCAGCATCACCGCCGCGCTCAGTGCGGCGGGCAGCGTGTCGCACGATGGTGCGAGCGGCTTTGTGTTCGCGGGTTTTTTGCCCAGCAAGGCCGGCGAGCGCGACGCCGCGGTGCAGGTGCTCGCCGGCGAGTCACGTGCCGTCGTGCTGCTGGAAGCGCCCCACCGCATGGAGGCGTTGGCGCGCGCCTTGGCCGTGCTGGGCAGCCGGCCTGTGACGGTTGCGCGCGAGATCACCAAGCAGTTTGAAGACATTGCCTCGCTGGCCTGTGAGGGCCTGGCCGCCTGGCTGGCCGCCGATGCGCGGCGCCTGCGCGGTGAATTTGCCGTGGTGCTGCACGCCGTGGCCGACGTGCCCCAGGCCGATGACGGCCTGCGCGTGCTGCAACTGCTGCTGAAAGAGCTTCCCGTGAAGACGGCGGTGAAGCTCGCCGCCGACATCACCGGCGGCAGCCGCAATGACCTGTATGACGCTGCGCTGAAGCTCAAAAATTCAGACGGCTAGGGGGTCGACGTCGACGGCCCAGCGGATCAGGCCCTTTTCTCTGGTCGCGTGCAGCACCGCATGCCAGTGCGTCAGGAAGTGCTGCAGCGCGGCGCGCGATGCGCTTTCCACCAGCATCTGCGCGCGCTCCACATTGGCCACGCGCTGCACGCTCATGGGCACGGCCGGGTACAGCGTGACGTGTTCGTACGCAGGCACGTCCTGTGCCGCCGCACTGGCGGCGTTCAGGAAGGCCTGCGCGGCCTCTTGCGTGCGGGCCTCGGCGCGCACCAGTGCCTGGAACGAAAACGGCGGCATGCCGGCTTCCTCGCGCTCCTTGAGCTGCTGGGCGGCGAACGCCGGGTAGTCGTGGCGGCGCAAGGCGCCAAACAAGGGATGCGCAGGGTGCCAGGTCTGTACCCACATCTCGCTTGCACCAGCCTGGGCGGCATCGCGCCCGGCGCGGCCGGCGGCCTGCATCAGCAGGCCAAACAGCCGCTCGGGCGCGCGAAAGTCGCTGGAAAAAAGCGCCGCGTCGGCGTTCACCGCGGCCACCAGCGTGATGCGGCGAAAGTCATGGCCCTTGGTGACCATCTGCGTACCCACCAGCACGTCAACCGCGCCCGCATGCACCTGGGCCAGCTGCGATTCCAGTGACCCTTTGAGCCGCGTGGTGTCAGCATCCATGCGGGCGATGCGCACCGGCTCACCCTGCGCGTTGCGCGTGTCCGCCAGCAGCTCGGCCAGGTGTTCTTCCAGCCGCTCGGTGCCCCGGCCCAGCGGGGCGATGTCCACATTGCCGCAGGCCGGGCAGGCGCGCGGCACGCGCTCGGTGAAGCCGCAGTGGTGGCAGCGCAGGGTGCGGTCGATCTTGTGGAACACGCGGTAGGCGCTGCAGTGCGGGCATTCGCTTTTCCAGTCGCAGGCGTTGCAGGCCAGCACAGGCGCGTAGCCGCGCCGGTTCAGGAACACCAGCGACTGTTCGCCGCGCGCCAGCCGCTGGCGGATGGCCTCCAGCAGCTGCACCGAAAACACCGTCTTTTTCGGCTGCAGGTTCATGTCCACCAGCTTCACCGCGGGCAGGCGCCCATCGCCAATGCGCGAGGGCATGTCCAGGCGCAGGTAGCGGCCTTTTTCGCTGGCCTGCCAGCTTTCCAGGGACGGCGTGGCCGAGCCGAGCAGGACTTTTGCGCCTTCCAGCTTGCCACGGTAAACGGCCAGGTCGCGCGCCGAATAGCGCGCACCTTCCTGCTGCTTGTAGCTGGGGTCGTGCTCTTCGTCCACCACGATCAGGCCCAAGGCGGGCATGGAGGCAAACACCGCCATGCGCGTGCCCAGCACGATGCGTGCGGCGCCGGTGTGCGCGGCCAGCCAGCTTTTCAGACGCTGCGGGTTCGTCATGCCGCTGTGCAGCGACACCACGGCGTCGGCGCCAAAACGCGCGATGAAGCGCGACTCCAGCTGGGGCGTGAGGTTGATCTCGGGCACCATCACCAGCGCCTGGGCCTGCGGGTTGGTGGCCAGCAAGGCCTGCACCGCCTGCAGATACACCTCGGTCTTGCCGCTGCCGGTAGCGCCATAGACCAGGAAGGGGCCGCTGTGCGCTGCGATCCCGCCCAGTGCCTGCGCCTGCTCGGGCGTCAGTGCGACACTTTTTGTGACATCCGTGGCAATGTCCGCGGCGGTGGCTTCCCTGCCCGCCGTCTTGCGCCGCAGCCGCCGCGCCAACTGCAGGGCGCTCAGGCCCCGCAACTGTGGCGGCAGCGCGGCCAGTGCCACTTCGCCCACGCTGCGCTGGTAATAGTTCGCGGCGAAAGTAACTAATTGTCTCCACGAGGCGGTCAATGGGGGGATGCCGTCCAGCGCGCCCAATATGGGCTTGTCTTCCGTTTCCGCCCGGTCGGTGTCCTGCGCCGGATCGTGTTCCCACACCAGCCCCAACACTTCACGCCGGCCCAGCGGTACTCGCACCAGAGCGCCCGGCGCGAGTGGCAGCTCACTTCGATAGCTCAGCGGTCCGCGGATCGAGCTGTGCGCGGGCGTTGCAACCAGAACGGCCAGGCGGTGCGACATGAAAGGGCTTGGGTTAAGGGTTTTTCTTAAGGTCAACTGTCGAAAAGCGCCTTAAGTCATTGATTCAAAACCAATTTGACGATGATTCAGTATTTCTGTGGATAACTTTGTTGATATCGTGTCGTGACCGGCTCCGAGGCCTTGAAAATCAAGGCTTTGGCTAATTTGCCTGCAAAAAAAGCAAACCGATAAGCCTATATAAATCAATGACTTGCGTGCGCTATGGGATTCATAGCAAGAGCGCGAACAGCGACAGGTTTTTGGCGCGCCGCAGCACAACTTTTGTGCATAAGTCAAGCGCGCTGGCAAAGTTTTTGCAAAGTGCACTGCCTAGGGAACTCCCTGATGACACGCGCATGACAAGTGCTCAAAGCCGCATCTGGCGCGAATGCGAATGCACCGCCTCGACCAGCGCAGTGACGTGCTCAGGCGGCGTGTGCTGGCTGATTCCGTGGCCCAGGTTGAAGATGTGCCCCACCCCCGGGCCTTCGCCGCGGTGCGGCGCGCCAAATGCGTCCAGCACCTTGCGCGCTTCGGCCGCCACCTGCTCAGGCGGGGCAAACAGCACGTTTGGATCCAGGTTGCCCTGCAGCGCATGGGTGTGACCCACCAGGGCGCGCGCCTGTGCCAGGTTCACCGTCCAGTCCAGGCCCAGCACCTCGCAGTCCAGTGACTGCATCTGCGAAAGCCACTGGCCGCCGCCCTTGGTGAACACAATGCGCGGGATCTTCGCGCCGTCGTGCTCGCGCTTGAGCTGGGCCAGCACGCGCGCTGTGTAGGCCAGGCTGAACGCCTGGAACGCGCCGTCGGCCAGCACGCCGCCCCAGCTGTCAAAAATCATCACGGCCTGCGCGCCCGCGTCGATCTGGGCGTTCAGGTAGGCGGCCACGGCATCGGCATTGATGGCCAGCAGGTGGTGCATCAGGTCCGGGCGGCTGTACAGCATGGTCTTGACCAGGCGGTAGTCGTCCGAGCCCGCGCCTTCGACCATGTAGCAGGCCAGCGTCCAGGGGCTGCCTGAAAAGCCGATCAGCGGCACGCGGCCGTTCAGCGCGCGGCGGATGGACGTGACCGCGTCAAACACGTACCTCAGCTTGTTGAGGTCGGGCACCTGCAGCGCCTTGACGGCGGCCTCGTCGCGCACGGGCGACGCAAACCGCGGCCCCTCGCCCATGGCGAAGCTCAAACCCAGGCCCATGGCGTCGGGCACGGTCAGGATGTCGCTGAACAGGATGGCTGCGTCCAGCGGGTAGCGTTCCAGCGGCTGCAGCGTGACCTCGGTCGCGTAGCCGGTGTGGGTGGCCAGGCCCATGAAGCTGCCGGCCTGGGCGCGCGTGGCGCGGTACTCGGGCAGGTAGCGCCCGGCCTGGCGCATCAGCCAGACGGGGGTGTGGGGGGTGGACAGGCGCCAGCAGGCGCGCAGGAAGGTGTCGTTTTGCAGGGGGGCGAAGCTCATGGGCCTTATTGTGGCAGGCGCCCCGGCGGGGCCTTACGGGGTAAGCCCGGCGATCTCGGCAAACGCGCCCAGCGCGTCCTTCATCAGCTTGCGTGCCTTGTCGCTGGCATGCTGCATGCGCGCGAAATCGTGCGTCATGCGTGGCGCGCCAAAAAATTCGCAGCGCGCGCCCACCATGCGCAGCCAGTCGTGCAGCTGGATGGCGTCGTCATGGGCCACGTCCTGTTCGGCCGCCAGCAGCACCATGACCGGCGGGTTCTGGATGGGCGCGTTGCCGTGCATCAGCACGGCGCGCTCGTCCCACAGGTCCCATTGACCTTGCAGGAAGCCGTGCCAGGCCCGGATGGCGTCGGCGCGGGAGAACACCGGGGACGACGCGCAGCGGATGTAGCTGGCGCTATTGAAGTCGGGCTTGACCAGCGGGCACAGGCCCAGCACCGCGTCCACGCTGCCCGGCTGCGCCCGGGCCAGGCGCCAGGCGGCCTGCAGCGCCGCGTGGCCGCCGCTGCCGTCGCCGCCCACCAGCAGCCGGGCGGGCTGCACGCCCAGCTTGGTCCGACCCTCCAGCAGTGTGCGCAGCGCCAGCAGGGCGAACTCACTGGTTTGCAGCAGCGGGCTGCCGGCGGGCGCTGGCAACTGCACGCAGGCCACCGCCACACCCAGGTCATGCGCCAGCTGGCGGCACAGGCCGTCATGGGTGTCCAGGTCACCGGCCGTCCAGCCGCCGCCCACAAACCAGGCCATCAACACCGGTGCCTGGGCGCCCGTGGGCCAGTGCATGCGCGCGGGCAGCGCCTTGCCGCCGGGACGCAGCTTGAAGTCGCCGCTGGTCACGGGCACCAGCACCGACGGCAGGCGGCGCGACAGCGCGGCGTAGCGCTGCACCTGTGCGGCCACGTCGGTGGGGTCGCGCGGCGGTGGCAGTTCGCGCTGCTGCTGGTCGATGAAGTCGTGCAGGTCGAGGTCGATTTGCATGGCGCTGCGGGCTTGTGATTACACGGCGCGGCGCAGGGCCTGGTCGATGTCCCACAGGATGTCGTCCGCGTCTTCAATGCCCACTGACACGCGAATCATGTCCGGGCGCACGCCGGCGCGGGCCAGTTCGGCCTCGTCCAGCTGGCGGTGGGTGGTGGACGCGGGGTGGATCACCAGCGTCTTGGCGTCCCCGATGTTGGCCAGGTGGCTCATGAACTCGCAGGCGTCGATAAAGCGCTCGCCCGCGCGCGCCGGGTCGGCGGCCCGGATGCCGAAGGTGAGGATGCCCGAGCAGCCCGGCGCGCCGTCAATGGCGCGGAACTGCTTGCGTGCCAGCGCATGGTGCGGCGAATCGTCCAGACCCGGGTAGTTGACCCAGCTGACCAGCGCATGGCCGCTGAGGAACCGCGCCACGGCCAGCGCATTGCGGCAATGCGCCTGCATGCGCAGGTGCAGGGTCTCGATGCCTTGCAAGATCAGCCAGGCATTCAGCGGCGACAGGCTGGCGCCGAAGGTGCGGTTGACTTCCATGCGCGCCTTCATGGTGTAGCCGAAGTCGCCAAAGGTTTCATGGAACTTCACGCCGTGGTAGGCCCGGCTGGGCTCCAGCATGTCGGGGAATTTGGGCGCGGACAGCGCCGAGCCCCAGTCGAACTTGCCGGACTCCACCACCACGCCGGCCATGGTGGTGCCGTGCCCGCCCAGGTATTTGGTGGCGCTGTGCACGACGATGTCGGCGCCAAAGGCAAACGGGTTGCACAGGTAGGGGCTGGCCACCGTGTTGTCGATCACCAGCGGCAGGCCATGCTCATGCGCGATCGCGGCCACGGGTTCGATGTCAAACACGTTCACCAGCGGGTTGCCCAGTGTTTCGCCATACACCGCCCGCGTGTTGGGCCGGATGGCGCGGCGGAAGTTGTCGGGGTCGGCGGGGTCCACGAAAGTGGTTTCAATGCCCAGGCGCGAGAAGCCCACGCCCAGCTGCCCCACCGTGCCGCCATACAGCGTGGACGCCGCCACGATGTGGTCGCCCGCCTTCAGGATGGCCAGCAGCGCCGTCATTTGCGCCGCCATGCCGGTGGCGCACGCCAGCGCGGCGCGGCCGCCTTCGAGCGACGCGACGCGCTCTTCCAGCACCGCCACCGTCGGGTTGCTGATGCGGCTGTACACATTGCCGAAGGTCTGCAGATTGAACAGGCTGGCGGCATGCTCGGCGCTGTCAAACACAAAGCTGGTGGTCTGGTGGATGGGGGTGGCCCGCGCGCCCGTGACCGGGTCCGGGGTGGCGCCGGCGTGGATGGCTCTGGTGCCGAAGCCGTAGTCTCTGTCTTTTGTCATGTTTGTGCTCGCTCCTTTGCTCTCGCGGCTTCGCCTCAGGCGGTGCCCGGTGGGGGCTCACACTGCGGTGGTTTTCGCTTCGCGAAAACTCCGCTGCGATGCTCGGGGGTCGGTCGCGCCGCGAAACTCGCTACGCGCTTCGCGCTGCGCTCAAACAGTCGCGGCGAGCATGTCACGACGCGCGCTGCGCGCGCCGACACTCCCCCCTGCGCTTCTCGCCACCGCACAGATCGCCCCCGCCGGGCACCGCCTGCCGCGAAGCCGGGGGTGGGCATGCCGCCGTTGCGCGCCCAGGCGTGACTTTGCTGCGAGGTGCAACGAGAACCGCAGAGAGAAACAGTAGCCTGCATTTTCAATACGGCAACTGCTGCGGCCGCCGCGAAGAAATCACGCCGGTGTTCACGCCAAACCAGCCCAGCCCGCCAAACAGCCGCGCATGCTCGATCTTCACGCAGCGGTCCATCACCACATCCAGCCCGGCATCGCGGGCCTTTTGCGCGGCGGCTTCATGGATGACGCCCAGTTGCAACCACAGGCATTTGGCGCCGATGGCGATCGCCTCGTCAGCAATGGGCGGGATGTCGGCGCTCTTGCGAAAGCAGTCGACCATGTCAATGGCGTGGTGCTGCGCGGCCGCCGTCACGCTGGGGTAGCAGCGTTCGCCCAGGATGTCGGTGGCTGCGGGGTTGACCGGCACGATCCGGTAGCCGTGCGACTGCATGTACTTTGCCGCAAAAAAACTGGGCCTGTGCCACTGGGGCGACAGGCCCACGACCGCAATGGTCTTGCAGGTACCGAGGATGCGGCGCAGTTCGCTGACGGTGCTCATGCGCACAGTGTACGCATCCGACCGCCGTGCACCGGTCAGCTCTTGTACTTGATGCTGCAGCCATACGGCCGCGTGTTGCTGGCCGTCAGCGGCTTGCCGGCCAGGGCTTCGGTCAGCCCGGTCTTCACGTAGTTGGTGGCCTTGGGAATGTCGTCGGCGCTGGCCGACGGGATGCTGTCGATGCCGCCCGCGTAGATCAGCTGACCCTGCGGGTTGACGATGTACA
Source organism: Ramlibacter sp. (assembly GCA_050247515.1). Classification (GTDB taxonomy): domain Bacteria; phylum Pseudomonadota; class Gammaproteobacteria; order Burkholderiales; family Burkholderiaceae_C; genus RAM1. The sequence goes on along the minus strand of JBFWUB010000023.1, from coordinate 19,233 downwards.
TGTGCGGCGTGGTGCGCGCGCCGTAGCTCTTGCCCACGGTGCCTTCCTCGTCCATCAGGATGGCGCTGGGGGCGGATTTGCGCTCCTGCTTCCAGGCGACAAGTTTGGCGGGCTCCAGGTAATCGCGGCTGGCTTTTTCGGTGCTGTTGATGGCCAGCCACACCACGCCCTTGCCTGTGGCGTCTTTCTGCGTGGCGGGCATGTTGCCGCTGTTGTAGTGCTTCTGCACGAACGGGCAGCCGGGGTTGGTCCATTCCAGCACCACGTGCTTGCCCTTGAAGTCGGACAGCTTCACGGTCTTGCCGGTGGCGTCCTTCAGGGTGAAGTCGGGCGCGGGCTGGCCCACGGTGGCGGCGGCATGGGCGCCCGCGGCGAAGGCCAGGGCGGTCAGGGCAAAGAGGGTACGGCGCAACATGGGAAATCTCCTAAAGCTTGGCAATGACAGAGCGAACTTCCTCCACCCCCAGAACCTCGGACAGCACCACGGGCGGGCTGCCTTTCTTGTAGAACACATACACCGGCACGCCGTTGCGGCCCAACTGGGCCAGCGCGGCGGTGATGGCCGGGTCGCGCCGCGTCCAGTCGGCGCGCAGCAATGCTACGTTTTTGGCGGCCAGGTCGGCAAGCACATCCCCGTGGGCGAGCGTGGTCTTCTTGTTGTACTGGCAGGTCACGCACCAGGCGGCGGTGAAGTCCACGAACACCGGCTGGCCTGTGTCCACCAGCTGCTCCACGCGCCCAGGTGCCCAGGGCTGCCAGCGCGCATCGGCGGCGACCGTTGCCGTGCCCGCCTGGCCCTGGGTGATGTAGCCGCCCGTGCCCCAGGCCAGCGCGCCCAGCAGCAGCACCGACACCGTGCCCAGCGCCATCCGCGTCGTGCCGCGCAGCGTCAGCGCCCACACCACCAGGCTCAGGGCCACCAGCAGCGCCAGCAGCGCGCCCGCGCCGTCAATGCCACTTTGCTGCCCCAGCACCCAGACCAGCCAGGCGACCGTGGCAAACATCGGGAACGCCATGAGCCTGCGGAAGGTGTCCATCCACGCGCCCGGGCGCGGCAGCGCCCGCGCCACCGCGGGTACCCAGCTGGCCAGCAGGTAGGGCAGGGCCATGCCCACGCCGATGGCGGCAAACACCGCCAGCGCCTGTGCCGCCGGCAGCCCCACGGCAAAGCCCAGCGATGCGCCCATGAACGGCGCGGTGCAGGGCGACGCAATGGCCACGGCCAGTACGCCCGACAGGAATGAATCGAGCGTGGGGTTCTTCGCCTGCAGCGACGCCACGCCCGACGGCAGCAGGCTGCCAAACTCGAACACACCCGCCAGGTTCAGGCCGATGACGGTGAACAGCGCCGCCAGCGCCGCCACCACCGCGGGCGACTGCAGCTGAAAGCCCCAGCCGATGGATTCACCGGCCGCGCGCAGGCCCAGCATCAAGGCCCCCAGCGCCATGAACGACACGATCACGCCGGCGGTATAGGCCACGCCGGCACGGCGGTGGGCGCGCGCATCATCCGCATGCCGGGTAAAGCCCACCACCTTGATCGCCAGCACCGGGAACACGCAGGGCATCAGGTTCAGGATCAGCCCGCCGATCAGCGCGCCCAGCAAGGCGGCGGCCAGCGTCAATGACGGCGCACTGGCGGCCTGGGCCGCGTTGGCCTTCAGCGCCGCGTCCAGCGCGGGCGACACGGTGGCGGCCGCGGCCACCGTGGGCCAGGTGCCCAGCACTTTCAGTTCGGCCCGGTACGCCTCGCCACCGGCGGCCAGCACAAACGGCATGACCGACGGGCTGTTGCTGCGCTGGGCTGACAGCGGCATGCTGGCCGTCCAGACCGCGCCCTTCCAGCCCTGCACGGGCGTGGCCGCGGTTTCGATCACCTCTGGCGTTTCCGGGAAGACGTCCAGTGTCTTGCCGCGCAGCGACACGGGCAGGTTCTGCACCGACAGGCGGATCAGCTTGCCGTCAATCTGCACCTGGCTGTCGGGCACGATGCCGGTGTTGCCCATCAGCGGTCGCGGCTGGGCCTTGAATGCGGCATCAAACGCGGCGCCGTGGATCGCCGTGGTGCTTTTGACCGGCAGCTTGAGGGCGAATTCGCCTTCTTCAGGAATGCATTCCTTCTTGCAGACCAGCCAGGCGGCCTTGAGCTTGATGTCCAGCTCGCCGGACAGCAGGCCGGGCTTGAATTGGGGGGTGATGGTCAGCGGTACCGGCAGCAGCACGGTGTTTTCGTAGCCGTAGTTGGCCAGCGTGCCGATGGGGATCTTTTTGGGCGTGGGCCAGGCGATGTCGCCGGCGGTCACGCCCGCGGGCAGCGTCCATTCCAGCACGGTGGGCAGGCCTGAATCGCCGGAGTTCTTCCAGTAGGTATGCCATTCGGGCTTGTGGGTGATCTGCAGGCCGACCCAGACCGGCTTGCCGGGCTCCACCCCCTCGGGTGCATGGGCCATCAGCTCGGCGCGCACCTGGTCGGTGGTGACCACTGACTTCGCACCCGCGCTCGAAGCGGTTTGCGCATGGGCGGCGGTCAGGACCGCAGCGGCGGCGGCGAGGGCAAAGGCGAAGCGGGGCAATGTCATGGCAGGTGTGGGAGCCGGTTGCGGCGCCCGAGTTCCTTGGGCGGGTGTCATCTCAGGCTGGAGGCGGCGCACTATCTGCCTCGGCTTCGGGCCACAGGCGTGGAAACAAAAAGCGCAAGGCATGTTGCGGCAGGCCAAAGCGCACCTTGCCCTGGGGCGAGTCGGACGCGAGCAACCCGCGCCGCACCAGCGCGCCCAGCACGTCCGTGGCGTTGCGCTCGCCCAGGCCCAGCATGGACTTGAAATCGCCGCGGCTGATCTCCTCGCCGCTCAGGAACAGGTAGTGCAGGCCGCGCAGGGCTTCGCGGCGCACGCCCGACTTCAACACGGTGGACTCATACACCAGGCAGGCTTCCATGCGGTCCTTCAGGGCGGAAAAGTCCAGCATGCCGGCCATGAAGGCCGCCTGGTCCATGCAGACGTCCAGCACGTAGTCAATCCAGGCGGCCAGGGCCTGCTCGCTGAGGTTGCCCCGGCCGTCCAGGTCACCGCGGCGCGGTACATCGGCGTCGGCCAGCAGCGCGTAGTAGCGCTCGGTGCTGCGTGCAAACCCGCGCAGCGGCGACCACAGGCCGCCGGTGTAACCCAGTGCGTGGAGCGCGGTATGGGTGTGCAGCCGCATGACGCGGCCATTGCCGTCCACAAAGGGGTGGATCCACCCCAGGCGCTGATGGGCGGCCGCCAGTGCCACCAGCGCCGCTTCGCCGCGCCGGACCGTGCCATAAAAATCAGCCCATCGCGCCAGGAACGGCGCCACGCTGTCATGGGCCGGCGCCACATGCTGGCCCACCTGAACGTCGCGCCGGCGCAGTTCGCCGGCCACCACGGGGGTGTGCCCAGAGGCGGCAAGGTCAGCCGCCGGCAGCCGGGCAAACAGCTCGCGGTGCAGGTCCTGCACCGCCTGCGGTGTGTACAACGCCCGGGCGCCGTCAGCGCCGGCATAGCGCTGTTCCAGCGCAGCCTCGGCGTCAATGTGGGCCACGGCCAGGCGCTGGCGGGCGGCCAGCTCGGCGTTGTGAGAGAAATCCTTGCGCAACGCCTGGTCGATCTCATGGGGCCTTGTGTGCTGGCCCTCGATGCGGTTGGTGTAGTAGGAGTTCATGCTGCGCAGCAGGGCGCGCATTTCAGGTGGCACGCGGGTGCCAGCCAGGGGGGCGGCCAGGCGCGAGAGGTCGTGCGCCTTGGCCAGCAGGGGTTCCAGGCGGGGGCCCGTGGGCAACAAGGGCTCGAATTGATGAGGGGCTGTGTACACGCCCCTATTTTGCCAACATCAATGTTTATGTAAATAGATGATTTACAAGAGGATTTTTATATTTCCGCCAAGATTATTGCGAACTTGAATGCCAACATTTTTGGTCAGTTGGCAAACCCCAGCACCACGCGCCGGGTCGTGGCGCTCTTTTTCTCGATTTTGGTCACCACCACCGCGCCGATTTCGCGGGTGTTGGCCACATGCGTGCCGCCACAGGGCTGCAGGTCCACCGCGTCGGCGGTGTCGCCAATGCGGATGGTGCGCACCACGCCGCTGCCGCGCGGCGGGCTCACGCTCATGCTCTTGACCAGGGCCGGGTTGGCGTCCAGCTCGGCGTCGGTGATGCTGCCCACCGTCACCGGGTGGGCAGCGGCCACCAGCGCGGCAATGCCCTGGGTCAGCGCGTCCTTGTCCAGCGGGTCGGTCATGTTGAAGTCCATGCGCGCGTACTCGGGCGTGATGGAGCAGCCGTTGACCAGCTGCGGCACCACGCGGCACAGCAGGTGCGTGGCGGTGTGAAAGCGCATGAGCCTGTGGCGGCGGTCCCAGTCAATCCGGGCGGTGACCGTGTCGCCGGGCTTGAGGGCGGCCAACGCGGCCTCCTGCCCCGGCGCCGGCACATGCACGATGTCGGCCGTGGGTTGGCCTTCGGCGTCCTTGCCCTTGCGGGTGTCGGCGATGGTGATCTGGCTGCCGTCGGCCAGCACCAGCACACCGGCGTCGCCGGCCTGGCCACCGCCCAGCGGATAGAACACGGTGCGGTCCAGCACGATGCCCTGTCCGGTCACGGCGGTCACGGTGGCGGTGCATTCGGTGAGGTAGGCGTCCTGCCTGAAGAGGTCTTGGGTCATGGTGTTCATGGTAGCGGCCTCAGGCGCGGCCAAACAGCGCATGCACCTGCGCGCGGATCCACTGCTGCGCCGGGTCCTGCGCGGTGCTGGCGTGCCAGACCAGCCGCACCTCATAGGCCGGCGCCGCCGCGCGCGGCAGGTTCCACACGCGCAGGTCATGGCGCTGCACCAGATTGGCGGCGTACATCTGCGGCACGATGGTCAGCAGGTCGGTGTTCAGCGCCAGGTCAGGCAGCGCGCCGAAATGGCGCGCGCGCACAGCCACGCGGCCGGCCAGCTTCAGGCGCACCAGCATCTGCTCCACGCTGCTGTGAAAGGTGGCGGTGGGCGATGCCACCACCAGCGACGATGCGGCCAGCTGCTGCATCGTCAGGGCCGCGCCTGCGCGGCCCGTGGGCGGGCGCCAGGCCGATGAGGTCATGGCCACGTACTGTTCACGAAACAGCAGCTCGGAGCGCACGCCCCGGTGGCGCGGCTGCAGGATGCCGATGGCGAAGTCAATGTCGCGTGCCTCCAGCGCGGCAGGCACGTCGGCCGCCGCCACCGACACATTGGACAGCCGGGTGTGCGGCGCATGGGTGCGCAAGGCCGTGGCCAGCGGCGCCAGGAACATCATCTCGCCCAGGTCCGACAGCGACAGGCGCCAGTGCATGTCGCTGCGCTCGGGGTCAAAGTCCTCGCGGCCCGTGACCACCGCCTCCAGCGCCTGCAGCCAGGCGGCCACATCGGGCGCCACGCGCTCGCACAGGCGCGTGGGCTTCAGCCCCGCAGGGGAGCGCACAAACAGGTCGTCTGAAAAATAGTCGCGCAGCCGCGCCAGCGCGTTGCTGGTGGCGGGTTGTGACAGGGCCAGCGCGCGGCCGGCCGCCGTGACCGAGCCCGTGCGGTGGATGGCGGCCAGCACGCGCAGCAGGTTCAGGTCGAGCTGGCGGAAGTTCATGGCGTGAAGTTCACAAGGTGGAATGCGGCGTCAGAGTCTGCCCTGATTATCCATGCCGTGAATGACCGGCATCAAAACAATCCATTCGCCAGATGGGCCGGGTTTGCCTAGATTGGCGGCCTACGCATAAAAGGAGACACGCTCTTGGAGCGCTCATTCCACGATGAAATCCAGGCGCTGAAGCTGGGCGCCGGCCAGACCTTCCATGGCGAAGGCATCCTGGCCGTGACCAAGGCGCTGCTGCAGTCGGGCGTGACCTATGTGGGGGGTTACCAGGGCTCGCCCATCTCGCACCTGCTGGATGTGATGGTGCAGTCGCGCGACTACCTGGACGAGCTGGGCGTGCATGTGGAAGCCTGCACCAATGAAAGCTCGGCCGCCGCCATGCTGGCCGCGTCCATCATGTACCCGGTGCGCGGCGCGGTCACGTGGAAATCCGTGGTGGGCACCAATGTGGCGTCCGACGCCCTGAGCAACCTGGCGTCGCCCGGCGTGATGGGCGGCGCGCTGATCGTGGTGGGCGAGGATTACGGCGAAGGCGCCAGCGTGATCCAGGAGCGCACCCATGCGTTTGCGCTCAAATCCGCGCTGTGGCTGATGGACCCGCGGCCCAACCTGCCCAGCATCGTGCGCATGGTGGAAAAGGGCTTTGAGCTGTCTGAAGCATCCAGCACGCCGGTGATGATGGAGCTGCGCATCCGCACCTGCCACGTGCGCGGCAGCTTCACGGCCAGCGACAACATCGCGCCCGCCATCTCCGGCCGCCACCTGCAGCAGCAGGCCGCGCCGTTCAGCTACGACCGGCTGTCGCACCCGCCCGCGACCTTCCGCCATGAAAAGCTCAAGTACGAGGTGCGCATGCCCGCCGCGCGCCAGTTCATTGAGGAACAGGGCCTGAACGAATTCTTTGACGGCCGGCACGACAGCGTGGGCCTGATCGTGCAGGGCGGCCTGTACAACACCACCATCCGCGCGCTGCAGCAGGCCGGCCTGGCCGACAGCGCGGGCAACACGCAGATCCCGTTGATGGTGCTGAACGTGGTGTACCCGCTGGTGCCGCAGCAGATTGAACGCTTCTGCGCGGGCAAGCGCGCGGTGATGGTGATTGAAGAAGGCCAGCCCGAATTCATCGAGCAGGACATTGCCACGCTGCTGCGCCGCGCCGGCCTGCCAACCCGCCTGCACGGCAAGGACCTGCTCATCATGGGCGGCGAATACACGGCCGAGGTCATCCTGAAAGGGCTGGTGGCTTTTGTGGGCGAGCATGCGCCGCACATCGACACCACCGCCGGCCGCCAGTACGGTACCGAGCTGGCCACGGTGCGCGCGCGGGCCGCGGCCGAGCTGGGCGGCATGGTGCCCGCGCGCCCGCCCAACTTCTGCACCGGCTGCCCCGAGCGGCCCGTGTTTGCGGCGCTCAAGCTGGTGGAGCGCGATGTGGGCAAGCTGCACATCTCCACCGACATCGGCTGCCATTCGTTCGCCACGTTCGAGCCGTTCTCGTTCGGCAACTCCATCCTGGGCTACGGCATGAGCATGGCGTCCAGCGCGGCGGTAAAGAACTTCTCGGCCAGGCGGCCCGTGGCCATCATGGGCGACGGCGGCTTCTGGCACAACGGCCTGCTCTCGGGCGTGTCGTCGGCGCTGCTGAACAAGGGCGATGGGGTGCTGGTCATCATGAAGAACGGCTACACCTCGGCCACCGGCACGCAGGAAACCATGTCCACGCCGCAGTCCGAGGCCAAGCGCGTGGCCGAAGGGTCCAGCGCCACGGGCGACGAGATGACGATTGAAAACACGCTCAAGGGCATGGGCGTGAAGTGGCTCAAGACCGTGCACAACTACCGCGTGAGCCGCGTGCGCGACGTGCTGAAGGAGGCGATTGAATCGCCGTTCAAGGGCCTGAAGGTCGTGATTGCCGAGGGCGAATGCCAGCTGGAACGCCAGCGGCGCCTGAAGCCCATTCGGGCGCGGATGCTCAAGGAGGGGCGGCGCACCGTGCGCACCCGCTACGGCGTGGACGAAGATACCTGTACCGGGGACCATTCGTGCATCCGCCTGTCGGGTTGCCCCACACTGACCGTCAAGCCGTCCACCGACCCGCTCAGGCGCGAACCCGTGGCGCACGTGACCAACGGCTGCGTGGGCTGCGGCCTGTGCGGCGAGGTGGCCGACGCGGCCGTGCTGTGCCCGAGCTTTCACAAGATTGAAATCGTCACGCACCCCAGCGCCTGGGACCGCCTGACAGACCGGCTCAACCGGTTCTTTATCGGACTGCTGCAACCCGCATGAACGCCCCACAGACTCCCCACACTGCGCCCTTCTGCATCCTGATCGCGGCCCTGGGCGGCGAAGGCGGCGGTGTGCTGGCCGACTGGCTGGTGCAGTGCGCGCTGCAAAGCGGCCTGCCCGTGCAGGCCACCTCCGTGCCCGGTGTGGCGCAGCGCACCGGCGCCACCAGCTATTACATCGAGCTGCTGCGCGCACCGTTGCCTGCACAGGCGGGCGCGCCGGTGTTTGCCTTGACGCCGCTGCCCGGCTGCGTGGACGTGGTGGTGGCCAGCGAGCTGCTGGAGGCCGCGCGCATGGTCGAGCGCGGCTTTGTCACTGGCCGCACCACGCTCATCGCATCCACCCACCGCGTGTACACCACCATCGAAAAGATGCACATGGCCGATGGCCGGCAGGACCCGCAGCGCCTGCAGGCCGCCGCGCGGGCGCTGGCACAGCGCGCCGTGCTGTTTGACATGGAGGCCGTCACGGTGCAAAGCGGCACCGTGGTGTCGGCCGTGATGTTTGGCGCGCTGGCCGGCGCGGGCGTGCTGCCCTGGCCGCGCGAAACCTGCGAGGCGGTGATCCGCGCATCGGGCAAGGGCGTGCAGGCCAGCCTGGCTGGTTTTGCGGCCGCGTATGACGCCGCTGCCGCGCCGGTGACGCAGGCACCAACTGCGTTGCCGCCCGCCGTGCAGGCGCTTGCCCGCCACGGCGCCGACCGCTGCCGCGATTACCAGGACGAGGCCTATGCGCAGCAGTACCTGGCCCACGTGGCGGCGCTGTCAGCCGCCGCGCCCGCGGAATCCGCCGCCGCGCAGGAAGAAGCCGTGCGACAGCTGGCGCTGTGGATGTGCTTTGAGGACGTGATCCGCGTGGCGGACCTCAAGACCCGGCGCAGCCGCTACGAGCGCGTGCGCGCCGAGGCGCAGGCGGCCAGCGGCGACGTGGTGCGCGTGACCGAGCACTTCAAACCCGGCATTGACGAGGTGGCCGCGGTGCTGCCGCGTGCTTTGGGCGAGCGCCTCATGGCACTGGCTGCGCGTCGGGGCTGGCTGGGCAAGGCGCACGTGGGCCTGCACATCCGCTCCACCAGCCTGTGGGGCTACCTGATGCTGCGCTTTCTGGCGCGGCTGCGCCCGCTGCGCCCGCGCTCGCTGCGCTATGCCCAGGAGCACGAGGCCCTGGCGGCCTGGCTGGGCGCGATGCGGCAGGTGCTGCCGCTGTCGCCTGCGCTGGCACTGGCCCTGGCCGGGCTGCCGCAGGTGCTCAAGGGCTATGGCGACACGCAGCTGCGGGGCCGTCAGAACTACGCCCGGCTGTGGGCCACACATGTGGCGCCCGCGCTGGCCGGCCAGCTGGACGTGGCCAGCGCCGCCGGGCGGCTGCAGGCCGCGCTGAAGGCCACGCTGGCCGACCCCGAAGGCAAACTGAACAGCGCACACCAGAAAGCCCCCACGGCACAGCCGGTGTTCTGGGCCGCCACGGCGCCACCCCGGCAGCGGGAAAACACCATGACACCGGCACCCTGAAAAGCCGGATCATCGAGATGATTACTTTTCATAACCAAAGGAGACATTGCATGAGCAAGCTGAACCCCACTTTGCGCGCGGCCGCCGCCGCCGTGCTGGCTGTTTTTGCCCTCGGCGCCCAGGCCCAGGACAAGCCGGTTGAACTGAAGTTCGCGCACTGGCTGCCCGGCACGCACCCGCTGGCCAGGACCGGCTTTGAGCCCTGGGCCAAGTCGGTGGAAGCCGCGTCCAAGGGCTCGATCAAGATCGCCTTCTTTCCCGCCCAGCAGCTGGGCAAGGCCGCCGACCATTACGACATGGCGCGCGACGGCATTGCCGACATGACCTGGGTGAACCCCGGCTACCAGGCCGGGCGCTTTCCGATGATCGCCGTGGGCGAGTTGCCCTTTCTGATCAACAAGCCCGGCCCCGGCTCGGCCGCGCTGGACGCCTGGTACCGCAAGTACGCCGCCAATGAAATGAAGGACGTGAAGCTGTGCTTTGCCCACCTGCACGTGGGCACGCTGCATGCCAAGAAGCCCATTACCGAGCCCGGCCAGATCAAGGGCATGAAGATGCGCTCGTCCAACGGCACCAATGCCGCCTTCATGAGCCTGCTGGGTGGCACCAACGTGCAGGTGTCCGCGCCCGAGGCGCGCGACGCGCTGGACAAGGGCGTGGCCGACGCGCTGTCGTTCCCCTGGGGTTCGATCATCACCTTCGGCATTGACAAGGCGACCAAGTTCCACACCGACATGCGCCTGTACGCGTCCAACTTCGTCTGGGTCATGAACAAGGGCTGGTACGACAAGCTGGCCGCCGGCCAGAAGAAGGTGATTGACGACCACTGCAACAACGAATGGGCCGGCAAGGTCGGCGCCGCCTGGGGCGACGACGAAGACTCCGGCCAGGGCAAGCTGGAAAAAATGGGCGGGCACACGATCGTGAAGCTCACGCCTGCGCAACTGGATGCCTGGAAGAAGGCCGCGGAGCCGCTGTACGCCACCTGGACGGCCAGCGCCGACAAGGTGGGCGTGAACGGCAAGCAGGCGCTGGAAGACCTGCGCAAGGAGCTGGCCGCCCGCAAGGACTGAGACGCTGACGGACAAGCCTGACTGATGAAACGCCTGCTTTCGGCCACCGAGACGGTGGCCGCTTTTTTCCTGCTGGCCATTGCGCTGCTGACGGCCGGCAACGTGATCCTGCGCGACCTGTTCAGCATCTCGATCCCCGACTGGTTTGACGGCTCGCGCATGCTGCAGGGCATTGCGCTGTTCTGGGGCGTGGCGCTGGCCACCTACTACGGCAGCCACATCTGCGTGGACATCGTGTGGGAACACCTGAAGCCCGCCGCCCGCCGCTGGCTGGACATGGCGGCCACCACCGTCACGCTTGCCTTCCTGGCGCCGCTGGCGTACATGGTCTGGGTCAAGGTCGCGGGCACCGGCACCCAGGGCACCATGGACCTGCGCCTGCCGCTGGTGTGGTTCTATGGCGTGGCCGCGGTGGGCGCGGGCGTGGCGGCGGTGCTGGCGCTGGTTCGCATCGTGCAGCTGTGGCAGGGCCGGGCCGTGTCGCTCAACGACAGCGGGGACGCCCATGGATCGTGACCTGGTCGCCCTGCTGGGCTTCGTCGGCATGTTCGCGCTCATGGCGCTGCGCGTGCCCATCGGCATTGCCATGGGCATTGCGGGCGTGGGCGGCTTCATGGCCCTGTCGGGCCTCAAGCCGGGGCTGAACCTGCTGGCCAACGTGCCGCTGTCGGTGGTGACGGACTACAACCTCAGCGTCATCCCGATGTTCATCCTCATGGGTGCGTTCGCGTCCAAATCAGGCATGAGCAAGGAATTGTTTTCGGCCGGACGGGCCTGGCTGGGCCACCTGCGCGGCGGCCTGGCGATGGCGTCGGTGGCGGCCTGCGGCGGCTTCGCGGCCATCAACGGATCGTCCGTGGCCACGGCGGCCACCATGACGCAGGTGGCGCTGCCCGAGATGCGCCGCGCCGGCTACCACCAGGGCCTGTCGGCCGGGCTGATTGCCGCAGGCGGCACGCTGGGCATCATGATCCCGCCATCGGTCATCTTCGTGCTGTACGGCATCATGACCGAGACCGACATCAAGAAGCTGTTTGCCGCGGGCGTGATCCCGGGGATCATGGCCATCACGTTCTACTTCCTGGTGGTGCAGCTGATTGCCTGGCGCCGGCCCGACATGCTGCCGCGCGGCGAGGTCCATACCTGGGGTGAGCGCTTTGCCTCGCTGCGCGACCTGTGGGCCACGCTGGCGCTGTTCGGCTTTGTGCTGGGCGGTATTTACGGCGGCCTGTTCACGGTGGAAGAGGCCGCGGGCATGGGCGCCTTCGGCACGCTGGTCATCGGCATCCTGCGCCGCCGCCTGGGGCCTGCGGAGATCAAGGCCGCGCTGATCGACACGCTGCGCGTGTCGTCGGCCATCATGATGATCGTGATCGGCGCGTTTCTGTTCGGCTACTTCCTGACCATCACGCAGTTCACGCAGAAGGCGGTGGACTTCCTGGTGCACCTGCCCATTGGCGCCTATGGCGTGCTGGCGCTGGTGATGGTGGGCTACTTCATCCTGGGCGCCATCATGGACGAGCTGGCGATGATTTTGCTGACCGTGCCCATCGTGTACCCGGCCATGATGCAGCTGGGCTTTGACCCGGTGTGGTTCGGTGTGATCATCGTGATGGCGGTCACCTTCGGCATGATCTGCCCGCCGGTGGGCATCAACGTGTTCGTCATCAATTCCATTGCGCGCGACATCACCCTCACGGGCATTTACCGCGGCACCATGCCGTTCATCGCGGTGGACGTGGTGCGGCTGGTGATCCTGTGTGCGTTCCCGGCGATATCGCTGTGGTTGCCGGGCTTCGTCCAATAGACTGACGGGCCGGGCGCAGCCTCAGCTCAGGCCCCGTGGCACTTCTTGTACTTCCTGCCGCTGCCGCAGGGGCACGGGTCGTTGCGGCCGGGTCCGGCCTGCTTGCGCACGGTCTCGATGCGCGGGCCCAGGCTCTTCCAGAGCTGGCGCAGGTCGTACACCGCCCAGATCGCGCTGCCGAAATCGTCCACCCGGTCCTGGCTGACGCTGGGCGGGCCGTCTTCGGCGTACATGGACAGCGCGGGTTGGCCGATGTCGTCCTCGGTCAGCGCGACGATGGCGCCCAGGGACTCGTCCAGCATCTTCGCGGCGTCGGCATCACGCGGGGGCTGCCAGTCGTCGGGCCAGTTCTCCACCGCAAACATGAAGCCCAGCGCCCACACCTGCGCGAACGAGGGCAGCGTGGCCAGATCGGGCGTGTCCGCATCGCGCTGGTCCTCGGGCAGGGCCAGGATGGCGCCGCGCGTGTCCAGCACCTCGGGGTGGTAGGTGCGCTCGTCGTCCATGGTTTCCACCGGCGCGTCCAGCGCGGCCACCACCTCGGCCCAGCGGCGGCGCCAGCGCAGCACGAATTCCATGTGCTGCATGGGCCTGAATGTGTCGCCCAGCAGCACGGGCCAGTACTCATCAGGTGTGATCTCGCGCCGCGTGCACACCAGCGCGGCCATGAAACCTTCGCAGAATTCCCACTGCGGGATTTCCTCGTCCCGCTCGCGCAGCGCATCCAGCACCGCGTCCTGCGCGTCAAAGTCTTCGGGGGTGAGGGGGGCTGCGGTGGCGGGGTTGTCTTGGTTCGGATTCATACGTCGGGGGCGAAGGGATCCGGGGATTGTGCATCCCGCGCAGCACCCCGCAGACCCCTGGCGGAACCTTTGCCCCCGCTGCCACACAGACAGGCATGAAACGACGCACCGTCCTCAAGCTCGCGCCCGCCCTGGCGGGCGCGGGCGCGCTGGCGCAGCAGCCCCCGCAGGTCCCGCAGCCCAAAGTCCTCACCCGGCGCATCCCGTCCAGCGGCGAAGAGATTCCCGCCGTGGGCCTGGGCAGCTGGATCACCTTCAACGTGGGCGACGACGCGCAGGCGCGCGCGGCATGCGCCGAGGTCATGCGCCAGTTCTTCGCCGCGGGCGGGCGGCTGATTGACTCGTCACCCATGTATGGCTCGTCGCAGGGCGTGATCGGCGAAGGCCTGCACAAGCTGGGCATGCCGCGCCAGGCGTTCGCGGCGGACAAGGTCTGGACATCGGGCGACGGCGCGGCGCAGATCGACGCATCGCGCAAGCTGTGGCGCGTGCCGCGCTTTGAGCTGCTTCAGGTACACAACCTGCTGGCCTGGGAGCGGCAGCTGCCGCTGCTGCAGGCCATGAAGGCGGCGGGGCAGCTGCGCTACGTGGGCATCAGCACCTCCGAAGGCCGCCGCCATGCCGAGGTGGAGCGGATCATGCGCGAGCACCGCATCGACTTTGTGCAGCTCACCTACAACCCGCTGGACCGCGAGGTGGAGCAGCGGCTGCTGCCGCTGGCGCGGGAGCGCGGCATTGCCGTGCTGGCCAACCGGCCGTTCCGTGAAGGCGCGCTCACGCGCCAGCTGCAGCGCCATCCGCTGCCCGCCTGGGCCAAAGAGATTGACTGCACCACCTGGGCGCAGGTGGTGCTGAAGTACATCGTCACGCACCCGGCCATCACCTGCGCCATCCCCGCCACCAGCCAGCCGGCCCATGCGCGCGAGAACATGGCCGCCGTCACCGGGCGCCTGCCCGACGAGGCCCTTCGCCAGCGCATCGCGCAGCACATCGCCAGGCTCTGAGCCATGTCGGAGTGGTGGACCTACAGCCTGTCGGACTTTTTGATGTTTTCACCGGCGGTGTACGCGCGCATGGTCGAGCGCTACCACCGCGAGATGGGGCCGCTGCCCTGGGTGTTGCTGGCCGTGGGACTGGTGCTGGTGGCAGCCGCGGCCACGCGCAAGCCCTGGGCGCACCGCGCGGTGCTGCTCACGCTGGCCGCGCTTTGGGCCTGGGTAGGCTGGGCCTTCCACTGGCAGCGGTATGCGCAGATCAACTGGGCGGCGCAGTACCTGGCGTGGGGCTGGGGGCTGCAGGCGGGGTTGCTGGCAGGGGTGGCTTTGGCGGTGACAGCCCCGGTGCCGCCACCATCGCGCGGCGGCCGGCTAGGCGGCCCGGCACTGGCAGCCGCCGGCCTGCTGCTGCATGCGTTGCATGCACAGGCTTTCGGGCTCATGCCTGGCCCCACCGCGCTGGCCACGCTGGGCCTGCTGTGGATGCTGCAGCTGCGCTGGCGCGCCGCACTGTGTGCCATGCCCGTGTTGGCACTGTTGACCGAAGGACTGACCGGGTGGATGTTGCATGGCAACGCAAGAATGATTCTGTGTATTTGGTAATAAATCACAAATAAAAACCAGTTCTTTTTGGCTATATTGCGTGCTTTTGATCTTTTTTGATGAAGGCGCGAAATGAAGCAAGCGGCGAAGGTCGGAGGGGAGTGGCCAAGCGCAGTGCGACTGGCAGCAGTGCGGTGTGCCCAGGCGCTGGCCTTGTTCATGGTGATGGTGACGATCCCGCTCACCGCCTGGGCCCAATATGAATACCGGTACCTGCACGGCTTTGGCGCAGGCGCGGCAAGCCCCTGGAATGCGGTGCGTGGCGCCAGTTGCGGGCAACTGGCGGGCTTCAACGACCCGGGAGACTACGCCTCGTGTGGTGGTAACGGGGCCAACATCGTGGGTCCACGATATGTGTACTTTGCCTGGAAAGCTGAAGCCCAGGCCTGCGTGCGCTACGTGGACCTGTCGGGACCGGGCGGCTGCGTCATAGAAAGAGAAGATACGCCGGAAGAAATGCGCGCAGTGCCACTGACCATCAGCGTCAGCGGCCCGGGTAGCACCAAGGCACTGCCGGCGGGCCCGGTGCTGAAGCTGAAAGCCAGAATCACCCCGGCGGTGGCGGGCAGATACATCAGCATCAGCGTCGCAGGCGCGGGCTCGGCGGGCGGCGGCACGACAGATGCGGCGGGCGAATACACCTTCACGTACAAACCGCCGGTGTTCAGAGCCACCGTCGCTGAAATCCAAGCCACCTGCCAGGGCTGCGGCAACACGGCCACGCACACCATCAACGTCAGCGCGGCCGAAGCGCCCCAAAGCTGCGGCGCGGGTGCAGGTGCCGGAGCTGGCTTTGGCAACCCGGTGAGCCCGGCGACGGCGGAGAAACTGCAGACGGAAACGGACTACAGCGACGCCGCACCGCATGGGCTGCACTGGGTGCGCCACTACAGAAGCCGGGGCAACCTGTGGGTGGGGCTGGGCGAAGGCTGGACGCACGGGTATGCGGGCGGGCTGGCGGGCGCAGGTGACGAACGCACACTGCACCTGGGCGACGGCACGCGGGTGCTGTTTCGCCGGGAAACCGCGGCGTCCCCGTGGGTAGCAGACAACGCCGCCGACAGCCTGGTGGAAACGGCGCAAGGCTGGCTGTACACACGGGCAAGTGATGAAACCCGCTGGCAGCTGGACGGCACGGGCCAGCGCCTGCACAGCATCAGCCAGCGCAACGGCTGGACGAAAAGCCTGGCGTACAACGCGGCGGGGCAACTGGCCAGCATCACCAACGCCTTTGGGCGCACTGTAGGCTTGGCGTACAACGCCCAGGGCCAGCTGATCCAGGCCACATTGCCCGACGGGCGCACCATCAGCTACGGGTACAACGCCGCAGGCCGCCTGGGCAGCGCCACGCAGCCAGACGGCACCAGCCGGGGGTACCTGTACGACCACCCATGGTGGCCGGCGGGCCTGAGCGGCATCGTGGATGAAACGGGCCAGCGCATCGCCAGCTACAGCTACGACACCGAAGGCCGCGCGGTAGGCACCACGCAAGCCGGCGGCGCGCAAAGCTACCAGGTGAGCTACCCCGCACCCGACCCCCAGGCGCCCAACGGCAGCCTGATCGCGGGCACGGTGGTGGAGCCGGGCGTATACCGGCTGAACGTGCAGGTGACGGACCCACTGGGCAACGCGCAGACCTGGACCTACCAGGGCGGAGACGGGCAAATCCGCGTGGCGGGGGCCAACGGCGCCTACATGGGCGGCCAGGTTGCCAACCGCAGCTTCACGGGCGCGAGCACGCTGCCTGAAAGCGAGACAGACTTCCTTGGCATCACCACCCTGTACACCTGGGACACCGCCCGAAGACTCAAGACAGGCGAGACCAGGGCGGCCAGCCGCCCCGAGGCGCAGACGACGCAAACGCAATGGCACCCGACCTACAGGCTGCCGGTGCTGGTGAGCGAGGCCGGTAAAACCACGGCCTACACGTATGACGCCCTGGGCAACAAGCTGAGCGAAACCATCACCGACACGGCCACCGGCCAGGCGCGCACATGGGGCTGGACGTACAACGCCCAGGGCCTGAACGACACCCACACCGATGCAGCCGGCCAGCTGTGGACCTATACCTGGGATGCCCAAGGCAACCGCACCCGGGTGCGCGACCCGCTGGGCGCCGAGACCACCTACACCCATGACGCCGCCGGGCGGGTGCTGACGCAAACCAGCCCCAACCGCGCGCCCCTGGCCTGGGCCTATGACGCGCGCGGGCGCGTCATCAGCCAGACCAGCGGCGCCGACAGCGTGGTGTACAGCTACACGCCGGCTGGCCAGATCGCAGGCATGGTGCAAAGCGACGGCCTGCAAGTGACCTACCAATACGACGCCGCACAACGCCTGACCAGCGCCAGCGACAACCGCGGCAACAGCGTGCAATACACACTGGACGCCATGGGCAACCGCACGCGCGAAGAAGTGCGCGACGCCAGCGGCGCCATCGCCCTGGTCACAGCCCGCACCATCAACAACCTGAACAAGGTGGCGGCCATCCAGGGCGCAGCGGGCCAGACCACGCAGCTGGGCTACGACGCCAACGGCGAGCCCATCAGCCAGACCGACCCGCTGAACCAGACCACCCGGCAAACGCTGGACGGCCTGCGCCGCCCTACCGCCACCACCTTCGCAGACAACCAATCCGCCAGCCAGGCCTGGAACGCGCTGGACCAGCTGACGCAAGTCACCGACCCCAAAGGCGTGGCCACCCAGTACACCTACAACGCCTTCGGCGAAGTGCTGAGCGAGACCAGCCCGGACATCGGCACCCTGCGCTACACGCGCGATGCCGCAGGCCGGGTCACCCGCACCGAAGACGCCCGCGGCCAGATCACCCAGATCACGCGCGACGCGCTGGGCCGCCCGAGCGAAATCCGCTACGCAACGGACCACGTAGTCAGCTACCAGTACAACGGCGCAGGCGATGTCACCCGCATCGACGACCAAAGCGGATCAACGCAATACGAACACGACAACCAGGGCCGCATCACCCTCAAAACCCAGGACGTCAACGACAACCCGGCCAACCCCGCACGCTTTGCCACCGCCTACAGCTACCAGAACGGAAGATTGAGCAGCATCACCTACCCCAGCGGCTTCAAGGTGAGCTACAGCCGCAGCGCGGGGCGCATCACGGGCATCAGCGTGCAGGCACCGGGGCGCAACAAGCCGGTGCAGCCGTTTGTGCAGAACCTGACGCACACGGCGCTGGGCCAGCCCCAGGCCTGGACGTGGAGCACCGGCGACAGCGCGAACAGAGCCTTCGACACCGACGGGCGCATGGCGAGCAACGAATTCGCAAGCTACATCTACGACGCAGCCAACCGCATCACCGGCATCACCCAGCACCTGTGGGCCAGCAGCACGGCCACAGGCACGGTAACGACCTACACCACCCCCTTGACGTGGGCAGTGGGCTACGACAGCCGCAACCGCCTGAGCAGCTTCAACAGGCCGGGCGCCGAAACCAGCTACACCTACGACGCCAACAGCAACAGGCTGACGGCGATCGACAAGATCACCAGCGACACCGACCTGGACGGCGACTTTGACAACGCAGATTTCAAGAAAACGACCAGCCAGAACCTGACCATAGAGGGCACCAGCAACCGGTTACTGGGCTTCACCCAGACGCTGACGAACGTCAGAGGTACCCGAACCGTCAGCACAGCCAACACCAACGTGAGCTACGCCTTGGACGCAGCCGGCAACCTGACCAGTGATGGCCTGCGCACGTTTGAATACGACCCAGCCAACCGGCTGTCAAAAGCCAGAATCTTCAAGGACGGAGAAGAAGCCAGCATCCGTTACCTGCACAACGCCATAGGCCAGCGGGTGTTCAAGGCAGAGCCTACGGCCAGCCAGACGCTGCCCAGTGAAACAGACCTGGGCACGAGCTTCATTGACTGGCTGAAGAAGAACTTCAGGTGGCTGTATGCGAACGCACAGGCGAACACCAGCATCGGCACGGCGTACGTGTACGGCGACGGCGAGATTCCAAACTGGGCGCTGCTGGGTGAATACGACAACGGAAGTGCAAAGGGCGCAGGCCGAAGCGAATTCATCTGGCTACCGACAGAAGACGGCGGCGCCATCCCCATCGGCATGTTCAGGAACGGCAAGCTGTTTGCCATTCACAGCGACCACCTGGGGACCCCTAGGCTGATGACGAACGACCAGAACCAGCCGGTATGGCAGTGGCCGTACAGCGCGTTTGGGAACAACAAGCCGACGGGCATCTTGAGAGCGGCTCCGAATCCGAAGGCGGCGCTGACGAACATCCCGGTACTGCTGAAGGCGACGGCCGCGACAGAGATGGGGTTGCGGATGCCCGGTCAGGTGGATGATCCGGAGCGAGGGGCGTTTCAAAACTGGAATCGAGAATACAACCCAAAGACTGGGCGTTACGTGTTGATTTCCACTGAATCCTGACCCCGGTTTTTCATCTAATTTTGACCCCACCCTTGGTGGAGTAGCCGGGCTACTCGGTTGTGGATAAGTCTAACGTCGACGTTATCGTTTCTCCTTTCGTTG
>JBFWUB010000022.1:0-71537 GCA_050247515.1 Ramlibacter sp. | reverse complement strand
TGCCACGTCTATCACTCCTGGTCTCCTGCTGCTCAACAAAGCAGCAGGTTAGGGTTAGTACGTGGGTCAGATTTAGATGGAAATCCTGGGGGTTAGTGGGTCACTTCTGCGTGGAAATCAACAGTCATGCGCAAATAATATGGCCCCCTCGCTTGCCACTGCGTTTGCTTCGCTGCCCTCCGTGGGCGCCGCAGTCGCCTTGGGCCTGCCCGGCGGCACCTGATGATGAACGCCCTGGAGTCCACGTCCACCCGCCCGTACCTGATACGGGCGCTGTACGACTGGTGCACTGACAACGGCTTCACGCCGTATGTCGCCGTGCTGGTGGATGAGTCCGTGCAGGTGCCGCGCGAATACGTCAAGAACGGTGAAATCGTCCTGAATATCAGTTTTGACGCGACCAGCTCGCTCAAGCTGGGCAACGAGTTCATCGAATTCAAGGCACGGTTTGCCGGCTCGGCGCGCGAAATCATGGTGCCGGTCAACCGCGTCATCGCCATCTACGCGCGGGAAAACGGCCAGGGCATGGCGTTTCCCATTCCGGTGCCTGCCACCGGTGCACCAGCGGAAAGTGCAAAACCCTCACCGCTTGCGAGCGTGCCAGCCGTGCCGGCCCCGGGCGCTGCGGGTGCCGACGGCGAACCGCGCGTGGTGCAACTGGTTACACCGGAGCCCCCGGCTGACGCAGGTGCAGGTACCAGCGGACAGCCGGAGCCTCCGCGCCCGCCTCAGGGGCCGCGTCCGACGCTCAAACGCATCAAGTAGCCCCGCCGCAGCCGTTAAAATTGCGGCACGCCGATTTAGCTCAGTTGGTAGAGCAACCGCCTTGTAAGCGGTAGGTCATCAGTTCGATTCCGATAATCGGCACCATTTTTTCCGCCTGGACGCTTCCAGGGCGCTATCTGCGCGGCATTTGGACCTTTACCCGAATTGAGGTAACCTCCCAACCCCGGTCGCGCAGGCGGGTCATGAGTGCGGGTAGCACTTGTCTGAGCTTGGCGGCTGCGGCATTGCTGCTCACCAGCAGGCACCATTCGGTCCCCTCTACGGGGCCGGCGCTGACGGCGGGACGCAATGGGGCAGGAATCAACAGTTCCACCGCCTTGAGTCTTTCACTGGAGTCGCGCGCCAGTTCCGCAAGTCTTGCCAACGTGGGCGAGTCCAGTGCGGCCTGTTGCAGCGTGACCGGATGGAGCCGGCGATTCATGGGCGGGATGGCATTGAGGGGATAGCGGTGCATTTCATTATCACGGATGCGTGGCTGGCGAAAAGCCGTGCCATTCACCTCAGCGGGACGCGACTTGCCCTGGCGGTCGTGACGCTTTCCATGGTCCTCATGGTGATGGCCGCGGGCCTGTACCACTGGGTATTCCTCAAGGGCGCGCGCGAAGGGTGGCCGGTTATTGGCTCGCTGGTGCGGCTCATGGTGCGCGACGAGTTCGAGCAGCGTGACCGCTTCATGCGCGAGAATCTCGATGCCATGGCCCGCAAGCTGGGGGAAATGCAGGCCAAGCTGGTCCAACTCGAAGCGCTGGGCGAGCGCGTCTCCGGACTGGCCGGCGTTAACCCCGTCGAGATCCGTACGCCTCCCGGACGCGGCGGGGCGCTGGTGTCTGGCCGACCGCTCACGATGGAAGAGCTGCAAACCACGCTGGCGGACCTGGACAAGCTGACCGATCAGCGCGCAGACCTCATGACCGTGATGGAGTCGCGAC
This sequence comes from Ramlibacter sp., assembly GCA_050247515.1. Lineage (GTDB taxonomy): Bacteria > Pseudomonadota > Gammaproteobacteria > Burkholderiales > Burkholderiaceae_C > RAM1. The sequence goes on along the minus strand of JBFWUB010000022.1, from coordinate 69,822 downwards.
TGTTTGACCAGAAAATCAAGCGCATGATGGTGCCCACGCAGCATCCCGTCGTGTCAGGCAACCTGGGGTCGGTATTTGGCTGGCGGATCGACCCCTTCACGGGCCGTTCAGCGCTGCATACCGGGCTGGATTTCCCGGCGGCGCCTGGCACACCCATCCTTGCTGCGGCTGGTGGCGTGGTTGTGACGCAGGAATACCACGGCGAATACGGCAACTTGGTCGAAGTCGACCACGGCAACGATCTGGTCACGCGTTACGCCCATGCTTCGCGCGTGTTCGTCAAAAAGGGGGATCTGGTCAAGCGCGGGCAGAAAGTTGCCGAGGTGGGTACCACCGGCCGCTCCACCGGTCCCCATCTGCACTTTGAAGTGCTCGTCCAGGGCGTGCCGCAGGACCCGCAAAAGTTCCTGATGGCCGGTCAGGGCTTGCCGGCACCCCAGGCGGCCCAGGCAGCCGCCGCCCAGGCGGTCGCTGTGACCCCCGCGCACAGGTAAAATCCCCGGTTGCGCTTTCGCGGCCCGTGCCCTTGCATTGGGTTGCGCAAGCCCCCATTTCTTCCAGAATCGACAAAGGATCGCGCTGCCCTGCTGGCCCAGGTGGGTCGGCAGGGCGGTAACGCTTTCATGGCCACCAACTTCCTGACCCAAATTTTCGGCAGCCGCAACGACCGTCTCCTGCGGCAATACCGCAAAACGGTGGAACGCATCAATGCGATGGAGCCCGCGCTGGAGAAACTCAGCGACGACGAGCTGCGCGGCAAAACCGAGGAGTTCAAGCGCCGGGTGGCCAACGGCGAAACCCTGGACGCCGTGCTGCCCGAGGCCTTTGCCGTGGTGCGCGAAGGCTCCAAGCGTGTCATGAAGATGCGCCACTTCGATGTGCAGCTGCTGGGCGGCATGTCGTTGCACAACGGCAAGATTTCCGAAATGCGCACGGGCGAAGGCAAGACGCTGACGGCTACCCTGCCCGTGTACCTGAATGCGCTGACGGGCAAGGGCGTGCATGTGGTGACGGTCAACGATTACCTGGCCAACCGCGACGCGCAGTGGATGGGGCGCCTGTACAACTTCCTGGGCCTTACGGTGGGTGTGAACCTGCCGAACATGCCGCGCGAGGAAAAGCAGGCCGCCTACCGCGCCGACATCACCTACGGCACCAACAACGAATTCGGCTTTGACTACCTGCGCGACAACATGGTGTACGAGGTGGCAGACCGCGTGCAGCGCGGGCTGAACTACGCCATCGTTGACGAGGTGGACTCCATCCTGATCGACGAAGCCCGCACGCCGCTGATCATCAGCGGCCAGGCTGAAGACCACACCGAGATGTACATCGCGATGAACCGCGTGGTGCCGCTTCTGACCCGCCAGGAAGGCGAGGCCGATCCGCGTACCGGCGAGGGCATCACCAAGCCGGGTGACTTCACCATCGACGAAAAGTCGCACCAGGTGTTCCTGACCGAGCAGGGCCACGAAAACGCCGAGCGCATCCTGTTCAACCTGGGTTTGATCGCCGAGGGCGCCTCCCTGTACGACCCGGCCAACATCTCACTGATGCACCACCTGTATGCGGCGCTGCGGGCCAACCGCATTTACCACCGCGACCAGCACTATGTGGTGCAAAACGGCGAGGTGGTGATCGTGGACGAATTCACCGGTCGCCTGATGTCCGGGCGCCGCTGGAGCGATGGCCTGCACCAGGCCGTGGAAGCCAAGGAAGGCGTTGCGATCCAGGCCGAGAACCAGACGCTGGCTTCCATTACCTTCCAGAACTATTTCCGCCTGTACGCGAAGCTGGCTGGCATGACCGGCACAGCCGATACCGAAGCCTACGAATTCCAGGAAATCTACGGACTGGAGACCGTGGTGATCCCGCCCAACCGGCCCAGCCGGCGCGAGGACCAGCTCGACCGTGTGTACAAGACCACGCGCGAAAAGTACGAAGCCGCCATCAAGGACATCCGGGAATGCTACGAGCGCGGCCAGCCCGTGCTGGTGGGCACGACGTCGATCGAGAACTCTGAAATCATCGACCAGCTGCTGGATAAGGAAGGCCTGCCGCATCAGGTGCTCAACGCCAAGCAGCATGCCCGCGAGGCTGAAATTGTCGCGCAGGCGGGGCGCGCCAAGATGATCACCATTGCCACCAACATGGCGGGCCGCGGCACGGACATCGTACTTGGCGGCAACATCGAGAAAAGCATCCAGGCGGTCGAGGCTGACGAGTCGCTCGATGCCGCGACCCGGCAGGCCCAGATCGCCATGCTGCGCGAGCAGTGGAGCCGCGAGCATGAGGCCGTCAAGGCGCTCGGCGGCCTGCGCATCATCGCCACCGAGCGGCATGAGTCCCGTCGCATCGACAACCAGCTGCGCGGCCGTTCGGGCCGCCAGGGCGATCCGGGCTCCTCACGCTTTTACCTGAGCCTGGACGACCCGCTGATGCGCATCTTCGCGGGTGACCGCGTCAAGGCGATCATGGAACGCCTGAAGATGCCTGATGGCGAAGCCATCGAAGCGGGCATCGTCACGCGCAGCATTGAAAGCGCGCAGCGCAAGGTCGAGGCGCGCAACTTTGACATCCGCAAGCAGTTGCTGGAATACGACGACGTCAGCAATGACCAGCGCAAGGTGATTTACCAGCAGCGCAACGACATTCTTGATGCAGGCGATCTGAGCGCGCAGATCGCTTCGCTGCGAGAGGGCTGCTTCACGGACCTGGTCCGCCAGTACGTGCCGCCGGAGTCGGTCGAGGATCAGTGGGACATCCCCGCGCTGGAAAAAGTCCTGGCAGACGAGTGGCAGATTGACCTGCCCCTGGCCCGCGAAGTCGAGTCCGCCACCGCCATAACCGACGAGGACATCGTCGAAAAGGTGATTGCCACCGCAAATTCGGCATTCGACGCCAAGGTCGCGCAGGTCGGCGGTGAGCAGTTCACGCAGTTCGAACGCATGGTGCTGCTGCAAAGCATCGACACGCATTGGCGCGAGCACCTGAGCGCGCTGGACTACCTGCGCCAGGGTATCCACCTGCGCGGCTATGCGCAAAAACAGCCCAAGCAGGAATACAAGCGCGAGGCATTCGAGTTGTTCGGCCAGCTGCTGGACTCCGTCAAGAACGACGTGACCAAGGTGCTGATGACCGTGCGGGTGCAGTCCAGCCAGCAGATCGGTGAAGCCGCTGAAGCCCTGGAAGCCCGTGCCGAGAGCATCACGAACGTCACCTACACGGCGCCCACTGAAACAGGCGAGGCGCAAACGGTGGCCCAGGCAGCCGCTGCCCAGACGGCGGGCGACAACCTGCCTCGCGTCGGGCGCAATGATCCCTGTCCCTGCGGCAGCGGTAAAAAGTACAAGCTCTGCCACGGCAAGCTGGCTTGAGACGCTGGCGGGCGTGAAATCCCCCTGTCAAACTTGACAGGGGTCCGCAGACGTAAAGTTCTGTTTCGAACTTCAATCAATGCACCTGTTTTTTTGAGAGGTGCATATGGAAGTACTTGACAAGGCTGCGGCGCTGCACGCGGCCAACCCCCCGTTGGGCGCCAACCTGCAACGCCGTCTGGCTGAGTTCGCCCCGCGTTTCACGCAGGAATGGAGCGGGCGGTTCGTGACGCACGGGCGGCCCGCCGGACCGGACGCGGTTCGCCTGGACGGCAATGATTACCTGGCGGTCACCGGCCATCCCGACATCGTGCAGGCCCAGCTTCATTCGCTTCGGCATGACCGCGAGTTTGTGATCCAGTCAGGGGTTTTCCATCTGGATGGGCACCCCGCCGGACAGCTGGAGTCGGCCATTGCCGGCTGGATCGGCAAGGACGACGGGTATCTCTGCCAGTCCGGCTATACCGCCAATCTCGGGCTGATCCAGGTCGTCGCCGATCCGCGGACGCCGGTGTACATGGACATGCTGGCTCATATGTCGCTGTGGGAAGGCGCGCGCGCATCGGGTGCGCCGGTCCATCCATTTCGCCACAATGATCCGGAGCACTTTGCCCGGATGGCGGCCCGTCACGGGCCCGGACTGGTGGTGGTGGACTCCGTTTACAGCACAACCGGCGCGCTGTGCCCGCTGGCAGATATCGTGGACGCCGCCGAGCGTCATGGCTGCATGGTGCTGGTGGATGAGTCCCATTCGCTTGGAACCCATGGGCCGGCGGGCGCGGGGCTTTGCGCCCAGCTGGGCCTGACCCACAGGGTGCATTTCATCACGGCCAGCCTGGCCAAGGCGTTCGCGGGCCGCGCCGGCTTCTTCACCGCGCCGCCCGAGCTGCGCCACTATCTGATGTGCCACAGCTTTCCCGGCATCTTCAGCTCCGCGTTGCTTCCACATGAAATTGCGGGGCTGTCCGCCACGCTTGAAGTCATACGCCACAGTGATGATGCACGGGCCCAGCTGCATGCCGGCACGCGCCGCCTGCGCCGCAGCCTGAGCGACATGGGTTACCCGATCCACCAGGGGACCGAGCAGATCATCGCGCTGGAGGCCGGAACGGAATTCGACACGCTCGCGCTGCGCGACCAGCTCGAGGAGCGCGGTGTGTTTGGCGCCGTGTTCTGCGCGCCCGCCACCAGCCGCAATCGCGCGATGGTTCGCCTGACGCTCAACGCGGCGCTGACGCGGGCAGAGATCGCCCATGTGGAGGCCGCCGCCCATGAAGTCCTGCCACTGGCCAGACCGTGGGACTGGCCCATTGCCCGGCGCGGCCGCAGCGCTGCGCTCGCCTGAGGTCCACGGGTTTCAGCCCTGCACGTTGCGGTGTTCCTGGCGCGACAGCCAGCGGCCATAGCTGTTGGCGGTATCGGGGCACAGCTCGGGCGGTATCGGAAACAGCGCGCCGAGCAGGTTCTCCTCGCGCCCGATGGTGAACGCCGGGTTCAGCTCGGGAGGTGCACCGTGGGCCAGGGCCTGGCGCAGTTCCAGGTCCACCAGCTTGCGCCCGTTGCGGATGTCCGAGGCAGCCGCGCCCACGCCCTCGGCCTCCGCCAGCACGGCCAGATCCTCCAGGCCGCTGACAGGCTCCAGCTGCAACCACGACACCTGGCCATCGGCATCCATGCCCAGCACGCCGAACGGGTCACCGATCACCACGTGCTCGACCCAGCGCTTGCTCACGAAGTCCGTGAGGTCACGTCCGATCGACGGCACGCGCAGCAACGCGTTTTGCTGCGGCGTCAGCGTGGCGCGCCAGATCTGCGAATGCCGCGGGTTGGGCGCGGCCATCAGGTTTTCCACCGCGTCGATCAGCCGGTGCGATATGTCAGGCGTCTGCTTGGCGATGAACTGGTCGATCAGGCCGCGGTTGAATGCGTTGACCGCGACCTGCTCGTCCGCCTGGCCTGTCAGCAAAACGCGCGAGCCAGGCCAGTCCACCAGCTCGCCCAGCGCTTGCAGGCCGTCCATGGCGGGCATGGAGTAGTCCACCACGCACACGCGCGTGAGCGCATAGCGCTCGGTGTACTTGGACCAATACCCCAAAAGCTGCGGGATCAGGGGCTTGCCCTCGCGCCAGTGTTCCACCAGCTGTTGCTGGTTCCAGGCATCAGCCTCCCAGAACGGCGGCTCCTGCTGCAGGTAGTTGATGCAGTCGTGCGGACGCAGGAAGAGTTTCAGGTGCCAGTGGCGCGGCAGCACCAGCGCCAGCATTTCCAGGTAGTCGGGGTCATCGTCCAGGAAGACCACGGTGCCAGGTCGTTGGAACAGGGCGAAGCTCATCGGCGCACTCCTGGAGCGTGAAAAGGGGATCGTGTCATTTTGCTAGTGCACAAGAGGCAGTTCAATGGTGAAAATGGCGCCGCGGGCGGGCTCGGATTTGACGCGGATGGAACCATGCGCGCTGTGGATCACCCGCTTGCAGAAAGCCAGGCCAAGCCCATGGCCGGTGCCGCGGTCGGTGGAAAAAAAAGGCTCGAAGATGCGCTGCTGGAGCTCGGGGCCGATGCCAACCCCCTTGTCGGTGAGCACGATGCGCCCGCTCTCGCGCACGGTGCCCACCTCGATCAGCAGGTCGCCAGGCTTGCTGGCGGTGGTGGCAGCCGCCAGCGAGCGCAACGCGTTCTTCACGAGGTTGTCGATCACCTGCGAAAACAGGGCATGGGAGCCGCGAAAGCGGAAATCCGCATGAACCACCAGGGTGACGCTTTCGCGTTCGCGCGTACTGCGGTAAGGGTAGTTGCGCAGCGCACCCTGCACCAGCGCGGCGGCCGAGATCACCTCCTTGTGCCCGGGCAGCCGCAGGATGCGGGCATTGGCAATCTGCGTGTCAATCTGGTGGTTCATGTTGCGTACCAGCGTATGCAGCCGCGTGCCCAGAAGCTCCAGTCTGGCCGGATCGCTGCCGGCCGCGGGCCGCGCTTCGTTGCGCACCGCGTCGCCGATGAGCGACATCGTGGCCAGCGGCGTGCGCAGCTCGTGCGCCATGATGCCCATGGTGGCGAGCGTGTAATTGATCTGTTCACGCCGCAGGTTGGACGACGACAGTCCCAGCATCAGTGCCATGTACCAGCTGAACGCCAGCACGATGGTATTGGTGGCCACCTGATCGGCCGTCATCGGTGGCACCGCGGGGCCGAGTGTGCTGAAGACCAGCCACGCGGCCGCACCGCCGGAGATGGAGCCCAGCGTGGCAATGCGCCAGTCCGTCAGGTGGTAGTAGATGAGGAACATCGCGCTCATGCTGGCCAGCCACACCGGGTTGCCGCCGTTGCACAGGAACATCCACGAGAAGAAGAAGGGCAGGGTGATCCAGAAGATTGCCGTGAACACCGCCGCCGATGCGGCGCTGGGCGGGCTGGCGTAGATGGGACGGAACAGCAGCAAAGACAGGCCCAGGGCACACATCAGCAGCCGCAGGCCGAGCGGTTCGTAGGGCTGGGGCAACAGCTTGCCCCAGAACAGGTAGAACAGTGGATGCCCCACCGCGGTGGACAGGCCCAGGGCACGGATTCGCCAGCGGGAGGGGTGAAGGATGGGCTCCAGCAACGGCTGCACAATTTCCGTCGTCAGGGTTGAGCGCAGGCTGGTGGTGCCCCGCCTGGCGGCACGGTGTGCCCATGCCAGCAGATCAGTCCCCCTTGGTGATGCGGAAGTTGTGCGTTTGGTCACGGTATTGATGATATTGTCACTGCCTGTGCAGCAAGGGAACCGACGATCTGATGGGAGTGCCTGTTAACTTTGACAGCGTTGGCCTGGACGGCATCCTCAGCGACTGGGTTTGCGCGCTGCGCGAGTTTTCTGTCGAGGCGGTGGTCGTGCTGGGCCCGGATCCCTTCGGCACGCCCGAGGACCGGCAGGTCCTGGCCGTGCACCCGCCGCTGATCGCCGATGCTGCCCTCGCGTTGGCGCAAAGCCGGGACTTTGGCGCGCCCTGGCGTGAATCCGATGCGCCCCTGGTGGCCTGGCAGCACATTGCCAAATCGGATCATCTGAGCGCCAGCCGCTGGCGACTGCTGGCCTTGGCCCATGGCTACCAGACCGTCATCCGCGTGGAGTTTTCGTTGCCCGCCGGCCGTGCATTCGAATGCTTCATGTTCAGTCCCCGCGAACTCAATGACCGCGCCGAGGCTGCGTCGCTGGTGTGGTCTGCGTTGAACATCTGGCCACTGGTCAAGCGATCCATCGCGCAGGCGCGCTCCACCCTGAGCCCGCGCGAGCGTGAATGCCTGACGCTGGCCTTTGGCGGCATGACGGCGCGTGAAACCGCCGCGCGCCTGCGCTGCAGCGACCGCACGGTCAACTACCACATCGCCAACGCCATGAACAAGCTCAAGGTGGACAACAAGATGGCCGCCATCCAGCGCGCCTGCTGGATGGGGGCCATCTGAGGCCGCGCGAAGGGTTTATATTGGCAGCCGGCACCCCGTGCCAGGAGCGCATCCACCCATGACCGATGATCACGACCGTACCGCATCCCTGATGTCGCCAGGCAAGCTGTCGCGGCTCAAGCCGCAGCCGGCCGCCACGCCCGAGGCCTGGCTGGACCGCATGGCCGCCGACGTCGGGCGGCTGCAGGTGGAAAACCTGCTGGAGGTGCAGCAGGCGCTCGCGCAGCAGGCGCTGGACCGTGCTGCCGGGGCGCTCGCCAGTGACCTGCAGGCGCTGGCCGAGGCCCAGCAGCAGCTGGACTTCAGCCTGTTGCAAACACGCGGCTGGTGGGCCCGCACCACCGGAAAGGCGCGCAGCGCCGGGGCCGAGTTCGCCGCCCAGGTCGAGATGATCAGCGCCCGGGTGCAGTCGGTCACGGCGCGTGCCGGCGAGCTCAGCCGCAACCACGGCACCGGCGCGGCCACCACCGACAGGTCACTGCTGAACCTGGACGTCGAATACCGGGCCTTGGACAAGATCGTCGAGCAGGGCGCCAAATGGCTGCAGGACATGCGCGGCCAGCTGCAGCAGCGCCACGCGGCCGCCGCCGCCGATCCCGCCGCCCAGCAGAAGGTGCGCGAGGATGCCGCGCGCTGCGAGATCCTCGTTGCGCGGCTGAAGGCGCTGCGCGCCCTGAGCGCAACCGCGCAACAGGTGCTGGCGCAGACGCGCGACCTGCTGGCCGCCCGCGGCGCGCTGGTGCAGCATCTGTCGCAGGCGCTGTCGGCCACGTCGCGCAGCTGGAATGCGCGCATGGGCAGCCTGGCCCAGGCCGCGCAGGCCGGCGCCGACAGCCCCGAACTGAGCGTGGAGGCGCCGCAGGAAATCCACCGCCAGATGCAGCATCAGGTCTCGCAGGCCCAGGCAGACTGCGCGCGTCTGGCCAGCCTGGAAGAGGCCGCGGCCACGGTGGTGGCGCAGATGGCCGGGCAAATCGCGGCGGCGCGCGCCGCCTGACGCCCATGACGTTCCTTGCCATTGATGTGGGCAACACGCGCCTGAAGTGGGCGCACTATGACCACGCACGCGCCGGCGCCACGCTGCTGGCCCAGGGCGCGGAATTTCTGGAGAACATCGACAGGCTGGCCGAGGGCGACTGGGCCGCGCTGCCCCCGCCGCAACGCATGCTGGGCTGCGTGGTGGCCGGCGACGCCGTCAAGCGCCGGGTCGAAGAGCAGATGGAAATCTGGGACGTCACCCCCCAGTGGGTGGTGTCCAGTGCCGCCGAGGCGGGCCTGGTCAACGGGTACGACCACCCCACAAGGCTGGGCTCAGACCGCTGGGTGGCCATGATCGGCGCGCGCCACCGCATGCTGGCTCGCGGCCCCGCCAGGCCGCTGGTGGTGGTGATGGTCGGCACGGCCGTCACGGTGGAGGCGATTGACGCCGAGGGCCGCTTCCTGGGCGGGCTGATCCTGCCCGGGCACGGCATCATGCTGCGCGCGCTGGAGTCCGGCACGGCGGGCCTGCATGTGCCCACCGGCGAGGTGCGTGAATTTCCCACCAACACCAGTGACGCACTGACCAGCGGTGGCACCTATGCGATTGCCGGCGCGGTTGAGCGCATGGTCCAGCATGTGCGCACGCATTGTGCCGCCGAGCCCGACTGCATCATGACCGGTGGCGCCGGCTGGAAGATGGCGCCCAGCATGTCGGTGCAGTTCGAGCTGGTGGACAGCCTGATCTTTGATGGCCTGCTGGAAATCGCCCAGCGCCGCTGGGCGGACTGAGAGGCCCCCACGCTTGTCACTGCGTGTACTGCGCTGCCCCCCGAGGGGGCTTCAGTCGGCTTGGGACGGCCCGGCGCCGACTGGGAGGCCTCCACGCTTGTCACTGCGTGTACTGCGCTGCCCCCCGAGGGGGTTTCAGCGCGAAAGGCCGTCGGCCGCCTGGAACAGCGACTGGCGTGCCTGGCTGATGATCTGGCCCTTCCAGGTGTCAGTGTCGGTGTAGAACGCTGCCAGCATCTGCGCGCGGATCTGCGCGGCCAGCGCGGGCGGCGCATCCGGGTGCTGGTGCAGCCAGTGCTCGCCGCGCAGCGCCTGCATCACATCCAGCACGGGCACGGTGCCGTATTCCATCGCAATACCGGTGTACTCGGCCTGCGGACATTCCTGGTAAATGCTGGTCCACATCAGCCCCGTGAGGAAGGCCGACGTGGACGTGCCGTCATAGATGGATGTGACCGGCGTGGCGCCGCCGCCGTCCCACCATGCACGCGCGCGCTTCACAGCGGCGGCGTCGTCGCTGCCGGCATAGATGCGCTCGCCCACGCCGCTGGGGCCCAGGCCGGTGTGGATGTCGATCCAGGCGATGCGTGACGCGCGGCTGCCGTGCTGGCGCAGCACGCGGCGCAGCGTGGTGTTGCTCCAGGTCGGTGCCGTGCCGCCAAAGAACAGGCCGCCCGGAAATTCATGCTGGCCGCGCGAGATGGCCGCCTGGTAGCCTGCCTCGCCACGTGTGGCGATGTAGCTGTCAATCGCGGCGACGTTGTCGGCCGACGGCGGCCACTGGTCCGGCAGCAGCAGCGGCTGCAGCTCGCGGTAGGCCTCGTTTACCGGCAGCGGCTTGGTGAAGTCGTGGAAGTTGCGGTTCAGGTCCACGTTTTCGTGGGTGGCGCGGCGGATGTGCGAGAAGCCGTACGGGTTGAGCGCATGCACGTACAGCACCGCCACGCCCGCCTCGCGCGCCCTGGTGCGCCACTCATCGTCGTGCAGCGCGAACACCTGCACACCGGTGCCGCAATAGCCCTCGGCGCCGTGGCAGGCACTGGTGAGGATCAGCAGCCGGTCGGCGTCGGCCGGGCCGTCGCGCGCCACATCCATGGCCAGGGTTTCGCCTTCGCGCCCCTTTTCAGGGTATACATGCGATTCAATCTGCAGCCCGGCCGTGGCGGCGGCTTCGAGGAACTTGGTGCGGGCTTGCGCGTAGGTGGATGAAAAGGCCTGCGTGACGCCGATCATGCTGCGTCCTTGGCCAGCCATTCCTCGGCCAGGCGCACCCAGTAGGTGGCGCCCAGCGGGATCAGGTCGTCATTGAAGTCATAGCTGGGGTTGTGCAGCATGCAGGGGCCACCGCCGTGGCCCATCTCGCGGTGGGCGCCATCGCCGTTGGCAATGAAGCAGTACGCGCCCGGTTTGGCCTGCAACATGAAGGCAAAGTCCTCCGCGCCCATGGTGGGCTCCTGTTCGTCAACGTGGTCGGCGCCGACGATGCCGGCCATGACCTTGCGCGCGAACTCGGCTTCCTTCGGGTGGTTGATGGTCGGCGGGTAGTTGCGAACGAACTCGAACTCGCACAGGGCGTCATGCGCCGCGCAGACGTGCTCGGCCACCTGCTTCATGCGCGACTCGATCAGGTCCAGCACCTCCAGCATGAAGGTGCGCACCGTGCCCCGCAGCTCGCAGCTGTCGGGCACCACGTTGGTGGCTTCGCCCGCGTGGATCATGGTCACGCTGATCACGCCGGCGTCGATGGGCTTCTTGTTGCGGCTGATGATGGTCTGGAAGGCCTGCACCATCTGGCAGGCAATGGGCACAGGGTCAATGCCGTTGTGGGGTAACGCGGCATGGCTGCCCTTGCCGCGGATGGTGATCCTGAACTCGTTGCTGGAGGCCATGACGGGGCCGGCGCTCACGGCGAAGCGCCCCACCTGTGGGCCGGGCCAGTTGTGCATGCCGAAGACGGCGTCCATCGGGAACTTGTCGAACAGGCCGTCGCTGATCATCTCGCGCGCGCCGCCGCCGCCTTCCTCGGCGGGCTGGAAGATCAGGTACACGGTACCGTCGAAGTTGCGGTGCTTCGCAAAGTGCTGCGCCGCGGCCAGCAGCATGGCGGTGTGACCGTCATGGCCGCAGGCGTGCATCTTGCCGGCGTGCTTGCTGGCGTGCGCGAAGCTGTTGAACTCCTGCATGGGCAGCGCGTCAATGTCGGCGCGCAGCCCGATGGCGCGCGACGAGGTGCCGCTCTTGACGATGCCCACCACGCCGGTCTTGCCCAGGCCGCGATGGATGGGGATGCCCCAGGCCTCAAGCTGCCTGGCGATCACGTCGGCGGTGCGCACTTCTTCAAAACAGAGTTCAGGATGCGCGTGGATGTCGCGCCGGATGGCCGCAATGCCAGCGGCCTGCGTGACGATGGAGTCGAGGATTTTCATCCCCTGAGTCTAGCCATGCCCCCACACGGACGCCAGAGGGAATTTCCGTGACAATTTGCCAATGCTTTCAACCTCACTCTCGCCGCGCGGCCTGGCGCTCGCGCAAACTTTGGTGCGCATGAACACCGTCAGCGCGAACTCCAACCTTGAGCTGATCCACTTCATTCGCGACGAATTACAGACGCTCGGCGTACCGAGCCGGCTGACCTGGAACGCCGGGCGCACCAAGGCCAACCTGTTTGCCACGCTGGGCGAGGGCAAACCCGCGGGCATCATCCTGTCCGGCCACACCGACACCGTGCCCTGGGACGGACAGGACTGGTCGGTGGACCCGCTGAGCGCAACAGTGAAGGACGCCCGGCTGTATGGCCGCGGTTCGGCCGACATGAAATCCTTCATCGCGATCGCGCTGGCGCATGCGCCGCTGTTCCTGGCCAGCGAAGCCCCGTTTGCCGTGCACTTTGCATTCAGCTATGACGAAGAGGTGGGCTGCTTCGGCGTGCGCGACCTGATCGCCGACATGCGCGACGCGGGCATCGCGCCGCTGGCGTGCATCGTGGGCGAGCCCACCAGCATGGTGCCGGCCATCGCGCACAAGGGCGTGTACCGCTACCGTTGCTGCGTACGCGGCAAGGAGGCGCATTCGTCCCTCACGCCGCATTCGGTCAACGCGATCGAGATGGCCGCGCGGGTGGTGGGCAAGGTGCGCGACATGGGCGAGGCGTTTGAACGCGACGAGCCACGTTACGACGGCTTCGACGTACCGTTCAGCACCACCAGCGTGGGGCAGTTCCATGGCGGCATTGCCGACAACGTGGTGCCGCGTGATGCCGAGTTCCGCTATGAATTCCGTGATCTGCCCACCGCCGACGCCAGGGCCATGCAGGCCGAGGTGGTGGCGCATGCGCGTGCGCTGGAGCCCGCCATGAAGCGCGTGGCGCCCGATGCCGGGTTTTCGTTCGAGACGATCTGCGAGATCCCCAGCTTTCTGGGGTCGCCTGGCGACGCGGTAACGCGGCTGGCGCAACGCCTGAGCGGCGAGCCGGGCACCACGCTGGTGGCGTTCGGCACCGAGGCCGGGCTGTTCAAGCAGTCGGGCATTCCCACCGTGGTGTGCGGCCCCGGCAGCATCAACCAGGCACACCAGCCCGATGAGTTCGTGAGCCTGGAGCAGCTCGCGCGCTGCGAGGCCTTCATGCAGGGCCTGGCAGCCACCCGCGCGCTGGACTGAACGCGCTTACTTCTTCGGGTCGTTCGGGCCCGGCGGGATCTTCTCGTTGAGCTTGTTGCCTGCGTCGCGGATGACCGCGGCGGTCCTGGAAGCGCCGCTCTTCACGGCGTCGGTCGCCTTTTGGGTGGTGCGCTTGGTGGCCTGGGCCGCCTGCGACTTTTCGGCCTTCTTCACGATCTCGGCCTTGGGCTTGTTCGGGTTGGCCGCGTTCGGGTCGTTCGGATAGGCTTCTCCCGCCTTGTTGACGGAGGTGGGGCCAGGGCCGGTGGGGTTGGCGTTCTGCGCGGTGGCGTTCAGCGCCTGGCCGGCCAGGGCGATGGCCAATGCGGCAGGCAGGCGGTGCAATGCGGGACGGAAATTCATTTCGGGGTCTCCTGAAAGGGAAGGTCACCAGTATCGACCGGCGCGGACCCAAAAGGGCGGCCAGCAAGGCGCAGGGGCGCAGAAAGCGATCCAGGCCGACCGCCAGGTAGGCCGCGGCTGACAGCGTTGCCGGTGCCGCGCTCGCGCGCGCTCAGGTCCGTACGCGTCCGTCGCCGGTCAGCATGGACAGCTCGACGAAGCGGGACGCCACATGGTCCGTTGGCGAGAACGACACCGCGAAGCCGCCCAGCGACTGGCTGCCCATGCCTTCCAGTCCGGCGATCAGCGTGTCACGGGTGAGCTTGGCGCCGGCGCGCCTGAGCCCTTCGGCGAACACCTTGGCGGCGATGTAGCCTTCCATGCTGGAAAAGTTGGCCTGGTAGTCGCCGCCGGCCTTTTTGACGGCGTCCACGAATTCGCGCGTGATCGGCCGGGCCGCGTTGTAGGGCGAGGGCATCACCTGCGACACCACGACGCCCGCGCCATCCTTGCCCAGTTCATCGGCCAGCGCCTGCGTGCCCACGAACGAGACGTTGTAGAACGTTCCGCCATAGCCGGCCTTGTGCGCCGCGCGGATGAAGGCCGCGCAGGACTTGTACGCGCTGATCTGAACGATGGCGTCCGGCCCCGCGGCGACCAGTGACTTCACCGCGGCTGCCACATCGACCGAGTTGCGCTCCACCGTGGCCTGTGCCACCGGCTTCATGTTGAGCGCGCCCAGCGCCAGCGTGACGCCGTCCAGACCGGCCTTGCCATAGGCGTCGTTCTGGTAGAACACCGCGATCTTCTTCAGGCCCAGGCTGGTCAGCTGCTTGACGATCAGGCCGGTCTCGTCGTTGTAGGAGGCGCGCACATGGAACGCATACCGGTTGAACGGCTGGCGCAACGCCATGGCGCCGGTGAACGGCGCGAAGAACGGCACTTTGTCCTTGGTGGCCAGCGGCAATGCGGCAACGCTGGTCGGTGTGCCGATGTACCCAAACAGCGCAAACACATCGTCGGCAATCAGCTTGCGGGTGTTTTCCGCGCAGCGATCAGGCTCATAGCCGTCATCCAGATTGACCAGCTCCACCGTGCGGCGGTTGACGCCGCCTTGCGCGTTGAGCTGGTTGAAATACAGCTTGGCTCCCAGATTGAACTGGATGCCCAGCTGGGCTGCGGGGCCGGTGAACGGGGCTGACTGGCCCAGCACGATGCGGGTGTCAGGCTGGGCGCGCAGCGCGGGGGCGCCTGTCAGGGCGGCACTGCCCAGGGTCGCGGACAGGGCCGTGGCGAAATGGCGGCGTGTAATAAGCATGCTTACATTTTCGCCAGCCGGGCTTTCAGTCTCCTGTCCGGTTGCGGAATTAATCCGCAGTTTTGCGCCGCCAGATTGTCGCCAGCACGGCGATTGAGTTCAAACGGTTTACTCGCGCACCCGGCCCTGCGAATCGATCAGGCTCAGCTCCACCAGCTTGGAGCCCACGCGTTCATCGGTGAAGTGAACGCGAAAGCCACCGATCGACAGGTCGTCCAGGGTATCAATGGATTTTTTCAGCCGGGCGCGGTTGAGCGTGTCCTTGGCCGGGATGCGGCGCAGTGCTTCCGAAAAAACGCGCGCGGCGATATAGCCTTCCAGCAGGTACACATTGGGCTTGCCCAACTTGGCCTGGGCCAGGTCGGCCTGCAGCTCGCGCGTGATCGCCTGTCTGGCGCTGTCGCTCTTGGGCACCACGCGCACCACCACCACGCCCGCGCCGGCCGGGCCCAACTGATCGGCGAGCAGGCTTTCACCGGTGTTTGAAAATCCATAGATGGGGCCGCGAAAGCCCTTGGCGCGCAGGTCGCGGATGGCGGTGCCCGCGCCTGCCGCATCGCTGATCACCAGCACGGATTCAGGGCGCGCGGCCATGACCTTTTCCACGCTGGCCGCGAGGCTGTTGCCGGCCAGCGGTGCCTTGGCCAGCAGGTTGGCGCCCGCGCTGGTCATGGTGCGCTCGGCGGAGTCCAGCGCGGCCAGCGATTCACCGTCGGTGCCATGCAGCACCGCAAACTTGCGCGCGCCCAGTGTTTCGGCGTGCTTGGCAATGGCCGAGGCTTCCTCGGCATAGCCGGGCCGCAGCGAATAAACGTTGGGGTACAGCGCGCCGCGCAGCTCGTCCGCCGCGGCCATGGGCGCGAACAGCAGGACGTCGGTGTCCTTGATCGCGGGATAGGCTGCAACGACCTGCGGGGAGCCATAAAAGGCGAACAGCGCGAGCACGCCCTGGTCCATCAACTGTTTGGTGTTGGCCGCGGTTTGGGTGGGGATGCCGCGGTCATCGATCGTGATGAGTTCGATCTTGCGGCCATTGATGCCGCCGGCCGCGTTGACCCGGTCAAAATACATTTTTGCGCCTTGGTGAAACGGCGCGGCCAGCGTGGCGTCCGGGCCTGTCAGCGCGACCGACTGCCCAATGGTGATGGTGGTCTTGGTCACACCGTCCTGCGCGTGCAGGGCACCACCGCAAAGGGCCAGGGCGGCTACCATCACGGTCCGGGCAAGGGTTCCGGCAAATTTCATGTCATGTCTCCTGCAACGTCGTTGTAGTGGGATTCGCGGCGAACTATAGGGTTACCACGTGAGTAATACCATCGGCATCTCCCCTAGCGTCAGTTTCGTGAAAGCTTCGCGGCAGGTGCTGGGCGCCTGCCCGCATGATTGCCCCGACACCTGCTCCCTGGTCACCACTGTCGAGGACGGCGTGGCGGTGAAGGTACAGGGGAATCCCGCGCATGCCCACACCGGCGGCGTGCTGTGCACCAAGGTGTCGCGCTATGCCGAGCGCACCTACCACCCTGAGCGCGTGCTGCAACCGCTGCGCCGCACCGGGCCCAAGGGGTCCGGTCTGTACGCGCCGGTCAGCTGGGACGAGGCACTGGCCGACATCGCCGCCCGGCTGGGCGCCATTGCGCAGCGCAACCCCGAGGCCATCGTGCCCTACAGCTATGCAGGCACCATGGGCCTGGTCCAGGGCGAAAGCATCGCGGCGCGGTTCTTTCACCGCCTGGGCGCGTCGCTGCTGGACCGCACCATCTGCGCAACGGCGGGCGGCGAAGGCCTGACCCAGACGCTGGGCGGCAAGATCGGCATGAAGGTGGAGTTTTTTGCGCAATCCAGGCTGATCCTGATCTGGGGCAGCAACTCGATTGCCAGCAACCTGCATTTCTGGCGGCTGGCCCAGGAGGCCAAGCGCAACGGCGCGCGGCTGGTGTGCATCGACCCGCGCCGTACCGAGACGGCCGACAAATGCCATGAGCACATTGCGTTGCGCCCGGGCACCGACGCCGCGCTGGCCTTTGCGCTGATGCACGAGCTGATCGTCAACGACTGGCTGGACCATGACTACCTGGCAAGGCACACCGTGGGCTGGGAGGCCCTGCGCGAGCGGGCGCTGCAATGGCCGCCTGAACGCGCGGCTGATGTGTGCGGCGTGCCGGTGGCGCAGATCAAGACCCTGGCGCGCGACTACGGCACCACCCAACCCGCCGCGATCCGGCTGAACTACGGCATGCAGCGCGCGCGCGGCGGCGGCAACGCCGCGCGCCTGGTGGCCAGCCTGCCGGCGCTCACCGGCGCCTGGCGCCACCGCGCGGGCGGCATGCTGCTGTCCAGCTCGGGCATGTTCCCGGTGGACCGTGCGGCGCTTCAGCGCCCGGACCTGCTGGCCGGGCGCGCGCCGCGCACCATCAACATGAGCACCATTGGCGACGACCTGCTGCGCGACAGCTCGCCCGGCTTCGGCCCGAAGATCGAGGCGCTGGTGGTCTACAACAGCAATCCGGTGGCCGTGGCGCCCGAGTCGGGCAAGGTGGTGCAGGGCTTTGCGCGCGACGACCTGTTCACCGTGGTGCTGGAGCATTTCCGCACCGACACGGCCGACTACGCCGACTACATCCTGCCGGCCACCACCCAGCTGGAGCACTGGGACGTGCACCTGGCCTATGGCCATACCGATGCGCTGCTGAACCGGCCTGCGATCGCCCCCGTGGGCCAGGCGCGACCCAACACGCAGATCTTCCGCGACCTGGCGCGGTGCATGGGGCTTGAGGACGCCTGCCTGTACGACAGCGACGAAGCCCTCTGCCGCCAGGCCTATGGCAACGCGCTGGACTTCAACGCGCTGCTGGAGCACGGCTACACCACGCTCAAACTGCCCGATGCGCCGTTTGCCGAAGGCGGCTTTGCCACGCCGTCGGGCAAGTGCGAGTTTTACAGCGAGCGGCTGGCCCGCCAGGGACTGGACGGCCTGCCGGACTACTTGCCCAACTACGAGCCGGCCGGCAGCAGCGGGCGTTACCCGCTGGCCATGATCTCGCCGCCGGCACGCAACTTCCTCAACTCCAGCTTCGTCAATGTGACCAGCCTGCGCAGCATCGAAGGCGAGCCCGTGCTGGAGATCCATGCCGCGGACGCCGCCGCGCGCGGCATTGAAAACGGCACCGTGGTGCGCATCTTCAACGACCGCGGTGAATACCGCTGCAAGGCCGAGGTGTCCTCACGCGCGCGCCCCGGCGTCGTGCACGGCCTGGGCATCTGGTGGCGCAAGTTCGGCCTGGACGGCACCAACGTCAACCAGCTCACCAGCCAGAAGCTCACCGACCTGGGCCGCGGCCCGGTGTTCTACGACTGCCTGGTCGAGGTGCAGGCCGTCCCTGCGGCGTGAAGCGCAAGCTGCTCATGGCGCTCGCCGGTGTTGCTGTCGCTGCAGGCCTGGCTGCGCTGTGCCTGAGCGGGTGCGCCAACCTGGGCTATTACTGGCAATCCGCCAGCGGCCACCTGGCGCTGATGAACGCGTCGCGCCCGGTCAATGAATGGCTGGCCGATACCGCCACACCCGACGCACTCAAGGCCCGCCTGGCCCTGAGCCAGCGCATCCGCGACTTTGCCGCGACCGAGCTGCACTTGCCCAACAACCCGAGCTACCGCCGCTATGCCGACCTGAAGCGCCGCGCGGCGGTGTGGAACGTGGTGGCGGCGCCGCCGTACTCGCTGACGCTGCACACCTGGTGTTTCCCGGTCACGGGCTGCGTGGGTTATCGCGGCTATTTCAATGAAGCCGATGCGCGCGCCGAGGCCGCGCAGCTGCAGGCTCAGGGGCTGGAGGCCAGCGTCTATGGCGTGCCCGCGTATTCCACGCTGGGCTGGATGAACTGGGCCGGCGGCGACCCGCTGCTGAACACCTTCATGCACTACCCCGAGGGCGAGCTGGCGCGCCTGATCTTTCACGAGCTGGCGCACCAGGTCGTTTATGCGAAGGACGACACCATGTTCAATGAATCCTTCGCGACCGCGGTGGAACGGTTGGGCAGCGCGCGCTGGCTGGCGGCCCGTGCCAGCGAGGCGGCGCGCGCCGAATACGCCGCGTTCGACGCGCGGCGCAGCCAGTTCCGCGCGCTGGCACTGGCCACGCGCCAGCGGCTGGCGGCCGTGTATGCGGCGCCGGGCACGCCGCAGGCCGAGCGCGCCGCGCAGAAAAATGCGGTGATGCAGGACTTCCGTGACCGGTACGCCCAGCTGAAGGCCGGCTGGGGCGGCTTTGCCGGCTACGACCCCTGGGTAGCCCAGGCCAACAATGCGTCGTTTGGCGCGCAGGCCGCCTACGACGAGCTGGTGCCCGGCTTTGAGGCGCTGTTTGCGCGCGAACAGCGTGACTGGAAGCGGTTTTATGATGCGGTCAAGCAGCTGGCCGCACGGCCGCGCGACGAGCGCCGCCGGGCGCTTGACGCCACAACATCCACCCCCTGAAGGAGACACACGGTGCCCGACATCCAAATCAAGCGTGAACATGCACTGGGCCTGGCCGAGGCGCGCAAGATCGCCTTCAAGTGGGCCGAGATGGCCGAGGAAAAATTCGACATGGAATGCACCTATGAAGAGGGCAAGACCGAAGACCTGGTGACTTTCACGCGCTCGGGTGTCAACGGCGAGCTCAAGGTCACCAGGGACATTTTTCTGCTGGATGCGCGACTGGGCTTTTTGCTGGGCGCCTTCAAGGACAAGATTGAAGGCGAGATCGTGAAGAACCTGGACACGCTGCTGGCCAAAAAACCCGCCGCCAAAAAGGCCGCGCCGAAGAAAAAGGCCTGAACGCGGCCGGCCCCCAAACCCCTGCACACTGCACCCTGCGGACTCACGCGCCATGGCCGCCCACAGCTACAACCTGGCGCGCTTTGACCTGGTGTCCATCCGCCTGGCGGTGGCCTGTGCGCAAACCGGCAGCCTGACGGCCGCCGCGCGCGGCGCGCACCTGGCGCTGGCGGCCGCCAGCCGGCGCATCCGCGAGCTGGAAGACGCGCTGGGCGAGCCGCTGTTTGAACGCCATGCGCGCGGCCTCACGCCGACAGCGGCCGGCCAGGTGTTCATGAAACACGGCCTGGCGTTGCTGCAGACCATGGAACTGCTGGGCGGTGAGCTGGCGGATTTGCGCCAGGGCCTGTCGCGCCACATCCGCCTGTGCGCCAGCACGGCTGCCATCAACCAGTTTTTGCCGCCGCTGCTGGCGCAATACGCGGTGCTGCGCCCGCAGGTGCGCGTGGATGTGGAAGAGCAGGTCTCGGCGGCGGTGGCGTCCACGCTGCGCGAGGGCCGCGCCGACGTGGGCATCTTTGTGGAAGGCCCTGACACCACGGGCCTGGACGTGCAGGACTTTCGCCGCGACGAGCTGGTGCTGGTGCTGCCGCAAGGCCATCGCCTGTGCGGCAAGACGCCCGTGGCCTTCGTGGACACGCTGGACGAGGAATGGATCAGCCTGACCGCGGGCGCGGCCATGCTGCAAAAGCAGCAGGAGGCGGCGCTGGCGGCCAACCGGCCGCTGCGCCTTCGCATGCAGGTGCGCAGCTTTGACGCGGTGTGCCACATGGTGGCCTCGGGCCTGGGCCTGGCCATCCTGCCGCGCGCGGCCTGCCTGCCCATGCTGCGCGGCATGAAGCTGTCCACCCGGGCGCTGGCCGACGGCTGGGCCCGGCGCAGGCTGCTGATGGCCACCGTGGCGGCGCAGCCGGACCCTGCGGTGCAGGCGCTGTGCGGCTTTCTGGCGCAGCCTTCGCAAAAAACAGAGCGTCAATCGCCCAAGCGGTAATGGACGCGCCTGCGCGCGCGTTGCACACTGCCTCCCATGGACACAACGACCCCTGCCGCCGGCCCGCTGGCCGGCCTGAAAGTGCTGGAGCTGGGCCAGCTGATCGCCGGCCCGTTTGCTGCCAAGACCCTGGCCGACTTCGGCGCCGATGTGGTCAAGATCGAGCCTCCGGGCGCGGGCGACCCGCTGCGCAAATGGCGCCTGCTCAAGGAAGGCACCTCGGTGTGGTGGCAGGTGCAGTCGCGCAACAAGCGCTCGGTCGCGCTGGACCTGCGCGAGCCCGCGGCGCAGGACATCGTGCGCAAGCTGGCCGCCGAGGCCGACGTACTGATCGAGAACTTCCGACCCGGCGCCATGGAAGGCTGGGGCCTGGGGCCGGACGCGCTGCAGGCGCTGAACCCGCGCCTGATCATGCTGCGCATCAGCGGCTACGGCCAGACCGGCCCGTACCGCGACCGCCCCGGCTTCGGCGTGGTGGCCGAAGCCATGAGCGGCCTGCGCCACCTGACGGCCGAGCCGGGCCGGGTGCCGGTGCGCGTGGGGGTGAGCATTGGCGACACGCTGGCATCGCTGCACGGCGTGATCGGCATCCTGATGGCGCTGCACCACCGCCACCGCGCGGGGGTTGGCCAGGTCATTGACGTGGCGCTGTACGAGGCAGTGTTCAACTGCATGGAAAGCCTGCTGCCCGAGTACAGCGCGTTTGGTGCCGTGCGCGAGCCGGCAGGCAGCGCATTGCCCGGCATTGCGCCCAGCAACGCTTACCGCTGCCGCGACGGCGGCTACGCGCTGATCGCGGGCAACGGCGACAGCATCTTCCGGCGGTTGATGGCAACCATCGGCCGCGATGACCTGGGACAGGACCCTGCGCTCGCCGACAACGCGGGCCGCGTGGCGCGGGTGGCGCAGATCGACGCGGCCATCGGTGACTGGGCGGCGCAGCGTACAGTGGACGAGGTACTGGCCGCGCTGGACCAGGCGGCGGTACCGGCCGGTCGCATCTACACCGTGGCCGACATCGCCGCCGACCCGCACTACCAGGCGCGCGGCATGCTGCAGACGGTGCGCATGGACGACGGCACCCAGCTGGCCGTGCCGGGCATCGTGCCCAAGCTGTCATTGACGCCCGGCGCGCACCGGCGCAACGCGCCGGCATTGGGCCAGGACACCGAGGCCGTGCTGCGCGAAGTGGGCCTGAGCGAAGCGCAGATTGCCGCCCTGCGCGAGCGCGGCATCGTGGCGGGGGCCTGAACATGAAGCGCATCTACTTCAACGAAGTCGTCACGCGCGACGGCTTCCAGATGGAACCCGCCTTTGTCCCCACCGACACCAAGGTGGCGCTGGTGGACGCGTTGAGCGACTGCGGCTACGCCAAGATCGAGGTGACCTCCTTCACCTCGCCCAAGGCCATCCCCATGCTGCGCGACGCCGAAGAGGTCATGGGCCGCATCCGCCGCGTGCCGGGCGTGGAGTACACCGTGCTGGTGCCCAATGTGCGCGGCGCCGAGCGGGCGCTGGAGTCACGCGCCGACGAGCTGAACCTGGTGATGTCGGTATCTGAAACGCATAACCTGGCCAACCTGCGCATGCCGCGCGAGAAAAGCTTTGCCGGGCTGGCCGAGGTGATCCGGCTGGTGGACGGGCGTGCACCGGTCAATGTGTCGCTGTCGTGCAGCTTTGGCTGCCCGATGGAGGGGGAGGTGGAGCTGGCCGAGGTGCTGCGCTGGGGCGATCGTTTTTCCGCCCTGGGTGTGCGCGGGCTGACGCTGTGCGACACCACCGGCATGGCCCACCCGGCCCAGGTGGCGCAATGGGTGGACGCGGCGCAGCGGCGCTTTGACGGCCTGCAGCTGACGCTGCATTTCCACAACACCCGTGGCATGGGGCTGGCCAATGTGCTGGCGGCGGTGCAGGGCGGGGTGGACCGTTTCGATGGGTCGCTGGGCGGGCTGGGCGGCTGCCCGTATGCGCCGGGTGCCAGCGGCAACATCAGCAGCGAGGACGCCATCCACATGCTGGACGCCATGGGCTATGACACGGGGATTGACCTGACCCGCCTGCTGGCGGTGGCCCGGCAGATGCCGCAGATCGTGGGCCACGATGTACCGGGGCAGGTGGCCCGGGCCGGGCGCATCACCGACCTGCACCCGGCGCCAGAATTTGCTTCAGCTCAGTGATTCAATCAGGTCGATGTACTGCTGCATGGCGTCATCGCTGGACGTGCCCTTGAGGCTGTTCCAGGCGTCCCACTTCGCGCGGCCCACCATGTCGCCAAAGCCGGGCTTTTTCTCGGCGTTGTCGCCGGCGGTGGCCTGCTTGTACAGGCCGTAGATCTTCAGCAGCGTAGCGTTGTCGGGGCGCTCGCTGAGGTTTTTGGAACCGGCAACGGCGGCTTCGAATGCGGCTTTGAGGTCGGCCATGAAATGCTCCTGGGTGTGTGCTTGTTGAGGTGATCCGTCTACCCCGGGCCTGAGCCTGCGGGTAACTTCGCGGTATCTTACGTTCACCGGACACCCCAGAATAGGGGCTGATCCCGAATAAAGCCGACCTACAAAGCCGAGGATGGAGACAGCATGGTGACCCGAATCGTTGCGCCCGATGTGGCCAAAACCGCGGCCAGAAAAGCGGCCAAGGCCGTGCAGAAAAACGCCACGCGCGCCGCCACCGGCATGCTGGGCCTGAGCGGCGAGCGCATGACCAAGGTGGACACCGCCTGGCTGCGCATGGACAGCGAAAGCAACCTCATGATGATCGTGGGCGTATGGACGCTCAAGCCCGGCATCAAGTACGAGGACCTGTGCCAGCGGGTGGAAGAGCGCCTGCTCAAGTACAACCGCTTTCGCCAGCGCGTGGTCGAGGACGCCGCCGGCGCCACCTGGGTGGAAGACCGCAAGTTCGACATCGCCAACCACGTCACCCGCGAGAAGCTGCCCAAGCACGCAAAGGGGCAGGCGCAGCAGGCGCTTCAAAAACGCATGGGTGAGCTGGCCATGCAGCCGCTGGACCCCCGGCGCCCGCTGTGGCACTTTGCGCTGGTGGAAGACTACGAAGGCGGCAGCGCGCTGATGGTGCGCATCCACCACTGCATTGCCGACGGCATTGCGCTGATCTCGGTGACCATGTCGCTGGTGGACGGCGGCGCGCCGCCGCCCGAGCGCAAACGCAAGAACGCCCCGGCGGGCGCGGAAGACTGGATTGCCGACACACTGATCAAGCCGCTGACCGACATCACCGTGCGGGCCCTGGGCGCTGCGGGTGACGGCGCGGCCAAGTCGCTGGGCATGCTGCGCGACCCGCAAAAAGGCATGTCGGGCTCGCTGGACGTGGCGCGCCTGGCCTACCAGGTGATCAGCGACGCGGCGGCGCTCGCGCTGATGCCGGATGATTCCAAAACCCGCCTGAAGGGCAAGCCCGGGCGGACCAAGCGCGTGGCCTGGTGCCAGCCCATCCCGCTGGACGAGGTGAAGTCGGTGGGCAAGGCACTGAACTGCTCCATCAACGACGTGCTGCTCAGCTGTGTGGCCGGTGCCATCGGCGAATACCTGAAGTCCCTGGGCGACGATGTGACGGGCCAGGAAATCCGCGCCATGATCCCGGTGAACCTGCGTCCGCTGGACCAGGCCTACAAACTGGGCAACCGCTTTGGCCTGGTGCCGCTGGTGCTGCCGATCGGCGTGGACAATCCGATCGAGCGGGTGTACGAAGTGCGCCGTCGCATGACGGCGCTCAAGGGCAGTACCCAGCCGCTGCTGGCTTTTGGCCTGCTGGCCGTGGCGGGCCTGTTGATCAAGCCCGCGCAGGAAGCCATGCTCAACCTGTTTGGCAAGAAGACCACGGCGGTCATGACCAACGTGCCCGGCCCGCGCGAGAAGCTCAAATTTCTCGGTTCGACGCTGGAGCAAAGCATGTTCTGGGTGCCGCAGTCCGGCGACATCGGGCTGGGCGTGTCGATCCTGAGCTATGGTGGTGGGGTGCAGTTCGGTGTCATCACCGATACCGCCCTGTGCCCGGACCCGCAGAAGATCATTGACGAGTTCGAGCCGGAGTTTGCAAAGCTGTCGCTCGTCACGCTCATGCTGCCTTGGGGAGAGTGACTGAGCGAAGGGCGAGGGCCCCGCGTCAGCGGGATCGACCAGCGAAGGCACTCACAAGGCATCAGGGCTCGATGCCCTGATGCCGAAGCAGACGGCTGATGACCCAAACCCTCAGTCCTTGACCCGCTGGGTCAAAAACTCGGCCTCGTAGTCCTTGGCCAGATCAGCCTTCTGCTTGTCCGTCAGCACCTTGCCGGCCAGCTGGAAGAACTTGGTCTCTTCTTCCTGAAGGTGGTGGTGCACCTTCTCTGACAGCTTCTTCGCAATGGCCAGCCAGCTGGAATCATTGGTTTCCTTGGCCTGCAGGTCTTCCACCAGTTCATCCATCTCGTGGTGCTCGGCAATTGCGTGGCGTGATGCATCGACCGTGCTGTCATGCTCAAACAGCGGCACATACAGACAGCGTTCCTCGGCTGTCGCATGGGCAGCCAGCTCGCGCTTCAGGTCGGTGAACAGACGGCGGCGCTCCGGGCCGTCGGGTGGTGTGGCCAGCATCTGCGCGCACAGGGCGCGCTGCGTTTCGTGGCTGACACGCAGGGCTTCAAAGATGTTGTTCATGCAAGCGATGGTGACCGGCCGCCGCCGCACTGCCTGTAGGCGCGCGCCGCAAAAAAGCGTCAGCGGGTCAATCGGCCAGCTGGGTGCGCGCCAGTTCCACGTCCAGCCGCTCGGTGGCGTCGGCCGGTTTGCTGGCGGCGGCCTGCTCGTACAGGCGCGTGGCCTCTTTCATGCCCTTGTCGCCTTCCAGCATGACCAGGCCGTTGGCGTATTCGACCATCGCAATGGCCGAGCCCGGGTTGAGTTTCAGGGCTTCCTTGAACAGCCGCAGGCCCACGTCCTTCTTGGCGCCATAGGTCATGCCGCCAATCAATGAGCCTACCTTGTCGATCACCTCGGCATGGAACGCGCCCAGCGCCACATGGGCGTCGGCATGGCGCGGCTGCAGCTGGATGGCCTTTTCCAGCGATTCCTTCACGCGGCTGCCCAGCCCCTGGGCCAGGGCCTTGGCCACGCTGATGCCCTGGCTGTAGCGGCCCAGCGCATAGGCCTGCAGATACCAGGCACTCGCGTTCCCGGGGTCGCGCACGGCATGCTCCTGCGCACGATTGGCGACCTCCATGAACAGGTCCAGGCGCACCTTCTCCTTGTTCTCCAGGTAGGTGGCATACACACAGGTGGCCTTGTTGGCCACGGTCAGGCCGGCGTCGCCGGCTTTCAGGCCCGCGTCGGCGGCCTTCTGGAAGTCGCCGTTGTGAAACAGCGCCCAGGCCTCCAGGATGTTTGCGTCACCGGGGCAGGGCTCGGCGTCGCCGGCATGCAGGCGCGCCCACTGGCGGCGCACGCTGCCGGCGTCAAAGGTGTAGTCACCGGCATGGGGGAAGGTGCTCCACTTGGCCATGGTGTCTCCTGGTGCTCAGTTCCCGGCGGGGTTGTTGTAGGCGCTGACCAGGCCCAGCAGGTGCATGCGCTGGCCGGGCTCCAGGTACGGCACCAGGAGGTTCAGCACATGGTGGGCGCCGCGCAGCAGCGCCAGCTGGGCACTTTCGGGTTCCAGCGCGCGGCGCGGGTCGCGCACGTATTCGTAGCTGAGCCAGTAGGTCAGCACCACCACCATGCTGGTGGCCGTGGCTTCGATTTCGCGTGAATCAATGCTCAGCGCGCCGCTGCGGCTCATGCCGTCCAGCATGGCGCGCACGGAGCGCGTCTTGTTCTTCAGCACCCACTGGAAGTGCGTTTCCAGACGGCGGTTCTTGGACAGCAGGTCGTTCAGGTCGCGGTACAGGAAGCGGTACTGCCAGATCAGCTCGAACAGCGTGTGCATGAAGAACCACGCGTCCTCCACATCGCGCACGCCGTCGCTCGCATTGAGCAGCTCGCTCAGGGCGCGTTCATAACGGTCAAACAGGCTGTTGATCAGCTCGTCCTTGGCCGGGTAGTGGTAGTACAGGTTGCCCGGGCTGATGTTCAGCTCGGCCGAGATCAGCGTGGTGGACACATTGGGTTCGCCAAACCGGTTGAACAGGTCCAGCGTGACCTCCAGGATGCGCTCGGCGGTACGGCGGGGGGCCTTTTTCACCATGGGTGCGTCCTCCTTGTCGGCCCGCCGGTTATCGTGTTTGCCGCGCCACGGGTGCCACCACATGGCCCAGGTCGTCCATGACTTCCTGCAGCGATGCGATGGCACGGCCCAGGCGCGTGGGCGCCGCGGCCGGAGTGACCAGGTGGCGCCGCGCGTCGTCCAGCACATCGGCGCGCAGGCTGATGCCATGCCGGGCCAATTTGGCTGACAGGCTGGTGCGGCGCGAGCGCAGCATGGCGCGCGTTTGCTGGTAGGCATGCTCGGCCAGCGAGCGGCGCTGGCCATAGCTGAAGGTGTTGGCCAGGTACAGCTCGGGGTCGCGGTGGTCGGGTTCGATCAGCACGATGTCGGTGCCGGGGTAGGCGCGCTCGTAGTGCTTCATGCCCAGCTCCATGCGCGAATGGATCATCGAGCGGAAGGTCTGGCTGAGGACGGCCGGAAGGCCGCCGTCCACGATGCGCGGGATGCCCCGCTTTTCAGCCGGCAGGCCGCCACGCATCACGCGCTCACTGCCCGAAGCCGTGGCATTGAACGGCACCAGCGGGTTCAGGCACAGCATGAGGTCGATGCCGCCGTCCATGGCCACGGACGCATGCATGGTTTTCTTGAGCGCGCCGTCCACGTAGTAGTTGTCGTCAATCTCCACCGGCGGGAACAGGCCGGGAAGCGCCGCGCTGGCCTGTACCGCGCGGGATATGGGCACATGGTCCCAGCCCGGCCGCCCAAAGGGCGCCGCCTCACCGCTGTCCAGGTTGGTGGCCACCAGGGTGAGCTGGGTGCGCAGTTGCCGGAAGTCGTTGGTGCGGCCTTCGCGCGTGAACAGCCGGGCCAGCTCGCGGTCAATGCCGTCACTGGAAAAAATGCCGGTGGGCAGACCAGGGCCCAATCGCTCCAGCGCGCCGGTGAGCGATTTGCCGCCCAGCGCAAACCGCCACAAGGCGGAGGCCGCCAGGCCCGGCGCCATGATGGCGCGGCGGGCAAACTCGCCATAGGCCGGCACCATGAGCCAGGCAGGGTCGAACACCTCCGAGGCCTGCGCGCCGTTTTCAATGAACGAAGCGCACAGTTCGCGCGGCGTCATGCCGTTGGCCAGCGCCGCCGCAATGAAGCCGCCGGCCGAGACGCCCACGTAGTGGTCCAGCCGCGCCAGGTCGATGCCGTCCAGTGATTCGTCCAGCGCGCACAGCGCGCCAATCTCGTAGATGGCCCCCAGCGGGCCGCCACCGGCCAGGGCCAGGGCGATGCGGGGGGGCTTTTTGCGCGATGAACTCATGGGGCCAGTGTAGAAGGGTGAAGCGATCCGGAATGCTGCGTTGCAGCAAACCGTGCGCGCGCAAAAAAGGGCGCCGAAGCGCCCTTTGCATGAAGTGAGCCGGTGCTCATGCCGTTTTGCGGGCGGCCGGGCGCTTGGCTGCGGGCTTGGCGGCGGCCTTGGTGGCCGGCTTGGCCGCAGGCGCGGCCTTGGCCTTGGCGCTCAGGCTTGCCACGTTGCGGTTGAGCTCGTCGATGCGGGCGATCAGCACGTCGATGTCCTTGGCCGAGGGCACGCCCAGCTTGTTCAGCGCCTTGGACACGCGGTCTTCAAAGATGTTTTCCAGCTTGTCCCACTGGCCGGAGGCCTTGGACGTGATGTCGGTGGCCATGGTGGCCATCTTGTTGGTGGCTTCGGAGATCTTCTCTTCGGCGGCGGCCTGGGTCTTGCGCTGGATGCTCAGGCCTTCTTTCACCAGGGTCTCGAAGACCTTGCCGCCTTCTTCCTGGGCCTTGGAGAAAGCGCCCAGGCCGGCCAGCCAGATCTGCTGGGCCGATTCCTTGACGGTGCCCGACAGGTGGGCGGCGGACTTGTCGCCGGAGGCGGCGGATTTCTGCATTTTCTTGACCATGCTGGACTCCATGTGGGTTAGGGGGGAGCGCCCAGCCTTTCAGGGCGCATGCCTGCACTGTACGCGCAGGGCGTGGTCGCAGGCTAGGTACCCGCTCCTAAATAGGCGCCGAACCCTAGGCGCCACGCGGGTTTGTGCTGAATCGGGGGCCGCGGGCTTTAAGCAAGAATCCCTGTTCTATTCCGGAGGTCTTCATGCAGTATTTCGTCACCGGTGCAACCGGCTTCATTGGCAAAAGGCTCGTCAAAAAACTGCTGGAGCGCAAGGGCGCGGTGGTGCACTTCCTGATCCGCAAGGAAAGTGAAGGCAAGGTGGCCGGCCTGCGCGAGTACTGGGGCGCCAGCGCCGCCAAGGCGGTGCCGGTGTACGGCGACCTCACCACCAAAAAGCTCGGCGTGTCCAGCGACGACATCAAAAAGCTCAAGGGCCAGATCGACCATTTCTACCACCTGGCCGCGGTGTACGACCTGTCCGCTGACGAGGAAAGCCAGGTCGCGGTGAACATCGAGGGCACCCGCAACACGGTGGACCTGGCCAAGGCTGTCGATGCCGGCCACTTCCACCATGTGTCGTCCATCGCCGCCGCCGGCCTGTACGAGGGCGTGTTCCGCGAGGACATGTTCGACGAGGCCGAGAACTACGATCACCCGTACTTCATGACCAAGCACGAGAGCGAGAAGATCGTGCGCAAGGAACTGTCCAAGGTGCCGTGGACGGTTTACCGCCCCGCCATGGTGGTGGGCGACAGCACCACCGGCGAGATGGACAAGATCGACGGCCCGTACTATTTCTTCAAGCTGATCCAGCGCACGCGCCAGCTGCTGCCGCCCTGGATGCCGATGGTGGGCCTGGAAGGTGGCCGGGTGAACATCGTGCCGGTGGACTTTGTGGTGGACTGCCTGGACTTCATCAGCCACAAGCCGGCCATCAGCAAAAAGTGCTTCCACCTCGTTGACAGCGAAGGCTATCGCGTGGGCGACGTGCTGGACATCTTCAGCAAGGCGGGCCATGCGCCCAAGATGAACCTGTTCATCAACGCCGCGCTGCTGGGCTTCATTCCCAAGAGCGTGACCAAGACGCTGATGTCCATCAAGCCGGTGCGCCGCGTCAAGCAGGCCATCATGGCCGACCTGCGCATCCCCGAGGACATGCTGACCTTCGTGAACTACCCCACGCGCTTTGACCGCCGCGAGCTGGACGCCATGCTCAAGGGCTCGGGCATTGAATGTCCCAACCTGCGCGACTATGCCTGGCGCCTGTGGGACTACTGGGAGCGCCACCTGGACCCGGACCTGTTCATCGACCGCACGCTGCGCGGCACGGTGCAGGGCAAGGTCGTGCTGGTCACCGGCGGCTCGTCAGGCATCGGCCTGGCCTCGGCCCACAAGTTTGCCGAGGCCGGCGCCATCACCATCATCTGCGGGCGTGACCAGGACAAGCTGGACGAGGCGCAGAAGGAGGCCAAGGCCAAGGGGTACAGCTTTGTCTGTTATGCCGCCGACATCGCCGACATGGCCGACTGCGACCGCTTTGTGCAGTTGCTGATCGAAAACCACGGCGGCGTGGACTTCCTGATCAACAACGCCGGCCGCTCGATCCGCCGCGCGATCGAGAACAGCTACGACCGTTTCCATGACTTCGAGCGCACCATGCAGCTCAACTATTTTGGCTGCCTGCGCATCACCATGGGCCTGCTGCCCAGCATGACGGCAAAGAAAAAGGGCCATGTGGTGAACATCAGCTCCATTGGCGTGCTGACCAACGCGCCGCGCTTCTCGGCCTATGTGGCGTCCAAGGCGGCGCTGGACGCGTGGACGCGCTGTGCGTCCAGCGAATACGCCGACCAGGGCATCAGCTTCACCACCATCAACATGCCGCTGGTGCGCACGCCCATGATCGCGCCGACCAACATCTACAAGAACGTGCCCACGCTGAGCCCCGAGGAAGCCGCCGACATGGTGGCCAGCGCCTGCATCTACAAGAACGTGCGCATCGCCACCCGACTGGGCATCGCCGGGCAGGTGCTGCACGCCTTGTTCCCGCGCATCATGCAGATCGTCATGAACACGAGCTTCCGCATGTTCCCTGATTCATCGGCGGCCAAGGGCGACAAGTCGGCCAAGCCCCAGCTGTCGGCCGAGGCGGTGGCCATGCAGCAGATGATGCGCGGTATCCATTTCTGATGCCATCACGCAGCCGCTGGCTCAGGGCTTGAGCCAGCTGTTGATTTCGTCGATCACTTCGGTTTTTGGGCCACCGGCCAGCGCCTGCAGGCGGACTCTGGAAATCAGGTAGACAAAGCGCGCCTGAGCCAGGTCGCGCTGGGCGGATACCTTTTGCTGCTCGGCGTTGAGCGTGTCCACCAGCGTGCGGCTGCCCGCCTCGAACGAACGCCGGTTGGAGATGACAACCTGCTCGGCCGAGCGCACGGCCTGCTCCAGCGCCCGCACCCGCAACACGCCTTCTGTGACGCCTCGGAACTCGCGGTGCACGCGCACACCCAGATCGCGTCGCAAGGCCTCCAGAGCCTGCTCGGCACGCTCCAGATCGGCCAGGGCCTGTCGCACGGTCGAGTTCACAAATCCGCCGGCAAATAGCGGCACATTCAACTGCAGGCCTATGGACCTGTTGGTGTAGCGGGTGTTGACACTGGTCACGTTCTCGCTGTTGCTGCGCGACCACTGCGCCACGGCGTCCAGCGTGGGATAGTGGCCCGCCCTTGCCTTTTCGACCTCGTGGCGCGCGACCTCTACCTGGGCTTTGAGCGACTGGATCTCGGGGCTGCTCAATTCGGCGCGTTGGGTCCATTCATCCAGCCGGTTGGGATCGGGCTGCAGCAACTGGAGCTTGGCAGCGTCCAGCGACGCCAGCTTGTTCGCGGGCAGGTTGGTCAGGACCTGCAGTTGCCGCTGCGTGTACTCCAGGTTCTGTCGGGCTTCCAGTTCCTGCGCGAAATTCAGATCCAGCGCGGCCTGCGCTTCGTCAATGTCGGTGCGCGTGCCCGAGCCGCCGGCAAAGCGCTTGCGTGCCGCGTCCAGCTGGGTGGCGTATGCGACCTTCTGCGCCAGTACCAGTGCGAGCTGCTCCTCGGCCAGCAGGGCTTCAAAGTAGGCGCCGCCCACGCGTACGGCCAGGTTTTGCACTTCCTTGTCGAGGATTGCGTTGGCGTCATCCACCTGGGCCTTTGCCTGCCGGTAGTCGGCCATCTGGTATTTGCGAAAGAGCGGCTGGCGCAGTGTCAGGGCTTCGCTGCTGCTGCCATAGCGTTCCTGGGTCGTGACGGCCTCGCCAAGAAAATTAGGTGACGTTCGCTCCAGGCGGTTCTGGTTGCGCGAGACACTGGCTGACAGATTGGGCAGCAGTTGCGCGCGGGCCTGGGGCAGGCGCTCGCGCTTGGCGTCGGTGGCGGCGCGCAAGGCGCGCAGCGTGGCATCCTGCTCCAGCGCGGCCTGGTAGGCCTGCGACAGGTCCAGCGACCAGGCCGGCAGGCACGCCAGGGCGGCGGCAATTGCGAGCGCGCGGGTGCCCATGCGGCTTTTGGATGGAGCGGTCATGGTGTCATTCCTCTTTCATGGATGCCGCCAGGCGCTTGGTCAGCGGGTGCAGCATGTAGGTCAGCAGCGAGCGCTCGCCGGTCTTGAAGATCACCTCCACGGGCATGCCTGGCTGCATCTGGCGCTTGCCAAGGCGCTTGAGGCCCTCGGGCGTGAGGGTGACGCGGGCCAGGTAGTAGCTCGCGTGGGTGACCGGGTCGCTCAGCAAGTCGCCCGAAATCGACACCACCTTGCCACCCACCACCAACTGGGGTGAGTGGGCGAATGCCGAGAAGCGTATGTCTACGGGCAGGTCGGCATGCACACGGTCGATCAGGTGAGGCGCCACCTGGGTTTCCAGCATCAGAAGTTCATTTTCGGGGACGATGTCCATCAGCTTCTGGCCGGCGCCAATGACGCCGCCCACGGTCTGTACAACCAGGCCCACCACCTGGCCCGCTGCGGGAGACCTGATCTCGGTGCGGCCCAGGTCATCCTTCAGCGCGCGAAAGCGCTCCGCGTCGCCTACCACTTCACGGCTCACGTCGGCCAGCTGTGACTCGATTTCCTTGCGGTATTCCTGCTGGCGCGCAATCGCGCGCTGGCGCAGCTCGGCAATGGTCTGGTGGGCTCGTGTGGTGTTGCCCAGCAGCTCCGCGACGGACGCATTTGCTTCCGCGACCTGGCGCTCCAGTTCCAGCTGGCGGTTGCGTGGCGCGTAGCCGTCCTTGACGAGGCCGCGGGTATTGTTGAGTTCTTCCGTCAGCAGTGCCAGCTGGCTGCGGCGGCTGCCGATGATGCCGTCATACGACTGGATCAGGGCCTGGGAGCCGCGAATGCTTTCCTCAAAGGACTGCAGGTCCGCGCGCAGCGCTGCGCGTCGCGACTGCAGCAATTGTTCTTGCGTAAGCATTTGCTGGCGGATCAGCGGGTCCTGGCTGGCAGCCAGAAGGTCGGGGTGGTAGGCAATGGTTGTCTGGCCGCTTTGCTCGGCCTGCAAACGGCCTTGCATGGCACGCAACCCCAGGTAGCGCTGACGCACGCCCTCAAAATTGGCCTTGGCCGCTGCATCGTCCAGGCGAACCAGCAGTTGCCCGTCGGCTACGCGGCTGCCCTCGGTGACCAGTACTTCCTTGACGATGCCGCCGCTCAGGTGTTGCACGGCCTTGCGTTTGGTGTCGATCGATACGATGCCCTGCGCCGGCACACCTTCGTCCAGCGGGGCAAAGGCCGCCCAGATCATGAACACGCCAACGCCGATGGCCAGCGCCCACCAGCCAATGCGTCCGGCCCTGCCGGTGTGGCCGGCGGGCAAGGGGTTTGCGGGGTCGCTGCCGGTGCTGGCGACTGCACTCGTGGTGGCGGACAGCTTGGGGGGAGCAATTTTGGCCATGATGAACTCGGTTCTGCGAAAAAATAAGTCAGTGAAGCCTGAATGCTCAGGCGGGCTGGGCGGCAAGGCCGGCAGGCGGGGGGGCGCTGCCGGGCCGCAGTGACGCAAGCACTTCGTCGCGCGCGCCCTGTATCTGGATCTGGCCATCGCGCAGGATCACCAGCCTGTCAGCGGCGGCAATGGCGCCGGGGCGGTGGGTAATCAGGAACACCGTGCGGCCTTTTTCCTTGAGGTCTTGCACGGTACGCGACAGCGCCGCCTCGCCCGCGTCGTCCAGATTGGCGTTGGGTTCGTCAAGGACGATGAGCACCGGATCGCCGTACACCGCACGCGCCAGACCGATGCGCTGGCGCTGGCCGCCGGACAGCAGGTTGCCGGCTTCGCCGATAGGTGTGTCATAGCCCTTGGGAAAACGCAGGATCATGTCGTGCAGCCCCGCGCAGCGCGCGGCTTCAATGACCTTTTGAGAGTCCAGTTCACGAAAACGCGCAATGTTTTCGGCAATCGTGCCTTCAAACAGCTCGATGTCCTGCGGCAGGTAGCCCAGGTGCGGCCCCAGGTCAACGCGGTTCCAGCTGGCGATGGGCAAGTCGTCCAGCAGGACCTCGCCGGAAACCTGCGGCCAGATACCAATCATGACGCGCGCCAGCGTGGATTTGCCCGACCCCGAGGGCCCCAGCACTGCCGTGACGGTGCCTGGGGGGACCGTGAGGTTGATGTCCTTCAAGATGGGGTCCTTGCGCCCGGCCGCTGTGGCGTACACGCTGCGCAGCGCGAGAGATCCGCGCGGGGCCGCGCGGGTGAGCGCGGTATCGCGCTCGGGGTGATCCCTGAGCAGGGCTTCCAGACGCTGGAACGCCGAGCGTGTTGTGATGAAACTGCGCCAGGTTCCCGCCAGCTGGTCGATGGGCGCCAGTGCCCGCCCCATCAGCACGTTGGCGGCGATCATGGCACCGGCAGACAGCTGTCCGTCGATCACCAGCAGCGCGCCGGCGCCCAGCGACAGCGACTGCTGGGTGTAACGGATGAACTTGCTCCAGGCCGTGACGCGGTGGGTCAGGCCCTGGGCGTTGGAAGCCTGCGCCAGCCAGGCCTGGTGGCGTTCGCGCCAATGCGGTTGCAGGTTCCCGATCATTCCCATGGATTCCAGCGCCTCCGCGTTGCGCAGCTTGCCCTGCAGATAGGTCTGAACGTCGCTGCCCGTGAGCGCGGCGGCTTCCGCCGGCGCGACGGTGCGGGTATGGCCAAACCAGGCGAGCGCCAGCTGGACCATCGCAAACACAATCGCCAGCACGCCCAACCAGGGGTGCAGCATGAAAGTAACGGCAATGTAGATCGGTGCCCAGGGCGCGTCGAACAGCGTAAAGATGCCGTTGCCCGTGAGGAACTGGCGGATGTGAATCAGGTCGCTGAACGCCCGGCCCGGGTTGCCGCCTGACTGCAACAGGTTGGCTTCAAAGCTTGCGTTGAACACGCGGGTGCTGAGCACTTCGTCAAACCGCACGCCGGCGTGGACCAGGACGCGCGAGCGTATCCACTCAGCCAGCGCCATGATGGCGAACAGGGCCACGGTGATGAGCGACACCGCCAGCAGGGTCAGTTCGCTTTGACTGGTCATGACCCGGTCGAACACCTGCAGCATGTAGATGGTGGGCGTGAGCATCAGCAGGTTGGCCAGGAAGCTGAACAGGCCGACGATGACGAATTCGCGCCTGAAGGCCCACAGGGTGGCCGTGAGGTCGCTGCGCGTGAAGAAGTTGGGTGTTTTCATTTTTCTCGGCGATTGCTGGGCGGTCGTAAGGTCAAGCCCGGGGCGCGGCCAGGCCGGGGTGGCGCAGGCCCGGCTGGGCCTGCTGCGCCGCGGCCTGCTCGCTGGCCTTGCGCAGCGCGGCCAGTACTTCATCACGTGGGCCGAAAGCCTGTTGCATGCCTTCGCGCAGCACCAGCATCTTGTCGGCCACGGCCAGCACGCTGGTGCGATGTGTCATGACCACAAAGGTGGTTCCCCGGGTCTTGAGTTCCAGCAGCGCTGCGGCCAGCGCGGCGTCGCCGGCTTCGTCCAGGCTGGAATTGGGTTCGTCCAGCACGACATAGGCGGGGTCGCCGTAGAGGGCCCGCGCCAGGGCCATGCGCTGGCGCTGGCCGCCCGACAGCATGGCACCATCGCGCCCCACCGGGCTGTCGTAGCCCTGAGGCAGGGCCAGGATGAATTCATGCAGGCCCACCGCGCGGGCTGCCGACTCCACCTTGGTTTTTTCCACCGGACCGAAACGGGCGATGTTTTCGGCCACCGTACCATCAAACAGTTCCACGCCCTGCGGCAAATAGCCAATATGCGGACCCAGCTCGCTTTTGTCCCAGGCAAATATGTCGGCGCCGTCCAGCCGCACTTTGCCGGCCGCGGCAGGCCACAGGCCCACCAGCAGCCGTGCCAGCGTGGTCTTGCCCGAAGCTGATGGACCCACCACGGCCAGTACTTCGCCGGGCTGCAGGTTGAAGGCCACGCCCCGCAGGATGGCATTGGCACTGCCCGGCGCGCCGGCGACGAGCTGCTCGACCTGCAATACGCCGCGAGGCGGCGGCAGCGGCATCCCCGGGACACGCGCGGGCACAGCCGTCAACAGACCGTCAACGCGGCTCCAGGCATCGCGGAAGTTCACCACGGTGCGCCATTGCGTGACGATGGCCACCAGCGGTGCCAGCACCCGGCCACCCAGGATCGAGCCGACCACCATCATGCCGGCACCACCGCGCAACTCGTTGTGCAGCAGCAGCCAGGCGCCCAGGCCCAGCAGCAGCGAGCCCATCAGCGTCTGGATGAATTTGGTCAGGGCCTGGTAGCCGCCCGCCCGTTCGGACGCCAGCGCCTGCAAGCCCAGGAATTCACGCTGCTTTTCAACCCAGCGGCGATGGATGTCGCGCAGCATGCCCATGGACTCAATGACCTCAGCGTTGCGCAGCGACCCATCGGCGTACTGCTGCGCCGCGATGGCCGTTCGGTTGGCCGCCATCAGCTGAGGTTGGGTGTTGCGCTCGTTGGCCCAGCCCACAAGCCCCTGCACGATGGCGCCCGCCACAGCCGCCCAGCCCAGCACCGGGCTGATGGCAAAAAGCAGCAGCATGCACACCAGCGAGACCGGCGACTCCATCAGTGCCAGCAACACTGGCGAATGCAGGAATTCGCGCACGGTCTTGAAGTCGTTCATCGGCTGCACAGTGCCGCCGGGCATGCGGCGCAGGTTCGCCTCGAAGATCACCTGGAACACGCGTGCGCTCATCTTGTGGTCCAGCGCCAGGCCGGCCTCGTGCATGATCTCGCTGCGCGCCCAGTCCAGGACTTCCATCAGCACATACGCCGCGATCACCAGGATCGTCAGCATCAAAAGCGTGATGTGGCTGCGGCTGTCCACGACCCGTCCATAGACCTCCAGCATGTAGCCACTGGGCGCCAGAATCAGGATGCTGGAAAACACGCTGAACCAGGCGGCACGCACAAAATACGGGCGCAATCCGTTGACGGCCTGGCGCAGTTCAGAGGGGGGCTTGCTCGGGCTCATGCGGTTTCCTCAACCATGATGTATTCGGGGATTTCGCCGCTGTTCCCAGCGTCAGCGGCTGTTTGCTCGTCAACCTGTGGTTGCGAAAACCAGAACGATAGTTCGAACTGATTCTGTGGTGTGCGGGCCAGCACGATTTCGCGGAGCTTCTGTTCGTGAAAACTGGCTTCGGCCTCCGGCTGCAGGGCCAGATGGAACCGGATGCGCCCGTCCAGCGTGTACATGGACAGATGGCCGTCCTTGACGCTCAGGGTGTGGCGATCGAAATACACCGGGCAGGTGTCCTGGAACTGCAGCAGCGGCAGCGGTTTGTCGCCCAGGCGCCCGAGGTTGAACGGGCTGTGCGGGTGCTGGTAAACCAGCCGGCTGGTGCGTGACACGGAATAGATGGCGTTACAGACCATTTGCGAGCCGATCGCCGGGAACCGCTCACGCAGGCCTTTATATGCCAGATGGTGCAGGGTGACGCGGTTCCAGCAGCGCGTTTGCTGCACCATCGGCGCCAATGCGTTGCACACCTGGGCAAATGCCTTTTGCAATGCCAGCAAGCTGGACAATTGCTCGGGCGTGCCGTTCAGGATGACGCGTACGATGTGATTCATATAGGAAGCGGATTGTGACACTTCCTATATGAACACTCAACTTCACTGGGTGCCGCTTGTGATCGGGATCACAAAAGCGGCCGCTGGCATGACAAACTTTGATTTCAAAGCCGCTTCTCCGCTGCAACAGCTGCTATAAAAAATATAGCAATTCAACCAGTTTCCGGTCACAGGCGCCATGCGACAATCCGGTGCGCCCGACCCTGACGGCCGGCCCCTGAACCCCACAAAATGATCGCTGAAGAATCCCACGCAACCGATACAGCTGCCCGAATTGCCACGCGGTCGCGCTTTGCCATCGTT
This sequence comes from Ramlibacter sp., assembly GCA_050247515.1. Lineage (GTDB taxonomy): Bacteria > Pseudomonadota > Gammaproteobacteria > Burkholderiales > Burkholderiaceae_C > RAM1. The sequence goes on along the minus strand of JBFWUB010000022.1, from coordinate 31,670 downwards.
GCGCACGGGGTCGGCAAGGCCTATTACCCAAACGCCAGCCCGTCCGCGGCTCTGGTTGACGCGTTGACGGGGCGGCCCAGCCGGTCGGCACCGTTTTGGGCGCTGCATCCGCTGGACCTGGAGATAGAGCGCGGCGAAGTGCTGGGCCTGGTAGGCCACAACGGGGCGGGCAAGTCCACGCTGCTGCAGATTCTCAGCGGCACCCTGTCACCCTCCACCGGCGAATTGCAGGTCAACGGCCGGGTCGCGGCACTGCTGGAACTGGGGGCGGGCTTCAACCCCGAGTTCACCGGGCGCGAAAACCTGCTGCTCAACGGGCCGCTGCTGGGCCTGTCACGCGCCCAGCTGGCCGGGCGGCTGCAGGACATCATCGATTTTTCGGGCATTGGCGATTTCATCGAGCAGCCGGTCAAGACCTATTCAAGCGGAATGTTTGTGCGGCTGGCGTTTTCGCTGGCCACCAGCGTGGACCCGGACATTCTGGTCATTGACGAGGCGCTGTCGGTGGGTGACGGCGAGTTTTCCCGAAAATCGTTTGACCGCATCCTGGCCTTGCGTGACGCTGGTACAACGATCCTGTTCTGTTCGCACTCGATGTACCAGATCGAATCGCTGTGCAGCCGTGCGTTGTGGCTGGACCGCGGTCGGGCACGCCAGTTCGGCCGGCCGGCTGTGGTGGCGACGGCCTACCAGGAACACCTGGACACGTTGGCGGCGCCGGCCGCGGGCGCGGGCCGGGCCGACCAGCCGGTGGTGACGTCGCCCGGGCATGCGCGCCTGAAGACCTTGCTGATCAGTTGCGATGCACGCGAAGGCAGCCCCGCCCATGCCGTATCGGGCCAAAGCCGCGTGGACATCACGTTGGGTTTTGAGTCCGATCCGGCCCTGGACTCGCCCAATGCCGCGGTTACCCTGAATGGCCCCGACGGCAAGATCCTGGCCAGCTCGGGCACCTGGATTGACGGTGTGGCCCTGCAGCGCAATGAGGCCGGTCAGGGCACGGCCGTCATCAGCTTTGGCGCATTGCCGCTGCTCAAGGGCACCTACACCGTGTCGGCCTACCTGTTTTGCGAGCGTGGGCTGCACATCTACAGCGCCGCCGAACGCTTTGCAGTGCTCCACGTCACGCAAGACCACCTGGAGCAGGGCGTCGTGTCGCTGCCACACCAATGGCAGGCCCGTGCCGGACTGGTCGAACGCGTTTTGCCCGAGGCTGGGGCAGATGCCCGTGCGCCCATGGTGCTGCCCGGCGACTGGACGGACCAATGGTCCACCCGCTGGTCCACTGCCGCCGATCTGGGCGGGCTGCAGGGGCTTTTCGAGCAGGCTTTTGGCAACCCGGTGCCCACAGCGCGCTGGAACTGGAAGTACCAGCAGGCCCCAACCTGGGGTGCGGTGGTCTTGCGCGACCATGAATTCGCCGGCTTTTTCGGCGGCATGCCGCGATCCATGGTTCACGCGGGGCGCAGCCTGCAGGCGGTACAGATCGGTGACGTCATGGTCAAGCCGTCGGAGCGCGGTGTGCTGGCCCGGCGCGGCCCGCTGTTTCGCGCTGCCGCGGCCTATTTTTCCAACATGCGCACGCTCTACCCCGACGTGCAATTCGCCTATGGATTCCCGTCGCAACGCCACTATGACCTGGGGCTGAAGCTGGGGCTGTACGCGCCGGCCGACGCGATATCGCAGCTGGCCTGGCCTGCCCTGGCACCCGCGCGCCACTGGCTGACCAAGACCCGCGGAATCCACGATGTGCTGGCAGGGGCTGATGCCCACAGGCTCGCCCGGCTGTGGCTTGCGATGCAGCGCGACTGGCCCGAGCTGACCCTGCCTGTGCGCGATCCGGCACGTTGGCACTACCGTTATGCCGGCCATCCGGTGCACAGCTACCAGCTGCTGCTGGTGAGTGCCCGCCTGACCGGGCAGCCGCTGGCCGCTGCCGTGATGCGCGCGCACCCGGATCACCTGGAATGGCTGGATTACGTGGGCGGCCGCGATGGCATCCAGCCGGCCACCCGGGCGGTGCGCATGCGCGCGGCCGAGCTGGGCCTGCCCGAGGTGCGCGGCTGGTTCAGCAGCGCACCTGCGGCGGTGTTTGGACAGGGGGCCCGGGTGGAGGCCACCGAAATCAGGGTGCCCGTGGACCTATGGGGCAGACCTGCTGACGCCACGCCCGGGCCGCCCGCACCGCTGTGGCTCATGGCTGGCGATTCTGACTTCCGTTGAACGACCCTTCTCATGACCGCTGCTTCAGTCCCGCTTGACGTCTCCATCGTGACCTACAACTCGGCGCGCTGGCTGGAAGCCTTTATGCGCAGCCTGACGCTGCAGGCCTACCCCTGCAGCCAGATTCGTCTGCTGTTTCGCGACAACGGGTCCAGCGACAACACCGTTGAACGGCTGCGCCAGATCGCTGCCGATCATGCGGGGCAGTTTGCGCAGATCGTGGTGGACGCCGGCACCAACGTAGGTTTTGGCTGCGGGCATAACGCCAACCTGGCGCAGGCCCGGGCGCGCTGGATGCTGGTGACCAACGTCGATCTGGAGTTTGAATCGCAAACGCTGGTGGAACTGGTGGCCCGGGCGCAGGCGGATCCGGCCCAGGTGGCGTCATGGGAATGCCGGCAAAAGCCGTTCGAGCACCCCAAGCACTACCACCCCGTGACGGGCGAAACCGTGTGGAGCTCCAGCGCCTGCGTCTTGTTCAGGGTAGAGGCGTTGCAGCAGATCGGCGGGTACGAGCCCAAACTTTTCCTGTATGGCGAAGATGTGGAGATTTCCTACCGGCTGCGTGACCGGGGCTGGCAATTGCGCTATGTCCCGCGCGCGACGGTCTGGCACTACACCTACGAGCACGCCGCCGAAGTCAAGCCCGCCCAGTTCCTGGGCAGCACGCTGGCCAACGTGTTGCTTCGCCTGCGCTATGGCAGTGCGCGCGCGATACTTCGGGGCCTGCTGATGTACGTGGCGCTGTTTGCGCTCAAGCCACAGATTGCTGACCAGCGGTGGCGCCTGTTCAGGAACGCGGGTCAGATCGTCCGGCTGGGCCCGTATTTCCTGCGTACGCGCAAACAGTCCGCGCAGCGCTTTCCTTTCAATCTGTGGGATTACGAAATCGTGCGTCACGGCGCGTTTCACGAGTACAAGCCGGCCCCGCCGGACGCCTGGCGGCCCGTGGTCAGCGTGTTGGTACGCACCGTGGCCGGTCGCGCGGGGCGGTTGGCCGAGGCTGTGGCATCGGTGGCGCAGCAGACCTATGGCCCGGTGGAACTGGTGATTGTGGAAGACGGATCCGACACGGCATTGGCGCTGGTGGAGCAATTGCGGGCGACGGGGCGGTTTCATGCGGTGCAATACCGCCCCCTTGCGAAGGTAGGGCGCTGTATAGCCGGCAACGCTGCCATGGAGGCAGCCACCGGCGAGCTGATGTGCTTTCTGGACGACGACGACCTCTTTTACGCAGACCATGTGGAGGTGCTGGTGGATGCGCTGGCTGCGCGTCCTGAGCTTGCGGGTGTATACGGTCTGGCATATGAAGTTCAAACCGAGGTGGTCAGCGCCGAGCCCTGGGTCTATCGCGACATCAGCCACAGGCTGATGTTCAGCCAGCCGTTCAGCCGCGCGCTGTTGTGGCACCACAACTACATGCCGATCCAGACCGTCCTGTTTCGCAAATCCCTTTTCGAACAGTACGGCGGGCTGGACCCGGAACTGGACAATCTGGAAGACTGGAACCTCTGGGTGCGCTACACACTGGTACAGGACTTCGCCATGCTTGAAAAGGTCACCTCGCTGTACCGGGTGCCCGCCATGGCCAAGCAGGCCGCGCAGCGCCAGCAGGTGCTGGACGACTACTACGCCAAGGCAGTGGCCAAGCACAGTGCTTTGCGCGTTGAATTGAACCCCAACGAGGTGGTGCAGATGGCGCATGAACTTGCCCAGGACCTGTATGTGGTGAAGGTGCAGCGGCGCACCTTGCGCAACATGGTCCTGTCGCGGCCCTGGCTTGTGCGCTTTTATCACCCCATGCGTCGGGTGGGCAGCCTCATGCGCAAGGTCGCGCGGCGGATGTAAGCCATGGAAACCTGGTTCTTGCCCAACGTCACAACAGCTCTCCCGCAGGCACGCAGCGTGCTGGTGCTGGCTCCCCATCCAGACGATGAAGTGTTTGGCTGCGGGGGCTGTGCGGCGCTCTACGCGAAGTCCGGCGCGGTGGTGCGCCCGCACATCCTGACCGATGGCGGGGGCTATCTCACGGGTACGCAGCGTGACGCTGCCATCGCATTGCGCCGCGACGAAAGCTGCCGAGCGGCGCAAGTTCTGGGCACCGCAGCGCCGGCATTTGGCCCCTGGCAGGACCGCCAGCTCAACACGGCCCCAGAGCTGCCAGCCTACCTGGGCGAACTGATCGAATCAGCCGCGGCCGACATCGTTTTTGCCCCATCGCTATGGGAAATCCACCCCGATCACCGGGCGACGGCCTGGGCGGCGTTGCGCGCCGTGAATGCGGTATTTGCAAGACGGGGCGAGGCGCCCACGCTGGCGTTTTACGAGGTGGGAGCACCGCTTCGGCCGAACCATCTGGTGGATATCTCTGCGGTGGTGGACCTCAAGCGGCAGGCCATGGCCACATTTGAATCACAACTGGCACAGCAACGCTACGACGTGCACATTACCGCGCTCAATACCTTTCGCACCTACACCCTGGCTGCAGGTGTGACGGCCGCGGAAGCGCTGACCGTGGTGGCGGCTGACCAACTGGACGCCTGGCTGTCGGCCTACGCCGAAGCCGCCCCCCCAGGCCTGGCGCAGGTCACCGAAGCCGCGTTGCAACACGCCAACGGGTCCGCCGAAGTGTTTCAGCAGACGCTGGCCGGCCTGAACCGCAGGCTGCACGAACAGGCCGACGCCATTGCCAGGGTGCACGAACTGGACGCTGCCTTGCAGCGCACGCGGGCTGAGCTTGACGCCGCCCGTTGGACGATCAAAGAGCGCGAAAATCAACTGGGCGAAGCCAGGCGCGGGCTCGATGCCATATTTGCATCCCGGTCCTGGCGCATCACCCGGCCGCTTCGGTGGCTGGGCGAGCGGCTGCGCTAGGGGCTTACAGCTGATCGGCAAAAGCCGGCCGCACACGTGCGAACAGCAAGGCAGCAACGGCTGCGAACAGCGTCCAGACGAGCGCATATAGCGTCAGAGCGCCCCACTGAGGCCATTGCCCCAGAAGCAAGCTGGCACGCAGGTTTTCTATGGGCAGCGTCAAGGGGTTCAGCATCAGCCACCGCTGTACCACGCCCGGCAGAGCCGACGCAGGGTACAGCACGGGGGTCAGGAACAGCATGACGTTCAAAATGGGCCCCACCATCTGGCCGATGTCCCGCAAAAAGACGCCGAACGCAGCCAGCAGCCAGCCCATGCACAGCAGCATCGGCAGCATGGCCACCAGGATCAGGGGCACCGCCAGCGCCGAAAGGGGCAAACCGCCCTGAAACACCAGCACACCACACAGCAAAACCCCCAGGCTCAGGGCGGCGTGAAACAGCGCACCCGTCACGCCGATCCACGGCAACACCTCCAGCGGGAAAACGACGCGCTTGACCAGATTGGGCTGCTCCAGCACCAGCCTTGGGGCGCGACCTGCGACCTCTGCGAACAGGTTGAACAGGACAAGTCCCGCGAACAGGTTCAACGCGAAATTGCCGGGATGGTCTTCCATGCCTGGCCAGCGGGCCTTGAAAATCAGGCGAAACACGAATGTATAAGTCGCCAGCAGCAGCAATGGGTACAGCAGGCTCCAGCCCAGGCCCAGGACCGAGCCCTTGTAGCGCCCCAGAATGTCGCGCCTGGCCATCTGCAGGATCAGGTAGGCATTGTCCAAAGGCAACAGAGAGCGCGCGATCATTTGCTGACATCCATCTTGCCGCTGGCCACCTGTCCAATGAACGCCGCATCCAGGATCATCAGGTCGTTGCCGTCGCGCTCAACCACGCCGCGGCCCTGCAGCAACTGGAACACGCGCGTCACGGTCTCGCGGCTGGCGTTGATCATGATGGCCAACTCCTGGTGGGTGGGGGCGTTCAGGACGCGCTGAGTGGTGCCGGCCCCCAGAGAGGCGCCATAAAACTGTTCGAGCTGCGCGCAGACGCGCTGCACCGGGTTCGACAGCCCCAGGATGCGCCGCTGCGCCGAAACGCTGCGCAGCCGCGTGGCCAGCCGGGTGCAAAGCGACTCCGCCACCTTGGGCGAGGCAAACAGGATGGGTTTGATCAGGTCGCGGGCGATGAACACCACGCGGGAGCGGGCTACCGCCGTGACGAACTCCGGCTGCGCCTGGCTGTCCACCACTGCGACTTCGCCAAAATAGTCACCCGGGTTGATGAAATACAAGCCCACCTCGCGGTCGTCCATGGTGAAGTCCACGCCTTGAAGGCGCCCTTCGAGCAAAAAACACAGGGCAGATGGCGGACTGCCTTTTTGCAGCACCACTTCGCGTTTTGCAAAGGACCGCTGCGACGCATGCTGCGCCAGATGGGCAACCGTCACGTGCGGCAGGCTGGACAGCAACTGCAAGCCTTGCAAAACGTCCACAGGGATGGTCATGTCTACCGGACTGAAGGGTCACTGGCCCCGCTCAAACGACGGATTGTGCAACAGAACGCGCTGGACCTGTATGGGAATACATGACTGGCTGTGACCACGCTCACAGCCAGGAGGTCGCTTTGGCGGTAAATTGCGGGGTTATATGTCCAGATCGGCGGTATCTCTCATGAAAACCAGCACCTACCTGCAGAAACTCCCTGTTTTCGCAAGCGTTGCGGCCATGATTGCGCTGACCGTTGCTCCTGCAGGCGCCGCAGTGCCAGTGGGTGAGGTCACGTTGACGATCGGGCAGGCCATGAGCATCCCCGCCGCTGGCGTGCCGCTGGCCCTGCAACGCGGCAGCAAAGTCCACCCAGGTGACCGTATCGAAACTGCAGAAGGCGGGCACGTACACATCCGCTTCGTTGACGGCGCCATGGTCAGCGTGCGCCCCACCAGCCGGCTGGTTGTCGAGGAATACCGTTACGACGCGGCCCAGGTGGCCCGGTCATCGGTGAAATTCCGGCTTGAAAAGGGCGTGACGCGGGCGATCTCGGGCGCCGCGGCCGAAGGCGCCCGCGAGCGGTTCCGGCTCAATACGCCGCTGGTGGCGATTGGCGTTAGAGGCACGGACTTCGTGGTGCGTACCGCGGCGAACCAGACCATCGCCGCAGTCAACCAGGGCGCCATCGTGATGGCGCCTTTTGGCGAGGGGTGCGCGCAGCAGGGCTTGGGGCCCTGTGGGTCGGCATCGGCGCGGTTGCTGTCGGCCGACATGGGCAACGTACTGGTTGAATTTCGCAACAACCTGGCGCAGCCGGAGCTGCGGCCATTCAATGGTGTGCGTACCTCTGAAGTGATGCTGGCCAGCTCGGATGTACGGACGTCACCTGAAGCCAGCCCCGTGCGCGACAGCAAGGCCGCGGTGCGCACGGGCGACGAAGTGCTCACCGCTGCTTTGGTGCAGGATGTGGTTCGCAAGGCGACCGACGCCTCCGTCAATGTCAGCACGGCAATACCGCCAGAAGTCATTCAACCGCCCCAACTGGCCTGGGGCCGTTGGGGCGCTGCCATCGACGGCACTGACTTTGCGCTGGCACGTACGGCGGCCCGCGAGGGCCGCGCCGCCACGGTGGGCGACAACAACTTCATTCTTTATCGCGTCGAGCAGGGCCCGGCAACCTTGCCGCAAGGCGTGGGCAACGTCAGCTTCGCGCTGGGGCAGGCGCATGCCCACTTCACCAGCGCAGCCGGTCAGGTGCAGGCGGCAGCGGTCAACAGCGGATCGCTGGCCATTGATTTCACATCCCGCGTGTTCAGTACGTCGCTCGGCCTGACATCGGCGGCGACTGGCGCCGTGGGCCTGCAAGCCAGCGGCACCATTCGCGATGACGGCCTGTTTGTATCCCGTACCGCCGGCCAGGCGGTCGGCGGAGCCGCGGCGCTGGACGGCAAGTCAGCCGGCTATCTGTTCGAGAAGGCGGCCGCCGGGGGCACGCTGTCGGGCATTACGCTCTGGTCCCGCTGATGAAGCAATGGCTCGCACGCTGGTTGATGCGGCCCTGGCACGGCCGCGCACTGACGCTGGGCGTGGCGGCGGCGGCCTCGTTGGCCTGGCTGGCGGTCGCGCCGGGTTCGCTGCATCAGCTTGACGAGCGGGCTACTGACTACCTGTGGCGCCTGAGCGCCAGCGACGTACCTGAACGCAGGGTGGTGCTGGTGGACATAGACGACACCAGCCTGGCAAGCATTGGCCCCTGGCCGTGGCCAAGAGAAACACTGGCCCAGCTAACGCGCAAGCTGGACGAGCAGGGCGCGGGACTTAAGCTTTTTGACATCGTTTTCCCCGATGGCCGCGAGGGCGGGCCTGAACTGTCCCGGGCGCTCGCAGCCCGAGACGCCGAATCCCCGGCGGTGCTGGCCCAGATTTTTGCGTTGCGCAACGAAAGCCAGTTGCGCTCGGGCGTTCTGGCAGGGGCCATGCCGGGCCTGGGGTGCCAGGCGCCGGCCGTCCCGGCCCAAGGTTTCATTGGCAACGCGCAGGGGCTGCATTCGCGGGCTGGGCACATCACGCCGGTGCTGGACGCCGACGGCGCGGTTCGCCGCCTGCCCGCCTTCGTCTGCATGGACGACCGAACCTATCCCAGCCTGGCGCTGGCCGGCATCGCCGCACTGGCGCAGCCCGCCGATCAAGGTGCGGGGCTGGCCGTGCAGCCGGGCGCCGGGCCGTGGGCTCCGGCCTGGCGCTTGACCTCGGCGGTCCTGCCCGGCATGCCCGTGGGGCTGGACGCACAGGGCCAGCTTCGCGTGCCTTATGGCGTTTCGCGCAAGGCCATTACCTCGGTTTCCGCTGCTGATCTGCTGCAAGGCCGGGTGCCTTCAGACCTGCTCAAGGGTGCCTGGGTGCTGGTGGGGGCGTCAGCCTTCGGTATGGTGGACGCGGTGCCCACGGCGTTGGGTGGCGCGGTCAGCGGCGCCGAGGTGCATGCCCAGGTTCTGGCAGCCATGGTGGACGGCAAGATTCCGTACACGCCGCGCGCGGCGCACTGGCTGCAGGCGGGCTACGTATTGATGGTGGTTGCGGGCTTGCTCGTACTGGCGGCCGGGCAGCCGCTGCGCCAGCGCCAGCGCGTGGTTCTGTTGCCGCTGGCGGCTGCGGCAGCCGCGCTGCTGGGCTTTGCGCTTCATGCCGTGGCATTGCTGCAGGCTCACTGGTTTATCGGATTTGCGGCGCCGGCGCTGGTGATCGGCCTGGCCGGCGTCATGGTCGCGCTGGGTGAACATGCCCGTACCCTGGTCGAAAAGGGCCGTCTGTACCAGAATCTTTCAAGCTACGTGCCCGGACCGGTGGCCGAGCAGATAGCGCTGACCGAGCCCACGGGCGACATCCATGCACATCGCAATGATGTGACTGTGCTGGCGGCTGACTTGCAGAATTTCTCGCGCTACTGCGAGGTCCGCGCACCCGAGGATGCGGCACGCGTGCTGCATCGCTTCTTCACAAGTGCCAGCGCGATCATCGAAGCCCATGGCGGCGTGGTCGAAGAAATGGTGGGCGACAGCCTGCTGGCCGTGTTCAATGGTCCGCAGCCTTGTGTCGACCATCCCACGCATGCCCTGGCAGCAGCCCATGAACTGTGGCTGCGGTGCACCGAAGAATTGCCCAACACCAGTGGCCTTGGCCTGGAACCCCTGAGCATCAGCATTGGCCTGGAAAGCGGCGTGGCGCTGGTGGGCTCATTTGGCCCCGCAAGGCGTCGCGTCCATACGGTGCTGGGCCAGACGGTCACCATTGCCTTGCGGCTGCAAGGTCTGACGGCTGATCTGGCCTACCCGGTGCTGGTGGGCCAGGAGGCTGCCCGGCGCATCGGGCCGTTGTTTGACCAGGCCGAACTGGCACTCAAACCGCTGGGCAGCTTCCTGCTGTCCGGGTTGCAGCACAGCTGCAAAGTCTTTACACTGCGCACGCTCTTGCAGCCCGGCAGCCCGGCCGAGCAAAGCACTTTGCACTACCTTCATCAACAAAAAAACAACGCAGCGTGAAAGCCAAGGCTCACCATTGCGGCCGCGGGAGACGGTTGGCCGCTGGAGCCGGTTTCGCACTCTTCTGGATGCTCGCCAGCGCAGCGGCATCCGCGCAAGCGGCACATCAGGTCGAACCCGCATCGGCCTGTACGCTGACCCCCCAATACCCGCTGCCCCAAGGCACCTCTGAGCTGCAAAGCCTGCTTTTGCGGCTGGACCAAGCCGCGCCGCAATGCCTGCTGGACGCGGGCTTTCATGCCTGGCGCGGCGCCGTCCTGCTGTCCTTGGGGCGCCCGGCTGCCGCCGTGGAGTCCCTCGAAAGGGCGTTGCTGATCGACCCTGGATTGCCTGGCGCCCAGCTGGACTACGCGCAGGCGCTGTACGCCGTGGGCGACAAACTGGCCTCGCGTGAGTTGTTGCAGCGGCTCGCCGAGCGGCCCGACCTGCCGGCGCAGATCCAGGCGCTGCTGCAACAGGAGCTGAAGGCCACCGACCCGGCTGCATGGCGCACCCGATGGGTCTTGACGACAGCCCTCGGCTACGACAACAACCTCAACAATGCACCGGCCGCAAGTGAGCTGACACTTACATTTCCTCAGGGGGCTGTGACCTTGCCGTTGCTGGAGAGCTTTCGCCCGCACGCAGGGGGCAGCTGGCTGAACATGGTGCAGTGGCAAGGGCTCAAACCGCAGGGCAGCCAGCTGTGGCTGTTGCAGGCCGAGCTGCGCGCCCGCCACACGTCGCAACCCGACACGCGCTACCAGCAGGCTGACATGTCCGCCAGCTGGCTGCAGGCGCCCGAGGCGCCTCGCCAATGGATCGCCCGGGTGGGGGCCAGCCGGATTGATTTTGGCGGGCAACATCTGTTTCAGGGCGTGCGGGCGAACGCGTTGCACCAATGGCAGGCGCGCTGGAGCCCGCTGGCGGGCAGCGGTGGCAACTGCCGGCCCGGCCTGGGCGCCGAGACCGAACTGCGCCGGTATCCGGCCAGTGCCGAACTGAACGGACGTTATGTTGGCTTAGTCGTCTCGGCCAGTTGCCAGGCGCAGACCGTTGCCGCGGCTTCAGCCGGGCAACTACTAAGCGTGCAACTGCGCTGGGGTCGCGAACACCCGCATGACGCAGCCCGGCCGGGAGGCATCTACACCAAGCTGGAGCTGCGTGCCGCGTGGGAGGGGCGTCTGGGCGGCTACCGCATCAACGCAGATTACGCCTATGCACGCCAGACTGATGCTGCGGGCTACAGCCCCTTGCTTTCGGCCAACCTGGCGCGAGAAACAGGCCGGCATACAGTGCGGCTGGAAGCAGCCCGCCCCCTGCCCAAAGGCCTGGCGGGCGACGTGGACTGGTTTGTAAGTGCCGAGGCCAGCCGCCAGACCAGCAACCTGGCAGCGTTTGCCAGCCGTCAAAACGCCCTTTACACGGGGTTGCGATGGACGCTGCAGTAGCGCGCCATCGCCCGGTGCCTTGGCGCGCGGCCCGCGCGGCTGCAGGCCGCGCCAGGCAACGATCGACACATTTCGACGTAAAAAAACAACTGCCCCAACACCCGGTTTCAACCTGTGATTCGAATCACAGAGGGCGGCTCTCGGCTTTGTCTATACTACGTGCCGTACTAGGTGCATTGGGTGCCTGGTCAATTTCATCACTTAGTGGAGAAACTCTCAATGGCACTAACTACTGCAGAACGCACCAACATCATCAAACTGGTTGTTGGTATGTTCAACGCCGCCCCTGGCGCAACCTACCTGGCCGAACTGACCGTGGCTTTCGAAGCCAACGGCCGCAGCCTGTCGAACCTGGCCAAGGATCTGGCTCTGACGCCTGCTTACAAGGCCATCAACCCGGTCTTCCAGACCGCCGCAGAATTCGCTACTTCTTTCCTGACGCCGCTGGGCCTGCAAGCCAATACCACGGCTGTTGATTTCGTTACCGCCAAGTTCAACGCTGGCGTGAGCAAGGGTCAAATCGCTTACGAAGCTATCGTTGCACTGAACGCATCGACCGCCGCTGAGTTCGCTGATGCCAAGGCCATCGTGACGAACAAGACCACGGTTGCTGAGTACTACTCTGTGACGAAGAACATCACGCAAACCAACGTTGCCACGCTGCAGCAAGTGGTTTCGACCGTGACCAAGGACGCAGCATCCGTTACGACGGCCAACACGGCTATCGACGGTTCCGGCGCCGCCAACGCTGGCAGCACCTTCACGCTGACGACCGGCATCGACGTTCTGAACGGTTCCACCGGCAACGACACCTTCATCGGCTCCATCGCTCCGGCCACGCTGAGCGGTGCTGACCAGATCAACGGCGGCGGCGGCACTGACACCCTGAAGGTGTACGGCGGCACGACGCTTCCCGCACTGACCGGCGTTGAAATCCTGTACTTCAACGCGCCTGGTGCTGACGTCAATGTTTCCACTCTGGCTGATGTCACCACGCTGCAAATCGACAATGACACGACTGGCTACACCCACACCATCAGCGCCGCGCAAAACGTTGGCCTGACTGCCGTGTCGGGTGCTGCAACCGTTCTGACGACGGCTACCGATACCTCGCTGGACCTGACGGTCAACGCATTCGCTGCTGCCGCCGGTGCCGCTTTGGCTCTGGACATCAAGGGTGCCGCTCTGGCCACCCTGAACATCGCGTCGCAAACGGCCGCCAGCAACATCACGCTGAACAACAAGTCTGCCGCAACCGCCTTCAAGACGCTGAATGTCAGCGGTGACGCTGGCATCACCATTGATGCACAAACCAATGCCCTGACCGGCATCACGACGGTGGATGCTTCCAAGCACACTGGCACGACGGCTGGTGTTTCTTACTCTGCATCGGATGCCAAGGTGAAGTTCACCGGCGGTACCGGTGGCGACACCGTGACCTTCGTTGCGACCAAGCTGACGGCTGATGACGTGGTTGACGGCGGTGCTGGCACCGACACGATCAAGGTCAACGACGTGGCTTTCACCGCCGGTACGACCGACCAGGTCAAGGGCGTGAACAAATCGACCAACGTTGAAACTCTGGCCTTCGGTACGGCTGGCGTGACGGTGGACAAGGACGTGATCACGGCTACGGCCATCACGAACTTCCGCGCTGACGTCGGCGGCGGCACCTACACGTTCAACAACACGTTGAGCGCCAACACCATCGAAATCCGTGCCGGCGCGGCCGCCACGACCATTGGTGCCAATCTCTTCACCATCGCCAACAAGCTGGGTGAGACCACCACCAACCTCAAGATGACTGCCACTTCTGGTGGTATTGCAGATGTGGCCCAGCTCAAGCTGGTCGGTATCAGCACCATCAACATCGAATCCGCTTTTGCAGGCACTGGTTCGCAAGCTACCGCCAACTCGGTGGTGGTGACGGCCCAAAGCGACAACACGGTGTTCAACGTGAAGGGCGCACAAGCCATCAACGTGACGGCGCTGGCTGGTGCAACCACCACGGGCTCGACGCTGGATGCAACCGCTGCTACTGGCAAGGTTGGCCTGACCGGTACCAACAAGGTTGACAGCATCAAGGGCGGTGCCGCTGCTGACACGCTGAACGGTCTGCAAGGTGCTGATACGCTGACTGGTGCTGCTGGCGCTGACACCTTCAGCTTCACCTCTACTGCTGGCGCAAACGCCAACGGCGAAACCTTCGGCACGTTCGATACCATCACCGACTTCGTTGCCGGTACCGACAAGCTGCAATTCGCTGGTGTGACCGATGTTGTTTCGGGTCAGCAAGCTGGCGTGCAAGCTGCCGTCACGGCTTTGGCTGCCGGCTCCAGCGCCACGGCGATTGCCACCGCGATGGCCACCGCCAACACCACCAACCTGGGTGTGTCGTTCGCTGTGTTTGAAGGCAACACGTATGTGCTGTTCGAGACCACTGGCGCCGGTACCGGTGTTATCGCTGACGACGTGTTCATCAAGTTGACTGGCGTGGCGGCTCTGCCTACGTTCGCGACTGACGTCGTGGCCTAAAGCCCTCCAAAGCTGGCGACCTGTCGCCGCTTTCAAGAACCGCCCTTCGGGGCGGTTTTTTTCTGGGTACACTGATCTTTGAAATATCTGATCAAGAGGACAAGAATGGACTGGACGGCTGGGTATGTGGCAGAGATTGACTACACCTATGGGTACTACGGGGAGTTGAACCCGCTAAGGAGCAACTTGGCGTTGCTGTATGGTGGCTATGCGCCTCCAGCCGAATTTGGCACGGCCTGCGAACTCGGGTTCGGCCAGGGGCTGAGCGTCAACATGCATGCAGCAGGCTCGCAAACGCAGTGGTACGGCAATGACTTCAATCCGGCGCAAGCCAGCTTTGCGCGTGAATTAGCTTCTGTATCCGGTGCCAATGCAAAGCTGACTGACGAAGCCTTCAGCGATTTCTGCAGTCGAAGCGACCTTCCCGGCTTCGACTTCATCGGTCTTCATGGCATTTGGAGCTGGATTTCGGATCAGAACCGCCATGTTTTAGTCGACTTTATCCGCCGTAAGTTGAATGTGGGTGGCGTCTTGTATGTGAGCTACAACACACAGCCAGGCTGGGCTCAGGCTTTACCACTTCGCCACTTGCTGACCCAGCATGCACAGACGGTCGGCAGCAATGGCGAGGGAGTCGTCGCCCGTATCGACAAGTCACTTGCTTTTACCGAGCGGCTGTTCAAGACGAATCCGGGATATGCGCGATTGAACAACCAGATCCCTGAGCGATTTAACAGCCTGAAGGGCCTGAACAGAAATTACTTGGCCCACGAATACTTCAACCAGGACTGGCATCCGATGCATTTTGCAACCATGGCGACATGGCTCGCAGATGCGAAGATCACGTTCGCCGGCTCTGCGCATTACTCTGACCTGATTCAAGGAATCAACTTCACGGCAGAGCAGCTTGAAATCATGAACGAGACTCGCGATCCTGTTTTCAGGGAAACAGTGCGTGACTTCATCGTCAATCAACAGTTTCGCCGGGATTACTGGGTCAAGGGCGCACGCAAACTGTCGTCACTTGAGCAGGTCGAGCGCATGCGCGCCCAAAGAGTGCTGCTCATGACGCACCCTACAAAAATCGAAATGAAGATCAAGGGCGCCATTGGCGATGCCAACCTGCAGGAGCAGGTTTACGTACCCATTCTTGAACTTCTGGCCGATCAGAAGGCCATGGATCTGGGCAGCCTGGAGCAGAAGCTGAAAGGCCAGGGCTTGTCGTTCTCCCAATTGATCCAGGCGATGTTGGTGCTGACTGGCAAGGGTGACCTGGTGCTCGTCAATGATGAGAAGACAGTCGCCAAAGCCCGGCCCCAAACAGATCGACTGAACCAGAAACTCATGTCCCTGGCGCGATCGTCCGGCGAAATCGGCTACCTGGTAAGCCCTGTCACAGGTGGAGGCATAGGCGTTCCCAGATTCCAGCAGCTGTTTTTGCTAGCCAGGTCGAAAGGGCTCAAGACGCCCGATGAATGGGCCGAGTTCGTATGGGGCATCATCAATTCCCAAGGCCAGCGCATCGCTAAAGAAGGAAAAGCCCTTGAAACCGAGGCTGAGAACCGTGCTGAGTTGTTGTCGCAAGCCACCGAGTTTTCTCAGCGGCATCCTGGCGTCATGCGCGCCTTGGGTATCGCAAATTGATTTATGGTCTTGAGCATGTCTTCCATTCAGCCGGTGACACGGCTTCGGCACGCGGCAAAAAGCTGGAATCGGGTTGACTCATACTCCTTCGCATCTGCTCGATGTCTGGTGCCGCTCAGTGGTGTGGAACTCAGCAAGGCAGTCATGAGTCTGCCAATTGCGTTTGCGCTCAACGAGGGGGCCTATGTACCTGTAGCTGTGCTTGGGTTAGCGGACCAACAGAATTTGTACGTGGACTCCACTGGTGAATGGCTTGGAGGGTATGTACCGGCTGAGCTTCGAAGCTACCCCTTTCTGTTGGCGCGCTCAGAAGACGGACAGCGGGTACTCTGTGTCGATGAAGGCAGTGGATTGGTGGTCGACGGCGGTGCTGGCGAACAATTCTTCAATGCAGATGGCAGCATGACTACCCCGCTGCAATCGGTATTCGGGTTTGTTTCAGAGCTGGAAAACGGCCGCGCTCCTACCCTTGCCGCGACGGAAGTACTTCAAAAGCTCGGACTGATTCAGCCTTGGGAACTTGCCATTGATACGGGCAGCAGTTCCCATCGGATTGGTGGTCTGCATCGGATAGATGCCCAAAAAATGGACAATCTGTCAGATGAAGAGTTCGTCACGCTTCGTCAACATGGCGCACTTCTTCTGGCCTATTTGCAGGCTATGTCCGTACAGCATATGTCCAAGCTGGTAACGCTCTCCCAGGCCCGGGCGGCTGCGGCCAAGGCCAGCGAGCAGCTGGTGCGCGCCGGTGAGCTGGATCTGGGCTTCATGCAAAGCGACACGATCCGCTTCTAGCCCCAGGGCAAACAGGCAGGCTCCAGGCATGTACGAAATCACCAACCGCACCGCGTACCCGTACAGCGCCATCTGCTACATCACGGTCACCTGGCCTGACCGGGGTGCGGCTTCGCAGGGCTCGGGCACCGTGGTGGGGCCCAACGACATCCTGACCGCGTTGCATGTGGTGTACAACGCCGAGCGCGGCGGCTGGGCTTCCAGCGTCACCATCACCCCGGGCTACGACAAATCCCCCGCCAGCTCCCCCTACGGTGCGTTCACCAACTGGGGCAGCCTGGTGGGCCGCACCGACAACTGGGACACCAATGGCGACGGCCTGCTCACCAACGCCGAGGCGCAGTACGACATGGCCGTGATCGGCATGCGCAGCCGCATTGGTGACGTTACGGGTTGGGTTGCGACCCAGCCGCTGGCGACTGATTTTTACGGCGTCATGGCGGGCTACCCGGCGCGTGGCACCGGCATGATGGCCGAAGATGTTTTTGCCGATGCGTCGGGCACCTTTGGCGTGTACCAGATCCGATCCGGCCTGGGCGCGGGTGCCTCGGGCGGGCCGTTGCTGCATACCAGCAGCGACGGGGTGACCACCGTGGTGGGTTCGCTGTCCAGCGGTAACTCCAGCAACACTTCATCGACCTATGCCGCGCTGTTCGGCGAAGGCACCTGGGACTGGCTCAACGCCGCCATGGCCGCCAATGACGACCTGATCGCGGGCACGCTGCAGTCCGCATTCATCGGCACCGCAGCCAATGATGTGATGACCAGCAATGCCCTGGACAACACCTTCGCCGCCGGGCTGGGGCGGGACACCGTGGTGTTCACCGGTGCGCGTGGCAGCTACACCATCAGCGTGGACAGCACTGCCACCACGGTTCGCGACCTGGCTGTCAACCGCGACGGCATCGACACCCTCACGGGCGTGGAGCGCCTGCGCTTTTCTGACACCTCGGTCGCGCTGGACCTGAACGGCAACGCCGGCGTCACCGCCAAGATCCTGGGCGCCGTGTTCGGCAGGCAGGCCGTGGCCAACAAGGCTTACGTGGGCATCGGGCTGAACCTGCTGGACGGCGGCATGCTGTATGTGGATGTGATGAAGGTCGCGCTCAACGCGCACCTGGGCGTCAACCCAGCCGATGAAACCGTGGTGACCACGCTGTACACCAACGTGGTGGGTTTTGCCCCGACGGCCGCGGTGCTGGCGTACTACACCGGCCTGCTGCAGTCGGGGCAGTACACGCATGCCACGCTGGGCATGCTGGCGGCGGAGACGCCCGACAACGCCATCAGCATCAACCTCACGGGCCTTGCGGCCAGCGGTCTCGACTACACACCCTCGGCCTGAACGGCCCCGTTACCCCATGAGCCTGAACCGCGACGACAACCGCTTTGACATCCTGCGCCTGGTGGCCGCCTGGCTGGTGCTGTTCAGCCACTGCTACCCGCTGGGTGGCCGCCCGCAAAGCGAGCCGCTGGCCAGCACGCTGGGCATCGACACGCTGGGCGGCGTGGGCGTGGCCATCTTTTTTGTGCTCAGCGGCTACCTGGTCACCATCTCGCTGGAGCGCAGCCCCAGCCTGCGCGAATTTGCCCGCCGCCGGGCGCTGCGCATTTACCCGGGCCTGGTGGCGATCTGTCTGCTGTGCGTGCTGGTGCTGGGCCCGCTGCTGACCACGCTGCCCCAGGCGGTCTACTGGCGCCACAGCATGACCTGGGACTACCTCAAGACCGCCAGCGCCTGGCTCGTCAAATACCCGCTGCCCGGGGTGTTTGCGGACAACCCTGCGCCCCACGCGATCAACGGCTCGCTGTGGTCGCTGCCGTACGAGATCCGCTGCTACATCGTGCTGGCGCTGGTCAGCCTGGTGCCCGGCCCGCTGCGGCTTAAGGTTTCGCTGGTGGCCGCGGGGCTGACCGTTTTGCTGCTGGTGCGCCCGCTGGTGCCCCCGGCAACGCCGTTCGACAAATTCCTGGGCCTGGATTACTACCACACCAAGCTGGGCCTGCTGTTCGCGCTGGGCGCGGTGTTTGCCTGCTGGCGTGAACGCATCCGCCCGCTGCTGTGGCCCGCGGCGATTGCGCTGGTCGCCGCGTACTTTGTAGGGCATGGTGTCTGGCAGCCGCTGCTGTATGTGCTGGGCCTGGGCACGCTCACGCTCTGGCTGGCCCTGTATGGCAAATGGCTGCCGCGCATTCCGCAGCGCATGGGCGACTGGTCTTATGGCGCCTACCTGTATGGCTTTCCGGTGCAGCAGGTCCTGGCGTACTTCAAGCTGCACGAGGCCAGCTTCATCGGCTACGTGCTGGGCTGCACCGCGGCCACGTTCGCCCTGGCCGGGCTGTCGTGGCACCTTGTGGAAAAACAGGCCTTGCGCTGGAAATAGTGCTCCGGGTACGGTTCGCTCAGGCGTAGGCCAGGCCCGTGGCCGCCAGACCCACGAGGTTGATGCCGGCAGCGTTGGCGGGCGCATCCGCTGCCAGCATGCCCAGCGTGGCAGGGTTGTACTGGCCCGACTGCAGCAAGCCGGTGTACAGCGCCAGTTCGGCGGCGCCGGGGGCGCTGCCCACCACATTGGAATACAGCAGCGTCACCACCGCCTGGGCGGACGCACCCACGCCGAGCTTGGCGTCCAGCGCAAGCTGCATGACGGCGGCATAGCTGCTGCCTGCGTCCAGCAGCTGCAGCCCGATGGCGGCGTACTCGCGGTTGGCCACGGCCTGCGGGCCAAACACGGCGCCCAGGATTTTTGCCGTGGTGCCCGCGTTGCCTGCCGTGTCGAACGCGAGCTTGTAGTCGGCAAAGACCAGGCGCTCGATCTGGACCAGCGTATCCGACACACCGGCGCCGATGACGCGCAGCGTGCCCGCGGACTGCGTGATCTGGTAGCTGGCGGCCGGCAAGGCGTAGGCAGCAGTGTCCACACCCGCGCCGCCTTCGGCTGCATTCCTGCCGGCGCCCAGCATGAAGTAGTTGCTGGCGTCGTTTCCGCGCACACTGTCGTCCAGGCGCGTGCCCACCACGTTTTCGATCACCGTGGACAGGTCAATGGACAGGTTGTTGTTGGCCGCAGCCGCGCCATTGCGGCCCACTGAACTGAAGCGCCCGGGCACCAGGTCAATGGCGGCGCCCAGTGTGGCGGCGGATACATCCAGGGTGTCAATGCCGCCCGCATCATTGACGATGCCCAGCAGCGTCCCTGCGCTGTCATCCAGGCTGTAGACCGTATTGCCGCTGCGGGGGGCTCCGCTGCCGTACAGTGTGCGCAAGGTCAGCAGGTCATACATGCCGAACCAGTCGCGTTGCTGGCCACCCGCCGCGTCGTTGTACGACATGATGGTGTAGTTGGTGTTGTCTTCCAGCACGCCCAGGTAGTTGCCAGGGGCGTTGGTGGCTCGATCGCCGGCGTTGTAGTCGCCCGGATGGTTCAGGCCCAGCGCGTGGCCGATCTCGTGGACCAGTGTGCTCCAGCCCAGGCTGCCGGGCACCAGGTCCGTCAGGTTGGATGGTGTGCCGCGGTCAAGCCAGATGTCACCATTCTTGTCGCTGCTGGTGCTGTAGGGAAGGTAGGCGTAACCGGATGAAAGGCGCTGCGTATTGTTGCCCATGCGGATCTGGCCATAGCTGCTCGCTGAATCGGCCACCTCCACAAACGCAATGCCCAGTTCGGTCTGCAATCGTGCAAACACCTGGCGCGCCGCGGCCTGCTGCTGGGCCGTGAAGGGGCTGAAACCGCGGTCACCATCCCCCTCGTCAGTGCCGCCATAGAACGGCTTGACGCTCATGAAGCTGTAGGTGACCGTCACCGGGGTGCCGAACGGTGCATCCTTGTTCCACCGGTACGACGGGTCCTGCAGCAGGGTGTCGATGCGGTAGTCGCCCGTGTAGGGGAACGCGACAACCGGAACCAGGGGCGTGGCCTGTGGCAGCGATGTCGCGGTGTCGGTCATGTGTAGCGGGGGGCGTCCTGCCAGCGGGAAGCGATGGCGTCCTTGGCTGAGAGGACCGGCGCGCCGCGAAGTTCCGCCAGCGGCCATTCAATGCCGACATGGGCGTCGTTCCACAGCAGGGCCCGCTCATGCTCGGGCGCATAGTACTCGGTGGTCTTGTAAAGGAAATCGGCGCTGTCCGACAGCACCACAAAGCCGTGCGCAAAACCCGGCGGCACCCACAGCTGGCGCCTGTTGTCGGCGCTCAGTTCCACACCGGCCCACTGGCCCAGGCGGGGTGAGCTGGCGCGCATGTCCACCGCCACGTCAAACACGCGGCCGCTGACCACGCGCACCAGCTTGCCCTGGGGGTTGATGATCTGGTAGTGCATGCCGCGCAGCACGCCGTGGGCCGAGCGCGAATGGTTGTCCTGCACAAACGCATCGCGCACGCCGGTGGCCTGGGCAAAGGCGCGCTGGTTCCAGCTTTCGGTAAAAAACCCCCGGTCGTCGCCGAACACGCGGGGCTCGACGATCAGCACCTCGGGCAGACGGGTGGGCGTGACGGTGATCATCAGGCGGCACCCCGTGCCAGTGCCAGCAGGTAGGCGCCGTAGCTGCTCTTGGCCAGCGGCTGGCCCAGAGCCTGCAGCTGGTCGCGGCTGATCCAGCCGTTGCGCCAGGCGATCTCTTCGGGGCAGGCGACCTTCAGGCCCTGGCGCTGCTCCAGCGTATGGATGAACTGCGTGGCCTCCAGCAGGCTTTCGTGGGTGCCGGTGTCCAGCCAGGCAAAGCCGCGGCCCATGGTCTGCACCTGCAGCTGGCCCATCTCCAGATAGCGCTGGTTGACGCTGGTGATCTCCAGCTCGCCGCGCGCCGACGGCTGGACGGCCGCTGCGATGTCGCACACCTGATCGTCGTAGAAGTACAGCCCCGTCACGGCAAAGTGGCTCTTGGGAATGGCGGGCTTTTCTTCGATGGACAGGGCCTTGCCCTGGTCGTCGAAAGCGACCACGCCATAGCGTTCGGGGTCTTTCACATGGTAGGCAAACACCGTGGCCCCGCTGGTGGCGGCGTCGGCGTCGTGCAGCAGGCGGACCAGGTCGTGCCCGTAGTAGATGTTGTCGCCCAGCACCAGCGCGCTGGGCGAACCGCCAATGAAATCGCGCCCGATGATGAAGGCCTGCGCCAGGCCCTCGGGGCGCGGCTGCACGGCATAGCTGATGCGCATGCCCCAGGCACCGCCGTCGCCCAGCAGCTGCTCGAAGCGTGGTGTGTCTTGCGGCGTGCTGATCAGCAGCACATCGCGGATGCCCGCCAGCATCAGCGTGGCCAGCGGGTAGTAGACCATGGGCTTGTCATACACAGGCAGCAATTGCTTGCTGATCGCCAGCGTGGCCGGGTGCAGCCGGGTGCCGGCGCCGCCGGCGAGGATGATGCCTTTGCGCGCAGTGGTGACGGGCATGGGTAAGGGTCCTGGGTGGGTCTAGGAAGTTCTGGCAAGCTCGGCCACCACGGCGCGCACACCGTCCTGCCAGGGTGGAAGCGTCAGGCCAAAGGTCTGCTTCAGGCGCGTGGTGTCCAGGCGCGAATTGGCCGGCCGGGCGGCGGGGGTGGGGTATTGCGATGCAGGAATGGGGTGCAGCGTGGCCGGCGTGGCCTTCAGGCTCATGCCGCAGGCCAGGGCTTCCCGCACCAGCAGCGTCGCGTAGTCATGCCAGTGGGTTACACCGGCGGCGGCCAGGTGATAGATGCCGGCTTGTGCGGGCTGCAGCTGCCTGAGTGCATGGGCAGTCACGTCGGCGATCAGCGCCGCGCGCGTGGGCGCACCCCACTGGTCGGCCACGATGTTGAGGCTGTCGCGCTGGCCGGCGGCGCGCAGGATGGACTTCAGGAAGTTCTGCCCCCAGCTGTCAAACACCCAGCTGGTGCGAAAAATCAGGTGGCGCGGGCAATGCGCGGCAATCGCCTGCTCGCCGGCAAGCTTGCTGGCGCCGTAGGTGTTCAGGGGCGCGGTGGCGTCGGCCTCGGCCCAGGGGCGATCGCCCGTGCCGTTGAACACATAGTCGGTTGAATAGTGGATCACCCAGGCGCCGCAGCGTTGCGCCTCCCGGGCCAGCACCTCGCAGGCTGTGGCATTGATGGCGTAGGCCAGGTCGCGTTCGCTCTCGGCCTTGTCCACCGCCGTGTAGGCCGCGGCATTGACGATCACGTCTGGGTGGACGGCCTGCACCGTGCGCGCCAGCGCGTCAGGTCGGGCCAGGTCACCACCCAGCGGCTGGCTTCCCCGGTGCAGCGCCGTGACCGGGCCCAGCACCGACAGGCTCCTGCGCAGCTGCCAGCCCAACTGGCCCTGGGCGCCCAGCAGCAGGATGTTCAGGCTGCGCGTCATGCTGCGTGCGCCAGCCCCTGGTATTGCTGGTCCACCCACTGGCGGTAGCTGCCGCTGGTGACGGACTCGACCCAGGCGGCGTTGTCCAGGTACCACTGGATGGTCTGGCGCATGCCCGCCTCGAAGCCCACGGCGGGCTGCCAGCCCAACTGGCTGGCGATCTTGCTGTCGTCAATGGCGTAGCGCCGGTCGTGCCCCGGCCGGTCAGCCACATGGGTGATCAGCGCCGCGTGCGGCGCGCCGCCGGCACGCGGGCGCAGCTCGTCCAGCGTGCGGCAGATGGTGTGGACGACATCCAGGTTGGCGCGCTCGGAACGCCCGCCCACGTTGTAGGTCTCGCCCGGCTGGCCGGCGGCCAGCACGGCACGCAGGGCCGAGCAGTGGTCGTT
This sequence comes from Ramlibacter sp., assembly GCA_050247515.1. GTDB lineage: Bacteria > Pseudomonadota > Gammaproteobacteria > Burkholderiales > Burkholderiaceae_C > RAM1. The sequence continues at coordinate 8,439 of JBFWUB010000022.1, read as the reverse complement.
GACGAAAAGCCAGTCGCGGATCTGCTGGCCGTCGCCATATACGGGCAGTGGCTTGCCCCGCAGCGCGTTGTGGATGATCAGCGGAATCAGCTTTTCGGGGAACTGGCGCGGGCCATAGTTGTTGGAGCAATGGGTGGTCAGCGTGGGCAACCCGTAAGTGTGCTGGAACGCGCGCACAAAATGATCCGACGCGGCCTTGGACGCCGAATAGGGGCTGTTGGGCTCAAAGCGGTGCTGCTCGGTAAAAGCCGGCGCCTGCGCGCCAAGCGAGCCGAACACCTCGTCGGTGGACACGTGCAGGAACCGGAACGACGCCTGTTCTGCAGCCGGCAGCGATTGCCAGTGCGCCAGCGTTGCACCCAGCAGGCTCAGCGTGCCCACCACATTGGTCTGCGCAAACGCCATCGGGCCGGAAATGGAACGGTCCACATGGCTTTCCGCCGCGAAATTGATGATGGCGCGCGGGCGATGCGTGGCCAGCAGTTGCGCCACCAGTGCGGCGTTGCCGATGTCGCCATGCACAAAGTGGTACTTCGGGTCCTGTGCGACGGCGGCAAGGTTGCCCGGATGCCCCGCGTAGGTCAGCAGGTCCAGGTTGACGACGGGGCCGTGACCGCCTTGCAGCCATTCCAGCACAAATGCCGATCCAATGAAGCCGCACCCACCTGTTACCAGAATCATTTTGTCGCCTTGTTACCCGCTGAATCAGCCCGCATTCTATTAGACGAGGTTGCACGCCAGCGCCACGCTGTAGGCCAGCCGGGCTGCGTGGCCTTCGCGCTGCACGCCGCTTGCGCGCAGGTGCCGCCAGCGTGCCCAGGGTGGCCCTGAACGCGCTGCCTTGAAGGCGGCCAGCGTGCGCGCGCTATGCGGCGTCAGCCCGCCCTGGACGTGCGCCAGCGCGGCGAGGTTCAGGTCTGTCCAGCGCCGCAAGTCTCCGAGGTACAGGCGCTTGAGCCTGTGCCATCGGGCGGCAACACTGCGGTTCTCGCCCATCGCGTTGCCGGCGTGCTGCCGGTATTGCACATGCATCGCCGCGTCAAAAACCACAGTGCCGCCGACGCCCGTTACCAGCAGGTAGGCCAGCCAGTCGTGCGCCACCACGATGGCTGGCGGCACCTGGCGCATCAGGGCGCGCGCCGCAGGGTTGATCAGCATGGTGTTGCCACCACACACGTTCTGGGCCAGCGCATGCGCAAACGTACAGGCCGCGGGTGGCGGGCGTGACTCGCCGATCACCAGCGCCCTCGCGTCGATGTATTGGGTGCGGCCGCAATAAAGTGCGGGTTTGTCGCCGCAAGCGTGCAACCTTTCAACAGAAGCCCGCAGCCGCTGCGGCAACCAGATGTCGTCCTGGTCCGAAAACGCAAAGTAGTCCGCCTGAATGGCGTCGTTATGCACCAGCGACATGTAATTGGCGGCAAACCCCTGGCGCGGGCCATGCACCACATTCACCCGCAGTGGCGGATGCCGTTCGACAAATGCCTGAATGAGCGCCAGCGTGCCGTCGGTTGAACCATCGTCTGAAATCCACAGCGCCCAGTCGGTGTGGGATTGGGCCGCGATGGAGTCCAGCTGGGCCTGCAGATGCTGCTCGCCGTTATACGTGCACAACAGGATGGCAACGCGCTTACCTTCAGATGCACACTTTGGTGCATGGTCAGGCTGTATACCTACAATGTCGGCACAACTATCGATCATTCGCTTTCCCACAGATGCTTGGTTTGGCCTTCATTGGGTTCGTCTTGAGCCTTTTCGTGTCATTGGCATTGATCCGGCATGGGCGGCTGCACGCCAGCAACTACGCCAACGGCCTGCCCCAGCGGTTTCACCTGGGCCACATTCCCCGTATTGGCGGCATCGCCATTTTCACCGGGATCGCCGGCGGCGCCCTTGCCGCGCCCGCGTTGCTGGCCATGGGCATCTCCACCAACGTCCCCATCACTGTCAAGGACTGGTTCTTGTGGTGCCTGGTGCTGGCCCCCATCGTTGCCGGCGGTGCCTACGAAGACCTGAGCGCCCGCCTGTCGGCGCGCTCGCGTTTTGTGATCACGGCATGCGCGGCCGTGCTGGCGTGCTGGTGGCTGGGCCTGAGCGTGCCGCGCCTGGATGTGCGCTGGATCGATCCTGTGTGGGCCATGACGCCCGCCTTCGGCATCGGCCTGGCCCTGCTGGGGGTCACCGGGCTGCCCCATGCGCTGAACATCATTGACGGTTTCAATGGCCTGGCGGGCATTGTCACCGCCCTGATCTGCCTGGCGTTGGCCCACGTGTCGCTGCAGGTCGGCGACCGCCAGATCGCCGCGTACATGCTGATTACCGTAGGCGCTACCGCAGGTTTTTTGTACTGGAACTATCCGCGCGGGCTGATCTTTGCGGGAGATGGTGGGGCCTACCTGTGGGGCGGCTCCATTGCGCTGGCCGCCATCATGCTGGTGCAGCGGCACGGCGAAGTGTCCCCGTGGTTCCCGATGCTGCTGACCATGTATCCGGTGTGGGAGGTGATCTTTTCCACCTATCGCAAGATGGTGCGCGGCTTGTCGCCCACCGTGCCGGACTCCATCCACTTTCACATGCTGATCTACCGCCGGCTGGTGCGCGGCGTATTCCATGACGACGAGACGCGCCGGGTGCTGGTTCGCAACAACCGCACTTCGCCCTACCTGTGGGGCTTCACCGTGCTGACGGTGGTGCCCGCCGTGCTGTTCTGGAACAACACCCGCGTGCTGATGGCATTCTGCGGGTTGTTCGCTGTGTCCTACGTCTGGGCGTACTTCACCATCATCCGGTTCAAGGTCCCGCGCTGGCTGCGGCGCTGACGACCGGCGGACCGCGCGTCGCACATGCGGCACAATTTGCGCATTCCACATCCCACCCCCGGTGCCATGACCACAGACCTGCCCAACATTGCCCCGCGCGACAAGGCCGAAATCCTCGCGCAGGCCCTGCCCTACATCCGCAAGTTCCATGGCAAGACCATGGTGATCAAGTACGGCGGCAACGCCATGACCGACCCGGCCCTGCAGGCCGACTTTGCCGAGGACGTGGTGCTGCTCAAGCTGGTGGGCATGAACCCGGTCGTGGTGCACGGTGGTGGCCCGCAGATTGAAACCGCGCTGAACCGCCTGGGCAAGAAGGGCGAATTCGTGCAAGGCATGCGCGTGACCGATGCGGAGACCATGGAAGTGGTCGAATGGGTGCTGGCCGGCGAGGTGCAGCAGGACATCGTGGGCCTGATCAACCAGGCCGGCGGCAAGGCCGTGGGCCTGACCGGGCGCGACGGCGGCCTGATCCGCGCGCAGAAGCTCAAGATGGTGGACAACCAGGACCCGAGCAAGGAACACGACGTGGGCCAGGTGGGCGATATCGTCTCCATCGACCCCAGCGTGGTCAAGGCGCTGCAGGACGACGCGTTCATCCCCGTCATCAGCCCCATCGGGTTTGGCGAGAACAACGAGAGCTACAACATCAACGCCGACGTGGTGGCCGGCAAGCTGGCCACCGTGCTCAAGGCCGAGAAGCTGATGCTGTTGACCAACACGCCCGGCGTGCTGGACAAGACCGGCAAGCTGCTGACCGACCTGACCGCGCGCGAGATTGACGAGCTGTTCGCCGACGGCACCATCTCGGGCGGCATGCTGCCCAAGATCGCCGGCGCGCTGGACGCCGCCAGGAGCGGCGTGAACGCCGTGCACATCATTGACGGCCGCGTGCCGCACGCCATGCTGCTCGAGATCCTGACCGATCAGGCTTACGGCACCATGATCCGGTCACACTAAAGTCCGTTGTTCCGGCTGGGTGGGCTGAATTACAATTTCATTTCTTTTGTAATTCACCGGATACGCCATGCGCAGCACGATCACGCAACGCGGCCAGACCGTCATTCCAGCGCAAATCCGCCATCAGTTCGGGCTGGGCCCCGCGGATCGGCTGGAGTGGGTTGTGCAGGGTGGGCAGATCAGCGTCGTGCCGGTCAAAGCCAACCCGGTCCTTGCATTCCGCGGACGCGGCATGGGTGGCGCCACGCAGCGGTTGTTGGCTGAACGGCGCAAGGACGCCGCCGGGAAATGAAGCGCTACCTGCTGGACAGCTCTGCCTTGCTGACGCTGCGTGATGACGAAGCGGGCGCTGATCGCGTTGCCGCGTTGCTGGACCAGTCCACCAAAGGCAAGTCGCAATGTCTGTGCTGCTTCATGTCGCTGATGGAAGTGCTGTACCGCGTCTGGCGTGACGAGGGCGAGGCCGAAGGCCGGCTGGCCTATCAGCAATGTCTGGCACTGCCGGTGCAATGGCTTCATGAAACAGAAGCAATGCTGGTCAAGGCCGCGGAGATCAAGGCGGCTCATCCGCTGTCGGTGGCCGACGCCTGGATCGCCGCTTGCGCGCTGCTGTCCAATGCAACGCTGGTTCACAAGGACCCTGAGTTCCGCGCGGTGGCGGTGGCGCAGGAATCCTTGCCCTGCAAGGTGGCAACCTGATGCGCCTGCTTCTTGTCGAGGATGACGTCATGGTCGCCAGCGGCATCAAGCTGGGCCTGACCGACGCCGGCTATGCGGTGGACTGGGTGGGCAGCGGCGAGCGTGCCGAGGAGGTGCTGCGCACCGAGGTGTTTGACGCCGCCATCATCGACATCGGCCTGCCCCACATGGATGGGCTGGAGCTCACGCGCCGGCTGCGCCGCCCCGAAGTGGCCAGCCACGCCATGCCGGTGCTGATCCTGACGGCCCGTGACGCCTTGCATGACCGCGTGCAGGGCCTGGACCTGGGCGCGGACGACTACATGATCAAGCCCTTTGAGCTGCCCGAACTGCTGGCAAGGCTGCGCGCGCTGCTGCGCCGCTCGCAGGCGGCCACCACGGCGGTGCTGTCATTCGGCCCCATCGAGCTGGATACTGCCAACCGCCGCGCGAGCGCCATGCACGACGGGCAGGCGCAGCCCATCGAACTCGGCCCGCGTGAATGGACGGTGATGGAATACCTGCTGATCAATGCGCCCAAGCCCGCCAGCAAGGAAAAGCTGCTGCAGGCCCTGACCGGATGGGACAAGGAGATCACCCCCAATGCGGTCGAGGTGTACATCTCGCGCCTGCGCGGCAAGCTGGAGCCGCACGGCGTGGCGCTGCGCTCCATCCGCGGTTTTGGCTACCGGCTGGAACTGACCGCGCCCGGCGCGGCTGAATGACGCCATGACACCTGCCAGCGCGCCGGCCATGACAGGCGGCCTGCAGCGCCGGTTGCTGGTCATGCTGATATCGCCGCTGATCATGCTGGCGCTGCTCAACGCCTGGTTTGACTACCGCTCCGCCGACAACGTCGCCCTGCAGCAGGACCAGCGCCTGGTGGCCCTGGTGCCGCTGCTGGCGGACTCCGTGATTGGCCAGGCAGAAAGCGCGGGCGGCGGCCTGCTGATGCTGATGGCCCCGCCCCTGGAGGAATTCCTGGGTGCGGGGCCCGGCTTTGCCGCCTTTGCCATCGTGGACCCGGATGGCCGGGCATTGCGGGGCGAAAGCTGGCTGGCCGGCCTGCCGCCCACCACCTTTGAGCCCGAATTTCACAGCGAGGAAAACCAGGGCACGACCTGGCGCATCGTGCGCCAGCGCGTGCAGTCGGTCGCCGGTGAAATCACGGTGGTGCTGGCCGATGGGACGGACCCGCGCCAGCAGTGGTCGCGCTCCATCCTGTTCAAGGTGCTGCTGCCCAATCTGGTGCTCATCACGCTGGCGGCCTTTGCCGTGAACTGGGCGGTGCGCCGCGCGCTCAAGCCGCTGCTGGACCTGAAGGAAGCGGTCGAGCGCCGCTCACCGCGCGACCTGAGCGCGATTGACGAACAGGCTTCGCCCGAAGAAGTGCGCCCGCTGGTGCAGTCGCTCAACCGGCTGTTCGGCCTGGTCAATGTGCAGGCCGAAAGTCAGCGCCGCTTTGTGGCCGACGCCGCCCACCAGCTGCGCACGCCGCTGGCCGGGCTGCAGGCGCAGGTGGAGGCCTGGGCGCAGGCGGCCAACGCGCAGCCCGGTCAGCCGTCGGTCACGCTGCGTGCCGAGCAGGTCAACAAGCTGCGCAGCGCGACGCGGCGTACCTCGCAACTGGCCAACCAGCTGCTGGCGCTTTCGCGTGCCGATGCGCGCGCCATGCATCCGCAGCCCATGCAGCGGGTGGACCTGAAAGAGCTGTGCGAAACCACGCTGCAAACCCATCTGAACGCAGCCACTGCCAAGCGCATGGACCTGGGGCTGGACACGCAGCCCGCCATGGTCATGGGCCACGACTGGCTGCTGCGCGAGCTGCTGGGCAACCTGGTGGACAACGCCGTGAAATACACGCCCGAAGGCGGCACCGTCACCATCCGCTGCGGTGAACGCGCCGGCGCTGCCTTCGTGGAAGTGGAAGACGACGGCCCCGGCATACCGCGCGCGGAACGCGCCCGCGTGCTGGAGCGTTTTTACCGCGTGCAGGGCACGCTGGGCGAAGGCAATGGCCTGGGCCTGGCGATTGCGGACGAGATTGCGCGCGCCCATCACAGCCATCTGGAACTGCAGCCCAGCGGTGACAACCGCGGGCTGAAAGTGACGCTGCGCTTCACGGGGTAAGTACGCACTTGGTCCACCGCAGGCGCGCCGGGCGCCTGTGCGAGAATCAATTGAACACACATTTTTCACGCCATGTCCGACGCCGAGCCCAGCACCACGACGACCCCTGCCGACAGCGAAGCCGCCGCCCCCGTGCGCAAGCGGCCCAAGCCCGGAGAACGGCGCGTGCAGATCCTGGAGGCCCTGGCCACCATGCTGGAGCAGCCCGGTGCCGAGCGCATCACCACCGCCGCGCTGGCTGCCCGGCTGGAAGTGAGCGAAGCCGCGCTGTACCGGCACTTTGCCAGCAAGGCGCAAATGTTTGAAGGCCTGATCGAATTCATCGAGCAGACCGTTTTCTCCCTGATCAACCAGATCACCGAACGCGCTGACGACACCGCCGGCGCCGGCACCCGCCAGGCCGGCAAGATCGTGGCGATGCTGGTGCAGTTTGGCGAAAAGAACCCCGGCATGACGCGCGTGATGGTGGGCGATGCCCTGGTGTTCGAAAACGAGCGCCTGCAGCAGCGCATGAACCAGTTCTTTGACAAGATCGAAGCCACCTTGCGCCAGTGCCTGCGCGACGCCGCGCAAGCCGGCGGCGCGGCCACGCCCAGCGTGCAGGCGCAGGTCAGCGCATCGCTGCTCACGGCCTTTGTGGTGGGGCGACTGCAGCGCTTTGCGCGCTCGGGCTTCAAGCGCATGCCCTCCGAACACCTGGAAGCCAGCCTCGCCCTGATGCTGTGAAAGGGGCTTTGCCCATCCGCCTGGCCGGCGCCGATGTCGCACTGCACCCCACAGGCGGCGCCTGCCTGATCGAGCATCAGACCCTGCTGGTGGCCGACGCCCACTTTGGCAAGGCCGTGAGCTTTCGCAAGCTGGGGGTGCCGGTGCCCCAGGGCACCACCACGCAAACCTTGTCCCAGCTCACTGCCTTGCTGGCCGATACTGGCGCGCGACGCATCGTGTTCCTGGGGGACTTTCTGCATTCGGCGCGGGCCCAAGCGCCCGCCACGCTGGCCGCCCTGGCCCGCTGGCGTGCGGACCATGCCGCGCTGCAACTGACCCTGGTGCGCGGCAACCATGACGACCGGGCTGGCGACCCACCCGCCAGTCTGGGCATTGAGGTTGTGGACGAGCCTGTGCCCCTGGGACCGTTTGCGCTGTGCCACCACCCGCAGCCGGTGGCCGGTGCCTATGTGCTCGCGGGCCACTGGCACCCCTGCATCAGCGTGCGCGGGCGCGCCAACGACCGGCTTCGCCTGCCGTGTTTCTGGTTCGGTGACGAAACGCAGCACCCGGTGGGCGTGCTGCCTGCATTCGGCAGCTTCACCGGCATGCACCCGGTGGCACAGCGCGACGGTGACAGGGTGTATGTGGTGGCGCAAGACGAGGTTCGCTATGTGCCGGCAAGTTCGCGCCAGTGCTGAGTGTTGAAGTGCTCTTACAAATTGAAGTTTCAATCTTCGATTTGTAAGAATAGCTACTGTACCGTGCGGCAAAGGCGTGCGCGGACCCCCGGCAACGCTTCACTAAAGCGGTCGCCTGCGGCGACTGCCTTGCGCTGCTCGGGGATTGGTCGCGCTGCGGAACTCGCTGCGCGCGCCGACACTCACCCCTGCGCTGCTCAGCGCTTTAGAGGCGCATTGCCGGGTGTCCGCGCACGCCTTTGCAGAGGCAATGTTGGCGCGCAACGGTGGCATACCCACCCCCGGCTTCGCGGCAGGCGGTGCCCGGCGGGGGCGATCTGTGCGGTGGCGAGAAGCACAGGGGGGAGTGTCGGCGCGCGCAGCGCGCGGCGTGACATGCTCGCCGCGGCTGTCTGAGCGTAGCGCGCAGCGCGTAGCGAGTTCCGCGGCGCGACCGACCCCCG
>JBFWUB010000021.1:0-71920 GCA_050247515.1 Ramlibacter sp. | reverse complement strand
CGATAGCTCGCGTAGCTATCTGATCACCATGAGACACGTCACGGACCTTGAGTGCAACAAGGTCGCATCCGCGAAGCTTGCTGTCAATACCAAGGTTAAAGAGTGCAAGCTCCCGGACCCGACCTTGCATCTGAAGGCGTACGCGCAAAGCCCAGATATCCTTCACCTTGAAGGGCGCCTTTTGCCCGACGATCTTGCCTTTGTTCCACGGCTCATGATGCGCGATGTTGTGTGGGTTTTCCATGATGGTCTCCCATCGAGTTGAGAGTCCCAGAGCATGCACTTGTTAGGCGCCGCGATGTTGATCTCAATCAAGCTAGAAATGTGTTGTCACCCAGTACGGTTAACGCGATTAAGAGAGAAGGTAAATCTACGCTTTCGGTCCTATAGCGAAAGTTGAGTTGTCTGCGGTCAAGGTCGGCAATCGCTGCAGAGATGTCACTTAGTCCAACGGGGAAAGAGGTTGCAGCGGGTCCAAAGCGCCGGTTCATGCCGCGCCATAGCGGACGATTAAGTGGGGTTTACCTTCACTGAGAACATCAAGTGTCAGGTCCCCATGGAACAGCGGCAATATGAGTGGCTGCCTGCTGGATGCTCGTCAATGGTCGTCGCTGTCATTCCGTCTGCCGAAGCCAACTGTTCCAGATCACTCTGAGGCTACCAGTGGCATTGGTCACCAGCGAATCCATTCTTGGCTAGCAACTTATGCAGCAATCGAATGCTCTTCAGTTACGAAATGGGTAGCGGTGCCAAAATCTCGGCAATGTCCATTTGTAACGCGATCGCAATCTTCTCGACATTGTCTATTGAAATATTGCGCTCTTCTCTCTCAACTGCCCCGACGTAAGTGCGGTGGATTCCGGCGATTGCCGCAAGCTCTTCTTGGGACAGTCCCAAGTGACGGCGGCGTACACGCATCTGAACAGCCAGACGCTTGCGACCAGAAACGGGAGGATTACTTCTACGGGCCATTTGCCCATAAGCTTCTCCGCATTGACGACTTTACGTCTACAGACTATAAGTATCATTTTTAGTGCTGGAGGTCATATGCTGGAAAGCTTGAGGCCAAGAACTTCTACCGACCTCGCCTCGCTGGGGCGCATGACTCAGTCTCAGCCCATATCTGAGCTACTTCCTTCAAAGCTAAGCGAGTCGATTTTGTTGTCCTTGGCATTGGATCTTCGCCGAGTTGAGTTGATGGTGAAAGGCGGTGCAGAATCGACAGAAAGTCTGAGCGTGGCGATGTGTCTTGTGTTTAAGTACATTGAGCTTCTGCTGTCTCCAGAAGTTGCTCGCAAGTTCTCAGTTCAGGAAGATGATCTCTTCCAGGCAATACAGATTCTCTCAATCACCGTTGAGCGCGAAATCGTGACCAGAATCATTGGGGTAAGTGACCAAAGTGGCGACGATTACTTCCTGGCATCGTTGAAAAATATACGGGTCTAGTCTTTGACGTTCGGGTTATGGTTACCCTGGTAAAGGTTTGAACGAGTTCCGCGTAGCCGCATTTGACCGGGATCGAGTCGATGATCTGCTGCAGATCGGTGCAGGTACCAAGATATGCGCGCGTTGACAAGGGTGGGCCGAGATCCTGCAGGCCCAGCCCAGACTGCACGAGTGGCGCCCGCTGCTGCCTGCCTTGCGCCAGATCGTCGACCGTGGTTCGCTGGTGCTGATCGGGGCGCCACATCTGCCCAATCTCGCGGCCCTCGTGTCCGCAGGCCTGCGCGCCGAGCAGATCCTGCGCATCGACGCGCCCACGCCCGCGCAACGCCTTTGGGCTGCCGAGCAGGTCCTGCGTTGTCAGGAGCTGGGAGCCTTGCTGGCCTGGTTGCCCCAGGCCCGCTCAGAACAACTGCGACGCCTGCAGCTGGCCAGTACCTCGACCCAGGCCCTGGTGTTTGCGTTCCGCCCTGAGCAGGCGCGGCATGAGTCGTCGCCGGCGCCGTTACGCCTGGGCCTGCGTGTCGCACCCGAAGACAACGCCCTTTCCGTGGAGCTGCTCAAGCGCCGCGGACCGCATATCGATCACCCCGTCACCTTGACCGCATCCCTGGTGCAACTGCACTTTCCGATGTTCCAAGGAAGCTGAACGAGTTGAACGTTCCGGTTGGGAAGATTGAATACTTTTGCATCGAGGCATGCGACAAGGTGACGATGGAACTACTCCCGGGACTTGGAAACTCAGCCGATGCGCGACACATGGTCGGAGGCTTGTGGCTTCGTCACGCGCCGGCCGGAACTGGAAAAGGTCTACTCTGGCACGCACATTTGCGAACTCTGGGCGTCAAATTGGCATCGGCTAACAGGGGAGTGTTAGTCGAAGACATTTCTATAGAAGGAAATGCCATCGGCTAAGATGACGCGGCGTATAACCAAGGGCGGCACGTCGCCGTTTGGTACGCGGCGCGAGATGCCGGTGTACATCGAGGAGACCATCCTCGCGCTGCCGCGCATTGCCATCAACGGCGGGCGGCGCGGCTATCTGGTGGGGCTGGACCCCCAGGTGTGCGTGCAGCTGCTGGGCGCCACGCCGGTGCAGTGCGCGCTGGCAGAATAGCGCCTCTGTCCGAGGAGACTCAAGCTTTGCAATCCATCTATCCCGCCCTGGCCGTCCTGGCCGCGTACCTGCTGGGCTCGCTGTCGTTTGCCGTCATCGTGAGCCGCGCCATGGGCCTGAAAGACCCGCGCACCTTTGGCAGCAAGAACCCCGGCGCCACCAACGTGCTGCGCTCGGGCAGCAAGGCCGCCGCCATCGTCACGCTGCTGCTGGACGCAGTGAAGGGCTGGCTGCCTGTGATACTGGTGCGCTACTTTGGCAAGCCGTATGGGCTGGAGGACGGCACCATCGCGCTGGTGGGCCTGGCCGCGTTTGTCGGGCACCTGTGGCCGGTGTTCTTCCGCTTCCGGGGCGGCAAGGGCGTGGCCACCTTCATTGGCGTGGTGTTCGGCATTGACCTGGTGCTGGGCCTGGCCACCGGCGCCACCTGGCTGATCATTGCGTTCTTCCTGCGCTATTCGTCGGTGGCCTCCATGGCCAGCGCTGTGTTTGCGCCGGTGTACTACCTGTTCGGTGACCGCCTCCAGTGGTACGCTGAAAGGCCGGTACTGTTCGGGCTGTTCGTGATGGCGCTCCTGCTGATCGTGCGCCACCGCGAAAACATCAACCGCCTGTTGCAGGGCAATGAATCAAGACTGGGGGCAAAAAAATGAGCGACATCCAGCGTTTTCACGTCGGCGCGCGTTTGAGCGAAATGGCCGTGCACAACGGCACCGTGTACCTGGCCGGCCAGGTGCCCGACGACCCGACCAAGGACATTGCCGGCCAGACGGCCGAGGTGCTGGCCAACATCGACCGGCTGCTGGCCGAGGCCGGCACCGACAAAAGCCGCATCCTCATGGCGCAGATCTTCCTGGCCGACCTGGCCGACTTCCCCGCCATGAACGCGGTGTGGGACGCCTGGGTGGTCGCCGGCCAGACCCCGCCGCGCGCCACCGTGCAGGCGAAGCTGGCGCGGCCGGAATGGCGCATTGAGGTGGTGGTGACGGCGGCGGTTTGAGCACGCTGATGCGGGGCAGCTGATCGCCTGCACGGCGCCAGCGCCTCAGCCCAGCGCACCGTCGCCCATCTCCGCCAGCGCCTGCTCCTTGCATTGCACCAGCGGCGCGACCAGCGCCACCAGGTCCAGGCCGCTGGCGCGGGCCGCACTGAACATCTTTTCGCGCTCGGTGGTCACGTGGCGGTCCACGATCTGGCACAGCACGTGCAGCCGGGCGTCCAGGTGGCTGTCGCCCGCGTCCATCTTCATGATCTGCGCCACCAGGTGTGCCGCGCATTCATGCTCCACGTCGGCCTCATCCATCAGCGTGTGCAGGCCCGCTGATCCCGCTGATGCGTGCCGCAGTGCAGGGTAAAACACTTCTTCTTCCACGCGGTTGTGCAGCACCAGCTCCTGGCAGATCTGGCGCGCCAGGGCCTGCCGGGCGGGCGCCGGAGCGCCCTGGCGGGCCAGGCTCCGGTGCTTGCGAAACAGCAGCATGACCTTGATGTGGTCCGCGTCCAGCAGGTCCACGGCGTCATGCCTGCGCGCGGGCGCCCGGCTCATGGCGGGCTCCAGGAAGGCGGCGCGGGCTGGCGTGGATGCATGGTCACGCCAATCTATGCGTGCGGCCTGTCGGCCGGCGTGCGCCGGCGCAGGCAGGCCGTGTCAGTGGCGTACTACAGCGCGCCACGCCGCGAGGCGCATGGGGGATTTTCTGGGGAGCGATCAGTCAAAAATGTCCGACAGCCAGGACTTGCGGCGGTGACTGCCCGCATGCCGATGGCCGTGGTCCGGGTCGGCAAACTGCGGCTGGCGGGGCGGCTCGGGCCTGGCGGCGGCGCGTTCAACCAGCTTGTCAAGCTCGCCGCGGTCGAGCCAGACGCCGCGGCATTGGGGGCAATAGTCAATCTCGACGCCCGAGCGCTCGGCGATCACCAGGGACGACGATGGACAGGTGGGGCACTTCATGGGACTCCTTGTTGTTGAACGCCATGCATTCAATGTAGGGCTGCATTGCTTCGAGATAAATTCACATTTACATTTCAATCCATCGAATAAATCGAAGTGCCTGCCATGAACTACAAACACCTGCACTACTTCTGGACGGTACTTCGCACCGGCAGCATCGCGCGCGCCAGCGAGCAGCTGCACCTCACGCCCCAGACATTGAGCGGCCAGATCAAGCAGTTGGAAGAGCGGCTGGGCAAGCCATTGCTGCGCAAGGCCGGCCGCGGCCTGGAGGCCACCGAGGCCGGGCGCATGGTGCAGCGCTATGCCGACGAGATATTCACGCTGGGCGCGGCCATGCAGGAGGCGCTGCAGACCGGGCGCGACGGGCTGTCCCAGTCGAGCTTTCGCGTGGGGGTGGTGGATTCGGTGCCCAAATCGGTGGCCTGCCATGTGCTGGAGCCGTGCCTGGCCTCGCCGGCGCACGGCCGCCTGGTCTGCCATGAGGGCAAGCTGACCGCGCTGCTGGCCGAGCTGGCGGTGCACCGGCTTGACCTGGTGGTTTCCGATGTGCCGTTGCCCGCCAGCCTGAGCGTCAAGGCGTTCACGCACCTGCTGGGGCGCACGCAGGTGAGTTTTTTTGCGTCAGAGGCCCTGCTGGCCAGCGCGGGCTGGACGGCGCGCCGCGCGCGGGCGCGCTTTCCCGCCTGCCTGGCGGAGCTTGCCTTCCTGATGCCCAGCACCGAGACCGCGTTGCGGCCCCGCCTGGATGCCTGGCTGCGCGACAACGCGCTGGCGCCCCCGGTGGCGGCAGAGTTCGACGACGGCGCCCTGACCAAGGCCTTCGGGCGGCAAGGCCTGGGGGTTTTTGCGGGGCCGGCGGTGCTGGCCGGCGAGATCGAGGCCCAGTACCAGGTGCTGCGGCTGGGCACCGCGCCCACGCTGGTGGAGGAGTTCTATGCAATCTCCATCGAGCGGCGCATCACCCACCCTGCCGTGGCGGCCATCACCACTGCGGCGCGGCGGGAGCTGTTCGGTTAGGCGGGGCTGTTCATCGCGTGGCGTGTTACACGCAACAGGCGTGGTCCTACAGGCCAGGGGCGGCTGCGCACCTGGAGTGGCAAGGTCAATGAATCGGGCGCCTTCCCCGAATACGAGCTGGGCCTGCAGGTGTTTACCGAGGAAGTCACCGGCGCAGGCGCTGCCAGGCGAAAAGGCGGCTGTCGACGCGCTGCTGCAGGCCGGCCACACGATGGAATTCATCCGCGACCAGTACCGCCACTGCAAGCCCATCCTGGCAGCCGAAGGTGCCCAGGCCCTGCTGGCGGCAGCAGGTATTGATACCTCGGTGCGTGGGCCAGCACCGCAACTTTGCGCGCGAGACCGATCCGCCGACATGCCAGGGGAGTAGCTGGCGCGCTCAGCCCGCGCGGTATTCGCCGGGCGTGACGCCGAACTTCTGCTTGAAGCGGCGGTAGAAGGTGGATACGTCGCTGAAGCCCGAGACAAAGCCGACCTCCGTGGTGCCCAGGTGCCGGCTGGCCGGGTCGCGCAGCAGGGCGCTGGCGCGGGCCAGGCGCGCATCGGTCAGGCATTCGTGCACGGTGGTGCCTGACATTTCAAACAGCTGGTGCAGCGTGCGCAGCGAGACCGAGAACTCGCGCGCCAGCCGTGCGCTGCCCATGTCCGGGTCGCCCGCATGCAGCTGCATGTGGCGCATCACCTGCTGCAGCAGGGCGCGCCGGCGCGCCAGCGGCCCGTGCTCGCGCATCTCGGGTGTGGCGCCCACGGCGTTGGCCACCAGGGTGCACAGCGTCTGTGTGGCCACGTCCAGCCCTGTGCCCGACAGCGTGTGCTCGTTGCGCAGCAGCGCGTCCAGCCAGCCGCTGATCAGCGCGCGGTCGCCGTTGTGCCGGGTGAGCTTGACCATGGGCAGGCCGTCGCCCGTCAGCGCCAGCATGGGCGCCAGGCGTGCGCGGTTCACGCGCCAGATGCGCAGGTCAAAGTGGCTGTCGGTGCCGGTGGCAAAGGCGATGTTGGGGTCGGCCACGATCATGTCCCCGGCCTGGGCCACGTGGCTGGTGCGGCCCTGCTCAAACCAGCATTGGCCTGCGCGCTGGAAATACACGTAGTAGTCGTCACCGGGCTGGCGCGCGATGTCCTGGGCGCTGCGGCGCACGACGTGGCGATCGCAGCGGATGTCGGTCACGTCCAGTGCGCCCAGGCGCCTGCGCGCAATGCGGCCGCTGAACGGCCCGCGGTCGTCGCGCTCCAGTGTCAGCGCGTACACATGCTCGGCGCAGGCCTCGTGCCAGCGGTCAAAGCGCTGGCGCGGTGCAAAGCTGTCGGTGGACCATTCGATGACCATGGCGTGTCAGATATTTCACATCAACCGCAAAAACGGCGCACTTTGACGCAATTGCGCACGAAATGCAAATGAACGGCGCACGGGTTGCCAAGACGGGCCGGGGCGCTGCGCGCATCATTCGCGCCCGGCAGTGTGCCCTGTTGCGCTGCACCAACCTGTCACCAGCGTTCAGCGACCCATCCCTTTGCCCATGGCCGACCCGAAGACCCGCATCCTCATTGCAGACGACCATGCCCTGGTGCGCGACGGCATGCGCGCCCTGGTGGCTGGCGTGCTGGACGATGTGGTGTGCACCGAGGCCGCCGACGCCGACACACTGCTGCAGGCCGCGGCCAGCGCGCCACCGGCCCAGCTGGCGCTGATCGACCTGAACATGCCCGGCATGGAAAAAGGCTTTCGCCTGGCCGAGCTGGCCCGCCGCCACCCGGCCCTGCCGGTGGTGGTGATCTCGGCCCTGACCTCGCCGGACGTGGTACGCCGCATGCTGGCGCTGCCCAATGTCTACGCCTTTGTGCCCAAGAGCGCGCCGTCTGACGCGCTGTGCGCGGTGATCGCCGCCGCGCTGCGCGGCGAGCGCACGCCGTTTGCCCAGCAGCTGGCGGATGCCCGGCGGCCTGACGTGGTGCTGACCCCGCGCATGGAAGAGGTGCGCCAGCTGCTGCGCCAGGGCCTGAGCAACAAGCGCATCGCCAGCCAGCTCGGCCTGAGCGAAGGGACGGTGAAGAACTACATGAGCGAGATCTTCCGTGCGCTGAATGTGTCCAACCGCACCCAGGCCGCGCAGATGGACGCCGACCGGCTGTGACGGCCGCTGCCGTCGGCGAGCGCCCCGACCCCGAGGACAGCGCCCACACCGCGCTGTCGCTGTGGGCGCTGCGCGCCTGCGAGCTGCTGTGCGTGCTGATGTTCTCCACGGCCATCCCGTGGCAGCAGGTATGCGCCTGGTTCGCCGTGATTGCCGCGGTCAGCGTGCTGCGCTGGTGGCATGTGAACCAGCCGTCGTTCAAGGCGCAGCCCAAACCGCATCGCCAGCGGGTGTACCGCATCTACATGTGGGTGCTCATGACCTATGTGGGCAGCGCCTGCTGGTTCCTGTACGTGCCGGGCAACCTGCCGATCCAGGCGGTACTGATGAGCTACCTGCTGGGCAACGCCACGCTGGTGGCCGTGCGCCTGACGGGCGATGTGATGCGCACCACCATTGCGCTGGTGCTGGCCGTGCTGCCCACGTCGCTGCGCTTCATGGTCGAGGGTGCGCAGCACAGCGGCCTGCTGTTCATGATGGGCGTGGGCGGCCTGCTGATGACGCTGACCATGGTGTTCCTGTCGCGCGCGCAGGAAAGCAACGTCAAGCACCAGTACGAGCAGCGCCGCCGGGCCGAGGCGGCGGCCAACGCGCTGGCGGCCATGGGCCTGAGCAAGTCGCGCTTTTTTGCGGCGGTCAGCCATGACCTGCGCCAGCCGGTGCACGCCATCGGCCTGTACCTGGGGCCGCTGGCGCGCATGGCCCAGGCCACGCAGGACCGCCAGGCCCAGCGCGCGGTGGAGGGCATACGACAGTCGTGGCGTGCGCTGGATGACCTGCTGTCGCAGGTGCTGGACCTCACGCGCATGGACTCGGGCGTGGTACAGGCCGACCTGCGCGCGACCGAAATTGCGCCGCTGGTGGCCAGCCTGGTCACCCAGCACAGCGCCGTGGCCGAGGCCGCGGGCGTGCGCATCGTGGCGCTGGTGCGCCCCGGCGCCTTCGCCATGGCTGACGCACTGATGCTGCAGCGGGTGCTGTCCAACCTGCTGGACAACGCGATCAAGTTCTCGCCGCCGGGCGCCACCGTGGCCGTGGCGCTGCGCGCTGGCGAGCGCGCAGGCCGGGGCTGCTGGCGGCTGCAGGTGCGCGACGCGGGCATGGGCATTGCCCTCGGTGCGCAGCAGCGCATCTTTGAAGAATTTGTGCAGGAGGACAACGACGCGCGCGACCGCCGCCGGGGTCTGGGCCTGGGCCTGGCGATCGCGCGGCGCTTTGCGCTGCTGATGAATGGCGACATCACCGTGCGCTCGGCGCCGGGCCTGGGCTGCACCATGACGGTGACGCTGCCGCGCGCGCCCGTCACGGTGGACGTGCTGCTGGACCGGCCCGACCCCGCCGCCAGCGAGCCCGCGCCGCAGCCGGTGCATTACGTTGAATCAGCGCCCGGCGACCTGCTGGCGCACCCGGACGAAGCCACCCAGCCCGTGCTGGCGATGCGCGAGGTGCTGCTGGTGGAAGACGACTCGCTGGTGGCCGCCGCCACGCGCCAGCTGCTGCGGTCGTGGGGGCTGCAGGTGCGCCATGTGGAGACCGCCGCCGATGCGCTGCATGCCCCGCACTTTGGCGACATCGCCATCTGCGACGCCCGCCTGCCGCATGGCGCGTCAGGCCTGGACGTGGCGCTGGCGCTGCGCCAGCGCGGCAAGAAAGTGCTGCTGATCAGCGGCGAGACCAACGCCGCGCTGCGCGACGCCGCGCAGGCGCAGGGCGTGCGCCTGCTGACCAAGCCGGTGAGCGCGCCGACACTGCTGGCGGTGCTGAAAAAGCTGTGACGGCATGACTAATTTCACCTGTCCGCATTCCGGTGGCGTCCGTACATTCGCCGCCATCCCTTCACAGGAATGCAGGCATGAATTACCAGTTTTCGCCCGAGACAACGTTCCCCGACATGGCCAGGGCACAGCCGGTGCAGGCGCCGCGCGCCGGCCGCTTTGCACCCACGCGCGGGCTGCGGCTGGTGCGCGCCGCCTATGGCGCGCTGTGCCGCGTGGCGCCGGCGCTGGCCGCCTGGCTGGCCTATGCACAGCTGGCCACGCCGTCGCGCACGGCGCCGCGTGACTGGCATCTGGGCCTGCGCCGCCAGGCCGTGGCGCGCCGCCTGCCGTTTGGCAATGGTGAGCTGGCCGTCATGGAATGGGGCAAGGGCCCGGCCGTGCTGCTGGTGCATGGCTGGGCATCGCATGCCACGCACATGGGCCGCATGGTGGGGCCGCTGGTCAGCGCGGGCTACCGCGTGGTGGCCTTTGACGCACCGGCGCATGGCGACTCCAGCGGCGACGCCACCGACATGGTGCAGTTCGCCTCGGCCATTGCCGCGGTGGCGACCGATGTGGGGCCGCTGCATGCCGTGGTGGGCCATTCATTCGGCGCGGCCATGGCGCTGTACGCGGCGCGCGACTGGGGCTTGCAGCCCGGGCGCATGGTGCTGGTCAGCTCGTTTGACCATTGCAACTGGTTCATCAACGCCTTTGGCGACCACGTGGGTCTGACGCCGCAGGTGCTGGAACGGGTGCGCCAGCGCCTGGTGCGCCTGTACGGTGGTCGGCTGGACTGGTCGCGCATGTCGGTGGTGGACATGGCCCGCGCGGCGGATTTCCCCGCGCTGGTGGTGCATGACGAAGACGACGAGGAAATCCCCTTTGAACACGCGCTGGCCCTGGCTGGCGTGCTGCCCCGGGGCGAGCTCAAGCGCACACGCGGCTACGGCCACCACCTGGTGCTGCGCAGCGCCAGCGTGATCGACGGCGTAGTGCGGTTCATCGCCCAGAAGGAGGCCGCATGAAACACCTGACGAACAACCCGGCCCACAAGCTGGCCCTGGTGCTGGGCAGCGGCGGCGTGCGCAGCGTGGCCGCCCTGGGCATCACGCAGCGCCTGGCCGAAGAGGGCGTTCGCCCCGGCCTCATCGCCGGCTGCAGCTCGGGTGCGCTGTTTGGCGCCACCATTGCCATGGGCCTGGACGCGCAGGAGGCGCTGCGCCTGGCCACCCGCCTGTGGTCGCCGGAACTGACGCAGCAGCGTCGCTGGCGCGCCTATGCGCAGATGATCCTGCCCAGGCTTGCCGGCTTTGGCGACAGCTTTGCTATGCGTGACGACGCGCTGATTGCCCGGCGCATAGCCGATGCCTTTGGCGACCTGCGGCTGGAGCAACTGCCCACGCCGCTGCGCGTGGCCACGACCCACGCCGTCAGCGGCGACCCGGTCGTGCTCAGGCGCGGCCGGCTGGCCGACGCCCTGCGCGCCAGCATGGCCGTGCCCATCATCTTCCCGAGTGTGGAAATAGAAGGCCGCCGGCTGGTGGATGGTGTGCTGTCTGACCCGCTGCCCATCGGTGCCGCACACGACGCCGACGTGGTGCTGACGCTGGGATTCACGGGCCAGATGCCGCGCCGCGTGGACCGGCTGTCGCGCCTGGTCGCACAGACCAGCACCACGCTGATCAACAACCTGATGAATGCCCGCACGGCCGCCGCGCGGGCCGCCGGCCAGCAGGTGATCTCCATTGACCTGGTGCTGGACCGCCATGTGGGCCTGTGGGACACATCGGCCATGCCTTACCTGTTTGATGCGGGGCGCGCTGCGGCGCAGGCGGCGTTGCCACGCATCACCGCCGCGCTGGAGCGCCAGGCCGTGCCGCAGCGCCGCCTGCGGCCCGTCACGCCGCACACCGCTTTCGCTTTCTCAACCCCGGACTGAGTGCAACTTTCACAGCAGATCCAACGAATGACCATGACCTCTACCCACACCGGCCAGTATGCGAAATGCATCGCTGCGTCCAAACGCATCCGCTGGGACATTGACCGCGACGTGATCCGCGCGCGCGAACTTGATTTTTCCAGACCGTTCCTGCCCGACGGGCTGTCGCGCGTGGCGCGGCTTGAATTCCTCACGCGGGCCGAGCAGCTGCGCCTGAGCCAGATCCAGGGCCGCACCTACGCCAACATGTTCGGGCTGGTGGAGCGCTTCATTGCCATCAAGATGCTGGACATCAGCCGCGGCCATGCCTATGGCGACCAGGTGGCGCTGGAAGCGCTGGTGCGCTTTACAGACGAAGAACTGAAACACCAGGAGCTGTTTCGCCGCATCGAGCGCATGGCCGGCGCCGGCATGCACGACGGCTACCAGTTCCGCGCCACGGCCAACGGCGTGGCCGCGCAGGTGCTGCAGGCCTCCACCTGGGCCGTGCTGGCGCTGACCTGCCATATCGAGCTGTTCACCCAGGTGCACTACCGTCTGAGCATCGAGCCCGACGACGAAATCTGCGAGCTGTACAAGGACGTGTTCCTGTTCCACTGGCGCGAGGAATCGCAGCATGCGCTGCTGGACGAGCTGGAGTGGGAACGCGAGAACCTTCGCATCCCGGATGCCGGGCGCGACCGCGCGGTGGACGACCTGATCGCCCTGGTGGGCGCGGTGGACGGCATCGTGCAGCAGCAGGCCGCCGACGACGCGGCGTACTTCCGCCAGACCTGCGGACGCGCGTTGACCGCGCAGCAGGCGGGCGATGTCAGCGCGGGGCTGCTGGATGCCTACCGCTGGCAATACATCGTGTCGGGTGTGAAAGAGCCGCGCTTTGCGCGCGCGCTGTCGCAGATGGTCAGCAGCGAGCAGATGCAACGCATCCAGACCGCCCTGCAACCCTTGTTGCAA
Source organism: Ramlibacter sp. (assembly GCA_050247515.1). Taxonomy (GTDB): domain Bacteria; phylum Pseudomonadota; class Gammaproteobacteria; order Burkholderiales; family Burkholderiaceae_C; genus RAM1. The sequence goes on along the minus strand of JBFWUB010000021.1, from coordinate 59,604 downwards.
CCCGGCGCGTCCTGATCTCAGCCTCAAACAATCAACCAACGGAGGAACTCCATGAACAAGCGATTTGCCGCGAGCGCGGTAACGGCAGCCGTCAGCGCACTGCTGGTGGCGTGTGGCGGCGGCGGCGGTGCGGGCACCGGCGGCACGGGCGCACAAAGCCCCATGACCGCGGCGGCCGGGGACGAACGCGCGCTCATGAAAATGAGCGCCATGGCTGCAGCCGAGGTGCCCACGGTGGCCCTGACCGTGCTGGTCACCGGCGGGCAGGGCCGCGTGTACTCGGTGCCCAACGGGCTGGACTGCGAGACCAGCACCTGCGTGGGCAACATTCCCCAGGGCACGGTGGTGAGCCTGCGCGCCGTGCCCGCGCCGGGCTTTGCCTTTGACCGCTGGGAAGCCAACGGCATCTGCTCGGACCATGTGAGCTGCAACGTCAACCTGAGCAGCGCACGCACGGTCACGGCGCGCTTTGTGCCGGTGGACCCGCTGGCCGCGTGCGATGTGACGCGCAGCAACGCGGCGGCGCCCGTCATCGCCGCCACACGCCCCAAGCTGCTGCTGGCCAACGCCGAGCTCAAGGCCTGCCTGCAGGACAAATACGCCCGCGGCACGCCGGAGGCCCTGCGGCTCAAATCGCTGGTGGACTCGGTGGTGGCCGGCGCGCGGCCGTACAACTTCTCGCCCTGGTTTGCCGCGCTGGTCTACCAGATGTCGGGCGAGGTGCGTTACCGCGACGTGGCCATCGCGCGCATGGACGAAATCATCGCGTCAGAAGAAGCGCTGATTGCCGGCGGCGGCTACCCGGCCGTGCATGGCAACAGCTACCTGGGCGTGGACTGGTACCTGGGCAACCTGGCGCGCGTGTACGACTGGGCATACGACGGCCTGACCGAGCAGCAGAAGGCCCGCTGGATCGCCTACGGCAACCAGGCCATGTGGAATGTGTGGAAGGCGCCGGGCAATGCCACCAGCGGCATGGCGGGCCAGTGGGGCGGGCGCACCCACCGCTGGAGCGGCTGGGCCACCGACAACCCGGCCAACAACTATTACCGCCATTTCATCAACGCCGGCATGCAGCTGGGCCTGGCCACCCACGGCGACAACCCGCAGGCCCAGGAATGGCTGGACATCTTTCGCAACCAGAAGATCGAGCGCGAGCTGATCCCGCTGCTCAACGCCAAGGTGCAGGGCGGTGGATCGACCGAAGGCACGGGCTACGGCGTGTCCACCCGCACGCTGTGGACGGTGTATGACACCTGGGAACGCTCCACCGGTGAGCGCCTGGCGGACAAGACGCCGCACACGCTGGCGTCCATCGCGCAGGAAATCCACACCATCACGCCCACGCTGGACCGCCGCGCCGTGGTGGGCGACTCCACCCGCAGCGTGACGGGCGAGCTGCATGACTACAACCGCGACTACCTGCAGCAGCTGATCGCGCTGTACCCGAACGAACGCCTGGCCGGTGTGGCGCGCAACGTGGTGATGAACTCCAGCGTGCCGCGCATGCGCTACGACTACGACTACTACGCCGACGTGCTGCACGGCCTGCCCAAGGCCAGCGTCACGCCCGAGGTGGACCGCTCGGCCCTGGCCACCGCCTACTGGGGCGAGGGCACCGGCAACTTCATGATGCGCTCGGACTGGAAGACCGACGCGACCTACGGCCACTTCCAGTGCGGGCGGTACGACGAAAGCCATGCCCATGCCGACCAGGGCAGCTTCATGATCTTCAAGAACGACTGGCTGGCCTATGACTCGCTGCAGCGATCGCTGTCGGGCACCGAGCAGTTCATGTCGCTGCACAACCTGATGCGCCTGAACATGCCCGACGGCGCCGAGGTGGAAATGCGCGCCAACACGCTGCCCTGCCGTGTGATGGCACTGGCCGACCATGCGCGCTACAGCTATGTGGCGGCCGACCTCACGCCGGTGTACAGCTGGCGCCATGGCGACTACGCCCGCTACCAGAACAAGCACAACGACCGCGTGAAGAAAGTGCAGCGCGAATTCCTGTTCATCCGCCCCAGCACCTTCGTGGTGCTGGACCGGGTGGAAACGACCGTGCCCACGAGACAGAGCTGGCTGCTGAACACGCCCGTGGCCCCTGTGGCGCAGGGCGGCGAGATCACCGTCAACAACAACGGCAACACCCTGCGCGTGCAGACGCTGGCCCCGGCCAATGCCGAAACGGCGGTGGTGACATCGACCTTCCACAACGCAGACCGCTCGGCCAGCCGCGACTGGTGGCGCGCCGAAGTCAGCAGCACAGGCACCGCCAATGTGTTCCTGCATGTGATGGACACCAACGGCGCGGTGCTCAGCGCCACGCGCGCCGATGCCGAAGGCCAGGTGGGCGCGCGCATCCAGCTGGCGGATGGGCGCGTGGCCACGGCCCGCTTTGCCATCAACGCACTGGGCGGCACGCTGGACGTGCAGGGCGCCAACGGCGAGGTGCAGGTGGCTGGTGCGCTGCCCGCCCACATTGCGCCGCCGCCCGTGTTTGCCGGCGACCGGCCGCCCGCGCCGCGCCCCGCGCCGCAGCTGTACACGCCCACGCAGCTGAACTATGGCGGCGGCACGGCCCCCGCGCCCGCACCGTCGCCGACACCTTCACCGGCCCCCTCGCCATCACCGTCGCCGTCGCCAGCCCCGGCACCGGCACCGGCGCCAGCAGACCCGCAGCCCGCACCCACGCCCGCACCCCAGCCGGTGGCCAACGAGCTGGTGCTGCGCCAGGGCCTGAACGGCTACCAGGGCGTGACCGACGTGGGCGTGTCCAACCAGGGCGCGCAGTACAACTACGGCAAGGGCGTGGTGGTGCCCACGGGCAAGACGGGTGCGTTCCGCATTGACGGCAGCAGCGGCTACGAGATGCGCAGCTTCGTGCGCTTTGCCGGGCTGGAAACGCTGGCCGGCCGCCGTGTGACGCGTGCCGAGCTGGCGCTGACCTTCACCTTTGGTGCCAGCGGCTACACGCTCAACGGCATGGTGCTGGACGCTGCGTGGAACCCGCTGTCGCCCAAGTTCGGCTGGACGCAGCGCAACGGCGCCAGTAACTGGGCAACGCTCGGCAGCGGCGGCACCGACTGGAACAACGCGCTCACGTTCCAGATCACCGGCTTCAACAGCGCCGCCGCCGACACCCGCACCGTCAACCTGAACCCGGCGGTGGTGCAGCGCTGGATCGACCAGCCGCAGAACAACCACGGCTTCGTGCTGGTGCCCACGGTGTCCGGCAAGACATCGTTCATGCGCGACAGCTCCGACGGCACCGAACAGTTCCGCCCGACGCTGAAGCTGTGGTTTGAGTGAAAGAAAAGTTGTGCGCGATGCCTTTTCTGAAGAAAAAGTTGCTTGAGGCCCCAGTTCTGAAGAAAAAGTAGATCCGCTGAAGATTTTTCTGCTTGGGCGGCCCTGCGGGGCCGCCTTTTTTTTGGGTAAACCCCGTTGAAGATCCTGCTTTCCCACAGGTCGGGTCAGCAAAAGTAGACTGTCATGCCGGACTTGACCCGGCATCCACGCAGAAGAAGCCCATGCAGCCCGTAGAGCCCCGCTCCGACATCCGCCACACATTGATAGCGGCAGCGCCTGCCGCCGTCTTCGCCGCCATGAGTGACCCCGTTCGCGTGGCGCGCTGGTGGGGCCCGGCAGGGTTTACCAGCACCATCCATGAATTCGACTTCAAGCCAGGCGGCCGCTGGCTGTTGACCTTGCATGGGCCGGACGGCACGGACTACGCGAACGAAAGCCGTTTCGTGCGGGTGCAACCCCCGGGCGTGTGGGAGATCGAGCACCTGAGCGGTCATCACTTTGTGCTGACCATCGAGCTTGCGCCCAGTGGCAACGCCACGCGCGTCCATTGGCGCCAGACCTTCGACACCGCAGAGCACTACGAACCCCTGGCCGGTTTTCTGGCCACCGCCAACCAGCAGAACCTGGAGCGCCTGGCTGCCGAGGTGCAGTCACAGGAGTGCCGATGACCTCTGCGCCGAAGACCTCTCAAATGCCCGCCCACAAACGCCTTCAGTTCACCATCGACATCGCCGCGCCCGCGGCCACGGTGTTCCGCATCATGCTGGACGCTGACGCCTACCGTGACTGGTCGTCTGCCTTTGCCGAAGGCTCGTACTACGAAGGCAGCTGGCAGCAGGGCGGCAAGATCCGGTTCATGTCGCCTTCGGGCGACGGCATGGTGTCCGAGATTGCGGAACACCGGCCGGACCAGTTCGTCTCGATACGCCACCTGGGCCTGGTGGCCCAGGGCGTGGAAGACACCACGAGCCCCGCCGCGCGCGCCTGGGCACCGGCGTATGAAAACTACAGCTTCGTCCCCGTGGCGGGCGGCACCCGGGTGGTGGTTGACCAGGACGTGACGGCGGAGTTTGAGCACTACATAGCCGACGCCTGGCCCAGGGCGCTGGCGCGGCTGAAGGTGCTGTGCGAGGCTGACCGCGGCCAGAACCAGGGGTAAGCATGTCCGCGGGCGATTGGAAAGACCTGTACCAGGCCGCCCTCACGGGCAACCTGCCGCTGGTGCGGCACCACCTGAGCGAAGGCGTCAACCCCAACTACCAGCACCCCGAGGTGATGTGCACGCCGCTGGTGGCCAGCCTGATCCAGGGCCACATGGAGGTGGCGCATTGCCTGCTGGAGCATGGCGCCGACCCCAACCTGCGGTCCGAGTTCGACGGCATGACGCCCCTGGAAGCAGCGCACCGGCATGGCCGCACTGCATTCGTGCCATTGCTGCACGCGCGTGGTGCGCGTGTGCCGCGCCAGCCGTTCTGGTGGCGCTGGCTGCCCATCTAGCCTTTGGAAAAGGCGCGGCTTGCTGCAATAATCCCGCGCGGGAACCCGCACTTTTGTCGTACCGCGGGGCCCGCCCCCACAACAACGAAGGCGGAGAAAACGCGATGCTCAATGACGCGGAGAAGAAGCTCCTGAAAGACACCTGGCGCCTGGTCGTTCCCATCATGGAGACGGCGTCGGACCTTTTCTACAAGCGCCTGTTCGAGCTGCAACCCGCGTACCGCGACCTGTTCCCGCCCGACATGACGGCGCAAAAGCGCAAGCTCATGTCCACCCTGGCCTTCGTGGTCAAAAGCGCCGACTGGGCTGCCGATGACTGGGCCGACGACGTGGGCAAGGACGACGACCTGTTCCTGGTGGTGCTGGCGCTGGGCCGGCGCCACGGCCTGCTGTACAAGATCCCCGAAGACGCCTACCCCGTGGTGGGCGATGCCCTGCTGTGGACGCTGAACATGGGACTGGGCCAGGCGTTCACCCAGGAGGCCCGCGCCGCGTGGGCCAAGCTGTACGGCCTGCTGTCGTCCATCATGGTGATGGGCACGCGCCAGGCCGCCAACGCCTGAAGGGCCGGGACACCACCATGCAACACCAGGCCGCTTTTGTTCCCACCGGTTTCGGCGCCAATGACGTGCAGATCATGGCCGGCACCTTTGACGATTTTTCCTTTGACGACGTGGTCCAGGTGCTGGGCCTGAGCCGCCAGTGCCTGCGCCTGCTGATCCGCCGCGGCGAGGTCGCCTTCAGCGAGGTGTTGCTCAAGGCCGGCCAGGTGCTGGAGGCGCGCATGCCCACCTCGTCCGACCCCGACAACGTGTTCAAGGCGCTGTTTGGCACGGCGGTGCAGGGCTCGGGCCTGTCGTTTGCCGTGTATCACACCGAACCCACCGGCCCGTTCCCCATGCCGCGCTGCCGGCTGCAGGAAGTCTATGACCGCGTGAAATCCATGGGGCAGGGCGGCGCCGGCACCGACGCCACGCTGCGGCTGCGCGACATGCCCGCGCCCCAGGCCGGCCCGCAGGCAGCGCCCCAGATGCCAGCCCCCACCGGGCCGCGCGGCGGTGCGTCCGGCCCGTTCCCGTTCCCGCCGTCGCAGGCGTCACCCGAAGTACTGGGCAAGGCCGTGGCCGCGCAGCTGCGGCCCATCGTGCGCGAGGAAGTCGCCGCGGCGCTGGCGCAGATGCAGGCCCAGGTGCAGGCCCAGGGCCAGACGCTGAACACGCTGGACGGGCGGCTGCAGTCGCTGCCGCCGCTGGTGGCCGCCGAGCTGCGCGCCGCGCTGGCCCACCACGAGCGCAATGCCGCGGCCAAGGCGCCGCCGGCCGATGGGGGCGGCGTGCGCGGCGTGCTGGTGGCCATGGCCGCGGGGCTGGTGGTGCTGCTGGTGGCGGTGGTGGCACTGGCCGTCAAAGCGCTGCGCTGACGCGCATGGCCGGCCCCGGCATGGATCCGGTGATTGCCGGGCGCTATCTGGTGCGGCACACGCTGGGCGTGGGCGGCATGGCTGACGTGGTGGCCGCCGACGACCTGGAAACCGGCGAGCTGGTGGCCGTGAAGGTGCTGCACCAGCCGCTGGACGACACCACGCTGGACCGCCGCCTGCTGCAGGAACTGCTGTCCACCGCGCAGGTGGCCCACCCCAACCTGGTGGCCGTGCTCGACTTCGGCGTGGCCGCCGGCTCGCGCCGCCCCTTCTTTGTAATGGAGCTGCTGAACGGCGCCGACATGGCGACCTACCTGCAGCAGTACGGCAGCTGCGCGGCCGACTGGTTCATCCCGATGTTCTGCGACGCGCTGGACGGGCTGGACGCCGTGCACCGCCGCGGCATCGTGCACAAGGACATCAAGCCCGCCAACCTGTTCCTGGACCAGCAGGCGCAGGAGCCGCCGCGCCTGCGCATCACCGACTTCGGCATCGCCCACCACATGCAGCGATCCCGCGTCACGCAGGAAGGCGGCATGGCCTGCACGCCGCGCTACACATCGCCGGAATACTTTGCCAGCGGCGAGGTGACGCCGGCCTCAGACGTGTACCAGATGGGCCTGGTGCTGGCCGAATGCCTGCTGGGCTGGCCCATGGTGCCCGAAGGGCCGTTTGCCACCGTGGCCTTTGCCCATGCGCGCGGCGCCCTGCGGCTGCCGCCGGGCCTGGCCACCAGCCCCGTGGGCCAGGTGCTGGGCCGCGCGCTGGCCCTGCGCGCGCGCGACCGCTTTGACACGGCGGTGGCCTTTGCCGATGCCTTGCGCGGGCTGGACGTGCTGGCCGCAGGCGCATCGATCGAGCTGCATGCGGCGCTGTACCAGCGCCAGCTCCAGGCGCAGTGATCCGCTAGAGTCGCCGCATGGAATGGTTTCAATTACTGATTGACCGGCACCCCCGGCGCGCGATGGTCCTGGGCAAAGCCGTGTTCCTGGCCGGCAGCATTGCCATCCTGGGCGCGGTGTTTGCGCGGGCCGAACTGATGGCGGTGAATGGCGAGCGCGCCGCGGCCAAGCTGCCCATGGTGAAGACACTGGCCGAAGCGTTGCCGCAGTACCCCACGGCGCTGGTGCCCGAGGGGCCGGTGGGGTTTGTGATTTCAGCGCTGCTGGTGCTGGCCGGCATGGCCGTGGCGGTGCTGGCGGACAAGGCGATCAAGCGCAACCGGCGGGGGTGAGCACCTTCTGGACGAGCTTGCGCGACAGCGGCGCGACGACCAGAACGATGGCGAAAGCAAGCGCCCAGGCCGCAGCCCACGACGTGAGCCATGCGTGAAAGAACCCGCCCACGAACCCCCGCGTGGCCGCGGTGGAAAAGGCCGACAGGATCAGCGACATCAGGCCCGACAGAACCAGGCTGAACAGCACCTGCTCATATTTGCGGGGGATCATCGTGCCACCTCTGCCGCGCCGGCACACGCCCCGCACGTCAGCGCGCGGGCCACGTTGGCGCCAAACATGCGCGCGGTCTTCAGGTCACCGGGCGCGAAAGCGCCTGCACCGGGCGAGGAGTGCCCAGCCTGCGCCATCAGGCCCGCCCAGGAGCCCAGGCGGTTCGCCGCCTCGTCATACGGCACGCCTGCATGCTGCTCGGGCAGGATGGCGTTGCCCACCCACACCATGCCGTGCTGCATGGCAAAGACAAACATCGAGATCAGCGTGGACTGCTTGTCACCCGACGGCAGCGCCGACACGGTCAAGCCCGCTGCCAGCTTGCCCTTGAGCGCGTGCGACTTCCACAGGCGGCCCGTGGCGTCCATGAAGGCTTTGAACGGGGCCGACACACCGCCCAGGTAGGTGGGCGAGCCGAACACGAAGCCGTCGTAGGCCAGCAGTTGTTCGGGCGACGGCGTGATGTTTTCAGCCTTCAGCACCGTGACGTGGATGCCGGCCACGGTGGCCGCGCCTTCGGCGACGAGCTGGGCGATCTGCGCGGTATTGCCGTTGCCGCTGTGATAAATGATGGCGAGTTTTTTCATGATGTTGATTTCCTGGGGATGGATCGGGGGATGAAGCGGCTTCACTGCGCGATCCACGCGGTGAAGACGGCGGCCAGGTACATGCCCAGCCCGAAAACGGTGTGGTTGGCCAGGCTTCTGGCGCGGTTGCGCGCAGGCGTGGGCGTGCGGCGCGCTGCCGTGCCCGCGCCCATGGCCGGCTGCATCACCAGCCAGGGCGCGGCCACCGTGGCCATGCCCAGCGCGATGGCGGGCGCCGGCGTGGGGCTGTGCAGCCAGCCAGCGCCCGCCACGGCAAAGAGCAGCGCGGCAAACCCGACGCCGGTGGCGTAATGAACCAGCCAGCCCAACGCCAGCTCGTGGCGCACCGGCGCGGCCTGGGCAATGGCCGCATGCCGGAAGACGCCGTGGCGCCAGTGGCCCACCCAGCGCCCGATCATTGAAAAGTCCAGCGTGGGCACGCCCAGGCGCTGCAGCAGCAACAGCCAGCCGTCCATGACGGCGGTGGCGCCCAGGCCGATCAACACAACCCGTGCGGCGGTGTCCAGAGAGATATTCATGCGGTGTCCTTGGTTGACGTTGGAGTGCGATGACGTCACTATGCAAGTTCAAGTCAACTTGAAGTCAAGAGGTTTTTGCAATGGACATCGCAGAAGTGGCCAAACGCTCCGGCATGCCCGCATCGGCGCTGCGGTATTACGAGGAAAAGGGCCTGATCGAATCCACCGGCCGCGCGGGCCTGCGGCGCACGTTTGCGCCGGAGGTGATCGACCGGCTGTCACTCATCGCGCTGGGGCAGGCGGCGGGCTTCAAGCTGGACGAGATCCGGCAGATGGTGGCGGGCAATGGTCGCAAGGGCATCGACCGCGGCGCGCTGCGCAGCAAGGCGCAGGAGATCGACGACACCATCGAGAAGCTGCAGGCCCTGAGCAACGGGCTGCACCACGCGGCAGTGTGCCCGGCGGAGAATCATTTTGAATGCCCGACGTTCAAGCGGTTGTTGCGGGCGGCGGGGAAGGGGAAGTTGGCGGGGGTGGGAAGAAAACTTGAAAGCGGGAAGTGAATGACGGCTCACGGCCAGTAGGCGGCCTGTGGTCAGAGGCCGGTGGGGGTCGGTTCTAGACTGAAAGCCGCTGGTCGACTTCAACTCACCTGATGACCGGCCTTGGCAAGAGCGGACACTTAGTGGATTGCCGCCACTACCTCCATTTCGTCTGACTGACTGTGACTGAGTGAAAACTACGGCCCCACTGGTTGATCCTTTGGTGCAAATTTTTATGTTGTCGAAAGATGACCCAATTGGGCCGGGACATGAAACTCTCAATTTTCTTTCGTCCCCTTCTATAGGTAGGGCGTCGCGTATCCTACGAACTCATCATGCTCCGCCCGGGAAACCTTCCAGTACCGCGCTCCTTCAGGTTGTTCTCTTTCCTCGCAAACCGTCAGGTACAAACGACGCTTAGCGCGCGAGATGCCGACGAAGAACGCCGAGCGCTCGGCATCCTGCTCACCCCAGAACGTTTGACTTTCAACACCCAGCATCACGACTGTGTCGTACTCCAGTCCCTTGCTCTTGTGGATCGACATGATTCGCATGGCCCGATCACCCGAGAACGACGCGAGGGCCGTCGTCGCATCCTTGCGTTCCGCCAACAATGAATGCGCACGAGCAATGGTCGCGTCGACCTGCTGTTGCAGGTAGTCTCCCTGTGCGTACTCCGATGAGAGGCCGACCACGGCATCGCGTCCGATAATGTCGAGCAGCTCGTCGACTATGGTTCGTAGGTCGTCGATGTCTGCAAGATCGGCCTCCTCTGCCGAAAGCCGCTGTTTGACGGCCACGATGTGGCGGTTCCACCGAGATCGCGCGCGATATTCGTTCTCCTGATCGAGCCCACGCCCGAACACCACAAGGTCGAGCAGGCGCTGAAATGGGCCAGGCTGCCGCTGCCCCGCCGCGATGAGAAGGAAATCGACGATCAGGTTCGCAACCGGCTCCGATGCCAGGTTTTGGGTTGCATCCTCATCGCGGTAGGGCACACCATTTGCATCCAGTGCAGCCCGCAGCTTCTGACAGTAAAGGTTCTGTTGCTTGCTGACCAGCACGGCGATCCCAGAAGGATTCACACCTTCGTCCTCGATCCAAGCGCGCACTAAATCTGCGAGGGCATCCGCTTCGTCAGCATCGTTGCCGAACCGCAGAACTTCGATCTCTCCCTCATCGCCGGGAAGGTCAGAGTCATCGAGTGCTGCGGGGGGATCCATGACGCGCACCATGGTGTTCTGCATGCGGCGCAACCTTGGTTCCGACCGAAAGTTCTGATAGAGGTTAAGTGGAAGTGCGTCGAAGTCTTGTGCAAAGCTCTCGAAGATTCCTTCAAGCGCCCCGGCCCAGCCCATGATTCGCTGCTTGGTGTCGCCAACCGCTGTCAGCAGGACAGTTGTGTCCTGAAAGCAAGCCTTGATGAGTTCGTACTGCGCATTCGTGCAGTCCTGAAACTCATCAAGGAACACATGGCTGTAGGTCTGACGGATAGCGTTGCGCGCGATCTGACTTGACTCCACGATTTGAACCGCGAGCGGCACCATGTCATCGAAAGTGATGGATCGCCGCTGGATGCGGTGCGGGCCGATGCTGTAGTCCGGATCAAGCGCGTCCTTGCCCGTTAGTACCTGCCTGAAGCGATCAATGATGCGTTTCGCAAACGCATGGAACGTCTGGCTGTCAAAGCGCGCCGCTAACTCCGGTCCGCAACGCTTGCGGACTCGGGCTTTGAGATTCTGACTGGCGTCGACCTTGAAGGATATCGCCAGGATGCGCTTTGGATATCGGCACGACCCGGTGCGCAGCAGGAAGTCGGCACGCTGCGCCAGCATCTCCGTCTTGCCTGCGCCTGGACCAGCGGTCAGCGCCAGGTTGCGGTCGATCTCTTTGGCCGCCGCGAGCGCGTTCGGCTCAAGAGAGAGGCCGTCAGCAGGAGACCATTGTTCGACCCGGATCATTCGGGCAAGTCTACGAGCTTGGCCTCGACCGCATCGAACAGACGGTCAAGTACATCAGGCATGTCCTCGATGAGCGCGTCGTCATCTAGGTTTGCCATCGCGCGGATATGGGAAGTGGGCTTGCTATCGAGCTTGAACCTTCGATGGTAGGCATCGAAGTAGCTTCGCTGCTCGTCGGAATACTGCCCGTCAAGCACGTCATGGCTCTTGCCAAGCACGGCCTTGATCGTGTCTTCGTCGGGCTCCTCCAGATCGTCGTCCTCCACGCGATATGCAGCCGGGTAGTGCGTCATCATCATGAAGTCGAGATCGAGCGGCGTGGAGAAGTAGACCCCGAGCGCCTCAAGGCGGGCGATCCAGCCCAGATCGCCAAGAATGATTCCGTCGTTGGAGTTCCACTTCGGGATGTCGTCGATCTCTTCCTGCGTCAGGTCATTGCCATCGACATCGGCATAGTTCAGAAGCTGATTGGCGGCGTACCTGATGCGGCCCCATCCGCCCTGATACCGCGCGACATCTAGGTCCAGCAGCGTCACATGCGGGATGCCAAGTCCGTTCAGGAGCCGCCAGAGGTGATTGACGTGCCTCCCGCCGAGTGGCGCTACGGAGATGGATGCGTCATCGGCGAGGATGCCTCGGGCCTCCAGCAATCGCGGCAGCACGATCTGCTCGCTGTCACCTTCGCCCAGGATGACCATGCGGGAGAAGTAAAGCTCTGGGAAGGCTTGGACGCCTTCGCGAACAAACTTCTGTGCTGACTCGTCCTCCGGGAGTTCTATGCTCTTGACGACGGTGCTCCGCTCTTCGTTCAGGCGAAGGTACCGGACCGACTCCGGCGGTACCCGGCGCAAGAGCGACGGTGCATGCGTAGCTACCAGAGCCTGACTGTCCTGCCCCTCTGCGAAGGTCGTTAGCGTCCTGACAACGCGCCCGAGATAGTGGGGCGACAAGCTGTTTTCAGGCTCCTCGATGGCGATGAGCGTGAAGACGGCGGGACGCAGCTTGTCGATGTCAAACGCTTCGGCCAGCTCGCCGTTCAAGACCTTGCAGCCGATGTCGTGCATGGCTAGCACCAGAGAGACGTAGAGCAGGGACTGTTGACCGTCGCTGAGTCGCGTGAAGTCCACGATGTTTTCCCCATGGCCCGGCGTGAAGCCGATGCTCAGATGCCGCAGCAGGTTCTCGATCTCGTTTCGCCCGAATGAGACCGACGGGTTTGTGTAGTGGCCTCCCTTGTGCAAGCTGCCCCACTGGTCGGTGAGCGCGGTAGCGATTCCGCCGATGGCAGCGTTGTCGCGGAGTTCATCGCCAATCTGCTCCGTCAGCGTGCTGACCTCCTCGCGCTCCGCGCTCCAGTCCGCCGACCGCAGCGCTCGCCCGAGCAATGCGTTGGCAGAGTAGGAGATGTGGTCGGCAGGGTCGCGACGTGCAGGCAGGTAGTGGACCTGGATGGCACTACGGTCCTGCTTCGATACGCGGCTCTCCTCGGTTGGATTTCCCTCCTCGTCTTCGCTGATGACGAACGTGAAGCCTTCTTCAATGTCGTCGTCCTGATCGATGGTTGCCTTCAGCCGGAAGCGAACTTGCGCCGGGCCTTCCGCCGCCACCAGTTGCATATGCGCGAAGTTGCCAGGCACCGCCGGATGTGCCGCCGCGTCGGCATCATCCTGTTCCAGTTCGGGAAACTCGAAGTCCGCTTCGACCCAAAGGGTCCGCTGATCCGGGGCGTCCTCCGGCGCTTCGCTCGCCGGAACGTGAAAGTCGGACCGCTTGATCCTTCGCTGCGCAGGATCAAGGCCGAACATGCGGGCGAGGGCCTGGAGCACGGCAGTCTTGCCTGAGCCGTTTGGTCCGAGCAAGAACGTCATGTCAGTCAGCTCGACCACGGTGGGGCCCGGACCGAAGGATCGAAAATTAGATAGCCGGAGTCGGACGAGTTTCATGTAGCCTCCCTTGTGCGATTTTCAAAATGTATCAGCCCGATTAGGTGCACCGTTTCATTGTGCGGGCGAAACGCCGCTTTGCCCGAAGGCAAAACTGCGATGCGCCGACTAGTGAGTGGCAGGCGATTGTTAGGCGACTCGGGTGTTCGCGGGCTAGAAACGGCACCCGCTTTATCTCTAGCACTGTAGCTTGGTCAGCAGTTCGATGGTAGCGATAGGGCTTGCCGCTCAAAGGATAGAAGTGAACCGCGGCTACCGCTGCACTAAGGTCATCCAGTTAAGCGCTGCAAAGGGCCGAAAGTTTACGCCACCCGCGTGGCCACAAACCTCAACAACCCCACCGAAGCATCCTCCACCAGATCCAGCACATGGTCAAAGCCCTTGGCCCCGCCGTAATACGGGTCCGGCACCACCGTGGCGTCCAGCCTCTGGCAAAACTCCGTGAACCTGCGCACCTTGTGCTGGTGCTGCGGCGGGCACTCGGCCTGCACCAGGGCCAGGTTGTCCCAGTCCATCACCAGGATCAGGTCGTGCGTTTCAAAGTCTGCTTCGCGCAGCTGGCGCGCGCGCAGGTCGCTTAGGTCGTAGCCGCGGCGCGCGGCGTGTCGTTGCGACCGTTCATCGGGTGGCTCGCCGGGATGGTAATTGTGGGTGCCGGCGGAGTCCACGCGCACCGCGTGGGCCAGCCCGGCCTGGCGCACATGGTGGCGAAACACGCCGTGCGCCGTGGGGCTGCGGCAGATGTTGCCCATGCACACAAACAGCACCGACACCTGCGCGGGCGTGTGGTTCATGACGCCTCGATCACGCTGCGCATCACCACCGGCGGTGTGTCGGCGATGTGAAACGCCAGCTTGCGGTCGCGCAGGGCCACGTCGTCGGCCGTCACGCGGTCAAAGCGGCGCAGGTGTTCCGTCCAGGATTCGTCGGTGATCTGCTCGATGAAGCGGCCCGGGTCGTACAGGTCGTGCAGCAGCTCCCAGGCCAGCGCGCCCTGGCGCATGCGGCTGCGGCGGCTTTCCTGCATCAGCGCGCGGAATTCATCGGCGCGCGTCGGGTCGATGCGGTACTCAATGTTCACCTGGATGCGCCCGCTGCGCGGCGGTGCCTCGGCCGTGGGCACCTTGAAAACGCGTGACGGCGTCAGGTCTTCTTCCATGTTGTGCGCGGGCATGAACCGGTGCGCCGCCACCATGGCCGCCAGCCCGGTAAAGGCGGCGATGCCCATGCTCCAGTGGATGTTGCTGATGGTGGCGATCTGCCCCCACAACGCCGCGCCCACGGCGGTCGCGCCCATGATGGCCATCTGGTAGATGGACATGCCGCGCGCGCGCACCCAGTCGGGCAGGGCCATCTGGGCCGACACCGTGAGCGTGTTGGCCACGGTGATCCAGGCCATGCCCGCCACAAACATGGCCGGCGCCGCAATGATCACGTTGGGCGCCCAGGCCACCACCAGCGTGCCGGCCGACTGCAGCGCCGCGCCCAGCAGCAGCAGCCGCGCATGCGGTATCACGCGGCGCACCTGCTGCATGGACAGCGCGGCAATGATGGCGCCCATGCCCATGGCGGCCAGCAGCAGCGTAAAGGTGCCGGCGTCGCCGCCCTTCAGGCCGCGCGCCACCAGCGGCAGCAGCGCCAGCAGCGCGGTGGAATGCAGAAAGAACAGCGAGATGCGCACCAGCACGCCCTGCAGCCGGCGCGATTCCTTCACAAACTGCAGCCCCACGCGGATGGCGCTGCTCAGCCGCTCGCGCCCCAGCGGGCTCACCGTGGGCTCGCGCTTCCAGCGCATGATGACAAACGCCGCCGCCACCGACAGCACGGCGTTCAGGCCGAACACGTATTCGCTGCCCGCGCCGGCGATCAGCGCGCCGGCCACCAGCGGGCCGATGATGCGCGACGCATTCATGGCCACGCCGTTCAGCGCCAGCGCCGCGGGAAGCTGGATGCGCGGCACGATCTCGGGCACGATGGCTGCAAACACCGGCCAACGCATGGCCAGGCCAATGCCGTTGGCAAAGGTCAGCGCCAGCAGCAGCGGCGCATTGATCCAGCCCATGACGATGGTCACGCACAGCGCCGTGGCGGTCAGCGCCACCCACAGCTGCGTCAGCATGAAATAGCGCCGCCGGTCTAGGATGTCGGCCAGCGCGCCGCTGGGCAGGCCCAGCAAAAACACCGGCAGCGTGGAGGCCGATTGCACCAGCGCCACCCACAGCGGCGACGGCGCCAAAGACGTCATCAGCCAGGCCGCGGCCACGTCGCTCATCCACATGCAGGTGTTGGCGGTCAGCCAGGTGGCCCACAGCATGCGGAACACGGGCTGGCCCAGCGGCGCAAAGGCCGATGGGGGCTCGGGGGGCTGGTTTTGTGGGGGTGCGTCCAGTACGGGCATGTCAGTACCGGCGCTCCAGAACCATCTGGTCGTTGTCGCGCTTCATCTGGAAGCGCGAGAGAAAGCTGTTGCCCAGCAGCACATAGGGCATGGGTGCCTGGCTCACGATGCCTTGCACGCCATACACCTCCACGTCGCCCACGCGCACCGAATCCAGCCGCACCAGCCAGGCGGGCACCACGCCGTTGGCCGTGCTCATCAGGATCTTGCGGCCGCTTTCATAGGCCAGGCCCATGCGTTTGGCGTCAGACAGGCCCATGGACACGGCCGTGGCGCCCGTGTCCACCATGAACTGCACCGCCCGGCCGTTGATGGCGCCTTGTGAAAAGAAATGCCCGCCGCTGCCGGCCGTGAGCACGATGCGGTTGCCGCGCGCGCCGCCGCCGCTTGCGCCCACGCTGGCCGGCGCGTCGCCCACCCGCAGGGTGTGGCGCTTGCCGCCGATTTCCACCACGGCCTCGTCGCCGCTGGTGGACAGCACCTTCACGCCCTGGTGCGCATCACCGGGCGCCACGCCGCGCGGCGCGCCGCCGTCAATGATGAGCAGCGCGCGGTTGCCCATCATGCCCTGCAGCGCGACGGACTGCGCCAGCGCTGCAAAGGGCAGCAGCAGGCCCGCCAGCAGGAGCAGGGGGTGGGCCATCAATCGCGGAAATTGTTGAAGGTCAAAGGGACATCAGAAATGTCCTTTTTGATCAGCGCCATGGCTGCCTGCAGGTCATCGCGCTTGGCCCCCGTCACGCGCACGGCGTCGCCCTGGATGGCGGCCTGCACCTTGAGCTTGCTGTCCTTGATGAGGCGGGTGATCTTCTTGGCCTGCTCGGATTCGATGCCGCTGCGCACCTTGATCACCTGCTTGACCTTGTCGCCGCCCATCTTCTGCACGTCGCCCACGTCCAGGTAGCGCACGTCCACGTTGCGCTTGGTGAGTTTGTTGCGCAGGATGTCGTCCACCTGCTGGAGCTGGAAGTCGGCGTCGCCGAACAGCGTGATGTCCTTGTCCTTGAGCTCGATGGCGGCGGAGGTGCCCTTGAAGTCGAAGCGGGTGGCGATTTCCTTGGCGGTGTTGTCCACTGCGTTCCTGACTTCAACCAGGTTGGGTTCGCAGACGGTGTCAAAAGACGGCATGAATACTCCCTCGGGTGCGTGCCTGTATTGGGGTGCTGGGTGCGACAATTCTCCCATGATCACGGAGCAAAACGTACCCCTGCAGCCGCACAACACCTTCGGCATCGTGGCCAGGGCGCGCCTGCTGGTGCGCCTGGCATCCACCGCCGACGTGCAGGCCGTGCTGGCCGACCCTGCGCTGGCACCCGAGCCCAAGTTCGTGCTGGGCGGCGGCAGCAACATCGTGCTCACGGGCGATGTGCGCCCGGTGGTGCTCAAGGTCGAGATCATGGGCCGCCGGCTGGTGGCTGAAACCCCCCGCGCCTGGATCGTGGAGGCCGGCGCCGGCGAGCCCTGGCACGGCTTCGTGGGCTGGACGCTGGAGCAGGGCCTGCCGGGGCTGGAAAACCTGGCGCTGATTCCCGGCACCGTGGGTGCCTCGCCGGTGCAGAACATCGGCGCCTATGGCGTGGAGCTGCAGGACCGCTTTGAATCGCTGGACGCGGTGGACCTGCACACCGGGCGTGAATTCACGCTGGACGCGGCCCAGTGCGCCTTTGGCTACCGCGATTCGGTGTTCAAGCACACGGCAGCCCAGGAGGGCGACCTGGGCCTGGCGGGCCGGGCGGTCATCACCCGCGTGCGCTTTCGCCTGCCCAAGCCCTGGAAGCCGGTGCTGGGCTACCTGGACCTGGAGCGCAAGATGGCCGAGACCGGCGTGCGCGAGCCGTCCGCCCGCCAGATTTACGACTGGGTCTGCGCCATCCGCGGCGCCAAGCTGCCCGACCCGCGCGTGATCGGCAACGCCGGCAGCTTCTTCAAGAACCCCACCGTCACGCCCGAGCAGTGCAGCGACATCATCGCCCGCGAGCCCGGCATCGTGCACTACCCCATGCCCGACGGCAGCATCAAGCTGGCGGCCGGCTGGCTGATTGACGCCTGCGGCTGGAAGGGCAAGACCGTGGGCAACGCCGGCGTGTACGAAAAGCAGGCGCTGGTGCTGGTCAACCGCGGCGGCACGGCCCACCCGGCCACCGGCGGCGAGGTCATGACGCTGGCCGGCGCCATCCAGACCAGCGTGTACGAACGCTTTGGCATCCGGCTGGAGCCCGAGCCGGTGGTGGTGTAGGGGCGGAGACAGAAGGGGCCGTTTTGCACGGGTTGCGCTGGCTGCTCCAGCTGGCGGGCCCCGTGGCCTTGCTGGCCTGGTTTTGGTGGGGGCAGTGCAGGCATGCTGCCAGTCCGCCTTTGACCGCGCGAGCGGCTCAGACGCCTACTGCGGCACCAGCTTTCCGGATGGTTCCTCCAGTGGTGATGCCGACGGTTTCGGGGGTGCCGACGCCTTTGGCTCCGATGGTGCTTCGGGTGGTGACGGCGGTTGCGGCGGCGGCGGAGACTGAGCCCCCCCGTTTGCATGGAACGCTGGGCAAATTGACCGCTTTGACACTTGGCGATATATTGTTGCCAAATGGCAAAGACGACGATGAAGGAAGATGGATGACCACAGCCCGGACGATCAAGGCACAGGGTACAGGCACCTACGCTCGGGTGCAGCGTGCGCTGGGCACCAAGCCGATGCGCATCAACAGCCCCATCGAATTGCACGAGCGCATTGTCGAAGGTTTTCCCCGCCACACCATGGTCTACCTTGTGGAAGGGTTCAGCGTTCTCAAGCACGATGAGAGCTTCAAGGCGCTGAACGTCAGTGCGCGCACCTGGCATCGGATCAAGGCCGAACAAAAGGCGGCGCCTCTGGATGCCAACCAGAGTGCCCGGGTGTGGAGCCTTGCCGAAGTGCTGACCAAGGCGACTGAAGTTCTGGGCGGCAAGGAGGAAGCCGAGCAGTGGCTTGCAGCACCGGCGATGGGGCTTGATTCACGCCGGCCGATTGACCTCATGGCGACGCCCCAGGGCGCCGAAATGGTGAGGACTTTGCTCGATCAGATGGCCTACGGGGTCTACGCTTGACGCCATTTGCTCCGCGCCTGGGCACTCCGGTTCAGGCGTGGCGTGTCGATCAGGCCGTTTTCAGGGCGACCTGGGACAGTGCGACCGGCGCGCACGCGCTGGGAGGCCGCTGGAATCCCAAAGGCGTGAAGGCGCTTTATTGCTCGCTGGACGCCTCAACGGCCATTCTTGAGGTTGCCGTTCACAAGGGCTTCCGGGCGCTTGACAAGGTGCCGCACGTCATCACGGCGCTGAAGGTCGATGACCCCGCCAGCGTTTTTGTCGTGAAACCGCAGGACGTGCCAAACCCGGCATGGTTGCGTGCCGGCATGCCCAGCGCGGGGCAGCAGGAGTGGGGCGCCGAACTGCTTGCAAAACACCTGTTTGTAGCGATCCCGAGTGTCGTCAGCCAGCACAGCTGGAACCTCGTGTTTGACCCGGACCGGGCCGTTGGCGCCTACAGGCAGTTGTTGCAGGAGCCGCTGTCGATTGACACACGGTTGAATCCTCCGGCGTCTTGACGTGAAAGGCCGTGTGGCGTGGCACCACCCCCGAATGCGGGGTTGAGCAGCGGGTGCCTTGTGCCTACATTGGGCGCTTCACACCCCGGGGCTCCTTCATGCAGTACTTCAAATCCTCCTTGGCATTTGCCGCATTGACCTGCCTGGCCCTGCCGGGCCATGCCCAGTTTGGCTCGCTGCTGAACGCCATCACCGGTGGCGCCAACGCGCCCAAGCCCGAGCAGGCGGCCCAGGCCGCGCAGGGCACGCCGTCCATTGCGCAGGCCACGCCCGGGCAGATCGAGGCGGCGTTGGCTGCGCCGGTGGCGCCGATGGAGGCGGCGGTGCCGGTTAAGGGCAACGCCACGCTGAAGGGCAAGCGTTTTTACATCGCCGAGTACCGCGTGCTGTTTGAAATGGGCGGCAGCGTGTCGGCCAACACGCGCGGCGCCTACTTTGGCGGGACGGACTACGGCGCCACCAATGTGCGCGTCAACTACCTGGTGCCCACGCCCGACGTCAAGCTGCTGCAGGCCATCACTGACAAGGCCTACGCCGATTTCCTGGCCCGGCTGGAGGCCGCGGGCGTCAAGCCCGAGCCGGCCGACGTCTTCGTCAAGGAAAACGGCGCCGTGTACGAGGCCACGGTCGAGGCCAGCAAACCGGGTGCCGAGGTGTACGAGGATGTGGAGCTGGGCTATGGCAAGCGCAAATACCTGGTCATGGCGCCCACGGGTACGAAGACGGTGTCGCGCGGCTTTGCCGGCATTGGCGCGGGCAACATCGGCAAGCGCATTGATTTCAGCAAGGGCAACCTGGAGGGCGTGTCGGTGGGCATGGTGGTGAACCTGGCCGCGCAGGAGTCCTCCGGCGGCGGCTCGTCGATGTTCAAGCGCGGCTCCAGCGCCAATGCCTCCGCCGCAATGGAGGTGGCCATGGCGCCCAGGCAGCTGGGCGTGCTGCAGACCCATGCGCTGACCCAGGTGGTGAGCCTGGGTGGCCCGCTGGCCGTGCCCGGCCAGTTTGCCAACCTGCGTGAAACGGGCGGCTATGACACGCAGAAAGACACGGCCGTGAAGGCGCTGCAGATCATCGGCGCGGTGACCATGGGCCTGGCGGCCAACACCAGCAAGCGGGTGGACATGGCGCTGGATGTGGACAACGCCGCCCTGGTGCGCCATGCGCTGCAGGGCATGACGGCGGTGAACCAGGCGGTGGTGGGCGCGATCCAGTAACCCGCTGGCGCGTCGCGGCCCGCATCAGGCGGGCAGCGTCTGCGGGCCCGGGCGGGCCGCCTGCACGGCGGCGCGTGTTTCGGCGATCGCCTCGTCCAGCAGCTTGCGCGCCTGCTGGGGCGTGCGCGTCTTGTGGGGGCCCTGGCCTTCGGCCTTCTCGATATCCACCGCCAGCTCGGCTATGCGCCAGAAGCCCAGCATGCGGGCGCTGCCCTGCAGCTTGTGGGCCGCCAGTGCAATGCGCCGGGGCTCGCCCGCGTCCAGCGCGGCGTGCAGGTCGGCCAGGGTGCGCGATTCGTCGCTGAAAAACATGTCCACCAGCCCGGCCAGCGCCTGCGACGGCAGTTCGTTGCCCAGCGCGGCAAACCGCGAGGACAGCGCCCCGGGCCGTCCAGCGGCGGTGCTGGCGTTGACCGCCGCATTGAGTGCTTCGGCCAGCTGCGGCCCCTGCACCGGCTTGTGCAGGCAGGCGGTCACGCCCACGGCGGCGGCCCGCTCGCGGGTGGCGGGCATCACGTCGGCGGTCAGCACCAGGATGGGCAGCCGCGCGGCCGGGCCGTCCAGCGCGCGGATGGCCTCGGTGGCCTGCAGGCCGTCCAGCCCGGGCATGTGGATGTCCATCAGCACCACGTCAAACTTGCCGGTGCGCGCGTGTTCCACGGCCTGCAGCCCGTCTTCGCACAGCACATAGCGGTGGCCCATGCTGGCCAGCACCAGGGCGAGGTATTTGCGGTTGATCGGGTGGTCGTCGGCCACCAGCACGTCCAGCGCCTGGTCGGGCAGGGCGGCGAGGGTGCTCATGGCGCCCGCTTCGTCCGGCGCCGCGCAGCGCGGCAGGCTTGCGGTGAAGGTAAAGATGGAGCCCTTGCCCAGCGTGCTTTGCGCCATCAGGTCGCCGCCCATCATGCGCGCGAGGCTGCGCGAAATCTCCAACCCCAGCCCCGCGCCGCCGAAACGGCGTGACAGGGTTTCGTCACCCATCTCGAACCGGCGGAACAGCCGCGCCAGGGTGGCTTCGTCCATGCCGATGCCGGTGTCCGTCACCTTGAAGGTCATCAGGCCCTCGGAACCCTTTTGCACCGTTAGCGTGATCACGCCGGTTGGCGTGAACTTGATGGCGTTGGACAGCAGGTTGAACAGCACCTGCTTGATGCGCGTGGCGTCGCCCGTGACCCATTTGGGTACGTTGGTGGCCACGCCCAGCTCCAGCCGCAGGCCGCGCGCAAAGGCCTGGCCGCGCATGAGCTGGCGCACGTCGCGGCACAGCCGGTGCAGGTTCAGAGGCTGGTCCTCCAGCACCACGCGGCCGGCCTCAATGGCCGAGACGTCCAGCACGTCGTTCAGCAGCGTGAGCAGGTGGTCCGCCGATTCGCGCGCGGTGCGGATCAGGTCCTGCTGGGCAGGCGTGGGCTGCGTCTGCTCCAGCAGCTGCAGCATGCCCGTCACGCCCTGGAAGGGCGTGCGCAGCTCGTGGCTCATGTTGGCCAGGAACTGGCTCTTGGTGCGGTTGGCGGCGTCGGCCGCATGGGTGGCGTTGCGCAGCTCGTCGGCCAGCGTTTCCAGCTGGCGTCGCGCCTCGGCTTCCTGGCGATGCTGGACCAGCAACAGGTAGCCCGCTGCGGCGGCCAGCAGCAGCTGCAAGGCCGCCAGCGCACCGATCACGCTGGCCTGGCGGTGCAGCGCCGCAAACTGCTGCTCCACCAGGTGGGCCGTGGCCACGGTGGCGGCGCGCGTGAAGCTCTGCACATCCGCCGACGCTTCGTCGGTCTGCACCAGCAGGCTGCGCAGCGCCGCGCGCGTGGGCGCGGGTTGGGCAAACAGCGCGTCCGCGCTGACGGTCAGGCCCCGCACCCGCGACATCAGCGCGGCGTATTCATCGATGTTGCGCAGCGCGTCCAGGCTGCCGGTGCTCTGCAGCAGCTGGATGCGGCTGACCAGGATTTCATACCGGGTCTGGGCGTCACCCAGGTCCAGCGGGCCGGCGCTGCGCGCCGCGGCCACCAGCTCGCCGCGAAAGCGGGTGTATTCGCGCTCGAAGCCAAATACCAGACCGGTGACGGAGTCCCGCCAGTTGACCTGGGTCGGGTCGGCAAACGGGCCCTGGCGCACCTGCACCACCGACACCACGGCGGCGCCCAGCACGGCCAGCATGCTGAGGATCGACAGAAAGACAAGCAGCCGCGTGCGGCCCGCCAACCCGCGCATGCCTATTCGATCCGCATCGACTTGAGTTGCCAGATGGAGCGCTCGTAGTAGCGGGTGGACCGCAGCTCGGGCGCGCTGTCAAACGGGTAGATGACGAACAGCGGGCCACGCTCGCGCACCGGGATGGCCTTGCCGTCGATCTGGTGGGCCACGATGACGTCCAGCTTGGCCGCGTCTTCGGCGGGGATGCTGATCTGGTAGTCGTTCAGCGCCACGGCCTTGATGGTCACGGCACCCTTGGCACCTGCCAGGGCCAGCACGTCGCGCAGCAGCGGGCCGCTGTAGGTGTGGGGCTCGCGCGTCCAGGGGGTGTTCGTGCTGAAGCTGCGCTGGGGCAGGCGCTGCAGCGCGGCCATGTCCAGCTGCACCGGTGCCGAGGCAACCTTGCCGCTGATCTCCAGCACGGGACGGGCGGCCGGGGTGCCTTGCGCCAGCGCGGCGCAGCAGGCCAGGACGAGGGTGATGCCGGCCAGCAGGCGGCGGGTGAGCAGCGGGGGCATGGGGCTTCCTTTCATTGAGCCAGATTTATGGAGTCAGATTTGACGTAACTCAATGTAACGACTGCGCCCGCGCGGGTCTTAGGGAATTTGACTAAGGCCCGTGGGGATTTGGCCCCGCCCGTGAAATGCGCCCGTGACTTATTTGCCCGGGCGGGTGTCCAGCTGCGGCAGGGCCGCCCCGGCGCCCAGCGACAGCAGACCGGTCTGGCTGTAGATCGACAGCTTGGCGCGCGTGTCCACGATGTCCAGGTTGCGCATGGTCAGCTGGCCGATGCGGTCGGCCGGGCTGAAGGGGGCGTCTTCCACCTTTTCCATGCTCAGGCGCTCGGGCTTGTAGGTGAGGTTGGGGCTTTCGGTGTTGAGCAGCGAATAGTCGTTGCCGCGGCGCAGCTCCAGCGTCACCTCGCCGGTCACGGCACGCGCCACCCAGCGTTGGGCCGTTTCGCGCAGCATGATGGCCTGCGGGTCGAACCAGCGGCCCTGGTACAGCAGACGGCCCAGCTTCAGGCCGTTCATGCGGTACTGCTCGATGGTGTCTTCGTTGTGGATGCCGGTCACCAGGCGTTCGTAGGCAATGTGCAGCAGCGCCAGGCCCGGCGCTTCGTAGATGCCGCGGCTCTTGGCCTCAATGATGCGGTTTTCGATCTGGTCGCTCATGCCCAGGCCATGGCGGCCACCGATGCGGTTGGCCTCCAGGATCAGCGCCACCGGGTCGTCAAAGGTCTGGCCGTTCAGTGCCACGGGCTGGCCTTCTTCAAAGCGTACCGTGACCTCTTCGGCCTTGACCACCACGTCGTCTTTCCAGAAGGCCACGCCCATGATGGGGTTGACGATGCGGATGCCGCTGTTCAAAAACTCAAGGTCTTTGGCCTCGTGCGTGGCGCCCAGCATGTTGCTGTCGGTGCTGTAGGCCTTTTCGGCCGACATCTTGTAGCCAAAGCCGTGCGCCGTCATGAAGGCGCTCATCTCGGCGCGCCCGCCCAGCTCGTCAATGAACAGCTGGTCCAGCCAGGGCTTGTAGATGCGCAGGCTCGGGTTGGTCAGCAGGCCGTAGCGGTAAAAGCGCTCGATGTCGTTGCCCTTGAAGGTGCTGCCGTCGCCCCAGATGTGGACGTCGTCTTCCTTCATGGCCGACACCAGCATGGTGCCGGTGACCGCGCGGCCCAGCGGCGTGGTGTTGAAGTAGGTGATGCCGGCCGTGCTGATGTGAAAGGCACCGGCCTGCAGCGCGGCAATGCCTTCGTGGGCCAGCTGCAGGCGGCAGTCGATCAGGCGGGCCTTTTCGGCGCCGTATTCCATGGCCTTGCGCGGGATCTCGTCGTAATCGGGCTCGTCGGGCTGGCCGAGGTTGGCGGTGTAGGCGTAGGGGATGGCGCCTTTGAGCTTCATCCAGTGCAGTGCGGCGCTGGTGTCCAGCCCGCCCGAGAAGGCGATGCCGACCTTCTGGCCGGCGGGTACGTTTTGCAGGATCGTGGCCATGGTGGGGTGCGTCCGGTTCAGCCGAAGTGGCAGATGTAGTGGTAGGCGTCGCT
Source organism: Ramlibacter sp. (assembly GCA_050247515.1). Classification (GTDB taxonomy): domain Bacteria; phylum Pseudomonadota; class Gammaproteobacteria; order Burkholderiales; family Burkholderiaceae_C; genus RAM1. The sequence continues at coordinate 34,988 of JBFWUB010000021.1, read as the reverse complement.
CACGCGGATGTCGAACTTCGAGTTGGCGGGCACGCTGAATTTCTGGCCCGCGCCGGAGGTAACCCAGGCGTCGCTGCCGGCCAGCCTGTATTCGCAGCTGCCGGCCACGCATTCCATGATTTCGGCGGCAGCGGTGTTGAAGGTCAGCGTGGCGCTCAGGATCACGCCCACGGATTTTCTGGTGCCGTCGGCCAGCGTGATGCTGTGGCTCACGCATTTGCCGTCGAAATAGACATTGGCCTGGGGGTTGACGGACACGCCGTCGAGGGTCTGCTGGGTCATGGCTCGGACGCCTGGGGCGCGCAAGTAGGTTGTCGGGACAAGGGCGGGGAAAGCCCGCGATTTTAACGTCCGGGTGTTTTACGCCACACCCCGGCTGAATCCGGGGGGCATTTCCTTGCGTAGAACATGGCAGGCACGACAATGCCCACCATGGCTTCTGACAACACCGACCTCCACCTCATCGCCCTGATCGACCGCATCAGTGCCCAATCCCTTGACGGCGGCGCGCGGCGCGCCGACAGCGAGGCGGCGCTGCGCGAGCTGTACGACCTGACCAGCTCCAAGCTGTACGGCGTGGCCCTGCGCGTGGTGAGCAACCGCGACTGGGCCGAGGACGTCCTGCAGGAGGCCTACCTGAACATCTGGCGCATCGCGGGCGATTACCGCGCCCACATCAGCCCGCCCATGGCCTGGATGGGTGTGATCGTGCGCAGCCGGGCGCTGGACTTCCTGCGCCGGCGCACCAGCGAGCGGGCCGACGCCGCGCTGGAGCTGGACGACGCCATCAGCGAAACCGTGGCCGGCGACAGCCCCAACCCCATGGACACCACCCAGGCCAGCGAACAGGCCTGGGCCCTGCATGAATGCCTGCGCAAGCTGGAAGCCAAGCAGCGCGAAGTGGTCAGCCTGGCCTACCTGCGCGACCTGAGCCACGGCGAGCTGTCCGAGCAGCTCAAGCTGCCGCTGGGCACCGTCAAGACCTGGATACGCCGCGGCCTGGAACAGCTGCGCGGCTGCATGGCGCGTTTTGCCTGAGCCGCCCGCACGAGAGACCCACTTTATGAATCTCACCAACAACCCCAACCTGCTGGACCAGCTGGCCGCCGGCTATGCCCTGGGCACGCTGCGCGGCGGCGCGCGCCGCCGCTTTGAAACCCTGGCCCGCCAGAGCGCCACGGTGCGCGCCAGCGCACTGATCTGGCAGGAGCGCTTTGCCTCCATGACCGAGCTGCAGGCCGCCGACGTGCCCAGCCCCAACGTCTGGAAGCGCATTGAAAACCTGCTGAAGGCCGAACCCCGTGCCGCAGCCGCCGCACCGTTGGCCGACGCCGGCCTGCTGGACAGCCTGCGCCGCGCACTGGGCCTGTGGCGCGGCGCCGCGCTGGCCGGTGGCCTGGCCACCGCGGCGGCCGTGGTGGTGGGCGTGAACCTGAGCGGCGAAGTCAAAACCCGCGACGGCCAGCTGGCCCAGCTGACGCAGCAAAAAGACCAGATCGCCGCCGAGCTGCGCGCCGCGCCCCAGGTGCAGTACGTGGCCGTGCTGGCGGACGACCAGTCTGCCGCGTCAATGGTCGTGACCTTTGATCCGAAGAACCAGCGCCTGGTGCTCAGGCGCGTGGGCGGCTTCCAGGAGGCGGCCGACAAATCGCTGCAGCTGTGGGCGTTGCCGCCCGCGGGCGGGCCGCAGTCGCTGGGCGTGCTGGGCAGTGAGCCGGTGGTGCGCCTGACCGCCGCCGAAGGCCAGGTACGTGAAGTGCCGGCCCTGGCGATCAGCCTGGAGCCCAAGGGCGGCGTACCGGGTGAGGGCGGGCCGACCGGGCCCGTGCTGTTCAAGGGCGCGCTGCTGCAGACCGGATCGTGAGCATGCGCGCGCAGTCGCCGGGGGCTTAACGCCAGTGGTGGCGGTGGCCGCCGCGGTGGTAGCCGCGTGAATAGCCCAGGTTCAGCGACACGCCCAGCGGCGGGTAGTACGGGCGGTAATAGGGCGCGGCATACACCGTCGTGGGGTAGGCAGCGGGGTACACCACCGTGGACGGCACCGTGACCACGCCGGTTTCAATGACGGTGGGGCCCTGCTGGATCGGGGCCTGCACGAGGGGCTGCTGCGGGTAGCTGTCCTGCGGCGCCGATGACGTGGAGCCGCCCACCGGCGTGATCTGCAGCCGCACATAGGGGCCCGGGTCCTGCGGCATCTGCACGCTGTACTGCCGGCCCGCGTATTCGTAGGTGACGTTGTAGGCGACCGCGCGGTTCTCGTAAAACGTCTGGGTGGTGCACTGCTGCACGTTCTGCACCTGCGCGCCGGGCGCGCCCTCAATACGGTCGCCCAGCAAGGCGCCGCCGACCAGGCCCAGGATGGTGGCAGCCGCACGGCCGCCGCCGTCACCAATGGCATTGCCCATGGCGCCGCCGGCCAGCGCGCCCATGACGGCGCCCGCGCCCGATTTGGGCTGCTGCACGGCCACGGGCTGGCTGGAGCAGACCTGCCGCGGCACGGCGACCTGCTGGATGATGGGGGTGCTGGAAATCACGCGGCCCATTTCGGGGCCGGCTTGCGCCATCGCGCCGGTGCTGGTGGCGGCCAGGCCCGCAAGGGCCAGTGCGCTGAATACTGCTTTGGTCATACAAGGCCTCTGTTCCACGGATGGATGCTGAAATTTTAGGCAGTTGGAGCCATTTTGGCGCTGCGGGTTCAGTAAAGCGCGCGTAAAAGTTATCGCAGGGCCTGCCAGGCGTCGGGGTCGAAGCCCACGGTGGTCTGGCGGCCCCAGTCCACCACCGGCCGCTTGATGACGCTGGGCTGGGCCAGCATCAGCGCGCGGGCGCTGGCGGCGTCGGTCACGCCAGCCTGCACCGCGGCGTCCAGCTTGCGCCAGGTCGTGCCCTTGCGGTTGACCAGGGCTTCCCAGCCGTTGCTGCGCAGCCAGGCGTCCAGCCGGTCGGTGGGCACGCCCTGCTTCCTGAAGTCGTGGAACTGGTGCTCAATGCCCTGCGCTGCCAGCCAGGCGCGGGCCTTCTTGACGGTGTCGCAGTTGGGGATGCCGTAGAGGGTGATGGTGGGGGTACTCATGGCCCGATGATCGCACCGCCGGGCGGTGGGCGACAATCCGGCGGCTATGCAAACACCCCCCCAAACGCTGGACGAATGGCTCGCGCACTGCGAGCGGCTGCATCCGAAAAACATCGAACTGGGCCTGGACCGCGTGCGCGCGGTGGCCCAGCGCCTGGGGCTCGCTTTCAGCTGCCCGGTGATCACCGTGGCAGGCACCAACGGCAAGGGCTCCACCTGCGCCATGCTGGAGGCCATCTGCCTGCAGGCGGGCTGGCGCACGGCGGTGTACACGTCGCCGCACCTGGTGCACTTCGAGGAGCGCTGCCGCCTGCAGGGCGAGATCGTCCGGGCGGCGGACCTGGTGCCGCATTTCGAGGCGGTGGAGGCGGCGCGCGGCGATGTGTCGCTGACCTACTTTGAATTCACCACGCTGGCCATCCTGCGCCACATGGCGGCGGCGGGGCCTGACGTGGCCATCCTGGAGGTGGGTCTGGGCGGGCGGCTGGACGCGGTCAACATCATCGACCCCGACTGTGCCGTGATCACCAGCGTGGACCTGGACCACATGGACTTTCTGGGGCCGGACCGCGAGAGCATCGGGTATGAAAAGGCCGGCATCCTGCGCACCGGCCGACCGGCCATCGTCAGCGACCCCGTGCCGCCGCAAAGCGTGATCGACCGCGCCACGGAAATCGGCGCGGACCTGTGGCGGCTGGGCCATGACTTCAACTTCTCCGGCGACAAGCAGCAATGGGGCTGGGCCGGGCGCGGCCGGCGCTACGCCGGGCTGGCCTACCCGGCGCTGCGCGGCGCCAACCAGCTGATGAATGCGTCGGGCGTGCTGGCCGCGCTGGAATCATTGCGCGGGCGCATCCCCGTGACGGCGCAGGCGGTGCGCAACGGCCTGGCCATGGTGGAACTGCCCGGGCGCTTCCAGATCGTGCCGGGACAACCCACGCTGGTGCTCGATGTGGCGCACAACCCGCATTCGGTGGCGGCGCTGGCCGCCAACCTGGACGCCATGGGTTTTTACCCCTGCACCCATGCCGTCTTTGGCGCCATGGCCGACAAGGACCTGGCGCCGATGCTGGGCAAGGTGGGGCCCATGGTGGACCGCTGGTACTTCACCGATCTGCCCACGGCCCGCGCTGCAACCGCCACCGGCCTGCTGGCTGCGTGGCAGTCCCAGGAAAAGCGCAAGGACGTGCAGGCCAGCACCTGGGCCGACCCCCTGCAGGCACTGCGCGCGGCGGTCACCGCGGCAGACCCCGCTGATAGAATCGTCGTCTTTGGATCGTTCTACACCGTCGGGGGCGTTCTGAAGGACGGGATCCCCCGGCTTCAGGCCACGCACCTGGCGGATTGAGACCCCCACGCATCGCCCACACAAGGCACTCCTCTACATGGCCTTTTTCAAATTTCGCAAGGCGGGAGACGATACCGCGGCGGCGGCCCCGGCCGAAAGCGTGGAGGTGATGCGCCGGCGCGCCAGGCACCGCCTGATTGGCGCCGCTGTGCTGGTGCTGATCGGCGTGGTGGGCTTCCCGCTGCTGTTTGACACCCAGCCCCGTCCGGTGCAGGTGGACATCCCCATCGACATTCCTGACCGCGCCAAGGCCAAGCCCTTGCCTGCGTCACCTGCCGCACCCGTGGTGGCTGCACCCGCGGTGTCCGGCCCGGTGACCGCCCCCGTGGCGCCGGCCCCACCCGCGCCGCCGCCCAAGGTGGCGCAGGCTGAAGGCCTGGACGCCAGGGAAGAAATCGTACCGGCCAAGCCCGCGCCCAAGCCGGCTGCGGTTGCGTCCGGGCCTGTTGCCGCCAAGCCCGAACCCAAACCGGCGCCACCCTCCAAGACCGACGACGGTGCCCGCGCCAAGGCCTTGCTCGAAGGCAAAGCCGCGCCGGTGGCGGCGCCTGCCGTCAGCGCGGCCAATGGCGAGCGCTACGTGGTGCAGGTCGGCGCCTTTGCCGACGCCGACAAGGCCCGCGAAACGCGGCTGAAGGTCGAACGCGCGGGCCTGAAGACCTATACCCACGTGGCCGAGACCAGGGAGGGCAGGCGCATCCGCGTGCGCGTGGGGCCGTTTGCGACCAGGGCCGAGGCCGACCGTGCGGCGGAAAAGATCAAGGGGCTGGATTTGCCCGCGGCCATCCTCACCTTGTAGGCTGGGCGTGGCCGTTCTGGACTGGGTTTTTGTGGCGGTACTGGTGGCTTCGCTGGCGCTGGGCGCCTGGCGCGGCCTGGTGTACGAGGTGCTGTCGGTCATGAGCTGGATTGCGGCCTTTGTGCTGGCGCAGTGGCTGGCGCCCGATGCCGCCGCCCGGCTGCCGCTGGGCTCGGCCTCCGAGCCGGTGCGCTATGCAGCCGGGTTCGTGGTGGTGCTGGTGGCTGCGGCGTTCGCGGGCGGTCTGATCGCCTGGCTGCTCAAGAAGCTGGTGGAAGCGATCGGCCTGCGGCCCGTGGACCGCACGCTGGGCGCGGCGTTTGGCCTGGCACGCGGCGTGGTGCTGCTGCTGGCGGCGGCGGTGGTTGTGAACATGACGCCCCTGAAGGGCGGCGTGTGGTGGCAGGAATCGGCGGGCGCCGGCGTGTTGACCGTGGCCCTCAAGGGCATGAAGCCCGTGCTGCCGGAAGAATTCGGGCAATACCTGCCCGGCTAAGGAAAGCCATGTGTGGAATCGTCGGCGTCGTAGGCGCCTCGCCTGTCAACCAGCTGATCTATGACGCTTTGCTGCTGCTGCAGCACCGCGGCCAGGATGCAGCCGGCATCGTGACCCAGCAGGAACGCAAGTTCTTCATGCACAAGGCCAAGGGCATGGTGCGCGATGTGTTCCGCACGCGCAACATGCGCGCTCTGCCGGGCAACTGTGGCCTGGGCCAGGTGCGCTACCCCACGGCCGGCAATGCCTACAGCGAAGAGGAAGCCCAGCCGTTCTACGTGAACGCGCCCTTTGGCATCGTGCTGGTGCACAACGGCAACCTGACCAATGCCCAGGCGCTGAAGGCCGAGCTGTTTTCCACCGACCACCGCCACATCAACACCGAGAGCGACTCCGAAGTGCTGCTCAATGTGTTTGCCCACGAGCTGGAGAAATCCACCCGCGGCGTGCCCCTGCAGCCCGACGATGTATTCACGGCGGTCAACAACGTGCACCGCCGCGTGCGCGGCTCCTACGCGGTGATCGCCATGATCGCCGGCCACGGCGTTCTGGCCTTTCGCGACCCGTTCGGCATCCGCCCGCTGTCGGTGGGCAAAAGCAAGGATGGCACCTGGATGGTGGCCAGCGAATCCGTGACGCTGGAAGGCACGGGCCACGTGTTTGACCGCCATGTGGCGCCGGGCGAGGCCATCTTCATCGACCTGCAGGGCAACCTGCACTCAAAGCAGTGCGCCGACGACCCCAGGCTGTACCCCTGCATCTTCGAATACGTCTACCTGGCGCGGCCGGATTCCGTGATGGACGGCATCTCGGTGTACCAGGCGCGGCTGAACCTGGGCGAGACGCTGGCCAAGCGCGTGATCTCCACCGTGCCGCCCAACGAGATCGACGTGATCATTCCCATCCCCGAATCGAGCCGGCCCAGCGCCACGCAGCTGGCGCACCTGCTGGGCATTCCGTACCGCGAAGGCTTCGTGAAGAACCGCTACGTGGGCCGCACCTTCATCATGCCGGGCCAGGGCGTGCGCAAGAAATCGGTGCGCCAGAAGCTCAACGTGATCGCCAGCGAATTCAAGGGCCGCAACGTGATGCTGGTGGACGACTCCATTGTGCGCGGCACCACCAGCCGCGAGATCGTGCAGATGGCGCGCGACGCCGGCGCCAAAAAGGTGTACCTGGCCAGCGCCGCGCCGCCGGTGCGCTTTCCCAACGTGTACGGCATTGACATGCCCACCTCCAGCGAGCTGGTGGCGCACGGCCGCACCATTGATGAGATCCGCGAGATCATCGGCTGCGATGCGCTGATCTACCAGGACGTGGACGGCATGAAAAAGGCCATCGGCTCGCTCAACCCCAAGCTCGACGGCTTTGACGCGTCATGCTTTGACGGCGTGTACGTCACCGGCGACATCGACGCCGCGGGCATCGCCCGAATCAACGAATCGCGCGTGGGCCAGGACGAGCAGGACGACGACACGTCGCGCCTGGCCCTGCCCAACGCGCAGGAAGCCTGACCTGGGACCCCCGATGACCGACAGACCACTGCCCGCCGGGCTGCACCTGGACACGCTGGCCGTGCGCGCCGCCGTGGACCGCAGCCAGTACGGCGAAAACTCCGAGGCCCTGTACCTGACCAGCGGCTATGTGCAGCCCACGGCTGAAGCCTCTGCGCGCCGCTTCGCCGGCGAAGAAGACGGCTACACCTATGGCCGCACCGGCAACCCCACCGTCACCAGCTTCGAGCAGCGCCTGGCCGCCATGGAAGGCACCGAGGCTGCGATGGCCACGGCATCAGGCATGGCCGCGGTGATGCTCATGTGCTTCAGCCTGCTGCGCGCGGGCGACCACGTGATCTACTCGCAGTCGATGTTCGGCTCCACCATGAAGCTGATCGGCACGGAATTCGCGCGCTTTGGCGTGGAGTCCACCAGCGTGTCGCAGACCGACGTGGACGCCTGGCGCGCTGCCGTGCGCCCCAACACCAGGCTACTGTTTGCCGAGACGCCGACCAACCCGCTGACCGAAGTCTGCGACATCGCCGCCCTGGCCGACATCGCCCACAAGGCCGGCGCCCTTCTGTGCGTGGACAACTGCTTTGCCACGCCCGCGCTGCAGCGCCCGGTGACGCTGGGCGCCGACATCGTCATGCACTCGGGCACCAAGTTCCTGGACGGCCAGGGCCGCGTGATGGCCGGCGCGCTGTGCGCCCCCGAAGCCATGGTGCGCGAGAAATTTCTGCCCGTGCAAAAGAACGCCGGCATGGTGCTGTCGCCCTTCAATGCCTGGGTGGTGCTCAAGGGCCTGGAAACGCTGAGCCTGCGCCTGAACGCGCAAAGCGCGGCCACGCTCGCGCTGGCCCAATGGCTGGAGCAGCACCCCGCCGTCGCGCGCGTGTACTACCCCGGCCTGCCCAGCCACCCGCAGCATGCGCTGGCCATGCGCCAGATGTCGGGCGTGGGCGGCGCGGTGCTGTCGTTTGACGTCAAGGCAGCCGACGCCACGCAGGCGCGCGCGCGGGCCTTCCACGTACTCGATTCACTGCAGGTGCTGTCGCTGTGCACCAACCTGGGCGACACCAAGAGCCTGCTGACCCACCCGGCCAGCACATCCCACGGCAAGCTGTCCGAGGCGCAGCGCCAGGCCGCCGGCATTGGCCAGGGCCTGATCCGCCTGGCGGTGGGCCTGGAACACCTGGACGACATGAAGGCCGACCTGCTGCGCGGCCTGGACACCCTGAACACGATTCAATGAGCAAGACCCGAACCCGCTTTGCCCCGTCACCCACGGGCTTCATCCACCTGGGCAACATCCGCTCGGCGCTTTACCCGTGGGCGTTCGCGCGCGCCACGGGCGGCGACTTCATCCTGCGCATCGAAGACACCGACCTGGAGCGCAACTCGCAGGCGGCGGTGGACGTCATCCTGGAAGGCATGGCCTGGCTGGGGCTGGACCATGACGAAGGCCCGTTCTATCAAATGCAGCGCATGGACCGTTACAAGCAGGTGCTGGCGCAGCTGCAGGCCGCCGGTCATGTGTACCCCTGCTACATGAGCGTGGCCGAGCTGGACGCCTTGCGTGAACGGCAGATGGCCGCCAGGGAAAAGCCGCGCTATGACGGCACCTGGCGCCCGGCACCCGGCAAGGTGCTGCCGCCCGTGCCCGAGGGCGTGCAGCCGGTGCTGCGCTTCCTGAACCCGCAGGGTGGCGTGGTGGCCTGGGACGACAAGGTCAAGGGCCGCATCGAGATCAGCAACGACGAGCTGGACGACCTGGTGATCGCCCGGCCCGACGGAACCCCGACGTACAACTTCTGCGTGGTGGTGGATGACATCGACATGGCCATCACGCATGTGATCCGCGGTGACGACCATGTGAACAACACGCCGCGCCAGATCAACATCTTCAAGGCGCTGGGCAAGGAGCCCCCGGTGTACGCCCACCTGCCCACCGTGCTGAACGAGCAGGGCGAAAAAATGAGCAAGCGCAACGGCGCCAAGCCGGTGACGCAGTACCGTGACGAAGGCTTTTTGCCCGACGCCATGGTCAACTACCTGGCGCGCCTGGGCTGGAGCCATGGCGACGATGAAATTTTCAGCCGCGCGCAGTTCCTGGAGTGGTTCAACCTGGACCACCTGGGCCGCAGTGCCGCGCAGTTCGACGAAGCCAAACTGCGCTGGGTCAATGCCCAGCACCTGAAGGCCATGACCGACGACGCGCTGGCGCCGCTGGTGGCCGCGCAGCTGCAAAAGCAGGGCATTACCGCCGACGACCGGCTGCCCGCGATCTGCGGCCTGTTCAAGGACCGCTGCGACACCACGGTGGCGCTGGCCCGCTGGGCGGCTGCCTTCTATGCCGACGTGACGCCCGTGGCAGAGGAGAAGGCGCAGCATGTGACCGATGCCGTGAAGCCCGCTGTCGCCACACTGGCCGACAAGCTGGCCGCGGTTGCGTGGGACAAGGCTGCGATTGGTGCGGCCATCAAGGAAGTGCTGGCAGCCCACAGCCTGAAGATGCCGCAACTGGCCATGCCCGTGCGCGTGCTGGTCATGGGCACGGCCCAGACGCCGTCGCTGGATGCGGTGCTGGCGCTGTGTTCACGCGAAACCGTGTTGGTGCGCTTGAAAGCCGCCTGAATTTTCAGGCTATAATTCAAGGCTCGGAAATTAACGGGGCTGTGTCAAAGCAGCAGCGGGAATTTAGGGGGTATAGCTCAGCTGGGAGAGCGCTTGCATGGCATGCAAGAGGTCATCGGTTCGATCCCGTTTACCTCCACCACCGAACAGTTCAGGTTTTGACCCTATCGTCTAGAGGCCTAGGACATTACCCTTTCACGGTAAGTACCGGGGTTCGAATCCCCGTAGGGTCGCCAAATTAACCTCGGTTAACAAGGCACAAGCTGGCAAGGCTTGGCTCCGCAAGGAGCAAATGTTGCCTACCAGGAGTGGTAGTTCAGTTGGTTAGAATACCGGCCTGTCACGCCGGGGGTCGCGGGTTCGAGTCCCGTCCACTCCGCCAAAATCAAAAGGTCTGTTGTGCAAGCAACAGACCTTTTTCTTTGCCGGTGCGCCGCTCAGGTGCTGAACGATGGCACTGAGGGCCTTGCCGATGTTTGTGCCGCCAGCGGCTTGGACACGCGAAACGGCCATGCGACCTGGGGTCGCGCCCACGCTGGTATCGGCTCGCGCGGGTTGGCGGGGCGGGCGACGGGAATGGTGTTGGCGTTGACGATGGGCATGGCGGACTCCGGCGGTGGGGGCAGGGTGGGCGACAACCCCAATCTACCCGGCGCCGGCTTCCCATCCCAGCGGAAAATTGCCGCAGCCGTTGTAGGAAATGTCCTGCGAACGCGCGGCGACGCCTTGAGGCGCTACTTGCCCAGCTTCAGCATCCCCGTTGCCAGCGCCGTGCCCAGCACAATGACCGCGCCGCACAGCAGCATCCACAGCGTGATGGCCTCGCCCAGGGCGATGGCACCGTAAAACACCGCAAACACCGGTATCAGGAAGGTGACGGCCAGCGCCCTGGCCGGGCCGGCATTGGCGATCAGGCGGAAGTACAGGATGTACGCAATGCCCGTGCACAGCACGGCCAGCCCCACCACGGCGCCCCAGGCGCGCAGGCCCGGCAGGCTCGCCGGCCACAGCCACAGGGTTGGCACCAGCAGGCCCAGCGTGGCGCCGAGCTGGCTGCCGGTGGCCAGTGCCATGGGGTTGACGCCGCTCAGGTAACGCTTGGTGTAGCTGGCGCCGATGCCGTAGAACAGCGTGGCCACCAGGCAGGCCACCACGGCCCAGCCCGTGCCGCCGGGCTTGAAGCTGGCCTTGTCCCAGGCCAGCAGCGCCACCCCGGCAAAGCCGATCACCAGGCCCAGCAGGCGCGATGCGCCGGGGCGGTCCTTGAGCCAGACCCAGGCCACCAGCGCGCCAAACATCGGCACAGTAGCGTTCAGGATGGACGTCATGCCGGTGCTCAGGGACAGCACCGCCCAGGCCAGCAACGCAAACGGTATGGCCGAATTGAGCAGGCCCACGAACAGGATGGGCCCCAGCCGGTCGCGCAGCGCGGGCCAGTGGCCGTTGTACAGCAGCACGGGCAGCAGGAACAGCGCCGCAATCCCCACGCGCAGGCCGGCGGTGGGCAGCGCGCCGAATTCGTTGGCGGCCAGCCGCATGAACAGGAACGACGCGCCCCACAGCGCGGACAGCGTCAGGAAGTCGGACAGGGCCTGGCGACGCAGCACGTCGGCCTGTGTGGTGCGGGTGAGGGGCATGGTTGGAGTGTCGTGGCAAACCGGGGCAAGCTGCGGCGCGCTGCCCATGCTTTTTTTCAGCGGCTTTGATGCGCATCCGCGATCAATGCGCCTTCCAGCGCAAGCAGCGCAGTCTTGCGCTCCAGCCCGCCGGCGTAGCCGGTGAGCGAGCCGTCCGAGCCCAGCACCCGGTGGCAGGGCACCACCACGCTCAGCGGGTTGCGCCCCACGGCCGCGCCCACGGCGCGCACGGCGGCGGGCCGCCCCACGTCGCGGCTCAGGTGACCGTAGCTGACGGTACGCCCGCGCGGTATGGCCAGCAGCGCGCGCCACACCGATTGCTGGAATGGCGTGCCGCCCTGCAGGTCCAGCGGCAGATCGAACGTGGTGCGCACGCCGGCCAAGTAGTCGGCCAGCTGCTGTGTGGCCTGCACCAGCACCGGGTGCCCAGGCGCATGCGGCCAGCCTGCGTGGTCGGGCAGGTGGCGCTGCCCGGCAAACCACACGCCAGCCAGCCCGCGTGCCGTGGCGGCCACGATCATCGGGCCCAGCGGGCTTTCGTAACGGGTCTGGACGATGGAGGTGTCGTATTTCATGGCTGTTCTTTCGGTGGGTCCGTGGTTGCGGGCGCTGACCATGCGCGGATCACGGCATAGCTGCGCCAGGGCTTCCAGCTTTGTGACGCGGCTTCGGCGGCGCGCGCGGGGTTTTTGTCGGTGCGCACGCCCAGGGCGCTTTGCAGCGCCACGTCGCCTGCCGGAAAGGCGTCGGGCCAGCGCAGTGCGCGCATGGCGATGTACTGCGCCGTCCAGTCGCCAATGCCGGGCAGTTCTTTCAGCGCGGTGATGGTGGCCTGCACCTCGGCGCCGCCATGCAGCGCCAGGCGCTTGTCGGCCACCGCACGCGCAATGCCCACGATGGCGGCCTGGCGCTGCTTGACGATGCCCAACTGGCCCAGTGCATCACCGGCGGCCTGCGCCAGTACGGCGGGCGCAGGGAACAGGCGCGTGAGGGCTGCAAACGGCGTTTCAACCGGCTCGCCAAACCGGTCCACCAGGCGCTGGGTCAGTGTGCGTGCCGCCGCCACGGTGATCTGCTGGCCCAGCACGGCGCGTACGGCCAGTTCGTAGCCGTCCAGCGCGCCGGGCACGCGCAGGCCGTCGCCGTGCGGGAAGGCGCCGTGCAGCACGGCGTTGATCGCACCGGGGTCGGCGTCCAGGTCCAGCGCGGCGCGCAGGCGGCGGATCACCAGCGGCAGCACTTCGCGCAGCGAATCACTCACGCGCAGCGTGACCTGGCTGCGTTCGGTGTCGAATTCACCCACCAGCCAGCCCGTGTGTGTCTTGCTGGCTGCGTCCACACGCAGGGTGCGGCCCAGCGCGGGCGGGGCATCCGTATCGGCGACAAATTCAATGCCGCCGATCAGCCGCTTGCGAAAAAAGCCCAGCATGGCTTGCACGTCATACGGCGGGCGATAGCCCAGTCGCACGGCGGTGCCTCGCGTGTCGCCTGTCTTGCGGTTCGTGCCCTCGCGGCGCAGTTGCGTGGGGTTCAGCCCATAGTGCTCCACAAACGCGGCGTTGAAGCGCCGCACGCTGGCATAGCCGCTGATCAGCGCCACCTGGGTGACGGGCAGGTCGGTGTCGGCCAGCAGCTGCTTGGCCGTCAGCAGCCGGCGTGTTTGCAGGTACTGCACCGGCGACACGCCCAGCTGGGCCTCAAAAATGCGGCGCACGTGCCGGTCGCTGACGCCCAGCCGGGCAGCCAGGCGTTCAACGGTGGGGGCTTCGTCGCCCCAGGCATCGGGTTCGTCCAGCAGGCGGGCGGCCTGGCGCGTCAGGATGGCGCTGGCGTCCTGGATCGACCAGGTCAGGGCTTGCGGGGCCAGCTCGGGGCGGCAGCGCAGGCAGGGGCGAAAGCCCGCGCTTTCAGCCTGCGCGGCGTGCCCGAAAAAGCGGCAGTTCTCGCGCCGTGGCGTGCGCACCTTGCACACCGGGCGGCAGTAAATGCCGGTGGAGGTGACGCCGGTGAAGAAGCTGCCGTCAAAGCGCGCGTCGCGTGCCTTCAGCGCCAGGTAGCAGGCGTCGGGTTGCAGGGGCGTGGTGTCGGCGGGCATGGGGTCATGATACGCAGCGCAGGCGCTGAAACCAGCCGTTTCCGGACATGTGCCCGGATGGGGCGGGGCCTACAATCGCGCGTTCGCTCCACTTGCCCGAAAGAACTCGTTTCATGCAGTTGTCCCCCTCGATTTTCAAGGCGTATGACATCCGCGGCTTCGTGCCCGCGACCCTGAATGAAGAGGTCGCCCAGGCACTGGGCAGGGCGTTTGGTCTGGCGGCCCTGCGCGAGGGCGAAACGACCGTGGCAGTGGGCCGCGACGGCCGCCTGAGCGGCCCCAGCCTGAGCGCCGCGCTGGTGCGCGGGCTGACCGCCGCGGGCGTGGACGTGATCGACATCGGCCCGGCCACCACGCCCATGCTGTACTTCGCCGCCAACACCCTGTGCAGCAGCGGGATCCAGGTCACCGGCAGCCACAACCCCAAGGACTACAACGGCTTCAAGATGGTGTTGGCCGGGCGCGCCATCCATGGCGAGGAGATCCAGGCGCTGCGCCGCCTGATGGAGTCCGGCGACTACGGTTCCGCGCCCGCGCGCCACGGCACGGTGCGCCTGGTGAATGTGCTGGCCCCGTACCGCGACCGCATCGCCGGCGACGTGAAGCTGGCGCGGCCGATGAAGATCGTCATTGATTCCGGCAACGGCATTGCCGGTGCATCGGCGCCGGGGATCTTCCGCGCTTTAGGCTGCGAGGTGACCGAGCTGTTCAGCGACGTGGACGGCAACTTTCCCAACCACCACCCCGACCCGAGCAAGCCCGATAACCTGCGCGACCTGATCCGCGCGCTGAAAGACGGCGATGCCGAACTGGGCCTGGCCTTTGACGGCGACGGCGACCGGCTGGGCATCGTGACCAAGGACGGCCAGAACATCTACCCCGACCGCCAGATGATGCTGTTTGCGCAGGATGTGCTGTCGCGCGCGCCCGGTGGCGAGATCGTGTTCGACGTGAAGTGCACCCAGCGCCTGGCACCGGCGATCCGCGCCGCGGGCGGCAAGCCGCTGATGTTCAAGACCGGGCATTCGCTGATCAAGGCCAGGATGAAAGAGATTGACTCGCCGCTGGGCGGCGAGATGAGCGGCCACATCTTCTTCAAGGAGCGCTGGTTCGGTTTTGACGACGGCACCTATGCGGGTGCGCGGCTGCTGGAGATCCTGTCAAAGCACGCCGACCCGGGCGCGGTGCTCAACGGCCTGCCCACGAGCTTTTCCACGCCCGAGCTGAACGTGAAATGTGCCGAGGGTGAACCCCACGGCATCGTCAGCCAGCTGGTGGCGCGCGCCGACTTTGCCCCCCCCGCTGAGGTGTCCACCATCGACGGGCTGCGGGTGGACTGGCCCGATGGCTTCGGGCTGATCCGCGCGTCCAACACCACGCCGGTGCTGGTGCTGCGGTTTGAGGGCCACACCCAGGCCGCGCTCGACCGTATCCAGGCCGACATGCTGACGCTGCTGCGCGGCGTCAAGCCCGATGCGTCGTTTGAAGAGGCAGCGCATTGAACATCCTCATCGTCAAGCTGTCTTCGCTTGGCGATGTGGTGCATGCCATGCCGGCGGTTCAGGACATCCGCGCGGCGCTGCCCCACGCGCAGATCGACTGGGTGGTGGAAAAAAGCTTCGCGCCGCTGGCCGCGCGTTGCCAGGGCGTGCGCCGTGTAATCCCCTGCGAGCTGCGGCGCTGGCGCAAGGCGCCCTTTGCCGCGGGCACGCGCGCGGCGTGGCGGGCGTTCAAGGCAGATCTTCAGGCCCAGCCCTATGACGCCGTCATTGACTTGCAGGGCTTGAGCAAGTCGGCACTGGTGGCCTGGCTCGCGCGGCTGGCACCCGGGGGCCAACGCTACGCGCTGGCCAACCAGACCGACGGCTCCAGCTACGAGCGGCCTACCCGCTGGGTGGCTGACGTGGCCGTGCCTGTGCCGGCGCACATCCACGCCGTACAGCGCTCGCGTGTGCTGTGCGCCCAGGCGTTGGGCCATGCGGTGCCTGACGCCTTGAACTTCGGTTTGGTGGCGCACGGCTCGGCGCAGGTGTCAGGCCGCTGCGTGGCGTTGGTGCACGGCACATCGCGCGACGACAAGTGCTGGCCGCAGGACCATTGGCTGGCGCTGGGCCGCCGGCTCATGACGGCGGGGTACACACTGGGTCTGCCGCATGGCAGCGCGGATGAGCAGGCCCGCAGTGAGCGCATGGCGCGGGCACTGTGCCCACAAGCGCAGGTCTGGCCGCGGCTGGACCTGGGCACCCTGACCGACAGGCTGGCCGCGTGCGCGGGCGTGATCGGCGTGGACAGCGGGCTGAGCCACATTGCCGTGGCGCTGGACCTGCCGCATGTGCAGATCTACAACTTCGACACCGCGTGGCGTACCGGGCCTGTTGACGCGGCCCGCCAGCGCAGCGTGTTCGCGCGGCCCGCGCCCGATGTGGGCGCCGTGTGGCAGGCCTGGCAACAGGTGACAGCCGCATGATCCACGCGTTCTATTCGCTGCTGATGTGGCTGGCCCAGCCCTTTTTGCGGCGCAAACTGGCGCGGCGTGGGCGCGCGGAGCCGGGGTACCTGGAAGCGATTGAAGAGCGTTTTGGCAACTATGCAGCGCCCGCGGAGCCCGGCATGCTGTGGCTGCATGCGGTGTCGCTGGGCGAAACGCGGGCCGCCGCTGTGCTGCTGGACGCGCTGCGCGCACGCGAGCCCGGCCTGCGGGTGCTGCTCACGCATGGCACGGCCACGGGCCGCGCCGAAGGCCAGCGCCTGCTGCGTGCGGGCGATGCGCAAAGCTGGCTGCCCTGGGATACGCCGGGGGCTGTGCGCGACTTTCTGGATCACTTCCGCCCGCGCATCGGCGTGCTGATGGAAACCGAGGTCTGGCCCAACCTGGTCGCGCAGTGCAAGGCACGCGGTGTGCCGCTGGTGCTGGCCAATGCGCGGCTGAGTGAAAAGTCCCTGCAGCAGGCGCTGGCGCTGTCGCCGATTTCCATGCCGGCCTACGAGGCGCTGGCAGCCGTGTGGGCGCAGACCCCGGCCGATGCAAAGCGCCTGCGTCAGGCCGGGGCACAGGTGCAAGGCATCTTTGGCAACCTCAAGTTCGACGCGACGCCGGATGAAGCACAACTGGCGCAAGGTCGCGCGTGGCGGTCGGCGGGTCCGCGCCCTGTCGTGATGTTCGCCAGCTCGCGTGAGGGGGAAGAGGCCACACTGCTGGCGGCCATCCGTGCGCACGCCGATGCTGCTGGCATGCAATGGCTGATCGTGCCGCGCCACCCGCAGCGTTTTGACGAAGTGGCGGCGCTGGTGCAGGCACAGGGCTTCACCCTCTCGCGCCGCAGCGCTTGGAGCGACACGCCGCAGGCGGGCGACGTGTGGCTGGGCGATTCACTGGGCGAGATGGCGCTGTACTACGGCCTGAGCGACGTGGCCCTGCTGGGCGGCAGCTTTGCGCCGCTGGGCGGCCAGAACCTGATCGAGGCCGCCGCCTGTGGCTGCCCGGTGGTGATGGGGCCGCACACATTCAACTTTGCCGATGCAGCCGAGCTGGCCGTTGAAGCCGGCGCGGCCTTCCGTGTGGAAGACGAAGCCGGGGCGGTGCAGGCCGCGCTGCGGCTGGCCGCGGCCGGCGCGCAGCACAACGCCGCGGTGCAGGCAGCGCAGACTTTTGCGGCGGCGCATCGGGGGGCGGCGGACAAGACGGCGCAGGCGGTCTTCGGCTTGATGGACGGTGTCAGGCACTGAGGCGGGCCAGCCAACTGGCCGCAGGCGCGATTTCAATGGCGCCGCGCTGTTCAGGCTGGTGCAGTGAGCGCACGACCTGAACAGCAGGTAACCCGGCAAATTCCCCCGCAAAACGCTGCAGTGCCCTGTGCGGGGTGTTGTCGGCCCATTTGCATTCGATCAGGCCGCTCAATCCGTCGGCGTCGCTCAGCGCAAAGTCCACTTCGGCGCCATCCTTGGTGCGCAGGTAGTGCAGATCGCATTCGCGGCCATACGCATCCTGCTGCCACTGCACGTGCTTGAGCAGGTGGCAGGCCACCAGGTTTTCAAAGCGCACGCCATCGTCGCCACGTACCAAGCCGGTGTCGAAGAAATACACCTTGGGCTGCTGCAGTACGGCGCGCGCGATGTTGCGGTGCCAGGGCTGCACCGTAAAGACAATGAACAGCGCCTGCAGAATGTCCAGGTAACGCTTGAGCGTGGGTGGCGAAACCGCCAGATCGCGCGCCATGGACGCCAGCGACAGGGGTGAGCCCACGCGTTCGCGCAGCAGGTCCACGAACAGCCGCAGCGCGGTGATTTCGTTGATGCGCGAAAACTCCATCACGTCTTCGCGCACAAGGCCTTCCAGGTAGGTGCGGCGCCAGCGATCTGCCTGTACCGCATCAGGGTCCAGCATGGGCTCGGGGAAGCCGCCACGTTCCAGCAGGCGGGCCAATGACTCCTCTGGTGCGGGGGCCTGACCGCCGTGCAGTTCCAGCGGTGCGTGGTCGCACCATTCACGCACGCTCAAGGGGTGCAATCGCAGCGCAAAGTAGCGACCGGCCAGTGAGTCGCCGCTTTGGCGGAAGGTGTCCATGCGTGCACTGCCTGTCACCAGCAACTGCTGTTGCGCCGGCTTGCCGTCGATCACGCCCTTGAGCCATATTGCACCTTCTGGCATCTTGAAGAGACCATCAAGCACCAGCAGACGGGTATGCGGCAACCAGCTTTTCCGCTCGATGACGGCCCGGTCAGCGGACACATCGTAATTCAGGTATTGCGCATCACGCCCTTGCATGAGCAGGCGGCTCAGCGACGTTTTGCCGACCTGGCGGGGGCCGGTCAGGAAGACGGTTTTCCGGGCAAGGTCGGCCGCCGCACGGCCATCCAGATAGCGCTGCATGCGACTATTTTAACGGTAACTTTCAAAAAGTCGCGACTTTTTGAAAGTTGGCTTTTAAAAAGTCGCAAACTAATGGCGTTACTTTGTCAGAACCCCATTGATGCCCTGCAAATCCTCAGCCTTGAGCGTGCCGTTGGCCTGGCGCAGCTTGAGGCTGCCCAGCAGCACGTTGTAGCGGGCCTGGGCCAGGTCGCGCTTGGTCTGGAACAGCTGGCTCTGGCTGTTCAGCACGTCGATGTTGATGCGCACGCCCACCTGGTAGCCCAGCTTGTTGGCGTCCAGCGCGAGCTGGCTGGACTGTTCGGACGCTTCCAGCGCCTTGACCTGGCCCAGGCCCGACACCACGCCAAAGAAGGCGCTGCGCGTGGCCTGTGCCACCGAGCGGCGCGCGGCTTCCAGGTCAGACTGCGCCTTTTCCTCCAGCGACAGGGTTTCCCTGATGCGGTTTTGCGTGGCAAAGCCGGCGAACAGCGGCAGGTTGAACGACACGCCCACGGTGGTGTTGTTGGTGCGCGTCTGCACGCCGGTGATGTTGTTGGGCCCGCGCGCAATGCCGTAGCTGGCCGTCAGGTCCAGCGTGGGCTTGTGGCCGGCTTTGGCCTTTTCGGTTTCCAGCCGGGCGATGTCCAGCGCGGTCCTGAACTGCTGCACGGTGGGGCTGGCGTCCTCGGCCTGTTGCACCCACAGGTTCACGTCATCGGGCGACAGCGTGGGCAGCGCCACGGGCGCGGCCAGCGGGCGCGGCTGCGCACCTGCCTTGCCCACCAGGTTGTCCAGTGCCAGCCGTTTCACGCGCAGGTCGTTTTCGGCGGCAATTTCCTGGGCCACCACCAGGTCGAAGCGGGCCTGCGCTTCGCGCGAATCGGTGATGGTGGACGTCCCCACCTCGAAGTTGCGCTTGGCCGATGCAAGCTGCTCGGACACCGCAGTTTTCTGGGCGCGCACGAAGGTGAGCGTGTCCTGCGCGGCCAGCACGTCAAAGTAGGCCTGGCTCACGCGGATGATCAGGTCCTGGCTGGCGGCATTCAGCTGTGCCTGGGCCAGTTCAGCCTGCTTTTTCCCCTGCTCGTAGGTGGCGACGTTGGCCGGGCGGTACAGCGGTTGCGCGGCGCTCAGCGTGGCGTTCTGCGAGGTGAAGTCCCGATCCGAAGGCGGCGTGCGCACCTCGGAATTGGTACGGGAGGCACCGGCCGACAGGTTGGCCGACGGCAGGATGCCCGCGCGCGCCTGTTCGGCGCGGAACAGGTTGGCGTCGTACTGCGATTTGGCCGATTGCCAGGTGGCGTCGTGAGCGCGCGCCGCCTCGTACAGTTCGACCAGGCTTTGGGCATGCACGGGCGCGGCGAATGCCACGCCCAGGGCCAACGACAGGGGAAGAAGCCGCAACGGGGTCATGATCGTCCTTCTTTGAAACTGCTGTTCTGGAAATGCGTGCGCGGTCAGTAGCGCGGCACCCGCGGGTCACGCTCGGCCGACCAGGCGTCAATGCCGCCCGCAATGTTCGCCACATGGGTGAAGCCCTGGGCGACCAGGAACGATGCCACGCGCTGGCTGCGCGCGCCGTGGTGGCACAGGCAGGCCACCGGCACGTTGGCGTCCAGCTCCCCCAGGCGCGCGGGGATCTCGTTCATGGGGATGGCCCGCAGCGCAAAGCCGTCAGGCAGCACGCTGGCGGTCTGCAGTTCCCACGGTTCGCGCACGTCCAGCACCACGCCGGCGCTGCCGCCGGGCTGGGCCTGCATCCAGACGGAAAGGTCGTTGGGGCGAACCTGGTCGATCATGTTGCGTCCGGGCCTTAGAAGTTGAAGCGAGACGGCTCGGGGAAGTTCAGCAGGCGCGGTGCCACGGTGTCCCAGGGCTGGGTGGTGGTGTAGCTGGCCTCGCCGGTGCGGGTGATGAAGGTGGCGCGCATCATGGGTTCGCTGCCCACGATGGCTGCCAGACGGCCGCCGGTCTTGAGCTGGGCCAGCAGCGTCTTGGGCACTTCGGCCACCGAGCCGCTGAGCACGATCACGTCGAAAGGCCCGTCCACGGACACGTCCCCGGCGCCATCGGCCTCGCGCACTTCGGCGTTGGTGATGCCGGCCTGTTGCAGGTTGGCGCGGGCCAGCTGGGCCAGCGCGGGTTTGATGTCCAGCGAGATCACGCGCTGCGCCCGGTGGGCCAGCAGCGCGGCCATGTACCCCGAGCCGGCGCCGATTTCCAGCACCTTTTCGTGCTTTTGCACCTGCAGCTGCTGCAGCATGCGGGCCTCCACGCGCGGCGCCAGCATGTATTCGCCTTCTGGCAGGGGCAGTTCCATGTCCACGAAGGCCAGCGCCTTGTGGGCCAGCGGCACGAAATCCTCGCGCTTGACGACCGACAGCAGGGCCAGCACTTCGGGGTCGAGCACGTCCCAGGGGCGAATCTGCTGCTCGATCATGTTGAAGCGGGCTTGTTCCAGGGGGGTAAGCGTGGTCATTTCGGGGTACTCCAGGCAGGATCAGGACAAACCCTGAATTTTAGGGGGCACCGGGCGGCCGGCGAACCGCGCCCGCAACCAGCTGGCCAGGTCGTCCATGTAGCAATACACCACCGGCACCACCACCAGCGTGAGCAGCGACGAGGTGATGACCCCGCCGATCACGGCCTGGCCCATGGGCGCGCGCTGCTCGGAGCCCTCCGTCAGGGCAAAGGCCAGCGGCACCATGCCGAAGATCATGGCCAGCGTGGTCATGAGGATGGGGCGCAGCCGGACCCTGGCGGCCAGCAGCAGGGCCTCGGCGCGCTCCATGCCGTCGTCCCGTGCCCGGATCGCGAAGTCCACCAGCAGGATCGCGTTCTTGGTCACCAGGCCCATGAGCATCACCACGCCGATGACCGAGAACATCGACAGCGACGAGCGGAACATCATGAGCGCCAGCACCACGCCAATGAGCGTGAGCGGCAGCGACGTCATCAGCGCCAGCGGCTGCAGGAAGCTCCTGAACTGGCTGGCCAGGATCATGTAGATGAAGATCACGGCCATGGCCAGCGCCGAGATGGCATAGCCAAACGACTCGGCCATGTCCTTGGTGGAGCCGCTGAACTTGTAGCGGTAGCCCGGTGGAAAGCTCACGCTGTCCAGCACCTTGCGCACGTCGGCCGACACCTCGCCCGCCGAGCGGTTGTACACGTTGCCGTTGATGGCGACCTCGCGCGTGAGGTCGCGCCGGTTGATCTGGTTGGGGCCGGTGCCTTCGCGCACGGTGGCCACCTGGTTGAGCCGCACAATGCGCGGCGTGCCGTCGGTGTTGGTGCCCAGGGTGAACGGCAGGCGCTCCAGGTCCTGCGGCGCATTGCGCGCGCCGGGCGCCATGCGCACGATCACGTCGTAAGTCTGGTCGTCACTGGCGCGCCAGTTGCCCACCGTCTGCCCAGCCACCAGCGTGCGCAGCTGGGCGGCGATCTGGCCCACGCTCAGGCCCAGGTCGGACGCGGCGTCGCGCTTGACTTCCACGTCGATCACCGGCTTGTCGGCCTTGATGCTGGTGTCCAGGTCCACCAGGCCGGGCACGGTGCGGATTTTTTCGGTGACCAGGCGGGTCAGGCGTTCAAGCTCTTTCAGGTCAGGTCCCTGCAGCGAAAACTCCACCTGCTTGTTGCCGCCCACCGCGTCCAGCAGGCCCACGTGCGTGACGGTGATGCCCGGCACCTGGGCCAGCCGCGCGCGCAGCACGCCCGACATCTGGTCCACATTGCGGCTGCGCTGCTTGCGGTCCACCAGGCGGATGTACACGTTCGCGTAAATCTTGCCCTGGGCGTTGCCGGTATTGATGGTGGACAGTGTGTAGCGCACCTCGGGGAATTCGCGCACGATGGACTCCACCTGGCGCGCCTTGGCCTCGGTCACTTCCAGCGCCGAGCCCACCGGGGTGTAGAAGGTGATGGAGGTCTCGGAGAAGTCGGCCTTGGGCACGAATTCCGTGCCCAGCAGCGGCACCATGAACACGCTGGCGATGAAGATGCCCACGGCCATCAGCACGGTGGCCAGCTTGTGCACCAGCGACCAGCGCAGGATGCGCTGGTAGGCGCCCGACAGGCGCTCGGTGCCCTGGTCGAACCAGCCTGTGACGCGGCCAAGGGTCCTGTCGTACAGCGAATTGCCGCGCGCCTGGCCGTGCTTGTCAATTTCCGGGTCATGCCAGACGCTGGACAGCATCGGGTCCAGCGTGAAGCTCACGAACATGCTGATCAGCACGGCCGCCACGATGGTGATGCCGAACTCGTGGAAGAACTTGCCGATGATGCCGCCCATGAAACCGATGGGCAGGAACACCGCCACGATGGAGAAGGTGGTGGCCAGCACCGCCAGGCCGATCTCCTGCGTGCCGTCCAGCGAGGCGCGGAACGGATCCTTGCCCATCTGCACATGGCGCACGATGTTTTCGCGCACCACGATGGCGTCGTCAATCAGCAGGCCCACGCACAGGCTCAGCGCCATCAGCGTGATCATGTTGATGGTGAAGCCGAACATGTTCATGAACAGGAAGGTGCCGATGATGGAGATCGGCAGCGTCAGGCCGGTGATGACGGTGGAGCGCCATGAATTCAGGAACAGGAAAACGATCAGCACGGTGAGCAGCGCGCCCTCGATCAGGGTGCGGCGCACGTTCTCAACCGCCACGCGGATCGGGCGCGAGCCATCCAGAATGGGCTCCAGCCGCACGCCCGGCGGCAACTGGCCCTGCAGTTCGGCCAGCGTCGCCTTCAGGCCGTCGATCACCTGGATGGTGTTGTCGTCCTGCGCCTTTTGCACGGTGAGCAGCAGGGTGCGCGCGCCGTTGTACAGCGCCAGGCTGTCGATTTCCTGCGCGCCGTCCCTGACCGTGGCGACCTGGTCCACGCGCACGGCGGCGGCACCCTTCCTGGCCACGATGATCCGCCCGAAGTCCTCGGGCCGCTGCATGCGCGCGTCAATCTGCACCACGCGCTCTTGCTGCAGCGAGCGGATCGCGCCCACCGGCAGGTCCTGGTTCTCGTTGCGCACGGCCGCCACCACCTGGTCGGCCGTGATGCCCAGCGCCTCCATGGCCTGCGGGTTCAGGTAGATGTTGATTTCGCGCTTGGTGCCGCCCACCAGCGTGACCGAACCCACGCCACGCACGTTTTCCAGCCGCTTCTTGAGCACCTGGTCAGCCCAGTTGGTCAGCTCGACCGCGGTCATGGCGGTGCCCTTTGCGGCATCGGGCAACACGGCCAGCGACCAGATGGCACGGCTGGCCGGGTCAAAGCGCAGCACGCGCGGCTCTTTCACCTCGTCGCGGAAGGTGGGACGGATGGCGGCGATCTTCTCGCGCACGTCCTCGGCGGCCTTGCGCCCGTCGATGTGCAGCTGGAATTCAATGATGACGACCGACTGGCCTTCGTAGCTGCGCGAGGTCAGCGCATTGATGCCGGCGATGGAGTTGACGCCTTCCTCGATCTTCTTGGTGACTTCGCTTTCAACGATCTCGGGCGAGGCGCCCGGGTACTCGGCCGTGACCACCACCACCGGGAAGTCGATGTTGGGGAACTGGTCCACCTTCAACCGCTGGTACGAGAACAGGCCCAGCACCACGATGGCCAGCATGACCATCGTCGCAAACACCGGGTTTTGCAGGCTGACGCGGGTGAACCACATCGCTCAGGGGGCCCGTGCGGCGGCAGGTTGGGTAAAGCGCACCGCCGTGCCCTCGCGCAGGCTGCCCACGCTGCCCTGGATCACCAGCGCGCCCGCGGGAATGCCCTGCACGGCCACCAGGGTTTCGCCCGCGGCGTCCTGGGCGTCCTGCCCGCGCGCGCCGGCACCCACGGGCTTGTGCACGACCTTGCCGTTTTCCACCACCTGCACATAGGGAGCAGGGCGGTCGGTACGCATGGCGCCCAGCGGCACGGCTACCGCGCTGGTGCGCGCCGTGCCCAGCGTGCCCTGGGCAAACAGGCCCTGTCGCAGGCCGTCCACGCGGTCCAGCCCCAGGTACACCAGCACGCTGCGGCTGCCGGCCTGGGCGCTGGGGTTGATGCGCACCACGCGCGCCGTGACCGGTTGCGGGTTGCCCTCGATCTGCAGCGTGGCCTGCTGGCCCACGCGCACGGCCACGGAATCGGCCGCGCCCAGCGTGGCCTCCAGCTCCAGGCGGCTCAGGTCCACGATCTCGATCACGCGGGCGTCCACGCCCACGCGCTCGCCCGGCTGGGCCGCGCGCAGCGACACCACGCCGCTGATGGGCGCGCGCAGCACGGTGTCGTCCAGCGCCTTGCGCGCCACGTCCACGGCGGCCAGCGCGGCCTTGTGGGTGGCCTGGGCGGCGGCCAGGTTGTTGGCCGACGTATCAAGCGCCGTGCGCGAGATGAAGCCCTGGTCCACCAGGGCCTTGTTGTTGTCCCACTGGCGCTGGGCGATGTCGATCTGCGCGCGGGCTGCGTCGGCCTGTTCCTGCGCCTGGCGCACGCGCGACTGCAGCTCCGTCGGGTCCACACGGGCCACCACCTGCCCGGCCTTCACCGCGTCGCCCTCGCGCAGCGTCAGGCCCTGCAGCTCGCCGGCCACGCGGGCCTTGACGGCGGCGGAGTTGACGGCCTTGAGCGAGCCTGAAATCGGCAGGCCCTGGGTGATCTCGCGAAGCTGTGCCTTGACCACATCACCTTCGGCCAGCTCCACCACCGCCTGCTCGCGCGTGGCCTGGGCCTGCGCCACGGCCTGCTGCTGCGCCTTGCGCGCCGACAGCGCCCGGGCCACGCCCAGCGCCACGGCCAGCAGGACCACGGCCCAGATGACCCATTTGAGCCCACGTTTCATTTCTTGCCTCCGCGCACCAGCAGGCCGCCCAGGATGATGCTGGCCTGCGAATCAATGTACCGGCGCGGGTCCAGCGGCCGGTCGGCGGGCACGCACGCGCCCAGCGAATGCTTGGACATCACCAGGAACACCATGGCGGCGATCACGCTGTACGCCGCATGGTCCATGTCGGTCACGGCAAATTCACCGCGGTCCACCCCGCGCTGCAGGATGCGGCGGATCAGCGCCTGGCCGGGCTGGATCACCTCGGTCTGGTAGTACGCCGTGACCTCGGGGAAGTTGTGCGCCTCGCTCATGATGAGCTTGGTGATGCCCGACGCGCGGGTGGCGCCAATGCGCTCCCACCACATGTTCATGGCGTAGCGCAGCATGTCGGCGCTGCTGCCGTCAAAGGCTTCGAACTCGGCGTTCCATTCGGTAAAGCGGCCGGCGATGTTTTCGCTGATCACCGCCTTGAAGAGTTCTTCCTTGCTCTGGAAGTACAGGAACAGCGTGCCTTTGGAAACGCCCGCCCGCGCGGCCACCTCTTCGGCGCGGGTGGCGGCAAAGCCCTTTTCAACGAACAGGTCCAGCGCGGCGTCCAGCAGTTCGCCCGGGCGCGCCTCCTTGCGCCGCTCTCGCTTGGGCGAAGCGTCGTCCGGGCGCGCGCGGATGAACTTGGAAAGGGACATGAAAATTAATGACTGACTGGTTAGTAATGTAGCTTTCGGCCACCCAACCGTCAAGGCATCAGCTCAGGGAAGGCCTTGCGGCGCGCCGTTCATGCCAGGTAAAGCTGTGTAAAGCGCCCGCCAGAGGCGCTTTGGGGGGAGCTAATAAAACGCCTGCAGCCCTGTCTGGGCGCGACCCAGGATCAGCGCATGCACGTCGTGCGTGCCTTCGTAGGTGTTGACGGTTTCCAGGTTGATCATGTGGCGAATCACATGGTATTCGTCATGGATGCCGTTGCCGCCGTGCATGTCGCGCGCCATCCGGGCAATGTCCAGCGCCTTGCCGCAGCTGTTGCGCTTGATCAGGCTCACCATTTCGGGCGTAGCCTTGCCTTCGTCCATCAGCCGGCCCACGCGCAGGCAGCCCTGCAGGCCCAGGGCGATCTCGGTCTGCATGTCGGCCAGCTTTTTCTGGATCAGCTGGTTTTGCGCCAGCGGCCGGCCAAACTGCACCCGGTCCAGCGTGTACTGGCGCGCGCGGTGCCAGCAGTCTTCTGCCGCGCCCAGGGCGCCCCAGGCGATGCCGTAGCGCGCCTTGTTCAGGCAGCCGAACGGGCCCTTGAGACCTGCCACGTTGGGCATCAGCTGCGCCTCGGGCACAAACACGTCGTCCATCACGATTTCACCGGTGATGCTGGCGCGCAGGCTCATCTTGCCTTCGATCTTGGGTGCCGTCAGGCCTTTCATCCCTTTTTCAAGGATGAAGCCGCGGATGCTTTCCTGCCCGCCCACCTTGCCGTCGGGGTCTTCCACCTTGGCCCACACCACAAACACATCGGCGATCGGCGCGTTGGTGATCCACATCTTGGCGCCCTTGAGGGTGTAGCCACCGTCCACCGGCCTGGCGCGCGTGAGCATGCTGGCCGGGTCCGAGCCATGGTTGGGCTCGGTCAGGCCAAAGCAGCCCACCCATTCGCCGGTGGCGAGTTTGGGCAGGTACTTCTGCTTTTGCGCTTCGCTGCCGTATTCGTTAATGGGGTGCATCACCAGCGAGCTTTGCACGCTGATGGCGCTGCGATAGCCGCTGTCCACGCGCTCCACCTCGCGGGCGATCAGGCCGTACGCCACATAGCTCAGGCCGGCGCAGCCGTAGCCTTCGATCGTGGAGCCCAGAAAGCCCATGGCACCGGCCTCGTTCATGATTTCGCGGTCAAACTTTTCGTGGCGCGCGGCCATCAGCACGCGGGTTTGCAGCTTGTCCTGGCAGAAGCTGTGGGCGGCTTCCACGATGGCGCGCTCCTCGTCGCTGAGCTGGTCGGCCAGCAAAAAGGGGTCTTGCCAGTTGAAGTGGGCTTTCATGGGGGCGTCTCCTGTAGATCGGTCTATTGTCAGACAGGCAAGAATAGCCGTCTAATATTGAATACCTATTCAACAATACAAATTTCGTATTCATGGAATTCCGCCACCTGCGCTACTTCCTGGTGCTGGCCGAGGAACTGCACTTTGGCCGCGCGGCCCAGCGTCTGGCCATCTCGCAGCCGCCGCTGTCCACCAACATCCAGCAACTGGAAGCCTCGGTGGGCGCAAAGCTGTTCACGCGCAACAGCAAGGCGGTGCAGCTGACCGAAGCTGGCCGTGCCTTTGTGCCGCAGGCGCGCGCACTGCTGGAGCAGGCGCAGCAGGCGGCGCGCCACGCGCGCGATGTGGCTGACGGCCTGGCCGGCAGCCTGCAGGTCGGGTTTGTGGGCACCATGCTGTACCGCGGCCTGCCCGGGCTGCTGCGGCGCTTTCAGGCCCAGCACCCGCGGCTGCGCCTGACATTGAAGGAGCTGAGCTCCAGCGAGCAGTTGATCGAGCTGGCCCACGAGCGGCTGGACCTGGGCTTTGTGCACACCACGCGCGTGCCGCCCGGCCTCGCGCAGGTGCAGGTGGCCAGCCAGCCGTTTGTGGCCTGCCTGCCCGCCGACCACGCATTGGCCCGCAAGCGCACATTGCCGCTGCTGGCGCTGCAGGGCGAGCCGTTTGCCTGCATTTCGCGCGGTGTGTCGGCGGACTATCACGAGCGCATCGTCAACCTGTGCATGGACGCCGGCTTCACGCCCGAGATCCGCTATGAGCTTCGCCACTGGCTCAGCGTGGTGTCGCTGGTATCGCAGGGGCTGGGCGTGGCGCTGGTGCCGCAGTCGCTGCGCCAGTCTGCTTTGCCGGGGGCGGCGTTTGTGGCGCTGGCGGGCAGCAGCCTGCCGTATGACACCTACTGCCTGTGGAAGGCTGCGCGCGACCACCAGGCGCTGGCCGCGTTTGCCGATGCCGTGCGGGCCGGCAGCCCGAAACAAATATAAGTCCGGCAGGTCATTGAAAGCTGTCACCATGGGTGATTCACGCAATTTCAGGAGAGCGGCATTAACCCGTATATCTGGTGTCTGGTGGGCGGCGTCATTGGCTGGCTGGCCACAAAAATGGCGGGCGGCGGGCGTCCGCTGCTGATCGAGAACGTGCTGGTGGGCGTCTTTGGCGCCTTTGTGGGCGGGGATTTCATCGTCTCATCCCTCAACGGCGGCGTGGTCAATGACACCGATTTCAAGATCGGATCGCTGGCCATGGCCGTGGCGGGCGCGGTGGTGATGTTGCTGCTGCTCAGGTTCATGCGCAAGTTGGTCGGGCCCTTGCGCGACAGCAAGAGCCGCAAGCGGTCCTGAACATACCCGCGCTGCAAACGGGGGCGCGTAAGATGGCGGCCTTCGCCGCGACGGACGGTTTTGTTTGAGCCGGAGTTTTACCCATGACCCCAACCCTGCAGACCCTGGTGCTCGGCGGCGGCTGCTTCTGGTGCACCGAAGCCGTGTTTGTCAAAGTGCGCGGCGTGACCGACGTGGAATCGGGCTACAGCAATGGCCATGTGAAGCAGCCCAGCTACGAGCAGGTGTGCACCGGCACCACCGGCCACAACGAGGTGGTCAAGCTCGAATACGACCCGCAGCAGATCACGGTGCGCGAGATCCTGGAAATCTTCTTCCTGATCCACGACCCCACCACGCTGAACCGCCAGGGCAACGACGTGGGCACGCAGTACCGCAGCGGCATCTACTACACCACCGACGCGCAGCGTGACGTGGCCGACGACATGATCCGCCAGATGGGGCAGGACAAGCTGTTCGGCCGGCCCATCGTGACCGAGGTGCTGCCGCTGTCCAATTACTGGGCGGCCGAGGAATACCACCAGGACTTCTTTGAAAAGAACCCTTATCAGGGTTACTGTATGGCGGTGGCCGCGCCCAAGGTCGAGAAATTCCGCAAGACCTTCAGGGACCGCGTGAAGGCATGAGGGTGTACAGGAGGGTGGCCGCGTGATCCGCACGCAGGGGCTTTGCTACCAGTATCCGCAGGGGCCACAACTGGCGTTCGCCGACGTGGACGTGCCCCAGGGCGCCACGCTGGTGCTGCGCGGCCATTCAGGCTCGGGCAAATCCACCTGGCTGGCGCTGGTGGCCGGGCTGCTGACGGCCACGGCTGGCAGTGTGACGGTGGCTGGCAGCCAGCCGGGTGCGCTGGCGCAATCCGCACGCGATGCCTGGCGTGCCCGCACGCTGGGCTTTCTGCCGCAAAAGCTGCACCTGAGCGATGCGCTCACCGTCGCGCAGAACCTGAACCTGGTTTACTTTGCCGCCGGGCTGCCGGTGGACCCCGCCGCGGTGACGCGGGCGCTGGCTGCGCTCGATGTGGCTGACCTGGCCGCGCGCAAGCCCTCGCAGCTGTCGGGCGGGCAGGCGCAGCGCGTGGCGCTGGCGCGTGCGGTACTGCTCCAGCCGCGCGTGATCCTGGCGGATGAGCCCACCGCCAGCCTGGACGACGCATCGGCCGCGGCCGCGCTGGATCTGCTGGCGCTCAGCGCGCGGCGGTGTGGCGCCACGCTGGTCATTGCCACACACGACCGGCGCGTGGGCGAAGCCCTGGGCGGCGCCGTCGAACACAGGCTGGTTGCCGCATGAAAGCGCTGGCGATGCTTTCGCTTCGTTACCTGTGGTCGCGCCCGCTGACCGCGGTGCTGAACCTGCTGCTGCTCACGCTGGGGCTGGCGTCCATCACCTTTGTGCTGCTGCTCGGCGAGCAGGTGGATCGCGCGTTCGAGCGTGACCTGGCCGGCATTGACGCGGTGGTGGGTGCCAAGGGCAGCCCGCTGCAGCTGATCCTGGCCGGGGTGTTCCACATTGACGTGCCGCCGGGCAACATCGCGCTGGCCGACGTGCGGGCGCTGCAGGCCAACCCGCAGGTGGCGCAGGTCATTCCGCTGAGCCTGGGCGACAGCTTCCGCGGCTTTCGCATCGTGGGCACCACGCCGGACTACATCACGCACTACGGCGCGCAACTGGCGCAGGGCGCACTGTGGGCTGCCCCGCTGCAGGCCGTGGCCGGGGCGCAGGCCGCCAGCGCGGCCGGGCTGGTGCCGGGCCAGCAGTTCGTGGGTTCGCACGGTCTGGGCGGCGGCGGGCATGCGCATGGCGACACGCCTTACGCCGTGGTCGGCGTGCTGGCGCCCTGCGGCTGCGTGCTGGACCGGCTGATCCTCACGGCCACCGAATCGGTCTGGCAGGTGCACGAGAAAGCCACCGCGGTGGATGAGGAAGACCGCAAGGCGCTGGAGGCCGAGCGCGAGGTCACGCTGGCCCTGATCCGCTACAGGTCGCCACTGGCGGCCGTGACATTCCCGCGGTTTGTGAACACAACGACGGACATGCAGGCCGCCGCCCCGGCGGTGGAGGTGACGCGCCTGCTGCGCATGGTGGGCGTGGGCACGGACGTGCTGCGCGGCTTTGGCGTCGTGCTGCTGCTGGCCGCGGCCCTGAGCGTTTTCATTGCGCTGTGGGGCGCCGTGCGCGAGCGCCGGGCCGACCTGGCGCTTTTGCGCATGCTGGGCGCGCCGCCCGCGCGCGTGGCCGCGCTGCTGGTGTGCGAGGCGCTTTGGCTGGCCCTGCTGGCCAGTGTGCTGGGGCTGGC
Source organism: Ramlibacter sp. (assembly GCA_050247515.1). Lineage (GTDB taxonomy): Bacteria > Pseudomonadota > Gammaproteobacteria > Burkholderiales > Burkholderiaceae_C > RAM1. The sequence goes on along the minus strand of JBFWUB010000021.1, from coordinate 4,093 downwards.
GCTCGGGCACCTCTTGACAGGTTTGGTAGGCTGGTTGCTGCAGGCTGAGCGCTCGCTGCCACTGACCGGGTGGGCGTGGGTGCCGGCCGAAGCCTGGGTGCCGCTGGCTGCTGCCTTGGTGGCGGTGGCCGCGGCGCTGATCCCGGCCCTGCATGCACGCCGCATGGATGTGGCCCAACTGTTGAATACGAGGTAACGCACATGAACAAACTCTGCTCCATTGCCGCCGCTGCGGCCCTGGCCGCCGGCCTGGCGCAAGCCCAGGCACACAGCGACAAGGAAGCCAGACAGGACATCCAGCGCCACCGCGCGATGGCCGCGGCACACGAAGCCGCCGCCAGGTGCCTGGAGTCCGGCAAGAAGCACGACGCCTGCCAGAAGGAACTCCAGGCGGCTTGCAAGGGTCTGGCGATTGGCAAATACTGCGGCATGAAGCACGAGCATTGAGCCGCTGCCCGTCACCGCCTGGAGCCTGCCATGAAATTCATTGTTCCGTTGCTGATCGCCGCCGCCGCGCTGTCGGCCCAGGCGCAGCTGAGCTCGCCGATGCCCGGTGTCCTGCCCCAGGGCAGCGGCGCCGGCGTGCACGGCGCCAACAGCCCGTTTGCGCCGCTGCCGCAGCGCACGGATGTGGTGCCCTGGTCGGTGTTGACGGCGGTGAAGACCAAGACCGAGAAGAACCGCATCCTGCCGGTGTTCGAGCCCCAGCAGATCGCGCTGAGCCAGAAGACGCAGCGCATCCAGGGTTTCATGATGCCGCTGGAGCCGGGCGAAAAGCAGCGGCACTTCCTGCTCAGCTCGGTGCCGCTGACCTGCTCGTTCTGCGTGCCGGGCGGACCCGAGAGCATGGTGGAAGTCAAGACCCGCACGCCTGTGGCCTACACCCTGGAGCCGGTCACGGTCGAAGGCCGCTTTGCGGTACTCAATGACGACCCGTACGGCCTGTACTACCGCGTGACCGACGCGGTGGGCGTGAAGTAAGGATTTCCTGTGCTGCTGCGCCGCGTACTGCTGTGGCCTCTGGTGCTGGCGCTGCTGGCCGCGCAGACGCTGGGGCTGGTGCACGGCGTGGTACACCACCCGGTGCATGCCTGGGCGCAGCATGTGGAGCATGCCGGGCACGATCACCATGACCATGACCATGACCATGACCATGGGCATGGGCATGGGCATGGGCATGGGCATGGGCTGCTTGATACGTTGTTCTCTGCCCACGCAGGCGACGCCGACTGCCGCCTGTACGACCAGCTGAGCCACAGCGACACCGTGGCCGATGTCCCCGCGGTCATCCTGCCGCTGCTGCTGCCTGCAACGCTGTTCGCGTACTTCCAGGGCGAGGCCGTTGCCCGCCATGCCGCGCTGTTTGAAGCGCGCGCGCCCCCTTCGATTCGTTGAAACCGCCGTGACAGCCCTTCCTGCCGCGCGTTGCCCGGCAGGCGTTCACCTTTTCCGACGAATCCGATATGTCAACTCTTTTTCGCTGCAGCGCGGTGTGCGCTGCCGTGCTGTCGCTCGGCCACGCCGCCGCGCAGACGCCTTCTTCCCCCGCCACGCTGCCTGAAATCACCGTCACTGGCAATCCGCTGGGCGCTGCCGATCTCATCGTGCCGGCCGTCAGTTATTCCGGCCGCGCGCTGCTGCTGCGCCAGGGTACGACGCTGGGCGAAACGCTGGACGGCACGCCCGGTGTCAGCAGCACCTATTTCGGTCCCAATGCGAACCGCCCGGTGATTCGCGGGCTGGACGGCGACCGCATCCGCATCCTGGGCAACGGCGGCGCGACCATCGACGCATCGGGCCTGAGCTATGACCATGCCGTGCCGGCCGACCCCATCAGCATCGAACGCGTCGAAGTGCTGCGCGGCCCCGGTGCATTGCTGTATGGCGGCAGCGCGGTGGGCGGTGTGGTGAATGTCATCGACAACCGCATTCCGCGCGAGCCGCTCAACGGCGTGGCCGGCAAGGCAGACCTGGGCGTGTCCAGCGGCAACCACGGCAAGGGCGCGGGCTTCATGGTGGAGGGCGGCAATGGCCGCGTAGGCCTTCATGCCGATGTGTTCAACCGCAGTACGGGCGATGTGCGGGTTCCTGCGTCGCTGGCCTGCACAAAAAACGGTGAAACCGGCTTGGCGCGGCGCATCTGCAATTCAGCCAGCGAGGTGCGCGGCGGTGCCGTAGGCGGTTCGGTCTTCTTTGACCAGGGCTACCTGGGCGCGTCCGTCAGCACCTACCGCAATGATTACGGTGCTGTGGCGGAAGACGAGGTGACCATTGGCATGCAGTCCACGCGGCACGCGCTGGAAGGTGAATGGCGCAACCCCGTGGCCTGGCTGCAGAACGTCAAGGCCCAGGCCAGCCACACCGATTACCGCCATACCGAATTTGACGCCGGCGCGCCTGGCACGGTGTTCAGCAACAAGGGCAACGACTTCCGGCTGGAGGCGCGCCACGCCCGCTTGGGCGCACTGGAGGGGGTGATCGGTGTGCAGGGCGAGACCACGCGATTTTCTGCCGTGGGTGACGAGGCCTTTGCACCGTTCAGCCGCACGCGGCAGAGTGCCGTGTTTGTGCATGAAGAGCTCAGCACCGGCTGGGGCCGTTTGAGCCTGGGCGCGCGCAGCGAATCGGTCAAGGTGCAGTCGTTTGGCAACCCTGACGTGGCGCGCTTCGTGCCGGGCAGCCGCAGCTTCAGCCCCACCACCTATGCACTGGGCGCGCTGTGGAACGTGGCACCGGGCTGGCAGCTCACCTCGGGCCTGGCCAGCACCCAGCGCGCACCCAGGGACTATGAGCTGTTTGCCGACGGCCCGCATGTGGCCACGGCCGCGTACGAGGTAGGCAATGCCGCACTGGACGTGGAACGCTCCACCAACGCGGATGTGGGCATTCAATGGAAGGGCGGGGCCAACAGCTTCAAGCTCAACGCCTTTGCCAGCCGTTTTGCCAATTACATTGCGCTGGAATCCACAGGCAACGTGACCGACGATCTGCCCGAGTTCGCCTACCGCCAGGTGCGCGCCCGGTTTGCCGGGCTGGAGGCCAGTGGTACCGTGCGCCTGCTGGCCGGTGCGCAGACGCTGGACCTCGAACTGCGTGGTGACACGGTGCGCGCAACCAACCAGTCCACCGGGCAGCCACTGGCGCGCATTGCGCCGTGGCGCGCGGGGGCGACGCTGGTGTGGGCGCAGGGCGCCTGGGGCGCGCAGCTGGGCTTTGACCATGCCGCGCGGCAGGACCGCGTGCCACCGGGCGATCGCGTCACTGACGCCTACACGCTGTGGAAGGCGGCGCTGACGTACCGGATGAAGGCCGGTGCGTCCAACCTGCTGTGGTATGCGCGGCTGGACAACGCGGGCAACAAGCTGGCCTACAGCGCCACGTCCATCCTCACGCAGACGGCACCGGGCAAATCACCGCTGGCCGGTCGCAGCGTCAAGCTGGGCGTGCAAGCGACTTTTTAGGCCCCCACGCTCCCCCACTGCGTGTGGGTCGCTGCCCCCCGAGGGGGCCTTCGCGCCTTGGGGCGGCCCGGCGGCGCTCAATGTTCGTTACGCCCCACGAAAGCACGACAGCCCCCAGGGCGTGAGCTTGACGGGCAGGTGGTAGTGCTGCGACAGGTCGGCCAGGCCAAAGCGGAACACCTGCACGTCCATGAACGCCGGCTGGGGCAGGGGGGTGCCGCGCCGGCGGTAATAGTCACCCACATGCAGACGCAGCTCGTAGGTGCCCACATCAAACAGCGTCTCGCGGCCATTGAAGCCGTCCACCACGCCGTTGCCGCCCACGGTGCCGGTGACCACATGCCGTTCGGCGCCTCCGTCCAGGCAATACACCTCGACCTTCATGCCACGGGCCACCAGCCCGTTGGCAACGTCCACAACGTGGATGGATACAGCTTGCATGGAGGCTCCTATTGGGTTGGCTTTGTCAGATGCTGTCGGATCCAGGCGGCGAATTCGGATTCCGGAATTGTTGATTTCCGAGCAAATCTGACCCCTTTGAGCTGAGTTTTTTCATCGAAATTTGACCCCTTGAATAAAGTCCCCTGCTTAACTTTTGAGCAGGGGGATCAAGGAGTGATCAAAGTGGGAAC
>JBFWUB010000020.1:0-76956 GCA_050247515.1 Ramlibacter sp. | reverse complement strand
TGTTCCCACTTTGATCACTCCTTGATCCCCCTGCTCAAAAGTTAAGCAGGGGACTTTATTCAAGGGGTCAAATTTCGATGAAAAAACTCAGCTCAAAGGGGTCAGATTTGCTCGGAAATCAACACTCCGCTGCTACCTGCCGCCCCCGTGGTGCGCATGCCCCCCGCTGCAGAACTTCCCCCGCCCACGCCACCCGCAACCCGCCCCGCAGCCGCAGCCTCCGCGTCGGCAACGACCTGCTTGACCGTTGCCAGCTGACTGGCGGTAGGCACCAACGTACCCGGTGGGCAGGCGGGGCCTGCCGCCGCGCACAGCGCCAACTCCACGCCCGCCATGCATCCCGTCGGGCTTTGCGTGCAGTAGAGCACCGGGTTTCTGGCGAAGGCCGCCAGCGCCGCTGCTTCGGCGCCCAGCACCGTCACCGCCGCTGCCGATGCGGCGACGACCGTCGCCGTCATCAGCAGCCGCACGCTGCCTGCCAGTCTGGCCTGGTCGCACTGCGCCGGGTTGGTGGCGCAGGCGTTCACCACGTCCTGGGCCTGCATCTTTTGCGCAAACAGGTTCACATTGCTGTTGAAGTCGCGCCCGCCCAGGTAGTTGTCGGGTAGCTTGCCTTTGGCGACCAGTTCCAGTTGGGTCGCGCTGCCGTCCACAGCTGCTGTGACCAAAGTTCTGCAGGTGGCGCTGTTCAGGTTCGTGCACGCCTGGCGCAATGCCTCGTCCTGGCTTGCACTCAGCGCGCCATACCGGGTGTCCACACCATCGCGGCATGCTTGGTCAGCACATCTGGCCCGTTCGTCGGCCATGGCTTTCCATTGAGCCTGCGTCAGGTAATTGTTCACCGTGGCATTGCCCCCGGTGACTGCGCCAGCCGTGCCGCCCGCCGCCGCACCGATCGCCACGCCCAGACCGGCCACGATGACCTGCTTGACCGCGTCGGGCAGGTTGGTGTCTCTGAGTGCGTCGCCGATGGTGGGGACGATGGCCTGGCTTGCCCCAGCGCCTGCGGCACCAGTCGCACCACCCGCCAACGCACCGATTGCCATGTGCCCCGCCACGCGGCAGGCGCCACCCTCGGCCCAGCAGGCTTTGTCTTGCGCGGTGGTGGCTTTGTTCTGCTGCTCGTTCGCGAAGTCCGCCCAGCCCTTGGCCACGACGGGCAGGGCGGTGGCCGTGATGCTGACCTGCGCGTTGATGCCGTCGCGCACGGCGTTGGCGTCAAAGATCGGTTTGATGCCCGTTTCGGCATCGCCCGTGCGTGCTGCCGTGTTGCCTGCGATGCCGGTGATGCCCGCCTGCGTCGTGCTGGTTGCGCTGCCCTTGTCGCTGCCGATGCCGCCACCACCGATGGGTTTGCCGCCGATCACGTTGCCGTTGTTGTCCTTGACGGGGTTGCCGTCGCCGTCTTGCGGTGCGCTTGAGTAACCCGCCGTGATGCTCACGCCCTTGGCGTTGTAGTCGGCGCTGTTCTGGATGTCACTCAGCGTCACGCCGCCGGCGGACGCAAAGCTGTTCTTGCCGTCGTTGTGCGCCTTGTCGGTGCTGCTGATGACGCCACCCTTCAGGTCGGTGGCGCCCAGCACGTTCACGTTGAAGCCACCATCGCCTGCCTTGATGCCGCTTTGCTCGCCGACGCTTTGGTAGTTGCTGTTGATGGTGGTTTTGCCGGCGCTGACGGTGGCGCTGGATGAGCCCACGCACAGCGGGGGGATGCACAGCGTCACGCCAAAGCCTGCGTTGGTCTGCTTCTCGTCAAATTTGGCGGTGTCTTGCAGGCTTTCGATCTTCAGGTTGCCGCCCACGTTGGCATTGACCGTGTTGGCCGATACCACTGCGCCTTTGAGCGTGGTGTCGCCTCCGCTTTGAATGTTGACGACTTTGCCGCCGTTGACTTGCGTGTTGGTGTGGGTCAGGTCGCTGCCATCGCTTTTTCCTTTGCTGGTGCTGGCGCTGGCGTTGAAGCTGATGCCGGTTTTGTCGCCAAAGGTGATGCCTACGCCGATGCTGGCGCTGCTGCCGCTGTTCTGGCTGTGCTGTTCGCTGGTGTTCTGTGCCGCCAGCAGGTTCACCTGGCCGTCCGCTTTCAGGCTGGCGGTGTTGGCCGCGCTGATGTTGCTGCCTTGTACCGTGACGTTGCTGTTGTCTCCAGCGCCTTGCGCCGTGATGGTGACGTTGCCGCCGGCGGCTACCGTGGAGCCTGCGGCGGTGTTGCTTTGGCTTTGGGCATTGCTTTGGTTCTTTTGGCTACCCAGGCTGATGCTGATGCCGATGGAGCCCGCATTCGCGGGGTCCTTGGCCAGTGCTTCTATCGCGTCCAATGCCTTCTTGGCTTCCACGGCGCCAGCCAATACTGCCAGGCCCTGCATGCGGCCATCTTTGGCTTTGCCGGCTTGCTCGGCCAGGCTGTCCATCGTGTGAATGGCCGTGGCGATGGCGCCCGTGGCGTTGACGCTGATGCCGGACTGTTTGAATTTCTGCTCGGTCTCGCTCGTGCTGGTTTCGCGGGCTTCGGTGATGTTCACCGTTTTGGCGGTGATGTCCACGTTGCCCACGGGGGTCATCACGTTGCTGCCCACCTGGTTGTAGGTCTGGCCCGCGCTGATGCTCACGTTGCCCTTCAGGCTGGCGATGTTGCTGGCGGCGGCGCGGGTGGCGGTGGTGTCGGTGTCGGTGCTTTGCTCGCGCTTGCCGTAGCTGATGCCGCCCATGGCGCCCAGGCCCGATTTCTTCTCTTCCACGAAGCTGTTGCTCGTGAGCGTTTCCATGGCCGCCGTGATGCTCACGTTGCGCGCCGCGCTGATGGTGGTTTGCGTGTCGCTGACCACGCTGGAGCCGTGGATGTTCACGTCGCGCCCGCCCACGACGGCCACGGTTTTGCCGCTCAGGCTGCTGCCTTCGGCCAGGGTGGCCGTGCTGTCGCTTTCGCGCAGGCTGCTCTTGCTGGAGAGGAACCCCTTGCTGGCGTTGAAGCTTTCCGCCAGGGTGCTGTGCTGTGTGGTGGCGGCGTTCAGGCTCACGTCACCGCTGGCGGTCAGGGTGGCGGCGCTCCTGGTGGCGGTAATAGCTGCGCCTGTGCCGGTGATGTTTCCGCCCGTGGCCGTGATCGTCGCGTTGTTGCCCGCGCTCAGGTTGGCGCCCGCGAGGGTTTCGTCTGCCTTGGCTACGCGTTCGTAGCCTTTTTTGCCGATGCCCTGCTGGTCCCGGCTCAGGCTTTCTTTCACCGCGTCGATGGTGACCGTTTTGCCGGTGATGGTCAGGTCGTTCACCGCATTGATGTTGGTGCCTTTGAACGCTGCGTCGCCCGTGGCGGTGATCGCCACGTTGTTGCCGGCCAGGGTGGTCAGTTGCTGCGTCGTGGCCGCTTCACTGATGTACCCCGTGCGCCCACTGTGGCTGCCGCCCAGTGGGGTGTTCAGCATGTAGCCGGTTGCTACCGCTTCGCTGATGAGGGCGCCGCCCGCTGTCATCGTCAGGTCGTTGGCCGCCTGAACCGTGGCCCCCGCCAGGGTGATGTTGTTCAACGCGGCCAGCTTCACGCTGTCTGCGCTGACTGTGGCGATGCGGTCTGCGTTGGTGCGTGTTCCGGTGCTAGTGCCGTTCGGGCCTTCAATGCTGGCCGTGCTGCTTTGCGTTGTGGTCCGCAGGATGATGTCCCGGGCGTTCAGGCTGGCCGTGCTGCCTGTGCCCAGGCCCTGGACCACGCCGCCGGCGTTGTTCAGTGTGTTGTCTGCGGTGATGGTGATCTGGTTGCCTGCCAGCGTGCCGCTGTTGTTGACGTTGTTGCCCGTCACCGTCAGCTTGCCGTCGCCTTTGGCTGCATCACCGTTCGCAATGATGGTGCCGCTGTTGGTCAGGTCGCCGGGGCTTCTTAGGGTCACGTTGCTGCCCGCGATCAGCGCGCCTTCTGGCGTCAGGTCGCCCGTGGTGGGCCTGCGCAGGTACACCGTCGGCACCAGCGCCGTCATGGTGCTGCCGTCGGGCAGGGTGACTTCCTTGGCCTCCAGCCACACGATGTCGGTGGTCAGCAGCGCCATCTGTTCTGCGCTCAGCGCCACGCCAGGGCTCAGCTGGTATTCCCTCGCAAACATCACGCCTGCGTCCATCAGGTCGTGGTACTGGTCTTCGGTGCGCTGGTAGCCGCTCAGGAACCGGCGGCCCGTCAGCGCCAGGATCTGGTCGTCGATCAGGCGTTGCTCGGCAAAGCCGTCGCCGTACAGCTTCATGTTGCGCTCGGGGTCGATGGCCAGTTGTTGCAGCATGTAGGCGCTGCTGATCCAGGTGCGGTAGCCGGTGAAGGCCGGGTCGGTCTCCACCAGCGGGGCGCGCGGGTTGCGGTTGATGCGAAACAGCTGGTTGCCCGGGGCACGTACCGCGCCGCTGGCGCGCACCGTGCTGTAGCCCGCCGCTTTGACCGTGGCCGGGGCGCTGCGCCGGGTGCTGGTGTCTACCGCCTGGGCTTGCGCCGGCTGGATGGCGGCGGCGGCGGCAAAGTTGGTCAGCGATGTGGTGATGGCCGCCAGCTGGCCCGCGCGCACGCCGGCTGCGATTACGCTGCCGGGCAGGGCAGCGTCGGGCGCGGCGCTGAGGCTGGCGGTGGTAGCCACGACGTTCGGGTTGGTGCCGGTGGCGGCCTGGACGGTGCCGCCGGTGTTGGTGCCGGTGCCCGTGCCCGGGGTAACAGCCGTGCCTGCGGTGGCGTTGTTGCCTGCCGCAGCGGTCAGCGCGGTGCTGCCCGTGGGGTTGGCGCCCGTGGTGACGGTCGTGTTGCCGGTTGGGTTGGCGCCTGCAGTGACGCTGCCACCCGCCGTGGGGGCTGCTCCCGTGCCCGTGGTGACGGTGGTATGGCCCGTGGGGGTGTTGCCCGTGAGCGTGTTGCCCGCGCCGGTCGCTACAGTGTCGCCGCCGGCAGCTTGCACGCCATTCACCGCCGGGGCGCTTTGCGCCTGGGCCGTGGTAGCGGTGTTGACCTGCACGGCGGCGCCTGTTTCCGTGCTCGGGGTGCCGGTCTGCACGGCTGCATTGGCCGTGCCTGTGGGGTCGGCGTTGCGCGCCGTACCAATGCTGCGGCCCACGCCCACCACGCTGGCCGCAGCGCCGCCCACCGGGCTGCTGTTGCCGCCTGCGCCCGGTGCCGCGGGGCTGCCGCTGCTTTGGTATTGCAGGACGGGCAGGGTGAGGGTTTGCGTGACCGGTGCGTCGGCGATGGGCTGCGGCGCGCTGGTTTCGCGCCCGTAGCTGCTGCTGAAACCGCCGCTCCAGGTGCGGTGGCTGAACACCTGGTAGCCGGTGGCGCTGGTCTGGCGTGTGCCCTGGCTGGCGATGTTGTTCATGGCGCCGCCGTTGAGGCTGCCCCCGGCCACGATCACGCTGTCGATGTTGCTGCCGCCACCGATGTGGATGTTGCCCCCCGCCAGTACCTTGGCCGCCCGGCCGGGGACCGCGGTCGTCTCGGTGATGGTCGTGCCCGTGATCGTGGTTTCGTACCAGTCGATCAGCGTGCGGTTGTTCAGGTCGTTGTTGAAGGCGGCGATGGCCGCGTCCAGCTGGGTGTAGGCGTTGGCCAGGCTGGCCTGGTGGGCGTCGTAGCCGGCCCACAGGTCCGCACACACGCCGGTGGTGTTGCGCTGGATGTTGCCGCTTTCGCCGCCATAGTCCATGCAGTGGCCCGGGAAGGCAGGGCCCGCGCCGGGGCTGGCCACGCGCATCAGCGCCCAGATGGGGTCGCTGGTACCGTAGTTGTAGCCGCAGACCCAGTTGCCGCCTTCGCCGCCGTTGCCGTCCAGCCCGCACCAGGTGGCCGCCGGCTTGGGGTCGGCGCCGAAGGTGCCCAGTGGGTACGTGGTGCTGGGCAGTACCCAGTGGCCCCCCGTGTGGCCCGTCCAGGCCAGGTCAGCCACGTTGTACCGGGTGGTGCTGCCGCTGGGGGTGATGTACACCGCGTGCGCCGGTTCCGTGCGTGTCTGGCTGCCGGTTTGCAGGCCCACATGGGTGTTGGTCAGCGCGCCGGTGATGGTCACGTTGCCCATCGCGTTGATCGTGGAGCCGTCGTTGCGCGCGCTGCCGTTGATCTGGATGCTGCCCAGGCTCAGCACCAGGGCGTCGTCGGAGTTGTTCAGCGCGCCGTTGATCGTGACGTTGCCGCCACGCGTGGCGATGGCCGCGCCTGCGCCTGCGGCCGCGCTGTTGTTCACGTTGGCGTTCAGCGCAATGCTGTCGCCGTAGATGCGCCCCGTGTTGTTCAGGGTGCCGGCGGTGATGCTGGTCTGGCCGGCCGTGCTGTTGATCAGGCCGGCGTTGTTGAGGGTGCCGCCACCGGCGTTCAGCGTGGTGCGTTGCGAGTCGATGGTGGCGCCCGCCGCGTTGTCGATGCCTGCTGCCGTCAGGCTCAGGCTGTTCTGCGCGCTCACCCGGTTCAGGTTGGTGTAGCTGCCCGTGGTGCTGATGTTCAGGTCGCCGCTGGCGCTGACCACGCCGGTGTTCACGTAGTTGCCCTGCAATTCCAGGTTCATCGCACCGTTGCTGGCCAGCACGCCGTCGGCGCTGAAGTGCGGCACTTGCACCGTCATGCGCTGCTGCGCGTCGGCACGGCCGGCCGTGTTGGTCAGGCTCGGGGTCTGGATCGTGACGGTGTTGCCCGAGATCTGGCCCTGGGTGTTGTTCAGGCTGCTGCTGGCGCGCACGGTGGCGTCACCCAGGGCCACGATGGCGCCGCTGGCGTTGGTGATCGTGGCTGCCGTGATGCTGGCATTGCGCCCGGCCAGAAGGCCGGTGGTGTAGCTGCCGTTTTGAGTATTGCCGTTGTCGATGCTGCCTGCGTTGACGGTCAGGTCGCGCCCGGCGTAGATCGTGCCGGAACTTGCGTTATTCACCGTGCCTGCGTTGACGCTCACATCCACGCCACCCAGGATGCTGCCACCCTGGTTGTTCAGCGTGCCGGTGGTGACCGAGACCCCACCCAGGCCCAGCAGCGTGCCGCCCTGGTTGTGGATGGTGCTGGACTGCGTGATGTTCAGGCTGCCGTTGGCGCCGATGTAGCCCAACTGGTTGTTGATGTCGCCCGCCGCGATGGCGATGTTGCCCTGGCTGACGATGCCGCGCGTGGTGCCGCTGTTCGTGTTGGTCAGCGTGTGGCCCTGGGTGTTGATGCTGATGCCGCCCTCACCCGATTCGATGACGCCGCCATCGTTGTGGATGGCGCGCGTGGTCATGCTGACCGCGTTGCTGCCGGAGATGACGCCGGTGGCGTTGTTCACCGCGCCGCCAATGCTCACGTTCTGGCCGGTGACCAGGCCGCCTGTGTTGCTCAGGGTGCCGCTGCCTGCGTCGGCGGTGGTGTTGGTCGCGCCCGAGATGCTGCCGCCCTGGTTGTCTATGCCGTTGGCGGTGACGCTGGCCGCGCCGGTGTTGGCGATCAGCCGCCCACCTGCGTTGTTCACCGCGCCGCTCAGGGTGGCCGTGAGGTTGCGGCCTGCTGCGATGGTATTGCCCGTGTTGTTCAGCGTGCCGCCGGTGATGCTGACGTCGGTGGCGGCGCTCACCGTGCCGGTGGCGTTGTCTATGGTGGCGCCGCTCACGCTGGTGGCGCCTTGCGTGCTGTAGATCTGGCCGCCCGCGTTGTTCAGGGTGCCCGTGCCTGCGCTGGCGGTGACAGCGCCATTGGCCGCGATCACGCCGTTCTGGTTGTTCAGGCCCGTGGCGCTGGCTGTCAGGGTTTCTGTGGCTTGCAGGGTGCCACCCTGGTTGTTCAGCGGGCCGCTGCCCGCGTCCAGCGTCAGGTTGCGCGCGGACACTTGCTGGCCGGCCGTGCTGATGCCTTGCGCGCGCACCGTCAGGTCGCGGCCAAACTGGTATTGCAGGCCGGCCGCGGCAAAGTCAAATGCCGTGCCGTTGCCCAGGGTCAGGTCGCGCCCGGCCAGGGCTTGTGCACCGGTGGTGGTGCCCGCGCCGGTGCCGGTCGCCGTCAGGTCGCGGCCCGCCAGCAGGCTGGCGTGGGTGATGTTCAGCGCGCCGCTGGTGGCCACCACGCTCACGTCGCCCGGGCTGGTGATGCTGGCGCGCGTGGCGTCCACGCTGGCGCCGGTGACGGCAACTGTGGAGTTGGCCGAGACCGTGGCGTCGGCCACGGCAACAGCGCCGCCCGTGAGAGCGACGGTCTGGCCTGCCTGCCAGGTGCTGTTGGCGGCGTTGAAAGCCCCAGCCCCAGCCCCCGCCGTGGCCGTCAGGTTGCCTGCCGCCTGCACGTTGGCCCGGTTGGCTTGCAGGCTTGTGGTTTGCGCGTTGATGGAGCCACTGGACGTGATGGCCGCATCGTTGAGCTGGGCCGCGCCCGCGCGCAGCGTCATGTCCGCGCCGCTGTCGAACGTCGATCCGTTGGCTGTCAGTGCGCCGCCCTGGGTGTCCAGGCTCAGGGGGCCACCCGCCACCACGCTGCCGCCGGTGTTGGTGTAGGAGGTCACAGTCAGCGTCACGCTGCCGGTCTGCGCGCCGATCTGGCCCTGGCTGTTGGTCAGGGCACCGCTGCTCAGGGCCAGTTGGTGGCCCGCCAGCAACTGGCCGCTGGTGTTGGCCACGTCGCCTGCCGAGGTGACGGCCAGGTCGCTTGCGCCCTGGATGGTTCCACTGGTGTTTGTCACGCCGCCTGCGCCCGCGGTCAGTGTTGCGTTGCGGTTGCCCGCGATCAGGCCCGATGTGTTGCCTATAGCGCTGGCGCTGACCGTTGCATCGCGGCCGGCGACGATACAGGCCTGGTCGTTGGTCAGGGCGCCAGCGGCTGTGACCTGTACGTCGTTGCCCGCCGAGATGTCGGCCCGGGTGTTGTCCAGCGCGCCCGTGGTGAGCATGACGCTGGCCTGGGCGCTGCGGATCGTGCCGCGCGTGTTGTTCGTTTCGGTCGCGGCGTTGGCCTGGGCTGCGTTGATGGTCAGCGCACCGTTGGAGGCAATGTTGCCGTCCACGTTGGTCAGGCCGGTCGAGCGGATGTCGGCCGCGCCCGTGACCAGAATGCTGCCGGCGTTGTTGTTCAGGGCGCCACTGGCGGTGGCGGTGAGATTGCCCCCGACGTTGATGCGGGCCTGGCTGGCCTGCAGGTCGCCGGTGTTCAGCGTCATATTGCCGCCGCTGGTCACCGTGGCGTTGGTCAAGGTGGTGGCGCCCGCAGTCAGGGTGATGGCCTGGGCGCTGCGGATGGCGCCATCGGTACTGTCCAGCGTGGCGATGGCGTTGGCCAGCGCCGCGTTGATCGTCAGGTCGCCATTGGAGGCGATGGTCCCGGCGCGGTTGTTCAGGCCGGTGGATCGGATGTCCAGCGCGTCCACCGCCTGGATGCTGCCTGCATTGTTGTTCAGCGTCCCGCTGCCGGCGTTCAGGTTCACGGTCTGGGCGCTGACCGTGCCGCGGTTGACGTCAATGCCTTGCGTCGCGGTGATGGCCACGTTGCCGCCCGCCGCCAAGGCCAGACGGTCAGCCGTGACCGCAGCGCTGGAGGTGGCGGTGAAGTTGCCCTGCGCGTTGATGCGGGCCTGGCTGGCTTGCAAGGCGCCCGTCGCAAAGGCGGTATTGCCGCCGCTGGTGACCGTGGCGTTGGTCAAGGTGGTGCTGCCTGCCGTCAACGCGATGTTCTGGCCGCTTTGCAGCGTGCCGCCCGTGCTGTCTGTGGCGGCGTTGGCGTGGGCCTGGACAGTGTTGAGGGTCAGGTCGCCGTTGGAGGCGATGGTGCCGGCTGCGTTGTTCAGTCCTGTTGACCCTACATCGGCGGCGCCGAGCGCCAGTATGCGGCCGGCGGCGTTGCTGACGCTGCCCGTGTTCGCCTGGATGCTCAGACCGGCCTTGGAGGTGATGGTGCCCTGGTCGTTGACCAAACCCTGGCTTTGCGAGGTGAGGGCGGTTCCCGTGGTTGCGCCCGCGTGCAGGTAGCCCCCCGTGTTGTTCAGGGCACCTCCTGCGTTCAGGGCGATGGTCTGCGCACTGACGCTGCCCTGGCTGAGGTCGATGCCCTGTGTAGCCGTGATCGTGGCGCCGTCGCCCGCCGCCAGGGCCAGCTGCTGCGCGGTCACCGCTGCGCTGGACGTCGCGCTGAAGTTGCCCAGGGCGTTGATGCGGGCCTGATTGGCTTGCAGCTGTGCTGTGTTCAGCGTGGTGTTGCCTCCGCTGGTCACGGTGGCGTTGGTCAGCGTGGTGGCGCCGGCCGTCAGCGTGATGTTCTGGCCGCTTTGCAGCGTGCCGCCCGTGCTGTCGGTGGCGGCATTGGCATGTGCCTGGGCCGCGTTGATCGTCAGGTTGCCGTTGGACGCAATGGTCCCGCCCACGTTGTACAAACCGGTGGAGCGGATGTCGGCTGCACCCACCGCCAGAATGTTGCCGACGTTGTTGTTCAGGGCGCCGCTGCCGGCGTCCAGGCCGATGGTCTGTGCACTGACGCTGCCACGGTTGACGTCCATGCCTTGCGCGGCCGTGATGACAGCGCTGCCACCGGCCGCCAAGGCGACCCGGTCAGCCGTCACCGCCCCGGTAGACGTGGCGTTGAAGTCGCCCAGCACGTTGATGCGCGCCTGGCTGGCCTGAAGGTCGGCCGTGTTCAGCGTGGTGTTGTCGCCGCTGGTGACGGTGGCGTCGGCCAACGTCGTGGCGCCTGCCGTCAGGGTGATGTTCTGGCCGCTTTGCAGGGTGCCGCCCGTGCTGTCGGCCGCAGCGCTGGCATTTGCCTGCGCCGCATGGATCGTCAGGTTCCCGTTGGACGCGATGGTGCCGCCCACGTTGTACAGGCCAGTTGAGCGGATGTCGGCCGTACCCACGGCCAGGATGCTGCCAGCGTTGTTGTTCAGCGCGCCAGTACCGGCGTCAAGGTTGATGGCCTGTGCACTCACCGTGCCGCGATTGACGTCGATTCCCTGAGCCGCCATGATGGCCGCGCTGCCGCTGGTCGCCAGGGCCACCTGGTCCGCCGTCACCGCGCCGCTGGAAGTGGCGGTGAAATTGCCCCCTGCGTTGATGCGGGCCTGGCTGGCCTGCAGGGCACCGGTGTTCAGCGTGGTGTTGCCGCCGCTGGTGACGGTGGCGTTGGTTAGCGTCGTGCTGCCAGCCGTCAACGTGATGTTCTGGCCGCTTTGCAGCGTACCGCCCGTGCTGTCGGTAGCGGCGTTCGCGTGGGCCTGCGCCGCATCGATCGTCAGGTCGCCGTTGGAGGCAATGGTGCCGCCCACGTTGGCAAGGCCGGTGGACCGCACGTCAGCCGCGCCCAGTGCCAGCACGCGGCCGGCGGTGTTGCTGATGCTGCCCGCGTTCGCGTTGATGCTCAGGCCCGCATTCGAGGCGATAGTGCCCTGGTCATTGACCAAACCCTGGCTCTGCAGGGTGAGGGCCGTGCCGGTGGTGGCGCTGGCGATCAGGTTGCCTGTGGTGTTGTTCAGCACGCCACCCGCGTTCATGGTGATCGTCTGGGCGCTGACGCTTGCCTGGCTGAGGTCCATGCCTTGAGCGGCCGTGATGGCGGCGCTGCCGCCCGCCGCCAGGGCCAGCTGCTGCGCGGTCACTGCTGCGCTGGACGTTGCGCTGAAGTTGCCTTGAACATTGATGCGCGCCTGATCGGCTTGCAGCGCTGCTGTGTTGAACGTGGTGTTGCCGCCGCTGGTGACGGTGGCGTTGGTCAAGGTGGTGGCGCCCGCCGTCAGCGTGATGTTCTGGCCGCTTTGCAGCGTGCCGCCGGTGCTGTCCGTGGCGGCGTTCGCGTGGGCCTGGGCCGCGTTGATCGTCAGGTTGCCGTTGGAGGCGATGGTGCCGCCCACGTTGTAAAGGCCCGTCGAGCGTATGTCGGCTGCGCCCACAGCCAGGATGGCCCCTGCGGCATTGTTCAGTTCGCCGCTGCCCGCGTCCAGGTTGATGCTTTGCGCGCTGACGCTGCCCCGGTTGACGTCCATGCCTTGCGCGGCCGTGATGACCGCGCTGCCGCCGGCCGCCAGGGTCACACGGTCGGCCGTCACGGCGCCGGTGGCCGTGGCGCTGAAGTCGCCCAGCGCGTTGATGCGCGCCTGGCTGGCCTGCAGTTCGGCGGTGTTCAGCGTGGTGTTGCCGCCGCTGGTGACCGTGGCGTTGGTCAACGTGGTGGTGCCTGCCGCCAACGTGATGCTCTGGCCGCTTTGGATCGTGCCGCCCGTGCTGTCCGTGGCGGCGTTCGCGTGGGCCTGGGCCGCGTTGATCGTCAAGTTGCCATTGGAGGCGGTGGTACCGGCCACATTGTTCAGCCCCGTCGAGCGGATGTCGGCCGCGCCCACCGCCAGAATCTGGCCCGCCGCGTTGCTCAAGCTGCCCGCACCGGCGTTGATGCTCAGCTCGGCGTTGGATGCGATCGTGCCGCCGTCATTGGCCAGGCCCTGGCTTTGCAACATCATGGCCGTGCCCGTGGCGGCGCGGGCCGTCAGGTTGCCGGACGCGTTGTTCAGTACGCCGCTGCCTGCGTCCAGGCTGATGGTTTGCGCGCTGACGCTGCCGCCACCCACGTCAATGCCTTGATCGGCCGTGACGGTCGCGTTGCCGCCCGCCGCCAGTGTCACGTGGCTGGCCTGCAGGTTGGTGGTGCTCAGCGCGGTGTTGCCACCGCTGGTCACGGTGGCGTTGTTCAGCGTGGTGGCACCCGCCGTGAGCGTGATGTTGCCTTGTGCGCTGATAACCTTGCCGTTGTTGCCCGCGAACGCGCCGCCTTGCGTGTCGACGCTGACGTTGCCTTGGGACGCCAGGCGGCCGTCGGTGTTGTTGACCGGGCCACCACTGATGGCCAGCCCCGCCAGCGCGACGACGCTGCCGCCTTCGTTGTTGAAGTTCTGCAGCTGCGCGTTCAGCGCGCCGGCGGTTTCGATGACGCCGCCTGCGTTGGTCAGACGGGTCAGCGGGCCTGCGGCACCGCCCGTGGGCGTGCTCATGGTCAGCACGTCGCGCGTGCTGATGCGGCCCTGGTCGTTGTTGACCTGACCGGTGGTGACGCTGACGTCAATGGGGCCGTTGGCGTCGATCATGCCGCCCTGGTTGTTCAGGAAGGCGCCACTCAGGCTGGCCTCGTTGCCCGCGATGATCTGGCCGGCGTTGTTGGTGATGCTGCCTTGCGCGGTGATGGTGACACCGGCGGCAGCATGGGTGGCAGCCCCCGAGAGGTCCACGGCGCCCGTGGCGGTGACCTCAATGCCGTGGCCAGCCAGCAATCCCGTGGGGGATGGCCCGCCCGCGGCATGGCCCGCCACGTTGACGGCCGCAGCGCCCAGGCTGATGCTGGCGTTCTCGCTTTGCACCAGCACGCCAGGCGCCGTGAAGTCGCCCGCGCCCGCGTTGAGCGTGACCTGACCCACGGCGCCGATTTGCGCCGCACCCGCGCCGATGCCTTGCCCGGTGATTTGCACCGTCTCGCCCGAGCGGATGACCGCGCCGTCCGCCGCCAGCGCGGCGCCTGTCTGCAAGCTCAGTGCCTGCAGCGATTTGACCGTGGCGCCGCGTACATCGGCGCCGCCCGCTGCGGTGGCGCTGAGGGTTTCGCCAGCCGTCATCGTTGCCGCCTGGGCGTCGATCTCGCCCGCGCTCGCCGTGAACTTGCCTTGTGTGCCCAGCGTGGCGCCAACGGCAGCCAGGCGCTGGGTCACCAGGATGTCCAGCTGGCGGGTGCCGCTGATCTGGCCCTGGGCGGTGTTCAGGGCTGCGGCTTGAACATGGGCCGTGCCGCCCGCGCTGATCGTGCCGCCGCTGTTGCTGAGGGCTCCCGCTTGTACGGTCGTGTTGCCGCCCGAGATGATCTTGCCCGCGGTGTTGTCCAGTGCCTGGCCTGCCGTGTGGATGGTCAGGTTGCCGGAGGCCTGGATCGTGCCCGCGTGGTTCTCAAGTGCCGCGCCCCGCAGCGCCAGCGCGCCACCGGTGGATACCGTGCCGCCGCGGTTGACCAGCTGGCTGGCCTGCACCTGCAGGCTGCCCCTGGCATGGATCTGGCCGCCCACGTTGCTCACAGCGCCCGTGCCCGCATCCAGGGTGACTTCCTGGCCGGCGACTCTGGCGCCGTCTGTGATGATGCCCTGGCCCTGCGCCATGAGGTTGCCGCCCGCCAGCAGGCTGCCGCCGGCCACGTTGAGAACGCCCGCGCTGGTGGCCGACAGGTTGCCCTGCGCCGACCAGTTGCCGCCGGTGATGCTGCCGCCGGTGACCTGCGCATTGGCATTGCCGGCCACGTTGGCGCCGGTGGCCTGCACGGTGCCGGCCTGAATTGCCAGGTCACCACCCGCACCCATCTCCGCGGTGCCCAGGTCGGCATTGCCACTGGCCGTGATGTTCATCGCGCCGCCGCTGCCCAGCTTGGCGCTGCCTGCACGCAGATGGCCCGCCGTCACCGTCATGTCGGTGCCTGCAGCCAGCGTGCCTGCCGCCGTGTCCACCGTATTGGCGTTGACCGTCAGGGCTGTGCCTGACACGACGGCGCCATCGGCGTTTTTCAGGTCCGCGCCGCCGCTGTCCAGGCTGACCGCGCCGCCGGCCTGCATCAGGCCCTTGGTGTTGTTGATGGTCTGGCCCGGCGTGCTGACCGTCAGGGCGCCGGCCGTGACGATGGCACCCCCGCTGTTGTCCAAGGCGGTGCTGGTGATGGCCAGGTCGCTTTGCGTATGGAGGATGCCGCCCTTGTTGGTCAGCCCGCCCAGGTGGGTCAACGCGCCGGTGGTGCCGGCGATGACGCCTGCGGTGTTGTCGATCACGCCGCCGCGGGCGTCCAGCGTCAGCCCGCCGTTGGCGCGCAGCTCGCCGCCCTGGTTGGTGATGCCGGTGGCGTTGACCGTGAGCGCATCACCTTCGGCGGAGCTGGCCAGGATCTTGCCGCCGAGGTTGGTCAGGGCGCCCGCGCCTGCGTCGATGGTGATCCTGTCTGCGGTCACCGTGGCGCCAGGCGTGCTGATGCCTTGGCCCACCAGCTCCACGCGCTGGCCCGCTGCAAGCTGGCTGCCGTCCAGCTTGATGTCGCCGTCGGCCTTGATGCTGGCCGTGACCACGGCCGTCATGGTGGCCGCGCTGACATCCACCCGGCTGCCCTGCACGCTCAGGTTGGCGTTGCTGCTGATGTCTGCCGTGTTCGCCATGACCAGGCCTGGGCTGGTGATCTGTACATTGCCCACCGCCGCAATCCGCGCGCGCTCCAGCGCGATTTCGCTGCCGGCCAGGCGCGTTTGCCCGTTTGCAGAGACAGTCGTTCCAGTAACGTCCAGCCTGCCACTGGCGTCCAGCGCCACGTTGCCGCCCGCGTTCATGCTGCCGTCGGTCGCGCTCAGCGTTTGCGCCTGCACCGTGATGCTGCCGTTGGCGGCCAGTTGCTGCCCGGTCAGTTGCAGGCTGGTGGCTGCGATCTGCAGCGAGCCACCGGCTGTCAGTTGGCCTGTCGCGGTGTTGCTGGCGCCGCTGCTGCTGACTGCGCCGGCTTGCACGGTCAGGTTGCCGGGTGTGTAGATCTGGCCGCTGTTCTGCAAGCCACCAGGCAAGGCCAGCGCCAGGTTGGCGCCCGGCGCGGTCTGATGGATGCTGCCGCTGTTGTGCAGGGCAGGCGCATTCAGCTGCAGCGTGGGTGCCTGCATCGCGCCGCTGTTCGTCAGTTGCTGCGCAGATTCAATCGTCACCCCACCGTCGGCCACGGTCTGGCCCGTCAACGCGGTTTTGCCGGTGGACGTGAGTTGGGCATTGCCCGATGAATAGGTGTCTTTGAGCGTCAGGTCGCCGTTGGCTGACAGCACCAGGTTGCCCGCCAGCGTGGCGGCGCGGCCCGTGCTGTTCACGCCCAGCCCTTTGTCCGTGGCGATCAGGTAGATCTGCCCGGCATACATGCCGCCCAGGGCCTTGATGTCCACCGCGAAGCGCGGCGCCTCGCCCGTGCCGTCTTGCGCTGTGGCCTGCGGCAGTGCATGCAGCGTGCCGTACACGACCTGGTTGGCGCCGATCACGGCCTGCAGGTTCCGCGAATAGACCTCACCCTCGATCACCAGGCCACGGGCGTGCAGCTCCAGTTGCTGCTGCTCGGTCGCGTTCAGCCCGTCCGGACCGATCTGGACCACGCCCTGGCGCACGTCAAAGCCGCTGACCGCGCCGTCCGTGCCGAAACGCGGCGTGCCGGTGGTGAGCGTGGCGCGGTCGCTGTTGAGGAAGCCACAGCCGTCGCAGGTGATGCCATTGGGGTTGGCAATGACGAGGTCTGCCTTTTGGCCGCCCACTTCAATCGTGCCGCGCAGCTGGCTGGCGTTGGCACCGGTGACTTCGTTCAGGATGATCCGGGCTGGCGTCAAGCCAAGCTGCAGGTTGCCTTTGATCCAGCCACCGATCTGCGTCTGCGCGTTGCCGGTGCTGTTGTTCAGGATCAGACCTTTGGGGCCGACGTTGAGCTGCTCGTACTGGTTGCGGCTGACACCCGCTTTGCTGGGCGGCGCGATCAGCACGATCGGGGTGCCGTTGGCTGCGGCGTCAATCAGGGGCTTCTGGCCCGCTGGAGCGTCCGCGGCAGAGGTGACCTGGGCGTGAGCGGGCGTTCCCGCCAGCAGGGTCTGCGCGATGAACACGGCGGTGAACACCCGCGCCAGCCGGCGAAGCCCGTGGCGCGGCGCGGACAAGTCCGGGGGCAACGCCAGTTGGCGCTGCAGTTCGTGGTCGGCTGCACTCAGGCGGCATGCCAATCGGTTCAGGATCGCGCGGGTACGGAGGTGCATGTCAGAAGCCCTGGGTCAGCGAGAGGTAAAGGCTCAGGTCCCGCACGGCAAAGCCTTCGGGTTGGGCAAGAGGTGTGGCCAGAGTGGCCTCAAACTGGGTGGCGCCGCGCCGGCCCTTCAGGCCCAGCGCCAGGCCGGCGAGCTTCTTGCCGGTGAGCAGGATGTCGCTGGGGCCCCAGACGCGGCCGTAGTCGATGGCCAGCATGGCTGTGGTGTCCACGCCGTCCCACAGCTTGACGGGCGTGGTGAATTCATTACGCAGCGTGATGCCGTTCTCAGCCAGCAGCACGGCGTCGCCGTCGAAGCCGCGCACGCTGGCGCGCCCGCCGATGGCCATCTGGTCCACCGACAACGTGGTGTTGCGGGTGTGCTGACCGCGCAGGTTGGCGCTGTACTGCACGGGCCGCGCGGCCAGGCTGAAGTCGGTGGCGTAGGCGGCGCCGAAGGTCCACACCTTGGGGCGCAGCGTGAGCCCGCCGCCCTGCGCGGTTTCAAAGTCTTCCTGGGCGCCGTGCCAGGGCATGCCGCGCCGGTAGCTCGCGTCCAGCTCCAGGCTGGATTGTTCAAACAGGTGCTTGTAGCTGACACCGGTTTCCACACTGGTGGTGCGCCGGCGCTGGATGACGACTTCCACATCGTCCAGGTAGCTGATGGCCCGGCGGGTGGACACGGCGCCGTGGATGCCGACCTTGGTGCTGGCCGTGCGCCAGACGGTGCGCTGCAGCCGCGCTTCGGCGCTCTGGCTGCGGCCGCTGGACAGGAATTGCACCGTGGTGCCCTGCACCTTCTGCGCAAACCGGCTGTTGCTGGCGTTCAGCGTCAGCAGGTTGTACCCCCAGGGCACGCTGTAGCTGATGCCGGCGCTCTGGCTGCGGTGCGTGCTGCCTGGCTGCTCGGCGTTGCTGTTCATGCTGACGGTCACCACATCGTTCAGACCTGCGGGGTTGTCAAACGCAAGGTTGGCCGACAACTGCGTGCGACCCAGGCTCGGGCCACCGGAGTTGTCCAGCGTGACGCCGCCGCGCAGGCGGTCTTTCAGCGCGCCGCCCTTGCGTTCGATGTACAGCACGCTGGAGCCTGGCGCGTCGCCCGGCTCCAGCCGGGTGGCCACGCCCTGGCTGGGCAGGCGCTTCATGTTCTCCACGCCTTGCTCCAGGTCGCGCACGTTCAGGATGTCGCCCGCCGCCACGGGAAAAGCATTGCGCCAGGTGCCCCATTGCAGGTCTGGCGTGCCGGGTGCTGCGTCAACCCGCACGGCGCGGATGCTTGCCACGCGGCCGGCCTCGATGTGTACCAGCAGCTGGCCGGTGCGCAGGTTCTGCGCGGGCAAGGCCACGCGAGTGGTGGCAAAGCCAAGGTCGCGCAGCTTCTGGTCCATTTCAGCAGCGATGAAGCTCAACCCCTTCACACCCACGCAGCGGCGCAGGTAGGGCAGGGCGGCGTCCAGCAGCCAGCCGAAGCGGCCGGCATCCTTGCCGCCCAACGCCAGTTCGTTGACGGTGAAGCAGGTGGACTCCTGCGGGAAAGTGCGGGCCGTTGCAGGTAAGGGGGGCACCAGTTGATCAGCCTGGGGCTGCGCCGCTCTTTGCTGGTCGCGGTTGCGCTGTTCCTGACGGCGAAGGCCTTCCTGGATGGCTTGTTCGGGGGAGGGGCCCGTCGCGGCGGCGCCAGTGGGCAGGGGTTGCGCGTATGTGCCAGCCGGGGACAACGCGGCCATCAAGGGCAGGGCCCAGACACATCGGCCTTGTCTGGGCCAACATGCCCTCATCATGGAAACCAACACCCCTCATTCCCCCTGATTGGATGGTGATGCGCCATCGCACCCCTTTGCCGACGGCCGGACAACGCAATCCCGGTGCCAGCCGGAACGAGCTTTATATTAGTTTAAAAGTATTCTTAAATTACGAATTTATTCAAACAAATGATTCAATGGTACTAATTCACAACAAAATACCATCGTCAAAACCGCGCGCATACCGTTGGGTTAAGCAATTTCCTGATGCCACCGCAACGTGAAGCCGCTAGATTCAGGTCAGATACGGGAGGTACGTCATGAGCCATGTCCACGCGCCATCATCGGCGCCACGCCATCACACTTTTCACGGTGGTTTCCTGTCGCATGCGCCGGTGGCGACATCCCCTCACGAGTTCAGTGACCTCGATATCCGGGAACTGCGGTTTTGCCACCTGCAGGCGCCGCGCGAGATCGCCCGGGTTCAGCATCTGCGCCAGGAAATCCAGCTTCCGGGCACGACGCTGTCGGACCCGGAATTTGCAGCCCGCGAAAAAAAAGAGACGAGTTTGGTTTTGTCGGGGCTTTTGAGTGGCGCGGACAATTCATCGGAACCATCCGGCTGGTTCCGATCGGCCTCGGTCTGGCACCGTGCGAGGGCATCCTCCAGCGCCTGCCGCAGCTGCCGCCAGACGTTTACGCCGAGGGCTGGGAAGTAGGCCGCCTCGTGCTGGCGCCCGAGTACCGGACCAAGCCGGAAGTGCTGAGGACCTGCTTTTTCCTGACCCTCATGCGTTTCATTGAACTCACGCCTTCAGCGAACTTCCTGGCCACGTGCAGCCCGGTGCTCAGCCGCCTGTACCGCCGCTTCGGCTTCACCGTCCTGGTGAGGGATGCGATGCAAAAGGAAGGTGAGTCCTATTCACTGATTCATGGTAACGTGGCCTCTGTCCGGCTGGCTGTGTCCGCCAGCGTCGTATCGGGAGGGGACGGATGACAACGATATGGGGAAGGCTGTTCGCGCATTACCGCGACTACCATGCCTATGGGCCGCCTCGGCTCAAGTACATGGGCTACCTGGGTGTGCTGTCCCTGGTAGCTTTTTACTTTGTACGGTTTACTCGCCCCAATCCCCAGCTGTTCGACGACATTGCACTGCGGGGCACGGCCGTGGTGCTGCTGTCGCTGCTCGCGCTCAAGGATTTCTGGCCCCACAAGCTCAGGAAGCACTACATCGGTTACTCATACTTCGCGGTGCTGTACTGTCTGCCGTGTTTCACGGTGCTGGTGGCCCTGCAGCGCGGCGGCGGCGTCCCCGCCATCTCCAACGCCTTCATCACCCTGTGCTTTCTCGTCCTGCTGACCGACTGGCGCAACACCCTGGTCATGCTGGTGACGGGCACGGCCATGGCGGTGGGCATCTATGTGGCCACCACGCCCAACCCGCGCATCCCCATGGACCTGATCGCCCAGTTGCCGGCCTTCATCCTCATCGTCATTGGCGGCAACCTGTTCAAGTTTTCCACCGAGCAGATTGACGCCGAGCGCAAGCTGCGCGCCACGCAGGCGCTGGCCGGCTCCATCGCGCACGAAATGCGCCATCCGCTGTCCCGGCTCAAGCACAGCCTGCACGACATCCAGCAGGCTCTGCCCGCGCCCGGTGCGTCCACGCAGCCACAGACGCTGGGCGGGCGCGAGGTGGACGCGCTGTACCGCCACCTGGCCGAAAGCGAGATCGCGGTCAACCGCGGCCTGCAGGTGATCGCGATGACGCTGGACGAGGTGAATGCCAAGCCGCTGGACACCGAGGGTTTTGCGCACCTGTCCGCGGCCGAGGCGACGCGCAAGGCGGTGCAGGAATACAGCTACGAGGACGACGAGGCCCGACGCAGCGTGCAGGTGGACGTGGTGGAGGATTTCAGCTTCCGCGGCGACGAAACGGCCTACCTGTTCGTGCTGTTCAACCTGATCAAGAACGCCCTGTATTACCGGACGCAGTACCCCGACGCGCGCGTGACCATTACCGTTGAGCCGCACCAGGTTCGCGTACGCGACACCGGGCCGGGCATTGCGCCCGAGCTGCTGCCAGGCCTGTTCGAGCCGTTTCGCTCCGTGGGCAAATCCGGCGGCACCGGGCTGGGCCTGGCCTATTGCCAGCGGGTGATGCGGGCCTTTGGCGGGGGCATCGAATGTGCTTCCGTGCCCGGCGAGTTCACGGAATTTGCGCTGAGCTTTCCCCCCGTGGCGCAGGCCGATGCCCAGGCCAGCCACGCCGCCGCGCTGGCGCAGGCGCGCGGCGTGCTGCGGGGCCGGCGCATCCTGCTGGTGGATGACGACGCCGCCGTGCGCCTGACCACGCGCCACAAGCTGGCGCCGCTGGGCGCCACGCTGGATGAGGCCGCCGATGGTCACCGCGCCCTGCAGATGCTGGCGCGCGAACGCTATGACGTCGTGCTGCTGGACCTGAACATGCCGGTCATGGACGGTTACGCCCTGGCCGGGCATATCCGCCAGGGCGCGGCGCCGGCCAATCGTCACGTCGCCCTGGTGGCCCACACCAGCGAACCCGCCCACGTGGCCAGCGTCAAGGTCCGCAAGGCGGGCATCGACGGGTTTGTGGGCAAACCCAGCGACCAGCTCGTGCTGGTGCGGGCGCTGAGTCAGGCGCTGGAGCGCCCGGCCGCGGCGGTGGGCACCGACCTGCTGGCCGGCTGCACCGTGCTGCTGGCGGATGACAGCGCCTGGAACCGCAAGGCCGTGGCGGTGCATTTGCGCCATGCCGGGGCCGAAGTGGTGGAGGCCAGCCACGGGCGCGAAGTGCTGGACTGCCTGGCCAGCCGCGCGCACTGGGACGCGCTGATCATGGACATCAACATGCCCGGCATGAATGGCCTGGAAACGGCGCGCGCGATCCGCGCCAACGCGCCGGTGTTTGCCAACCTGCCCATCATCGCCCTGACGGCCCATTCGGATGCCATCACGGTGAACGCCGCCCGCGAGGCCGGCATGAGCGATTTCATCACCAAGCCAGTGGACGTGGCCTTGCTGTACGCGTTGCTGTGCCGGCTCACGGGGCGCGCCGTGCGGCCCGTCACGCAGGGCCCGCTGGCCCCGGCCGGCACCATCGACGACCTGCTGGACGCGCGCCGGCTTGGAAATTACCAGCGCCTGGGCATGATCGACGAGCT
This sequence comes from Ramlibacter sp., assembly GCA_050247515.1. GTDB lineage: Bacteria > Pseudomonadota > Gammaproteobacteria > Burkholderiales > Burkholderiaceae_C > RAM1. Next base: position 55,336 of record JBFWUB010000020.1, on the reverse strand, counting down.
GCTGGGTGACTACCTGCCCGAGATGGCGCGCCTGGTGGACCGGCTGGATGAAGCCGTGGCCCAGGGCGACCTGGAAGCTGGCCTGGATACCCTGCATTCGCTGCTGGGCATGAGCGGCGAGGCCGGCGCGGCGGCGCTGTACCAGCGCGTGCGCAGCTACTATGTGCCGATGGTCGAGGCCAGGCGCTGGCCCGGCGGAGATGACTGGCCGCTGGAAATCCGCGCGCTGGCCATGCGCACGGAGGGCGCGCTGCGCCATTACGCGCAGGGCATGCCGGGCCTGGGCGCCGCCTGAAACGCATTCACCGAACTCACCGCGATTGAATCCCATGCTCGCACCTGAATCGCTGCACGAACCCCGCGCCATCCTGTTCGTGGACGACGAGGCCACCTCGCGCAAATGGTTTGCGCGGGCCTTTGGCGACGAATTCACCATCGTCACCGCCGATGGCGCGGGCGAGGCGCTGTCGGTGCTCAGCCAGCGCGAGCATGAATTCGCCGTGCTGGTCACCGATTACCGCATGCCGGAGCGCGACGGCATGAAGCTGCTGCGCACGGTGCAGCGCGAGCACCGCCACCTGATCCGCCTGCTGGCCACGGCCTATGCGGAAAAGGACGTGGCCATCGCCGCCGTCAACCAGGGCAAGGTACTGCGCATCCTGGAAAAGCCGCTGGACGACACCCTCACACGCGAAGCCTTGCGCGAGGCACTGGCGCTGCACCGCGCGCAGTCGTTTGAGCGCGCCCTGAACGAAGGCCGGGTGTCGGCCCTGCGCGAGACGCTGGGCTTCCTGGCGCATGAGCTCAACACACCGCTGGGCACCATCCGCGGCTTTGTCGGGTCGGTGGCCGACCGCTACCAGCCCCCCGGCCCGGACAGCCCGCCGGGCGTGGCGCAATTCAGCGAGGACCGCCCGGGCCAACTGGCGGGCGCGCTGCAAAGGGCGGGGCGCGCCGCGCTGTACTGCCAGTCACTGGTGTCCACCTTCGTGCAGTCGGCGCGCGACGCCTACCCGGGCGCGCTGCCCCAGACCGTCAGCGCCAGCGGCCTGGTCACGGCGCTGCTGGACGAGTTCCCCTTTGAGGACAACGAACGCAGCTGTGTGAGCAGCCAGGTTGAATCCGATTTCCAGCTGCCCGGCCGGCGTGACCTGCTGTACCTGGTGCTGTGCACGGTAACCAAGAACGCGCTGCTGGCGCTGCGCGGCCAGGACGGCGCGCGGCTTTGCATCACCGTGGGCCAGGACGGCGCGACAGGCGAAGGCCTTGCCCGGCCCTGGATGCGATTTGCCGACAACGGCCCCGGCATACCGCCTGACGTGCTGGCGCGCCTGACCCATGAGCCCGTGACCACGCGCGCGGACAGCGGCGGCAACGGCATGGGCCTGATGTTCTGCCAGCGCGTGATGCAGGCCGCCGGCGGTGCGATCCAGATCCAGTCGCAGGTGGGGCAGGGCACCACCGTCACGCTTTACTTCAAGCCGCTGGCGTCCTGATCGCCAGCCGCGTCCGCGGGCTGGAAGGCCACCGCGGTCAGGCCCGCTCGTCCAGGATGCCGATGCGGCCAAATTCCAGCGACACCAGCGCGCGCCGTTCAAATGTCTTGAGGACCTTGTTCACCGTCTGGCGCGACAGGCCGATCAGGTGGCCCAGCTCTTCCTGCGACAGGTTCAGCCGGCGCTGGCCGGGCCAGAACAGCTGGCCCAGGTACAGCGCCACGCGCTGCTCGGGCGAGCGGATGCGCCCGGCCTCGATGATGGCCATGGCCTGGCCCAGGCGCAGGTTCAGGTGCGCCACCAGAAACTGGCTGAACGCCAGACTGCTGGCACGCAGCGCATCGAATTCCTCCCGCGGCAGGCACAGCAGCTGCGTGTCGCGCAGGGCCACCACGTCGTAGCGGCGCGGCTCGCTCTTCAGCGCCGAGCCTTCGCCGAACCAGTCGCCCGCCTGCACGCCCAGGAATACCGACAGCCGGCCCTGGTCCGACTGGCTTTGCAGCTTGACCAGGCCCGACAGCACGGCGTGCCAGCCCTGCACCGGCGCGCCCGAATGCAGCATGACCTGGCCCTTGGCCGCCGATTGCAGCGTGACCCGCTGCGCCACGCGCGCCTGCATGTCGGCGCACAGGGCGACATACCAGGGCTGGCTGTTCAGGAACTGCGTGGCGGGGCGGCTGATGTCGGCAAACATGGGGCGATTGTCGACGAGGTATGGCCCCCACGCTCCTCCCCCTGCGTGTGGGTCGCTGCCCCCCGAGGGGGCCGCAGCCGCCTTGGGGCGGCCCGGCGGCGGCTGGCACTAGGGTTAACGCTGATCAAATGTCCACGACACGACATCGCTTGCGCTGCCGGTGCAGCAGAATGAACAATCCGCGTTTTTCCAGTCATTCATTTCGCACCAAGGAGCCGTACCCATGCTGGGTTTGATGCAAAGCCAACCGCTGCTGATTTCGTCGCTGATCGATTTCGCCGAGCGCCACCACGGCGACGCGGAAATCGTCTCGCGCCGGGTGGAAGGCGACCTTCACCGCTACACCTGGCGCGACGTGGCGGCGCGTTCGCGCCAGGTGGCCAATGCGCTGGACGGCCTGAAGCTGGGCTTTGGCGACCGCGTGGCCACGCTGGCCTGGAATGGCTACCGCCACCTGGAGTTGTACTTTGGTGTCAGTGGTTCGGGCCGCGTGCTGCACACCATCAACCCGCGCCTGCACCCCGACCAGATCGTCTGGATCGCCAACCATGCCGAAGACCAGGTGCTGTTCTTTGACCTGAGCTTCCTGCCCATCGTGCAGGCTGTTCATGCGCGCTGCACCACGGTGAGGCACTGGGTGGCGCTGTGCGACGCCGGCAAGCTGCCCGCCGACAGCGGCATCCCCAACCTGCTGAGCTACGAGGCCCTGCTGGGCCAACAGCCTGAAAGCTATGCCTGGCCCAGCTTTGACGAGAACTCGGCGTCCAGCATGTGCTACACCAGCGGCACCACCGGCAACCCCAAGGCCGCGCTGTACAGCCACCGCTCGACCATCCTGCACGCCTACGCGGCGGCGCTGCCCGACGTCATGTGCCTGTCGGCGCGCGACTCCATCCTGCCCGTGGTGCCCATGTTCCACGTCAATGCCTGGGGCATTCCGTATTCGGCCGCGCTCACCGGCGCCAAACTGGTGTTCCCCGGCCCGGCGCTGGACGGCAAGTCGGTGTACGAGCTGATCGAGGCCGAGAACGTCAGCTACGCCGCCGGCGTGCCCACCGTGTGGCAGATGCTTTTGGGGCACATGAAGCCCAACAACCTGCGCTTTTCCACGCTCAGGCGCACCGTCATCGGCGGCTCGGCCTGCCCGCCGGCCATGATCACCGCCTTCAACGACGACTACGGCGTGGAAGTGCTGCATGCCTGGGGCATGACCGAGATGAGCCCGCTGGGCACGCTGTGCACGCTGAAGAACAAGCACCTCACGATGTCCGAGGCCGACAGGATGAAGATCCGCCTCAAGCAGGGTCGGGCCATCTTTGGCGTGGACATGAAGATCGTGGGCGACGACGGCCGCGAACTGCCGTGGGACGGCAAGGCCTTCGGCGACCTGTACGTCAAGGGCCCCTGGATCGTGCGCGAATACTTCAAGGGCGAGGGCGGCGACCCGCTGAAAGACGGCTGGTTCCCCACGGGCGACGTCGCCACCATTGACCCTGACGGCTACATGCAGATCACCGACCGCAGCAAGGACGTGATCAAGTCCGGCGGCGAATGGATCAGCTCGATCGACATCGAGAACATCGCCGTCGCGCATCCGGCGGTGGCCATGGCGGCCTGCGTGGGCATGCCGCACCCCAAGTGGGACGAGCGGCCCATCGTGGCCGTGGTGAAGAAGCCCGGCGCTGAAGTGACGAAAGAAGAGTTGCTGGAGTTCTACAAGGGCAAGGCCGTGGCCAAGTGGCAGGTGCCCGACGACGTGGTCTTCGTTGAGGCAATTCCGCTGGGCGCCACGGGCAAGATGCTCAAGACCCGCTTGCGGGAAATGCTCAAGGACTACAAGCTGCCGGGGCTTTGAAGCTGCACTGCAGAACACCGACCACCGCGCAGCAGCCGCGCACCACTTTGCCACTGTCACATGGGCGATAGAAACGCCCGTGTTTAGGGGCAATCCCTGAGCGCTGCACTGCACAAAAACCTTTACCCTGCGCTCTGTCAGTCAACCATGGAGACACCAATGAAATTTGCCGTCAAAGCCGTCGCCGCATCCGCCTTCCTGCTGGTCGCGGGCGCTGCATTTGCCCAGAAGGGCGAGACCGTCAAGATCGCCTTTATGGACCCGCTGTCCGGACCGTTTGCCAACGTGGGCCAGAACCAGCTCAAGAGCTGGCAGTTCGCGGCCGAGCAGCTGTCCGGTGCCAAGAACCCCGCGGGCGTGAAATTCGAGGTCGTGGGCTTTGACAACAAGGGCTCCCCGCAGGAAAGCCTGAACACGCTGAAGGCGGCCATCGACCAGGGCATCCGTTACGTCACCCAGGGCAACGGCTCGGGCGCCGCCGCCGCGATCCTGGACGCCGTGTCCAAGCACAATGCACGCAACCCCGGCAAGGAAGTCATCTACCTGAACTACGCCGCCGTGGACCCGGCCCTGACCAACGAGAAGTGCGACTACTGGCACTTCCGCCTGGACGCCGACACCACCATGAAGATGGAGGCGCTGACCTCCTTCATGAAGGACCAGCCCAAGGTCAAGAACGTTTACCTGCTGAACCAGAACTACTCGCACGGCCACCAGGTCGCCAGGTACTTCAAGGAAGGCATCTCGCGCAAGCGCCCCGACGTGAAGATCGTGGGCGAGGACCTGCACCCCATCGGCCAGGTCAAGGACTTCTCGCCCTATGTGGCCAAGATCAAGCAGTCCGGCGCCGACACCATCGTCACGGGCAACTGGGGCGCCGACCTGACGCTGCTGGTCAAGGCCCTGAACGACGCCGGCATGAAGGTGCCGATGTACACCTACTACGCCGGCGTGACCGGCACGCCCACGGCGCTGGCCGCCGGCGGTGACTCCGAGGTCTACGTGATCGCCTACGGTCACTCCAACCAGCCCGGCGAAGTCGGCCAGATGGCGGCAGACTTCAAGAAGAAGTTCAACGACGACTACTACACGCTGGCGACCTACAACGGCGTCAACCTGCTGGGCGCCGCCATGGCCAAGGCCAAATCCACCAACCCGGTGGCCGTGGCCAAGGCCCTGGAGGGCCTGACGGTCAAGAGCTTTGCCGGGGACGTGACCATGCGCGCGGCGGACCACCAGCTGCAGCAGTCCATGTACGTCACCAAGTGGCAGAAGAACGACAAGAAGTACCCCTACAGCGTGGAAAACACGGGCTACGGCTTCGTGCCGATCAAGCAGATGGAACCCTACGTCGCCAGCACGCCCACCAGCTGCCAGATGAAGCGCCCGGGCTGAGCCTCGCGCGCGACGTCTGACCCCACGGGACGCCGGACTGACAAGCCGGGATAGCACGCGCCATCCCGGCTTTTCCTTGCGCGGCGCGCCCAACGACACTTACCACGCGGACACTGCATGGAGTTTTTCACCATTTCCCTGTTGAACGGGCTCAGCTACGGGCTGCTGCTGTTCATGCTGAGCTCGGGCCTCACGCTGATCTTCAGCATGATGGGCGTGCTCAACTTCGCCCATGCCAGCTTCTACATGCTGGGCGCCTACTTCGCCTACAGCACCACGCAGTTCGTCGGCTTCTGGCCCGCGCTGCTGGTCGCGCCGCTGCTGGTGGGATTGCTGGGCGCCGCGTTCGAGAAGTACTGCCTGCGCCGCGTGCACAAGTTCGGCCACGTGCCCGAGCTGTTGATCACCTTCGGGCTGAGCTTCATCATCCTGGAAATGGTGCAGCTGGTCTGGGGCACCAGCTCGGTGGACTACCGCGTGCCGGCGCTGCTGGACGGGCCGCTGTTCACGCTGTATGGCACCCAGTTCCCCATGTACCGCGGCTTCATGATGCTGGTGGCCGTGCTGATGCTGCTGGCCATCTGGCTGCTGCTCACGCGCACCCGCATCGGCCTGGTGATCCAGGCGGCGCTGACGCACCCGGACACGGTGGAGGCCCTGGGCCACAACGTGCCGCGCGTGTTCATGCTGGTGTTCGGCGGCGGCGCGGCGCTCGCGGGCCTGGCCGGCGTGATCGGCGGCAATGCCTTCGTCACCGAACCGGGCATGGCCGCCACCGTGGGCTCGGTCATCTTCGTGGTGGTGGTGGTGGGCGGCATGGGCTCGCTGTCGGGCGCGTTCGTCGCCTCCGTGCTGATCGGCGTGATCCAGACCTTCGCCGTGGGCATCGATGCCTCGCTGCTGGGCGCCGCCGGCTCGCTGGGCGTGACCATCACGCCGCAGACCTTCGGCTATGCGCTGTGGAAACTCAAGGTCAGCCAGGTCGCGCCCATCCTGCCTTACGTGTTCCTGGTGCTGATCCTGATCTTCCGGCCCAAGGGGCTGCTGGGCACGCGCGAGGGCTGATCACCATGAGCAAAGACTACTACCAGTTCAAACCCTTCAACGTCGGCCGCTGGATCGTCTGGAGCCTGTTCGCGCTGCTGCTCGTCGTGGCGCCGATGCTGTTCACCAGCAGCCTGTCGCACACCATGCTCAGCCAGATGGGCATCGCGATCATCGTCTGCCTGTCCTACAACATGCTGCTGGGGCAGGGCGGCATGCTCAGCTTCGGCCATGCCGTGTATTCGGGCATGGGCTCGTTCCTGGCCATCCACACGCTCAACCTGGTGAGCAAGGGCAGCCTGCCGATTCCCGTCAGCCTGATCCCGATCGTGGGGGGCCTGTCGGGCGTGGTGTTCGCCGCGCTGCTGGGCTGGGTCACCACCAAGAAGGCGGCCACGCCGTTCGCCATGATCACGCTGGGCGTGGGCGAACTGGTATGGGCGTCGTCGCTGATGTTCCCCGAGTTCTTCGGCGGCGAAGGCGGCATCTCGGGCAACCGCGTGACCGGCGCCCAGGCGGGCGGCATCGCGAACGCGCTGGGCATCACCTTCGGGCCGCAGATCCAGCTGTACTACCTGATCGCCATCTACACCTTCGTCTGCACGGCGCTCATGTACGCGTTCACGCGCACGCCGCTGGGGCGCATGCTCAACGCCGTGCGTGACAACCCCGAGCGGGTCGAGTTCGTCGGGTACGACACGCAGAAGGTACGCTACATCGCGTTCATCCTCGCTGCGTTCTTCGCGGGCGTCTCCGGCGGGCTGGCGGCGCTGAACTTCGAGATCGTGACCTCCGAAGTCGTGAGCGGCCCGCGTTCGGGTGCCTACCTGCTGTTCACCTTCCTGGGCGGCGCGACCTTCTTCTTCGGACCCATCATCGGCGCCATCCTCATGGTGCTGGCGTTCGTGCTGCTGTCGGAGCTGACCAAGGCCTGGCTGCTTTACCTGGGGCTGGTCTTCCTGTTCATGGTGATGTATGCGCCCGGCGGCGTGGCCAGCCTGATCATGATGAACCTGCGGGTGGCCGCGTTCGGCAAGCTCAAGCAGCTGTGGGTCAGTTACCTGGCGCTGGGCGTGACGGCACTGATCGCGCTGGTGGGCGCAGCGGCCATGATCGAGATGGTCTACCACCTGCAGCTGAACGCCGCGCTCGGCTCGCAGCTGACCTTCATGGGCGCCAAACTGGACGCCCATGGCTGGAACAGCTGGTTCGGCGCCGCCTTCGTCATGCTGACCGGGCTGTTCCTGTTCGAGATCACCCGCCGGCAGTTCAAGCGCGAGTGGGGCGAAATCCAGGAATACATCGAAAAAGAAATCAAGCGCCGGGAGGCACTGCCATGAACGCCGCGACCTACGCCCTGGAGCTGAAGGACCTGCGCAAGAGCTTCGGCAAGACCGAGATCATCCGCGGCGCCAACCTGGCGGTCGAGGCCGGCCAGCGCGTGGCCATCATCGGGCCCAACGGCGCGGGCAAGTCCACGCTGTTCAACCTGATCAGCGGCCGCTTCGAGCCCACCAGCGGCGACGTGCTGCTCAATGGCCAGCGCATCAACGGCAAGAAGCCGTTCGAGATCAACCGCCTGGGCCTGTCGCGCAGCTTCCAGATCACCAACATCTTTCCCAAGCTCAGCGTGTTCGAGAACCTGCGCTGCAGCGTGCTGTGGAGCCTGGGCTACAAGTACACGTTCCTGAAATTCCTGGCCGACCTGGACGATGCCAATGACCGCGCCGAGGAACTGATGGAGATGATCAAGCTGGACAAGAAGCGCGACGTGCTGGCGGTGAACCTGACCTACGCCGAGCAGCGCGCGCTGGAGATCGGCATCACCATCGGCGGCGGCGCGGGCGTGATCCTGCTGGACGAGCCCACGGCCGGCATGAGCAAGAGCGAGACCAGCCGCTTCATCAACCTCATCAAGGACGTCACCGTGGGCAAGACCCTGCTGACGGTGGAGCACGACATGGGCGTGGTGTTCGGCCTGGCCGACAAGATCGCGGTGGTGGTCTATGGCGAGGTAATCGCCTTTGACACGCCCGAGGCCGTGCGGTCCAACGCCCGCGTGCAGGAGGCCTACCTGGGCTCCCACGTCGCGGACGCACAGGCGGGAGCGCACTGACATGTTGAACATCAGCAACCTTCACGCCTACTACGGCAAAAGCCACGTGCTGCACGGCGTGCAGTTTGAAGTGGGCAAGGGCGAGATCGTGGCACTGCTCGGGCGCAACGGCTCGGGCCGCTCGACCACCGCCAAGGCCATCATGGGCATGGTGGACTGCCAGGGCGCAGTGACCTGGCAGGGCAGCGACATCATGGGCAAAAAGCCGTATGAGATCGCCCACCTGGGCATTGGCTATGTGCCGGAAAACCGCGACATCTTCCCCACGCTCACGGTCCACCAGAACCTGATGCTGGGCCAGAAGGGCGGCGGCAAGGACAGCCGCTGGGGCTTTGACGACATGTACGGCATGTTCCCGCGCCTGAAGGAACGCCAGCACACCGAAGCCGGCGTGCTCTCGGGCGGCGAGCAGCAGATGCTCACGCTGTGCCGCACGCTCATGGGCGACCCGGACCTGATCATCATCGACGAGCCCACCGAAGGCCTGGCACCCAAGATCGTCGAGCTGGTGGGCGAATACCTGCAAAAGCTCAAGGCGCGCGGCATCTCGGTTTTGCTGATCGAGCAGAAGCTGACGATTGCCATGACGGTGTCGGACCGCGCGCTGGTGATGGGCCACGGCAGCATCGTCTTCCAGGGCACGCCCGACAGCCTGCGCGCCGACGCCTACATCCGCAAGGAGTGGCTGGAGGTCTGATTCAGCCCGGCGCGCCGGTCGCCGCAGGCTGCACGCCATGGCGCTGCCACAGGGCTTCTTCCGTGGCGGCCAGCAGCTCGCGCAGCTGGGCCACGCAGGCGGCGTCCAGCTGCTGGCCGTCCAGCAGCGCGGAGTAGTGGCGGCGCGCCGTCTCATGCAGCGCCTGCGCGCCGCCTTCACCAGCCAGCCCGACCAGCGCGTGCAGTGCCTGGGTCGCGGCTTCGGTGTCGGCGCCCGCCTGGGCCAGCCCTTGCAGGTGGCGGCGCATGTCGGCCAGCGCCCCCGGCAGCAGCTCGTGCAGCAGGCCCAGACGCTCGATGTCGTCCATGCGCCGCAGGTTAAGCACCGGAGCACCGCCCACCGCCGGCGCCGCGGTCGGCTCCGCCAGCAACACGCCGGCCAGCGCCTGCTGCAGCGCTGCGGCGTCAATCGGCTTGCACAGCACGCCCTGCATGCCGGCCGCGCGGGCCGCCTCCTGCGCCGCCGTTGAATCATTGGCGGTCAGCGCCAGCACCGGCACGCGCGCTGCCGCGCCAGGCATGCCGCGCAGGCGGCGCGTGGCCGTGATGCCGTCCAGCCCCGGCATGCTGATGTCCATGAGGATCACATCCGGCACGGTGCCGCCGGCCAGCAGGTCCAGCGCCTGCTGGCCGTGCTCGGCCTCGACGACACGCAGGCCCATCTTGCGTGCCATCCCGCGCGCAATGCCGCGGTTCAGTGCCTGGTCGTCCACCACCAGCACGGTGCGGCCGGCCAGCGACGCCTGGGCGGGCGCTGGTTCGGGCGGCGGCACTGCCGGGGCGGGTTCCGCCGATGGGAACGACAGTGTGAATTCGGTGTACTGCCCGTGCACCGATCGGCACTGGATGTCACCACCCAGCGCCTGCATGACGCGGCGGCAAAAGGCCAGCCCCAGGCCGGTGCCCTCGGCCTTGCCCGAGGTCTGGAATTCGCGGAACAGCTTGGGCAGCAGGTCCGCCGGGATGCCCGGGCCGGTATCGCGCACCACGATGCGCGGCGACGGCGAGGCGCGGACGATGAGGGTCACCGTCATGGCGGGGTACAGCGGCAGGTAATAGAGCGCGTTTTTCAGCAGGTTGAACAGCACCAGCTAGATCGCCGCCGGGTCGCCGCGAAAGCTGAAGCCGCCGTCGTCGCGCACCTGCACGCGCGCGCGCTGGCCGGGCTCGTCATAGCCAAACGAATCCACCGCGCGGCGCACGGCCGCCAGCGCATCCACCCATTGCAGCCGCGCGCCTTCCAGCGGCTGCGGCTGCAGTTGCTGCAGCGTGAGGTCAATGGCCTGCAGGCCGCGGGCCACGGCGTCGCGGCCCTGCTGAACGATGGCCAGCACCGCCTGCACCTGGCCGGCGTCCAGCTGGCGCCCCGTACCGGGTTTGCCATCTGCGAGCGTGGCGGCAATGCTGTCCAGCGCATGCCGTATCTGCGCCAGCGGGTTGCGCATTTCGTGCGCAATGGAGCCCGCTAGCCCCGAATACACACGCCGCATGCGGTGGATTTCGACCCGCTTTTGGCCCTGGTGGTACAGCGCGCCGCCGGCCACCAGCAGCAGCGAGCCACCGGCGGCAAAGATGAACTCGCGCAGCAGCTCGGGCTGCGGCGCGGTCAGCATGTGCGCCACGGCGGCCGATATGTAGCCGGCCAGCAGCATGGTAATGGCGTTGCGCCAGTCGGCCAGCAGGATCACCAGCACGGCGCCCACCACCATGTTCACCACGGCGGGGGTGCCGCCGTGGTTGCGCAGCATGATGTAGGACAGGAAAAACGCCAGGCAGTAGAAAACGACAAACCAGGAGTAGCCGATGTACCAGCTGCGCAGCCGCTGCGGCCACCGGCGGCGCAGCGCCAGGCCCAGGCACAGCACGGCGGCCAGCAGGCGCAGCCACAGGTCGTCGTAGCCGGGCGCGGCGACCGCGCGCCGCATCACATAGAAAAGCGGGAATGCGATGCAGCCCATCACGCCGATCCACTGCAGCAGTGGCCGCTCCATTTCGTGATGGGCGCGGTAATACTCGAACAGGTTGCGCAGTGCCGCCTTCATGTGACTCCCTTGGACGGTCACTGTAGCACGGGCACCTGCTCCAGCATGGCCTGCCCGGGGGCGGCAAAGGCCTGGCGCAGCGGCACCTTCAGGCAACGCGCCACGTCCTCCACGCGGCCATGGATCAGCGCGCAGTCCTTGTCGCCGTGGATGCGCTTGGCATGGATGCCAAAGCCAAAGCGCCGGTACAGGCGGGTCATGGCCATGTGGCATGTGGCGTGCATGTGCTGCACGTCGGCCAGCTCCATCAACTGCACGAAGGCCATGGTCATGCACTGGGGCAGCAGGCCGTCCTGGCGGTGCTCGGGTGCCATCACCAGGCGGCCGACTTCCCAGCTCTGGTTGCCCAGCAATGCGCGCTCGGTCACATAGGCACCCCACCAGCGTTCGGTCAGCGTCACGCCGTGCCCGGTGGGGATGAACCGCATGGTCGCCATGGCCTCGCCGTGGCGGTAGAAGGCCATCACCAGACCAATGGCGTCCTTCACGGAGTCGACGGCGGCCATGCCGGGGTCGACCTCGTATTCCGAGCGGAAGTCGGCGTACTTGCGCAGGTGCGCAATTTCCTGGCGCTGCTCGGGCGTGTGGAGCACGTCGATGGTCAGCTCGGTCGTGCCGGCGGGGTGCGAGGGCGGGAGCGCAAAAGGCGCGAGGGTGGTGGCTGCATGGGGCAGGGTGGCGTACATGTGAATCCTCCTTGATGGCTGAGTACGTCCGGCGCGCGGGCAGCGGCGAAGCCGCGTGTCCGCGCCGGCAGTGCAAGGATGACACGCAGACCGGCAATCTCAAGCAAAATCATCTGGCCCTTTACGGGCTCTTACGCACGCCTTCGCCCCGTGTCCCACCTGAGACAAGCCCTTATTGCACTGCAACAGTCAGCCCGTAAAATCCAAAACGAACGCTCGTTCTATTTCTTCCAGGAGACCCCCGCATGTCGGCAGATTACAAAGTTCACGGCGACGTTGCCGTGATCACCATGAACAACCCGCCCGTCAACGGGCTGGGCCACGCGACCCGCCTGGGCCTGACTGACGGCCTGGCCAAGGCCAACGCCGACGCAGCCGTCAAGGCCATCGTCATCACCGGTGCCGGCAAGGCGTTCTCGGGTGGGGCGGACATCAAGGAATTCGGCACGCCCAAGGCGCTGGCTGAGCCCAACCTGCTCAGCGTGATCCTGGCGGTGGAAGCCTCTGCCAAGCCCGTCATTGCTGCCATTCACAGCGTCGCCATGGGCGGTGGGCTGGAGCTGGCGCTGGGCTGCCACTACCGCATTGCCGCACCGGGCACCAGCATTGCGCTGCCCGAAGTGAAGCTGGGCCTGATTCCCGGCGCCGGCGGCACGCAACGCCTGCCGCGCGTGCTGGGCGTGGAAACCGCCCTGAACATGATCGTCAGCGGCGAACCCGTCAAGAGCGAAATGCTGGCCCAGCTGCCCGGCCAGAAACTGTTTGACAAGATGGCTGCGTCGGCAGAATCGCTGGCCGAGGAAGCCCTGGCCTACGCCCGGTCCGTGGCTGATGCCCGCCCGCTGCCGCTGGTGCGCGACATGAAGGTCAAACACCCGCTGGGGGACGCGTACTTCCAGTTTGCGCGCAACATGGTCAAGGGCATGGCCAAGAACTTCCCCGCGCCCGCCAAGTGCGTGGATGCCGTGGAAGCCGCCACCAAGAAGAAGTTTGACGAGGGCATGGTGTACGAGCGCGAAGTGTTCACCGCGCTGATGTTCACGCCCGAATGCCGTGCGCTGCGCCACCTGTTTGTGGCCGAGCGCGCCGCGTCCAAGATCCCCGATGTTCCTGATGACACCCCCAAGCGCGACATCCAGTCGGTGGCCGTGATCGGCGCTGGCACCATGGGCGGCGGCATTTCCATGAACTTCCTGAACGCAGGCATCCCGGTAAAGATCCTGGAGATGAAGCAGGAGGCGCTGGACAAGGGCGTGGCCACTATCAGGAAAAACTACGAAGCCCAGGTCAAGAAGGGCAAACTCAAGCAGGACAAGTACGAGCAGCGCATGGCACTGCTGAGCACCACGCTGAGCTATGACGACCTGAAGGACGCCGACCTGGTGATTGAGGCCGTGTTCGAGGAGATGGGCGTTAAGGAAAAAGTCTTCAAAGAGCTGGACCGCGTGATGAAGCCCGGCGCCATCCTGGCGTCCAACACCTCCACACTGGACGTGAACAAGATCGCATCGTTCACCAAGCGTCCGCAGGACGTGGTGGGCATGCATTTCTTCAGCCCGGCCAACGTCATGAAGCTGCTGGAAGTGGTGCGCGGCGAAAAGACCGCCAAGGACGTGCTGGCCACCGTCATGGCCATCGGAAAGAAGATCAAAAAGACCTCGGTGGTGTCTGGCGTGTGCGACGGCTTCATCGGCAACCGCATGATCGAGCAGTACAGCCGCCAGGCCGGCTTTTTGCTGGACGAGGGTGCCACGCCGCAGCAGGTGGACAAGGCGATTGAAAAGTTCGGCTTTGCCATGGGCCCGTTCCGTATGGGCGATTTGGCCGGCAACGACATCGGCTGGGCCATCCGCAAGCGTCGCGCCACCGAGCGCGCCGACATGAAGTACAGCAAGACCGCCGACAAACTGTGCGAACTGGGCCGCTTTGGCCAGAAGACCGGCGCGGGCTGGTACGACTACCAGGCCGGCAAGCGCGACGCGATCCCGTCGGAGCTGGTCAACAAGATGATCGAAGACCACCGCAAGGAGCTGGGCATCACGCCGCGCAAGATTTCTGATGAAGAGATCGTGCAGCGCCTGGTGTTCGCCCTGGTCAACGAAGGCGCGCACATCGTGGAAGACGGCATTGCGTCCCGCGCCAGCGACATCGACATGGTGTACCTGACGGGCTACGGCTTCCCGATCTACCGCGGCGGCCCCATGCAGTACGCCGACCAGGTCGGCCTGTTCAACGTGATGCAGGCCATGCAGCGCTTCCAGAAGAACCCGAACGACGACGCGAAGTTCTGGGAACCGGCACCATTGATCAAAAAGCTCGTAGCTGAGGGCAAAGGCTTCAACGGCTAGACCAGCGCCATGATCAAGCGCGTGCTTTGGGTGCTGGCGGGGCTTGTGGCCGTGCTGGTCGCCGTGTTGGCCGTCAACACGTTGCGCCAGGGCTCGCGCCAGCTCAATGTGCCGGCGGTGGCGCCCGTGGTGGTGGATGAGAAGGGTGTGGCCGAGCGGCTGGGCGGGGCGATCCGCTTCCAGACCATCGCCAGCCGGGACGACCCCGACGCCAACGCGGCCGAGTTCCGCAAGCTGCACGAGTACCTGCAGCAGCGCTACCCCAAGGCGCACGCCGCGCTCAAGCGCGAGGTCGTGGGCGGCTACAGCCTGCTGTACACCTGGTCCGGCACCGACCCCGCCGCCAAGCCCATCCTGCTGCTGGCCCACCAGGATGTGGTGCCGGTATCGCCCGGCACCGAAAGCAAGTGGGAAGTCCCGCCGTTCTCGGGCGAGATCAAGGGCGGCTACATCTGGGGCCGCGGCTCCTGGGACGACAAGGGCAACCTGATCGCCCAGATGGAGGCGGTCGAGATGCTGGTGGCGTCGGGCTTCAAGCCGCGCCAGACCATCTACCTGGCGTTCGGCCATGACGAGGAAATCAGCGGCCTGCGCGGCGCGGTGGAAATCGCCAAGCTGCTGCAGTCGCGCGGCGTCAAGCTGGACTTTGTATTGGACGAAGGCCTGCTCATCACCGAAGGCATCATGCCCGGCCTGGCCAAACCGGCCGCACTGATCGGCATCGCCGAAAAGGGCTTTCTGTCCATGGTGCTCAAGGTGCCCGCGACGCCCGGCCATTCGTCCATGCCGCCGCCCAGGGGCAGCAGCGCCATCGGCATGATGAGCGCCGCGCTGCGCCGGCTGGACGACGAGCAGTTGCCTGGCGGCATCCGCGGCGTGGCGCACGAGCTGTTCGCCACGCTGGCGCCCGAGATGGGCGGCTTCCAGCGCGTGGCGCTGTCCAACCTGTGGCTGTTTGGCCCCGTGGTGCAGGCCCAGCTCGAAAAAGGCGCCAGCACCAACGCGCTGCTGCGCACCACCACGGCGCTGACCGTCGTGAAGGCGGGCAATGCCGAAAACGTGATCCCCGGCCTGGCCGAGGCCGTGGTCAACTTCCGCCTGCTGCCCGGCGACACCATCGCCAGCGTGACCGAGCACGTGCGGCAAAAGGCCGGCAGCGACCGGTTCGAGCTGATTGCGCTGCCCGGCGCGGCCGAGGCATCGCCCGTGTCGCCCACGGCTTCCAGCTCATACCAGCTGATCAACCGCACCATGCGCCAGCTGTTCCCCGACGTGCTGGTAGCGCCGGGTCTGATGGTGGCCGCGACCGATTCGCGCCACTTCACCGCGCTGAGCGATCACATCTACCGCTTCTCGCCGGTGCGCGCCAAGCCGGAGGACCTGTCGCGCTTTCACGGCACGAACGAACGCATTGCCATCACGAACCTCGGTGAGGTCGTGCGCTTTTATCACCAGCTGTTAATGAATACCACCCCCGAAGCGCCTGCGGCGCCTCCCCCTCAAGGGGGCGCCACCAGCGGCCCGGCAAAGCCGGTTCCGCGGTGACCCCCGAATAACTTCTCTGTAGAAAGGCCTCCACCATGACCTCCGCCGTTATCGTCTCCACCGCCCGCACGCCGCTTGCCAAGAGCTGGAAAGGCGCCTTCAACATGACCCATGGCGCGACGCTGGGCGGCCATGCCGTGCGTCACGCGATCCAGCGCGCCGGCATCGACGCGGCCGAGGTCGAGGACGTGATCATGGGTTGCGCCAATCCCGAGGGCGCCACCGGCGCCAACATCGCGCGCCAGATCGCGCTGATGGCCGACTGCCCCATCACCGTGTCGGGCGTGACCGTCAACCGCTTCTGCTCGTCGGGCCTGCAGACCATTGCCCTGGCCGCGCAGCGCATCATCGCGGGCGAAGGCGACGTGTACGTGGCCGGCGGTGTCGAAAGCATCTCCTGCGTGCAGCAGGAAATGAACACGCACATGATGCGCGACCCGGCGCTGGACAAGAAAAAGCCCGAGATCTACTGGAACATGCTGCAGACGGCCGAGCAGGTCGCCAAGCGCTACAACATCGGCCGCGACGCCATGGACGAATACGGCGCCGCCAGCCAGCAGAAGGCCTGCGCTGCCCAGGCCGCCGGCAAGTTCGATGACGAAATCGCCCCCATCACCGTGAAGGCCGGCATCGCCGACGCCACCCTGGGCCTGATCACCAAGGAGGTCACTGTCAGCAAGGACGAAGGCCTGCGCGAAGGCACGACCAAGGAAGGCATCAGCGGCATCAAGCCCGCCATCCCCGGCGGCGTGATCTCGGCCGGCAATGCCAGCCAGTTCTCTGACGGCGCGGGCGCCTGCGTGGTCATGAGCGAAGAGCTGGCGGGCAAGCGGGGCCTGAAGCCGCTGGGCCGCTTCCTGGGCTTCGCCGTGGCCGGCTGCGAGCCGGACGAAATGGGCATCGGCCCCGTGTTCGCCGTGCCCAAGGTGCTCAAGCGCCTGGGCCTGACCGTGAACGACATCGACCTGTGGGAGCTGAACGAAGCCTTCGCCGTGCAGGTCATGTACTGCCGCGACAAGCTGGGCATTCCGGCCGACCGCCTGAACGTCAACGGCGGCGCTATCGCCGTGGGCCACCCCTATGGCGTGAGCGGCCAGCGCCTGACCGGCCACGCCCTGATCGAAGGCAAGCGCCGCGGCGCCAAGCGCGTGGTCGTGACCATGTGCATCGGCGGCGGCATGGGCGCGGCTGGCGTGTTTGAAGTGCTGTAAACAGCTTTCGTCAGGCCGCTGCAGACGCTGGTTCAAGTTCAGTACAGTTGACCTATGAGAACTGTCGATCTGCTCCAGATGCTTGGCCAGGATGGTGTTGAGTTTGTCCTTGTGGGTGGAATGGCCGTGCAGTTGCATGGCTATTCCCGAATGACTTACGACGTGGACCTGGTGTTGTCCATGAACGAGGCCAACCTCGTGCGGTTTATTGACGTCGCGTCCCGGCTGGGCCTGGCGCCCGTGATTCCGGTACCGCTTGCCGCGCTAAAAGACGCCAGCCAGCTTGACCAATGGCACAAGGAAAAAGGCATGCTTGCTTTTGCATTGCGCGAGCCCGGTATTGGCGGTAGTGTTGTAGATGTACTCATACGACCAGATGTTTCGTTTGAGAAGCTGGCGGCAAACGCCGTGCAGGCGGACTTTTTCGGGCACCCGCTAAAGATCGCCAGTATCGAGCACCTGCTTGAAATGAAGCGTGCAGCCAATCGTCCCAAGGATCAACTGGACATTGCAGCGCTGGAGAAAATCCAGCGCGGAGAAGACCCGAATGCCTGACGTCCGTTCCCCGCAGCCCAGGTCCATTTCTCAGGAAGTGGTCGTAGCCGTTCTTGATCGATGCGACGAAACAAGGGCGTTCATGGTCCAGATGTGGTTGCGCAATCCTCAGCTCGCCAAGCAGGG
Organism: Ramlibacter sp.; assembly: GCA_050247515.1. Taxonomy (GTDB): domain Bacteria; phylum Pseudomonadota; class Gammaproteobacteria; order Burkholderiales; family Burkholderiaceae_C; genus RAM1. The sequence goes on along the minus strand of JBFWUB010000020.1, from coordinate 37,506 downwards.
TGGACAGAAGGTGGCGATGCTGCTTGGCACGCCTGCACCGACTCAAGAGCTCCACTCATGAGCCTTCGCCCCACGCTGGACTTCCTGCTGTACGACTGGCTGCAGGCGCAGGGCCTGAGCCAGCGTGAGCGCTTCGCGGACCACAGCCGCGAAACCTTTGACGCGGTGCTGGACACCTGCGAGCGCATCGCGCGCGAGAAATACGCGCCATTCAACCGCACGGTGGACACCCAGGAGCCGCAGTTTGACGGCGAGAAGGTCATCCTGCCGCAGTGCACGCACGACGCCAACCGCGCCTATGTCGAGTCCGGCATGCTCAGCGCCGCGCAGGACTATGACGAAGGCGGCATGCAGCTGCCGTACACGATCGAGGCGGCGGCCAATGGCTTCTTCGGCCTGGCGTCGGTCAGCATCGGCTCCAGCCTGCTGACCAAGGGCAATGCCAACCTGCTGCTGGTGCATGGCACCGACATGCAAAAGGCCGTGTTCGCGCGCAACGAGTTCAACGGGCGGTTCAGCGGCACCATGTGCCTGAGCGAGCCGCAGGCGGGCTCCAGCCTGAGCGACATCACCACCCGCGCCGTGCCGGACGGGGAGGGCTTTGAGGCGGATCCGCTGGGCCCGCGCTACCGGCTCAAGGGCAACAAGATGTGGATTTCCTCGGGCGAGCACGAGCTGACCGAGAACATCATCCATCTGGTGCTGGCCAAGATCCCCGGGCCCGACGGCAAGCTGATCCCCGGCACCAAGGGCATTTCGCTTTTCATCGTGCCCAAGAAGCTGGTGGGCACGGACGGCCAGCTGACCGGCGTGCGCAACGACGTGGCGCTGGCCGGACTGAACCACAAGCTGGGGTGGCGCGGCACGACCAACACCCTGCTCAACTTCGGCGAGGGCAAGTTCCCCGTGGACGGGCAACCCGGCGCCGTGGGCTACCTGGTGGGCAAGCCGCATGAAGGCCTGCGCTGCATGTTCCACATGATGAACGAGGCGCGCATTGGCGTGGGCACGGCGGCGGTGATGCTGGGCCTGGCTGGCTACTACGCGTCGCTGGACTATGCGAAGAGCCGCCCGCAGGGCAGGCCGGTGGGCGTGGCGGGCAAGGACCCGGCCCAACCCCAGGTGCGCATCATCGAACACGCCGACGTCAAGCGCATGCTGCTGGCGCAAAAGAGCTACTGCGAAGGCGCGCTGGCACTGGAGCTGTACTGCGCCCGGCTGGTCGACGAGCAGCACACGGGCGATGCCGCCGCGGCCGACGAGGCCCGGCTGCTGCTGGAGGTGCTGACGCCCATTGCCAAGAGCTGGCCCAGCGAATGGTGCCTGGAGGCGAACTCGCTGGCGATCCAGATCCATGGCGGCTATGGCTATACGCGCGACTTCCCGGTGGAGCAGTACTGGCGCGACAACCGGCTGAACATGATCCACGAGGGCACGCACGGCATCCAGGCCACCGACCTGCTGGGCCGCAAGGTGCTGATGGAAGGCGGCAAGGGCCTGATGCTGCTGGCCGCGCGCATCAACGCCACGATTGAACGCGCCATCCAGCAGCCGGCGCTGGCGGCGCATGCCAATGCGCTGGGCCGGGCCCTGCAGCAGGTGGGCGCGGCCACCAAGGCCGCCTGGGCCACCGGCGAGCCCGCCGACGCGCTGGCCAATGCCGTGCCCTACATGCAGGCCTTTGGCCACATGGTGCTGGCATGGGTCTGGCTGGACGTGGCACTGGCTGTACCCTCGAGCACGCCAGCCGACACGCCGCCGGCAAATCAGGGCAAACTCGCGGCCATGCGCTACTTCTTCCACTACGAGCTGCCCAAGATCGGCGCCTGGCTGGCCGTGGTGCAAACGCGCGACGCCACCTGTGCCGCGCTGGCGGAGGACGCGTTCTGATGGCGTCCCCCCGGACGCTGGCCCGCATTGAAGCCTGGGTGTGGGTGCTGATCTATGGCGGCCTGCTGACCCTGGTGCTGGGCCTGGCCACCGGGCGCACCGACACCGCACTGGGCTGGCTGCTCGGCGTGACGGGGGCCGTGGTGGCGTGCGCCGGCGCCGTGCTGCTGTGGGTGCGCTCGCGCCTGAAACAAGACAAACCCTGAAAGAGGACACATTCCATGACCCGTACCGTCCAGCAACTCTTCGACCTGACCGGAAAAACCGCGCTGGTCACCGGCGGCTCGCGCGGCCTGGGCCTGCAGATGGCATTCGCCCTGGGCGAGGCCGGCGCCCGCATCATGCTCAGCTCGCGCAAGGCCGCCGACCTGGAAGAGGCCGCAGCCGACCTGCAGGCCGCGGGCATTGACGCGCGCTGGATCGCCGCCGACTGCGCGAAGGAAGAAGACATCCGCCGCCTGGCCGACCAGACCATTGAGCGCATGGGCGACGTGGACATCCTGGTCAACAACGCCGGCGCCGCCTGGGGCGCCCCGGCCGAGGACCACCCCGTGGAGGGCTGGGACAAGGTCATGAACCTGAACGTGCGCGGCTATTTCATCCTGAGCCAGCACGTGGCCAGGCGCAGCATGATCGCGCGCAAAAGCGGCCGCATCATCAACATCGCCAGCATCGCCGGCCTGGGCGGCAACCCGCCCGAAATGCAGACCATTGCCTACAACACGTCCAAGGGCGCGGTCATCAACTTCACCCGCGCGTTGGGCTGCGAATGGGGCAAGTACAACATCACCGTCAACGCCATCTGCCCGGGCTTTTTCCCCAGCAAGATGACGGCCGGCACGCTGAAGAACCTGGGCGAGGACAAGCTGGCCGCTCACGCGCCGCTGCGCCGCCTGGGCGATGACGAAGACTTGAAGGGCATCACGCTGCTGTATGCGTCAGACGCGGGCAAGCACATCACCGGCCAGTGGCTCGCGGTGGACGGCGGTGTATCGGTAGTCACTGGTGGGTGATATGACCCCCACGCTTGTCACTTCGTGTACTGCGCTGCCCCCCGGGGGGGCCGTGCCCGGCTTGGGGCGGCCCGGCGCCGGGCATTCATGAAGTTCGGCGTAGAAATCCCGTTCGTCAGCCACCTGGGTTTTGACCTGGTGATGTTTGAAGGCGGGCAATCGCAGATCGACTACGAACCCAGACCCGAGCATCTCAATTCCTTTGGCGTCACCCACGGCGGCGCCTGCATGACGCTGCTGGACGTGGTGATGGCGCTGGCCGCGCGCAGCGTGGAAAAAGACATGGGCGCCGTCACCATCGAGATGAAGACCAGCTTCATGCAGCCCGCGCGCGGCAAGCTCACGGGCAAAGGCCGCTTGATGCACCGCACGGCCACCATGGCCTTCACCGAGGGCACAATTTTTGACGCACAGGGCAGGGCCTGCGCCCATGCCACGGGCACCTTCAAGTTCGTCAAGGCGCTGCCCACCGGACCCAAAAGCGCCCACCCGCTGAACATCATTTCCACCGACTGACCCCGATCCAACCGGAGACCATCACCATGCCGCAAAACAAGCAGATCCTGCTGGACAACCGCCCCACGGGCGAAGCCACCGCCAGCAACTTCAAGCTCGTCACCACCGACACGCCGGCCCTGACCGACGGCCAGGTGCTGGTGCGCCACCACTACATGAGCCTGGACCCGTACATGCGCGGGCGCATGAACGACGCCAAAAGCTACGCCCAGCCCCAACCCCTGGGCCAGGTGATGCAGGGCGGCACGGCCGGTGAAATCGTCGAAAGCAGATCACCCAAGTACGCCGTGGGCGACAAGGTGGTGGGCATGGGCGGCTGGCAGGAATACAGCGTGGTGAACGTGGACCAGCCCGGCGCGCTGCGCAAGGTGGACACCACCCACGTGCCGCTGAGCCATTACCTGGGCGCCGTGGGCATGCCGGGCGTGACCGCCTGGTATGGCCTGGTGAAGATCATTGACGCCAAACCCGGCCAGACCGTGGTGGTCAGCGCCGCCACCGGTGCCGTGGGCAGTGCGTTTGGCGCCCTGGCCAAGGCCCGAGGCCTGCGTGTGGTGGGCATTGCCGGCGGGCCGGACAAATGCAAGTACGCCACCGACGAGCTGGGCTTTGACGCCTGCATTGATTACCGCGAGCACAAGGACGCGGCCTCGCTGTCCAAGGCGCTGAAGGTGGCCTGCCCGGACGGCATTGACGGCTACTTCGAGAACGTGGGCGGCACCATCCTGGACGCCGTGCTGTCGCGCATGAACGCCTTTGGCCGCATTGCCCTGTGCGGCATGATCGCCGGCTACGACGGCCAGCCCCTGCCCATGGCCTACCCGCAGCTGATCCTGACCCAGCGCCTGAAGATCCAGGGCTTCATCGTCAGCGAGCACATGGAAGTGTGGCCCGAGGCGCTCAAGGAACTCGGCATGCTGGTGGGTACCGGCAAGCTGCGCCCGCGCGAGTCCGTGTCCCAGGGTATCGAGTCCGCACCCGAGGCGTTTCTCGGTTTGCTCAAGGGCAAGAACTTTGGCAAGCAGTTGGTGAAGCTGGTCTGATTTCCTGGTGATTGCCGTGGTGGTGTCGCGTTTTTGGCGTCGCACTTCGCGGCAAAGCCACGCCTGCGGCGCACCGGCCTGGGGGCTTCACTGTGACGGTCGCCTGCGGCGACTGCCCTCCGCTGCTCAGGGTTCGGTCGCACCGCACAACTCGCTACGCGCTGCGCGCTGCGCTCGGACAGGTGCGGTGAGTCAGAGCACGAAGCGCGCTCACGCGCGCCGACACTCACCCTTGCGCTGCTCGGCGTCACAGAGGCGCCCCCAGGCCAGTGCGCCGCAGGCGTGGCTTTGCAGAGCCGTCGTGGGCACGCTCCCGGTGGGCGTGCCCGCCGCGAACCCCGCGAGCGCTACAACAACATGGAGACACGAATGCAACCCACTCACGAAGTCTTCAACCAGCCCGAACCGCTGACAGGCTACAACCTGTTCACAGGCAACCAGCCGCTGCAGGCCGCGCTGAAGTTCAACGCGCCGCAACTGGACACCACAGCACTGAAAGCATTGGGTGAGCAGCTGGGCAGCGAAGCCATGCAGACGCATGCCCGGCTGGCCAACACCCACACGCCCGCGCTGCTGACCCACGACCGCTTCGGCCGCCGCGTGGACCAGGTGGAATTTCACCCCAGCTACCACGCTCTGATGGCGCTGGCCACCGGCGCCGGCCTGCATGGCACGCCCTGGAGCGGGGGCGCCAGCGCCCATGTGCGGCGCGCCGCCGGCTTCATGCTGTTCACCGAGCTGGAGCCGTCAATCCTGTGCCCCATCTCGATGACCTATGCGGTCACGCCCGCACTGCGCAGCAACGACGCGATCTACCGGGACTGGGGGCCAGGCCTCGCGGCCCGCGCCTATGACCCGGCGCTCACGCTGTACAACCGCAAGGCCGGCCTGACCATGGGCATGGGCATGACCGAAAAGCAGGGTGGCAGCGACGTGCGGGCCAACACCACGCGGGCCGAGCCCGCCGGCAGCGACGCCTGGGGCCAGCGCTACACGGTCACAGGCCATAAATGGTTCTTCTCGGCCCCCATGTGTGATGCGTTCCTGATCCTGGCGCAGACGGCATCTGGCTTGAGCTGCCTCTTCCTGCCGCGCGTGCTGCCGGATGGAACATTGAACGCCCTTTACATCCAGCGCCTGAAAGACAAGCTGGGCAACAAGGCCAACGCCAGTTCCGAAGTGGAATTCCATGGCGCCACGGCCTGGCTGGTGGGCGACGAAGGCCGTGGCATCCCGCAGATCCTGGAGATGGGCACCATGACGCGGCTGGATTGCGCCCTGGGCACCAGCGGGCTGATGCGCCAGGCGCTGTCGATTGCACTGAACCACACCACGCAGCGCCAGGCTTTTGGCAAGCCGCTGGTCAGCCAGCCGTTGATGCGCAATGTGCTGGCCGACCTGGCGCTGGAATCCGAGGCTGCAACGGCGCTGGCCCTGCGGCTTGCGCGGGCCTTTGACCGGCCGGGCGATGAGCATGAAAAAGCCATGGCCCGGTTGCTGACGCCCGTGGCCAAGTTCTGGATCTGCAAGCGCGGAAGCCACTTTGCGCAGGAGGCCATGGAATGCCTGGGCGGCAACGGCTATGTGGAAGAGGGCGGCCAGGGCATCATGGCGCGCATCTACCGCGAAATGCCGCTGAACTCCATCTGGGAAGGCGCGGGCAACATCATGGCCATTGACCTGCTGCGCGCGCTGCGCCGTGCCGACGCCGCGGCCGCACTGGCGCACGAGCTGGCCCCGGCCAAAGGCGCCCACCCCGCGCTGGACCGGCTGGCCGCCGCGCTGCCCACCCGCGTGGAAGACATGGCCACCGAGACGGAAGCGCGCCGCCTGGCCCAGGACGTGGCGCTGGCCGTGCAGGCCGCGCTGCTGTACCAGACGGCGCCCGCGCCCGTGTTTGCCGCATTCTGTGAATCCCGCCTGGGCGGCGACTGGGGCCATGCCTTTGGCACCCTGGGCGCCCGGACGGACTTTGACAGCCTCATCCACCGCGCGATGCCGCGCTGAAAGCACACCTGCCATGGCCGATCTCATCCTGCACCACTACGACACCTCGCCGTTCTCGGAAAAAATCCGCCTGATCCTGGGCGCCAAGAAACTCGCCTGGAAGGCCGTGGACGTGCCGCGCATCAGCCCCAAGCCCGACGTGGTGCCGCTGACGGGTGGCTACCGCAAGACGCCGTTCCTGCAGGTGGGCAGTGATGTTTATTGCGACACCGCGCTGATCTGCGAGGTGCTGGAGCATGTGCAGCCCGAACCCGCGCTGTTCCCGGTGGGTCTCAAGGGACTGTCACGCCTGGTGGCCCAGTGGGCCGACGAAAAGCTGTTCTGGGCCGCCATGGCCTACAACTTCTCGCCGCGCGGCACGGCCCAGATGTTTGGCGGCAGCCCCGATGCACCGGTCGAGCAGTGGGGGGCGATCGCCAAAGCCTTTGGCGAAGACCGCGCGAAGATGCGCCTGGGCATGCCGCGCATGCCGCTGGGCGATGCCACGTCCGCCTACAGGGGCTACCTGCGTCGGCTGTCGCACATGCTGGACGACCAGCCCTACCTGCTGGGCAGCGCGCCCTGCGTGGCCGACTATGCCGCCTACCACCCTCTGTGGTTTACCCGCACGCAGACCTCCTGCATGGCCGGCATCCTGGACGCCACGCCGTCGGTGCTGGCCTGGATGGACCGCATGGCCGCCATCGGCCACGGCAGCTTTTCAACCCTGACGCCCGCCGAGGCGATTGCCCTGTGCGCCGCCACGCCGGCGCCGGCCAATCTGCTGCACGGCCACAGCTTCCAGGACGACCATGGCATCCCGCTGGGCAGCCGCGTGGTCATCACCGCCGAAAGCTTCGGCCCCGAGGGCACCGAGGGCGAACTGGTGGCCGCCACCCGTACCCACTACACACTGTTGCGCACCGATGCGCGCGCGGGAACGGTGCGGGTGCACTTCCCGCGCATTGGCTATGTGTTGAAGAAGGCCGAGGCCTGACAAAACCCATGGCGCAGGCGCTGGGCTTTGCGCTGTTTGAGACGGCCGTTGGCAGCTGCGGCATCGCCTGGCGTGAAGCCGCGCTGGCCGGTGTGCAGCTGCCCGAGGCCGATGCTCACAGCAGCCGCGAACGCATGCGGCGACGCTTTCCCGGCGTGGCCGAGTTGCCGCCGCCGCCCTGGGTAGAGCAGATCCAGGCGCGGGTGCAAGCCCTGTTGCAAGGCCAGGCCGACAGCCTGCTGGACGTGCCGCTGGACATGACAGGCGTGCCGCCATTTCACCAGCGCGTGTACGCGGTGGCCCGCGCCATTGCACCGGGCCGCACGCTGACCTACGGCGAGGTGGCAACGGCCCTGGGCGAACCCGGCGCGGCACGCGCCGTGGGCCAGGCGCTGGGCCACAACCCGTTTGCGCCCATCGTGCCCTGCCACCGGGTGCTGGCCGCGGGCACGCGCGGCGGCGGGTTTTCTGCGGCCGGCGGCGTGGACACCAAGCTGCGCATGCTGCTGAATGAAGGCGCTCGTTTTGGCAGCGAGCCGGGGCTGTTCGATCCGCCCGGCTGATTCAGCCGCTGCATTGCAGGCTCAGCGCCTGCAGCGTCTTGCCGCTGCGCGGCTCCATCACCACCAGGTTGACCTGGCGCGGATGGGCGGCATCCGGCGCCACGGTGCGCAGGCTCAGACGGGCGCTGCCCCGGTAGTCACCCGCCGGAACGTACTGGCGCACCACAAAGTCGTGCTTCAACAGCTCGCCCGCGTTCTCGCCCGATTTCACCTTGCTGGCGTGACCGTGCTCGGTCACGGTCCAGTAGGCGGACCATTTGTCCACACCCGCGGCCGGCGTCACCGTGGCCTCGTATGCGTCCACGCCCTTGCGTTGCAGCGTGATGGCCGCGCGCGCGGGCTGGGCCGCCGGGGCCAGGGCACGGGGGTAGTCGCGCCAGTCCTGGCCGTCGCGTACCAGTTGGGGGGTGTAGATGCTGCGCAGGCCGTTGGCCGCAGCGATCTGCCGCTGGCGGCTGGTGTGCGCCGGGCTGGCAAAGCGATCCACCCAGCCGATGTAGTCCCAGTAGCCCACGTGGAACGCCTGCACCACGGCCTGGCCGGCCGCGGCGAGCGGCTTGAGCGTGGACAGCCAGCGGTCTGCCGGCGGGCATGAGCTGCAACCTTCAGATGTGTACAGCTCGATGACGGGTGTGAGCCGGGCGGGGGACACCGCTTCGCACGAAGGCGCAGCGGCAATGGCCAGGGGCAGGCTCAGCAACAGGGCGGTGGCGGACAGTCGCACGGCAATACTCCAGCGGGCAAGGTGCCCAAGGGGTGGGTCGCGCCTGGCCGTACTGTCTTACAGGGTGGTCTGGGGTCGCGTCACGCGCACTTCGTGGGGGCGGTCATCCGGGGCTTCCATCCGGGCGGCCAGGCGGTTGGCGAGCATTTCCACGCTGGCCTGCATGTCGCGCTGGCCCTTGATCAGCGTGGCCTGCAGCGCTTCAGAGGTAACGGCTTCGCGCTGGCGGGCCTCGGCGGCCTGCAGGTCCAGGTAATGCCGCAGCTCGGTAAAGCGCGATGCCTCGGCCTTGTCGGCCAGGTTGCGCTGGGCCTGCAGTTCCCGCATGTGCAGGCTCAGCTCGCGTTCATGCCGCGCGTCGTTCAGGGCCGCGTTGCCCAGGCCGCCCAGCAAGGCCAGCAGCAGCGCCACCAGCAAAAGCAGCGGCAGCGGCATCTCAACGATGGTCACACCCAGGCTGACGGGCGTAGGGCGCACGAACTCCGGCCAGTTCAGGGCCACGAACACGGCAGTGACAAGCGTGGCCACCAGCAGCAGGGTCATACGGATGCGCATGCGGGTCTCCTTGGGACGTAAACAGCTGGTTTCATTGTGCCAACGGGGCTGGCCCCGCCTTGTCAGCCACCACCCCGTATCGCTGTGGGCGGGTGTGGCAAACTCGCGCCCTTTGCCTCCCATCAAGTTCGTTGCACCAACCAAGCATGCAGAAAATCATTGACCAGATTGCCGCAGAAATCAGGGTCCAGGCTCACCAGGTCACGGCTGCCGTGCAGTTGCTGGACGGCGGGGCCACCGTGCCCTTCATCGCCCGGTACCGCAAGGAGGCCACCGGCGGGCTGGACGACATCCAGCTGCGTGAACTGGAGTACCGCCTGGGCTACCTGCGCGAGCTGGAAGAGCGGCGCGAAGCCGTCATCAAGAGCATCCAGGAGCAGGGCAAGCTCACGCCCGCGCTGCGCGCGGCCCTTGACGCCGCGCCCACCAAGCAGGAACTGGAAGACCTGTACCTGCCCTACAAGCCCAGACGCCGCACCAAGGGCCAGATCGCGCGCGAGGCCGGCATTGAGCCGCTGGCCGACCGCCTGTTTGCCGACCCCACGCTGGACCCGGCCAGACAGGCGCAGTCGTTCGTGAAGGCCGAAAAGGGCGAGGGCGGCGAAGACTTCACCACCGTGGCGGCGGTGCTGGACGGCGTGCGTGACATCCTCTCCGAGCGCTGGGCCGAAGACGCCACGCTGGTGCAGCGCCTGCGCGAATGGCTGTGGACCGAGGGCCTGTTCAAGTCAAGGCTGATGGCCGGCAAGGACGAAACCAGCCCCGACGTCGCCAAGTTCCGCGACTATTTCGACTACGACGAGCCGATCGGCCGCGTGCCGTCGCACCGGGCGCTGGCGGTGTTTCGCGGGCGGCAACTGGAGATCCTGGACGCCAAACTTGTCCTTCCTGTGGAACCCGAACCGGGTAAACCGTCCATGGCGGAGGGCAAGATCGCGCTGCACCTGGGGTGGAGCCATGCCGGCCGCCCGGCCGACGACCTGATCCGCAAATGCGTGGCCTGGACCTGGCGCGTCAAGCTCAGCCTGTCCACCGAGCGCGACCTGTTCGCCCGGCTGCGTGAAGACGCCGAGAAAGTCGCAATCAAGGTGTTTGCCGACAACCTGCGCGACCTTTTGCTGGCCGCGCCCGCCGGCCCGCGCGTGGTGATGGGGCTGGACCCGGGCATCCGTACCGGTGTGAAGGTGGCCGTGGTGGACGCCACCGGCAAGCTGGTGGATACCGCCACCGTGTACCCGCACGAACCCCGGCGCGACTGGGACGGTGCATTGTTCACGCTGGCCAGGCTGTGCGAAAAGCACGGCGTGAACCTGATTGCCATTGGCAACGGCACCGCCAGCCGCGAGACCGACAAGCTCGCCGGGGAACTGATCAAGACCGCTGCCAAGGCTGACATGACCATTGAGAAGGTGGTGGTCAGTGAAGCCGGTGCGTCTGTGTACAGCGCCAGCGAATTCGCCAGCCAGGAAATGCCCGACGTGGACGTGAGCCTGCGCGGCGCGGCCAGCATTGCCCGGCGGCTGCAGGACCCGCTGGCCGAGCTGGTCAAGATTGATCCCAAGTCCATCGGCGTGGGCCAGTACCAGCACGACGTGAACCAGAGCGAGCTGGCCCGCACGCTGGACGCCGTGGTGGAAGACTGCGTGAACTCGGTGGGTGTGGACCTGAACACGGCCAGCGTGCCGCTGCTGTCGCGCGTGTCGGGCCTGTCGGGCACGGTGGCCAGGGCTGTGGTGCGCTGGCGCGAGGCCAACGGCGCGTTCAGGAACCGCCGCCAGCTCATGGACGTGAGCGGGCTGGGCGCCAAGACCTTTGAGCAGAGCGCGGGCTTTCTGCGCATCCGTGGCGGCGACAACCCGCTGGACATGACCGGTGTGCACCCCGAGACTTACCCCGTGGTCGAGGCCATGATGACGAAGACCGGCAAACCGGTGCAGGACCTCATGGGCCGCGCCGACATGCTCAGGACGCTCAAGCCCGAGCTGTTTGCCAACGACACATTCGGCGTCATCACGGTCAAAGACATCCTGGGCGAGCTGGAAAAGCCGGGCCGCGACCCGCGCCCGGACTTCAAGGTGGCCCGCTTCAACGACGGCGTGGAAGACATCAAGGACCTGAAAGAGGGCATGGTGCTGGAGGGCACGGTCAGCAACGTGGCGGCGTTCGGCGCGTTCATCGACATCGGCGTGCACCAGGACGGGCTGGTCCATGTGAGCCAGTTGAGCCACAAGTTCGTGAACGATGCGCGCGAGGTGGTGAAAACCGGGGACATCGTGAAGGTGCGTGTGACCGAAGTGGACGTGGCGCGCAAGCGCATTGGCTTGACCATGAAGCTGGATGCGCCACCGGCGCGCCGCCACGACGGCGGCCCGCGCGACAACCGGTTTGAGGGCCTGGCGCGCGGCCAGCGCGCCGCCCCGGCCCAGGCGCCCGCACATTCAGCCATGGCACAGGCCTTCCAGAAGCTGCGCGGCGGGGGCTGACGGGCGCGCTGGCGGCCTCAAGAAACCGTGCGCGGCGCCGAAGACCCGGCAGGAGCCCAACAACAACCTGCCGGAGGCCGTGTGACCCTGAAGAATCTGACTGACCTGATGGCGCTGGACCTGGCGCTGCCCGTGGTGCCGGCCGCCATGGCGCGCGTGATCCAGGCGTTTGACGCACCCAACCCGTCCACCGAGGTGCTGGCGCGCGACATCGCCGACGACCCGGTGCTGACCATGCACCTGCTGCGCACGGCCAATTCAGCCTATTTCGGGCTGGGCCGCACCGTGGTCACGCCGCTGGATGCGGTGCGGGTGCTGGGCTTTGACAAGGTGCGCAGCCTGGCGATCGCCATGGCGCTGAAGTCATGCTTTCACAACATTGAGGAACGCAAACTCAGTGCCGTGTGGACCATCAGCCTGAACGCCGCCGACGTCGCCATGGGCATTGGCAACCTGATCGGTGTGGACCGCGGCACGGCCTACACGGCCGGGTTGCTGCATGCCGTGGGCATGCTGGTGATGACCGCGGCCATGCCGGATGCCATGCGTGCGCTGGACGATCTGAGCCATCCCATGGCGCCGGCCCGGGTGCAGCTGGAGCAGTCGCACTTTGGCTACAGCTACGCGCAGGCTGGCGCGGTGCTGCTCAGGCACTGGGGCCTGCCGACCCGGTTTGTGGAGGCGGTGGAAAACCAGTTTGCACCGCTGGACAACGACCACCACGAGATCCTGGCCGCCGTGACCTGCCTGGCCGGCTGGCGCGCGCGCGGCGAATTCTGCGGCCTCAATGACGCCGACATGGCCACCAGCTACCCGGACGAGGTGGGCCTGCTGCTGGACCTGGACCCGGACATGATGCTGGCGGGCATACCCGGGCAGCGCGTTCGCACGACGGTACTGGCTGACGACTGAAGCGCGCGGCACCGATGGTGTCCGCCGGGTTTGCGACAATCGGCGCCAATGAACGCGTTGCGCATCCATGCCGGCCCCCGTGCCCGTGCCCATATCGAAAAAAACGGCCTGAATCCCGGCGACATCGGCGTCGTGCCCGGTGCGGCGGGTGGCCCCAAGGGTCTGGTGCTGGGGCCGCTGGACCGCTACCTGTTTGGTGAATGGCTGGCTGCCTCCGCCCAGCCGGTCCACCTGGTGGGCGCCTCCATCGGCGCCTGGCGCATGGCCACCGCGTGCCTGGGCGACCCGGTGGCGGCATTCAACCGCCTGGAGCACGACTACATCCACCAGGACTATGCGCTGGAGCCCGGCCAGAAACGGCCCACCGCGGCGCATGTGAGCGAGCGGTTCGGCCAGAACCTGCAGGCGTTTTATGGCGGACGGCTGGGCGAAGTGTTGGGGCATTCGCGCTACCGCCTGCACATCGTGACCTCGCGCGGGCGCCACCTGCTGGGCCGGGAACACCGCCTGGGCACGCCGCTGGGCTATCTGGGTGCCTTCCTCACCAACACCGTGCACCGGCGCGCCATGGGCGCCTGGCTGGAGCGGGTGGTGTTCTCAAGCGCCGGGGCGCCGTTGCCGTTCGGCACGCGCGACTACCGCACGCGCCAGGTGGCCTTGAGCGAGGCGAACTTCAACGCCGCGCTGCAGGCCAGCTGTTCCATCCCGTTCGTGCTGCAGGCCATCCACGACATCCCCGGCGCGCCGCGCGGCGCGTATTGGGACGGCGGCATCACCGACTACCACCTGCACCTGGACTACCGGCAGCCGCAAGGCGCGCAGCCGGGGCAGGGTGCGGGCATCGTGCTGTACCCGCACTTCCAGAAGGCCGTGGTACCCGGCTGGCTGGACAAAAGCCTGCGCTGGCGCCATGGCGCCACGCGCTTCCTTGACAACATGGTGGTGCTGGCGCCCGACCCCGAATGGGTCAAAAAACTGCCCAACGGCAAGCTGCCCGACCGCAATGACTTCGTGCGCTACGGCACCGACCTGAAAGCCCGGGTCAAGGCCTGGAGTACCGCCGTGGCAGCGAGCCGGCAGCTGGCGGACGAGTTTGCGCAGTGGGTGGCAAGCCCTGGCATTGACCGGGTGGAAAGCCTGTGACCTGGCGTCCAGGTACCGGGGCGCCGCCGTGGTGGACGGCGGGAGTGCTGGCGCTGCTGATCGGCCCGCACTGGCTGCTGTGGCGCGACCTGTTCGACGGCGCGGCCGTCGCCTTCGCGGCCGCCACGGGCCACCGCGACGGCCTGGACATGGTGCTGCGCAACGCGAACTGGCCGGTGGCACTCGTGTTTCACAACCTTTGCCTGACGCTGGGCGAGCTCACCGGCGCGTCGTACCTGCTGTTCGTGAAACTCACGCTGAGCGCGCTGCTCGTGGGCCTGTACCTGGAGTTGAACCGGCTGGCGCGGCAGCTGCTGGCGCTGCCGCCCGGCCAGGCGCGCCTGGCGGCCCTGCTGGCCAGCGCCTCGCCCGTGCTGTACACGCTGGCATCGTCGCAGATCGTGCCGCTGCTGCTGTGCGTGTGGCTGGTGTTCGCCGGCCATCGTCTGTACCGCGGCGAGCGCCTGCTGCACCGGGCCGCAGGCCTGGTCGCGCTCGTGGTGTCGTTCCAGCTCAACTCCAACCTGGTGTTTGCGCTGGCGCTGGAGTGCGTCTGGCTGGCCCGTCTGACGCCAGCCCTGCGCCGCCGGCGGCTGCTCGCGAGCGCCGCGCTGCTTGGCTCGGCGGTGGCCGTCTACGCGACCATGCGCTGGCTGGTGCCGCCGGCCCAGCTGTTCACCGAGTACAACCAGTTGCTCAAGCCATGGCACGCGCAGGACCTGCGCCGCATCGCCAGGGCCTGCGCGATGTTCCTCACCTGGGGCATCATTCCCCTGGTCGTCGTGGGTATCACGACGGCCGTGTGGGCGCTGCAGCGCAGCCCCGGGCGTGCGCTGGCGCCGGGCGTACGCCGGGCGGCGCTGGCCCGTCATGCACCCGCTGTCCTGATCGCGGCGTTCCTGTGCGCGGCGGCGGCCTTCCCCTACGTCGCGGTTGGCAAGGGGGCGCCCTTGTTCACCCTGCGCGCCCTCGGCGACGGCCTGACCGAGCAGGTGCTGCGCTCGGCGCACACGGGCTTGTTCGCACCCACCTGGGCCAACAGCTCGGGACGCCACGCCCTGCTGTTCGGCGCGGCCGTCGGCCTGCTCGCGTGGGCATCGGCACGCCTGGCCTGGGCTGTTCTGGGGGGCCGGCGCCGCCCGCCCATGGGGGCGTTCTGCCTTGCGCTGGCGGCTTCCCTGGCCTGGGTGCTGGCGGCTTACTACAACAAGCTGCAAACCCAGTTCGCCGAGCAAAGCCTGGTCCATGGCCTGAAGCGCCTGCCGCCGGCGCCGCCGGGTGTGGTGGAAGTCGCCTACCGCCCCGTGACCGACTGGCTGATCTGGAGCGTCAGCGCGGGCGTCATCCTGCACGAAGCCTGGGGCAAGGCGCCGTACTGGCCGAGTTTTTATTCAGTCGAGGCCTATCGCCTGGACATGCAATGGCAGTACCACGCCTACCTGCTCGGACAGACCGGGCTGGCCCGGCCCGCCGTGCAGCACTACCTGGGGGCCGACGGTTTGCCGGGCGCAGACTGCATCAGCCGCTATGACGCCGCGCTGCCGGTTTTTGCGCCAGCGCAAGTTCTGCTCGCGGGCCTGCGCCCCGGGGCGGTTCCCGAGGCGACAATCGGGCTGCGGGACACCGGCTGCCAGCCCGGCCGTGCCCTGCCCAACCCCAGCCCCGGCAAGAAAATCATTCCCTGACGATTCGTCCCATGTCCGTACTCGCCACCATCGTCCAGCAGCCCGCGCTGGCCTACTACTACGCTCAGAAAGCCGTGCGCTCGGTGCCGCTGCGCCGGGGGCTCGCGAAGCTGGTGGTGGGATGCGCTGGCCGCCAACCGGCGCGCCCCGCGCCGCATCCCCGGGGCGACCATGCGGCCGCGCAGCTTCGCCGCGATGGCCTGAGCCTTTTGCCCGACGACATCTTTCCCGCGCCGGCCGTGGCCGCGGTGCGGGCGCACCTGCGCGGGCGGCCCGCCGTGGACCAGTACGACGGCGTGTCCACCTACGACGTGGACGGCCCGCTGCCGGCCCACTGCACGCGCCTGTACTACCGGGGCGAGGATCTGCTGGGCTGCCGCGAACTGGTGGACCTGGCCAACCACCCGCTGGTACTTGATGCCGTGGGCGAGGTGCTGGGCACGCGGCCCACGATCGGGCTGTTCCTGGCCTGGTGGACGCTGGGCGAGAACTTCAGCGGCCAGCTGCAGTACGACGACGCCTACCACCGCGACGTGGACGACTTTCGCTTCGTCAAGCTGTTCGTGTACCTGACCGACACGGATGAGCACAACGGCGCGCACAGCTTCGTGCGGGGCTCGCACCGCAGCGAGCTTTTCACGCGGCGCGGCATCATTTCCGACGAACAGGTGCGGGCCCATTTTCCGGCGCAGGACATCGTGACGGTCAAGGGGCCGGCAGGGACGGCTTTCCTGGAAGACACCTGGGGCATCCACCGCCCGCTGCTGGCGACGCAGGGGCGGCGGCTGATTTTTTCGGTGCTGTACGGCCTAACGCCCTGGGTGGCACATGGGCCGGGTCGACCCACGCTGGCGCTGCCGCCGGGCCTGGACCCGTTCGTCAACCGCGCACTGTTCAAGGTTTGAACGTGCCGGCCAGGGTTGAGCGTGCTGCTCATGGGCGCGGCACGTCGCCGTAGTTGATGCGCTCGCGTTCCACCACCAGCGGCCGGCGGGCCACGTGCGTGAGGATCGCGCCCACATACTCGCCCAGCAAGCCGATGAAAAACAGCTGCACCGACGCGAAGAAGAACACGCCGATCAGGATGGGTGCCAGGCCCAGTGAAAAGCTGTTCCAGAACAGCAGCTTGACCAGCAGGTAGACAGCCGACACCAGCAGGCTCAGCCCCGACAGCGCAAACCCCGCCATGGTGGCCAGGCGCAGCGGCACCCGCGAGTGTGACGTGATGCCCAGCATGGCAAAGTCATACAGCGAATAGAAATTGTTCTTGGTGATGCCACGGGCCCGCCGCGGCTGGGTATAGGGAATCTGCACCGGCTCGAAGCCCACCTCGGACACCAGCCCGCGCAGATAGGGGTAGGGGTCGTCAATGGCGCGCAGCACGTCCAGCACGCGGCGGTCGTACAGACCGAAGCCGGTGAAGTTCTGGATCAGCCGCACGTCGGCAATGCGTGTGACAAAGCGGTAGTACAGTCGGCGCACGGCAAACATGAGCTTGTTTTCGCGCGAAGCGGGCTTGACGCCCACCACCAGCGCGGCGCCAGCCAGCCAGTGGCGCACGAAATCAGCCAGCATGGCGGGCGGGTCCTGCAGGTCGGCCACCAGCAGCACGGCGGCATCGCCACGGGCCTGCATGAGGCCGTAGTAAGGTGAGCGCACCTGGCCGAAGTTGCGCGCGTTCAGGATCACCTTGACACGGCTGTCGCGCGCGGCCAGTCCGCGCAGCAGTTCCACCGTGCGGTCGGTGGAGCAGTTGTCGATGAACAGGTGCTCGTACACGACGTCGGGCAGGCCGGCAAAGACAGCGGCGGTCTGGCGGAACAGCTCCTCGACGTTGTCTTCCTCGTTGTAGCAGGGCGTGACGACGGTGATGGTTTTTTTCATGGCCTGGTAAAGACAAAGCGGCGCTGCAACGCATAAGCCAGCAGCGCCAGCGGCAGCACGAGCAGCGCGTTGGCAAGGTACACATTCAACCCCAGGCGCAGCAGTACCGCAACCAGGGCGACGTTGGCGCAGTACACCACGGCATACACCGCCACAAAGCGCGGCACCAGCCGCGCGCCAGCCTGGCCAAACACCAGCCTGCCGGTGCTGAAGAAATTGAAGGCCACGCCCGCCACGGTGGCCACGGCAATGGCCACGGGGTAGGGCAAGCCAGCCCAGGTCGTCAATGCAAACACGCCGTAGCCGAACGCCGTGTTGAGCACCCCCACCGCCAGGAAACGGACGAACTGCGGCACGGCTGGAGCGGCTTACAGCCCGCCGGCCGCGTTCAGGGCCGCCTGGCTGCCCACCATGCCGCAGACCCTGGGATCCAGCGCGCGCACCCGCAGCCGCGCGGCCAGGCTGCCCTGGCCCATGAGCGATTCGGCCATCCAGGAGCCAAAGCCGCAGTCGGCCAGGTGGTCTTCCACCGTGGTGAGCTGTTCCCACGGCGCGACCTGGGCAGGCTGCTGGGCCTTGGTGTTCATGCTCCACAGGGGCATCGACATCAGCGTGCTGCCCGCATGCGGGCCTTCACTCGTGACCCAGCCGTGCGCCTGGCGCAGCGGCGCGCCTGTGCTCAGAACGCAATGGCTGTTGCCGGCAAGCACCGGTACCCAGCGGCCCGGCGCCACCTCGGGCAGGCGGGTGTGGATCGCCGGCTCGCCGGCCTTGCCCAGGCGCAGGTACGAAGGCTGCGGGTGGGCCAGCAGATAGCGCATGCAGGCGCGCACCTCCCAGGGGTCGCCGGGCGCGGCAATCAGCATGCCGGGCATGCCGCGCATCAGGCCGTAGTCCTGCACCGCATGGTGCGAATAGCCCAGGTTGCCATACGACAGGCCGCCGCCCACCGTGACGACGGTGACCGGCAGGTCCTGGTAGGCGATGTCGTTGCGGATCTGCTCGGCGCAGCGGTAGGTGGGGAA
This sequence comes from Ramlibacter sp., assembly GCA_050247515.1. Taxonomy (GTDB): domain Bacteria; phylum Pseudomonadota; class Gammaproteobacteria; order Burkholderiales; family Burkholderiaceae_C; genus RAM1. Next base: position 19,087 of record JBFWUB010000020.1, on the reverse strand, counting down.
ATTGGCGATGGAGTACGCAAAAACGTGAAAACCTTCGGACGCGAGCCCCGCCGACAGGCCCATCATGTTCTGCTCGGCCACGCCGGCGTTGTAAAACCGCCCGGGAAAGCGCGTGACAAACGGTTCGATCACGCTGAAACCCAGATCGCCCACCACCAGCACCACGCGGGGGTCGTCCTGCGCGGCCTGGATCAATTCTTCAATGAAAACATTACGCATGGCCGCGCTCCACTTCTGCCAGGGCCTGCGCCAGCAGCTCGGCATTGGGGCTTCGGTAGTGCCATTCGACCTTGCCTTCCATGAAGCTCACGCCCTTGCCCTTGATGGTGTGGGCGACCACGGCGCGCGGACGGCCTTGTGTATTGCGGGTGAGCGCCGCCGCCAGGGCCTCGTGGTCATGCCCGTCCACCTCGGCCACATCCCAGCCGAACGCCGCCAGCTTGGCGCCCAGCGGTTCCAGAACCAGCGTGGCGGCCACCGTGTCCAGGCTCTGGTACTTGTTGTAGTCGATCACTGCGGTGAGGTTGTCAAGCCCGTGGTGGCCGGCGAACATCAGCGCCTCCCAGTTGGAGCCCTCGTCCATTTCACCGTCCGACAGCAGCACATAGACGCCCCAGGCGGCGCCCAGTTGGCGTGCGGCCAGAGCCTTGCCAACACCGAACGGCAGGCCGTGGCCCAGCGAGCCGCTGGACATCTCCACGCCGGGCACCTTGTGGCTCACATGGGCCATCAGGCGCGAGCCGTCCTTGCCGTAGTCCGCCAGCTCGGCGGGGTCAATGAACCTCACCGCCGCCAGTGCCGAATAGACCGCGGCAGAAGCATGTCCCTTGGAGACGATCAGCCGGTCGCGTGCCGCCCAGGCGGGCCGGGCCGGGTCCACCTGCATGACACGCCCGTAGAGGACGGCCAGGATGTCGGTCAGCGACAGGCAGGACCCGATATGGGAGGCATTGGCGGCGTGCACCATGCGCAGGGCGCTCAGGCGGATGCTGCGTGCAAGTTCCAGGCTGTTCATGTAGTTCCTGATTCTGGGGCGAACCACCGCACCGTGGCGCGCAAGCCCTGGTCCAGCGTCATGGCCGGCCGCCAGCCTGTGGCCTGGCTCAGCCGCCGGATGTCGGCCTGCAGGTGCATGACCTGGTCGGGGCGATAGGGTACCTCGCCAAAGCCAACGGCTTGCCCCGGCGCGACCAGGTCGCGCACGGTTTCGATGATTTCCCGCAGCGGCGGCGCGCTGCCCGAGCCGAGGTTGAAGAAGCCCTGCGCGCCAGGAGTGCGCAGCACGGCCGTCACGGCGGCGGCCGCGTCTGCCACGTGGATGTAGTCCCACAGCTGCTCGGCGCGCGTCACGGCGGGACGTTCGCCACGCTTGAGCGCAAGGATAAGGCTGGGGATCATCCACGACGGGTTGTCACGCGGGCCGTAGGCTGAAAACAGCCGCAGCCAGCCGAACCGCAGGCCCAGGTGGCCGCACAGGGCCTGCGCAAGCTGGCCGGTGGCCAGTTTGCTTGCGCCGTACAGCGTGGTGGGGCGCGTGGGGGTGTCTTCGCTGATGACGTTGGCGCAGGGGCCGTACTCGGCCTGTGATCCGACACCGATCCAGTGGTGGGCGCCGCAGCGCGCAGCCAGTTCCAGCAGCTCGAGCGCGGCGCTGACGTTGCGCCACTGGCGCGGTGCGTTGCGCTCGGCACCCGCCACACCGTCCCAGGCCAGGTGCGCCACGGCGTCCGGTGCAAAGGCGCGGACGGCGGGCTCGAATGCGGCCACGTCACGCAGGTCGCCGCGAATGACCTGGGCGCGGTCCTGACAGGTGGTGATGCGCGACGTGTCGGCGCCATCGCGCAGCAGCACGGCCACCGTGTCGCCGCCGTCCAGCAGTTGCTCGAGCACCCACGAGCCGAGGAAGCCCGTGGCGCCGGTCAAAAAGACCTTCATGATGCGGCCCCCATGGCAGACAGCGCGGCCAGGGCCTGCTGCATGCGAAGCGAGGCACGCGGGCGACCGGCCACGTCGGGGTAGCCGAAGCGGCGCCGATGTGCGCTCTTGGACAGTGCAATGCGCAGGTAGTAGCGCCAGAAGGCAAGGTCCGGCGCCCAGGCCGTTCCGAAGTAGGCTTCAAACATGACCGGCCAGCGCCGTTGCGGGTGGAAGCTGGCCCAGAACGCCAGGTCAAACAGCGGGTCGCCCAGCAGCGCGTCCTCCCAGTCGATGGCGGTGACAGCATCCCCGTCGATGAAGATGTTGTGGCTGCCGCAGTCGCCATGCAGCAGGCGGGGCTGCGCGGGCTCGGGCCAGCCACCTTGCAGCAGGTTGCGCATGTCGCGGCATTCTTCGGCCGTGGCGTCGCCATGGCGCTGCACGATCGCCAGGTGGGCGTCCAGCTGCTGGACGAGATAGCCGGCCCAGTGGGTGTGCACGCCGCGCAGCGGGCCCGCGCCGTGCAGCACCTGGGCGCTGACATCCACAAAGCCGAAGCCCTGGCCAGTGATGGCGTGCACCTGGCGCAGGAAACGGCCCATTTGTGCCAGTCGCGGCAGCATGAGCGCGTCGTCATGGTCGAAGGTGGCCAGCGCCTGGCCGCCGGCCTGGGCCAGGCGCTCGACGTCGGTGGCCAGCACGGCGCGACTGCAGTCCACCGACAACACGGGCACAAATGGCAGGCCGGCGCGCGCGAGCTCTCGCGCAGCAATGGCGTCCGCGTGCAGTTGCCAGTTGTCCAGCAGGCCAGGGCATTTGTTGAGCTTGAGGATGTTCCCGTGCCCGTTGGAGAACAGGGCGTGAAATGTTCCCTGCGCGGACAGCGGTGTCCAGGGACCGTCGGTCACGGCGCCTGCAGCGTCCAGCACGGCCATGGGCAGGACGTCGCGCAGCGCGCGCAGTTGCACGTCGTCGGCGGCCAGGTCGCTTTTGGGGTAGAACATGGCCCGCGTGCGGGCCGCATGCCGCTCGATGCGCCGGGCCAGGGCATCGTTCATCAGGAATGAAACCCTAGAACGCGATCGGGTCCACCGTGCCGGTCTCGATGAAGCGGCTGTAGCCCAGCAGCTTGCGCGTCACCACGGTCAACTCTGAAATGCCGGCCTTGTCCTGCGCGGACAGCTCGTTGGCAGTGGCAAAGTTTTCCTCAAGGGTGGCGGTGCGGATCGTGCCCCAGGGCTTGATCTGCTTGAGCTCGACGCCGTTGAACGACGGCACCATGCATTTTTCGCTGAATTCGAGGCCCAGTGCGTTCAGCAGCGTGGTGACGGTACCGCGACGGTCAGACACCAGGTCCTCAAAACGGACGATGTGGAAATGGCCCTTGTACTTTTCGCGGTAGGTCAACGCGAGCATCTGGCAGTGTGCCCAGGTGTGGCCATAGCGCCCCAGCGGCGGCGGAAACGGCCGGCGGAACTGGTCGGCGTAGCCCGAGTAAGGGTTGCGCACCACATGGACGACGTGACCATTGGGGAAGTCCGACAGGATTTTTTCGGTGTCCAGCACCTGCACCGGGTTGTAGCCCACATGAAAGCGTTCGCGGCCGGTGCGGTTGACGTTTTCCCAGGTGTCAAAGGTGCTGCGAAAGAACGCCTCGACCAGCCCGGCGCGGGTGCGGCCGACTTCGGCCACGATCTCGGCAAAACGGGCCTTGCGCCTGGCCTCATCCATGACCAGGCCGCAGTCCTTGAACTTGGAGCGCGAGGGCGCGCGCAGGTAGGTCTTGAGTTCTTCGTCCCAGAAAGCTTCATAGTCCGCGCCGGGCTCGGAGTTCATCGGGAACTCCGGCCAGCGGTAGCGGATAGGCACGTAACTGGCCAGGTAGTCGTTGTTGTATCCGGTGCCGACCTGCGACTCGAACGGGTACACAAACAGCTCGGGGTGGCCGTCCAGCATGCGGTGGGTCGTGTTGCCACCGTTCTCGTACATGGCCGAAATGAAGATCAGGTTGAAGGGGTGCATGGAAGGCGCTTTTTTTGGGGAAGATGAATCTTTGCGGCGGGTGAGTGCCGAGGACCGCTATTGTGCCGCACCGCTGGCACCCTGATAGGCGCGTATCTGTTCCAGGCAGAGGGCGCGGGCGTCTTCGCCACGGTCGTAGCCGCCATGCCACGAGGCAATGGACGCCAGCGCCTGTGCCAGGCTCCAGCGCGGCCGCCAGTCAAGGCGCTGCGCGGCCTTGGCACAGTCCAGGCGCAGGTACGCGGCTTCATGGGGCTGGTCGCCAGTCTCGGTGCGCCAGGCCGCGCCCCGGCCCCACAGGGCGGCCAGGTGCTCGGCAATCCATGACACAGGCCGGGCGTCACTGTCGGCGGGGCCGAAGTTCCAGCCTTCGCCCCAGGCGGGGCCGTCTTGCACCAGCCGCTGCGCCAGCACCAGGTAGCCACCCAGGGGCTCCAGCACGTGCTGCCAGGGCCGCACCGCGTCCGGATAGCGGATGACGGCGGGTTGCCCGGCGGCAAAGCTGCGCATCAGGTCGGGCACCAGCCTGTCTTGCGCCCAATCGCCGCCGCCAATGACGTTGCCCGCGCGCGCCGTAGCAAGGGCAACGCCATGGCGCGCATGGCCGGCGGGCTCAAAGTAGGAGCTGCGGTAGGCGGCTGCGACCAGTTCGGTGCAGGCCTTGCTGTTGCTGTAGGGGTCATAGCCGCCGAGGCGGTCGCCCTCGCGGTAACCCAGTGGCTGGCCGGTGTTTTCGTAGGCTTTGTCGCTGGTAACCACCACGACGGCACGCACCCCGGGCGTGGCGCGCACCGCTTCCAGCAGGTGGACGGTGCCCATGACATTGGTGGAATAGGTTTCCACCGGCTCGCGGTACGAACGGCGCACCAGCGGCTGCGCGGCCAGATGCAGCACCACCTCGGGCTGCGCCTGGACCATGGCCGCGGCCAGCCTGGCGCCGTCGCGGATGTCGGCGATGAGGTGGTTGTGGCCCGGCTGGCCGTGTACCACGGCGTACAGGCTGGGCGTGGTGTCCGGCGCCAGCGCATAGCCGGTCACGGCAGCGCCCATGTGCTCCAGCCACAGCGTGAGCCAGCTGCCCTTGAAGCCGGTGTGCCCGGTGACGAACACGCGCCGGCCGGCCCAGAATCCGGGGTCGGGCAGGGCGCTCACCAGCTTTTCCAGGGTGCCCGACCCGTGGCCCAGAGTTCTTCCAGCAGCACACGGTCGCGCAGGGTGTCCATGGGTTGCCAGAAGCCGTGGTGCTGATACGCCTCCAGCTGGCCCTGGCCGGCCAGTGATTCGAGCGGCTCGCGTTCCCAGATGCTGTCGTCGCCGGCGATCAGGTCCACCACTTTGGGCGAAAGCACAAAGAAGCCGCCGTTGACCCAGGCACCGTCGCCCCGGGGCTTTTCCTGGAAGCCGCGCACCTCGCTGCCGTTCAGGTCCAGCACGCCAAAGCGCCCCGGAGGCTGCACGGCGGTGAGGGTGGCCAGCTTGCCGTGCGCCCGGTGAAAGCGCACCAGCGCGGTGATGTCCACATCGGCCACGCCGTCGCCATAGGTGAAGCAGAAGTCGTCGTCGCCCAGGTAGCGGGCCACGCGGCGCAGGCGCCCGCCGGTCATGGTGGATTCGCCGGTATCCACCAGCGTCACTCGCCAGGGTTCGGCGTTGCGCTGGTGCACGTCCATGCTGTTGTTGGCAAGGTCAAAGGTCACGTCCGAGGTATGAAGAAAGTAGTTCGCAAAGAACTCCTTGATCACGTAGCCCTTGTAGCCCAGACAGAAAACGAAGTCGTCGATGCCGTGGCTCGCGTACATCTTCATGATGTGCCAGAGGATCGGGCGCCCGCCGATCTCCACCATGGGTTTGGGCTTGAGTGTGGTTTCCTCGCTGATGCGGGTTCCGAGACCACCAGCCAGGATCACCAGTTTCATGAGCAGTCGCCGCGCCGAGTAAAGGAGCAGCGATTATCCCCAATCTCAGATTGAGTCAGCCAGCATCTGCCGGTATTCGTCACTGCTGGCGATGCGCGGGTTGGTCTTGTGGCAATGGTCGGCCAGTGCGCCTGTGATGATCCTGTCGAACCAGTCACGCTGCACGCCCATCTCGCCCAGGCCCGTGGGCAGGCCCAGGCGGGCGTTCATGTCGCGGATGGCCTCGGGGATGTCGCCCGCGGCGCCCAGGCCCATGGCACGCGCCATGCGCTCCAGTCGCTTGTCCTTTTGTACTGATTCGGCGGCGGCATTGAAGGTGACCACCGCCGGCAAAAACATGGCGTTCAGCGTCCCGTGGTGCAGCCGCGGGTCCACGCCGCCCAGGCTGTGGCTCAGGCTGTGCACGCAACCCAGGCCTTTCTGGAAGGCCATCGCGCCCTGCATGGACGCGCTCATGAGGTTGAAGCGCGCCTCGCGGTCGCTGCCGTCACGCGTGGCCCGCTCGATGTGGGCCCAGCCGCGCTCCAGCCCGTCCAGCGCGATGCCGTCGGCGGGCGGGTTGAAAGCCGCCGACATGAAGGTTTCCATGCAATGCGCGATGGCGTCCATGCCGGTGGCCGCGGTCAGCCTGGGCGGCAGGCCCAGCGTGAGTTCCGGGTCGCAGATGGCGGCCTTGGGCACGATGTGCCAGGAATGGAAACCCAGCTTGCGGTGGTCGTCCACGATGATGATGGCGCCGCGCGCCACCTCGCTGCCGGTGCCGCTGGTGGTGGGCACGGCAATCAGCGGCGCGGCGCGATCGGTGATGCGCGGTGAGCCGCCTTCGATCGTGGCGTAGTGGGTCAGGGGGCCGTCGTGCGTGGCGGCGATCGCCACGCCCTTGGCGCAGTCGATGGCCGAGCCGCCGCCCACGGCGATCAGGCCGTCGCACCCGTTGGCCTTGTACATGTCCGCGGCCGCGCGTACGGCTGCTTCTGTCGGGTTGGACGGGGTCTGGTCGAACACCGCCACCGGCAGGCCGGGCAGGGCGTCCAGCGCCTTTTGCAGAACACCTGCCGCCTTGACACCCTGATCGGTCACGATCAGCGGCCGGGTGATGCCCACGCGCTCACATTCCTGCTTGAGCAGCTTGACGGCGCCGTAGTCGAACTGGATCTGGGTGACGTAGTAGATGAAGGCCATGGTTTTTGACGCTGTAGGATCGAAACCGTCCACTGTACCCAATGAACCCGATTCGTCTGTCACCTTCGATGCAGGCCGTGCTGCAACGCATGGGCCGTGCGCGGCGCACGCCGCTGCACGAGATGACCGCACAGGCCGCGCGCGAGGCCTATGCCGCGGGCGCCGACGTGCTGGAGGTGCCGCGCGCGACGCTGGCCCGGGTGCAGGACCTGACGGTACCTGCCCGCGACGGTGCGCAGCTGCCGCTTCGGCTGTACGCACCGGCCGAGGGCAACCTGCCGGTGCTGCTGTACTTTCATGGCGGTGGCTTCACCGTGGGCAGCATTGCCACGCACGACATCCTGTGTCGCGAACTGGCCCGACGCGGCGGCTGCGCCGTGGCGTCACTCGATTACCGGCTGGCACCCGGGCACCGGTTTCCCGTGGCAGCCAACGACGCCTGGGATGCCCTGGCCTGGCTGGGCACCCAGGGCGGCACGATCGGGATCGACCCGGGCCGCATCGCCGTGGGCGGCGACAGCGCTGGCGGCACGCTGGCGGCTGTCTGCGCCATCCAGGCCCGTGACGCCGGCTTGCCGCTGGCGCTGCAGCTGCTGTTCTATCCCGGCTGCGCGCCCTGGCAGGACAGCCCGTCGCATGCCCGATATGGCCGGGGGCTGCTGCTGGACGCGCAGCTGATCCGGTTCTTTTTGAGCCAGTACCTGCGCAGTGACGCCGACCGGCATGACTGGCGGTTTGCGCCGCTGGTGGCCGACGACGTGGACGGCGTGGCGCCGGCCTGGTTCGGCCTGTCCGAATGCGATCCCCTGGTCGACGAGGGCCTGGCCTACGCGGATAAACTACGCGCGGCCGGCGTCGCGGTGGATCTGGCGCTGTACCGGGGTGTGACCCATGAATTCATCAAGATGGGCCGCGCGCTGCCCGAGGCCGTGCAGGCCCATGCCGACGCCGCGCAAGCCCTGCAACAGGCATTCAACAGGCCCTGAAACCATGAAACGCACTGACTTCCGATTCTTTCACCGCCTGCGCGTGCGCTGGGCCGAAGTGGACATGCAGAAGATCGTCTTCAATGCCCACTATCTGATGTACTTTGACACCGCGGTGGCCGACTACTGGCGTGCGCTGGCCTTGCCCTATGAGGAGGCCATGCACCAGCTCGGCGGCGACCTGTATGTGAAGAAGGCCACGGTGGAGTTCCACGCCTCGGCCCGCATGGACGACCAGATCGACATCGGCATGAAATGCGCGCGCATCGGCACTTCGTCCATGGGCTTTGCCGGTGCCATCTTTCGCGGCGACGAACTGTTGATTACCTGTGAACTGGTCTATGTGTTTGCCGATCCCGCAACCCAGACGTCGCGCCCGGTGCCCGACGCCCTGCGCGCCATCCTGCTGGGTTTTGAGGCCGGCGAGCCCATGGTCAGCCTTAAAACCGGCGACTGGGACGCCCTGGGTGCTGACGCGTCCAAGGTGCGCACGGAAGTCTTCGTGCAGGAGCAGCGCATTCCCAGGGAAATGGAATGGGACGAGGCCGACAAGACCGCCTTGCACGCCGTGGCCTACAACCGGCTGGGCCAGCCCCTGGCGACAGGGCGGCTGCTGCGGCACGGCGCGGGGCAGGGCCGAATCGGCCGCATGGCGGTCACCCGCGTGCTGCGTGGCGCCAACCTGGGCCGGGGCGTGCTGGATGCGCTGGTGCAGGCGGCGCGCCAGCGTGGTGACCATGAAGTCATGTTGCACGCGCAACGCAGCGCGGAAGGCTTCTATGTCCGTCTGGGCTTCACACCACGGGGTGAACCTTTTGACGAGGCCGGCATCCCACATGTCGAAATGTTCACGCAATTGCGGCCGGCCTGATCGCGCCGGGCAACCCGGTGTAAGGCATGGCAGACAAGCGGCGACAATACAAGGATCAGCCCCGGCACCAGCCCCCTCAAGTACCACATGGCAAAAAAGAAACGAAATTCGCCGGACAAGGCGTCCGGGAATGCAAATGGCACCCGCCCGGACTTCGGCGGCGGTGCAGCCGCCTGGACCACCGCGCCCAGCGCACCCATGGGCGGCGCGGTGCCTTCCGTGTCACGTTACAAGCCGCAGGCGGCAGGCCCTTTGCCGCTGGAGATAGTCCGAGGTGACTGGACCGCACTGATCTTCGCCCTGATGATCTTTTTCGCGCCTGCCCTGGGCGTGCCTCACGAAGAAATGCTGCAGGACACGCTGAAGTCCATTGTGGTGGCCTTTGGCGCGCTGGGCGCCGCGTTGCTGTTCTTCTGGCAGCAACGCAACCGGCGCGACGGCTTGCGCTGGCATGCATTGATGTGGCTGCCGCTGGCGCTGATGGTGTACGGCCTGGGCAGCATGGCCTGGGCCCATACTTACCTGAGCGGGGTGGAGGCGATCCGCTGGTTCATTTTCAGCGTGCTGCTGTGGCTGGGCATGAATACCCTGAACCGCGACCGGACCATGATGGTGATCTGGGGCATCCACTGGGGCGCTGTCGTAGCTTCGTTATGGACCGCCTTGCAGTTCTGGATTGACTTCAAATACTTTCCCCAGGGCCCCAACCCGGCATCCACCTTCGTCAATCGCAACTTCTTTGCCGAGTTCGCTGCCTGCACCATTGCCTTCAGCGCCCTGCTGCTGGCCCGCTCGCGCTCTTCCAGCCAGATCGCGCTGGTGTCCTTCACGTGGGCCTTCGTGATCGTCGCCATCTTGATGACCGGTACGCGCGGTGCCATGACGGCCATGTGGGTGCAACTGCTGCTCCTGCTGCCGCTGATTGCCATCCTCTACCGTCGCCAGCTTGCGTTCTACCAGTGGGACGCCGGCAAGCGCATCATCGCGATTGGTGTTCTTCTGGCAACCATTGTCGGCTTGGGCATGATCTCCACCAACAACCCCAAGCTGATTGAAGAAAACCGCGCTGAAGGCAAAGGCCTGACAGCACTGGAGCGAGGCTTAAAGCGCACCGCCAAAATCAATATCGGCGACGGCTCGCTGGGTGTGCGCTTTGTGATGTGGAAGGCCACGGGCCGCATCATCCAGGCGCGGCCGCTCACCGGTGTCGGCGCGGGCTCATGGGAAGCCGATATTCCGCTGTACCAGGTTGAGGGCTCCCAACTGGAGACCGATTACTACGTTCACAACGAATTCCTCCAGCTGCTGGCGGAGTACGGGCTGGTGGGATGGATCTTTTTGCTGCTCCTGTTTGCCTACCTGCTGAGGGCCGCCTGGCAGACCCTGCGGGACAGATCATCGGAAGGTCAGGCCGAAGCGCCCGCCCGCGCCGTGGCATTGACCGGGTTGCTTGCCCTTTTCATCGTCAGCAACGTTGGCTTCCCGTGGCGAATGGCAAGCACGGGCGCCTTGTTTGCACTGTGCCTTGCCATCCTTGCCGCTTCGGACGCACGCCTTGGATACCGCGGCTACACCGCGGCCATGCGGCTGAACTGGCGCCCGGCGTTCTCGCAGGGCCTGGCCGTGGGCACCATGGTCTGCCTGGCGCTCGCGGCCTACATCACGCAGCAAGCGGCTGAATGCGAGAGCAAGATTGTCAAGGCCACCAAGATTGCACTGACCATCTCGCAATCAGGCGACTACCACAATCCGAAATGGGACAAGCCCAAGGCCGACATGCTGCGCCTGATCAAGGAGGGCACAGACATCAATCCCCACTATCGCAAGATCACACCCATGGTGGCCGATGAGATGGCGAAGTGGGGAGACTGGAAGAACGCCACCTGGGTGTGGGAATCCGTGGTGTCGTCGCGCCCCTACGTTGTTGCCATCATGTCCAATATTGCGCGGGGCTATGCCACCATGGGCAACGCGGAGAAAGCGCTGGAGTACCTGGAGCGGTCCAAGAAGATCCAGCCCAAGGCCTCGTCGGTGCGATCACTGGAGGTGGTGTTGCTCAGCCGCACGGGCAAGGAAGCCCAGGCACTGGCCATGGCGCGCGATGCGATCGCCAACGGCGTGTATGACTATGACCTGGTGAACGCCGCGTTCATTCTGGGCTGGCGTGGCGGCGATACCGCACTGGCCCTCAAGGCCATGGACCTGCGCATGAAGGACTGGCCCAACACCCAGGTCAACGGCCTGATCCAGCTGGGCAACATGTACACCACGGCACTGCTGAAACCCGACAAGGCGCTGGAACTGTTCAAAAAGGCGATGGAGTTGACGCCGGAAGCAGAGCGAAAAGCCCTGCTGCCGCAGATTCCGTCGGTTTACTGGCCCAAGATCGGCTTCGCGCACGCCATCCCAGTGCAGGCGACGCCGACTCAGACGTCGTCGGCCAGCAAGTAGGGCAGGGGCTGCAGCGCCAGCGTGTTGCCGGCGTCGCCGGCCCACAGCCGCCCGCCGTCGGCGGCGCTCAGCTGCATTGACACGATCGCGTTGAACCCGCCCTGTGGCGACTGCGCCGCCTGCGCCACCCTGCCGCAAGGCTGGGTGGCGTCGCTTTCATGAAACACGTCCTGCCCTGCGGCCAATGGCGCGCCGGCGTGCACCACGAAAGCACGCCGCTTGAGCGTTCCGCGGAACTGGCTGCGCGCCACCACCTCCTGGCCCGGGTAGCAGCCCTTGCGGAAGTTCACGCCACCCACGGATTCGTAGTTGAGCATCTGGGGCACGAAAGCATCCACGATGGGCGCCGTGATGGTGACAATGCCGCTCAGCACTTCACCCCAAAGCCAGCTGTCCAGGTTCAGCACCGGGTCTGGCGGCGCCGGGTGGCCTGCCGGCGCCACCCACAGCGCGAGTGCTTGCCCGGCCGCCGGATACAGCGCCACCAGGCTGGCCGCGCCATCGTCCATGCGTTCCCATGGCACCTGCGTGCCGATAGCGGGGCAGGACGCGCCGGCCAGCCCCAGCAGACTGAAATCGGCCGTGGCATCGGTCAGTTTGGCCTTGGCGCGCAGGACAAACATCGAAAGCCGCTTGAGCACGGGCGCCAGGATGTCGAGGCTGCACACGAGCAGGATGTCGTCGGGTGCGCGGCGCAGGCCAATGAAGCTTGCCTGCATGCGGCCCTTGGGCGAACAGAAAGCCGCCAGCCGGGCCTGAGCATCGCCCAGCAACGCGAAGTCCTGCGTCAACTGGCCTTGCAGGAATTTGGCCGCCTCTTCGCCCTGCACACGGATCACACCCAGATGGGCCAGGGTGGCCACGCCATTGAGTTCATGGGTCATGCGTGAATTATCATCGTGCGCTGATTTCACTCGCAGAAGTAGGGGCAGTGGTTTGCGGCGATTCCTGATGACGGTTTTCCTGTTGGGTGCGCTGGCGGCCATGGCGGCGGGTGGCGCAGCCGTATGGTGGGTGTACCAGCCGCTGCGCACGCCTGCCCAGGCCGTGGACCTGTCCATCGACCCCGGCACGCTGCCGCGCGGCGTGGCCCAGGCGGTGGCCGATGCGGGCGTGGATGTCAATCCAGACCTGCTGTACGCCTGGTTCCGGCTGTCCGGCCAGGACCGCCAGATCAAGGCCGGCAGCTATGAACTGGAGCCGGGCATCACGCCGCGCCGCCTGCTGCGCAAGCTCGCCCGGGGCGAGGAAGCCCTGCAGGCCGTCGTGCTGGTCGAGGGCTGGACGTTCCGCCAGCTGCGCGCGGCCCTGCTGAAGGAAGAACAGCTCAAACCCGACACCAAAGGGCTGGATGACGCGGCTGTCATGGCCCTGCTGGGCCGCCCGGGCGTCCACCCCGAAGGCCGGTTTTTCCCCGATACGTACACGTATTCACGCGGCTCCAGCGATGTAGCCCTGCTGCGTCGCGCCATGCACGCCATGGACCGCCGCCTGGAAGCCGCCTGGGCCCAGCGCACGTCCGAGGCCATGGTCAAAAGCCCGACCGAGGCGCTGATCCTGGCCAGCATCGTGGAAAAGGAAACCGGCAAGGCCGCGGACCGGCCGCTGGTGTCCAGCGTGTTCAGCAACCGCCTGCGCATCGGCATGCCGCTGCAGACCGACCCCACGGTCATCTACGGCATGGGCAACGCCTTTGACGGCAACCTGCGCAAGAAAGACCTGCAGACCGATACGCCCTGGAACACCTACACCCGCGGCGGCCTGCCGCCCACGCCGATCGCCATGCCGGGCAAGGCATCGCTGCTGGCGGCGGTTCAGCCACCGGCGTCCAAAGCCCTGTACTTTGTGGCGCGTGGCGACGGCAGCAGCCAGTTCAGCGCCACGCTGGACGAGCACAACCGCGCCGTCAACCAGTACCAGCGGGGGCGCAACCCGCCATGAGCACCGGCCTGTTCATCAGCTTTGAAGGCATTGACGGGGCGGGCAAGTCCACCCACATCGACGGCCTGGCGTCAGCCTTTCGCGCCCAGGGACGCACCGTGACGCTCACGCGCGAGCCGGGCGGCACGCCGCTGGCGGAAAAGCTGCGGGCCCTGGTGCTCAACGACCCCATGGACGCATTGAGCGAAGCCCTGCTGATCTTTGCCGCGCGGCGCGACCACCTGCAGCAGGTCATTGAGCCCGCGCTGGCCCGCGGTGACGTGGTGCTGTGCGACCGCTTCACCGACGCCACCTTTGCCTACCAGGGCGGCGGCAGGGGGTTTGACCTGGGTGTGCTGGCGCAACTGGAGCAGTGGGTCCAGGCCTTGCCGGACGGCGGTGTGCGCCAGCCCGATCTGACCGTGTGGTTCGACCTGCCGCCCGAGGTGGCCGCCCAGCGGCTGGCCGGCGCCCGGGTGCCCGACAAGTTTGAATCCCAGCCGCTGGAATTCTTTGCCCGGGTGGCGGCCGGCTATGCCGCCCGCGCGGCCCAGGCGCCGCAGCGGTTTGTGCGGGTGGACGCGGGCCAGGAGCGCCACAAAGTCTGGCAGGCGCTGACCAGCGCCTTTGTGCGCCGGGGCTGGCTGGCCATCATGGTGGCGGCCAACGGGGGACCGAAATGACCGATGCAGCCACGGCGGGCGCTACCGCCGCGACCTGGGTGCAGCGGCAGCTTGAAGCGCTGCTGGCCCAGCGCGGCCATGCCTGGCTGCTGCAGGGGCCGTCGGGCCTGGGGCAGTATGGCCTGGCGCTGCGGCTGGCCAGTGCATGGTTGTGCGAACGGCCCACGGGGCAGGGCGCCTGCGGCGAATGCGCAAGCTGCCATGCCGTCCAGGTACGCACCCATGCCGACCTGTGCGTGCTGATGCCCGAGACTGCGATGCAGGCGCTGGGATGGCCGCTGTCTGAAAAGGCCCAGGACGAGATTGACCAGAAAAAGCGCAAACCCAGCCGCGAAATCCGCGTGGACGCCATGCGCGATGCGGTGGAGTTCGCCCAGCGCACCAGCGCCCGCGGCCGGGGCAAGGCGGTACTGGTGTACCCGGCCGAGCGCATGAACCATGTGACGGCCAATGCACTGCTGAAGACCCTGGAAGAGCCGCCGGGCGATGTGAAGTTTGTGCTGGCCAGCGAGGCCGCGCACCAGTTGCTGCCCACGATCCGCAGCCGCTGCCTGGGCCACACCATGGCCTGGCCGCAAGACGGCGAGGCGCACCAGTGGCTGCAGGCTCAGGGCATCCCGGCTGCCGACGCCGGGGCCCTGCTGCGGGCAGCGGGTGGGCGGCCCGATGACGCCCTGGCATACGTGCAGTCCGGGCGCGATCCGAAATCCTGGGCGCTTTTGCCGCGCGCCATGGCCCGCGGCGATGCCGGCGCTTTGAGCGGCCTGACCCCGGCCCAGGCCGTCGATGCGCTGCAAAAGCTCTGCCATGACCTGCTTGCCGTGAAAGCAGGCGCCGCCCCCCGCTTTTTCGATGCGGCGGCGCTGCCGCCTGCGGCCGGGCTCGCAGCCCTGGCGGCCTGGGGCCGAGAACTGGCGCGGACCGCGCGCACGGCCGAACACCCTTTCAACGCCGGCCTGATGCTGGAGTCTCTGGCCGCGCAGGCCCACCGGGCCATCAGATTGCCCTAAACTCCGCAGCACACACGCGCCATGAGCAATCCATCCCCGACCACCCCGCGCCCCAGCGTCATCCAGCTCGCCATCAAGGAAAAGGCGGCGCTGTACGCGGCGTACATACCGCTGTTCACCGACGGCGGCGTGTTCATCCCGACCACGCGCGACTACAAGTTGGGCGACGATGTGTACGTGCTGTTGTCGCTGCCCGAGGACCCGCAGCGCTACCCGGTAGCCGGCAAGGTCGCCTGGGTCACACCGGCACGCAGCGCCGCCAACCGGACCCAGGGCGTGGGCATCCGCTTTCCGTCGGACGAAAAGTCCCGGCTGCTCAAGCTCAAGATCGAGGAAATCCTGGGGGGCCATCTGGCGTCGGAACGGCCCACGCAGACGATCTGACCGCCTTGTTCGTCGATTCCCACTGTCATCTGACATTCCCGGAACTGGCATCACGCCTGCCCGAGATCCGCGCGGCCATGGCAGGCGCCCAGGTCGACCGTGCCCTGTGCATCTGCACCACGCTGGAGGAGTTTGACGACGTCCACGCACTGGCGACCACCTACGACAACTTCTGGGCCACCGTGGGCGTCCACCCGGACAACGAAGGCGTGACCGAGCCCACCGTCCAGGACCTGCTGACGCGCGCAGCCCGGCCCCGCGTCGTGGCCATTGGCGAAACCGGGCTGGACTACTACCAGATGGACGAGCGCAAAGGCGGCCGTACGGTGGCCGACATGCAGTGGCAGCGCGACCGGTTTCGTACGCACATTCATGCCGCCCGCCAGGCCCGGTTGCCGCTGGTCATCCACACGCGGGCTGCCTCGGATGACACCATCGCCATGCTGCGCGAGGAGGGCGAAGACGGCTCGGCGGGCTCGGCCGGCGGGGTGTTTCACTGCTTTACCGAAACGGCGCAGGTGGCCAAAGCCGCGCTGGACCTGGGCTTTTACATCTCGTTTTCCGGCATCCTGACGTTCAAGAGCGCGCAGGAGCTGCGCGAGGTGGCGGCCTTTGTACCGCTGGACCGGTTGCTGATTGAAACGGACAGCCCCTACCTGGCGCCGGTGCCTTACCGGGGGAAAACCAACAACCCCTCCTATGTGCCACATGTGGCGGCCCAGCTGGCGAGCTTGCGCCAAATGCCCGTCCAGGACATTGCGCAAATCACCAGCCGCAATTTCGAGCACCTGTTCACGGCAGCCAGATCATGATAATTTACTTTAAGAAAATTCTTTATCTCCTTGTTATTGCTGGATTAAACTGGGCTCATGCCGGTTCCTATGAGGACTTTTTCATCGCCATCAAGCGTGACGATGCGGCCACCGTCACCGCGCTGCTGAACCGGGGGTTTGACCCCGACACGCGGGACCCGGACGGGACGCCGGGGCTTTACCTGGCCGTGCGGGAACCCTCGTTGAAGGTGGCCGAGGCGCTGATCGCGTGGCCCAAGTCCAATGTGGAAGTGCGCACGGCCCAGGACGAAAGCCCGCTGATGATGGCCGCGCTCAAGGGCCACATGGGCTTGGTGCGGCAACTGATTGCGCGTGACGCCGACGTGAACAAGCCAGGCTGGACGCCGCTGCATTACGCCGCCACCAACGGCCATGTAGCCATCATGCGGTTGCTCCTGGAGCACCATGCCTACATCGATGCTGAATCGCCCAACGGGACGACGCCGCTCATGATGGCGGCGCATTATGGTTCGCCGGAGGCGGTCAAGCTGCTGCTGGAGGCGGGTGCCGATCCGCTGCTGAAGAACCAGTTGGGCCTGACGGCACTGGACTTTGCACAGCGCGGCAACCGCACTGAAGCGACAGGCCTGATTGCAGCCTTTGTACGGGCCAAGCAGCCAAAAGGTCAATGGTGACAAGGACGTCTGAGCAAGTAAATTTGTTATCAATTCGGCGCACTTTTAGACTCAACTCCCCTATGAAGGTTGTAGTCCCAGTAGGGGTATTACTTGCCAAAGTTTCAAGCAATGATGTTAATCGCTCTGTAAGGAAAGTAAAGTTGTCAATCAACCGTGCTCCCACATGTCCAAGAAGCGCACCTACGGCAGACCAGAGAGGGTACTGCTTGGCGCTGTCCGGGATCAGATCGATACTTCCACTTGGCAGGCCCTAGACGAAGGCGGCCTGACTGATGCTCATAGGCAACTGTTCCGGTCGCGAAAAGCAGGAATTCAAGCTTTCCTGCGTGGCGACTCCGCAAAACAGATCAAAGAAATCTCGGGCGTTTCTCGTGTTCAGATTTACAGGCTAATCACCGAGCGATGCCTCGTCCCTTACGAGGATGGCTTGCCCGCTGGGTGGAGGGGGCTTAAGCCGCACCAACGTCTCGTTCCGTATACCCGTAGGGCGCCACTCGAGCCTGATGCATGGGGCGCTGGTCTTGCTGGTGCGCTCCAATTGCTGTTTTCCTCGAAAGCAGGGCACGAACTGCGAACCCGATTTGAAGCTCGAATCTTGCGCAAGCTCGGGCCGCGGGACAAGCTCACGGCAAAAAAAGTTGCAAAGCAAGAACTCATCGTTTGGTTTTTGCAGGAGGCCGAGAGCCTCTACGAGGTGCCAGGCGAACACTGGCCGTTCAATACGTCCAAGCGGGGCAGGGTGACTCTAAGCACCTTTATTGATCAGGTGCTTGATGACAACCCCGAGCGCGCGCGCACTCTGCAAGGGGGGCCTGAAGCTGACAAGAAAGCCAAAGCGGGGGATGGCGTCAACCGGCCGAAGCTCAGGCTTCTGGAACGCACGGAAGGCGATGGGCACAAGCTGGACGTACGCTGCATCATCAACGTTCCAAACCCGGCGGGAGGGTATTCGCAACGTCTGGTCCACCGTATTTGGATCATCGTTATCGTGGACGTCGCCTCACGTTGTGTCATTGGTTATTCGGTATCCATTCGACGCGAGCCATCAAAAGACGACGTTTTGCGTGCCATCAGGTTTGCGCTACGTCGATGGGAGCCGCGAAATTTGACAACGCTGAACGCGCGAACCTACCACCCGAAAGCAGGCTTTCCGAGCAAGCTGAACACAAAGTACATCGGAGCCTGTTGGAACTCGATGAGTGTCGACGGCGCCTTGGCCAATACGTGCAAATCGGTACGCGAGACTTTGAAGGGCGTGGTTGGCGCGGAGCTGATTGCCCCGCAAGACGCGCAGAGTTACACAAACCGCCACAGTCTTGATGATCGACCGTATATCGAATCATTCTTCCGCATCTTCCCAAAAGAGATGTCCAAGATGTCAACGGGCACAGGCGCGAATCCAGGAGAGCGCAAGGGACGAGATCCTGAAGCAGCCGCGGCGGCATCGAATTTTCAGCTCGAGCACCTCGAGGACCTGATGGATGTGCTCGTGGCCAACTACAACGGCACTCCGCACTCGAGCCTCGGATACCGTACACCGTTGGAACAGTTTGAATTTCTGGCCCGACAGGACCCCGACTTGATCCGGACCGCCGATCCAGGGGAGGTGACCAGACTTTTGTGCGCCCGCAAACGGTGTCCCGTTCTGGCCACGAAGTCTGGGAACAATGTACACATCAATTTTCACAATGCCGAATACTCCGCTGAATGGCTCAAAGTGCGACGTGATCTTTTTGGTGAGTATCTGGATGTATACCTTGAAGACGACTACGACGCACGATTCGTAACTGTCTCCTACAAGGGGCAAAATCTCGGCCGCTTGCATGCGCTGCCACCGTGGCATCAAATGCCACACACGATCTTCATGCGATCTGCGATCAAAGGCCTAGCCGTGAAACGCTTGATCTCCCTGGCCAGCAACGTCGACCCGGTTACGCAGTTGTGCGAGCTCGCGGAAGGCGAAACGAAAGGCAAACTGAAAGTCCACCCCGCCTATCTTGAAGCGCGACGGGTTTTCCAGCATTTTGCTGCCAAGCCAGAGGCGTCTGATGTGCCGCAGGAAGACAACTCAACCGCCATGCCGGCGCATAAATCTCGCAGTCGCGAAACTCCACCGCCGATTCCTCCCAAGATCACTCCTTCGACGAATTGTTGATTTCCACGCAGAAGTGACCCACTAACCCCCAGGATTTCCATCTAAATCTGACCCACGTACTAACCCTAACCTGCTGCTTTGTTGAGCAGCAGGAGACCAGGAGTGATAGACGTGGCAAC